>CAXTXE010000005.1:0-152113 GCA_964248165.1 uncultured Terriglobus sp.
GGTGCGGGTGCCCCGTACATACGCAAAGCGGATGTGCGGGATTCAGGCGCGGATCCAAGTACTGCGGGTGCCCCGTACATACGCGCAGCGGATGTGCGGGATCCAAGCGAGCCCATGCACGCCAAGGTCAACCTCATCGTCTGGAACCCCGGCCCCGGCATCCCCTACACCCAGCCCACACCCGAGGCCGTCGAAATCTTACAGCAAACCCTCATCGCCCGCGGAATACCAACCTACATCCGGCGCCCGCGCGGCCGCGACATCTACGCCGCCTGCGGCCAGCTCAAACGCACCACCGAACCCGCCATAGCAACACAGGAACAACTCGTTACGCTTACGGCATAACTACTTCCGCGCAAACATACTCTGCTGCTGTCCGGCAACCGCCGCCTTCAATTGCTCCGTGACAGAGCGGCCCATCTTATCCCGCTCACGGGCCATGAGAAACACCGCCTTGCCGCCGCTCCGCTCGGCCCACAATCGTCCCAATTCTTCGTCCTCAACATCAGTCTCATCCTTTCGCCCCTTGTACTCAACCACTAGTACCCGGCCATCGTGCAACCGCGCCACGAAATCCGGATAGAAACGGTCCCGCGATGTTTGCAGCCAAAACGAACCGCGCGCACGCTCATCGCCGGGTCCTGCAAGGTTCCGTACCCAGAACTCAACCTCCGGCAACCGGTCGATCTCCACGGCGCACAGAAACTCTTCGCCCTCACCCTTCATCTCACCGGGCCTGGGATAAAAATGCTTGTCGAAGCGATATCCGCCGGACATCAACGAGTTTGGCCGGTACTCACGCGGGAACCGGAACGCAAACTCATCGTCCGTTTCAGTGGCCGCCCTGTCCAGCAGCAGTTGATAGCCCGCGCCGCTCCACGCCATCTGCGCAGACGCGAAGCTCTCCGCAAACTTCCGCAGCAGCAGAAACTTCCCGCGAAACAGCACATCCAGCAAATTCCCCGCGTCCAGCGCGCGTACCAGCGCCGTTCGAATCCAAGCCGTTAACGCCGTCTGCGTCACCTCCGTCCGCCGCAATCTCCGGTCAAGCCAGCCCACCAGCTCTGGCAGCGTCTCCGCCACCGGCAGAAACTCCATCTGCTCATTCCCAAGCGGCCGGGTCACTACATGCCGTCCCTCATAGTCCAGCTCGTACCGGCGCGTCGTCTCGTCAAAGCGAAAGCCGCTCAGGTCCGCCGGATACTGCATCAACTCAAAACCAAGCGGCAGATCAACCTGCTCCAGGTCAAACAACACCTTCTGATCCCCGGCATCCACCACCAGCCTGGGCACCTTGAACAACTCGCCCCGTTCCGAAGGCGACGGCTTCCAGTCCCTGTTATGCGCCGCTGACCGGTGCAGCACATCGCCGCGGTCACGCTCCGGCAGTATCCGCTCCACCTCCCGCACCAGCGCCTCCGGCATCTCGCCCCGCGCCGTCAGCCGGAATCCATCCTCCACCGGTACAACAGAAATCCGCGCCCGCTCCGCCTCATGGAGCGCGTCCAGTTGCGGAGCCTCTGGCAGCACCTGCGTAAACGGCGTCCTGAACTCCGCTCCCAGCAGGTCGCCACTCTCGCTCACGACCGCTCCCGCCGCCTCGCCCGGCTCAAACCCCATGCCCACCAGCGCATCCTGCAACTGCCGTGCGGTCTCCCCGAAGCGCGCACTCACCACATGCGCATACGCCCGGTTCAGCGCATCATCCTTTCGCTTTGCGGCGTAGGGCATCCGCAGCACGCGGCCAAGCCACTGCTCAACCGCCGCCTCGTTGCCCACGTTTGCCACGGAGCACAACACATACGCAAACGAGCAGTCCCATCCCTCGCGCAACGCCTGTACCGTCAGAACCGTCGTCACCGGACACCCCGGCGCGAACAGATCCACGCCGTCCAGCTCATGCCGGTCCTGTGTCTGCACCGCAATCTCGCGTTCGTCCAAGTGCTCTGTCCCGATGAGGTATTCCTTGATCGCCCGCCAGTCCGCGTCCTTGCCTTTGTTCTCTGCCTGGATCAGCAGCATGGGACGCACCGGTTGCAGCCCCGGCTCCCCGGCGGCAATCGCGGTCAGCTTTTTGCGCCGCGCCACCGCCTGGCACACGGCGTCGTGCCAATCGCCAACATGCTCGGTCAGCACCACCGGCAGCTTGATCATCTCGTCGGCCTTTAGCTCCGCCGCCGTCGCGCGGTACAGCACATTGCTGCCCTTTGGCGGAGTCGCCGTAAACTCCACCACCACGCCCGGCCCAATCCGCCGTTGTATCTCCGCGCTCAGCCCGGTGGCAAAGTTCTGCGCCTCATCCACCAGCACCAGCGGCCGGTGCATCTTGAGCAGGTTCATGAAGGAGAAGCGCGGCGAGGGATGCGTTTCATTGATGGGCTGCAGGCCTGTCGCCGCCCTTGCCAAAGCCGTGGCGAAATGCCCCTCCAGGTTCTCGTTATGCGCATACACTTGCAGCCGTTCCGTCTCTGTCTGCCGCAGCGCCTGCATCGTCGCCACAATCACGCAGCAGTTTCCTCCCGCGTCCTGTGGCGTAATCAGCGCAAAGTCCGCGATGTCGTACACGCGCACACGCCCCGCAAACCGCGCATCCAGCACCATGCGATAAGGATGGCCGGGGTTCACAAGCGCCTTCAGCGTCTGCACCCGGATGGCGTTGGACGGCACCAGCCACAGCACCATGGGCGTATCAGTATCCAGATAGTGTTCCGCCGCAACTCCAACCGTGTACGACGCCAGAATCGTCTTGCCGCCACCCGTCGGCAGCCTCAGACAGACCGTGGGGGTGTCTGGCAACACGGAAATTGGCAGGTACTCGCCGTGCCCATCCGCAGCGCGAAACGCGGTCCGCGCATCGCCAAACACCCGCGTCTCGTCCAGAAACTTTGCCAGCTTCTCCAGCGCGGCTGTCTGAAAGCCTTTGGGCTGTATCTCCGTCACCGTGCCCTCACGTCGTAGGGCGTCTGCTTGAAGGTGATGTTTTCCGCCTTCAGCGTGGCCGGGCGCAGGCGGCTGCTCTCGCCGTAGATCACACGCGGGCCGTCATGCGGCTGGAGGTCGTTCAGCACCGCGCGCGTCAACACGTTGCCGCTCTCCGGCCGGCGGTCGCGCAGCACGCCGTTGTACAGCAGGTAGTAGGCTGTCCCTTCATGCACGCCAAGGAACGGTGTGCGCGTGTGCTCCGGGCGCGGGGTCCGCGTCTCGCTGAACCACACATGCGCCGCCAGGTGCTCAAACCGGATGCCCGCGTTGATCCGCCCCTCCTGGTCAAACACCTGCTGCCCCAGCCGGTAAAACCTGAACCCGCCGCCACCCTTCCACGCAACAGCCTTGGAAATGCCGCCCTGCTCACCCTCAATCACCTTGCGCAGCCGAGCCGCGCAGTGCGTCCGCGCATGGTCCCCCATCTCAATGCCGATATACCGCCGCCCCATCTTATGCGCCACCGCAGCCGTCGTGCCAGACCCAAGAAACGAATCAAGGATTAAGTCACCAGCCATGGTGCTTATATCTAAAACTCTTTGCATAAGCGCCTCCGGCTTAGGGGTCTGAAATACCTCGCCCTGTACGCCAATGGCGCGCAGGAGCTCCTTTTTTGCATCCTGCGTGTTTCCTACTTCGCCATGCATCCATATGGTTTGAGGAACAATGCCTTCCATCACCTCAGAAAGGAACCGTTTTACCCGAGGAACGTTTGCTCCGTCCTTGCCCCACCAAATCCGCTTGTCTTCATCCATTTCATTGAACGTGGCTAATGAGTATCGCCAGTAGAGCCCTTTCGGCGGTCCTTCAATGACCCGACCAGAAGGACTGACAACCGGGTAGGTCCCAGCAGAGTAGAAATTTCTGGCCGACATATCACCAGACGTCCATGGTCCACGCGGATCACTGTCGGGGTTCTTATAGTTTCTGTCGTGTTCAGGACGACGGATCAGAAGGTTACGCCGCCAACTATTTTTGCTCTTAGCAAAGGCTAAAACATGGTCGTGAGAATCAGAAATGAAATTACTCGTGCTGTTAGGAGAAAACCTTTTCTGCCATATATTATTGGCGACAAAGTTGCCTCGTCCAAACACCTCATCCATTACCACCTTAAGATAGTGCGCCTCATTATCATCAATGGTGACCCAGATACTGCCATCCTCACGGAGTAACTCTCGAAGTAACTCCAGCCGGGGATACATCATGCTCAGCCACTTACTGTGTTCCAGGTTGTCATCATAGTGATCAAACGCGCTGCGGGTGTTATACGGCGGGTCGATGAAGATGCACTTCACCTTGCCCGCGTAGAACGGCAGCAGGCTCTTTAGCGCCTCCAGGTTGTCGCCCTGGATCAGCATGTTTTCCGTCGCACGGTCCTGCGCGGTGCAGGAAAGCTCCGGCACCCCCTCCAGGAGGCGGTACGGCACCTTCGACGCCGCGACGAGGTCCTGCTCCCGCGACATCCAGTTCAACGTAGGCATGGTCCAGCCCAGAATCTCACAGAACCGGTCACACTTACGCTAACCCGCCCTCGCACGCCATCACCTGATGCGTATCAACGCCAGCCAACGAAAGGGCTAACGACGCTCAAATCCGTAGTTTCAGAAGAAAGGCCACACTCGCTCCGCGCGATCCTGCCTTTCAGAAGGTCATGGTTTCAGAGCCTGCTTGAACTGCAGCTTCCGGAAGGGCATGGCTTCAGAGCCTGCTTGAACTCCAGCTTCCGGAAGGGGCATGGCTTCAGCCATGCCGGAAGCGCGTTGGTTGAGCACGGCTTCAGCCGCCGAGGTCAGCTTGCGGGAACCCCTACGTCCACTTCACACTCTTCGCGTGATTCGCGGGGGAGCGTTTAAGAGGTCCGGCCTCCCCCCCGATGAGGTCTTTCCGTCTCCGAAATAAGCGAAAACAGGATGCGCAAAGACACGCGAAAAGCGTGTTTACGTTAGCGCTAACGTAGAACTTAAGCACACCTGCCGCCTTCGTGAGATCAAATACCGCGGAAGGCATACGAAATCAAAGTGCAATCGGCCTGTCCGGTTTCTAAAAATGTTTCACGTGAAACATTTTCTGGGAGCCGCCGACCGGGAGCGAGCTTAGGTTTGCCGTGCTGCTTCGCTACCGGTGACGACGGCGCTTTGGTGAAGACACGCCGAAGGCGTCGAGGCCTCGATGGCAGATCGTCAGATGCGCATGGGCATCAGGATGTAGCGGTATTTCTGGTCTTCGTTGCTGTCTTCGGGACGCATCTGGCCGGCGGATTGGGCGTCCTTAAACTCCAGGCGGACTTCTCCGGCGGTGCCGATTGCCTTAAGAAAATCAATGAGATAGGCGGAGTTGAAGCCGACGACCAGTGGGTCGTAATTGTAGGGCGTTTCGATGATGTCTTCGGACTCGCCGGAATCGGTGGACGAGGAGGAGACGCGGAGCTCGTTCTGCTCCAGCCGGATCTTGATGGCACCGGAGCGCTCGTCAGCGAACTGCGAGACGCGCTGCAGCGCCCCCATCAGGTCCTCGCTGCGGACGATGACGAACTTGTTGTTGTCGCGCGGCAGCACCGCTTCGTAGTTGGGAAACTGGCCGGTCAGCTTGCGGCTGGTCAGAACGCGTCCGCCGATGCGGAAGAATAGCGTGGTCTCGTCGTCGGCAAACTCGACGAACTCGTCTTCTCCTGCGTTGGAAAGAAGGCTTTGCAGCTCGCCCAGCGCCTTGCGTGGGATCAGGGTCTTCTTTTCGCCGGAGATGGGGTCCGGCAGCTCGCCGATGCGCTCAATGTGGGCCAGGCGGTGGCCGTCCGTGGCGACCATGGCCATGCTCTCTGACTTGAGCACAAGCAGAGCGCCGTTGAGGGTGTAGCGGCTCTCCTCGCTGGAGATGGCAAAGATGGTCTTGGCAACCATGCCGCGGAGGATCGCCGCGTCGATGCGGACGGCTCCGGCGGATGGAAAGTCCGGTACCTGCGGGAAGTTGGCGCGCGCCATGCCGACCATCTTGGTGTTGGACCGGCCCGCGCGAATGCCGACCCAGTGGTTGTCCATCAGCTTGATGGAGATGTCCCCTTCAGGCAGCAACTTGATGTAATCGTAGAGTTTACGAGCGGGAACGGTGCAGGCACCGGGCTTTTTTACCTTGGCCGGGCAGCTGGTGCGCAGGCTCTGGTCCAGGTCCGTTGCGGTGATGGAGAGCCGGTCGCCCTGCGCCTCAAACAGGAAGTTCGAAAGGATGGGGATGGTCGTCTTGCGCTCCACGACGGATTGCGCGGCGGTGAGTTCACGCAGCAGTTCCGCGCGGGAGACGGTGATGTCCAGGTTGCCCGTGGGCGCGGGCGTTGGCGCGGTTTCAAGCGCAATGGGCGAAGCGGTGGTGGACACGGACGAGACCTCCATGAGAGCGTTTCTTGGCACAGGCACCCAGGTTGCATGGCGCTGTGTTGCGGGCCTGGTGCGCCGCGGGAATGTACCTCAGCCTATCACCGCGCCGGTGCTCCCGGATAGCGGCAACGCCTGTGGCGGACGGACGGTTGTGCCACTTGCTCTTGCCGTGATGGTAGCGCGATCAACGCTGTGCAGGACGGCGAATGGTTGTGGGAAACAGGACATCGTTCCTGCTTCTGCAATTGCGGTTTGTGCGCGAGGGAAATGCTTCTAAGAAACAGATTGTTAAAAGAGAGATTGAATAGCCGCAGTAGACGTTGTGCTAGCAAATGTGGAAGTCCGGCCCAAGATGCACAAACTAGGGGGCTTGCAGGGCTGCCCTGATTTACAAATCTAGCCTGCCCGAAACGGAAAGCGCGGATGGGCGGTGCAGCCATGTGCGGCAGGCACCAGCTTTCCCCACGGATGCACAGGTAGTGCAGAGCCCCGGGTGAGCGGAGGTGCCGTTAAGAAGTGGAAAGCCGGGCTATGTCTCTGTGTTTGCTGGAGATCGGTGTCTCCCTGCTTCCACAGAGGGTGCGGAGACATAGAGAATAACGCCGGATATCCACGCCTTCCACGGGGATGGTGGGTGTGGGTGCAAGACACGGCTCTACCGTTGCGATAGTGTTAGCGAAGGGTGAGGAAGATGCGCGGGATTGCTGCGATCGCAAACTGGAAAGAGCGTACCTCAGCGGCTAAAGCCGCACTTCAAAACGAAACGTTTACGGCATGGCTGAAGCCACGCCCTTCCAAAGAGGACGATTATGGTGGCTGAAGCGGTGCCCTTCCGAAAGAGGATGCCGCCAGGACCGTAGGCTTCGCTCTCTGGCTGGCGTGCTATGCGCAGATTGATGTGGTTTTCATGGAAAGGTGATTTGATTCAGACATGACACAGCCATCCATTCTGACACGCCGCCGGTTTATGACGCAGACCCTTGCCTGGAGCGCGATGGCTGCGGGAGCGCACCGCGGCATCGCCCTTCCAGCCGCGCAGCATGAGGCGGAGACGGCGCATGCGCTGATACTGGGTGATTGGGGCTACCTGGACGCAGCCAAGAGCAAGGGGCCGGACTTCGCCGCGCAAACGCAGGTGGCGCGCGGCATGCAGCACTATGCGAGCGGCGGAAATTTCCGCCCTGACGCCATGTTCTTCCTGGGCGACAACTGGTATGGCGATCTGCCCGGCGGCGCGGCGTCGGAGCGCTTTCGCACGCAGTTTGAGCAGCAATATCCCGTGGAGACGTTTCCCGGGCCGGTGTACACCATGTTGGGCAATCACGACTACCAGTACATGCCCGCCGATGTGAACAAGCTGGAGGCGGAGCTGGAGTATGCCCGCAGCGGAAAGGGCCTGGACGGCAAGCCGACGCGATGGACCCTTCCGGCACGCTGGTACACCTTCGACTTCCCGCGGCGCAAGCCTCTGATGCGCTGCATTGTGCTGGACAGCAACATGCCGCGTGCCGACGGTGCCGCCCGCCATGGCGTGGACTTCTTCCTGACACCGGCGCAGCAGGCGGAGCAGCTGACCTGGTTTGAGCAGCAGTTGCAGCGTCCGCGCGATCTGCCGTTTCTTGTGGTGATGGCGCACCACCCCATCTACTCCAATGGGCCGCATGGCGATCATCCCGTGCTGATCCGCGATTGGGCACCACTCATGAGCAAGTACAAGGTGGACCTGTACATGGCAGGCCACGACCACGACCTGCAGGTGCTGCAGTTCGCTGGGGAGCCTGTCACGCACTTCCTCTCCGGCGGTGGCGGCGCGGACCTGTACATCCTGCAAAAGGATGGCCTCGACCGCGGACCATACGCGCAGGAGGTCCATGGCTTCAGCCATCTCTCCGTCTCGCCGCGTGAGTTGAAGGTGCAGCACCTTGACGCGGACGGCCGGTTCCTCTTCGGCGTCAGCCGTGACCGCCAGGGCAAGGTACGGCAGATCGCGGCGTAAGAACTAAGTGTCAATTTCAAGAAGCGAATAGCGGATTATGTAGGCACATGCCCTCGCCTGCTCAAAACGGTAACCGGGTTCATGGATGAATCGCTTAGGTTGAGTTACCACGATCCCTCTGCAACACACAACCACATCGACCGTCGGACAGCAATGCTGAGAGCGGGAGACTGGCTCCATTGGATGAGTTATGCGCGCTGAACTCCAAAGTGGTTCGCCCGGCTCCGGCGATGAGCTTCCAGCCTTTCAGGTGAGTTGCAATGAGACATTAGAATCAGCGGACCACGCTGCTGCCTGGGGGGAGTGTCACATGCCGACATTGAGTGCGGAAGGCACGGGCGGCCTGTTTCTCCTTCTGCTCTTTCTCGTCGTGATCTTTGCTGGTTTGGCAAGAGTTCTGAAGGTTCCGTATCCCATTCTCTTGGTCGTTTCAGGCATCGCGCTCAGCCTGCTTCCGCATATGCCGCGGTTCGCGCTGCCACCTGATCTGGTCTTCCTGGTTTTTCTGCCGCCGCTGCTCTACTCGGCTGCCTGGACGCTCTCGTGGCGTGAGTTCCAGCGCAACTTTGCCAAGATCGCCATGCTGGCGCTTGGCCTTGTGCTGGCCACGGTTCTTTTGCTCACATGGTGCGCCGGCATGTTATTGCCGGGGTTTGACTGGAGATCCGGGCTGCTGCTGGGCGCGGTTGTTGCTGCGACCGACGCGATCGCTGCGACGGCAATTGCGAGGCGCGTTGGCTTGCCTCACTCCATTGTGTCGTTGCTAGAGGCGGAGAGCCTTGTGAACGACGGAACTGGCCTGCTTGCGTTGCAGTTCGGCGTAACTGTCCTGCTTACCGGCCAAACACCGTCGGTGATCGAAGCTGTGGGTCAGCTGGTGTTTCTAACTGCCGGGGGAGTCTTTATAGGTCTGGTGGTGGGGTTCTTCATGGCCCGTCTGGAAGCGTTCATCGATGACGGTCCAATCGAAATTGTGCTTAGCCTGCTGATGCCGTATGGAGCGTACATTCTTGCGCAGACGACACATGTTTCAGGCGTCATGGCAGTGATTGCCTGCGGCATGTACATGAGCCGGCAGAGTGTCACGTTCATGTCCGCGGAGGTGCGGCTGCAAGCCACCGCGTTCTGGGACGGGCTCACGTTCGCGCTGAATGGTACGGTCTTTCTTCTGCTGGGGTTGCAACTGCCGTTTGTACTTTCGCAGATACATGGCATTCCACTGCATACGCTGGTTCTGTATGGGGGTGGCTTCAGCCTTGCGATGATTGCCATCCGGGTTCTTTGGGTCCTTGTGGAACCCTATGTCTCTCACGCGTTTGGCACGTGGCTCATTCATTCCCACCGCGAGGCCTCTCCGGACAAGAGGCAGCTTCTGGTGGTTGGTTGGGGAGGGATGCGAGGTGTTCTTTCTCTGGCTGCTGCCGTTTCTCTTCCGCTTACCACTGCGTCGGGAGTGTTCCAGCAGCGCAGCTTTATCATCTTTCTTGCGTTTTGCCTGATTGTCTCAACCTTGGTATTGCAGGGCCTCAGCCTGCCGCTGCTTATCGGCAAGCTGGGCCTGGCAGGCCACGCGGGTCTGATCTATGAAGAGCAGGAGGCGCGGCGAACCATGTTGCAGGAAGCTCTGACTCACCTTGGCCGCCGCCGCTCGAAGGAGCGTTACCACCACGGGGTTGTGGAGGATCTGATGAGGACCTACCAGCGGCGCCTGGACGCTATTCCTTCCAGCCGCACCACGTCCACCCGGCAATATCAGGATGGAGAAAGCCGCCGCGAAGCCATACTCGATGTCCTAAAAATCGAACGTGAGACTCTTCTCCGGTTGCGCGACGAAGAACGCATCGATGATGAAGTTCTGCGCTCACTGCAGAAAGAACTCGATCTGTCGGAGAGCAGGGTATACACCTCCATCGCATAATGCCGGCTTACCAATTATGCTTTGTGGCGTGGCACTTAGACGGAACGTCAAAAAGGTTCACCGGCCTCCCGACATACCTATCCACACGGCGTGTTAGCAGTCATTTGTATCCTTTGGCAGATGTTGCGATGACGTGGAAACGTGAGAGGCCCCCGCCTGCAGAAACCAAGGGATACTGACGATGACGACGCGGTGATTTCCGCGAAGCAGCAGAAGCAGCCGGATGAGCTTGGCGCGTTGATTGTGCAACGGTTCTTGCCACCACTTTTTGACGACGACTTCGGGAACAAGAATGGCGATCTGCCGGTCCGGATAGTCGCGCTCAAGGTTAGAGAGATACGTAAGCAGAGGCGCCAGCACATAACGGTACGGCGATGAAAGAATCACCAACTCCGGCGCAACACCTTTCTGCTGCTGTGTGAGGCGCCCAACATTCTCCTGCCAGCGCGCGCGGATTTGCTCCGTGGACTCTTCCGCGTCCACGTGAACCACTTTGATTTCGGTGCTCAGGCCTAGCGCAAAGCGAAGGCTCTTTTCCGCGACCTTTGTCCAGCGGTCGATTGGCAGGATGACGACCGGTTGCCGCGAATCCAGAGCTTCCAGCGGATGATCCACCTCCATCTCGCACTCCACCGCCGTGTAATGGCGGTGGATGCCCAGCATCAACAGCATGAGCCCAATCACCAGAAATACCGTCAGCCATGCGCCTTCGAGAAACTTCGTCGCGAGCACAATGCAGGTGGTCACGCCGGTTGCAACAGCGCCGAAGCCGTTCACGGCAGCGCGGATTGAACTGCCCCGGCCACCCACTTTAAGCCAGTGAACCACCATGCCTGCCTGCGACAAGGTGAACGCGAGAAAGGCACCGATGGCAAACAGTGGAATGAGCCGGTCCGTGACGCCGCCAAAAATGATCAGGATGACGGCGGTAAATCCGGTCAGCGCAAAGATGCCATGCGAATAGAGCAGCCGGCGTCCCCGGATACGGAAGACGTGAGGCAGGTAATCGTGGATTGCGATGGCTCTGGTGAGCCGCGGAAAATCCGCGAACGACGTGTTCGCGGATAGCGCAAGCACCGCAAGGACAGACGCCATGGATCCGTAGTAAAACCAGCCGCGCCCCATCACGGCTGCAATCAGCTGCGATAACACGCTCTGATAGTTGGCGGCGTTTGGGTCAACCGCACCGATGCCATAGTACCGGCAGAGTACCGACACCCCGATGAGGAGCAACATCAACAAGAACACGATGACGGTGAGCGTTCGTTTTGCATAGCGGTCCTTTGGTTCGCGGAACGCCTGCACGCCATTTGAGACCGCTTCCACACCGGTCATGGCGCTGCATCCACTTGCAAAAGCTCGCAGCAACAGCCATACGGATGCCGCCTGAGTCGCGGCTCCAATCGGCTCCGGCCGGTATACCGGTACGGGGTGCCCATGCGTAAGAAAAGTTCGTACCAGCCCCACGATGATGGCAAACAGCAAAGAGCCGACGAAGACGTACGTCGGCGTTAGAAACACTGTGCCAGTATCATGAACGCCGCGAAGATTGACGAGGAACAAAAGGCCCAGAATAACCAGGCAGAGTAGAAGAATGTGGGGATGAAGTGAAGGAACAGCAGAGACAAGAGCACTTACGCCCGCGGAGATGCCGACTGCAGCATTCAGAACATAGTCGATAATGAGCGCCGCCGCAGCCAGCAATCCCGGCAGCCTGCCCAGATTTTCGCTCGCAACGGTATAGCTGCCGCCGCCGTGTGGATAGGCTGTGATGGTTTGCAGGTAAGACACATAAACGACGGCGAGAAGTATGACAATCGCGATGGTGATTGGCAGGACGTACGCGGTGCCCAGTAAGCCCATCGGCAGAAGAAGCGTCAATGCTGCTTCCGGTCCATAGGCAGCGGAACTCAGGGCGTCCAGTCCGAAGACAGGGATGCCGCCGAGTACCCCCACCTCTTCAGCGCGCTCTTCGCTTGTGGCGAGAGGCCTTCCTAACAGCAGCTGCAAAAAAGACATGCCGCGAATCAACCTCGTTCAGCCATGAAGGTATCGCTTAAGTTCGTAAAGAAGACATAAAGATTTTGCAGGTACGTTTATTTATCCTTATGCTTCTTTTAGCAACGTTGCGCGAGGCTCTCACTTATGCGGACGCGCCATGAGGGAGATACATGCGGCAGTCTATCACTTCCGGACGTACGCAAACGGTCAGCAGCTTTCGTCCGGGTGAGCAGAGATGGACGAAAAAGCCGCCCATCAAGCCATGGGACGAACAGGCAAATCGCCGGAACTTCAGACGATGGCACGCCGCCATGGCCGCAGGTGCCTTTTCTGAAGCATGGAACATCAACGATGAGGAGGCGCAGCACTGGCCTTCAGCGCATCAGCTCTGGAATGGAACACCCTTACGAGGACGTTCCATCGATTTACATGCGTTGCACGGTCTCGGCGACTTTGTTCAGATGATGCGGTTTGTTCCTCGTTTGAACCAGTTAGGGTGCGATATCACGTTGAATGTGAGACCTGAACTTATGCCGCTGCTGCCCTGTTTTTCCGGCAGCTTCAGGACAGCGGCGGAGACCCGTTCCACCAGGCATTGCGTCGCCGTGGAGATGATGGAGTTGCTGTACGCACTGCGTGTCGAACCGGCGCATCTCCCGGCGTCGGCAAACTATCTTCGTCTGCCTCCATCACTCACCACAGACCTGCGTGAACGCATGAATACAGGTTCATGCCTGCCGAAGGCCGGTGTTGTCTGGAGCGGCAGCGCGTGGGACCCGGAACGTTGGATCCCCGTGGAACATCTGGCACCCTTGCTGCAACTGAAGTGTTGCGAATGGTGGAGCATGCAAGGGCCGGAGTCCGCACAAGAAGGCGACGGTCTGCCACTTCTTCACTTCGATAAGGCCGGGAAAGGTGGTCTGCTGGAGTTTGCGGCAGCGATACAAAACCTGGATCTGCTGATCACGGCCGACACGCTGGCCGCACACATCGCCGGAGCGCTTGGCAAGCCGGTCTGGGTTTTGCTGAAGAAGGACGCGGACTGGCGGTGGTTGAAGGGCCGGGTCGATTCACCGTGGTACCCAACGATGCGTCTGTTCCGGCAGGCCGAACATGGTGCATGGACTGCTGTCCTAAGCCAGGTTCGAGATGCCGTATGGAGTGCCTTTCACTGCCACACGAGTACCATATGATCTCGTCCGATGGGCAAGGTGGCTGTGCCATGAGGCTAAGGTAAGTCAACCATGCAGATCGCCAGGCTGTTGCCATACTCTCAGAAACCGCAGCAGATCCTCAGGCGGTTTTAGCCAGTACCGTGCATAAGACGGCCTGATTTCTGGGCGAACCAGGAGACTTTCACCGCGGTTACCCAGGGCGCGGAACGCGTCTTCGTCGGTGAGGTCGTCACCCAGGTACGCGATGGCAGTATCTTCTCCGCTTTGCTCTAACTCGCGGGTCACAGGGTAGGCTTTGGTGTAGCCGGCCGCTCTAAACTCGACGCCCGACTCAAAGGGCAACCGTTCCACGGTCGCATCTCCATGCTGACGATATGCTTCTTCTACGCAGTTTCGCAGAGCTTCCTGCGATTCGCCGGCAAGCCCTCGCCAATGCACGGCCAGACTCCCGGGCTTTTTCTCCAGCGGCTCTGGAGCTTCGAGACTGGTCAACTCGCCATGAGAGCTGATGGAGAGATTGTCACTCGATAACTTCAGGGATAAGTCACATAGAGCGGTCTCGATCTCGCGGTTCAGTTTTGCAAGTGCCGTACTTTGCTCTGCCGTGGGCGGATAAAACGTGTATTCGCGGCTGCGGCTGATATGCTCGCGGCCGTGGCTGCCCCAAATTTCTAAATGCTTCGCTAAACTAAACAGGTCTGCTAAGTCCCCAGCGCGGCGTCCTGTTACAAGCACCACGCGGGTGCCGGGGAGCTCATTAAGTTGCTGCAGGATTTCCGTCACGCCCGGATACGGGAGCGCCTGCATCTTATCCGCGCGAAACGGAGCGAGTGTGCCGTCATAGTCAAGGAGAAGAACGTGTTTGGAAGCAGCCGCGAGTTTCTCTTCCAGGGCCTGCTCCTGTCCAGAACCAAACCAGGCTGTTGGAAGCGTCTCGCCGCCCACGGTTTCTCCTGACGGGCTGGTCTCCACGGAGTCTGTCATGCCTTGGCCCCGGACGGCGCGGCGTCTTTCGTCTTAATGCCGCCAGTCTGGAAGCGATTCGTGAACCGCGCATTGCCCAGGCCTGTGCCGATGGTGAGAACGCCCCAATGCGTGACGTCCTGCATCCACGGCCTCTCGCTCAGGCCCTGTACAACGGCGTCGTTGTGCATGGTCACCACGGTCTCATTGTCGCCGATCTTAGGAATGAGCGATTTCACGGTGTTTGGAAGATTGAAGCGTGAGCTTTCCCAGTTACCCGGAAGATTCTGTGCTCCCTTCTCAATGGAGCCGTCGTCGTTGATGAAGCCGGGGCAGCCGATGCAGATGAGAGGAGCCAACGTGCGTCCAGCTTTCTCCGCCAGTTTGATCTGCGCCTTCAGCATATCGGCCAACCGGTCAACGCAGGCATCGCGCTTCAGATCCTCATCGGCATGCCTCCAGAGTTCGCTGGACAAGACGCAAGCCTCCTTGAAGTCACGCGCCTTGTCCTGATTGAGGGCAACAACGCCTACCCGAATGTTGGAGCCGCCGATGTCAACGGCAAGGAGGCTGTCATATCCTGAGAACATCCAGGCCGGCACGACGTGAATGTTGCCGAGCAGACCCGCTTCGTCTGGATGGTGGCGGATGGGCGATAGATCGAAGGTGTGGCCGTACTCCGCCTGCAGCAGCACGGAAGCCCGTTTGATTGCGAGCTCGCCAACGCGGCCGGAGCTGAAGCCGCCTCCCACAACGATTCGCTCCGTGTCCTTCCACGCTTTCAGCTTAAGAAGCCGGTTTGCGACCGAGGAGAGCTCCTCCGCGAACTCTTCAATGGCGCCATGAACCAGGCCCGCAGCTTCAAGGTCGTCGCCGGTTAGGACCTTCTCAAGGGTCTTCTTCTTCAGCTCTTCCGTGGCTTCGTCACCGAGCGGGTCATCCGCCACATGGCGCACCTGTTCCCGCCGTTTATCCAGAATCGATAGGAACGCGCGCTTGCTGGCCTTGTCGCCGATGAAGCCATCAGCATCCTTTAGTTCGGAGTTGTAGGCGTCAACCGACACAGATTCGTGCTGCTTGCCGCCGTGAATGAAGAGGCTTGGTGTAGTTGCCACAGTGATCCTTCCTTTGACAGCGCAAGAGTTGGTTGAAAGAGATGGATGCTGTTCACACGTCATACGCATACATCCCTGCGCATCCCGGCGTTGAGCCTATCCGGCCAGGGCAACCCGCCGGGGTGCTTTCGCGATATCGCCGACCAGCACCAGGGTAAGATTCTCTCCCTTTTTGGCGGTCGATTTCCACTGGCCCTCCAGCGCGGACTGTTGCTCCTTCTCGGGTTTTCCGTCCGCCGGGGCCATCCAGAGCTCGCCAGCCTGCAACGCGGTGGCCGCACCCAGCAGAGCGTGTACCGTGTCGCCATCCGGCAAGGCAAGCAGCTTCACAGGGCGGCCTAGCTTTTCAGCCGAGAACACTACCTCGCTGAAGACGTCCTTCACGCGGTCATCAACGGCACAATCGTCACCGGGCGATTGCTTGACCCGCTCCGGCGAGACGCGGCTGACGCATGCGGCCACAACGTCCCTGCCTCCCGTGTCGCCAGAAAGAAGCTTGTCGAGAGCACGCAGGTCGCCTGGATCCTCAATGCTCACAAGGCAGCAATTCGGGTTTACTTCAAGCGAAGCCGGAGACAGATCGTTGCGGGCTTCAAAGCGAAAGCGCTCGCGCGACGTCTCGCGAAAGGGGTCGGAAGGATCGGGCTCCGCTTCAATCCGGTTTTCCTTCTGCTGCCGCGCATACTTGCGCTCCGAAATGGTGAACACCGTGAAGAAAAGCAACGTAAAGATGACGCCAGCGATCGTGGCTATCTTTTTGGTAAAGAGATTGATGAACGCCATAAGGAACAGGATCGCCGTGGTAGCCATGAGGCCGACCGGCAGGTCATAGCGGCCCAGCCGGATGTTGAGCGGGAATCTCCATCGCTGCGCCTCTGGGTGCGTGAAGCGCAGAACGGTTACCGCTAAACCTTTCATGGCGAAGCTCCACACCACGCCAAAGGCATACGCTTCGCCCAGCATGTCGACATTGCCGCGGCTGACCGCAATGGTGAGAAGCTGCAGGCCGACGATCACACCAATGATGTGGTGCGACGTGCCATGCTTTGGATGGAGCCGGCGGAACCAGGGTGGCAACACACCATCCTCCGCAACGCGGCTGAGAACGCCGTTAGAGCCGATGATCGCGGTGTTAACCGCGCCAGAGAGGATCATGACGCCGACCACCACCACGAACGTATGGAAGGCCAGCCGCAGAGCGAAAGGGCCAGCCAGGACCATGGCCAGTCCACCGATGAGATCGTCGAGGACCTGACCTCGTTGTGCGTCCGGGATCAGCATCACAGCGAAAAACGAGACCAGCGAGGTGAAGACCAGGCTATAGACGAAGATGATCAGGCCTGTGCGCAGGAGGTTTTGCTGCTTGGGTGCCTCAATCTCGCGGTAGACCTGCGCAAGCGTCTCTTCGCCGCTGAGTGCCAGCACGGAGTGGCCCAGCCCAATGAGTACGGCAACCACTGTGAAGCTGGGAAACGCCGTGCCCTTGAGCCAGCCCAGGGCGGAGCCACTGAAATGGAAATGCGAAGGTATGGGTGAAGGCACCGGCTGGTACCCCTTGGTAAAGATGGTGTACACACACCAGGCGATCAGGATCACCACCATGACCGTGGTTGCCTGCATGATATGCAAGGCTTTTGTGCTGGAGAAGGGCACCCCGATCCGATTGGTGTACCAGAAATAGATCGTGACCACGGCGGCGAAGACGGCGGCGAAGAAGGCCGTTGGCACGTGCATCCAACCGATGTGGAAGTGCTCCCCAAGCTCATTGATGAGCGCCGCAAGGTAGAGTCCCGCGCTTACACCGCTGATGGGGCCGGTGAGCACGTAATCAAACATCAGGGCTGAGACGGAAAACTTGGCGGCGATTCCACCCAGCGCCTCGTGCACCACGCGGTACACACCTCCGCGGACAAACATGCTGCAACTCTCGATATACACGGCACGGACCGCGTAGGAGAACAGCATGATCGCCAGGATGAACCAGGGTGCCGCTTTGCCAATGGCCTTTTCCGCGATTCCGCCCACGTAATAGGCTGAAGATCCAAGATCACATAGAACGATCGCGGAAGCTCTCCAGAACGAGACAAACGACAGCATCACCGTGACGGGGATGACGAACTGCCGCACCTTGCCAGTTGGTGTGTTGCTTACGCTGTTCTCTTGCACATGCTCTCCGGCAATTTGAAGGCCCTCTTTTGCGGCCGGTCAAACCAGCCGCCTGCGAAGACATCACGAGCCGAAAAGAAGGTATGCCCTCTTGTGTAAAAAAGCCGTAACTACCTGAGCGTAGATTCCGGTGTGCGCAGGAAACAACACAGCCCAGAGATTTTCCTTCTCAGAAATACCGAGGCGGCTAGAACCTGACGGCGACGGCCTGCAGGGCCGCTTTCGCGGGGAACTCAAGCAAAAGTGAGTTGTCTTTCCACTCGCCCGTCTGCAGTGGCGCACCGTCAAGCGTCACTGACTTCGCGGGGCGTGGCAGACTCAGCCGGATAGCGGTGAGGTCCTGAACGCCGCGAGCCTCGATCGCCGTGACCGAGAAGCTGATCGCATCGGGACCGCTTTGCTCGTTGATAACTTTGGCGCTGGCTGCCAGGACGCGTGCGCGGCCGTCCGTGAAGAAGCTTGGGTCCAGCAGAAGGCGGCGATTTCCCTGAGCGATTTCCGGGTTGCGGACGATGCGCAAATGCGGGTCAAACAGATCGACAAAGCGCCCTGGGACGGGAACCGGCTCGACCGCAACCGAGGCCGGCGGTCCCGCATGTACCACCGGCGGTGTAGCGGGTTCAATGGACTGCACGGCGCTGCTTGCGACGCGTGTGACCGGGGAGGGCTCGGGTGTTCCCTCAGGCTTATCCAGACCGGATGCAATCACGAAGGGTCCGCGCCGCAGGACAAGAGCCGGGGATTCGGCCCATGGGAGCTTTGCCTCCATGGCCGCCTGCTTTGCCAGACCAACAACCGCAGATGCGCCACCTGGATCCGCCGCAAGCGCTGACGGCGAGGCCTTGCGAAAAAGAACGGCACCGTGGCCCAGGCGATGGAGGCCTTCGGCTGCTGGATCGATGCCGAGCGTGTGAAAGAGCGCCTCGCGCGGCGTCGCCTGCGTTTTTCCATTTCTGTTCCACCAGTCCTGCGCATGGTTGTAGGGGTCGCTATCGTCATCCACAACGACGAGCACACCGCCTGCCTTCACCCATGCCGCCAGCGCATCGTGGAACTTTGGTGACGGCGGCTTCTGGCCTTCGTAGGTCAGCAACAGTACCTTGTACTGGTGCAGGAAGCCGGCTGCGCTGCCGCCGCGGTAGGTGCTTTCGATCTGGACGGGTTCCACGGGCAGACCGCGCATCAGCAGCGGCATGGCAAGCCCATAGAAGTTTCCCAGATCCGGGTTTGAAGGCTCCGGCTTTGCCCGCTGGAACATCAGGGTGTCTGAGACCAGCACGCCCACGCCTTGCGTTCCGGCGATCTGCCATTGTGCCCTTTGATCGTGCATCTGGCCCAGTGCGTGGAAGACCGTCTGCAGTTCCGTCTCGTACGCGGCGGGGATGAAGGTTTTCTCGGGTTTCGGGTTGGCTTCGGTCGGCTCAGTCGAGGGCCGCAGCGCTCGCGGACCGAAGATGCGGTCGGGCCATGGCAGAATTTCGTAGCTGGAGACCTCCGGCTGCAACAGCGATGCCACGAGGGTGGATTCCCAGTTGCGCTGGTAATCGGTCCAGGAGTGGTTTGGATTGTCTTCGATCGGGTCGTTCAGGTACCAGATGCGCTCTCCGGAGGAGCGCGCAATGTTTTGCAAGGCGCCGTATTCCAGAAAGGCCGTCTCAAAGGTGCGCTCGGCACGCTCTCCTTGATAGACGTTCACAGCGCGTGAGGTGCCGGTCCAAACCTGCGCGATGTATCCATCGGCACCCACATCGAGCAGTGACGATTCCGGCGACACAATTTGCCACTGCGCATAGTTGATCAAGGAGTGCGTGGCGACATAGCAGGGGATCTGCTTACCGTGCTGCTTGCCCCATGCGCGCACGGCGGCGAAGACCTGCCCCAGCGCACGTTGGTAGAGATAGTACTTCAGCTTGCTGGCCCGGTACTGCGCGTCAGGAGAAGAGTCTGGCGCACGCCATGGCTCGTGATAGTAGCTTGCCCACTCTTTCTTGAAGGAGTCAGACCAGCCGGCGCGTGCCCAGAACTCCGGTTCCTCCAGGTAGATGGCCTCGGCTCCTGCGTCAAGCGCACGCAGCACGCCCCCGCTCAGGTACCTGCCATAGCTTTCGGACGGAGCAATATACGGCACCTCGCGGCCGCTATGCAGGATGAGCTTGCCGCTGGACTCCTGTTGCGTCTCGTTCCAGTGCTCCTGCCCATCGAAATCCCCGCGCAGGTAGTCACCGTATTCTCCCCAGGCGACGCCGGTCATCACAGTGACGCGGTAGCCGTGCTCCTTCCAGCTGCGGATGCGCTCAGGCAGCTGGTTGTTGATGCCGTACGCCATCACGCTGCCCGCCTCGACATTAACGCGCGGCGACCAGCCCTGCGAGGTCTGGAAAATCAGGTTGTCGTCAGGGTGCCGCTGCGTCTGCGCAACGCAAGCGGCTGAGAGCGCAAGAAACAGTGCGAACGTCTTCATAATGTCACGGGAATGGTACATCATGGCGTTTCCGTCGTGACTGCTGCCAGGCTGGGCTGCTACTGTTGGCGCTCTGAATCCTCGATCTGCGCGGGAGCGAACGGGTGGGGAGCGGATGGACCCTCGCCTAAGGCTTCACCGGCGGCCTCCATGGTCTGGCCGGTGAGCGCGGAAGATACGGTGGTATCCATCATCAGTTCCGCGAACCGCCGCGTCCGCTTGTCGAGTTCGTCGATGGCGCGGCGGATCAGACGGTAGTCGCCGCCTTTTACGCTGGCATCCAGTTCCAGCGTTGCGGCTTTGATGTGCTCGATCTCGTCAGCGGTGAGCTGTTGCCAGGCCGGATGCTTCTTGCCTTTTTCGACGGCCTCCAGGATCGTATTTGCCTCGTTCCCTGCTTCAACAAGCTGGCGGTTTGCCAGGTCCTTCTCAGCGTGGTCAAAGGAGGCCAGGATCATGTCTTCCACCTGGGCGTCGGTGAGGCCGTAGCTGGGCTTGACCTCGACTTCGGCGGCTTTGCCGCTGCGCTGCTCGCGGGCGCTGACCTGCAGGATGCCGTTGGCATCGATCAGAAACTTGACCTCGATACGCGGCAGGCCAGCCGTCATGGGCGGGACACCCTTCAAGTCGAAGCGGGCGAGAGAGCGGCAATCTTTGGCAAGTTCGCGCTCGCCCTGCACAACATGAATGGCGACGTTGGTCTGACCGTCAACGCCGGTGGTGAAGTGTTCCGTGGCGCTCGCCGGGATCGTGGAGTTGCGCTGGATGATCTTGGCGACCACGCCGCCCAGCGCCTCGATGCCGAGCGACAGCGGTGTAACATCCAGCAGCAAAAGCTCGTTCGCAGCGGAGCCGCCCGCGAGGATGTCTGCCTGCACAGCCGCGCCCAGAGCGACAACTTCGTCGGGGTTCAGTTCGGTGTGGGCCTGTTTGCCGCGCGCTGACAGGCCGAAGACCTGATCCACCAGCGCACGCACCGCAGGAATGCGCGTGGATCCACCCACCAAGACGACTTCTTCGATCTGCTCCAGAGAGATTGCCGCGTCCTTAATGGCCTGCTTGGATGGTCCGGCGGTGCGCGCGATGACGGGGGCGATGAGTTGCTCAAACTGTGCGCGTGTAATCTCGCGCTGATACCGTTTGCCGTCGCCAAGGTCGATATCGAACTTGGCGGTATCGCTGGACGAGAGAGCGATTTTGACTTCAATGACGGCCTTGCGTACGGTTTGCACGATGCCCGGCGTTCCGGTTACGCCGAGTTCGTTGCGGATCTCGTCGAGCGCAATATGCATCAGCAGGTTGTCGATGTCGTCGCCGCCGAGATGCGTGTCTCCATTGGTCGCGATCACCTCGAAGATGCCGTCGTGCAGCTTGAGAATCGAAACATCAAAGGTGCCGCCGCCGAAGTCGTAAACGGCTACGATGCCTTCCTTTTTGCGGTCGAGCCCGTAGGCTAGCGCGGCGGCCGTCGGCTCATTCACCAGCCGCAGGACATCAAGGCCGGCGATCCGGCCCGCGTCCTTCGTGGCCTGGCGCTGCGCGTCATTGAAATAGGCAGGAACAGTGATGACCGCGTGCGTGACCGGTTGGCCGAAGTAGCGCTCCGCGTTGCGTTTGAGTTGCCCCAGAACAAGAGCGGAGATTTGCGGCGGCGTCAGTGTCTGCTCGCCGACGTGGAGGCGCAGGACATCATCAGCCTGCTGGTCATCGGCTATGCGGAATGGAAAGAGCGACAGTTCATCGCGGACATCATCAATGCCGCGGCCCATGAGGCGCTTGGCGCTGTAGACAGCATTGCCGGGAGCGGTCAGCAGCGTACCGCGCGCCGCGTTGCCGATCACTGTTTTGCCATTCTCGATGGCAACGACGGACGGCACCAGCGGCGAGCCGTCCTCGCCCGGGATCACGACGGGAACGCCGTCTTGGAGAAATGCCACAAGGGAGTTGGTGGTGCCAAGATCGATGCCGACCACGCGGTTCTGCTCTGCCATAGCCTTTCGGATGCTCTGCGGGCGGACGGCGACGCACACGCAAATCATGCGCGGTGAACATCCGGGCCGCTATGTCGCGCGTCGTTCTGAATAATGCGTCTCTCAAGATGCATGGCTGTCGCGTGTGGATTGGGTGGCCACTGGCTTGTGCCCGCAGCATGCACACCCTGTTCGTGAGGCAGAGACCGCCACGGATGCCAGCTTCCATACGAACGTCCGCATCCTTAGTGATGGAACTGAATTGATGGCGTACGATGTTTCGCATGAGCGTTGCGGGCCAGACAGTCACCGTGATTCCCAGCGCCGTTTACCGCGACGCAAACGCCGCGATCGATTGGCTGAAGCGTGTGCTTGGATTTACCGAACACGCCGTCTATCGCACCGCCGATGGGGCAGTGCAGCACGCGGAGCTCCTGTTTGGCAACGGCATGTTCATGCTTGGCACGGCCGGCCTGAACCCGGAGACCGCCGGCTTGAACGCCACACCAGGAGAATGCGGCGGCAAGGTCACGGGCGGCAGCTACCTGATCGTGAAGGACCGCACACCGCTATGGGAACAAGCCAAAGCCGCTGGCGCGGACATTGTTTTGCCACTGCGGACCATGCATTATGGCGGACAGGCCTTCACGGTGCGCGACCCGGAAGGCCATCTCTGGTCGCTGGGCGAGTACGATCCCTGGACTGCACCCGCCACGTAAACGCCGGATTATCCGTTTGGCAGGGCCGCGATCATACGTTCATTGAAGGTCGTGTAGAACTCGCCGTACTTGCCGCTTTCCGCAGAAAAGCGCAGCGGTTTCACGCGTTCCACCAGGATTTCCTCAGCGGCAGGCTGTGACATCAGCAGACTCATCGTCTCGCTGATGTACTCCGCCAGCGGCATGGCGGCAGGATCGTTCTTCTGCCGTTCCCCCATGAGGCCCGTCTGCACGTAGGGCGGCACAATCTCGATCACCTGCACGGATGTGCCGCGCAGTTGGAAGCGAAGCGACTGCGTGTAGGAGTGTATGGCGGCCTTTGCGGCGCAGTAGGTTGGCGTCATCGCAAGTGGTGTGAATGCCAGGCCCGACGATACGGTCAGCACAGCCGCTCCGGGCTGTTTCAGCAGATGCGGCAGAAGCGCGCTGTTCAGGCGGATGGGACCCAGCAGGTTGGTGGTGATCGTCTTCTCGGCGTCGTCGGACTTGCCCTGCTTCAGGTCTTCAATGCGCATCATGCCCGCGTTGTGCAGGACGGCGTTCAGCTTGGGGTACTTACCGATAAGAGTCTGAGCGAATTGCTTGATGGTGTCCGCGCTGTCCACGTCAAGCACCTCGGCGCTCATACCAGGGTTTGCCGCGGCGACCTCGTCCAGCAACTGCCTGCGGCGGCCCGCGATGATGACGTGGTTACCTTCCTTGTGAAGCGCCTCTGCCAGACCGCGTCCAATGCCGGAGCCACCGCCGGTGATAAGAATCGTGTTGCCCTGCATTTTCATGTCTTGTCTACTCTTCCTATTCGAGAACCGTATTGACGTCGCGTACTAGATTCCGCAGGTACGACCGTCGATTCAGGATCGCCACCATTTCATCCTTGGCCGCGTCCTTCGCCCCATCGTCGCCGCTGTCCACCGCGGCATCCCAACTGGTCCACTCCGCCTCCAGCTGTTGCTGCGAGGCGTCCAGCATGGCTGTGAAGTTTGCCTTGGCGGCTTCCAGGTCTTTGCGCAACTGCGGGTCGTCGCCGCCTGCGGCTTTGGCCATCTTCATCTCTTCGAGTTGCATGTTCAGCTCAAATGCTTCTTCCAGAAGATCAGGTGGGACGATCTGTTTCTTCTCCGTGCCGGTGGTGCGCGCGGACTCCGTCGCCTTCACCGATTGCTCTTCCATCTCGACGCCTTCCAGCTCCAGCAGATACTCCGTGCGGCGGATGGGGTCGCGCAAGGCGCGGTAGGCATCATTCAGCAGCGATGACTTCTCCGTCGCGGCAGCCTGCTCGTCCAATGGCTTTGAAGCGAAGCGGTCTGGGTGGAACCCGCGCGAGAGACGGTAGAAGCTCTTCTCCAGCGCCGCCGTATCGAGGCCGAGCTTTGGCGGCAACGAGAAGATTTCGAAGTAGGTCATGCGTGGTGTGATGCGCCCGGCCTAGGAGAACGCTGAGCCAACGCTGTTAAGCAGGGACGGCGACCCGCTCGGCACGGCTGACGGGTTCGGGGATTGGCAAGCCATCCTCGGCAAGTCCGGCAAGGTGCAGGGATATGCCGTCGCGAATCAACTCTTCCGCTTCCTCGAACGTATCGCCGATCACACCCAAGCCAGGCAGGTCCGGGGCATATGCACCCCATCCGCCGTCTGCGGCACGTTCATAAATGACGAGATACTCGCGCATTGCTAATCAAGTCCTGCTTGCCGAAGAATACTCTTCCGGGTGCCTTCCGGTACATCCTTGCCCGATTTACCCGCGATCGTGACGCGTCCTGGTTTGACCGGGTGCTTGTATTGCTGGTGGCTGCCAGCGGTGCTGTGCAAACGCCAGCCGTCTTGTTCGACTAATCGGATGATCTCGCGGTACTTCATCAGTTCTTCTCCGCCGGGAGCATCGCATGTGAACCAGAAATCGTGTCAAATCAGGCGGAGAAGGACGACCCGCAGCCGCAGCTTTTGGTGCTGTGCGGGTTGATGAAGTTGAAGCCCTGGCGCATGAGGGTCTCTTCAAAGTCGAGGGTCATGCCGCTGAGGTACAGGAAGGACTTGGGGTCGACGAAGATCTGCACCTTCTCGCCCTCCTGCTGGTACACGTAGACCCGGTCGCGGTCACGGGGCTGCGAATCGAAGCGGATGTTGTACGACAAGCCGCTGCATCCACCGCCGGTGATGCCTACACGCAGACCGCCATGCTCGGCGGAAACGTTCTCCTTCTGCATGGCTGAGCGGATGCGCTTCAGGGCCTTTTCTGTAACCGCGATGTTCTGCGCCTTTGCGTTGTCAGGAGGCGCGCACACGGGCGCAGCAATGGGGCTGGAGTAAACGGGCGCTCCGGCCTGCGGCGCGGGTGCGCTCATCTCCTTGCTTGTGCTCGTGCTGATGCTGACTGTTGCCATGTTTTACTCCTTTTCGCCTGAGTCGACCTGTACCAACGCAGGCAAGGACCTGACTTCCTTTCAAGTGCAACCAGCAACTTGAAAGAAAGCAGGTCCTTCGACTTCGCTCAGGATGACGATGTTTAGTGCGCCGCGCCGACGAGGGAGGACTCTGCCTCCGGTACGTGGTTCTTCTTCTTCCAGTCGCCAATGGCGGCGCGGATGGCGTCTTCCGCCAGCACGGAGCAGTGAATTTTAACCGGCGGCAGCGCCAGTTCCTTTACGATCTCGGTGTTGGAGATCGTGAGAGCCTCGGAGACGGTTTTGCCCTTGACCCACTCCGTCGCGAGAGACGAGGAAGCGATGGCCGAGCCGCAACCGAAGGTCTTGAACTTGGCGTCCTCAATGACCTGGGTTTCTGGGTTGACCTTGATCTGGAGGCGCATGACGTCGCCGCACTCCGGCGCGCCGACCAGGCCGGTGCCCACTTCAGTGCTGCTCTTGTCGAGCGTGCCCACGTTGCGGGGGTTCTCGTAATGATCGACTACTTTATCGCTGTATGCCATGGTGTTTCTCCTGTCGAGCGAATGCGTTAATTAGATGCCTGCCGGTCTACAGATGATTTGCCGGCTAATTGGTCAAGACTTGATCTCGCTCCTCATTGTACGGAGCATTGCTCTCGTCTTCTCTATCTCGCGATGAAAATCCCAAGTCGCAAAGCAAGAAGCTGCCGTGATGATTACGCACCTGACCCAGTCGTGCATCACTCCTCCTCAGTGCGCGGCCCACTCGATCTTAGTGAGGTCAATGCCTTCCTTCACCATCTCATACAGCGGGGAAAGTTCGCGGAGCTTCAGGACGGTGTCGATCAGTTTATCGGCGACGTAGTCCACTTCTTCCTTCGTGTTGAAGCGGCCCAAGCCGAAGCGGATGGAGCTATGCGCCACGTCGTCGCCCAGACCCAGCGCCTTCAGCACATAGCTGGGTTCCAGCGTGGCGGAGGTGCAGGCCGATCCAGACGATACTGCGATGTCGTTGATGCCCATCAAGAGGCTCTCGCCTTCGACGTAGACAAAGCTCATGTTCAGGTTGCCGGGCAGGTGGTGGTCCATGTTGCCGTTGACGGCGACGTAGTCGAGGGCAGCCTCCAGCTTTGCTTTCAGGTGGTCGCGAAGTTCGGTCAGGCGCTTGGTCTCGGCTGCCATCTCATTCATGGCGATCTCACAGGCCTCGCCCAGGCCCACGATGCCAGGCACATTCAGCGTGCCGGAGCGCATGCCGCGCTCATGGCCGCCACCGTCAATCTGCGCGTTGAGCTGGACGCGCGGGTTGCGCCGCCGAACGTACAGCGCACCCACGCCTTTCGGACCGTAGATTTTGTGCCCGGAAAGCGACAAGAGATCGATGTTGTCTTTTGTCACGTCAACCGGGATCTTGCCCGCGGCCTGCACGGCGTCCGTGTGGAAGAGAACACCCTTTGCGTGGCACAACGCGCCGATCTCGCGGACGGGGTTGACTGTGCCGATCTCGTTGTTGGCATACATGATGGTGACCAGAATCGTCTCCGGCGTCATCGCCGCTTCAAGGTCTGCTACTGAGACCAGGCCATCGGGCTGCACCGGAAGGTAGGTCACGCGGTAGCCGTTCTTCTCCAGGCGCTTGCAGGTGTCCAGCACGGCCTTGTGCTCGGTGACCTGGGTGATGATGTGCTTGCCCTTCTCGCGGTACATCTCCGCGACACCCTTGATGGCGAGGTTGTTGCCTTCCGTCGCACCGGAGGTAAAGATGATCTCCTTCGGCGTGGCACCGATGAGCTTGGCGATCTGCTCACGCGCCTTCTCCACGCCCTGTTCGGCTTCCCAGCCAAAGGCGTGATTGCGGCTGGCCGCGTTGCCGTAGATCTTCGTCATGTACGGCAGCATCGCCTCCAGCACGCGAGGGTCTAGCGCGGTGGTGGCGTGGTTGTCCATATAGATAGGCAGCTGCACACCCTTGTGGACTGGCGTGGACTGCAGCAATTCAATTTCAGCGGTGAGGCTCATGTGTCTCTTCTCCTGATCGTGTGAGCAAAATGCTGCAAAATCTTGTGTCTAAACTGCAATCGAAACCAGGCCACCCGCTACGGGAGCTGTGGACGCTTCTCCCTGGGGTTCGGCCAGGTCCGCAATCACAATGCTGCTCAGCATGTCCTTAATACTGTCATTCACCTTGCGCAATGGTTCTTTGATGGTGCAGTGGCCGTGGAGGTCGCAGGTACCGTGGATGGTGATGCAACTGGTGATGAACAGAGGGCCGTCGATTGCGCGAATCACCTCAAACGCATTGATCTCCCGGGCTGGCCGCGCCAGGGCGTAACCCCCGTTGGTTCCGGGATGCGAGACAAGCAGACCCTGCCTGGTCAACGTCTGCAGAATCTTTGCGAGCAGTTGCGGAGGAATGTGATACGCGTCTGCAATATCCTTTGCGGATTGCGCGCTGGCCGCACCGGACCGTCCGGTCTGCATGGTCTGCTCCGCCAAATATTTCAGGGCCATCAGACCGTAATCCGCTTTTTTGGTCAGCCGCAGCATGGGTTATCGGGAGGCAGCACTGCCGCCACCTGTCAAGTGTAGGCCGCAGGAAAGGCCCTTGCAATGGCAAAGGGCTGTTCTTTGATAACTTTTATCGAAGCATCTGCTGTCTCGTCCTAAGAACGTGCGCTTCCAATCGCACCCGGTTCGCCCGTGGTCCTTATACCCATGCTGGCAAGCGCCTGCAGACAAAGCACCAGCGCGGAAACGGGCCAAACACTCGCAAGCACAATCTTGAGAACCTGCCCAACGGGTGCCTGTGCCATCAGGTCGAAAGCAAGCGACCCGATAGCGATGCCCGTAAGCGCCAGCGTCCAGATTGGCCGGCCTCCCCGCGCGTCGCGCAGTGACCCCGCCCATAGAAGAACCAGCGGCAGCAGGGCCACGGTATAGCCGTGCCGCCAGGAGACCGGAGCGATGACCGCGGTCGCAAGCGCAAAGATGGCCAGTACGGTCGCACGGTCGTGCAGGCTGGTGAATCTCCGCCCGCGCCACGCCAGCAGCAGGCATCCCGCGTAAAACACCAAACTGAGCACGCGGGTTACCAACACCAGCAGAGGAGGTGCCGTGCCCAACACCGCATGCACGCTTTGCAGGTCAAACGTGCGCCCGTAGTACAGCCACGCCGCCACGGCACCGATGCACTTATTGCCGCTTGCCGGAAGGACGCCGCCCATTGCGGAGACAACGTGCCCGTACTCGCGCAGGGTGTCTGGCCCGTTCCACACAGCCATGATGCCGACAAATCCCAGCATTGCCGTTCCATAGGCAACCAGCCAACGGCGGTCTCGCCAGATCAACAGCACGGGAAGCAGCAGCACGGGTGTGACCTTGAAGGCGGTGGCCAGTGCCAACGCAATCGCTGAGAGCACAGGCATGCCCTCGGCATACGCCACTACACCGACCGCCCACAGGCCCAGCAGAACGACGGTGATCTGGCCCAGCGACACCGCCTCATGCACGGGCCAGAAGCTGTATGCAGCGGTGAGCAGCACAACGAACTCCGCTGAGAGAACCGGCAGCCGCACCATGCGCGCCAGAAGGAGAACCGTCCCGAAGACAATGCAGAGATTGAGCAGCCTCCAAGCCTGCGCCGCGAGAGGCAACGGCAGGCGTGTTACCGGCGTCATCAGATCGGCAAAGAGTGGCGGATAGAGGTACAGTTCGATGTCGTCGAAGCCTGCCTTCCGCGCACGCTGGGCGATCTCTGACTGCGGCGGCGCGCTGCGAAGCTGTGGATTGCCAGTGGTTGCGCCCTCATAAAGGTCTGTGTGCGGATTGTCCCGAACCATCTCCGCCGCGAAGTAGTAGTCGCGGAAGTCAACGTTTGGGCCGGCCAGGACGTGTCCCAGGTAGCGCTGGAGGAGCGAACTGCAGAGCAGCGACGCAACCGTGACAGCAAACAGGATGACAGCGAGACTCCGTGGCCGCCGGACCGTTCGTTCTTCTCGTGGAACCATGGGGTCACCGTTCATCAGGGATTGCGCCACCGGCACTCACCCAGTATCGGGGTAGAGGGGCCAATCGTCACCCCCAAGAGCGAGCTACAGGGCGTCCAGCGGTTCCGTGCGGATACGGTGAAAGACAACCCAGGCGTATTGCGCGGCAGAGAGCGGCGCCATCCACGCAATGATCACAAGCATGATGTGGCACAGCAGCGACAACGGTGGCGTTGTGCGCACGGCGGTAATCAGTACCAGAAGGACCGTGAAGATCTGCAGCAGGGTGTTCGCCTTGCCCATTGCGCTTGGGCGGAAGTTGCGCATGGTGCGGGTCGAAAACAGAAGGATGCTGATGAGGAGGATGCCAAGGTCGCGCGCAAACACAAGCACGGTTACAACGAAGGGCACAAGGCCGACGTGGGTTGCTGTAAGGAAGAGTGTAGAGAGCATCAGCTTGTCCGCGATGGGATCAAGATACTGCCCCAGCTGGGTGGTCTGGTTCAGGCTGCGCGCCAGCCGGCCGTCAACCGCGTCAGTGGCACCGGCCATGATGAAGATCAGCAGGGCCACCTCCTCATGCCGGTCCAGCATCGCGACCACGAGAAACGGGATGGCAAGCAGGCGCACCAACGTGAGCAGGTTGGGTGCGGCGCGAAGTTGTTGCAGCAGCGTCATGCAGGCGATCTGGTATCCAGACTTGGCGAACGGTGCCAAGCCCTGATTGTATTCACCTGCTGCCCGCGTAGTGCGGCTCCCTTGCAGGCGCGTCGCGGTGCGGGCAGCAGCGAGCGAATAGCGTCCGTCACGCACTCCGCGGGGATGTCCAGGATGCAGTGCGGTCCGGACGCGCGGCATCCGTTCTCACATCCGGGGCGTGGGTGTTCCGGTTGCAGAACGATGCCGCGCGGGTGCAGGGGACGGAACCGCTCCGGGCTGTTGCTGTGCCACCCGGTGTGATCCCCACACGTGAGAGCCTGGGCAAAGAGCGTAATGGTGGGGCAGCCCACGGCAGCGGCCAGGTGCCCCAGACCGCTGTCCGCGCCGGTAAAGACGGTGCACTCCGCCAGCACACCGGCAGCCAGCAGCAGCGGCAACTGCTGGGCAATGCAACTGCTGGGCAGTATGCCGTGGAGCGTGCGTGCGTCGGCTGCAGTCTCGCTGTCAGCAAACAGAACGAATGCAACAGTATCTCCGAGTCGCCGCAATACGTTGCGGTAGAGATCCGGTGAGGGGCGTTTCTTTCCCTCCGCTGCGGGCAGGCCAACGGCGATCAGGATGCGGGATCCCACAGACCGGGGCAGCGACGCCTGCAGCCACGCACGCGCCGCGTCACGCTCTGCTTGCTGCAGATGCAGATGCGGCTGCGGATCGCCTGTCTCCCAGCCGAGCGCAGCGGCCGCCGCTAACGCACGTTGTGCCTCATGGTTGAGCGAACCGGGCGGCAAGACCTGTGTCCAGGCGCGCTGGAAGCCACGGCAAAGGCGCAGCTTGTACACGGTGGTTCCGTCCGCGTACCCGATGCGTACCGGTGCCCCCGACAGTGCACACAGCAGCGTCCCCTGGTAAATGTCGGCATCCCAGCGCGGCAGAATGGCAGCATCAAAGTATTCACCGCGAAGCTGGGGAAGGATGCGGAGCGCTCCCAGCAGGTCGCGCAGGTACTTCGGCCAGCCTACACGGAGAGCCGGGCGAAGCACGATTACGCGATTTACCGCAGGAAGAGCGGAAAACAGGGGTGCGGCCATCCCCGTCGTGACAACGGTGATGCCGGCAAGGGGAAAGCAGCGCCGCAGGGATTCAATCAGCGGCAGTGTCAGAATGCAATCGCCAAGTCCATCGGGCCGGACCAGCAAAATCGAATCGATGTCGCGGTGCGCCTTCCGGCACAACGCGTGTCCTACCCTGACGGCCAGAAGCGCCGGCCAGCGGAGGCACAGAAGCACATGAGCTTCCGCAATCACGCGGCGGATGGGGAAGAAACGTGCCATTCTGTCTAGTCTGCACGTGCTTGTGCACGCGCGCCGCCGTACTGTCTTGTCTCCTGCGGGGTACGCTCCCCAAATGTGGAATCTGCCAGGGCGGCTGCGGCCACCAGTGCCTGGACGCCGGACTGAAACGACGCCTGCGAGTGAGGCTATGATGGTCTCACCCGGCTCAGACCGCGTTTAGCAGATGCCCGGTTCCGCCGGTTGAAAGAAAAATGAACCATGGTCAAGCTTTGGAGCCTGCAAGGACTCTCCTGGCGGGAGCTGGCAAAACGTACATGCCGCAAGAGTTGGGATGACGACGTTTTTGGACAATCGGCACGGCTGGCCTTCTACTTTTTCTTCGCCCTGTTCCCGCTCCTGCTCGCGCTCCTGATTGTTCTTGGCAAAGCCACGGTCACCGGATCGGGCTGGAGGGAGACGCTCATCGGCGTATTGGGCCAGGTTCTCCCTTCCGGCGCTTCGACACTCGTACAGCGTACGGTGGCCGAATTGAACGGGAGGGCTGGTGCGGGGAAGGGGGCCATACTAGCCGGAGCCGCCGCGGCCTGGGGAACCCTGAACGGAACGTGGTCCATCATCAGCGGTCTGAACAAGGCCTACGAGGTCAAAGAGAACCGCTCCCCGTGGAGAGTCCTCTTCATCACGTCCGGCCTCACTATCTTTCTAAGTGCTCTCGGTTTGATGGCGCTTGCGGCCATACGCTTCATCACGGCCATTCTTGCCCGGCACCTCCGCCAGGCTGCTGGACTTGCAGATGTCCGGCACTCCATGCAATGGGCAGTCATCCTGCCAGTGCTGTTTCTAAGCTTCGCTATGCTTTACCGCTTCGGGCCAAACCTGAAGTACCGGAGGTGGCAATGGAGCTTGCCTGGAGCACTGATCGCGACCGCGTCGTGGATCGTGCTGGTCCTGCTGCTGAGTGTCTACAAGGGGCACTCGCACGTGTCTCAGAGAATCTACGGTGACTTGAATGCGGTGGCTACGCTGCTGCTTTGGCTCTATGTCACGGGTGCTGCAATCTTCATCGGAGGTGAGGCCAATTCGGAGATTGCGAAAGCCGCTACTGAAGCCGGCCATCCCGGTGTAAGACACGCTGGAGAGAAGCGGAGTGGTGAAGAAACCTGTGGGAAGTCAGGCCCGGAGTTTGGATCGCTTTAACGTCCGCAGCCTTGCTGCACGAGAGTCCTGTGTCCCTTGCCAGACATCTACTCGTAACGTCCGGCGTCGATCGAATGCACGGGCGAGAGACGCCGTAGAGCGATCCACGCCAGACCTAAAAGGCACAGAAGCCCCGCGTAGAACTGCCCTCGCAGCACGGCAAAGCGGCCGATCTCTCCTCCGATGACATCGCTTGCCAGGGGCGGCAGATTCAGCGCGATCACCACAACGATCAGCACCCTGAGTGGCCAGGTCCGCAGCGTCACATTGGCCTCCGCAAAGAGCATCAATGGTGCCAGCAGAAGAATGGAATAGTGCGTCCATGCAATGGGCGCGAACAGCATGGCCGCTAACATCGCCATCACCGCACCAAAGGGCATCTCTCTCATTGAACCAGGCTCATGGCTGCCCAGATTATCGGACCGCCGGTCCAGATAAGCACCGACCAGGGTGAAAGCAACCATCAACCCCGCTGAAACCAGCCGCACAGCAGCTATCAGTGGGTGGATGTTATTCTCGTGTACCTCATCGTAGGCATAGAAGTGGCTCATCCACCATGCCGCAAGTGACTGATTGTTCTGCGCCAACAAGAGAACATGACCTACTCGCGATAACTCAGACAGATAGACCCTGAACAATGCCGGCCCTCCCATAAGTGCCGTCAAGGTGGAAAGTCCGGCCAGCCATCCTGCCATGGCTGCGGCCGCCTTCCATTTCCGGGTAATCAGCCAGTACAAAAGGATCAGTGCAGGAGTAACCTTCACCGCCGCCGCAAAGGCCAGAAGAAATCCCGCAATTCCCCACTTGCCACGCTCAGCCAGAATCAGCCCGCCAACCATCATCGCAAAGAACAGGACGTGTGTCTGCATAAGAAACATGGCGTACCCGAAGGGCTCAGACAGGGCCAGCAGCACGAGCACGAGCGCCATGCGCAACGGATGAAAGAGCGTTGGCGTCCAGTACCGTGCAATCAGCCATACGGTAAGCGCGAAGCTTACAAGCGTAAGTACCGCAAACAATTTTTTGAAGCTGAGAAATGTCATCCGCGTACACGCGGGTTGCAAAAGGTAAGCCCACAGAGGAGTTTGCACATAGGGGTGCAGATACCCTGTGAAGTTACCTTGTTCCGCTGTAGCTTCCCAGGGATCGTCCGGCCCGATCGCGGAGAAATCCACCGGATCATGTATATAAAGGTGAGCTAGCGCCTGACCACTGCTGACCAGCCGGCAGCCAACGTATGACGACGAGAGATCGTCACCGGTGGCGTTGCCGCCCGAATACTTCACGTATCCCCACACAACAAAGACTGCGAGGACCAGCACATTGAGGAACAACTGTACCTTATGCTGCCGTAATGCACCTAACTTCATGGCACCCTGGATCATCACCGTGATGGGCGGTCCCGCCTGCGTTGCCGGTGCGATCTGGTGATCGTGTTACCAGTTGCGCCTGCGGCGCATGGGTCGAAGCGCATGAGAGTTGTCAGCGGTTCCCGTGTCATTTCTTTTACGTTTGAGCGTTGCTTAAGAGATGCTGTTATGCCTCGTAGCGTCACATCACACCGGCTACTGTTCACCGTCATTTTGGGGTGGCGCAGGCTTGGGTTGAGGTACACTTGAAATGCAAAGCGGCGGCAGTGTCGCCGGCTGGTGAGGCGCAGGCGCGTAGCTCAGTTGGTTAGAGCGCTACCTTGACACGGTAGAGGTCTCCGGTTCGAATCCGGACGTGCCTACCATTCTTCATCCGAAGTTCAGGACACAGCAGGATCTGCGCTGGATGCAACATCAGTGTGACGTTGACCGCTCCACGCATTGCAGCGCCAGCACGTCCACGCAGGTCCGTCTCCCTCACAGAGGGCCGGGTGTAATCTTTGATTGTGCGGTTCAGAGCGGCAGTTGCGGGGTTGGTGGTGGCGATCCTGCTTGCCGTTTCCTGCGCTGCCTCCGCCTGTACGGTGACCTGCGACCTTCATGGTGTATTGCCCCTGTGTCACAGCGTCGCCACTGAACAGCAATCACTGATGGCCGGCATGGAGCACCGGATGCCGCTTTGCGCCGGCACGCATGGAGCACCCCGGCCTGCAGCCAACGCTCCCTGCGTGCAAGATGGGTGTCCGGAAGCCACCGCCCGGAGGACGGGTGAACCCTTCGCCTCGCCTTCTGTGAAGGTGATAGAGCAGGTGCTGATCATTACCCCTGCAGACGCGCACCGTACCAGGAGCTTCTCAAGCAGGCGATCTTACCCTTTGTCATTACGGGATAACAGCTTCGTTAGCCGTCATACCGTCCTCCGCGTATAGCCCGCCGCCTCTGAGCGGATGTTGCTCGCAAGCAGAAGTTCGTCCGCGCTCTCTTTTGGAGACGTTGGTTGAGCGTCGCTCTTGCGACTGTTTTGGGCCTTCACTCATTCGCGGAGCACCTCGTAATGCCGAACCATCGAATTCTGATTCAGAGTGTCGCGCTTTTTGCTGCGCTCGCTCCTCTTTCGGTCTCTGCTCAGCAGTCTGAACCTGACCGGCCCATACCCGGCATGAAGATGCCGTCGCCTCAAGACAAGCAGGCACAACAGGCTCCTGCGCCGTGCGTGGAGAGCATGCCCGGGATGCAGATGTGTCCTGCACCGCCCCAAAATACCGTGGCAAAGCCGATGGACCAGATGCCAGGAATGAAGATGGACGCGGGTAGAAACGACTTGATGCAGCAGATGCAGCCAAAGACTTTTCTGCAGGAGATCCAGCAACACGCATCCTCTGGAACCAGCGCGGAGCCAAACTCGACCCCCACGCCGATGGTGATGACGATGAAAGGACCGTGGATGTTAATGTTCCACGCAAACGTATTCATCAACGACACGCAGCAGACCAGCCCGCGAGGAGGAGACAAGCTCTTTTCGACGAACTGGTTCATGCTCATGGCCGAGCGCCAGCTGGGCCCAGGACAACTCACTCTTCGTGGCATGTTCTCACTTGAACCGGCGACGGTCACCGGCGAACAGTATCCTCTTCTGTTTCAGCAGGGCGAAACTGCCTACGGCAAGCCGATCGAAGACGGCCAGCATCCGCACGACTTCTTCATGGAATTGGCCGCCTTGTACGACCTTAAGATGGGCGGCAAGAGCCTGCTCACGTTCTACGTAGCTCCCGAAGGCGATCCAGCGATTGGACCAGCCGCCTACCCGCACCGCGCGTCCGCCTCCGAAAACCCCGTGGGCACGCTCGGTCACCATCAGGAAGATTCCACGCATATTGCCAACGACGTCGTCACGGTTGGGTTAGAGCACGGAATCGCCCGGATCGAGGCCAGCGGCTTTCATGGCAGGGAGCCGGATGAGCACCGCTGGAACATCGATCAGGGCAAGATCGATTCATGGTCTACACGTCTGACCGTCCAGCCCGGGCAAAACTGGAGCGGCCAATACTCGTATGCCAGGATCAAGAGTCCCGAAGCTCTCTTTCCTTCCGAGGACCAGGAGCGCATGACAGCTTCCGTCATGTACAACAAGCCGCTGCCGCAAGGGAACTGGGCGAGCACCGTTCTATGGGGCCGCACGCGGTCGCTGGGCGACTCCCCCAAGGAGAACAGCTACCTGCTCGAATCGACTCTCCGGTTCAAGACTCGCAACTATGTCTGGACGAGGATGGAAAGTGCGGGGCGTTCCAATGAGCTGCTGAATGGCGAGAACTCCTTGCCCGCCAACTTTAAGGAAGAGCCGCTGACGCACGTGCAGGCCTACACCTTCGGGTACGACCGAGACGTGGACCTCATTCCGCATGTCGCTTCCGCGATAGGCGCGGAGGTGACTGCCTACGGCACCGGCGAGCCGCTGCAGCACATCTACGGGACCTATCCCTTAGGGCTCAACATCTTCATTCGGCTCAGGCCCTCCTCCAGCAACCACCATTGAGTTGCATGGCAAGCGGAACGATCTCTCTTGCGCTTGCCACGCGTTATTTGGTGACCTGAAAGCCGGTCACGGTGGCATCGGTGTTGTGGGCGAACCGGATACCGGCAACGCCGTCCAGCGACTTCAGCTTGCCGTCACCCACCACGCTGGACTTGTCATAGCTGCCCACGGTGACGTCGTTGATGATGCAGGAGACCTTATCGCCCTTTACCTGCATGGCGATCTTCTGCGACACAGGCTCACCCGGGCCCGCGGCCTTGTGCACGGCCTCATTTGCCTCGCCACGGCCGTTGAGCTGAAAGGGAGCCGGGCTGAAGCCACGCACGATAAAGCGGCCGTTTCCATACGCGGCGCAGTACAACTCGCTCTCCTGGGGCGTCCCCATGCCGCTGCCCGCGATCACAATGCCGTATGGATGCGGGTGCGAGTTGCGGTTCATGTACTTCGGCTCATTGAACGTCGCCGAGACGGTATAGTCACCGGTTCCCTTCATCGAAGGATTCCAGTATGTGATGGCAGGACCGGTGGTGATGTGGATCACGTCACCTTCTTTCGCGAAGCGCGCGTCTTTCACCGTCTGGCCGGCCTTCTCCGCGCCTTCGTCCACCTTCCCCATCCATCCCGGAGCGAAGATGCCGCCGTTGGCAATGGGTTCTGCCTTTTCTTCCATGTCATGGTGCATGCCGCCCATGGGCGCGGCCTGTTGCGCGTGGAGCAGCGTGGAAGCGGAGACGAGGGCGGCGAGAGCGAGAGTGCTGGAGAAGAGGCGGCGCATGAGCTTTGTCCTATGGTGCGGAGATCGCTTCGCGTCAAAACGCGCGAGCGGCATGACATCGCGATAATTGTATGCCACCCGGCTTATTGCGTGCAGACGGGATATGCTGGCCGCATCCATTCAGGAGAATGCCGATGGCCGTCCGCTGCCTTGCCTTGTTGCTTGCCATGTTTGTTGGCGGCCCAGCCTTCGCGCAGACTGCCCCGTTCACCGTTGCGGATGCGCTCTCCGCCCCGTTTATGAATCAGCTGACCGCCGCGCCGGCCAAGAACCGCGTGGCGTGGTTCGTGGACCAGGAGGGCAGGCGCAACGTCTGGGCTGCCTCGCCCACGGAGAAAGCCCGCTCGCTGACGCACTACACCGAGGATGACGGCCAGGACATCGACGGCATCACGTGGTCGCCCGATGGCGATGCCGTTGCCTACACGCGCGGCACCGGTCCAGACGGCGCGGAGCACCCCACGGCGGCTAACCCCGCGCACCTGCAAGAAGACGTGAAGCAGCGCGTCGAAATCGCAACATGGAGCGGCACCGTTCGCATCATCGGCGAGGGCCACGCGCCGGTCTTCAGCACGGATGGCAAGCGGCTCTTCTTTCTCCGCAAAGGGCAGGTGTGGTCTCAGGACTTGAGCAAGCCAGACGCGCCGGAGCAGTTGATCATTGCTCGCGGCACGGCAAGCGCGCTGCGGCCTTCGCCCGACGGCCTGCGGCTTGCCTTCGTCTCGCACCGTGAGGATCACAGCTTCATCGGCGTCTTCACCTTCTCAGAAAACAGGCAACAGGGAACAGGAAACAGCGGGCCGGGCATGGGGAATGGCGGGAAGGGATCTCTTTCGTATGTTGATCCGGGAACCGGCCTCGATCACGATCCGGTGTGGTCGCCAGACTCGAAGCGCATCGCCTTCATCCGCGAGTCGCCCGTCGAAACAGAACTCGACCTGCGCTGGATGCGCTCCGTGCCGGTGCCCTGGTCCATCCGCATCGCCGACGTTGCTACCGGCGACGGCAGGCAGGTGTGGCAGGCCGATCCAGGCACCGGCTCGCTCTTCCACGAGATGAGCGCCAAGAACCAACTGCTGTGGATGAAGGACGGCCGCATCGTCTTTCCGTGGGAGAAGACTGGCTGGCTGCACCTGTACGCGCTGGCTCCGGGCGCGAAGTCCGCGCAGTTGCTGACGCCGGGCGAGTTTGAGGTGGACAACGTCGTGAGCGATGGCGAGCGAATTGTGTATAGCAGCAATCAGGTAGGCGACCAACCTAGAGACGCTCGAGACTTAGACCGCAGGCATCTTTGGTCCCTCAGTGCATCCTCAGATCAACCGAAGCAGCTCACCAATGGCAGCACGTTGGAAACAAGCCCAGTGCTGCTTTCTGGCGGGAACATTGCCGCCTTTCAGGCAAGTTTCCAGCAGCCCTTTGCGCCTCTGTTTCTCGAAGAGGTAAATGGCGTCTTCTGTGCAGGTTCTTGCGTTCCATGGACGTCAGTCGCAAACGTGGTTCGAGGCAGCCCGGAAATGCCGAAAAACTTCAGCGGTAGTCAGTTCGTGATGCCTCAGCAAAAAATATTCAGCGCAGCAGACGGCTTGCAAATTCACGGCCAGCTTTTCTTGCCAAAAGACGCGAAGCCCGGCGAGAAGCTGCCCACCATCGTCTTCTTCCACGGCGGATCGCGCCGCCAGATGCTGCTGGGCTTCAGTCCCATGCAGTACTATGCGCAAACCTACGAGATGTGCCAGTACTTCGCCGCGCATGGCTACGCCGTGCTGAGCGTCAACTATCGCAGCGGCACCGGCTATGGCATGGAGTTTCGGCAGGCGCAGTACTACGGTGCCTTCGGCGGCTCCGAGTACCTCGACATTGAAGGTGCAGTGAAGTGGCTCAAAGCGCAGCCCTTCGTCGATGCAAAGCGCATCGGCGCGTGGGGTGGCAGCTATGGCGGCTACCTTACGGCGCTGGCGCTGGCGCGCGACTCCGCCGACTTTGCAGCAGGCGTTGACCTGCACGGCGTGCACGACTGGAGCTACGAACTCGACCTCTGGAAACCCACCAGCGACCCCGCGCACAACACCACCGAAGCAGCCAGGACGGCCTTCGCCGCCTCACCCATGGCTGATGTCAAGCAGTGGCGTTCGCCCGTGCTGCTGATCCAGGGAGACGACGACCGCAACGTCCTCTTCGGCCAGACCGTCCGCCTGGCTGCAGCCCTCCGCGCGCAAGGCGTCCACGTTGAAGAGAAGGTTTTCCCTGACGAAGTCCACGACTTCCTCCTCCACCGCAACTGGGTGCAAGCCTACCAACTCGCCGCCGACTTCTTCGACCGTGAGTTGAAAAACAAGTAGTCCAGGCGACGCTTCCTTAGGTAGACTACGCGCCATGTACCGCTCGCAATCGTTTCTGCCCCGCTGCGTTGCCGCCGTGGCGGTATCGCTCTCTTTGCTCCTCGCTCGCGCAGCCGATGTCACCGGCTACGTTACACGCGCGGGCACGCCGGAACGCTTCTTCGTCAACGAGAAGGAGGTGCACTGTATACCCGGTAAAACACAGCTGCGCACTCTCATCGAAGACATCGACCCCAGAGACGAGGTTGTTTGCCGGCAGTGGGTTGTTGGGGAGGAAGTGGTGGTGCATGGCCCGGCAAACAAGGGCATCATCGTGGCCAAACGTGTGGACGTACAGAAACATGGGGTCGTCAAGGTTGACGGGTTCGCCCTTGTGGACCGGGTCCTGTCACCGGTGGTGCCAGACATCGGCATGGTTCGCGCGGACGGCTACCAGATCGCGATAACGCCGAAAACGAAGCTGAGCTTTACCGGTGACCTCTCCAGGCGGCCCGCTACGAACGAGTGGGTGCACTACGCTGGCACGTTGCGGCCAGACGGAACCGTCGAGGCGCACTCGCTTGCATTCAGGCCGAATGAAGTAAATCGCACTGAGGACGACCTGCGGGCCAAAACCGAATTCGACGCTGCCGCGGTGAAGGAGGACGACCGGCAGGGCCGCGCGAGCAAGTTCTTCCTGGGCCGCAACGACAAGAAGATTCCCGCATGGGACGACCCTGCCATGCAGGCGCGCATCACTGCGATCGGCGAGAAGCTGATCCCGCGCTTCCAGCGCGAGCTCCAGGACAGCGATCCCACCAAAATCCACTTTCGCTTTCAGCTGGTCGACGAGAAGTCCATCCCCGATGGCATAAGCCTTCCCAGCGGCATCATCCTTGTGCCGTATCAGGTGCTGGTGGCACTGCCCAGCGACACGGAAGTGGCGGCGGTGCTCGCGTCAGATATTGCTGAGGTGATGGAAGAGCAGGTGGTTCGCCTCGCGCCAGGCAAAACTGCGCTGTCAACCACAAGCCTTGCGGCTACAGGGGTCGGCCTCTTCGTGCCGTTTGTGGGGTTGACCACCATCGGTCCAGGAGCAGCGGAGCATGTTCGCGAGGTGCACATGCAGCAGCAGAGCACGCGTGCCGCGCTGGCGCTAATGGACGATGCCGGTTACGACATTCGTGAAGCACCGCTTGCATGGTGGCGTCTGGCGGACTGGAGGGAGATACCGTTGTCAGAGGTAAAGCTGCCCGAGCGCACGCAATACGCCTACCAGGTGCTGAGTACGGCGTGGCGCGGCAAGCAGTATCCCGCTTCGCAGTGAGTGTCCGCATGCGAGCATAACGTATATGCCGTCGCACCACTCACGCCGAGAGCAACCTTCCCGTTTGGTTGAAGCACAGCATCGCGTGCGTGAGCCGCAACTCCTGGAGGCGGACGAGGCCGGTCCCGCGGTAGTCATCAGCCGCCGCGCGGCGGACCGCCTCCGTGCCGGACACCTCTGGGTCTACCGCACGGAAGTTGAAGCGCTCATCCCCGCACTTGGCGCGACGGAGCTTGTTCCCGGCGCACTTGTGACGCTCCTCGACAGCCGCCGCATCCCGCTGGGCACCGCGCTCTACAGCTCCGCCTCCCAGTTGACGCTGCGCAAAGTATCCTCGCAGCCGCGCGTCAGCCGCGGCGAGTACCTTGACGATGTGGCGCAACGTGTCCGCAGCGCACTCGCTCTGCGTGCGCCCATGCTCCAGGCCGGCAACACGGACGCCGCGCGGCTCATCTTCTCTGAAGCCGACGACCTGCCCGGCATCGTCGCGGACCGCTACAACAATCTCACCGTGCTGCAACTGCTGACGCAAGGGACAGCGCAGGACGATCTGCGCGAGGTGCTTGCCCGCGAACTCGCGGTTAAGGGCGTCGATCTGATCGTGGAGCGCCCCGACCCGCGCATCCGCGAACTGGAGCAGTTGCCCGCGCCGCCTTCCCAGCCGTTGTTCCGGCGCGGAGAAGCAGCGGCGGAGACCGTCTTCACGTTGAACGGTCTACGCTTCCACTACAACGCAGATGCCGGGCAAAAGACCGGAGCATTTCTCGATCAGCGGCTAAACTACGCGGCTGCAGCCGGCTATGCGCACGGAGAGGCGCTGGACGTCTGCACCTACCAGGGTGGGTTCGCTCTGCATCTGGCACGGACCTGCACACGAGTCACCGGCGTGGACGCCAGCCGTGCGGCGCTAGAGGTGGCGGATCGCAACCTCGATCTTAACCGTAAGCAGGTACGGTGTGAGGTGGAATGGATGGAGGCCGACGCCTTCGCCCTGTTGCGCTCCTACGACGAGGAGAACCGGCGCTTCGACACGGTCGTCCTTGATCCGCCAGCGTTCGCAAAATCGAAGCGCGCTGTAGAGGGCGCGATGCGGGGCTACAAAGAGCTGAATCTGCGGGCGCTGCGGCTGCTGAGTCCTGGTGGAGCGCTTGTCACATGCTCCTGTTCGCACCACGTCAGCCGGGAGGCGTTCACCGCCGTTATCGCGGAAGCTGCCGCCGATGCTGGACGTCACGTGCGTCTGCTTGAAACGCGTGGTGCCGCGCCCGATCACCCGGAGGTGTTGACGCTGCCAGAGACTGGCTATCTCAAGTGCCTGATCGCGCACGTCGATTAGCCGGTGACAGCAGTGCCTTTAAGACTCCAGCGTAGCGTCCAGGGTGATTTCCGCTGCCTTAAGCAGCCGAGAGACCGGGCAGTTTTCCTTCGCGCCTTTCGCGATCTCCTGGAACTTCCCCTCATCGAGGCCCGGCACCTTTGCGTCCGTCTTGAGATTGATTTTGGTCACGGTGGGCGCGCCATTCACAAACTCCAGCACAACGGTCGCCGCGGTGGCGACGCGATCAGCCTTGCTGCCTGCTTTCTCCAGTTCGGCTGAGAGCGCCATGCTGTAGCAGCCCGCATGCGCGGCAGCTATCAGTTCTTCCGGGTTGGTTCCGGTGCCGCTCTCAAACCGCGAGACGAAGCTGTACGCCTGCTCCTTTAAAACGCCGCTGCCGGTGCTGACGGTACCCTTGCCGTCCTTTAGACCGCCGTTCCATACCGCGCTTCCATTCCGTTCCGTTGCCATGCTGTTCTCCTGAGGGGTGAGATGCGGGCCTGACGTGGCCGGTCACACGCCCTGAGATGCGCCAAATCCGTACGCAGCGGAGCACCTTGTCACGCCTTCTCCCCGGTACCGGCGCGGCTGGCCCGCCCAATCAGCAAGGGGACGTCCGGCGTGCGCCTTGCGGCGGGGGCTTTCATCAGCTGCAGCCGCTGCAGCACTTTGCGTGCCAGACCGGTGAGCGGATGATCAGAGAGCGCGCGCAGGGGCACCCATTCCAAGGCGGTCTGCCGCAGCGCACGGCTCCTTGCTTCACGCGGCGTTGGGATGCCATGGATCTCCACATAGTAGTTGGTGCCGGTAATGGCGTGCCGGACGCGCAGCACCGGTTCATCACGCAAGGCAAACGCGGCGTCCGCTTCGGGAAGGTGTTGCGGGTCAATCTGCGGCAACTCCAGCATGTCCGGCATCAGCGAGGCATCGGGCGTGCGGCGCTGCAGCAGCACTTCCACTGCGACGCCGCCGCGCGCCTTTCGCGTGCACAAGGCGTACGCCACGCGCTTGGACTGCATGGGTGCGCGCGCGTCCGTGGGGTGTTCGCCGCGCGTACAGCACAGTTTGAAGACAGGGCAGATGTCACACAAGGGATTTCTGGGCAGGCAAACCGTCGCTCCCAGTTCCATCATGGCCTGGTTGTGGTCGCCCGGATCCTTTGCAGGCAGCAGCGACTGTGCTGCCTCATTCAGCATGCCGGCGGCGGCGGCTCCGGCGCGCTCCGGCTGGCCAAGAACGCGAAGAAGAACGCGTTCCACGTTGCCGTCCACCACGGCAACGCGCTCGCCAAAGGCAATGCTCGCAATCGCGGCAGAGGTATACACACCGATGCCGGGCAAGCGGCGAAGCTCCGCGGCGGTGGAAGGCAATGTCCCCCGATGATCTTTCACCAGCACCTGCGCTGCCTTGTGCATCATGCGGGCGCGGCGATAGTAGCCAAGGCCGCTCCACGCGGCCAGAACGTCACGTTCGCTTGCCAGCGCCAACGAGAGGATCGCGGGAAAGCGCTGCAGGAAGCGTTTGTAGTGCTCCACCACAACGCCCACCCGCGTTTGCTGGAGCATGATCTCTGACACCCATGTGCAGTAGGGATCACGGACGGCGCGCCAGGGCAGAACGCGCGCGTTCTGCCGGTACCATGCTATCAAATTGTGAGAGAACGTCTGCAACGCCTTGGGGGAAAGCTGCGGGACACTCGATCTGGTTCTGCTGCGCGACAACGTTGTCATTGTAGAAGGGGACACACTTTCATGCGTGAAGGCTTAGGGCACGATGTCATGCGTGTGCAGCATTCAGCTGACTTCTAGGGAGTTGGTTTACGGCTAACAGCACTGGCTCCATCGCCTGCGATAGCATGAGGATGCCGTGCCTGATCCAAGCTCCGCTGGAAAGCTGCGGTGGGTCGATCATACCGGCGCACGGCAGGGGATAACGGAAATAAGGCATGGCAATCGCGTTACAGACAAAGTTGTCGCAACAGGTGGAGCACGCCGCCCATGACGCCGGCCTGGCGGTGGTGGATGGCGTGGCGAGTTCCGGGTTCAACGGCGTCTCAACGGAGCGCTTCACGCTGATGCTGGCAGAAGCGGCAGGTGCGCGGGACGTCTCCCTGGAAAAAACAGCAGCGCAAATCCGCGGGGGACGGCAAACGCTGGAACTGAGCGCCGGCTTCGATCTCGGGCATCATCAGTTTGTGAAGCCGGTGCATGCCTTCCTGGTTGAAACAGCGCAGCGGCTGCGGAATCCAAGGCCTGACATCTATGTCACCTTGGGCGGGTTGCCCATCAGCATGGCTGCGTGGCAATGGCCGTTTCATTTATCCACCAGCGGCGCGGACACGTACATTGTCCACGGCGAAACACGTCTGGAAGACGGCAGGACGCCGCCCGAAGCGCAATTGCGCGCGAAAATCTCAGCGAGTATGACGGTGACCTTTGCCGAGGTTGTTCCAGCGCCGGAGCAGCCCTTTGCCGAAGGATTTATTTATAACGCCGTTCGCAAAATCTTGGATCAGGGACAAATGGAACTGGTGAAAAGCGGCAACCGGCAGCCCGTGCCCGTGACCACGCGCTACTATTCCGCCAAGCAGGGACGCTTTATTTTCAACGACACGGACCGGGCGCAACGTGCGGATTTTCTTGCGGCCAAGGTCTTTTGGGCAAGTGGTGTGCTGGGCGGCGGAGCTCCCGTCTGGATTGCCGATCCGCGCGATGCTCAGTACCTCAACACCACCGTGGCGGAGCTGAAGGGGACAGCGGAAGAACTTGCGAGCGAAGGCATTCTTAAGCTGGATCCGTCATTTGAATTCGCCGGCAGCTCCGAACCATTGATGAACCACCACGCTGAGTACGAAGGGAGGCTGGCCGATGCCCTTGCCTTTACCCGGCCAACGTTTAATGAAGACATGCGCGGCGGACACACTAACATGTAGCTTCACAGCGATGCCGTCCGTGACGCGAGGTGATCTTAGTGGCGCGACTGTCATCCGGCGACCCGATTGTCACGCGACACGATGCCTCATCCCTGACACGACTGTCATCCCGTAGCGAAGCGGAGGGATCTGCATCTCGGAGTTAGTCAACGCGGTCAAAATCGCACGCAGCGAAGGAAGTTGATCCTTGCAACACAGCCCACTTACCGCGGTAATCGTCGACGACGAAGATCTGGCGCGGCGCGAGTTGCGCTATCTGCTGGAGCGCGCAGGCGGCATCGACGTGGTGGCCGAAGCATGTAACGGCATTGAGGCGGTCAGCACGGTCCGCGACCGCGCTCCGGATGCCGTCTTCATGGACGTGCAGATGCCAGGGCTCGACGGCTTTGCTGTGCTGAAGCAGTTAATGAACGACCGGCGTTTGCGTATGCCTGAGGTGATCTTTGCCACCGCGTTCGATCAGTACGCCGTGCGGGCATTTGAAGTCAACGCAATCGATTACCTGCTGAAGCCGTTTGAGGCGAGCCGCGTCGCGCTGGCCGTGGAAAAGCTTCGTCATCGTAAAGCAGGGAATTCCCTCGCATCCGCCGAAACCAGAAGCGGCACGGTTCCGCAGGCAGCTTCAGAGGAGCGTCTGGAATCGCTGCTAAAGCTGCTGCAGGAGCAGGCGGCAGCCAACACGCCGCCGCGAAGCCGGTCAGGCAAGGTTGTCCTGCGCGCGGCCCAGCGGCTGCTGCTGGTAGATCAGCGCGATATCTGCTTTGCCTCCATCACGGATGGAACCATCTCCGTCGTGACACCAGCCATGGAAGGCGTCTCCAACGTCCGTACGCTGGAAGAACTTACCGAGCAGTTAGATACCGATGCGTTTTGGCGAGCCCATCGCAGTTACCTGGTTAACATTCAACATATCCGCGAAGTTGTGCCATGGTTCAAATCGACATATCTGCTCCGCATGGATGATCGCGTTAAAACAGAAATACCAGTAGCTCGCGCACAGGTAAAACGCCTCCGCGAGTTATTCAATCTTTAAACCCGCCATACCGCGCGCATCTTGAGCGAGCTTCCCAACTGCGTCTGAGCGCAGCCTTTCACACTTCGTCATCTGAGCGCAGCACATCACACATTCGTCATCCTGAGCGGAGCGGCTCACACTTCGTCATCCTGAGCGGAGCGCAGCGGAGTCGAAAGCCTGCCCTGAGCCTGGCGAAGGGGACCTGCTTTCCTCTCACGCAGCAACCAATCCTTACTCGTCATACTGGAGCGGAGTCGAAGGACCTGCTTTTCTTCAAAGGGCTATGCTTTTCACTATGCGCGAGTACGAAGCGTACGTCTACATCGTCGCCAGCCGCAGCCGCACACTCTATATCGGCATGTCCACCCGGTTGCAGGCACGCATCCAGGAACACAAATCCGGAACCTTCAGCGGATTCAGCCACGACTACCGTTGCACGCGACTGGTCTACTTTGAACGCAGCAATGGACCAACGGCGGCCATCCTGCGCGAGAAGCAACTCAAAGGCTGGAGGCGTGAGAAGAAGATAGCGCTGATCGAGAAGCTCAATCCAACGTGGGAAGACCTGAGCGAAGCGTGGAGCAAGCCGGTCCAACTGTACCGTTGGACACAGGAGGAACTCGCGAGAAAGGAGGAATACCGGCGTGAAAGGAAAGCAGGTCCCCTCCGCCAGGCTCAGGGCAGGCTTTCGACTCCGCTGCGCTCCGCTCAGGATGACGAAGGGTAAGGCGGATGGCTCAGCATGACAGCATCAAACACCGCCCCGCACATAGTCACCGCTCTTACCACCGCTTTTCCTGAGCAGGACAATTTCCCGGATGCGAATGCTCTTGTCCAGCGCCTTTGTCATGTCGTAGACGGTAAGCGCGGCGACGGCGGCGGCGGTCATGGCTTCCATCTCCACGCCAGTACCCGCGACAGTCGCGGCGGTCGCGCGGATACGAACACCGCCGCCGGTCCCGAGCAGATCAGCGGGATGAACCACCGTTGCCTCCACATCGATATATGACAGCGGCAGCGGGTGGCACATGGGAATCAGGTCGGCGGTCTTCTTCGCGGCGGTGATGCCGGCAAAGCGCGCCACCTCCAGGGGATTCCCCTTTGGGTTGCGCGGCAGCGCGGCCAACACCTCGGCGTTCAGCTCCACAAATGCCTCAGCAACGGCTTCGCGGCGCGTTGGCAGCTTTGTGCTGACATCCACCATGCTCGCCTCACCAGCCCCGTTGTAATGGGAGAGCGTTGACCCATCGCCAGGCTTGCTCACATGCCCTCCTCGCCCATCAGCATCAGGCCAAGCAGCAGCGCCGCACCATCCAGAACGAGCCACCAGATCAGGGAGCGCCGTTCATAATGCACCAGGTATAGATGGCTCAGGGCGATCATGCCAGCCACGGCCAGCGCGGGCACAATCACCGCAGCACCCACCAGCATTCTCCCAACCCGTCTCCGCGTAGAAAGCACAGGCACCATGCCACCAGCCTATCTCAGAGGCCCACAGGCTGATCATTTACTGCCCCTTCGGAAGGGCATCGCTTCAGCTATGCCGTAAACGCAAAGGCAGATACTCCGGCTTTAGCCGCTGAGGTCTGCGTTGCTTCTCCATCAAAGCGACCAAGCTATCGAAGCAGGATCGTGACAACTTCGCCGCTGCGCAGCACCTCGGCATCCGGAGCGACGACCAGATAACAGTCAGCTCGCGCATTCGCATGGAGATCACCCGAGCCTTGCCAGCCGATAGTGCGCACGGTTGCACCATCCAGCCCGGACGACAGTACCGCAGGCAGGAACCGGGTGAGGCCGGGCTTTACTTTTACCTCCTCGGAGAGCGTCGCCTGCGCAAAGTAGGGCGGCGGCGGTCTGCGCCCGGCATCGCCGCCGGAGCCTTCGCCACCCAGGGCGCGCAGCAGCGGCATGGCAAACAGGATCGCTGTGACTTGCGTTGACACGGGATTGCCGGGCAGTCCGAAGATCCACTGCTCGCCATGCGGACCAGCAGGCGGAAAGCGTCCGAAGACAGCCGGCTTCCCCGGCTGCATGGCGACGCCGGTAAAGAAGAACTCCGCCCCGAGCGCGAGCAGCACCTCCTCTACCAGGTCGTACTTCCCGGCGGAGACGCCACCCGTCAGCAGCAGCATCTCCGCCGGCCGTGCCGCCAAAATGGCTGCGTGAAGCGACTCGCGCGTATCGGCGGCCGGCGGCGGTACCAGCGGTGTGCCGCCATTCGCCTCCACCAACGCAGCAAGCGCGTGCGCGTTCGAGTTGCGGATCTGCATGGGGCCGGGCACTGCATCAACGGATACCAGCTCATCGCCAGTGGCGACGATCGCGGCAACCGGCTTACGAAACACATCCACGTGGGCGGCTCCAACGGAGGCAGCGAGCGCGATCTCCGCCGCCGCCATGCGCGTGCCTGGTGGCAGCAGCACATCGTTTGCGCGAGCCTCCGCACCCCGTGGAACGATATTTTCGCCGGGCGCGACTGCCCGGCCCGGCTGAAGTCTTAGAACGCCGTCCGTCAGCGAAGCATGCTCCACCATGACGACCGCATCGGCTCCGTCCGGGAGGGGAGCGCCGGTCATGATCTCAATCGCCTGCGCCGTGCCAAGCGGATCGCCAGTCCACTGCTCGCCCGCTCGAATCCCTCCAATCAGGCGGAGGCCGCCGGTCAGATCCTGTGCGCGCACTGCGTAGCCATCGCGGGTGGAACGCGGAAACGGCGGTTGATCGCGGTCCGCCGTGACGGTCTGCGCCAGCACCCTGCGATGCGCGGCGGCAAGGCCGACCCGTTCGCGTGGGAGCCTCCCTTCCAGCGTAAGCATCTTCTCCCTGACAAGCGTCAAGGCGTCAAAGCAGGAGAGCAGCGCCATAGGTCGAGGGTAAATCGTCACGTCGTCCAGGGTGCCCGGCATCTCGCAGAGGTGCGGGACGACGCTCCGGCCGCGCAAACGCGATATTCTTACAGGTGCGGCGTCCAATACTTGAAAGCCTGCGTTCCTCGCGGGTACCTGCTCCTGGAGAATCCATGCGTTCCGTACAAGCCCTTGCACTTACCCTTTGCCTCGCCTCGCTTGCGCCCGCCGCCCGGGCGGATGAGGCCACCCGCCGCGCCAAGGTGGAGGAAATGCTGCAGATCACAAAGGCCGGACCGGCGCTGCAGGACCAGCTGAAGAACCTGGAAGAGCGCGTGAACGCGCTGGCCAAGCAGCAATTCGGCCAGGGAACGCTGACGCCGGAGCAGACCAAGCTGACCGACGATTACATGAAGCAGGTTCAGGCAATTACCACCGATGAGGTGGGATGGACCAAGCTGCATCCCATCATCGTGCAAAGCTACAGCGAGAGCTTCACCGAGCCCGAGCTGGACGGCATCATCGCCTTTTACAAAACGCCCGCCGGACAGGCGCTGATCGCCAAGACGCCGGAGCTGCTGAACAAGACCAACACGACCGTGACGGCCCGCATCAAGGAGATGCAGCCCAAGCTGCAGGAACTGACGCAGAGCTACGCGAACAAGATGAAGGCAGCGGCGGCACCTGCTCCTGCCGCTCCCAGCCTGTCAACGCCGAAGCCCGCGCCAAAGCCGTAGCGTGTCTTGCGTCTTGACGCTGGCGCTGGACGAGGGGTCGCAGAACCGCTTCCAGGCTGAGCGCACACGCTACTTCCCGCCGGAGCGGAACTTGATTCCAGCGCACCTGACGCTGTTCCACACGCTTCCCGAGAGTGACGCGACCGCCTCCCTGCTGAGCGATGCGGCGCGTGATCAGCAGACCTTCTCCATGCGGGTCACCGAGCTTCGATCCATTGGACGCGGGGTTGCGTATTTCCTGGACGCGCCCGAGGCGAACGCGCTGCACCGGCGGTTGAGCGCCGCCTTCGCCGAAGAGCTTTCTCTGCAGGATCGGCACGGGTTTCGCCCGCATGTGGTTGTCCAGAACAAAGTGACGCCAGAGAAGGCGCGAATAACGCTGGCGGAGTTGCAGGCTCGCTTTGCGCCGTGGACAGCGCATGCCGTTGGGCTTGACCTGTGGCGCTACCTTGGCGGACCATGGCAGCACCTCCGGCGTTTCGACTTCAAATCAGACCCGGATTCATAGATCTGTGACGCGATCTTTCCATCGGCTTCGGTACCATCCACTTATGCGACCAGCAATCCTTCTAACAGCGGTTATCGCCGTAATGAGTGCGGCAGCCGTGCCAGCGCAGACTCCCGCCACGCCATCGCAGGACGAGACCGTCCACCTGAATCAGATCCAGGTGATTGGCACGCACAACAGTTACAACGCTGGCTTCGCTCCCAGTGAGGCCAGGTGGCTGCAGAAGACGAACCCTGAGGCGTTCGCCAAGCTCGAGTACGCGCATGAGCCGCTTGCATCGCAGTTCGATGCGGGTGCACGGCAGATTGAACTCGATATCGCATCCGACCCGCAGGGTGGCCGGTACGCGCATCCCCGCATTGTGGAACTGACAAAGGAAGCCGGCCTTCTCGCCGACCCGGACTTCGACCCCCATCACCTGATGGATCAGCCCGGCCTGAAGGTGCTGCATGTTGTCGACATCAACGAGCGGAGTAACTGCCAGCCATTCACGGAGTGCCTGCGCCAGGTGCGGTCGTGGTCAGAGGCGCATCCCGGGCATGTCCCTATCTTCGTCCTGGTCGAAAATAAGTCAGGCGGCGTGAAGACAATAGCCAACGGTGCGGTTGCACCGCAGTTTACCGCCCCGGATTTCGACGAAGTGGACCGCGAGATACGCTCCGTGTTTCGCCCTTCGGAGATGATTACTCCAGATCAGGTGCGCGGGAGTTATCCCACGCTGGAAGCGGCCATCCTTGCGGGGAACTGGCCCACCCTGGCAGCTTCGCGGGGCAAGGTAGTTTTCCTGATGGACCAGAAGAACTCCGGACCGATCTATACAAAGGGTCATCCTTCGCTGCGCGGCCGTGTGCTGTTCACCAACGCGACGCCCGGCGAGCCCGATGCCGCCTTCGTGGAGGAAAACGAAGGTACGCCGGCGGAGATCGATGCACTGGTGAAGCGGGGATACATTGTGCGGGCGCGGTCTGACGCGGAGACGGATGCGGGTCGCTCCGGGAACACGCACCGCCGTGACGAACTGCTGCACAGCGGCGCGCAATTTATCAGCACCGACTATCCCAAGTCGGAGCCTGCGCGTTGGACCGGTTATACGGTCACGCTGCCCGGAGGCGTGGCGGCCCGCTGCAATCCGGTGAATGCACCCGCCGGATGCAAGGACAACCTGATTGAGCCGTCTCGTCCCTGAGACAAGGCAACCAGCGGACAAGGCGGTGTGTTCTCTCGGCGAAGACGCGGTCGCCGCTCCGCGTGCTGAAACCCTTACCAGATCTGACCAGCGTAGGGTAGAATTCCGAAAATCAGATCCAGTGGACCTTCATCCGAGGTCTGCTGCGACCCGCAGAAGGCTGCCATGGAGCCGTGCTGGAGTTCGTAGAGCGCCATGCCACGCAGCCCCAAACCGGTTCTGTGTTTAGGCTCAAAAGGTTTCAGGAGGAGCACGATCTTGCGTTGGCGACTTACTTCCCTGCCGGTACGCCACGCCGTTCTTGGCGTATGCGTCTTACTGCTTGCGTTCTCATCTGCACACGCACAGCGTGACTACGCGGGCCGCTACGACCTCTACACCGGCTTTTCTGACTTGAATACGCCGGGCCTAAGTAACATCAATCAGGTTGGATTTCATCTTCAGGCCGGTTTAACAGCGTCTAAGTGGATATCCTACGGCTTTGATTACAGCGTGCAGAATGGGTCGAGTTACCTGACCACCGGCATTGCCACGCCTGCGCTGCAGCAGCAGTTGGCGGCGGAGCTTCCTCCGGGATACGTTCTCCATTTACCCTTTAGTGCCACCACGCAAACCTTTACCGCGGGCGGCCAGCTCGTGATCCGGCACTATCATGCTGCCACGTTTTTCGTGCGACCTGTGCTGGCAGCGTTTCACATCACAGCGACACCGCACCCCAACGATCTGATCGGCGGGCTTGTTGCCGCGCAACTCGCCCCGAACGGAAGCCTGAGCGACTGGTACGGAGCGTACGGCGCGGGCGGCGGAATGGAAGTTCCGGTGTTCAGGCACATGGGCGCGCGCGTGCAGTTCGATGCGGGGCATAACCACCCCTTCACGAATATTCTGGCGAACGGCAGCTGGAGCTACCGCTTCTCAGTAGGCCCATCGTTTCACTTCGGAAAGAATGTACTTCGCAACGCTCGTCAGTAGTCCGTATCGGGCTCCTGCCCGAATTGGCTGCTGACCACCGATGGACAACAATGCATCTATGCCTGCGATGGCAGTGAAGCAGCAGACTGAAACGAAGTGGCGCACAGCAGCGGGGCTCTCCTGGATGGGCCTTTGCGTGGCCTACGTGATCTACGCGGCCGCCACCTATACCGGGCTGTACCAATGGCTGGCGGAACTGGAGATGCGAATCTTCGGATCGTACGGTCCCACGGGCACGTTCATTGGTCTGCTGATTGCACTCTGGTCGCCTACCAAGTTCATCGCGCCGGACACGTGGAAGCGGCCGCGGCCTGAACTGCTGGGGATTGGGGCTGACCCGCAAGCCGCGCGGCGCACAACACGGCGCACGATGCTGACCATCGGCATTGTTTCGCTGCTCACGGGTATTGTTGCGACAGGAATCGCCATCTCTGAAGCCAGCGACACTGCAAGCAAGGAAGTGGACCTGAGCCAATCCACGGCAGCACCGTCGGCCAAACGGCTCATTGTCTCTGGGAACCTGCGAATACGATATGCCTACACCGTCGAGGAGACTTTGAACGGCAATGTCACCCGTACCCGCTACACGCCGCTGACCAGCCCCACGTGGACTCCCGAGACAGCTGTGCAGTACGTACTACGAGAAACCCTGCCGCACGCCGCGTCAGAAGAAGATGTGCCTTCATCCGGACGCTCTGGTACGGTGCGAATCGGTCCGGCAGCCGTCTTCCGTCATGCGTTGCCGGGCATGGTTCGCGCAGAATACGAACGCAGCGGTTTGCGCCTTGCGCCAGACGTAATTGTCCTGGATGAAAATGTTCGGAGCGCCAACGATACGGCCTGGGTTGTCGCGATCTTTGGGTATCTGTTCGCCTTCGTAACCATGATCCTCTGGGCGATGACCATGCGCGGTCAGCAAGCCAGCAGTACTATCCCTAAAAGTTCCGCCTCTTACCCCGGCACTGTACCAGCCGGAACGCCCGCTGGACCACCCCGGCACTGGGAGCTTTGCCTTGGCGGCGAACTGATGGCTGAGTTGACGTTCGTCAGCTATGAAACACCCTGGATCTCGGTTGCCACCAAGGCCTATCCCGGCATGACACCATTCTGGCGCTACTTTACCGATCCACAGACCTGGCCCGGCCACGACGCGACATTCAACGCAATGGTGCAGATGGTGAAGCAGCGCGGCGGTTTCGTCCTCGTTCCAGAGGGCGGCGCTCAGACGCAAAGCTTCTCCCTGGTGAACTTCGACCAGACAGGCGGCGACCTGCGCGTATGACCCCGGAGCGTGAAGAAGGTTCGCCTGATCTCATGAGCGCCATCCGGGCGAAGCGCGCCGCGGCGTGGCCAAGTTTTTCTCCAGAGGAAGTGCGCGATGCACGCTTCAAACGGATGGCGGCATCGCTGGGCTTTGTAGTAGGTGCCGCGAGACAGCGCCTGGAGGCGCTCGGCATCACGGTGCGGGACAACTCCAATCCTGCAGGATTCGACTGGGTGCAATCGCGCCCGTACTACAGTTGGGATTTTGTCAGGACCAGCTCGCATTCCTCTTACACGATGAGCACCACGGCGGCAATCCGCTTTGCCGGTGCGGTGAACGCGACCGACACGGAGCAATACGAGGCAACGTGGCGCTCCGAGGCGTGGCAGAACACCGATCCCAACTTTCATGTGGCGCGAGGTTCAGCAGAAATCGGGCCGGAACACCTGGGCTACGGAATCTTTGAGAATCTCGTGCTGGCGCTCTTGCGGCGCGCGGCTCCAGCGTTTCCTGAACTGCTTGACGATGCAGGTTGGCCAGGTTTCCCCGACCTGCCATCCTTACCCCAGGAGGTAGATCACCTCGTCGAAGTCCGGGCGTTTCATAAGGAGATGGTCGAGCCGTGGAGCGGGCGTGCGGTTGGTTGCGGAGCGGAGGAGATCGCTGACCTCGAAACGCGACTCGGATGGCGTCTGCCGCTCGCGTACAAGCAATACCTCGCCTTTATGGGGCAGGATCGCAAAGGCGTGTTTCAGGGCAGTGACTGGTTTATCGATGCTGCACGCCTGAACACGATTGACGGGGAAATGGCCTACATGGAGGTGGAGTACACTCCGCCTGGAGACACGCTCACCTTTATGTCCCACCAGGGTTACATGTTCGGCTGGTGCGATCTCCCTGTACGCTCTGATGATCCGCCGGTGTATTTCTACAGCGAGTCAGGGAGGGAGAACAAGATCGAACGTCATGTCCGCTTTACTGACTTGCTGCTTGCGGAGTTAAGACACATGAGCTATTTCCTGCGTAGAGTCAGAACGAAGCAGACCGGAGAGCAGTGATGCGATATTCACGTGTCCCAGTCACCACGGAAGAGATTGTCGCTTGCCTGTTGCGTCAAGCGGAGGACATTGCAGCGGAAGGCCGGCGCGGCGATCCCCGGCCCATGTTGCTGCGTAAGGCCGCCAGGATCGTGGCTGCGGCAAACGAAAGTACTGCTCCAGAGAGTGACGCAGAGTGACGATTGTGGCAGCCATCGAGGGCACAACCTCCCCACCTTTTCGCATATTATCGGTGCACAAGCAAAGGAATTAAAGGAGACGTACATGGTAGTGTGGCGCGGCCACGGTTGGTGGACTGTCATGATTTTGTGGGGCTGTCTCTACTTTGTTCCAGGCTTGATCCATTTGCACCAAGGGCAGACGTGGGCGCAGGCGACTCGCCCAACGGTGTATGGCATGCCGTTCGTCGCGGGATTGCTGCTGGCGGGTGTGATTCTGATCGCTCTAGGTATTTATCTGAATCGAAAGCCTCTCCGCAAGATGATTGAACCAAAGACCGGCCGCACCTACATGGGCCGACCGACGCATAGCTTGTACTACCTCAACATGGAGTACTGGGGCGTGGCTGCATTCATCGGCGGCATCATCATGTGGGTCAAATCATGATGACGGCCGGCCTTAGGCTCAGTTCCTCCCCGGTGCAGATGGCCACGGTGACCAGCTTCAACGCGCCGGATCCGTGGAATGGCGACCGCCCGTCTCTAATGACGTTGAGCGTGTACCGCATGGTGAATGACCGCTACGTGAAGCTGTTCGCGCCGCAGTCCGCCAAGGCGATGCAAACAGCCTCCGACGGCATGACGCTAAGTGCGGGGGAAGCTCTCGGCCTGCGGTCCAGCGTGGACGGCCGGTATCACATGCTGCCCACCTCCATCACGCGCCTCTGGCAGAAGAGGGCTATCCGGACCGAAGACCTGCCGCGCATCGTGGCGGAGGTGGAGCGAAACCTGCCCACGTCTGATTACTCTTCCGCCCGGCTCAATCCTCGGCTGTTTAAGCCCGTCAGCCGGGGGTTCGCGGGACTGGGTGCGCTCCTGCTTCTGGTGGCTGCTTTTACCTGGCTTATCGGTCCACCTTCCAGCCACATCATGCGAGAGATGTCGACGGCGAAATGGCTTGCTCAGCCTCAACGCAAAGCTACCATCCATCTCTCCGACCCGCTGACGATCGGAGATTCCGTTCCCATCGGGTATATGAATCCGCCAAAGGGCTTTACATCTACTCCCGATGAGGAATCGCTGGGCTGGTACCAGGCAGCGGATGGCAAGCGGCTCACCCTTGTACGCAGCGTGATGCTAACGGGTGTAGAGAAGCATGTGTTCGTGGGGGGCAGCGTGGTCCCGCTGGCGAACGCGAACGTTCCTGCGGAAGCCTTGGCTCGGCTGACCGCACGCACTCCCGGCCTGCGCACCGACCTGATTATGCTTCCGGACTGGAGATGGAATGACGGGTACGGCAACACCTCAGCATGGTCGATCTGGCTATATCCGGGTCTGGTTGCACTCGCCATCCCGGCCTTGATGCGAGGAATGTTGAGCCTGCGGGAGCGGCATTTTGCAGCACAGGAAGCTGCGTTCGAAGCCCGTTTTGCGCGCCGGTAGGCGTTTCTTGACGCATTTCAGGGCAGAACACTTGCCTTTCGCCGTGTGGCCGGTGGATAATCCCCGGCACGGCACCTTTGCGCCCGCGTGCTGGATAAGGCATATTGTTCATCCCCTGCAGAAAGCGGTACGACATGAACGAACAGGTACGAACCATCGGTCTCACGCTGTCGAAGCGCATCATCACCGGCCTTGTCTGCGCGGAAGGCGTGATCGGCAAGCTGCATTCCTACCCGGAAGATCAGTTCTATGAAGATGCGCTGGTGGAGATGCCGCGCGAGCACCTGATTGCTGTCATGTGTGAGCAGATCGTCGGGGTGGCCAAGGAAAATGAAGGCGCGCCGCTGGCGGGTGTGGGCATCGCCGTTCCCGGTATCGTGAAGCAGGGCGTCGTGGAGGACAGCCCCAACCTGCCGCAATTGAAGGGTGCCCGCATTGTCGCAGAGGTGGGCTCGCTGTTAAAGGAGCACGGGCTGGACGTACCTGTCGCGCTCATCAACGACGCGGACGCAGTGGCTGCGGGGCTGGCCCAGCAGCAGGGCAAACTCGACAGCCTGATCCGTGTATGGACCATCGGCACCGGCATCGGCTTCGGATCGTATCCACTGCGCGACAGTGTGGGAGAAGGCGGCCACATCGTGGTAACGCTGGATGACCGCGAAACATATTGCGGCTGTGGCGGCCGCGGGCACATGGAAGGCATCATGGGCCACCGCGCCATGCGGCTCCGGTTTCTGGACATGGAGCCAGAGGATGTCTTCGAAGCGGCTGATAAGGGTGACCAGCGCTGCATCGAGTTCAAGAAGTTGTGGCACCGCGCTCTGGCTGCCGGCACCGCAACGTCTGTTCATCTGAGCGGCGCGGGCAAGTTCTATCTGACCGGGTACAACGTCCGGTTTGTGGAACTGCCGCTCTTGAATCACTATGTACAGCAGATGGTGCGAATGAGTCCGCTGCAGGCGTTTTCAGTGGAGATCCGTCCCGAGAATCCAGAGACACTGATTATAGGTGCGGCGGTAATAGGCAGACCCGCAGTGGCGGCCATGCCGGCGTGACTTGCCTGGCATCGTCGAAGGCTGCTCCCGCGGATTGACCGTCGCGATTGAGCGGACCTATAATCGTGTTTGACCGGCGACATGGCCAGTCTCCACGCGTGCAGGAGCGGCGAGCCTGTGACCGCACCAGTCGCACTGCCACGCGGCCCGCTTAGGTCCCAAGGAGCTTTACCTCATCCCATGAATCGTGTTCTGAAGTTCCCGGCTCTTTTCGCCGGCATCGCTACCCTTGCGTGCTCACCATCTCTATTTGCGCAGGCTGCAGGACCACGGGTTCCCGCTGCCTCCAGCGCGCCGGCTGCCGCTGCCGTGGTTCAGCCTCAAGCCATTCCCGCGAAAATCGCCCTGATCGCCTTTGAGCAGGCGGTCTTCGCCACCAACGAAGGCCAGAAGGCTGTTCTGGACACCCAGAAGAAATACGAGCCGCAGAAGGCCAGGATTCAGGCGGAGGAGACCGAGGTGGACAGCCTGCAGAAGCAGTTGCAGAGTGCCACGACGATCTCCGACGATGAGCGTGCCAGCCGTGTCCGCACCATCGACGCCAAGCAGAAAGCCCTGCAGCGCGACGGTGAAGATGCTTCCACCGCGTACCAGAACGACTTGCAGGAGGCATATGCCCGCGTGGCGCAGAAGGTGAATCTGGTCGTGCAGAAATATGTTACTGACAATGGCTACACGCTGCTGCTGGACGTAAGCGGCCAGCAGAGCAACGTTTTGTTCGCAGTGCCGCAGACGGACATCACGCGCGCAGTTGTGGACGCGTACAACGCCAGCTCCGGCGTCGCCGCACCGCCTTCCAACGGTCCAGCACCGGCGACCTCCGCGCCTCGTTCCACGGCACCGCGCAGTACGACAACGCCGCGTCCGCCCACCAAGTAACTCACTTCCTGGTACACACGGCAGGGCAGAAGGGTACTTCAGCTCTGCCGTTTTTTCTTCGCCTGGGTTACTGCCACAAAAGCGCGCGCAAGGCTGTGGAAAACGCTGTGGAAGTCTCCGCCCGGCGAATTAGCGTTTCCTAAGTTTGAACTGCCTACGAGGCGTCACCGCTCTACCAAATCAAGGTAAGCTCTTGAAAACGGTGAGCTTACGGCGATTCCGCAGTGTGAATGCGGCATGAAGACCGCTCCCCCGCTTCAGGGAAATGCATGTGCGCTTTCCACAGATTGGCCAAAGCAATCCTCAGACCGAAGCGAAGAATTGCTCTTGCCATCTTTGCGGTGTATGCGCTAGCGCGGCCCCTCAAAACTGCCGGACAAGGGGCTTCAGGAACAGATGGGTGGCGTGCGCCGTCAAAGCTCTCCGTGGGTGAACGCCTGGCGGCTGACCTGCAATGGACGCAGTCTGAACGGGACAGCCGCTTCGCGCATATGGACCGGTATTTTCCGGTCCATCGTGTGGCGCGCGGCGGGGCGGTAAGGAGACTGCATCACGGCTCACCGCTGAATGGAGCGATGGTGGCACGCTATGTTCAAGCGGAGCACCTTGCCGGGGTGCTTGTGCTACAGCATGGGCGTGTGCGGGCTGAACAGTATGCCCTTGGCTTGCGGCCTGCAACACGCTGGACGAGCTTTTCCGTGACGAAGGCCGTAACGGATACCCTGGCTGCGGCGGCTCTGCAACGTGGAGCATTGCATTCACTTGACGACCCTGTGACCCGGTACCTGCCAGAGATGCGGGGCAGCGCCTACGACGATGTCACCATTCGCCAGCTAATGCTGATGACCAGCGGCGTTCGCTGGAACGAGAACTATTCCTCAGCCGATGCCGATAATGTTCGCCTTTATACAACACCCGTGCCGCACGGGTTGAACCCAATCGTCGAGTACATGCGCCACCTTCCGCGCGCCGCTCCACGGGGAACGCGCTGGCTCTACAACACGGGTGAGACCGATCTGCTGGGTGTGCTGCTGCGGCGGGCCACGGGCCAGACACTGGCACAGCAGCTTAGCCGTACCTTATGGCAACGGGCAGGTATGGAGCACAGCGCGACCTGGATTGCAACCGCCCCCGGCAACGATGGCGAGGAGTTTGGCGGCTCCGGGCTATCCGCCACGCTGCGCGACTTCGGACGATTCGGCCTGTGGGTTCTCCAGGGCGGGCACGGCTCAGTGCCGCGGGGCTGGTTTGCGCAGGCGTCGCAAAATCAGGTGCAGGCAGGCAACGCAGCGTACGGGTACGGTTGGTGGCCGCAGCCGGATGGCAGCTACGCCGCGCTTGGCATCTTTGGCCAATCCATTCTGATTGACCCTGGACGGCAACTCGTCATCGTGACCCTGGGCGACTGGCCGGCGGCTACAGGCGCGGCCCATTCCGCAGCCCGCCTTGCCTTCTGGAACCAGGTAAAGCAAGCTCTGGACGCGGAGTGATGACAAACGCGACGGATTACCCGACCGGCACCTTCCAGATGTCCGCGCAATATTGGCGAATGGTGCGGTCTGACGAGAACTTGCCCGACCGCGCCGTATTCAGCAACGACATGCGGCCCCACCGCGCGATGTCAGCGTAGGCAGAACCCGCCTGCGCCTGCGCCTGGGTATATGCATCGAAGTCGGCCAGCACGAAGTACCGGTCGGTTGTCAGCAGGTCGTTCACCAGCGGGGCAAACAGATCCTTATCCCCATTGCTGAAGCGCCCATCGCGCAGGCCATCTAGAACTTCCCGCAGCGCGGGACTCTTCTCGTAGTAACTGCGTGGCTTGTAGCCGGTCCGTTGCAGGTGTCCGATCTCTGACGCGGTCAGACCAAAGAGGAAGAAGTTATCGTCGCCCACCTCTTCGCGGATCTCAATGTTGGCACCATCCAGTGTGCCGATGGTCACGGCTCCGTTCATCATGAACTTCATGCATCCCGTGCCGCTCGCTTCCTTTCCGGCGGTGGAAATTTGTTCGGACAGGTCAGCTGCAGGATAGATCTTCTGTCCCAGTGAAACTGAATAGTTCGGCAGGAAGATCACCTTCATCAAGTCGCGCGTATCCGGGTCGTTATTCACGACATCGCCGACGGAGCAGATCAGCTTGATGATCAGCTTTGCCATCACGTAGCTGGGTGCCGCCTTGCCGCCAAACAGGAACGTGCGCGGTGCCATGTTCTTGACCGTCCCGTTCTTGATGGCGCAATACAGGGACAGAATGTGCAGTGCGCTGAGGTGTTGCCGCTTGTACTCATGCAGCCGCTTCACCTGGACGTCAAACATGGAGGCGGGATCGACACGGATGTTCATGGTGTCCTTGATGTAGACACCCAGACGTCCCTTCGCTTCTTCCTGCCTCTTGCGCCACTTCAGCAGGAAGCCCTGGTCACCAACGAACTTCTCCATCTCGCGGAGTGCGTACAGGTCCTTCTGCCAGCCTGTGCCGATGCATTCGTTGAGAAGGGCGCTCAGGCCGGGGTCGGAGAGCATCAGCCAGCGGCGCGGCGTGACACCGTTAGTTTTGTTACTGAACCGTTCTGGATAGGCTTCATAAAAGTCATGCAGCGTATCTTCTTCCAGCAATCTGGTATGCAGTTCGGCGACACCATTGACGGCCTTGCTGCCCACCACAGCCAGGTAGGCCATGCGCACGCTGCGGTCATTGCCATCGCTGATGATGCTCATGCGCCGGATACGTGGCTCGTCGCCTGGGAAGCGCTTGCGCATGTCGTCCAGGAAGATGCGGTTGATTTCGTAGATGATCTCCAGATGGCGCGGCAGCAGATTGCCGAATAAATCCAGCGGCCAGCGCTCCAGCGCCTCTGGCAGCAGCGTGTGATTGGTGTAGCCAAAGGTGTTCTGCGTAATCTTCCAGGCATCGTCCCACGTCATGGCGTGTTCATCCAGCAGCAACCGCATCAGCTCCGCAATGCCGATGGAGGGATGGGTGTCATTCAACTGCACCGACCACTTCTGGTCGAACTCGCTCAGCGGCTTCTTCATCTGCAGGTGCAGGCGGATCATGTCCTGCAGCGAGCATGAAGTGAAGAAGAACTGCTGCATCAGCCGCAGGCGCTTGCCATCAAGGCTTTCGTCAGGCGGATAGAGGATTTTGCTGATCGTCTCTGACTGGATCTTGTCGCGCACCGCGCCGATGTAATCCCCGCGGTTGAAGACGTCGAGATCAAACGAATCGACGGCCTCCGCCTTCCATAGCCGCAGGCGGTTAACGGTCTCCGTCTTGTAGCCGGGAATCGGCGTATCGTACGGCACACCCTTGATGATCTGCGCTGGCGTCCAGCGGCAGCGGGGTTCTCCCCGGCCATCCTTGTAGAGTTCGGTGTGGCCGAAAAAGCCGACATCATACGAGGTTGATGCGGGAATTTCCCAGGGATTGCCATATTGCAGCCACTTGTCGGACTTCTCCACCTGCCAGCCGTTCACGATCTCCTGGCGAAAGATGCCGAACTCGTAGCGCAATCCGTAGCCGATGACCGGCGTGTTCAGCGTGGACAGTGAGTCCAGAAAGCACGCGGCCAATCTGCCCAGGCCGCCGTTGCCCAGACCTGGTTCGGGTTCCACATCGGTGATCGCCGTCAGGTCAAGGCCAAGCGACTTCAACCCTGCCTCGCACGCCTCCGTCAGGCCAAGGCAGAGCAGAGCGTTCTGCAGGTGCGGTCCCAGCAGGTATTCCGCGCTCAGATAGCTGACCACCCGCACATCGTGCGAGCGATAGGTTTCAATTGTCTTCAGCCACTTGTCCATCAGCCGGTCACGCACCATCAGGGCCAGCGCATGGTACTGGTCCATCACGCTGGAGGTGTCCAACGGCCGGCCCACCGTGTGAGTCATATGATTGCGAAAGGAAACGGCAATCTCCTCCGGCGTGGTTCCGGCGCGGTTCTCGTTGCGGATCGTCTCCGCCTGTTGCTGTTCTATGTCGTGCTGCCACTGCGGGCCGTTCTGCTGTTGCAGGGAATCCATGCGTCTCCTGGGTAGTTTGTGATGCCTGACACGTTAGGATGCCTGCACAGGGATCATTTCCCTGCCCGGCTCCTCTCCTATCAGGGTACAACTTGAGACACGGACACAACATGCTGCGCTACGCCATCACAGACCGGCGGATGTTTCACGGTGCCGAACTGGAGAGGCGGGATGCCTTGATCCACCAAGCTGTACGCCTTGCCCATGCGGGAGTGGACTACCTGCAAGTGCGCGAAAAAGATCTGCCCGAGGGCGAACGCATCGCGCTGGCATACGTTGTGCAGGGAGCCATCCACGCTGCCGGTGGGACGACAAAAGTGCTGCTCAACGGTGCACCCGCGCTCGCGGTAGCTGCCGGCGTGGATGGCGCGCACCTTCCTTCATCCATGCTCCACACAGACGTACCTGGCGGCCAGCATGTCCAAGGCATGCGCCTCCTTGTCAGCGTCTCCTGCCACACTCTGGAAGAAGTGGCGTTCGCGCGCAGGTTCGCTGATCTGATCCTCTTCGCGCCGGTGTATGAGAAGCGGGTTGCCGGAGAACTCGTCACACCTGGCACCGGTCTCCCGGCGTTACGCGAAGCCTGCAATCTCGCCTCACCAATCCAAGTTCTCGCACTCGGGGGGGTGACAGAGGCAAATGCGCTGGAGTCCCTAGACGCCGGAGCAGCAGGATTCGCCAGCATTCGCGCCTTCATGTAGCTCCGATTCCTCCATCAAGAATCCGGCTCCTGACAAAAGATCGCAAGCGCTGCTCAAGTTCATTCAGCCTCCACAAGTCGACCTGTCGTTACGGCTCGTGTCAATTGAACGATTCTTCCTTGACAAGCCATAGCCATATGGTTATGGTTTGTTCTTGTGAAAACGCTTCTCTCTGATTTCGTCTTCCGAGCTCTCGCCGACCCAACGCGCCGGGCGCTTTACGAGGAACTAACACGGAAAGGTGAACTGACCGTGCACGCGCTGACGGGCTTCGCCGGAGTCTCTCAACCTGCAGTTTCAAAACACCTCTCGGTTCTGAAGCGCGCAAAGCTGGTGCGTCACCGCCGCCAGGGGCGAGAGACGCATTATCGAACGCAGCCAGAGGCTTTGGAACCGGTGGTGAACTGGCTTCGCGATTATGGAGTGTTCTGGCGAGAACGATTTGACCGGCTTGAGGCACTGCTCGAAAGGATGGAACCATGAGTCAATCGGCTGATGATACACACAGCGTCGTCATCGAAAAGACGTTTCCGCATCCTCCCGAGAAGCTGTGGCGGGCAATGACCGATTCAACGCTCTTGACGCAATGGCTGCTTAGGAACGACTTCCAGCCGGAGATTGGCCGGGAATTTAAGTTCCAGAACGAGCCCGTGACCGGCTGGGACGGAGTGATCGATTGCAAGGTGCTCGTCATTGAGCGTCCGATACGGATCTCCTACTCGTGGCGTGCATTCGGTCTCGATAGCACCGTGGAATTTACTCTGACTTCCGTGGAAGGCGGAACGCGCCTGCGCATGGAGCATTCCGGCTTCCGTTCTGATCAAGGGGCGGCATACCAAGGCGCTCATCATGGATGGCAGAAATTCCTTTCGAACCTGGAGCAAGTTCTTAACAAGGAAGCATCATGAAACCGTCCAAAAAGATAATTACTTGTTTCTGGATCGTAACCGCTATCTTTTGCCTGGAGATGAGTTTTACAGCCTACTATGAGCTTCGGGTGTTGCCTCAGGCAGCGCAGGCCTTCACTCGTCTTGGCTTTCCCGCCAGCTTCTTCCGGGTGGAACTCTCTGTGGCCAAAGTGGCGGGCGTGCTTGCACTGTTGATCCCCGCCGTGCCCGCCCGAGTGAAGGAATGGGCGTATGCCGGTTTCGCGATCAACCTCATTTCGGCGCTCATCGCTCACTTTTCGATCCATGATCGTCCTGCAGCATTTGTACCCTCGACACTCACTGGCGTGCTCTGGATCATCTCTTATGCCTTCTGGCGACGTTTACAAACGGCTCCAGAACCAGGGGCGAGCGGGCCGTTTGCCGGGGAGCGCTAGACATCTGGGATGATGATGCGTGCGGTCATGTAGTGAACGGCCCGGCCGCTGAGGATGACTCGATCACGCTTCAGTTCACAACGAACGTGGCCGCTGCGGGCGGACACCTGAATCGCCTCCAACCGCGTTTTGCCGAGTAAGTGGCTCCAAAGAGGCGCAAGCTCGCAGTGTGCGGAACCGGTCACGGGATCTTCATCCACACCGAGCTTTGGAGCGAAGAAGCGGCTGACGAAATCACAGTCTCGCCCCGGTGCGGTGACGCAGACGCCTCTCAGGTCCAGGTCTTTGAGCTTCGCGAAGTCCGGCTTGATCGACCGCACCGCCTCCTCGAATTCGAACACAGCGATGTAGTCAAAGGCTCTCAGGACGCGTCGTGGAAAAAGTCCCAGCCCCTCCCGAAGTGCCTGAGGAGCGGCACACTCAACCGGTACACTTGCTGGGAAGTCCATGCTATAGAGGTCGCCGGATCGCTGGACGCGGAGCGGTCCAGAGCGAGTGTCGAAGTGGATGGTGGTTCCTTTGTACTCAAGCAGGCGAAAGATCACGTCCGCGGACGCCAGGGTCGCATGGCCGCAAAGATCCACCTCGGCCACAGGCGTGAACCATCGCAGTCGGAACCCGCCGCCTTCCTCAACAAAAAACGCTGTCTCTGCAAGGTTGTTTTCCGCGGCAATCGAGAGCATCACGGCGTCCGGCAGCCACACAGTGAGAGGGCACACAGCGGCGGGATTGCCGCCAAAGACGCGTTTAGTGAACGCATCTACCTGATACATGGTCAGTTCCATGACAACACCATCTCATGAGAGCACCCGCTGCTGACGCTCTTTAGGGTGTCCCTACAAAGGCTTAGGTGCGAGCCATAGACGGCTTCCATCCCAACTCCGTGATTGAACACAATTGATCTTCTTTCTACTTCTGGCAAGTCTTGCAGAAGTGTGTGGAGCGTCCGCCGATCACGATCCGCTGGACGGGTGCGCCGCACACGCGGCAGGGTTGTCCGGTGCGCGCGTAGACGCGGTGTTCCAACTGGAAGAAGCCGCGTACGCCGTCCGCGTCCACGTAGTCTGAGACGGACGATCCGCCGAGTGCGATGGCGTGCCGCAGCACCGTCTGCAATGCTGCGTGCAGGCGTGCAACTTCTGCCCGCGTCAGCCTGCCCGCATGGCGCTTGGGGCGGATGCCCGCGCGGAACAGGCTCTCATCCGCGTAGATGTTGCCTACACCGTGCAGCAGCGACTGGTTCAGCAGCGCAGCCTTGATTGGCGTCTTGCGTCCACGAAACAGCACCGCGAAAGTCTCCGGCGAAACCGTCAGCGGCTCCGCTCCGGGGCCCTGGTACTGCGTGCCTTCCTCCACAATGCCGACCCGCCCAAAGCGCCGCGGATCGACGAAGCGCACCTCGCGCCCGTCGTGCAGGTGCAGCACGGCGTGAGTGTGATTGGGCAGCGGGACATCCGCCTTGCTCACCAGCAGACGCCCTGTCATGCCCAGGTGGATCGTCATCTGCGCGTGGGTGCCATCGCTCTTCGAAACGTCCACTACGATCGTTTTACCGACACGCCGCACCCTTTCGATCCGCGCACCGGTTAGTGTCTCTTCAATGTGTGCCGCGGATGATTTCAGCGGTTCCTTGTGCCTGCCCAGCGTCACCTGTTCGATCAGCGCTCCACGTACCCGCTCGTGGACGCCATTTGCAACGGTCTCGACCTCTGGCAACTCCGGCATTGCTCCCTTTGGATGCGCCTTCGTTATGCTGGTGGAGGTCCATCGACGAAGGAGCAAGCACCATGGCCGCACTGACTGATGCCATCGACATCAAGCGCAAGATGTATTTTGAGCACGAGAGCGTTCCGTACCATTGCCTGGACAAGGAAATCTCAACGCCCACGGCACGCGGCGGACAGACGCTGGTTCGCCTGAAGATGCGCAATCTGCTGACCCGGGCCGTCTTCGATAAGACCTTCAAGGCAGACGACAAGTTCAAGGAGCCTGACCTGGAAGATGTTGAAGCGACCTACCTTTACAACGACGCCGACGGAGCCTACTTCCTGGACCAGACCAGCTTCGAGACGCTGCAGTTGAGCACGGAAATGCTCGGCGACGCGCTCGAGTTCCTGCTGGAAGGCACACCCGTGCAGATTGAGAAATACCAGGACAATCCCATCGGCCTGCAACTGCCCATGCACGTGGAGCTGACGGTGAAGGAGACGGAACCGGGCTTCAAGGGCGATACCGCTACCGGCACCACCAGCAAGCCGGCCACGATGGAGACGGGCCTGGTCATCCGCGTGCCAGCGTTCGTCAAGGAAGGCGAAAAGATCAAGATCGCCACGGAAACGCGCGAGTTTGCGGGCCGCGCTTAAATCGAGCGCCGGGCCGCGTGGGCCCTGTAGGATCAGCATGTTGCTGTTTCAGTGAACAGACGCATACACGGCGTTGCGCACCTGCCCGCCATGCGGGATTGTAAGACTGGAGTTTTTTGATCATGCAGAAAAAGACGGCGGTTGTACTCGGCGCGCAATGGGGCGATGAGGGCAAGGGCAAGATCGTTGACGTACTTAGTGAGCGCTACAACGTGGTTGCACGCTACGCCGGCGGCCACAACGCCGGACATACCGTCATCATCGAAGGCAAGAAATTCGTGCTTCACCTTGTACCCTGCGGCGTTCTTCGGCCGGGCTGCCTTGGCGTCATCGGGAACGGCGTCGTCGTCGATCCCGCAGCGCTGCTGAGTGAAATCAAGATGCTGAAGGCGCAGGGTTTGCCGGTCGATGGCCAGCTTTTCGTCTCAAATCGCGCGCAGGTGATCCTGCCCTACCACCGCATGATTGAGCTCGCGGCGGAGAACGCGCCGGGGCGCACCAAGATTGGAACCACGTCCCGCGGCATTGGCCCGGCCTACGAAGACAAGATGCACCGCAACGGGCTCCGCGTGATCGATCTGCTGAATGCGCAGCTGCTGCGGACGCACATCACCAATGCCTGCAACGAGAAGAATCAGATCGCGCATGCGCTTTTTGGCACGGAGCCGCTGAATCCGGCAAGAATCTACGAAGAGTACGCGCGGTACGCGGGCGAGATCGCCCCGTACGTCACGGACACAGCAGTCCTGCTCAACGATGCGATCCGGGGCGGCCAATCCGTAATGTTTGAGGGCGCGCAGGGTGCGCTGCTGGACATCGATCACGGCACCTACCCTTTCGTGACCTCATCCAGCGCAACGGCTGGCGGTGCCGTTATCGGCACGGGCGTCGGTCCCACCACCATCGGCACGGTGATCGGTGTGACAAAGGCGTATGTTACCCGCGTGGGTGAAGGTCCGTTTCCTACGGAGGATCACTCGGGCAGCGGTGATGAGCTGCGCAGCCGCGGGCAGGAATACGGAGCCACCACGGGCCGCCCGCGCCGTTGCGGCTGGCTTGATCTTCCACTGCTGCGCTACAGCAATATGATCAACGGGACGGAGTGGCTGGTCATCACCAAGCTGGACGTGCTGGACACGCTCCCCGAAATCCCTGTCTGCACGCATTACCGCATCGACGGCAAAGACATGGACGGAATCCCCGCCGACATTCGCAGCTTCGATCAAATTGAACCGGTATACACCATGCTGCCGGGCTGGCGAACCTCCACCGAGGGCATTGTCAGCTTCGACGCGCTGCCGCCACAGGCGCAGAGCTACCTGCAATTCCTGGAGAGGGAGAGTGGTGCCCGCATCGGCATGGTGAGCACCGGACCGGAGCGTCATCAGACCTTTTGCGTGGAGGAATTTAATGCGGCGACGAATCTCTCCAGCGACGCTTGAGGCACATTGCACGTCATTCACGCGAGTGCTGCCGTCGTGTAGATGAAGGCAAGGCCAGAGTTCACTTTGGGCCGCCGTTCACACCGTTTGTTGCATATTCTTTGACGGTATCGCGCGCGGGCAGTAGTATGCGAATGCGATGCAGGTGTCTTTGACATCCCGAAGCTGTCGCCTGTGCGTGGCATGTCTCGGCCTCGTATGCCTGCTTCAGGCCGGTGCGGTGAAGACACGAAAGCCGCGCAAGGAAAGCCATCACGGCGACGCAAAAGTAATTGAAGCGTTGGAACAACAATGGCGGAATGATCTGCTTCAAGCGGATACCGCGAGCCTGGATAAATTACTGGCGGACGATTTTGTCGCCATCTCGTCCAATGGAACTCTTTCCGGCAAGCAGCAATATCTGCAGCGGCTTGGCAGCCACACTAACCGGTTCGCATCCATTGATCTTCGTGTGTTAAAGGTGCGGGTTCAGCCGGACTCTGCCATTGCTACGTCGGAAATACATGTGGTCGGCACCATTGAGGGCCGTGCTGTGGACGGCATGTTCCTGAACACGCGCGTCTACGGACGTGGCCCGAACGGACAGTGGCGCGTCCTGAATACTGAGGCAACGCGCGTCTCCGGGCCCACAAACGATGCGGGCGACATGGAACGCGGAACACCGCTGCAAGTGCCGTCTGCAGTTGCTCCGCAACATCCTTAAGAGGCACCGCCCGCGTCTGCTCCGCCTTGCGATATTGGCAGCCCTAACGCGGTTCGCAGCCGCTCCCAGGTGGTGCCCAGACCTTCCGGGATGATCCGCGTCTCCGCGGTTGCGGTCATGAAATTGGAATCGCCAAACCATCGCGGCAGGATGTGCAGGTGGAGATGCTCGGCAACGCCAGCTCCAGCAGCCTCCCCCAGATTCATCCCAAGGTTGATTCCATCCGGCCGGTACACCGTCCGCAGCACGGCTTCCATTCGCTGCGCCAGGGCCATCATCTCCTGTGCAGCATCCGTGGGCAGCTTTGCCAGCGAATCCAGGTGAAGGTACGGCACCACCATCACGTGACCGCTGGTATAGGGAAACGCATTCAGGCAGACGAAATTGTGCTGTGCCTGAACCAGAACGCCTCCAGCTTTGTCCGCGGCAACGATCGGCATCAGGCCGCTTGCCGCTGCCCATCGCACGGATCCAATCAGGTTCAGAAAAACAGATCCGTGGTCTTCCGGGTACGCTTCCAGGCCCTTCGGCACGCCCGGCTTCGAGATCTGTTTCTCGCCGGAGATGTATGCGTAGCGCCAGGGTGTCCAAAGCCGGTCCATACGCGCAGTATAGTCAGGAGGCGCATCAAAGCCCTCGTGTAAACGTGGCGCGACTTGCCGCACCGGCCCTTACGTTGACTGTGCGTATTCCCGGTTTTATACTGGAACCATGCTCTGGCGCACCTGGTCGCGCGGGCTACCTACCACATCACGGAACGCGTATCCCATGCGGCTCGGTCTGCCGCACGGCTTTATGTGGCTTTCGGGTTGCCGGAACGGTATGACCCCGCTCGCTACCAGACCCCGGGTCAGCGCATACGCCAAATTCTGATTGAGAGCAAATCCCTGAGCGCCGAACTGGAAACCATGCCCACCCAAGAAACCCAAACCTCCACCCCTGACACTCTGCACAAGGCAAACGGCCCCGTAAGCGATCCCGTAAGCAACCCTGTGATGGGTGCCAATCACCTTGTAACGCCCGCACCCGAGGTGGAAGCAGGCAGCTCCGGCGACATCGATTACGATGCGGCCGACTTCGCTGCAGCCCTGGAAAGCTTCGATCGTGAGCAGGCCGAGGACAAGGCCGCTGTTGCTTCCGCCATGGAAGACGACAAAGTTGTTACCGGGACGGTCGTCAAGATCACCGATAAGCATGTCGTCGTTGACATCGGTTTGAAGAGCGAAGGCTTGATTCCGAAAGAGCAGGTGCTGGACCATACGGGCCAGGTGAAGCTCGCTGTTGGTGATGCGGTGGAGGTGGTGGTCGAGCGTGAGGAGGGCGAAGGCGGCTTCCTGGTGTCGTACGAAAAGGCACAACGCCATCGCCTGTGGGATCAGCTGGAAAAGGCAGCTGCGGAGAAGACGCCAGTTACCGGAACCGTGCTTTCGCGTGTGAAGGGTGGTCTGACCGTTGACATTGGCGTAAAGGCATTCCTGCCTGGGTCGCAAGTTGAGATTCGCCCTGTGCGCAACCTGGATACATATCTTGGAACGCAGCTAGACGTCCGTGTCATCAAGCTGAACAAGAAGCGCGGCAATGTTGTGATCTCCCGCAAGGAGATCCTTGAAGAGGAACAGAACTCCCGCAAGTCCACCACGCTGGAAACCCTGGAAGAGGGTGCTGTGCTGACAGGAGTTGTAAAAAACCTTACGGATTACGGCGCGTTTGTCGATCTTGGAGGCCTGGACGGTCTGCTGCATATCACAGATATGAGCTGGGGCCGGCTGACCCATCCGCGCGATCTCGTGCAGGTAGGCGACGAAATCCAGGTTAAAGTCCTCAAGTTCGACAAGGATAAGCACCGTGTCTCACTCGGCTTCAAGCAGTTGACGCCCGATCCCTGGCTGGATGCGATTGAACGCTATCCCATCGGTGCGCAGGTCAAGGGTCGCGTGCTTTCGGTTACCGACTATGGTGCATTCGTTGAGTTGGAGCAGGGGATTGAAGGCCTGGTTCACGTGTCGGAGATGACCTGGTCCAAGCGCATGAAGCACCCGTCCAAGATGGTCAAACCCGGTGACGAGGTAGACACGATCATCCTTGCCGTCAATCCGAACGACCGCCGTATCTCGCTTGGCATGAAGCAGTTGCAGGACAATCCATGGGAGCAGCTGGAAAACAAGTATCCCATCGGTGCAACGGTTGAAGGCCGGGTTCGTAACCTCACCGACTTTGGCGCGTTCATTGAAATCGAGGACGGCATCGACGGTTTGGTCCACGTGTCAAACCTGAGCTGGACCAAGCGCGTCAAGCATCCTTCAGAGGTGCTGAAGAAGGGCGAAAAGATCAAGGCGATCGTGCTGGGTGTTGAGCCGGAAAACCGTAGGCTTTCGCTGGGAATCAAGCAGCTCGAGCCCGATGTGTGGGACACCTTCTTTGCCCAGCATCGCGTTGGTGATGTTGTGAAGGGAAAAGTTCTCCGCACAGCCCAGTTCGGCGCTTTTGTAGAGATCGCCGAAGGTGTCGAGGGGCTTTGCCATATTTCGGAAGCAGTCAACGATCAGGGCAAGCAGACCACGCTTGAAGTCGGCTCAGAGCACGAGTTCAAGATCGTGAAGATGAGTCCCGAGGAGAAGAAGGTCGGTCTAAGCCTCCGCGGCGTTGGCGAGGAAGCAAGCCGGGATGAAGTAGAAAACTACAAAACCCCGCCGTCCTCAAACCAGGCGTCATCCGGTTCATCGTCCAGCACAACCCTGGGTGATCTGCTGAACTGGAAGCGCTCGGAGCGGTAGCCTACTCCGCAACTGATAAGGAGCCATCTGCGGATGGCTCCTTTTAACGCTTGGTCTACACGGCGTGCGTCTCTTCTTCTGTTTCGGCGTTCGTACTTGAAACTGTGCCGCTTTGTAATTCCTCCCGTGTTCCCTGTTGTTCGAGTTCTCTCATCTTTACCGACGCCCTGCGGAAAATCTCCAATTCCGCCCCGGCAAGCGCTTCCGGCGCAACACCGCCGATCGCCACAAACCCCGGATCGTGCCCAAGCATCTCCGACACCTGGTTCCACTGGTGAAACGGAGACGTTGTCGGCAGGAGGATGAACTTGCGCTTGGGCTCCGGAATCGCGAAATAGTAGACCCAGATGCAAAGCGCAACGCAGCTGCTGATGAGGTCAATGACGCTGCTCAAAGAAAACATTAGACGGCTCTGCAAAAGAGAGTTTGCTTGAATCATGTTGGTGCAGGAAACCACCATCGTTCCCAAACTCGCGCCAAAGACCCTGCTTCTCCAAGATAGTCCCATTGGCCGTATCGATACGGCAACGAACAGGACGAGGCTGACGATCAACACCGCTGTGGATCTTTGTAACTGGCTCACAACCAGAGTGAAGTGGTCAAGGCCGTTTCCTATTGGCGACGCGGCCAGAGAGATGGCAGTTGCAAGGGAGATCCCCGCAGCCCAGCCGTACATGATGTTTCCAAGGCTTTGTAAGCCTTTCAGTGGGCGCATCGCAGCACGAAAGATTGTAAAGGTAAGCACAGCCGAGCAGAGGCAGCCAACGGCGTATGAAGGCCAGAAAGCATTGAAGTAGAGGTGGTAGGCGTGCACTGGTGAAATCCTGGCACGTCCGAGGTGCCGGACATACATCAATACCGCGCAGGGCGCTGCTTGCCAATTGGCCATGACGACCATAGGCCAGTAGGTTTTTAACTCGTGAGCCCGAACAAGAAGAGCGAGGACGAGAGCGCCTAGTATCACTGAGATCGCGCTTAGGTACAGGACGTACGAAGTCACAGGTGAGTCGCCCCCTTTCACAGAGGATACTCAAGCCTGTGACTCATAACAAGAAGGTTCTTGATCAGTCCAGGATGCCACAACCATTCGGATCGTTATAAGGGCATTTTGCAACAGGAACGGAGTCCGTCTTGGTAGGTGCCTTCGACGTGGTGAGGGCTGGAGCAGACAGGGTGGAGCCAGCGAACACCAGCAGCGCGGCCGACGTAAGAATTAACTTCTTCATGATGTATCTCCTTAAAGTAAGAACTTGCGCTGGATCAGCCAGGCAGGATTTACATTAAGCCGCACGGAAGGCCATGTCCACTAATTGCCTGTAAGTAACCTGACGTATACTGTGATGAATTACTGAGGTCATTTAGGCTCGTTCAAAGCGAACACATTCACCAGAGCAGGTGACGTATCTCGGCAATGTTTGCCCTCGCCATGATCTTTCGCGGTCATGCGGTCAGGCGCGTGCGTATGATCGCGCATCCATACCGATAGTATCGGACGGTCGCGAACTTACAATATATGGTTTACGCGGTATTGATGTGCATGCATGCGATTGAAGTACCGCAGGCGCGGCATGTCTCTTGCGCAAGGCACACTAAGAATTTAGACACGCGTCAGCTAGGTTTCGAAGTAGAGATATTTTCTCCAATTCGCATCCCCGGAACCAAGCATACGCATGATGTGCCGGGATGTGTGCAATGAAAATGGACGCGGTTCCCGTAACAACTGCATATCTTTCAATTCATGGAGAAGTTGGTTGCCCTTGCGGCGATTGCATTCGTGGCAGCATGCCACTAAGTTCTCCCACGTGGAGGAGCCACCGCGCGAACGGGGCAGTACGTGATCCAGCGTGAGATCACCTGTGGTAAGAACACAAGCGCAATACTGGCACGTGTTATGGTCGCGCAGCAGGATATTCTTGCGCGAGAGTGCGCGCGTCTGGTGGGGAATGCGTCGATATTCCAGGAGGCGAATAACAGACGGCATGGGCATGCGTAGATTGGCTGCATGAAGAGTGTCGCCATGCGCCTCCTCAGTACGTGCTATCCCTTTTAGTACAAGAACCAGCGCACGGCGTGCACCGCAGATGTTGATTGGTTCGTACGACGCATTTAAAACAAGGACTGGAGCCTGCAGCGTTTTACTATAGCGGACACGTCCGCCCCCATCGCCAGTAACTGGCGTTAGGGTATGGCACTTAGCAAGCGATTTCTGTTTGCGAGCTTTGGCGGGATGCACTGACCGTTACTCCTGGATGAAGTTGCAGAATCCTGACGTTGCGTACGTGCTTTCCTCAATGCTACTCGTACATCTCTCGTGAACGATTTACACTGGCGCGGCCTTTCCTGCAGCCGAGCTTCCTCCGGACTGGGGCGCGGAATACGTGTTTGCGGGCCGCCACGGAATTGCATAGTCGTGTCCCGCGCGTGCAAGGGTCGCGACCCTGACGCTTTTCGCGCCTGCGGCAAGCAGCACGCGGGTACATTCCTTCACTGTGGCCCCGGTGGTGTACACGTCGTCAACCAGCAGGATGTCGCGTCCGCGCACCGCTGGCGAGGTGGCAAATGCGCCTCGTACATTGTCCTTGCGTTGTGAGTGTGTCAGCAGAAACTGGCTCTCCGTACGCCGCACCCGTTGCAGCAGGTCTGTGCGCAACGCGAATTTTCGTTCAGGTAGCAGGCGTTTCAGGCAGACCAACGCGCTCTGCGCCAGCAGTGAACTTTGATTGAAGGACCGTTTGCCCCGAAAGAGCGGCACCGGTACAACGAGGAGATCGCCCGGAAGTTCGCCGCCATGTTTCGCGATTGCTGCGGCAAGCAACGCGCCCAGAGGCTTCCCCAGCGAGGGTACGCCGTTGAACTTCATCAGGTGGATGGCCGCGCGCAGCTCATCGTACAAACCAAATGCCGTGGCGCGGATGAACTTGGGCGCGTGCGCTATGCACTCCACGCACTGGTGGGAGGCGGCATGTGACAGATCCATCATGCGAGCCGATTCCGGTGCCAGCGGTTCACTGCACCGGTCGCAGCCTGAAACCATCTGCATGGCGGACAAATCAGAGACGCACTCCGCGCACACGGGGTAGCTCACCACCGTGCGTAAGGGACTTCCACACAATCTGCAATCCCCTGGCGCAAGGAGCGCAAGAAGCGGACGAAAGAACGAGTACATCCGCGAAACATGCATCGAGAGCTTTAAAAGGGGTGTAGGATTTGCCTGCAGCGCAGCGCAAGAATCCCCCTGTGCTGCCGATGGCAAGCCGGATTCGGTGACTGCCGACCGCGCAGTGGGGAAGACGCACCTCGCTCGGCCTACGGACGCGGCCCGTTTTCCACCGGCTGCACCGTCCTGATAGGTTGCGTGCAGTATAGCCGGAAAGAACCGTTCTCTGAAAGATCCTTGTTCTGCATCATGCAAGAATCGGCCTTCCCGTTCTCCATGGCCTGTGGGCACTGGAACAACGAAGCAGCTATCTGCATCCAAACCACTGCGCACAAGGCGCGTATGCTCAGCGCCGCGAAAGGCTGCCACCATGGCCAGTGTTTTACCTTCTGTTTTCCCGGTACAGGCACCATCCTTGGAGATTGCGCTCCAGTTGCGGGATCGTTACCGGCAGGCACGGCAGGGGACGGCTCACGCATGCGCGCCGCTCTCCGCGGAGGATCAAATGGTGCAATCGTCACCGGAGGCAAGTCCCGCCAAGTGGCATCAGGCGCATACCAGTTGGTTTTTTGAGACATTTGTGCTGACGCCGTACTTGCCTGGCTACCGCACCTTCCATCCGGATTTTCATTGGTTATTTAACAGCTATTACAAGTCTTTAGGCTCTGAGATACCGGAGAAGAAGCTGCGTGCATCGTTTTCCCGGCCGCCGCTGGAGCAGATCCTGGCGTTTCGCGCACATGTAGACGCTCACATCGATCAATTGCTGCAGCGCCCGGACGTCCCGGAGGACGCTGTCCGCAGAATTGTGCTCGGCATTCAGCATGAGCAGCAGCATCTGGAATTGCTGTTGACCGACATCAAGCATGCCTTCTACACAAATCCGCTGCACCCCGCCTATCGCGAGGGGAACGCGCTTGCCACACACCTGCACCAGCCTGCGCGATGGATCGAATTTGACGGCGGCCTCCTGGAGACCGGGTATCGCGTAAACGTCTCTGATCCGATGGACTTCTGCTTCGATAACGAAGCTCCACGGCATACCGTGTACCTCTACCCTTACGCGCTTGAAAACCGGTTGGTTACATGCAGGGAGTATCTCGCGTTCATGGACGACAATGGGTATGGCCGCGCCGAACTGTGGCTCTCAGAAGGCTGGACCGCCTCCGAGCGGGAGGGCTGGCAGTCTCCACTGTACTGGCAACGGGATGGGGACGACAGCAGTGGATGGCGTCTCTTCACGTTGCGGGGATGGCGTGGATTGAGTCAGATAGGTGAGACTCCGGTGTGCCACGTGAGCCTGTTTGAAGCCGATGCCTACGCGCGTTGGCGTGGATGCCGTTTGCCGACAGAAGCCGAATGGGAGAACGCCGCCGCAAGCGTTCCAGTCGAGGGATACTTCATGGAGAGCGGCGTCCTGCAGCCGGGTGCCGCAACATCGCGCAACCTGACGCAGATGTTTGGCGATTGTTGGGAGTGGACCGCGTCGGCGTATGCCGGGTATCCAGGGTATTCGCCGCTTCCGGGAGCCCTGGGCGAGTACAACGGCAAGTTCATGTCGAGTTCGATGGTTCTCCGTGGCGGTTCTTGCCTTACACCCGCCAGCCACATGCGGCGGACCTACCGCAACTTCTTTTCACCGGGGACGCGGTGGCAGATGTCAGGCATCCGCATGGCCCGAACCGTACGCCAGAGCGGGTCGACGCACGCATGAGCACGTCGGCTCCAGCTTCCGCTACTGCTACAGACAATCCAGTCTCGCCCCTCGCCTTCGCAGTGAAAGAGGGTCTGCTGTGCGTGCGAAAACGGCTGCCTGCGTGGCTGTTTTATGACGCGGAAGGCTCACGGCTCTTTGAACAGATCACGGCGTTGCCGGAGTACTACCTGACCCGTGCTGAGCGAGGCATCTTTGCCGCCAACGCCCATGGGATTGTTCGTGCCGCACTGGACATTGGCCGGCGCTCCAGCAGGGGTGAACTCGGCAGGCTGCGTTTTCTGGAGCTTGGCGCCGGGTCGGCGGCCAAAACTGGCATCCTGCTGGAAGCAGCGGCACGCATGCAGGGGGAAACCGAGTACCTGCCCATTGACGTTTCAGAAACCGCGCTGGAAGAGGCTCGCACAAGCCTGTCGCGTGCGCTCAGCGATATTGTCGTGCGACCGCAAGTCGCAAACTACGTCACTGAACAGATCACCGTCACCGAGCACACGGGACCGACGCTGGCACTTTACATTGGCAGCAGCATCGGCAACTTCAATCCGAAGGACGCCTCCGCGATTTTGAGAAACTTGCGGCTGCGGCTCCAGCCGGGAGATTCATTGCTGTTGGGCACCGATCTGGTAAAGGACCCGGCGACGCTGTTGGCCGCGTATAACGATGCCAGCGGCGTGACGGCAAATTTCAACCTGAATCTTCTCCATCGCTTGAATCGTGAACTCGATGGTGACTTTGACCGGGCAGCGTTTGCGCACGAAGCCGTCTGGAACGCCTCAGCTTCAAGGATTGAGATGCACCTGCGCAGCAGCCGTTCGCAGAGGGTGAACATCGCTGCACTTGGACTCCGTATCGACTTTGCCGAAGGCGAAACGATCCACACGGAGAACAGCTATAAATTCAGTTCGGATGGAATAGCCTCCATGCTGCGCGATGCAGGCTATGCTCCCGTGCAGGACTGGCGGGACCCGCGGAACTGGTTCGCGGTGACGCTTGCCGCAGCGGTTTAACAAGGCCGCGCTCTAAGAAACAATCATGGTGCGAGCGGCTGCTCGCGCATCACGGATCAGGTCTGGCAGACCAACGCCGCGATAGGCGTTTCCCAGCAGGTGCAGGGCACCGATGGCATCAACCCGGCGGTCGAGTTCCTGCATGCGCTCGATGTGGCCCACCTCATATTGCGGCAGCGCATCCGGCCAACGGCGTACAACCGTGGTGTGCGGTGATGGCAGAGCGCCCAGCACGTTTGTCAGTTCCCGCAGTGCCAGCGCGGCAATCTCCGCGTCGGTGCTTGGCATGAGAGCGTCTGCGGACGCACCACCGAAGTATGCACGCACCAGCTTGCCGCCCTCCGGTACACGGCCGGGGAACTTCTGATCGGCAAAGGTAGCGGCAAGCAGCGGGGAGCCTTCGCCTTCCGGAACAAGAAAACCGAAACCTTTGGGGAACGCGGGTGCATCCGTCGATGTGAAAGCGAACGCCACGATGACTGCAGAACTTGCCGGCAGGTTCAGCAATTCTGAAACGTGTTCGCCGGTTGCGCGCAAAAGGTTGCGCGTCTGCTTCACCGGCGTAGCCAGCAGGACATGATCGAAGGCGGTCTCCCCTCCAGTGCTGCAGGACAGCAGCCATCCATTGGCCATGCGCTGCATCGCAGAGACGCGGGTGTTCATTTGGATAGCGCTGCTTGGGATGGTCGCAACCAGGCGCTCCGTAAGGGTTTCCATGCCGTCGCGAAGCGACGTGAACGTGCTTTGGCGCGGCGCTGTTCCGCCCTGCGCGGTACGCGTTTGAAGAGCCAGGATCAGTGACCCGTGATCACGCTCCATCTGCACAAACGGCTGCATCACCGCACGTACGCTGAGCCGTTGCACATCTCCGCCGAAGACGCCGCCCAGCAGGGGCGCGGCAAGAACGCGCAGAACTTCGCCGCCAAAGTGCCGCTCCACGAAACTCGCAATCGATTCGTCGTGGGGCCGTGCGCTCGCCTTCAGATCCTCGGCGCGGCCCGGCTCTGCGGCATAGGCCGACAGCGCTGCCGGGCTGAAAAGCGGCGAGCCGTGCAGCGCGTCCAGCCTTTCCGGTACCATCATGCGCATCCCATCTGGTACCTGGACCAGTTTGCCGCGCTGCAACACCCAGGTGACGCGCGTTTCGTCGTTGGAGGCGATCAGATCGCCGGCAAGCCCCAGTTCTTCCGCCAACTCCCGCGCCCACGGCTTCTCTGTCACCCATCCATCTGGTCCGCACTCCATCACAAAGCCATCTTCGCGATGTGTCTCGACAATTCCGCCCAAACGTTCTGATGCTTCTATAAGTGTGAAACTGAAGCTGGAACCTGCCTGCTGCCGCAGCCGCAGCTGATACGCGGCAGACAGACCCGCGATGCCTCCGCCGACGATTGCAATGGAACGCGGCACGGCTACGCCGCAGCGACCGGTACTGCATCGTCAAGTGGCGTCAGAGCGCGAATCAACTCTGATGCGCCCTCTGGTGCGGATGCCTGCGGAGGTTCACTGCGCGTGCCGCGGCGCGCCAGGTCAGCAAGCGCGGCGATCAGCGTGGGCGAATCATTCAGGCTGGCAGCCCGTGAAATAGTGATGCCCAGGGCCTGCGCGGTCTGCTGGAACGCGATATCGATGTCGTACAGAATCTCCACGTGATCGCACAGAAATCCGACGGGCTGTAACACGGCATGGGTGTAGCCTTCCCCTTTCAACGCGGCCAGCATGTCTTCGACGCTTGGACCGATCCAAGGACCGCCGCTCAGACCCTGGCTTTGGAAGCAGAAGTACCAGTCGCGTTCGTCAAGGATGTCCGCGAGTTCCGCCGCGATGAGTTTTGCCGTCGTCTTGCACTCGATGGCGTAGGTGTCCGGTTCGGTGGCCAGCACCATGCCGTGGTGCTCGATCGGTTTGGCGGAGGCCTGAATGGTACGGCATGGGACGGAGTGTGCGGTGTGCAGCACGGCCGTGCGTGCACCCGTTGCCTGCGCGGCTTCCAACGCGGTTCGCATCGTCTCCGCATAGGCCTGCACCAGCAGGGGATGTTCGGCCCAGCCAGAGACAAAATCGATCAGAAACGCTCTCGCAGCTGCGGTTTCCAGCGCTCGGCGATAGAGGCCTACGCTGGTTCGCGAGTTTTGCGGCGCAAGGCAAATGGCTCGAACTTTCTTCACGCCATCGGCCTTCATCCCCGCGGCAACATCCGCGATAAAAGGCTTCCAGTTACGCATGGCAACGTAGACCGGCACGCCGATGCGCTCCTGCAGCAGGCGGCCCTGCAGCAGCGTCCAGCGGGTCAGGTGCGGACCTTCCGGCGACGGCTCAGTCTCTAGTCCAATCTGCGCGTAACGCTCCTGCAATTCATGCACAACGTGCGGCGGAACGCCACGGCCTCCCGTTACCAGGTTCAGGTAGGCATCCATCTCACCCAGCGTGTCCGGCGTGCCGTGGGCAAGCAGAAGGATGGCATCGAAGTGTTCCGGCTCAGCTTGCTTGTTCGCCACCGCAATCCCGGCCGTTGCCGCTGCCATGTGATCCGCGCCGCTTACCTCGTAACCAGCCAACAGCCTGGCGTCACGTCGAACCGCGAGTGCATCAGGCGGAGCAGCGGGTGCCTCTCGTCTAGATTCTGAGACGTGGGATTGGCGAACCTTCATCGCCTCATGAGCCGGTTCCAGGCGTCCGCTCAGGTTCAGATGTTCACGGAAATATCCAAGAAGAAAATAGCCAAGGGAATTCATGCGCGCACGCTCATCTCCCGCACCCAACGTGCAACATTGATGACGTTCTCGACCGGCGTCCCTGGCACAATGCCGTGCCCCAGGTTGAAGATGTGTCCGTTGCGGTTCCCCGCGGCATCCAGCACCTCTTTCACCCGTTGCTTCAGGATGTGTTCTGGCGCAAACAGAGTGATGGGATCCAGATTGCCCTGTACCGCAACATGTGGTCCCGCAAGCCGCCAGCCTTCATCGAGTGGCACGCGCCAGTCCAGGCCGAGCACATCCGCTCCGGTCAAGCGCATCGTGCTCAGCAGCGATGCAGTATCCACGCCAAAGTAAATCACCGGCACGCCGAGCGCCTGCACCCTCTGCACAAGTTCGGCCGTCGCCCGTAAAACAAACTCGCGGTAATCACTAACGGAGAGCGCACCTGCCCAGCTGTCAAAAATCTGGATAACATCCGCGCCCGCCTGCACCTGCTGCGCGGCATATTCCACCAGGACGCTTAGGAGCTTCTCCAGCAGCATCTGCCACGCCGCACCATCCGCGTACATCAGGCGCTTGGTTTCCACGTAGTTGCGCGACGACCCGCCTTCAATCATGTAGCTTGCAAGCGTGAATGGAGCGCCGACAAAGCCGATGATCCCTAGCTGATCCCCATCCACGCGCGGGGCGGCAAAGTGCCTGGCGACCTGCTCGATGGCACGTGCCACATAGGAGAGATCATCCGCGCGATCAGTGCGCAACGCCGCGATCTGCGCCAGTGTGCGCACCGGCGTATGCACCACGGGACCCTCTCCGTTGATGAACTCGAAGTCGAGCCCCATGGGCGTAAACGGAAGCAGTAGATCGGCAAAGATAATGGCAGCGTCCACGCCCAAGCGCTCTGCCGCTGTGATGGTGACCTCCGCGGCGACATCCGGCGTTCCGCAGATTTCCAGCAAGGAGTGGTGCTGCCGGACCGCCATATACTCCGGCATGTAGCGGCCCGCCTGGCGCAGAAACCATACCGGCGTGCGATCCACAGGTTCTCGCAGACACGCGCGTACGAAACGGCTGCCATTGCGCCCGGCGCGGGTATCATTCGACGATTCTACAACTGTTGAAACGTTCATGCGTCACGCCGTCGGTGCGACGTACTCCTTCGGCAATTCTCCGCCGCCACCGTAGAAGAAGTCGTTCATCTGCTCCACCAGGAACTCCTGTGCCTGTGGCGTCCACGGTTGCAGGCGATACTCGTTCAGCAGCATTTTCTGCCGCTCAACCCACTCGCTCCATGCCCGTTTGCTGACAGTGTTGTAAATCTTGCTGCCGAAATCGGAGTCAAAGGGCGGCTCATCCAACCCTTCCATCTCTGCCTTGTACTTGGAACAAAACACCATGTGCGCCATATCGTATGTGCCACCCCTGCATGCCTGATTGTACTGAGCAGGAACCACGCTGTCCGCTGCCCGCCCGTTTAACGGTGCAGATAAGAAGGGAAACTCAGCAGTGTATGGAAGCGTTCTGTCTGGCATGCTGGGCTCGCTTCTGCGGCGAACCCGGTGCTTGTTATGAGCGCGTCTTGCCGAGCATTTTGGTGAAGTAGAACGTCATCATGGTGGGTCCGGTGTTGGTGATGCCGTGGAGCACGTTTGCTTCCGCGTACATCATGTCTCCGGGGCCGACCTGCGTGGGAGCACCTTCGATGGTGATTTCGCCGCTACCTTCGGCAATCACCATCAGTTCTTCCTCTGGATGGCGGTGGGGCGGGTGCGGGCGCGATCCCGGCTCCAGCGTAACAAGGCCGGAGGCGACTGCGGCAAGCTGCGCGGTGGGACCGTTGAAATACACCTTCGCCTTCGCTCCGGGACTGTCACCAGTGGGTGGCAGACCGTGTTCCTTCACGACGGAACTCTTCAGCGGAGCGCCGTCCTGCGCGGCATCGACGTGCGTGATGCCCTGCTGTGCGTGCAGTAAAGCGGCGGGCAATGCCGCTGCCGATGCCAGGAAGTCTCTTCTGTTTACCACGGCTGCATACCTCCGGTTGTTCCTGGACTCATGTTACCTCTGCCACCGGCGGCACATTTCACTGCGTATTTAGCGACACATGTTTAGTCTTGAATGATGGCTATTGATTTCAAACGCTCCGCGGTGACGCTCTCGCTGGAGGGCCGCGTTGCGCTGGTTACAGGCGGATCGCGCGGCATCGGCGCCGCCACGGCGCGCCTTTTCCGGCAGGCCGGTGCACGTGTGGCCTTCAGCTATCGCGCGGCGGAGGAGCAGGCGCGTGCCCTGGAGGCGGAGTGCGGCGGCGCTGAGTTTTGCCGAGGCTTGCAGCAGGAATTGACCGCGCCGCCGGATGGCAGTGCTCTGGTCGAAGCTGCCACCGCGGCCTTCGGACGGCTGGATTGCCTGGTTGCGAATCACGGCATCTGGCCCGCGCACGATCAACCCGTCAGCACCATGACGGATGCGCAGTGGCGCGGAACGCTTGGCACGAATCTCGACAGCGTATTCGGCCTTGTGCGGGCCGGTGTGGCGCAGATGCAGCGGCAACCAGCGCCGGCGAGTGGCGCGCGCGGACACATAGTGCTGGTCAGTTCCACCGCCGGGCAGCGTGGCGAGGCCTTTCATGCCGACTACGCTGCGTCGAAAGGTGCCCTCATCAGCATGACCAAGGGACTGTCCACGGAACTGGCACCGGAGGGCATCTATGTGAACTGCGTTGCGCCGGGATGGGTGCGGACAGAGATGTCGCAGGGTACCCTTGATGACCCAATCGCGTCCAAGAAGGTGTTTGACACCATTCCGCTCCGCCGCGTGGGCACGCCGGAGGAGATCGCCGCGCCCATCCTGTTCCTGTGCACGCCGTGGGCGGGCTTCGTCTCGGGCGAAATCTTCAATGTGAATGGCGGCGCGGTGCTGGTGGGTTAACCGGGAGGTTCATGCTTCGCTTCTGTTCCGCTTTGATCGTCAGTCTCTGCCTTTCACCGCTTCTGCCCGCGCAGGACGCGCCGCAGGCCGGCAAGCGTGAGGAAAACATCGTCGTCACGCAGCCCAAGCCGGGTGACGGCGTGGACGAGGCGAAGGCGCGCTCGGCGCTGAATGCAATGTACACAGCGCTGGGCGGCGATCGCTGGCTGCATCGCGGTGACTACATCCTGAAAGGGCATACATCGTCGTTCTATAAGAACGCTCCTACCGGTGTCGGCGATTTCCTCCAGTTTCACCACACGCTGCCGGATGGCGGCTTTGAGGATCGCATCGAGCTTGGCAAGAAACGCGATGTGGTGCAGTTGTGGACCGCAACGGAGGGCGTTGAAGTCACCTATAAAGGACAGAAAGCGCTTCCCGCAAAGGATGAGAAGGAGTATTTCCGGCGTCAGCACTACTCCCTGGACGCGATCGCCAATGTGTGGCTGAAAGATCCGCAAACCCTGCTGATCTATGGCGGAACCGGTGTGGTCGCCCGGCGCGAGGTGGAAAAGGTGACGCTTGTCGACAAGGACAACAACTCGGTCGAAGTCGACATGGAGCGGAACACACACATGCCGCTGCGCCGCATCTACAAGTTCCGCAACGAAACCTTCGGCGACTTTGATGAGGATGTGGAGGAGTACAGCGACTTTCATCCGGTAAGCGGGATCCCCGTGCCCTATGTGACGACGCGCTACTCCAATGGCGATATGGTGGCGCAGCGGTTTGTGGAGCAGATCGAGTTCAAGCCCGTCGATCCTGCGCTATTTACGCAGGGCGCGCCGATGGGCAAGCACAAGTACTAGCGGATCGTCCCGGCCTTGAATGGTTTTATGCAGCGGGCCTTGATCTTCTCGATCTTCGGCGTGTCTGTGCGGAGGGTGCCAGCTTCTATACTTAGAGGATATGCCCGACGCAAGTACCGTCATGGATGTGCAGCAGATCATGCAAATCCTGCCGCACCGCTATCCTCTGCTGCTGATCGACCGCGTGCTGGAGGTAGAGCCCAAGCAGCGCATTGTGTGCCTGAAAAATGTATCGGTCAACGAGCCGCAATTTACGGGTCATTTTCCTGACTACCCGCTGATGCCGGGCGTGCTGATGGTCGAAGCCATTGCGCAGGCCGGCGGCCTTCTGCTGCTGAACGACATCCCCGACCGCGAGGACAAGCTGATGGTCTTCACCGGCATTGATGGAGCCAAGTTTCGCAGACCTGTTGTGCCTGGCGATCAGGTGCGCATTGAGGTGAAGGTGCTGCAATGGCGGACGCGAGCCGTCAAGATGCACGGCGTCGCCACGGTGGATGGCAAGGTGGCCTGCGAGGCAACGGTGATGTGCCAGTTGGTGCCCCGCCCCGGCGCACAGACCAGGGCGGCAGCTCTTCCAACGGAAACACTCCCTATGGCTGACGTCATGTCATCCAGCGCGGGTGCCCCAGCTTCGCCGGAGGCTAACCTGGGTTCTGGAGCGCGTGAGGCAGCAAATACCGGTGCCGCATGTCAGCCTGATCCGCTCAGCGAATCAAACGCGCTGCCTGAGGCTGCGGTCTAGCCGTGGCGGTCCACCCCAGCGCGGTCGTCGCGGCGGGAGCTGTCATCCCGGAGAGCTGCACCGTTGGACCCTTCTGCACGGTGAGCGCGAATGTGGTGCTCGGCGAGCGATGCGATCTGGTGAGCCACGTCGTGCTGGACGGACACCTGATCATGGGTGAAGACAACCGCGTCTTTCCGTTCACATCGCTGGGCTGCTCGCCGCAGGACCTGAAGTACAAGGGTGAACCGACCCGGCTGACCATCGGCGATGGCAACACCATTCGCGAGAGCGTTACGATCAGCCGCGGCACGGCGGGCGGCGGTGGCGAAACTCGCATCGGCTCCGGCTGCCTGATCATGGCGTACGTGCATATCGGGCACGACAGCCGCATTGGCGACGGAGTCATCCTGGCGAATGCGGCAACGCTGGCCGGCCACGTCACGGTCGAGGATTATGCCGTGGTGGGCGCGCTGAACCCGGTGCACCAGCACTGCACCATCGGCACCTACGCGTACACCGGCGGTGGCACGACTATCACGCAGGACGTGCTCCCCTACAGCCTGACCAGCGTGCACCGCGAAAACCGCGCCTTCGGCCTGAACAAAGTCGGGCTGGAGCGGCGCGGCTTCACCCCGGACGAACTGAAGCAGCTGCGAGCGGCCTACCGCCTGCTGCAGACCAGCAAGCTGAACACCACGCAGGCGCTCGCCGCCATCCGCGAGAAGGTCGCCAGCGGAGAGTTTGGCCCCCGCGTCGCCTACCTCGCGGAGTTCATCGCAAAAAGCGAGCGCGGCATCATCAAGTAGACATGCCGACTCTGCTTGTACTCGGACCGTACCGGTTCTTCTTCTACGCGAACGAAGCCCAAGGGCCGCCGCATGTGCACGTTCATGCCGCGGAAAAGAAGGTCAAGTCCGGTTGGACCCGGTTAGAATTGCTACCTCTTACGAGTTCCGCTCGCGCGAACTGAGAACGATCGAGAGTCTTGTCAAAGAACACGACAGCCTTTCTGGAGAAGTGGAATGCTTTCTTTGCAAACAAACGCTGAGGTGCTTGCCAGCAGAGTGGTCGCTGATCGTGCTGGCTTACAGATCGCTCTTACAGATGGCAGAGAGTTCTATGTGCCGTTTGCGGGCTGGCCATCCTTAGCATCTGCAACAAATGAGCAGAGAACCCACTTTCAGGTAATTGGCGGCGGAGAAGGCATTCATTGGCCTGACATTGATGAAGACCTGTCTGTGCGTGGGTTGTTTCGTGACTTTGGCTCAGGTGCCGTATCAGCAATCTTTGAAGTTCCGCGCCTGATTGCTGACCTCTACAAAGTAACTCGCCGCTTGGAAAAGCTATTTGATGGTCGGCCCTTTACTCCTGATGGACACTTGGTGGGAAGCATTGGCGAGGTGGTAGCGAAGTTCATTTATGACCTGCATCTTGAGACATGCTCGACTCCGCAGATCGATGCACGAACGCGAGATAGAAGCACCGTGCAGATTAAGCTCACCGGAAGTGTTGGTAAGTCCTACGGATTTTGATGGAATGCTAACGCTGTACCGCCTCATCTCCTGATCCGCATGAGGCTGACACAAGGGGGCTTCGAGGAGGTCTACGCTGGACGTTTCCCGTCTGAACTTCTAACTGGACGGTCCAGAAACAGCGAATGGCCAGCTTGGAATCGGCGTTACTAAACTTCAAGGATTAAACCCCCGCTCGATCCCACAGGTGAGATCACTCGCTTCATTCAATCGCCTCTTCCGGTCTGAGCTTGACACGGCCGCCTAACGGCTTCACCGCTTAGCGCAACGGCATCAGCGAACATATATTACGTAATGCACGGTCCGCATAACATTTTGATACGTTAGGACAGCCGTCTGCGGACGATGCCCGCCACTGTAAGCAGACCTGTGCTGACCATCGCCAGCCCGGAAGGTTCGGGCGTTACGGCGGATGGCACATCGCTGATGGAAATCGTGCTTGTTCCATACGAAACATCCGTGTGCTGCCCAACCGTGAAGAATCCAGATGGCAGATTGTTGATGGTGAGGGCGCCACCTGAACTGTTATTGAAGACGATCTCCGAACCCGTGGGATCGATTGATATGGTGCTGCACGTTGTATACAGCTGACACGTCAGAGGCGTGACCGTTTCCTCCGTGGTGATCAGGTGCTGGCTGTCATACGTAAAGCCGAACGTGCTGGTTTGGTTCTGGTAGGTGTAGTCATAGTGGTAGGTATCAGCACGTGCAACGATGCCGGACGCTAGCATGACCGTGACAGCCAAAGCGTATGGGAAGCGCATGAGATCTCCATCGCAGAAAGTGCAGTCAGGCTACCACAGCTTTGTCCCTTACATGGTAAGGTGAGCTTCGCGCGGACAAAGGTTCGCTGAGGTGACGCGTGGCGAAGTATATTCTGGCGCTGGATCAAGGGACCACGAGTTCTCGGGCGATCCTGTTTGATCATGCGGGTGCGGTGGTCGGCACGGCGCAGCATGAGTTCACGCAGATTTTCCCGGACGGCCAGCAGGGTTTGGTGGAGCATGATCCGTATGAAATCCTGACCAGCCAGCTTTCCAGCGCAGTAGAGGTCCTGGGCCGCGCTGGGGTGCGGCCGCGTGATGTGGCGGCGCTTGGCATTACCAATCAGCGCGAGACCGCGATTGTCTGGGAGCGCGCGACAGGCAGGCCGGTCTACAACGCCATTGTGTGGCAGGATCGCCGCACCGCGCCGCTGTGCGCGGAGTTGACGGCGAGCGGCGCGGAAGACCAGGTGCGTGCGCGCACCGGTCTGCGGCTTGATCCGTATTTTTCCGGCACGAAGGTCGCGTGGATACTCGACAACGTGAGCGGCGCACGCGCGAAGGCCGAGCGCGGCGAGCTTGCCCTTGGAACGGTGGATAGCTGGCTCATCTGGAATCTCACAAGCGGCAAGCGGCATGTCACGGACCGCACCAATGCCTCGCGGACGCTGCTTTACAACATCGTGGAAGATCGCTGGGACGACGACCTGCTGCGCCTGCTGCGTGTGCCCCGGTCGATGATGCCGGAGGTCGTCTGGTCCAGCGAGCGGCTGGGCCCAGTCTCCACGACGCTTGGCCTGGAAGGCATCGAGATTGCCGGGATTGCGGGCGATCAGCAAGCGGCGCTTTTCGGTCAGATGTGCACGGAGCCGGGCGATGCCAAGAACACGTACGGCACCGGCTGCTTTCTGCTGCAGCACATCGGCGGCAGCTTCCGGCAGAGCGAGAACCGGCTGCTGACGACGCTTGCCTGTTCGGTGGAGCGCAAGCCCGCGTACGCGCTGGAGGGTTCAGTCTTCATCGGCGGCGCGGTGGTGCAGTGGCTGCGCGATGGCCTGGGCATCATCGCCAAGAGCAGCGACGTCGAGGCGCTGGCGCAAAGCGTGCCGGACAATGGCGGCGTCTTCTTTGTGCCCGCGTTTACCGGCCTGGGCGCGCCGCACTGGGATCCGTATGCATCGGGCATGATGATCGGCATTGGGCGGGGCACCACGCGCGGACACATCGCACGCGCGGCGCTGGAGAGCATCGCGCTGCAAGTCACAGACCTGATGCGCGCCATGAACGCCGACACCCCCGCGCCCCTGCGGGAACTGCGCGTGGACGGCGGTGCCGCTGCAAACGACACGCTCATGCAGTTCCAGGCCGACCTGCTTGGCGTGCCAGTGCACCGGCCCGCGTGCCTGGAGACGACCGCGATGGGCGCGGCGTATCTGGCGGGGCTGGCTGTCGGCTTCTGGTCCGGGCTGGATGTCATCAAGCGCGAACAGGCGGGTGGGACGATGTTTCAGCCGCAGGCCGAGCAGAATGCCCTGTATACCCGTTGGCAGCAGGCCGTTGAACGAGCCGAACGGTGGAATGCGCCACACATCTCTTGACGCCAAACCTGATACATCTCATGATGGATACCGGAGGTAAGCCATGGCCCAGATACTTACCGCGAAAGTGTTTCGCAATGGTAGAAGCCAAGCCGTGCGCATTCCTGCGGAGTTTCGCTTTAAAGGCGATCAGGTTTATATAAAGCGAGACGAAAACACGGGTGCGGTCATGCTCTCTGAAAAGCCACCAAGACGATCACTTGATGAGTTTTTCGCAGAGGTGGACGCGGAAGGCGGGTTTGACTTCGAAGTCGAGCGGGACCGGCGCCCGCCCGAAGAGCGCGAACCATGGTAAGCAAAACTCCGTTTTACCTGCTAGATACGAACACGATCAGCTACATCGTGACTGGCCGCTCCCCCGAGGCGCGAATGCGATACCGGCACGCGGAACGTGAGGAGAAGATAGGCGTGTCCGCCATTACTGAGGCCGAAATCACATATGGCTTGCAGAAGAAACCTGAAGCTGTACGATTGCATGCGCGCATGGCGGAATTCCTGGACCGGATCAAATCCTATCCGTGGGATTCACAGGCGGCTCAAGCGTCCGGTCTTCTTCGAGTGCGAACAGAGGCTGTTGGTCTGACGTTTGGCGCGCTTGACCTGCTGATTGCAGCACATGCGTCTGCTTTGGGAGCAACATTGGTCACGCACGATCGCGTACTGCATAAGGCAGCAGATTTTGTTCTCATAGCCGATTGGGCTACGGACCTGTAAGCAACAAAGGCGTAGAGATGAATCGCAAAGCAATGCTGGACACAGTTCGCGTGCAAGGTGCGCAGCTATGGGACATCGTCGTCATTGGCGGCGGCGCGACCGGGGCTGGTGTTACGGTGGATGCAGCGACGCGCGGCTATAAGACGCTGCTGATCGAGCGCGAGGACTTTGGCAAGGGCACGTCCAGCCGCTCCACGAAGCTGGTGCATGGCGGCGTGCGCTACCTGGAGCAGGGCAATGTCTCCCTCGTAATGGAGGCGCTGAAAGAGCGCGGCCTCCTGCGGCAGAATGCTCCGCACCTGGTGCACGACTTGCCGTTCGTTGTGCCGAATTACTCCTGGTGGGAGGCACCGTTCTACGGCATCGGCATGAAGATTTACGACCTGCTGGCGGTCAAGTACAGCTTTGGCCGGTCGCGCATTCTGTCACGCGAGGAGACGCTGGAACGGTTGCCCACCATCGCGCAGGAGGGACTGCGCGGAGGCGTGGTCTACCACGATGGGCAGTTTGACGACACCCGCCTGCTCACACACCTGATCATGACCGCGGCCGATCACGGAGCCACCGTGCTGAACTACTGTGCTGCCGTCGAGCTGCTGCGCGATGGGGATGGCTTCGTGAACGGCGTTGTTATTGAAGACCGCGAGACGGGCGAACTCATCACCGTGAACGCGAAGTGCGTCGTGAACGCGACGGGTATCTTCACCGATGAGGTCCGTCGCATGGCGGAGCCGGAAGCCGAGGCGATGGTCTCGCCCTCGCAGGGCATTCATCTCGTCCTGGAAAAGAGTTTTCTGCGGGCGCAGACCGCGATCATGGTGCCGCGCACCAGCGATGGACGCGTTCTCTTTGCCATTCCATGGCACGGCCATACCGTCGTGGGGACAACGGACACGCCTATTGATGCGCCCAGCTACGAGCCGAAGCCGCTGGAAGAGGAAATCGCCTTTGTGCTGGACACGGCGGGCGAGTACCTGAGCCGCAAGCCAACGCGCGACGACATTCTATCCATCTACGTCGGCATCCGGCCGCTGGTGAAGGCGGCTGCCAGTGATGCATCCAAGACCAGCGCGCTTTCACGCGACCACACGATTCACATCGATGGCAGCGGCCTTTTGACCATCGTTGGCGGCAAGTGGACGACCTACCGGCACATGGCGGAGGACACGGTGAACCACGCCGCGACGCTGGGCAAGCTGCCGGACGCGGCTTGCGTTACCGCAGACCTGAAGGTGCATGGCTGGTCTGAGAATGCGGACCTAGGCGATTTACAGGTATACGGCGCAGATGCGGAGAGCATACGCACGCTCGCGGCAAGCTCTCCCGATCTGGCGGAGCGTTTGCATCCCGCGCTGCCGTACATCGCCGCAGAGATTGTGTGGGCCGCGCGCGAGGAGATGTCGCGCTCCGTTGACGATGCGCTGGCACGCCGCACGCGCGCGCTGCTGTTGAACGCGCGCGCAGCTATCGACATTGCTCCACGTGTGGCCGCGCTGCTGGCAGCAGAACTGGGACGGGATGAGACCTGGCAGCGGGACCAGGTCAAATCGTTCACGGCGTTGGCAGCGCAGTACCTGCCGCAGTAGAGTGGTACCGCTCCTTTATAAGTGCCGGAGATGATGTGATTGCACGCGGCCCGCTGCTGGGCGAATTCATGGGAACCTTTGTGCTCCTCCTGCTGGGCAACGGTGTGTGCGCGGCGGTCACGCTGAAGCGCAGCAAGGCTGAGGGCTCGGGCTGGATGGTGGTTGCGGCCGGGTGGGCCTTTGCTGTGCTGTGCGGCATCTTCGTCGCGCAGCTGTTTGGCTCCCCGGATGCGCATCTGAATCCGGCATTCACCCTGGCCTTTGCGATCAAAGGTCAGACATTCGGCAAGCTGCTGCCCTTTGCTGCCGTGCAGTTGGCCGGAGCGTTCTGCGGTGCCGTGGTGGCGTGGCTCTTTTACTACCCACACTGGGCGGTGACGGAGAATGCCGGTGCAAAGCTCGGTGTATTCGCCACCAGTCCAACCTTTCGCAACTATGGCTGGAGCCTGTTCTGCGAGACGACGGCCACCTTTGTCCTGATTCTGGTGGCAGGTGGCATGAGTTCGAAGCTGGTCTTGACCACTGGCGCTGCGGCCGGACTCAGCCCGCTTCTGGTCAGCTTTCTTATCTGGAGCATCGGCCTGTCGCTGGGCGCTACGACGGGTTACGCCATCAATCCGGTGCGCGACCTTGGCCCGCGCCTGGCACACTTCATCCTGCCCATCGCAGGGAAGGGCGGCAGCGATTGGGCGTACGCGTGGGTGCCGGTAGTCGGGCCACTGTTAGGCGCGGGTCTAGCGGGATGGGTTCTGTTGCTGTTGCACGCCTGATCCTTGTAGTGGCCACTTTACGGCAGCAGTTTGATTGCTTTGGACTCGATGTGGATGCTGGTTCCTTCGCCGACCGCATCGGGCACAAACTGCATAGGCACGCTGACACGTTTGCCGCAGCTGCTCACGGTCCAGAGTTCGTTCCACGGCTGCTTCGCCGGAGGTTCAGCACCCACCAGGTGCGTGTCGATCACATCGACTGCGCAATTCTGGCCTTTAGGCAGAACAATTCCGAGAGCACCCGCCAGCGGCAGATTCGCATCATGCTGCAACTGCGGGCCTGCATAGCCGTCGCCAGGCAGCAGGGCAATGACACTGGCCTTGCCTCCACGGATCATGACCAGCACGCGATACCGCCGCGCCTGCCCGCACGCCACACCTGGTACCGTCTCAACCCACGTGGCGTTGATGAGCTTGCCGTCAGGCCCAGTCTGCGGCTGCCCATAGACGCGGTGAGCCGCCGAGGACCAATCGTAGGTGACGGAGGTGCAGTGCGTGGAAAGGCTGCCTTCGTATGATTGGAACTGGCTCTCTGCCGCTGTATGGAACGAGGGCGCGGCGCGGACGGTGGCAATGGCAGGCGGCTCCTGTGCCGTACAGGTAACGGCTCCAAGAGGTACAGAACACATTGCGAACAGAAGAAATCGCCGCATAGCCAAAGAATAGCGTTGTTCGTAAAGTGGGCAGAGGAGGACTGTGGAACGGCTGGGACTGATCGCAGGTAACGGGCGCTTCCCATTCCTTCTGCTGGATGCAGCGCGGGCACGCGGCCTGCACGTCGTTGTGGCTGCCATCAGGGAGGAGACCGATCCAGAGATGGACCGCCGCGCCGCGCAGGACCACGGCATGGAAGTGCATTGGATGAGCCTGGGCGAACTGTCACGCTTGATCGAAACCTTCCAGGCCGCCGGCGTCAAGCGGGCCGTGATGGCAGGGCAGGTGCGCCACAAGCAGATCTTCTCCGCAATCCGCCCGGACTGGCGCTTGGCCAAGCTGCTGATGAGCCTGCGCACCCGTTCGACCGACATGCTGCTAGGTGCCGTGGCAAAGGTGCTGAGCGATGAAGCTATCGATCTGATCAGTTCCACCGCGTATCTGGAACCGATGCTGGCGCGGGCGGGTGTGCTGACCGCGCGTGCGCCGAATGCTGTAGAACAAATCGACTTGGAGTACGGTCTGCGCGTGGCGCGCGGCATCGCGGGCTTTGACCTTGGACAGACGGTCGTCATCGCGGGTGCAGCGTGCGTCGCGGTCGAAGCCATGGAGGGTACGGATGGGACGATTGCGCGCGCCGGTGCGCTGATGACGTCCCTCCAACAGGATGCATCCACACTCGCGCGATCACTAACCGTCGTGAAGGTTGCCAAACCAAAGCAGGATCTGCGCTTCGACGTGCCGGTGGTGGGTGTGCCGACCATTCAAGCCATGCGTGCCGCCGGTGCAACGTGTCTTGCCATCGAGGCTGGACGCACGCTGCTGTTTGACGAAGAAACCATGATTCGCGAGGCTGACGCAGCCGGGATCAGCATCGTTGGCGAGCGAAGTTCTGCTGCATAAAGGGTCAGGCGGCTTTCAAGCCGTTACCATGAACGTGGCGAGGAGGGCTTTCTGAAGGACCAGACACACAAGCAGTCTGAGATGCTGCAACACATTCCAGAACTCGATGGTGTCCGGGGCATCGCGATCCTTGCCGTGATGGTGATGCACTTCTACATCCCCGCTGCCGTCGCAAGACCTTACGGTATGCTGACCCGGGTTATCCAGCAAGGGACTGCTGGTGTTGATCTCTTCTTCGTCCTTTCGGGTTTTTTGATCACCGGCATTCTGGTCAGCAGCCGCAGCGCGTTGAACTACTTTCAGTCCTTCTACGTGCGCCGCGCCGTCCGTATCTTGCCGCTGTATGTTGCCGTGACCGCAGGTTTCTTCTGGGTCGCCGTGCCTCTGATTCAGCGTCATGGAAAAGATCTATGGATTAAGCCGCACGAACAGATATGGTATTGGCTCTTCCTTGCAAATTGGCGACATGCCTTTCGATATAACAACGGAGCGCAGTTGGCGCACTTTTGGTCCTTGGCAATCGAAGAACAGTTTTATGCGATCTGGCCATTTGTTGTATGGAGATCGTCAAGGCGGACTTTGGAGCGCCTCAGCGCGGCTTTGGTTGTCGCCGTGATCATTCTCAGGACATACCTCGCGGCAAAAGGCTGGAGTCACGACTTCATCGTTTCAAGCACGATAACTCGGCTCGATGAGCTCGCGCTTGGTGCATTAATTTCGTTATCAGAATCGTTTCGCAAGGTACTTGTGCGTTTCGCTTGGCTGGTTCTGCCAGTTGCGGTCACTGGTTCGCTCATGAATCTGCCACTGGAACTGACGCTGGTGATGTGGACGGCTGGCTCTGGAGCCGTCGTGGCCCTTGCGACCACACGCGCTGTTCCCCTGCTCCGCATAGGGTGGCTGCGTGCCCTTGGAAAGTACAGCTACGGTCTTTACGTCCTTCACTATATGGTTTACAGTGCGATCGCGCCAAGCGCTCCGCGCTTCCGACCGTTGCCCTTTGCTTTGTGCTCCATCCTGGGCGGCATTCCGTTAAGTCTCCTTGCAGCATGGTTGTCATGGAATCTGCTGGAGAAACGCTTTCTCAGCCTCAAACGGTATGTTCCGTACCGATTTGCCTCCAGACAGCACACGTCCGCACCGTCCACGCAGGGAGTCGCAGAGGAGAGACTTGCGTGAATATCCGGTTGCCTCAGCCGGACCGCGCAGCTTAGGGCATACTTGAGGCATAGCGTTCCCCAGGAGAATTTTATGCAGCGTGCAGGTATCTGGTCCATGTTGGTAGCGGCGATTGTGGCGTGCGGCCTGACCGCGCGCTTCGCACACGCGGCAGCGGCAGCTGCCATGCTGGAGCCGGGCGCGAGCGCTCCAGGCTTCACCCTGCCCTCGCAGGAAGACAAGCAGGTCAGCCTGAGCCAGTACAAGGGCAAGTGGGTGGTGCTGTATTTCTACCCGAAAGATCAGACTCCTGGATGCACCATTGAAGCCCATAACTTCCAGCGTGACCAGGCGCTGTACGACAAGGACAATGCGGTTGTCCTGGGTGTAAGCCTTGACACAGCAGACAGCCACAAGGCCTTTTGCACAAAGGAGAACCTCACCTTCAAGCTGCTTGCCGATCCTGACCACAAGGTTGTCGATGAGTATGGCGTTCCTCTTATCGGCGGAGGGCGGGCGGCAAGCCGTGTCACGTTTCTTATCTCGCCCGCGGGAAAGATCGTAAAGGTCTGGCCCGATGTAAAGGTGGCGAACCACAGCGACGAAGTCCTGGCCGCCATCAAGGAAGCCAAGGAGTCGAAGTCGTAATCTGTTGAGCAGCCGCAGAAAGGCCCGGAGCCTCAAGATGAGGAGCCGGGCCTTTTTGCTTGCCTTAATTACGTGTGAAGCGTGTTGCGGTTGCGCTGCGACCTGGTTACTTGGTGGACTTCTTGGCTGAGGTTTTCTTTGCGGCAGACTTCTTTGCCGGAGCCTTGGTGGCGGACTTCTTCTCGGCGGTTTTCTTTGCCGGAGCTTTCTTTTCGGCTGTCTTCTTTGCTGCGGTCTTTTTTGCGGGTGCTGCTGCTTTCTTGGTTGCCAAGGATGTGCCTCGCTGGTTGGATTTGGCGGTCGTGCTGCTGACTGCCTTGCCGCCACGGTTCGTCAACGACCGGTTCGTGGCAGACTTGGATGCACCCGCCGCAGATTTCTTACCGGCGGACTTCTTTGCGGGTGCGGATTTTTTCGCGGCCGCCTTTTTGGCAGGCGGCGGTGATTTCTTGGCAGCCTTCTTGGCGGCGGGTGGAGGTGTCTTTGCGGCTTTCTTTGCCGCGGGTGGCGGGGACTTCTTTGCGGCTTTCTTTGCCGCGGGCGGCGGGGACTTCTTTGCGGCTTTCTTTGCAGCCTTCTTTGCCGCGGGAGCTGCCTTCTTCGCAGACTTTGAGGGTGCGGCTTTTGAGGAGGGCTTGCTTGCGGCGGATGGCTCAGGCTCGCTTTCGAGCGACACCTCCAAAGCCATGCTGCTCAGGGTTTCGGCCAGCGGGATCTCGGCAGCATTCTCCTCAGGCAGCAACGCCTCCCGTTCAGGAGGCGTGTAGGGGTCTACCTGGCTGGAGGGCGGCGCTGTCAGCGTCGCCGTCTCCGCATGATGTTCGCTGCGCAACATCTTGTCCTTGCCTTCGAGGTCGTCATCATCAACGTCGTCCTCGTCGTCATCCTCATCATCGATGTCGTCTTCCTCGTCGTCCAGGGTGTCGTCATCGTCTTCATCGTCGATGTCGTCTTCATCCTCATCATAGTCATCTGAGGTGGTGGTCACCTCATCTTCTTCGTCCTCATCATCCTCCAGGTCGTCATCGTCTTCGTCGTCTTCCTCTTCGTCGTCGACCTCGGGTTCTTCGTAGTCGTCATCACCCTTGGCCGCTGCGTACAGTGTGTAGTCGTCTTCGATCATGGTCCGCTCCTGACTGCGATGCACGGTAGGATGCAACATTCGCAGGGAGCGCGTGGCAGCTCGTACTGCGATACAGGTCTATGTTGCACCGTGGATAGTGCAATGGCAAGCACTCTTTTTACTCCCTGTTCTTTACCGTGCACATCTCTGTTCCATATCGCGCTGACTTCGTTGTTGGCAGTGCCACGCACATCGGCTAGCATCATGTGCGCAGGCAGCGAGACTGCCGCGCGGGAGCGAAGATGGCACAGAAGAATGACTTCATCTGGTATGAGTTGCTGACCACGGACCCGGACGCCGCAGTGAAGTTTTACAACGCCGTGGTGGGTTGGACAATCACGGACTCCGGCATGCCGGGCGACCGCTATGACATCTGCAATGCCGGTAAGCGTGGTGTTGCGGGCATCATGGAGATGCCGGAACATCTGCGCGAGATCAAAGTGCCGCCGCACTGGGGAGGATACATCCACGTAGATGATGTAGACGCGATGGCGGACAAGGTCAAGGCCGCCGGCGGCGCGATCCATCGCGGGCCCGATGACATCCCGCATGTGGGCCGCTTCGCGGTGGCTGCTGACCCGCAGGGAGGAACGTTCACGCTCTTCAAGCCTGCACCCATGAGGAGCGAGACCACAGCCATGCCGCCGCATGATGCCATTGGCATGGTGAACTGGCATGAACTGGTGACCACTGAATGGCCTGCGGCGTGGAACTTCTACTCCGGTCTCTTCGGATGGACGAAGGCGGAATCCATCGATATGGGTCCAAACGGAACCTATGAGATGTTCAGTACGAATGACCTGCCCTCAACCGGTGCCATGATGAACGCGCCGGAGGCGATGCGCCCGCACATGCGCGGTCCGTTCTGGACGTACTACTTCGTCGTGGACGAGATCAATGCGGCAAAGGGCCGCGTGGAAGCAGAGGGTGGCGCGGTCACGATGGGACCGCACCAGGTGCCGGGTGGCAGCTGGATACTGCACGGGACGGACCCGCAGGGCGCGCACTTTGCATTGGTTGCGACGCCGCAGCCGTAGCCCTACATGAACAGCTCTCGTCATGCTAACGTCACCGCATGACGAGGCTTTTCATCACAGGGATATTGGCGGTGAGTTTGTCAGGCGCGTGCGGCACCGTTGCGCAAGGTCAGTCCGTTCGCCCTGACGCGGCGTTCAGCGAAGTGCAGCGCGACATCGATCCGGACATCGCCCTGTACATCGCATCGGTTCCGGCCATCGACAATCACGCGCACGTGGTCTTGCCACCGCCGGATGATGCTACCGACCGCAACTTCGATGCGCTGCCCGTAGACAACATGGAGCCGCAAACCGATCCGGTAGCGTGGCGCGCGGACAATCCGCAGCTGCCTGCCGCGTGGAAGGCGTTGTGGAACTTCGATGGCAGCGCTCCACTTGACGCTGAAGGCATGAAGCAGCTGCAAGCGGCGCGCGCTCGCGTGAAGGCACAGCACGCTGCCGCATTTGACGCTTGGGTGCTGGACCAGGCGCATGTGGGCACTGTTCTGGCCAATCGTGTGGCGATGACCGCCGCCATTCCGCCGCCGCGCTTTCGTTGGGTACCGTATGACGATGCCCTGCTGTTCCCGCTGGACAACCGCGCCCTGGCAGCCGAGACGCCCGATAAAGTGCTCTTCTTCCCGCTGGAAGCAAAGGTGATGGCGCGTTACATGCAAGCCGCTCATCTGCAAAGCATGCCAGCAACGCTGGACGGCTATCTCGCAGAGTTGGTGACGCCAACGCTGCAGGCGCAGGCAAGGGGTGGTGCCGTGGCCATCAAGTTTGAAGTTGCGTATCTGCGTGCGTTTGACTTCAGCAATCCAGCGCACGACGATGCCGCGCGTGTGTACGCGAAGTACATCCATGGACAAGCTCCTGATGCCGCAGGGTACAAGGTGTTGCAGGACTTCCTCTTTCGCGCGATGGCGGTGGAAGCGGGGAGGCTTGGCATGGCGGTGCACCTGCACACCATGAGCGGCGGCGGCGGATATTTCGCCATTGCTGGCGCCAACCCCTTGCTGCTGGAGCCGCTCTTCAACGACCCGCACCTGCGCGGGACCAACTTCGTCATGCTGCACGGTGGATGGCCCTTCGTGCATGAAGTGGGATCGCTGCTGCAGAAGCCGAATGCGTACCTTGACATCTCCCAGCAGACGCTCACCTTCCCGCCACGCACACTGGCGGGCTGGTTGCGCGAGTGGCTGGAGACCTTCCCGGACAAGGTGCTGTACGGCACCGATGCCTATCCATACAGCGACTCCATGGGGTGGGAAGAGTCGCTGTGGATCGCCAACCGGAACGCGCGGCAGGCGCTCGGGCTGGCGTTGACCGGCATGATGCGTGATGGCGAGATCGACCAGGCGCGCGCGAAGAACATTGCGCACGATGTTCTGCGTGGCAACGCGGCGCGCCTCTATCATCTGACGACGCCTTGAACGCGGAGCGGCGCGCATCCAACCGCGTAATGACCGCGCCGGATACTGTCATTGCTATCGACTGGTCGGGGCGCGTGGACGCAGCCGGCCAGCGCCGGCATATTGTCGCTGCGATCTGGCACAACGGCAAGGTGCGCATTGAGAGCGGCCGAACGCGTGATGAGGTAACGGACTGGCTCATTGCCCTTGCGAAAAAGCAGCCCGCAATGGCGGTTGGATTCGATTTCTGCTTCAGCTTTCCGGCATGGTTTCTGCACGAAGTGGGTGCGAACTCCGCACCGGAGTTTTGGAAGATTGTTGCGGAGCGCGGAGAGCAGTGGCTCCATCGCGCCAGCGAGGACCGCCGCTTTTGGGGCAAGCCGCATAAGCGCCCCGCGGAGTTCAGCGGAGAGCAGTTGCACCGCATGTTGCGCGCCACGGACCTCGATTGCAAGATCATCGCGCACATTCCCGACGAGGAGCGCGCGCTGCGCGTGAAAGGCATCACGCCAAAGTCGGTCTTTCAGATCGGCGGTTCGGGTTCGGTCGGCACGGCGTCGCTGCGCGGCATCGCTACGCTGCAACGATTGCGTGGGGCAGGTTTTTGCATCTGGCCGTTTGACGCGCCGCAAGGTGGCCGTCCGGTTGTTGTCGAAATGTACTCCCGGCTGAACACCGGCCCCGTCCACAAGTCGAACCCCGAAGCACGCGCCGCATACCTGCAACGTAAACGCGACGATCCCTTCTATGCGGCATTGACCCGCACCACACTGATGAAGGCACGTGCCAGCGAAGACGCCTTCGATGCGTTGATCTCATGCATGGTGATGACGGCGCATCGCGATGGCTTTTACAAGCTGCCGCAACCGCGTGATCCGAACTACACGCTTGAGGGATGGACGTGGGCCGCGGACGTGACTAAACTCGTCAAGCTAGAGTAGCTCTTATCGGAGCCGCTTAGACAAGGGAGAACGTATGGAATTAGCCAGAAGCGGAAAGAACGGCGCTCCACCGAAGAGCGTTGCGATGACTCTTATGTTCTGGATGAACGACGACGGCGTAATCCACTTATCAACTAACGACAAGGCAGAGGCTGCAGAGAAGTTTCATGTGGCTGTGTCAAACGATGGAACAAAGCCGAACGGACACCCATCTCTATATCGCAATCTAGAGAAATGCCTCAAAGCTTCGGGTGCAAAAATGCCAGGAAATGTGAAGTAATTAACACGCACGCGTACGTGCGATGTCTGGGCCAAGCTGGTCCTGCACCGAGGGTGCGGGCTCGTCAGGCACGCTTGCATGGTCAACCGGATGCAAATGCTGCTCCAGGCCTTCACGCAGCAGGTGGAAGGCGGCCTCCGGCGTATCCGCAAAGCGGAAGAGGTCCTTGTCCTTTAGAGCGATGGCACCCTTTTCCGCCAAGAGGTCGAGATCGATGACGCCCTTCCAATACTCTGAGCCGTAGATAATGATCGTCATCTTCTTCGCGAGCTTCTGCGTCTGCGCCAGCGTCAACAGCTCAAACATCTCGTCCAGCGTTCCGAAGCCGCCGGGAAAGACGACGAGCGCCTTTGCCAGGTAGGCGAACCAAAACTTGCGCATGAAGAAGTAGTGGAACTGGAAGTTAAGCGCGGGCGTGACGTAGGGGTTTGGCCGCTGCTCAAAGGGCAAGGCGATGTTCAGGCCGATGGTCTTGCCGCCTGCCTCAAAGGCCCCGCGATTGGCGGCTTCCATGATGCCAGGGCCGCCGCCGCTAGTAACAACAAAGCGATGCCGCCGGCCGGGCAGACTCTTGCTCCACGCTGTCAGCATGTGTGCCAGACGGCGCGCATCCTCGTAGTAGCGAGCCATTTCCAACGCGGTTTCGGCGCGCTTGCGCTTCAGCACGCTGGCGCTTGTGTCACCGGGCGTGGCGGGCTGCTCTTCAGGTGGAGCAAGGTCGGTGCTGCCGGTGTTGGCCAGCACCTCGGTTGCCTGCTCGGCCACATCCAGCGCGATGAAGCGGGCACTGCCAAAGAAGACAACCGTGTCCTGGATGCGTTCGCGGCGGAAGCGCGCCATCGGCTCCTGGTATTCGGCAATGATGCGCAGGATGCGCGCATCCGGGCTCTCAAGGAAGCCTTCGTTCTCGTATGCAAGTGGAGCTTGTTCCAGCGGCGTATCAGGCAGGGTGCGTGACGGCATGGTGATTCTGATGCGAGGCATCAACGCGAGCATGTGACGTTGAGGTGAACCTCCGTTGCATCGTCTCCAACATCGAACTGCGCCATTTGCATATCGGCATAGATCTGGCCTTTGCTGCGTGCACCCTGCATCAACTGTCCGGCTTGCACCGGGTGGAAGCCATCCGCGCAAAAGCAGTTGACCACATCGCCTCCGCCATTGCTGCTGCACGACAGGTAAGTGCCCGTTGTGACAGCTTTACCTTTCACCTGGTACGTCCACGGCAGAGCGAGATTGGCGTGCAGTGTCGCACCGGCTGAATAGCTTGTAACGTCTTTCGGCACAGCTTGCTTAGCAAGAGGCCTGGCCGCGAGATCGACGCCATCGGATGTACGCAGGCTGGCAACCTCCAGCCGGGTTCCACGCCAAAAGTATGGCGTAGCTTCATCCGTCAGCATCTTGCCAGTGACGGTCACCTGCTGCCCGCGATACGCGTAGACCAGCCTATAGTCGTACCCCGACAGTCCGATCTCGTGCAGCGTTGCACCCTGCACTTCATTGTGGTTCTCGTCGACGAAGATCGGCACGTACGAGGAAGTGGTTTTGACGGTTACAAATTGGAGCCTCCCCTCCGGCTCCATGGTCAGATCACCGGAGATTGTGATTTGCTGACCATCATGCAGAGGCACCGGTGCCTGGCTGTACGCCGTGCCCGTGACACCCGCCAGGAGAATGAAAGCCGATGCAAGAGAACACATGAAGTCCCTCCTTACTGCCGTTCAGACGCATTCCGAAGGGCATCGCTTCAGCCATGCCCGGAACCTGAATGTTGAAAGCTTTTCAAGACGCTGACGCGGTGCGAAACGTTGTCAGTCTTGAGGTGCGTAGAAGGAGAGCACGGCGTCGCCCTGCAGCAGCGTGCGGTTGCGGTGCAGAGTGCCGTACACGTCCTCCAGCGGTTGCTTGCGGAAGTGCTCCGCAATCACGAGCGCGTCTGGGTTTAGCAGAGCCGCTGTGTTGCCCAAGGCCGTCAACGTGTGGCTGTACTCGTCAAGCGCAGCATAGGACGGATCAAGGAAGACGAGATCGAACGGCGTCCCGGGAGTGGATCGCAGCAGGGGAGCCGTCCCGCCGGACTCGATGCGGAATCCGCCCGTGATGCCGAGCGTCCGCAGGTTGGCGCGGATCGCTTCAAGCGCGGGCCGGGCAGCCTCGGCAAAGGTAACGTGCGCCGCTCCGCGTGAGATGGCCTCAATGCCAACAGCACCAGACCCTGCATACAGATCGGCAAAGTGGCTGCCGGGCACACGTGCGGCGATCACGTTGAACAGCGTCTCGCGCAGGCGGTCGCTGGTAGGCCGCGTCGCGCTGCCACGCGGTGCCTGCAACAGCCGGGAGCGGAATGTGCCTGCAATCACGCGCATCACGTAGCTCTATTTTGTATCGCGACCCGCGGCGCATCCACGGAAAATGAAGATCAGTGCGTTGGTGATGACCCCGCGTGTTGGCCCCTGGAGTTCTCATGCACGACTTGCTATTTGGCCACTGGCATAAGGGTAAGATGTGCATAGGGAGAGCCGCCTGATGCGTCAGAGTGTCCCCGATGTGCCAAGGTACAGATGCACGAACCGTTCGCTACCTTCTCTCGGAAGCCGGTTGAGGACGCGATCGTATCAGCCATTGGTAAGCCGCCGATGTGCGGCAACCCTTCTGCAACGGCAAATCACCATAGCCAAAGTAATTGATCTCTCCGATGGTGAATGCAGTGTGCTCCACATCAGCGGCTTGCGGCCAAACAGAAGCCGTGCAAAGTAATGCGCAGCACGTAAAAATTAGAGCTTTCACGGTTCCTCCAGTACAAAACAATTAGTCTCTTCTATCCATCCGCTGTTCGAGAGGAGACCCACGCGATGTGCTTGGAAGTTACCTTTTGAGGTAATCTCCGGATGTCCCTTCGACACCACTGTTATGACAAACCACGCCAGACTTAGCCTTCTCACCTCGAAGCCCGCCTGCCGCTCCCGCCCTTTACAATCAATTCTATGCAGGGGTGGGCGTTTCCGTTGGGCGGGTATTTTGGTGTGGAGATTCGCCTGCATGTCTACTTCATGCTGCTGCTGCCCTGCATGATGCTGTTTGGGGCGACGTTTACGCAGTCGTCGTTTCGGGGGTTTGCGCTGTGGCTCCTGTTGCTCGCAGCCGTGCTGGTGCGTGAGACCGGCCGGTGCATCGCGCTGGCAACGGTGGGACGCAGTCCGTCGCGCCTGGTCCTTCTGCCCACGGGAGCCGTGCCGGTTGCCGCCCCGGATCATGGGCCACGGATGACACCCGTTGTGGAGCGTCTTCTGGCGATGGTGGGGCCGGTGTGCAACTTCTTTGCGGGCATTACCATGTCCCTGCTGATGTATGCGTCCACAGCCAGCATCAACCTGTTTGAAAAACCGTGGTTCAGCCCCGCGCACCTCCTGCGGTCCGCCATCTGGACAGAGGTGCTGCTGGGCGGCCTGAACCTCTTGCCCGCCTTCCCGCTGGACGCGGGCGTTCTCCTGCGCAAGCAGATGCAGGGGATTCGCGGGATGGAGGCCGGAACACGCGCGGCGCTTGGAATCAGCCAGAGCGTCGCACTCTTGCTGGTGCTGCTGGGAGCGCTTGCCAGCAACACGTGGGTGCTGCTGATGGGAGTGATGGTGCTGCTGAGCAGCCGGTCTGAAGGAAAGACCGTACTGGCGTTTGCCGCGGCGGAGAGCATCACGATGGAAGATGTCATGCTGCGCGAGTTTGCCACGCTCTCCGCATCTGACACGCTGGAGGGCGCGCTTCAGCGCAGCGTGCAATCGTTGCAGGAGGGCTTTCCGGTGGTGCGCGGGCCGCTGGTGGTGGGTGCGATCAGCCGGTCCGCGCTCTTCATGGCACTGCGCGTGGATGGTAACGCCTATGTGCAGAGTGCCATGGAGCGGCAAGTGGAGACCGCCGCACCGGGCGACCTCTTGTCCCCCACGCTGCGCCGCGTGCAGGCACATCGCGGCGCGCAGCTCCTGCATGTGTTGAAGGACGACCGCCTGGTTGGAATTGTGACGCCGGGCAACCTGGCGCAGGCGATGTCAGTGTTTGCCCGCAGCCGCCGCATGAAGGACCGCGCCGGGCAAACGGACCGGCATGGCTGAACGCGCGGAGAAGGACCGGACGCCGCTTGCGCCAGGCTTGTATCTGGTGGCAACACCCATCGGCAACCTGGAAGACATCACCCTGCGCGCCTTGCGGGTCCTGCGCTCCGTGGACCGCATCGCCTGCGAGGACACGCGGCAGACGGCCAAGCTGCTGCAGCACTACGGCATCACGACAGCAACCGTCAGCTATCACCTGCACAACGAGCGAAGCCGCGCGGAAGAGCTTGTTGCGCATCTGCGTGAGGGCGCGCGCATTGCCGTCGTCAGCGATGCAGGGATGCCGGGTATCGCCGATCCAGGCGAAGATCTGGTGCGTGCCGCGATTGCCGCCGGTATCAGCATCTTCGCCATTCCGGGCGCGAACGCCGCGCTGACCGCGCTTCTGGCCAGCGGGATGTCTGCCGAGCGGTTCGTCTTTCGTGGGTTTCTGCCGTCAAAGGCGGGCGAGCGTAAGTCCGCTCTGGAAGCCATGTTGCGCGACATGCGTACCGCCGCCGCGCCCGCCACGCAGATATTCTATGAGACACCGCACCGCGTGCTGGATGCCCTGGCCGATGTGGAAGCAGTCTTTGGCCCGGGCCACGCCATCGTTCTGGCGCGGGAGTTGACGAAGCTGCACGAGGAGGTGCTGCGCGGCAGCGTTCTGGAGGTCCGGTCCGCGCTGGAAACGCGGGAAAGCATTCGTGGCGAGATGGTTCTGCTGCTCTCCGGCGACCTGCCGCAGCAGAACGCGCCCACTGCCGAAAGCCTGGCAGATGCCGTGCGTGCGCTGATGCAGTCCGGGGTGGATGAAAAGGACGCGCTGAAGCACGTTGCGCGCGAACGCGGCCTGGGCAAGAGCGAAGCCTATCGTGAATGGCAGCGCAGCCGCGGCCGGGCACCGTAGATCGCTATAGATCGTTTGCCGCGTCGGTTCCGCTGGCCGTCACCGCCGCGGAACGCTGCAGCGCGTCGCCGGTGCGGTGGCCCGTTTCCACGTGTGCTTCGCGGCCTTTCACGCGGTCATAGCGGTATACATCGCTGGTTGTTCCCAGGCTCTCGTTGTACAGCATGGTCTCACCGGTGGCACCGTCCAACTCCTCGCTGAAGCGGTGCAGCGCCCGAAGATGGTCTGCGGTGGCGACGATCTCCAGCTTTGGCGTCTTCAGAAACTTCTGGTATCCGCGATCGACAATGCGGGCGATTTGTCCATTGAGCAGGAATCCGGGGCGGGTGATGATCTCAGCAGCAGCGGGTGCTGGAATCATCTTTTCGCTAAACGCAGCCGAAGGCGCAATCTCTGCCGCGCAGCCATATTTTGACACCCGGTACGCGCCGGACACCCGCGTTCCGGGGGAATCGCGGTGTGCGCCCGCACCCTCTCCGGCGGCGCTTACATCAAACTTTTGCGCGCCAAGGGTGGACAGGATGTCGTTAAAGCTGCGCTTTTCGGCTTTCTTCTTGAAGAACATGGGATCATCGCCTATGGAGTGGCTGGCACAAGATCTGCCGCAGGGGTTTACCATCTACTTTCGCACACTCAGGGTTAGCGGGCTACGTTAGGCAGGGCAGATGACGGCAACGATGACAGAGAGATTGACGCTGGGGCAGACGGTGCTGGACCGCGTCGGAAACACGCCGATGATCCGGCTCGATCGCATTGTGTCGCACCTGCCGGGTGTCACGCTATTGGGCAAAGCGGAGTTCGCCAACCCTGGCGGCTCCGTCAAGGACCGGCCCGCGTCCTCCATCGTCCGTGCTGCGATAGCGGCGGGTGACCTGGGCGAGGCGCGTCCTGAGCGCTCCTTGCTGGATGCGACCAGCGGCAACACCGGCATTGCATACGCCATGCTGGGCGCGGCGTTGCAGTTTCCGGTGACGCTGTGCGTTCCTGGAAGCGCGAGCCCGGAGCGCAAAAAGATGCTCCATGCCTATGGCGCGGAGATCATCTACACGCCCGCGGGGGACGGCTCTGACGGTGCCATCCGTAAGGTGCGCGAACTGTACAGCGCCTCGCCCCAAAAATACTTCTACGCAGACCAGTACGGCAACGACAATAATTGGCTGGCGCACTACCGCACCACGGCGAATGAAATCTGGCAGCAGACCGATGGCACGGTCACGCACTTCATCGCGGCCATGGGCACCAGCGGAACGTTCATGGGTTGCACCCGCCGCTTTCGCGAGCTGAACCCGAAGATCAAGTGCATCAGCATGCAACCCGACTCGCCGTTTACCGGCCTGGAAGGCCTGAAGCACATGCCCACCGCCATCGTTCCGCCGATCTACGACCCGAACCTGGCGGACCGCAACATGTGGGCCGAGACTGAACCCGCCTACACGATGTGCAAGCGCCTGGGCCGCGAGGAAGGCGTGCTGGTTGGCGTCTCAGCCGGTGCCAACGTCAACACTGCCTTGCAGATCGCCGAGGAGGAGTACGCCGCCGGCCGAGAAGCCGTTATCGTCACCGTCCTCTGCGATGGCGCGGAGAAGTACCTGAGCGAACGCTTCTGGATGGAAGATTAAAAGTACAGTCCCTCATGTTAAGAAGCAGGACGCTAAGGTTTACGCGAAGGGACGCAAAGGTTTACGCAAAGGCCGTGACAATAATCTGTCTGCGTCCTTTGCGTTGACCTTAGCGTCCTTCGCGTTCTGCTTTGGCCCTTCAATGCACGGTCCCGGTATGATCGATCCGTAAGAAATGCTGAAGCTGACCCAAGCCGACTACGACGCGCTGCGCCGCCATGGTGAGGAGACCTATCCGCACGAGTGCTGCGGCATCATGCTTGGCCACATGGGCGCGGACGGCAACGAAGTCGTCGAGCTGATGCCGGCGGGGAACACGCGCACGGATTCCGCGCATAATCGTTATCACATAGCGCCGCAGGAGCTGATCCGGGCGCAGCGTGAAGGGCGCGGCAAGGGCTTGGACATCGTCGGGTTTTACCATTCGCACCCGGATCACTCCGCGCAGTGGTCCGCCACCGACTTCGCCGAAGCGCATTGGTTTGGCTGCAGCTACGTCATCACGGCCGTCGCGCAAGGCAAGGCCGAGGTGACGAACGCGTTTCTCCTGCGCGGCAACGGCGAGGACAATAAGCGCTTTGAGGACCAGCAGATTGTGATCGCCTCTTCTGCGTAACCGATACTTTCGTCATCCTGAGCGGAACGAAGCAAAGCGGAGTGAAGCCGAAGGACCTGCTTGCTCTTCGGCTGCCTAGAACATCGAAGGAAAGCAGGTCCTTCAACTCCGCTGCGCTTCGCTCAGGATGACGGATGGGTTTATCCAGCATCGATGCGCCGCATCCATTCGCACAGAAACGCAATCCAAAGAGAGCTATGACAATTCTGATTCCCACACCGCTGCGTGGATTTACCGGGGGGCAGTCTGCCGTTGAGGTAGATGCGCCCACCGTGAAGGATGCGTTGGCAAAGCTCACCGAGGCTCATCCCGCGCTGCAGCAGCACCTCTTCGGCTCGGAGGGTAAGCTTCGATCATTCGTCAACGTCTACCTGAACGACGACGACATCCGCGACCTGCCCGAGAAGGACGCCTCAACGGTAAAGGCTGACGACGAGCTGTCCATTATCCCGTCCATCGCGGGCGGCACGCCGGCCATTGCGGAAGAGGCGCTGGCCGAGCCGCAAGCAGCCGAGTTGCCCAAGCTGACGAACGACGAGATTGCGCGCTACTCCCGCCACCTGATCCTGCCGGAGGTAGGCATGGAGGGTCAGCGCAAGCTGAAGGCCGCGAAAGTGCTCTGCGTCGGCACGGGCGGCCTGGGCGCTCCGCTGGCGCTGTATCTCACGGCGGCAGGTGTCGGGACCATCGGCCTGGTGGACTTTGATGTGGTGGATGAGAGCAATCTGCAGCGGCAGGTGATCCACTCGCAGGCTACCGTCGGCAAGCTGAAGGTGGACTCCGCCGAGCTGATGCTGAAGGGCCTGAACAAAAATGTCACGGTCGTCAAGCACAACACGATGCTGACCTCCGCCAACGCGCTTGAGATTTTCAAGGACTACGACGTCATCGCGGACGGCACGGACAACTTCCAGACGCGCTATCTGGTGAATGACGCCTGCGTACTCACGGGCAAGCCGAACGCCTACGGGTCCATCTTCCGCTTCGAGGGACAGGCCAGCGTCTTTGCCACGGAGGAAGGCCCATGCTACCGCTGCCTCTACCCGGAGCCGCCGCCGCCGGGCCTGGTGCCCAGCTGCGCGGAGGGTGGCGTCCTGGGCATTCTGCCCGGCCTTGTCGGGGTCATCCAGGCAACGGAGGTCATCAAGCTGATCCTTGGCATCGGCGAGCCGCTCGTTGGGCGCCTGCTGCTGGTTGACTCGCTGGGCATGACCTTCCGCACGCTGAAGCTGCGCAAAAACCCGAACTGCCCTGCCTGCGGCACCCACGAGATCAACGAGTTGATCGACTACGACCAGTTCTGCGGCATCGCCCCGCCTGCCGCCGTTGGACCGCTTGAGGTGTCGTCGCATGGCGCGATTGCGGCCGATCTGCTGGAGAAGGATGGTATCCCGCAGGTCCCTGTCGAGACGCTGAAGCAGAAGCGCGACGAAGGCCGTGCGCTGATCCTGGACGTGCGTGAGCCGCATGAGACGCAGATTGCGACGCTGGGCGCGAAGCTGATTCCTGTGGGCGAACTCGAAACCCGCATTGGTGAGCTGAAAGGCCATGAGCAGGACGAGATTTACATCCACTGCAAGTCGGGAGGCCGCTCGCAAAAGGCCTCGCTCATCCTGAAGCAGCACGGCTTCCAGCACGTCCACAACGTCGCAGGCGGCATCACCGCCTGGGCCGACCGCATAGACCTAACCATGCCGAAGTACTAGGAGGCTACATGTACGGCAAGCTCTCCGCTGGCTGGATCGGCATACTTTTCATCGGCGCGCATCAAAGGCCGTTCCGTGGACAGTTACAGAAGCGCTAGGTGCGCTGACGGCTCAACTTCGCGGCTGCGGCAGCTTTCTGATCGCCCTTCTTCTCTGCTGTGGTCTGACTCTTCTTCGGTTTGCAGCTGCCTTTCTCGCCCTGCATCTTGCCTGGCACGGGCTCGAACCCGGGCCAGCAGGCGTTAGCAGCAGAGGTCTTCTTGCTGCCTTTCTTGGCCGCGCTCTTCTTGCCCGGCGTCTTCTTCGTGTCAGCACCCGTAATATGGTGCCGGTTGGCTGCGGTCTTGGTGTTCGCCGATTTCGTCGCGCCCTTTGGTGGCGTCTTCTTCGCGGCAGACTTCTTTGCTGGACTCTTCTTGGCTGCGGACTTCTTCGTAGCCGTCTTCGTTGCGGATGATTTCCTCGCGGGTGCCATGACGCGTTAGAGGCGTACGCGCCGCATCGCGTTCGCTGCACCCGTTCCACATGTACCGCGAACCGCACCGCACTTCAACGCAGCCGTAAACGGATCGCGCCTTTTGCAGTAGAAGCATCAACCTCGTGGCCGCCCTGCGTGATGGCGATCTTGCCCGCCGCGACCAACCGCCGTGCTGCGGCACGTGCCGGTTCCATTAAAGGCTCCCACGCGGCGCGATCACCGGAGAGGCTGCCATGGCCTACGACCGTCCGAGCGGCTTCACTGGGACAGATCGTCTTACCGGCACCGCGCTCGTGCAGCAAACGCAGAATGGCTTCTTCCAGGGCCGTATCCTGCGTACCGGGCTTATGCGCGCGGCATGCATCACTGCAGTAGCGGACGTCGTCCCAATCGCGTTCCCACTTCTTGCGCCACGTAATCGTCCGGCCGCATGTCGCACACAGCTTCGGCGATGGTGTGCCTGCAGTTGCGTTGCTGCGCTGCGGCTTTGGTTTGCGATCCGGCATGGAACCTATACTTAGGATGACTATGCCTGCATTTGCGCCGCTCACCAAACAGCTCGACCTCATCACCAAGGGCGCGGCTGAAATCATCCCGCTGGACGACCTGTCCAAGCGCATCGAGCAGTCCATCGCAACCGGCAAGCCCATGCGCATCAAAGCCGGCTTCGATCCGACCGCGCCCGACCTTCACCTGGGACATACCGTGCTGATGCGCAAGCTGCGCCATTTCCAGCAGCTGGGTCATACAGTCATCTTCCTCATCGGCGATTCCACGGCGCTCATCGGCGACCCTACCGGCAAAAGCCAGACACGCAAGCCGCTCTCCCGTGAAGAGATCGTCGAGAACGCAGGGACCTACCAGGAGCAGGTCTTCCGCATTCTGGACCGAGAGAAGACGGAGGTGCGTTATAACTCCGAGTGGCTCGACACGCTGGGTTACGCAGGGATGATCCGGCTCGCGTCCAAGGTGACCCTTTCGCAGATGCTTGACCGTAAAGAATTTGGAATCCGGTTCAAAGCTGAGGAAGATATTGCATTGCATGAGTTGATGTACCCGCTGGCACAGGGTTACGACTCCGTGATGCTCGAGAGCGATGTGGAATTAGGCGGTACCGATCAGCTGTTTAATCTGCTGATGGGCCGTGAGCTGCAGCGTAAAAACGGCATGACACCCCAGATCGTTCTCATGATGCCCATTATCGAGGGCCTGGATGGTGTGCAGAAGATGTCCAAGTCGCTGGGCAACGCCATCGGTGTGAACGAGCCGCCCTTTGAGATGTTCGGCAAGCTGATGCAGGTCAGCGACGATCTCATGTGGCGCTATTGGACGCTGCTGACTGACCTTCCGCAAGGTGAAGTCGACACGATGCGAGCGGAGGTCGAAGCCGGCACGCTGCATCCCGTGCAAGCCAAAAAAGCCATGGCGCGCACTATCACCGCAGGGTTTTCGTCAGAGGATGCAGCGCAGCGTGCCGAAGAAAACTGGTCCACGCAGTTCCAGAAGGGCGGCGTCACCGAGGACACCGAACGCGTCTCGCTGGATAAAAACACGCTCGCATTCGAAGCTGATCCGCCCAGCATCGGTATCGACAAGATGCTGGTCGCGTCCGGCATGGCTGCGAGCATGGCCGAAGCTCGCCGCAAACGTTCCGAGCACGCCGTAAAGGTCGATGGAATCGCCGCTGAAGAGGTCCGTTTCCCGCTGTCCTCTGGCCCGGTCACGCTGACTGTGAAGCTTGGCAAGAAGACGAAACTGGTAAGCATCGAATAGTAACAGATGTGTTACCTTTAGACTTGGAGTTGAGCAGTGAATTCATTTCTCGTATTGTTATCGAGGTACATCATGTGTCAGAACACGAGACAGTTGGATTTGAGCTTGAAGAATACGAAACAGCACGCGGACAGCGTCCTCACGCCAGATGGCTATCATCTCTGGATGCCATTGTTCGTGCGCGTATCACCATCTGCCTTCGCCGCTTGGAATCCGGCAACACCTCAAATGTGAAGCCTCTAGGTGGAGGAATATCGGAATTGCGCCTAAACTTCGGACCGGGTTACCGGGTTTACTTCGCGCGAGTAGGGCCAAGAGTTCTGTTGCTGCTTGCGGGCGGCAACAAACAACGTCAAAGCGATGACATTGCGAACGCGCGAACGTTCTGGAATGATTTTCAGACAAGGAGCAAGAAGGATGCCGCTCAGCCGCAACTTCACCGAAACAGTTCGTGAACAGATCGAGCGAAGCCCCGCGTACAGGCGAGAGCTTCTCAAGGGTGCCATCGAATGTATGCACGAGGGCGACTTGCAAACAGCAAAGTCGGTCTTGCGAGATTACATCAACGGAACGATTGGGTTTGAACCTCTTGCTGAAGCCCTAGGCCGCTCCCCCAAGAGCCTGATGCGCATGCTAAGTGCCACTGGCAATCCTCAGATGAGCAATCTGTTTGAAGTGACGGGATACCTGCAGAAGCATGAACGCGTGCGTGTCGGAATCACGCTTCATGCGTTGCGCAAACCTAAACAGGCTGCATGAGCTACAGAGCCAACTTCACACCCCCACGCTCATCGCGTTGCAAATACGCTATCGGTACGCGATGGTCGTGCGGGAAAAGCACGAGCCAGTTCTCCTCCATGGCACGCGCGTAGAAGCGCTTGCGCTCCTGGATGGTTCTCAGCGGATCGAGATCGAAGCTCATCACCCAGCCAGGATCAAGATGCGCCGTCGTGGGGATCAGGTCGCTGATAAAGCAGGCGTGCTCGCCCTCACTCTCAATGTGAACCGCCAGCATGTTGCGGGTGTGGCCGGGAAAACACTCGACCGAGACGCCGCTGCATACGTCAGCCGTTGACCCATCAATGAGCCGCATCTGGCCGGTCGCAATCAGGGGCTCGTAATTGGCTGCGACGTAGCTGATGCGGTCACGCTCATGCTGCTTGCGGCCATGCTCCACCTCTCCAGCGTGGACGATGTACTCCGCGTTCACAAAGTAGGGCCGCGCGACTCCGTCCTCATCCAGTATGGTGTTCCAGCCGCAATGGTCCCAGTGCAGATGCGTATTGATGACAATGTCCACCTGCTTTGGCGCAACGCCTGCTGCAGCCAGCGATGCAGGCAGGCGCTCCTCCGTTTTGTATATCTCCTTGAGCTTTGGAGCGATCTTGTTACCAAATCCAGTTTCGATCAGCACCGTCTTGCCGCCGGTTCGTATCAGAATGCAATTCAGCCCAATCATCACGCGGTTCTGATCGTCAGCAGCCATCTTCTTCGACCACAGAGTCTTCGGTACCACGCCGAAGATGGCTCCACCGTCGAAGCGGCACGTTCCATCGGTGCAGACAGTGACCTCTGCACTGCCCACTCGCGCGCGGCCGCGAATCAGGCAGTTGTCATCCCCAGCCAAATCAAACATCGTCATCATCCGAGCCTATCGCGCAATGCGCGGAACCTTTTCGTACAGCCTGCGTATCCCTCTGCAACATACGAGAAGATGCATTCCGTTGGGCACGCGCCTGCGTATCTACTGCCAGACATCATGAAGGTGAGGTTTTCTATGTCCAACCCCGTGCACTTGTCCGTCGGCATCACCATGCTCTGGTTGGCTTGCGGCAGTGCCGCCGCGCAGCCAAACGTGTGCAATGGCGCGGCGCTGACGGGCATCGTGCGAGACAGCTCCGGTGCCAACGTCATTGGAGCCACAGTGGCGCTGGAAGACGCGACGGAAGCCAGAAGCGGCAGCGATGGACGGTTTCGCTTTGCCTGCGCAGCAGCCGGAGCGCACCGGCTGCACATCGTTGCGCAAAGCTTCGCAGCGGTGGACCGCGAAGTAAGCGCCAGCCGTGTCCCAGGTGACATCCTGATCACGTTGCGGCCGGAGTCCGTGGACCAGAGCATTGACGTGCAAGCCGACACCGCACGCGGCGTGGATAACACCGAAACTGGCGCAAGCCGCACGCTTGCGGGGGACGATCTGAAAGCGCTGGCGGATGACCCTGACGATCTTTTGCGCCAACTGCAGCAGCTGGCCGCGGGAGCGGGCGGCAATCCAGCCGACACGCTCATTACCGTGGATGGCTTCCAGGACCCCAGCAAATTGCCTCCGAAGTCCTCCATTGCATACATCAAGGTCAACCCCGACCTCTTCTCTGCCGAGTACCAGGAGCCGCCCTACGAGGGAGCGCGCGTGGAGGTCTACACCAAGCCTGGACAGCCACGCTATCACGGTTCGTTGTTCATGACCTACGGCCGATCGTCGCTGAACGCGCGCGATCCCTTCTCCACCGCGAAAGGCACCATCGGCAAGCAGCGCTACGGATTCGACCTGAGCGGGCCGGTGCGCAAGGCGGGCAGCGACTTCGCGCTCTCGCTGGAGCATCGCAGCATCGACAACGTCGGCGTGGTGAATGCCGTCTCTCTCGGCAGCAACGGCGACGCTATACCAGTGAACGCAACCGTAAACACACCACAACGGCTCTGGGAGGGAAGTGCACGTGCGGCGTGGCAGTGGAACCCGAAGAACTCTTTAACGGCCACGTACACTGCCAACGTCAATCACTTGACGAACGTCGGCGTGGGCGGCACGGCATTGCAGGAGTCTGGTTATGGCGAGTTCTCCTATGAACATACCCTGCGCGCGCTCAACGTCTCCACTCTTTCCGCCAACCTGATGCATGAGGCACGTTTCAGCTTTAGTTGGGTAGGCGACGTCAATACACCAAACAGCAGCGCGATACCTGTGCAGGTCGCGGGTGCGTTCAGTGGCGGAGGCTCGGAGCTTGGGTCGCAGGCGAATCGCTCCACATGCTTCGAACTGTACGACGACGCCATCTGGACGCATGGCGCACACACGCTAAAGGCAGGCGTGAACTGGCGCCTCCGCTTTCAGCGCCGCCATCTGACGCAGGACTTCAACGGCCTGTACACCTTTGGCGGCGGTATTGCGCCGGTGCTGGACTCCAATGGAAACGCGGTTGCAGGCAATTCCACCACGATCAGCGGCCTGGAGCAGTATCGACGCGCGCTCCTGAACCTGCCCGGCGGCGCGGCAACCGCCTACACCGGCGTCACAGGCGATCCGGAGGTTGACTTCAATCAATCCCGTGAGTCCTTCTTTGCGCAGGAGTCCTGGAAGATCAAGCCGAATCTTGTCTTGTCTTACGGTCTCCGGTATTACGCGCAGAACGATCCGCTCACGCGACTGAACTTCGCACCACGCTTAGGCATCGCCTGGTCTCCAGACAAGAAGCAAACCTGGACGATCAAACTGCACAGCGGCATGTTCAATGGCCAATACGACGGCAACAGCGCAGCCCAGATCCTGCGCCTGGACGGCATGCACCGCGTCAGCAACATCATTTACTCCCCTGTCTTTGGCAATCCTTATCTGAACGCCACACCTATTCGAACCATTCGTACGTTTGCGCCGGGGTTCGGCGACGCCTACTTCGCCGAACAGCAGATGGAAGTCGATCACTCGCTCCGTGGTGGCTGGAACGTGCAGGGCACCTTCTACTGGCTGCGCGTGTGGAATGATGGGCGCACCCGCAACATCAACGCACCCCTGAACGGCTCGCCCACCGGACCCCGGCCAGGACCCGCAAACCTGAACATTCTGCAAGCCCAGAACAGTGGGTCAATGAAAGGCGACATCGAGTTTGTCTCAGTGGAACAGCACACCCTCAAGCCTCTCACCATCTTCCTCGGATATGTTCGACTCGACCTGCGCGGCACCACGGACAACAATCTGTTCTTTACACCGCAGAGTTCATATACCGACGCCGGCGAGTACGGCCGCCGCACCAACAACTCCACGCACCAGATGTTTGGCAGCACCACGCTGCACCTCCCGCGCAAGGTCGATCTTTCCACGGAGTACTACCTGAACAGCGGCCGGCCGTACAACATCACCACCGGCTTCGACAACAATGGCGACGGAGACTTCAACGACCGCCCCACCTATGCCCGGCAAGGCGACCCAAACGCGATTGCAACGCGTTACGGTCTGCTGATTGCGAGCGGCGGCACCGGTGTCTTCCCGCGAAACGCAGGCACCACGCCATGGGCCGTTCACCTTGATGCCAACCTGAGCCACACCTTCATCCTGACGCCCCATGCGGCGAAGGACCGGCTGCAAACGCTCGCCGTCAACCTGCGCTCTGCCAATGTGTTGAACCACACCGATGTCACGCAGGTCGGCAGCGTGCTTGGCTCGCCGCTCTTCGGTCTTCCATATCAAGCCGATACTGGCCGCAGAGTGGAAGCGGGCCTGCGCTATAGCTTCTAGGGCTGTTTTTAGAAGGATTTACTTCAAGTCCAATCACTGCAACAAAGGTAGGGTTTACCTCAAGTCCGATAACTGCAACAAGGGTAACTTACGGCGAGACGCATTACTCAAGGCCAAGGGCCCGCAACGTAGCAGCCTGGCCGAAGGCCCAGGTTAGTTTGGGTGCATACCCGGGCGCTGAAGGCGCGACACATAGATCGCCGCACTAAGTGTGACCGACGCTACTTCTAAGCGCCTCAGCCTGTGACCCGTCCGGTCCACGTTCATGCGCTTCGCGGCGCGACAACATCGTCGCATTCACCTCCGGGTGATTTTTCTCTTGCTTTTTGGCCGTGGACCTCTATACTTCGCCAATCCTGCCCAAGGCCTCCTCACCGGGTGCGAACGACTTATGCCTCGCTGGACCTCCATCCTTACTGCCGCCGCTGCTGCAATCGTCGCCCTTCCGGTCGGCTCACACTATGTTTCGCCCCGTGATCCTAACCAGGCTGCCGTTGCAGCTGTCACCAGCCAGGAGCCGCCATCACGTTCAGGCGGTCACATCGTAAGAGCCGCGGACAAGAAAGACGCCGCAGAATCCATGCTGGAAAAATTGCACAAGGGCCAGAAGGACGCCCAAATGGAAGGCAGGGAAGCAATCGCCGGCCTGATGTGCGAATACACGCACGCCGGCGCGTCCGTTAGTAGCCGGCCTGTTGTGCCACACGCCAGGAACGCAAAGAAAACGCAGGAGAATAAAGACAGTAGCTACTGTTCCCCCGAGTCGATCAAAGACGCAACCGTCATCATCGCGACCGTACCGGACCCTGTGCATACGCACCTGGCGCTTCGGTTTGACCGCGAGATCGACACCATTGAAGATTCTTTGCAGCAACTCGGGTGGATTTACGACCGCTCCTGGCTGCCCTGGGAAAGCACCACCCACAAAGCACCCGACAGCCGGGAGGCGCGAACGCTCGACAACGCCGCGCAGGATGCGCTTGAATCCCTGCCCGGCGTTCTGCTCTTTCGCAAGCGGACAGAGGACGCTCTCAGCCCCACGCTCATCGTCCTTTTGGTTGGAGAGAAGCCTACCAGCGGCATCAACTCGGAGCAGTTCAAACAGGCGATGCGTTACTGGGAAGATCCTAAGACTCTCGTCCAATCTGCGGCAGACGGCAAGAGTTCTCCGAAATCCCTTGTGATTCTGGGACCGACTTTCAGCGGCTCTCTCGATTCCTTAAATTCAGTCCTCCATAACAGGTTTGAGAGTCCCGGCAGTGCCAGTTGCAAGCAAGGACTCAGAATCATTGTTTCCTCCGGGACAGTCAGCAACGGCGAAGCCTTGAGGAAGCTGGAGGATGTGAAGGGTTGCGCCAGCGTTAAGGTTCTTTCTGAATCGTTTTTGCCCGACGGCAATACTCGCGATAAGCAACTTCTGACTTTCCTGCAGGGACATCAACCAGGCGTTCAGATCGCGAAAGTAAGTGAGAAGGAGAGCACCTTTGGTGCGGGTGAAATAAGCAAGAAAGATAGCACCGGTGAAGCGGGTAGGGCAAGTAACTCACCCTTCGTCACATTTTCCTTTCCACGCGAAGTGTCGCAGTTACGCAAGGCTTATGAGAAGAACGGCGTTCTCGGCTTTAGTGAGGCATCGAATGCGCCGCATACTCAACTGCAACTGTCCACGGCCGAGGATGAGCATGAGGGTGATTCCGTGGAAAACTTCGCCGGGCCCTTGGGCGTGGTTGCCCTTGAGCAGCAAATGGCCAGCCTGGCGCACGCGCTTGCGGCCAATCACGTATCCATCGTTCTGCTAAGTGCCACCGATGTGATGGATGAAATGTTCGTCGCGAGGTATCTCGTCCAACATGCGCCGGACATAAGTGTGATTATTGAAGACAGCGATCAGCTCTTTCTGCATGCCGGGCCGGATGCGGCGTTGAATAATGTGTATGTCGCGTCACCGTGGCCGCTCACGGAGGAGAACGAAGTCTGGACGCGAACCCAGGCGCAATTACCTCACGACACGTTTGAAAGTGGAGCTGACCAGGGGATATCTACCGCCCTTCGTCACGCGATCTGCTTAAATGGTGATCTTACATCCGCAAAAAACTGCGGCGCGGAAATGTACCGCGAGTACCTATCACCCCTGGCTGGACAAATACCAGGCGAGCCGCAATGGTGGCCTCCACTCTGGCTTTCAGTCGTGGAGCATGGCAGGTTCCAGCCCATTGCCTTGGTGCCGGTCGCTGAGCCAGCGACTGGAAATCTGTCAGCACTTTATAACTCGGGCGAAAATGCAGGCACTCAAGACCATGTGGCCAGAAACAGGCAGCCCAACATGGCGAATGGCATTATCTTTGACCGCACGAATCTCTCGATGAGCCTGCTTGCCACCGGGATGATCGGGTTGCTTCTCTGGCACGGGTGGGCGTGTTACTGGAGCCGGCTCGATCGATCGTTCGCGTGGCCCTATGCGCTTGCGGAAAAACGGCACTACTGGATTCGACTGCTTACAAAAGCGCTCTTATCGCTGCTTGGAGCGTTCGCTCTGGCATTCCTGTACTTCCAAGACAGCAGCGGGTTTCGTGTGGAGACTGAATGGTTTCGGCGCTACCTTGTTGCCGGGGAGGTAATCGGTATTCTGGTCAGCGGACTGTCAATCTGGCGGCTGGCACGCTCCCTGGACTTGGACGTGCCAAAACGATGGGCATCAGCGTTCGTGTGGTGTGTGTTCTGGGCAGTTACCGTCTGGTGGGCCAATGGCGAACTATGGCCCTTACTCGCGCACACTCCAGATCGGAGCCATAGTCTGTTACTTCTTTATCGGGCTTCTTTGCCTTTCTCTGGAGCTTCTCCCGCATTGCCGGTGTTGTTATCGCTTGCTGCCATGGCGGCGTTGCTCCACAGCCTGTTTGGCCGCCTCGCTTTTTTTGGCCATCGCATCCCCCTGCTGCCTGACGGCTACGATCAACTTCGCTGCCCTTCTAACCAATGTGTTGCGCCACTAACATCCTTGCTGTCGATTGCGCCTCCCCGGCTGCAAAGTGAGGGAGCGAAACGGAGACGCGTGTATGTCAACGCATGGCGATGGGGAACGACGGTGGCTTGCCTTGCGGCCATGTTATTCTTCCTGGTCCTGTCAAGTACGCATCGCATCGTTTCGCTTGAGCACAGCCGGGTCGATTACGTCGTCACGGTGTGCGCGGTCATCGTGGCGGCGGCGATGTTGCAGACACTTACGATGGCTGCCCTGGCGTGGCGCTTGCTGCAGCACCGCGTCCTGATTCCCCTCAAACAGTCTCCTTTACGCTGGGGATTTACCTGGATTAAAGGGTACGACTGGCGGAGGATCTGGCGATCCTCAAAGAACCTAAGTTCAAATCGAGTGTTTGACTATCTCCTGCGAATGTTGCAACTCAGCAGCCGGACACCGGCCAGCGGAATAGGACGGCAATACTATAGCTCGATCAGCGAACTGTACAAGAAAGTAACGTCCGAAACTCCGGACGTGTTTACAAGCGGAATGGTTGATCTTCATAAGGAGATGAAGCGTTTAGCGGAAGATAAGCTTAGGTGCTTGCAGCGGGAATGGATCACAGATCGAGGTCCGCTCACTGGTACTGAGACGATTCGCGGCATCCCACTGCTCTACGAAATAAAGGACATGGATAAGGACAGGCGCGAAGACATGCTGCGCCGTATGGGCGACGAGGAATTTGTGGCCTTGTTGTACGTTGGCTATATCAGCATGGTGCTGATCCAGATACGGCAGCGCATTGTGACAGCATCTGTGCTGTATGTGCTTCTGCTTTGGGCAATGTCGTGCTACCCGTGGATGTACCGCCACACAATCCTGCTGGGCATGGTTGCTTTGTTTGCCGTGCTCGCCGCTGTGACGCTTGCTATCTACACGGAGATGTTCCGCGATGACATCCTGAGCCGCACCACGGAGTCAACCAGCGGCAAATTGGATGGCGGCTTCTTCGCAAAAATCATTCCGGTTCTTGGAATCCCGCTGCTTACCCTTGTAGCCTCACAGTTTCCGGAGGTGAGCAATTTCGTGTTCTCCTGGGTAGAGCCAAGCCTGTCCAAATTCCAATAAGACCCGGTACCAGCCCACGCCGGCTGTGCGAAGATGTTGCCATGATGCGGAACCTGCCAATCCGAACGTTGTCCCTTGCTTGCCTGCTGACGCTAGCGGGGTGCAGGTCTGCCTCGAAGACGGGGTCGAACGCACCGGCTGGACCAACGATGGACACCGCGAAGGGGCCTCGCATTTACGTCACGGACGAAGTTTCCGGCGGCTTGACCGTGATCGACGCCGCCACCATGAAGCCGCTGGAGACGCTGCATATCGGCACGCGGCCGCGCGGCATCCACGCCAGCCCCGATGGCAAAACGCTGTACATCGCATTGAGCGGCACGCCCATCGGCGGCCCCGGTGTGGACGAGGACAAGCTTCCGCCTTCCGATCACTCCAAGGACGGCATTGGCGTCTTCGACGTGGCCGCGAACAAACTAGGCCGGATCATTCCTGGCGGCTCAGACCCTGAGAACTTCGACCTCAGTAAAGACGGCAAGAAACTGTATATCTCCAACGAGGATCAGTCGGCCGTCAGCATTGTGGATATTGACTCCGGCAAGGTTGAAACCACGTTGCAAATTGGCGCGCAGCCGGAGGGTGTCAAGACATCGCCCGACGGCAAGTTCGTCTACGTAACGTCAGAGGCTGCCGGGACCATCTCCGTGCTGGACCCCGCGGCGAAGAAGATCGTGGCCACCATCAACGTGGGCCATCGTCCTCGCAACGTCGCCTTTACGCCCGACGGCAAAACGGCGTACGTAAACGCGGAGAATGATGGCAGCGTTGTTGTAGTGGATGTCCCCGGAAAAAAGATGGTGAAGACGATTCCGCTGGGCAAGCCGGGTGAAGTGAAGCCGATGTTTGTGCTGATGTCGCCGGATGCGTCAAAGGTCTACGTCAGCACGGGACGTGGCGGAACGGTGGCAACGATTGATACGAAATCCGGCACCGTGGTGGGTACGGTTGCGGTAGGAAAGCGGCCCTGGGGCCTTGCGCTTTCCCCTGACGGGCAGACGTTGTACTCAGCCAACGGCCCGTCGAATGACGTAACCGCAATCGATCTCATAAGCAATACCGTTCGATCGAAAGCTCCCGCCGGAGGCAGCCCGTGGGGTTTGGTGGTGCTGCCGTAAGCGGTATTCCCCTTTGATTGCATAAGAACGGGCAAGTCGATGCAGCCATTTGCACTTCCACCTGCGTCTCTATTTACGTAATCCGGCCTCATGCCGGACACAAGGATCTCCTATGCGCCTGAAGTGGTGTCTCCCCGTCGCCGCCCTCTCTATTGTTTCGTTCTCTGGCGCACGCGCGCAGGACGATGCTGCCGCCAAAGGCAAGGCACTGTTTGCCAGCAATAACTGCACCCTGTGCCACAGCGCGGACACCACCGACATGAAGGTTGGACCCGGGCTGAAAGGTCTGTATTCCCGGGGCACCATGGCGGACGGAACCAAGGTGACAGATGAAACGGTGACTGAGCGGATCAGCAACGGAAAATCGCCCATGCCACCCTATAAAGACTCCCTGACACCCGATCAGATCAAGCAGATTGTGGCATACCTCAAGACTCTGTAGCCGCAAATCCGTGGCGGAGCAGCGCGTGACAGCACCGGGAGCCTCATGCAGCACCCAGCCTGCCTGCCTCGTCGCTCCCCTCTTCCCAGTGTCCTCGTGACTGCAGTTACGGCACTCGCGGGTGCCAGTGCGCAAGTAGCGGTGGAGCGTGGTGCACTTCACATCACCGTAGTTGATACAAGCAGAGCCGTTCTGCCTGCTGCCCAGGGGAGACTTCTGGGTCCAACACCGGGAGATACCCGTACGGTGCACGCAGACGCCGCTGGCATCATCGATGTTGCCGGTCTGGCTGCCGGGCGCTACACGTTGATCCTCTCCGCACCGGAGTTCCACGTGCAGCGCCTTACCTTTGTGATCGGGAACGCACTGCTGCGCCGTGATGTCGTTCTGACACCCGGTGGCGTCAGCGCCAGCGTTGATGTTGTTGCGTCCACGCCGGCCGGATCGCTGGATGTGCCGGTGAGCGACCTTCCAGTGCCGGTGCAGACGATCTCAGCCCAGACGCTTCAGGATACCAACGCGATCGACATGACAGATGCGCTTAATCAACGGCTGAACGGTGTTTACGTGAATGAGAACCAGAACAATCCCTTTCAGCCTGATGTCAATTATCGCGGATACACGGCGTCGCCGCTGGTGGGTGCGCCCGCAGGTCTGTCCGTGTACCTGGATGGTGTGCGGCAGAACCAGCCCTTCGGTGACGTCGTGCAGTGGGACTTAATCCCCAAGGTCGCGATCAGTACCGTCGAACTGATGCCCGGATCGAACCCTGTCTATGGCCTGAACACACTCGGTGGATCTATTGCAATCCAGACAAAGGACGGGCTAAGTAATCCCGGCTTGTCCGTCAGTGCCTATGGCGGCAGCTTTGGCCGCCGCGCGATTGACATGGAGTACGGCGGAAGCAACAGCGCGGGCCTGAACTGGTTTGCGGCGGGCACGCTGTTCCATGAGGATGGATGGCGCGTCGACTCACCATCCAGCGTCAAGCAATCGTTTGCCAAGCTGGGTTATGCGCATGGCAACACCGTGCTGGCGCTTTCCGGGGGATACAGCATCAACAACCTGACCGGCAACGGAACGCAGGATTTCCGCGCCATCAATCGCACATCGGGTCTCAATCATGGATATGGCAGCGTCTACAGCATCCCGGACGTGACCTACCAGCACGCGCCATTTCTGACGCTCAATGCGACGCAGGCTCTTACCGGCAGTCTGAGCCTCAACGTGAATGCCTACGTCCGCTATGCGCGCCAGAACACCACCAACGGCGACATCAACAGCAACACCTTCGATCAGCCGCTCTACACGTTAAGCGCGGACGACATGGCCGCATTGTCGGCGGCAGGCATCGCGTACCCGGCCGTGCCGGTTACTCCGGCAAACACGCCGTTCCCATCTCTCCTATGCATTGCACAGGGCCTGGAAAACAACGACCCTGGCGAGACCTGCACGGGTGTCGATACGAACACGGTTGATCGCCAACATGCATACGGGGTCAGCGGAGTTCTTGCATGGAATACGGCGCGTAACCGCTTGAGTTTCGGCGCGGGATTGGATCGCGGCGGCCTCACCTTCGTGCAAACCGCGCAATACGGTTACCTGAACAACGACGGTCTGACGATCACACCCATTCCGTCGTTTCTGGACGGATCTACCAGCATCGACGGCACGCCGCAGGACAACCGGGTCAACCTGCACGGCACCACGAGTACATCCAGCATCTTTGTGAGCGACACCTTCAGCATGGGACAGTGGGCGCTGAACGCAGGCGGACGGTACAACCACACAAACATCAACAATACGGACCGTCTGCCGCCAACTGCGTACCGTGGCACGCTGACGGCAGTAAACGTCTTCCAACGGTTCAACCCAGCCGCTGGCCTGGTCTACAAGCCATCGAGCGTTATCAACGTCTACTTCGATTACAGCGAGAGCAGCCGCGCTCCAACCTCCACTGAGCTGGGCTGCGCCGACCCTAACTTCCCCTGCTCGCTGCCGAATGCGCTGGTCAGTGATCCGCCGCTAAAGCAGGTCGTCAGCCGCACGTTTGAAGTCGGCCTGCGCGGCAATCCAGAAGGACGCTATCGCTGGTCTGCAGGCTACTTCCACACAAACAACGATCATGATCTGCTCTTTGTTGCATCGCAGGCCACCGGCTACGGCTATTTCCAGAACTTCGGCCAAACGCGCCGGCAAGGGGTGGAGTCATCTTTTACAGCACGGCTTCGCAACGTGGACGCGGGTGCGGAGTACACGTACCTTGATGCCACCTACCAAAGCACGCAGGTGATTGAGTCAGACAGCAACAGCAGCAACAGCAACGCATTGAGCGGCTTGCGCGGTGTAACCGGCGGCGGCCTGATCACCATCCTTCCCGGCGATCACATCCCACAGGTGCCGGGGCATCTTCTGAAGCTCTACTTCGATCTCCATCCGGCGCGTAAGCTCTCCGTAAGCGCGGATTTCACTCTGATCAGCGCCTCCTATGTGCGCGGCAATGAAAATAATCTGCACCAGCCGGACGGCGTGTACTACCTGGGCAACGGTAAAATCCCGGGTTATGGCATCGTGAATCTGGGTGGGAGATACCACGTCAACGCGCGGTACGAACTGTTCGCTGAGGTAAATAACCTGCTGAACCGCCACTACTACACCGCCGGGCAGCTGGCATCCACGCCGTATGACGATAGTGGCAACTTCACGCCGCGCCCCTTTCCCGCCTATGGCGCAGGAAGCGACGCCGCGTATGCCGTCCGCAACACCACGTTCTTGTCGCCGGGTGCGCCGGTCACCGTCTTTGGCGGTCTGAGAGTCAGCTTCGGTAAACGGTAGCGCAGAGGGTTGAAGCGTCTGGCACACTAGAACCAGTGGCTGACACGTTGATGAGCCAGTTGACAACGTTTAACTGGCAAAAATCCGAACCGCTCCATGCGCTGCTATGCCTGCCCGCCGTGGCGCTGCCTCTCATCCTGGGCGTCCACTTCGGATATCCGGGCACAGCTGTTCTGATGGCGGGCGGAGCCATGACCGTGGCCTTCGGCTCCTATCAGCAACTGCTGTTTCGCCGCTCGGGAGCGATGGTCTTTGCAACCCTGGGCATCGGGATATCCGCACTTGTTGGAGCGTTGTGCCGTGACAGCACAGCCGCTCTTCTGGCCGCGGCCGTTGTGTGGGCGTTTGTGTATGGCATGTCGAACGCCCTGAGCACGGCAACCAGTTGGGTGGGTCAGCAGTGTTGCGTTTTTCTGGTGGTCTCGTCCGCGGCTCCGTCCACGCCCGGCACCACGCATGACCTTGTGTATTCCGCCCTGTTGCGTGGCGCGGGCGTGCTTGCAGGCGGCGCGTTGCAGACCTGTCTGCTGTTGCTCATCCGCATCTGGCTGCCTGCGGCTCAAACCAGCTTCAGCCGTCCCGACTTCGATCCGACCCGGTTCCAACGGAGCTTTCTTCGCGAGCAACTCTCGTTCGGCAGCGGAGCCATGCAGTATTCCATCCGCCTGGTGGTGACATTTGCATCCGCAATTGCCGTTTACCGCACGCAATCCTGGACCAGCGCGTACTGGATCGGCATGACCGCCATCCTGATCCCTAAACCGGAACTTGTGCAGACGGCCGCCCGCGGTCTTCTGCGCATGGCCGGAACATCGCTGGGTGCGTTGGTCTGCACCGGGATCGTCGTGTGGTTGCGGCCCAGCGGCGAATGGCTTGCCGCGCTTGTTCTCGTCTTCCTGTTCGCGACATACCTTCTCAACACCGTGAACTACGGTGCCTTCGCCGTGGTGCTGACCGGGTATATCTGCTTCATCCTGGCCATTGCGCACCAACCTGCCAACCAGGTGCTGCTGCATCGTGTTCTGGCCACGCTGGCGGGGTCCACGCTTGCACTGGGGATACACCTGCTGTTTATTGGCGGACGCAAACTGCTGGGCGTGGCGACGCCTGTTCTGCATACCCTGGAAGAGTGGCTCTGAAGCTGGGGAGGAGTGGATTCACTGCACCGTGTGCCCGATGTCGCTTCTGCTCCCAGCCTGCGCCAGATAGTCCTCAATGGCGCGCTCCAGCACTCCCTTTGCCTCCAGCACCAGGTCGATGCAGTCGCGGCCCGCACCGTATCCACCGGCATGTGGAGTGACGTAGTGCGCCGCCGCCTTCACCTGCTCGCGTGCGTTCCATGTGGCGACCGAAAGGCCCACCGCTCGCATGGGCGGCAGATCGATGATGTCGTCTCCCACGTACGCGATCTCGTCAAGCGCGACACTTGCCTCCTGCATGATGGCGTGAATGGCGTCCATCTTCTGTTGGGAGCCCTGATGGAGGAACTCGACCTTGAGTTCCTTCATGCGCACGGCGACGGTTTCGCTGCTGCGCTTGGTGATCACGCCGAAGCGTAGCCCGGCGACGCGGCCAATACCGATGCCGAGACCGTCATGCGCGGAAAAGCCCTTAACTTCGATGGCAGATGGGCTGCCGTCCGCGTGGCTTCCGTTGGGGACGAAGTACAGGGTTCCGTCCGTCAGCACGCCGTCCACGTCAAAGACGATGACCTTAATCTTTTCAGCGCGCGCTTTGACCTCATTATTGATGAGTTCCATAATTCCAAAGTACAGTGCAACGTTGACAAAACGAAATCGAAAATCGCTGTCGTCTTTTCAGAAATGTTTCACGTGAAACATTCCCGGCGGGGTTTGTTCTGGCCTGTCCTGTTCATACGCCCAACCTCCAGAGCACAGGGAGCACATCTGAAGCCCTCATACGCGGTTGCGGCATCCTACTGTGTGCAGGCGGTCAGAGACACATGCATTGACTCCACCGCCCGGGAGAACGACATGAAGATATTTTCAGCAAACGTACAGTCCCTGAGTGAGCTTTATAACAGCGAGTTGCGCAAGGCGCTGGACCTGGAAGAGCAGATCGTAAAAGCTCTGCCCACCATGATGGAGAAGTCCAGCGACACGCAACTGAAGCAGGCATTCCAGTCCCACCTGCAGGAGAGCGAAACCCACGTGGAGAAAGTTAAACAGCTGCTCAGCCAGCAGGAAGACTCAGACAGCGAGACCTGCAAGGTGATCCACGCGCTGGTCACGGAGGCGCAGGACACCATCAAGGATGTCAACGATCCAGATGTGCTGGACGTGGCCCTGATCGGCGCGGGACAACAGGTTGAGCATCATGAGATGGCGGTCTACGGCACGCTAAAAAACTGGGCGAGGCTGCTGGGCCGCACAAGCGACGCAAGCGTCCTTGAGAGCATCTTGAAGGATGAGAAGCACGCCGACAATCTCCTCAGCGATATCGCTGACCGTGTGAACGCAGAGGCGCTGGCCCACGCATAAGTCTCGCGCAAGCATTTACCTGGGACGGCGAGACCTCGGTCTCGCCGCATTTCTTTTGCGCGAACGGCGCACTTACATCTCACTACGGCACTCCACGCGTGTGGCAGCAGATCTCTCGATCGGGCGCGAAACGTCACGCAAGAGGGGGGTGCTTCTAAATGCTTAAGGTGATTGGTGGACCTGATCGGGATCGAACCGATGACCTAGTGGCAGCGAAAGCCGGAACTCATTTGTATTGAGCCACTCCGTTTGGTAGTTTGGCCGAGATGCCGCCGCGTGAGCCCGAACAACTCAGCAAGACCATTGAGGCTCTCTACCGGTCGGAATCGGGCCGGGTTCTGGCGACGCTTGTGCGTCTGCTCGGAGATCTGGATTTGGCCGAAGAGTCGATGCACGAGGCTTTCACTGTTGCCCTGGAGACCTGGACGTTGACTGGGATTCCGGAGAATCCACGCCCGTGGCTTGTTTCAACGGCACGCTTCAAAGCCATCGACGTGATGCGCCGACGGGCGCGCTTTGACGGAGCCCAGAGAGATCTTATTGCCCATGTGGAATCGCGCGTAGACGTCGCTTTCACCGGGTGCGAAGAGATCGGAGGAGAGGAGATCGAGGACGATCGGCTCCGTCTGATTTTCACCTGCTGCCATCCCGCCCTGCCGCCGGAAGGCCAGATCGCGCTCACACTGCGTGAAGTGTGTGGCCTTACAACGGAGGAGATCGCCAGGGCGTTTTTGGTTTCGCCCGCAACGCTCGCCCAGCGTATCGTGCGCGCGAAGGCTGTGATCCGCGATAAGGCTATACCGTACCAAGTGCCGGCATCGCAGGAGTTGCCCGCCAGGTTGGGCGCTGTACTTCAGGTCGTGTATCTGGTCTTCAACGAGGGCTACTCTGCGGGGGCGGGAGCGGAGGTGATGCGGGCCGAGTTGACTGGCGAAGCGATTCGTCTGGGGCGACTGCTGGCCGAATTTATGCCGGAGCAGGAAGTCGCCCATGCGGAGATCCTGGGGCTGCTTTCCTTGATGCTGCTTCAGGAATCTCGTCGGGCCGCAAGGACGTCACCCACTGGAGAACTGATCTTGCTGGACACTCAGGACCGCGCGCTCTGGAACCGGGAGCAGATCGCGGAGGGCGTGGAGTTACTGGAGAAAGCCCTGAAGTCCCAACGCTTCGGCGCATACACGCTACAAGCTGCGATTGCGGCCGTTCATGCTGAAGCTGATTCACCCGCTGCAACCGACTGGCGGCAGATTGTTGCAATTTACGACCGATTGGTCCGGCTTCAGGCTTCACCAGTAGCATTTCTGAATCGTGCCGTGGCTATCGCCATGAGGGATGGTCCAGGGGCTGGTCTGGCGCACATCGATGCAGTGTTGAACCATGGCGATTTGGCTAATTACTCCCTTGCGCATTCAGCCCGTGCCGATATGTATCGCAGGCTCGGCAGAACCGCTGAGGCTCGGGCTTCTTATGAAAGGGCTCTGGAGCTGACTCAACAGGAGCCCGAGCGGCAATTTCTGCAGCAGCGGATTCGCGAGTCGAAATAAAACTTCGGATCGTTGTCGATTTCCCGTCTCGCCAACGACTATAGGCCAAAGAACGATGAGCGATGGTTCCCGGTGAACAGGAACCGAGCCATCGGAAACAACAGGAACCCACAAGGAGGCGTCATGCCACAGTATCTAGTTGCTATCTATCACCGCGACGATTTTGACCCGTCAACCGAAACCGCAGAGACGATCGAGGCGATCCACGCGCTCAATCGCGAAATGATAGCCGCCGACGCCAGGAAATTCGCTTGCGGCCTTGGTCCGTCCAAGTCGTTGCGGCGCCAATCCGACGGCACCGTGTCGGTCACCGACGGGCCATACCTGGAGACTAAAGAGCACATTGGCGGTTTTTGGATACTGGAAGCCGCTGATATGGACGGGGCGCTGGCGTGGGCACGCAAGGGTGCCGTCGCTTGCCGGACCTCGGGCGAAGTGCGGCCGATCTTCTTCGCGCCGGAAGCGAAGAACGCAACAAAGTAGCCTCATCCCTTGCGACGTGAAATATGAACAGTGATAACCATGGCCAATCGAGCCAGCGTGAAGCTGCGTCGCTGGACCACACGCAACGTAAAGGAGACGAACCATGAAATATCTCTGCTTTGGCTACTACGATAAAAGCAAATTCGATGGCATGACTGGGAGCGATCGAAATGCCATGTATGACAGATGCTTTGACTACGACGACCACCTTCGCGCCAGCGGACACTGGGCCGGTGGAGAAGCAATACAGGGACCGGAGACAGCCATAACCCTGTACTGGAAGGACGGCAAGCTAGCAACGACCGACGGCCCCTTCGCCGAAACCAAAGAGCAACTCGGCGGCATTCTCCTCCTTGAGGCGCGGGACATGAATCATGCTGTACAACTCATGGCGCAGCATCCCGCGGTGACGTATGGCAACACATTCGAGATTCGGCCGGTTGGGGACATGGACGAAGTCACAAAAGCAAGCAAGGAGAGGCGGAATAACAACAGGGCACGATGAAGGACGGCTCGACAGAAGGAGATTCATCTCAGGAGGAATGGAATGCGGAACAAAGAGGTTGTCGCAATTAAGCACTTCGCGCTGCTGGTTGTGCTTAGCACGGCTTGCCGGGCAATGGCGCAGGATGTGGGGACCACGTACAGGAAGATGACGCCGGTTGATCAATACCTCATGGTGGATCGGGATTCGGAGATCAACCTGGCGCGCACTGCAGCGCCAGAGTCCATTTCACGCGATGCGGAGGTGCAGGTCCTTGGACGTCATGGCTTCGAAACCGCTGTCAAAGGTAAGAATGGCTTTGTCTGTATCGTCGGTCGTTCGTGGACATCCGCGACGGATGCTGACTTTTTTGATCCGAAGGTGAGGGTTCCGATGTGTATGAACGCGGCAGCCGCGCGTTCATACTTTGTGCGCATCGCCAAAGAGACCGAGTGGGGCCTCGCGGGTTATACGCAGGCTCAGATCAGCGAGTCCATCGCTATTGCCCTTGCCACGAAAGAACTGCCGCACATGGAGCCCGGGGCGATGTGCTACATGATGGGGAAGCAGGGATACGGCGGCAATACCATCCCCCATTGGCCTTCCCACCTGATGTTTTTCTATACAGACACAGACCCTGCGACCTGGGGTGCGAATCAGCCGGGTTCTCCGGTCATTGCTGTGAGCGACCCCGTGGAACGGCTGACGCAGTTTGTGGTAGTCGTGCAGCAATGGTCCGACGGAACCGCGTATCACGAAGACCCCGGCTCACAGCATCATCATTAGGGGCCCTGCGGGCAGATGCGCATGCGCGAGCCACACCTTATGCGCGTGTATTCAAGTAACTTGCCGTAGGTAGCGAATCGAAAACGGTGAACGCATGCCGTTCCAGGATGATGGTTCTAGTTTGTGACGGGTGGAGTCGAACGGCCCTGGTGAATGCAAGGAGACCACGGCCAGCGTCGCCCGGATTTAGGGAGCGCGAACTATGACTTCTTGCCAACAGGCCAATGCGCTCGTTGAGCTCGCGTTTAGCCTGATGTGGAGTCTCCACGCCGGCACCGGTGTTTGGACCGACTGGCTCCATTCGTAGAGGCCAACAACGGGTGGGCGAGATGACGCTGTCTGGGCCGGCTAGTCCGCACGACACCATCACGTCATAGGTCACAGCGAGGTCGATCGAGTGATCGCCATACCGGGCGTTGTAGGCGGCATTATCGATGACGCCGCCGATCGTGGAAGCCAACACACGCCGCCACAAGAAGAAGTCCGTGTCGGGGCGACAGACCGAAAGGTCAGCGTCATGGTTCCCCCGGTGAACAGCAGTAGCCGGGAAACGGAGTTGCCTTCCAGAAAGGTCGTATCAGCAACCAGCCAGTCGCAATCATGATCCCAACTGCCGCAAGCGCACCGCGCAGACTGATTCCCACGAAGCGATTACGACTCCAGGTCTCATAGATTGCAGTGACGAGCAGCGCAATGAGAGCGCAGGGGGTCGAGCCAGCCAGGAGTGCAATGAGAGATCCACTCCAACCGCGGTTCGAGGCCGTTCAGATCTCAGCAGCACTGCTGAAGCGCAACTTTAGAACTGCACCGAACTTAGTGCAAGGTGGAATTCTCACCATGATGTGCGCTACATTGGAGTTCATAAGCGAAGATAAGGCGAAAATACATGAACACACGAGCAGCTGTACTCAGACAGGAGATCGAAGCGAAGTTGGTCCACCGCATCCCCGCAGCGCTCTCTCCGATTGCGCAGCAGGCACCACGATTGCACCCGACCGGAAACGCCCGCTTGGACGCTCTTCTGCATGGCGGCTTGCCTCTCGGGTCAGTCTGCGAAGCAACCGGCATGGACGGTTCCGGCCGGAGTTCGATTGCTCTCTCGGTCCTGGCAAGCGCATCGCGAGAGGGTGCTTGCGCTTATATCGATGTCAGCGATGCCTTGTCCCCACGAAGCGCGGCGGCGGCAGGCGTGCAATTGCGCAATCTTCTCTGGGTCAGGTTTGCCGAGAACAGTCAGAGCGCGACACGGAAGTCGCCGCCGAGTGCACCCGGGCAAGGAGTGATTACGCGACGTGAGCAGCGGCCGATGGCACAGCAGCATTGCGGCATCTTGCACCCGCGTGGCGAGACCAAGGATCTGGCGCCGGCACTGGAGCAGATGCTTATCTACAAAGAGGAACGGCGCCGGCGCAAGATGGAAGGCACGCCGGGCTACCCCAATCAGCCGCTCGGATTGCACACTGCCTCGCAAGACCAGGTGGAATGGGAACGGTTCAACATCCGGCGTGTCGACAAGGGTGACCCACTGCGCCAAGCGGATCGGATGGCAGCGCAGGCGGCCCGCCAACGTGCGAGCTTTCAGGCCAGCGATCGACCTCAAAGGGCTCAAGAGCAGAAGCCGTGGACGCGGCTGGATCGCGCGTTGCGTGCGACCGATCAGGTGCTGCAGTCGGGCGGCTTCCGGATTGTTGTCCTGGACCTCGCATCCGTGCCTGCGGAGCAGGCGTTGCGCATCCAGTCGGCGACCTGGTGGCGTTTCCAAAAGGCCGCGCAGCTATGTGATGCGATCCTTCTTCTACTCACCAGAGAGCCTTGCGCCCGCTCGACCGCTGCGTGCGTGCTGGAGTGTGTGTCCGAGGGGGAACCAATCGTGCAAGGTGTATTTGCGGACATGACGCGGTCGGCCCAGATCTCGCGGCAGAGAAGCGGACCAGCCTTCGGTAAGAAGGCACCGGGGCGGGTGACAAGCTGGGATGCGAGTCCGCTCTGGATGCAAGCGGCGGGGAGGTAGTGTGTCCTACGCAGCCGTCCACATCCCGGAGTTCCCGGTCTGCGCCTGGAAGCGCACGCTGGTTCCGCACCGGCAGCCGTTGGTTCTGCTTGAAGGTGTAGCGCCACAAGAGAAAGTGGCCGCGCGGTGCGAAAAGGCGCGCAAGTCCGGCGTACAGCATGGCATGTCGAAGGTGCAGGCTCAAACAATATGTGACGCTCTGTTTCGTCCCCGCAATCTGGCTGAGGAGCAAGATGCGTATACCGCTGCATGCCAGGTTGGGGAGCGCTTTACGCCGCGGCTCCAAGCCATCGCCTCACCCGCAAACTCCTATGGCGGAGCGCAACACCTCTCTTCGTTGATGCTGCTGGACAGCTCCGGCATGGAAACGCTCTTCGGGACCGCAGAGAACTATGCTTGCAAACTGCACGAGGAGCTGACCGGCGAGGGCTTTCCAGCAGGCATCGGTACGGCTCGCAATGCAGAGGCCGCGCTCATGCTGGCCCGGAGCACTCATCGAATCGTATCCGCAGACGATGGGAACATACGCGCCAAGCTCGGGCCCCTGCCGGTCACGTTGCTACCGTGCGACTCACGAATGCTCGCGATCCTGTCGCGATGGGGCATTCGCACCCTGGGCCAATTGGCCGCGCTTCCCGACACCGCACTTGTGAGCCGGTTAGGACAACAGGGACGACGCCTGCAGTCTCTGGCCCGTGGGGAGGCAGACCACCTCCTCATTCCGGAGGAACAAGCATTCACCCTCACGGTAACGACCGCGCTCGACAGTCCTGTGGAGGTACTGGACTCGCTTCTGTTTGTTCTCTCGCCAATGTTGGAGACCATCCTGGCCAAGGCGATGGAGCGAGCCTATGCGATCCGTTCGCTCCATCTGACGCTCTTACTCGAACGCGGAGAACCGCACGCAATCAAAATCAGTCCTGCTACGCCGTCCCAGAACCGCGAAGCTCTTATGAAGCTGCTCAATCTGGAACTCCAGGCAAAGCCGCCACAAGCTGGCGCGGTGACGGTGACGCTCGAGGCAGAGCCCGCTAAGCCGCAGACCGCCCAACGCGGGCTGTTCCAGGCTCAATTTCCGGAGCCCGGCAAACTGGACCTGCTGCTGGCCCGGCTGCGGTCGATTGCCGGTGAGGACAACGTCGGAGCGCCGAAGCTCGAGAACAGCCACCGCGAAGACACCTTTACGGTTTCTTCGTTTGAGCCTCAGATCGTAACCGCAACGGAGGAGATGAGCCAGCCTGTGCGCGTAGCAATGCGGATGTTTCGGCCACCGCAAGCGGTCCGCGTCACCTGCTGGGACAATCAACCGCGAATGCTGTTCTGGCAGGGAGCGCGGATGCAGGTGCAGACCTGTGCCGGTCCTTGGCACACCTCCGGGTCGTGGTGGGATAGCAACTCGTGGGAAGACGATCTCTGGGATGTCGTTACAACGCAGCCTAAACAAGCCCTGCGCTTGCGGCAGGACCTCACCTCGAAGGTCTGGTTTGTGGTGGGTCTGTATGACTGATCAATACGTGGAGTTGCATGCTCGCTCCGCCTTCTCGTTTCTTGAAGGTGCGTCACTACCCGAAGCGATGACGCAGCAGGCGGCCAACCTGGAGCTGCCCGGGCTCGCCATCTTGGACCGTGACGGTTTATACGGTTCGCCAAGGCTGTATACCACAGCGAAGAAGCTGGGGCTGCGCTCGCATACCGGTGCTGAAGTTTCTGTCGAGGGCTTTGGTCAGCAACGCCTTCCACCTTCCTGGCAGCCTCACACGATCCCGAGTCGCCCGGTACGGCTTTCTTTGCTTTGCGAATCGCAGGCTGGCTACAAGAATCTCGCGCTGCTGATCTCCAGTTACAAACTCGCCCAACGAACTAAGGATGATGGAGTGGCTCCCTTCCGGAGCCTGCAACAGCACGCGCAAGGATTGGTTTGCCTGACAGGGGGCGACGAGGGACCCCTTGCAGCAGCGCTGGATCGGGGAGGCCTGGACGAAGGACGCAAGATACTTACTCGTCTGGTTGCAACCTTCGGAAAGCGGAACGTCTATGTCGAGCTGCAGCGGCACGGCATTTGTGAACAGGAGGCACGCAATCAGGCAGCGATCGCACTCGCGCAGGAGTTTCAGCTTCCTCTGCTTGCAACCAACGGCGTGAGCATGGCAACCGAGTTTGAGCGGGAAGTGCTTGACGTACTCACCACCATCCGGCACGGCTGCTCGCTCGACGAGGCCGGTTTGCTGCTGCAGCAGAACAGCAAACGGCATATGCGTTCAGCAAAGGACATGTGCGTTCTCTTCCGCGATGTACCAGCAGCGATCTCGAACACTGCTACGTTGTCTGACCGGCTGGCTTTCAAAATGACCGATATGGGGTACGAGTTCCCCCACTATCCCATCCCAGACGACGAGACCATGGACAGCTTTCTGCGCAAACGGACCCTCGAAGGTGTAGCACGAAGATACGGCGTAAAAGCCAGCGCAAGGCTTCGCTCCCGCGCACATCAGCAAGTCGACAAAGAGTTAACGCTGATCGCGAAGCTGGGTCTTGCCGGCTACTTTTTGATCGTGTGGGATATCGTCGAGTTCTGCCGCAAGAACGGCATCCTGGTCCAGGGCCGCGGCTCGGCCGCCAACTCTGCGGTTTGCTATTCGCTCGGCATTACCGCTGTCGATCCGGTCGGCATGGAGCTGCTCTTCGAACGGTTTCTGTCCGAGGTGCGTAGCGAGTGGCCTGACATTGACCTTGATCTGCCTTCCGGCGATGACCGCGAGCGTGCCATCCAGTACGTCTACGAGCGCTATGGTCAGCTTGGTGCCGCCATGTGCGCAAACGTGATTACCTATCGCGGACGCTCCGCCGCACGCGAGGTCGGCAAGTCGCTCGGCTTTGACGCTGGTATGCAGACTCGGCTTACGCGCCTGGTTGGATCCTTTGAGTGGAAAGGCCCAACCGACACCATGGAGCATCACTTTCGCCAGGCCGGGTTCGATCTCAACCATCCCCGCATCGCGAAGTATCTCGAACTGTCGATCCGCATGCTCGATCTGCCGCGGCACCTGGGTCAGCACTCGGGCGGCATGATCATCGCCCAAGGGCAGCTTGCCTCTGTCGTGCCCATCGAACCCGCTTCCATGCCGGGCCGCAACGTTGTGCAGTGGGACAAAGAAGACTGCGCCGACATGGGCCTGATCAAGGTCGACCTTCTGGGCCTGGGCATGATGGCTGTGCTCAAGGAATGCACTGAACTGATTCCACGTTATTACGGCGAGCACGTCGACATCGCACAAATCCCGCATGACGACCCGAAGGTCTACAAGATGTTGCAGGCGGCGGATACCGTCGGCTTGTTTCAGGTCGAGTCGCGTGCGCAGATGGCGTCGCTGCCAAGGAACAATCCCGACAAGTTCTACGACCTCGTCGTCCAGGTCGCAATTATTCGCCCCGGGCCGATCGTCGGGCAAATGATGAACCCATACATGGAGCGCCGTCAGGGGAGACAGGAGATCGCGTACGCGCATCCTCTGCTCGAGCCAGTGCTGCGCCGGACTTTAGGTGTGCCGCTCTTCCAGGAACAACTACTCCGGATCGCCATGGTGATTGCAAACTTCACCGGCGGAGAAGCGGAAGAACTCCGTCGTGCGTTAGGGAGCCGACGCTCCGCCGACAAGATGCGGGCGCTGGAGGTGAAACTGCGGTCGGGTATGGATGCCAACGGTGTCGGCCTGAAGGCTCAGGAGGAGATCATCCTGGCCATCAGCTCCTTCGCGCTTTATGGATTCCCGGAAAGCCACGCCGCCAGCTTTGCGCTCATTGCGTATGCTTCGGCCTGGCTCAAATTCCACTATCTTGCCGTGTTCACGGCGGCTATCCTTAATAATCAGCCGATGGGTTTCTACTCTGCGGCCGTGCTGGTCAAAGACGCGCAGCGGCACGGACTTCGAGTGAAGCCTGTCGACGTTCTGCTTTCAGACTGGAACTGCACCCTTGAACGTGAAGCGGATCGTACCTATTCCCTCCGGCTCGGACTTCGCTATGTTCGAGGTATGCGGCACTCTGTCGCTGCCGAGATCGAGCGGGTGCGAGCATTACGCCGGTTTACAAATATCGAAGAACTCGCTCGACGCGTTCCTTCGCTTTCACAGGCGGACCTCACTGTCCTTGCCGAGACGGGAGCGCTGAACTCGCTCGGCGAGAACGTGCATCGTCGCGATGCGCTCTGGCAGGTCGAGCGTGCGGGACGGCAGGCAGGTCCGCTGCTCAATGAACTGGATCACGACGAAGATGTGGGGTCGCCGCTCCAGACCATGAACCCCGAGGAACGCATGATCGCCGACTACGCCGGGACGGGCGTAACCATCGGAAGACATCCCATGGCACACTGCCGGACTGAACTGCGCAACATGAGCGTTTTGCGGGCCGGCGACCTCAAGCTCCTTCGCCACGGTGTGAAGGCGCGCATCGCCGGCCAGGTGATCGCCCGCCAACGTCCCGGCACCGCACACGGCTTCATCTTCCTGTCCCTGGAGGACGAGACCGGCATCGCGAATGCCATCATCGATCCCGATCTCTACGAAGCGAACAGAAAACTCGTCACCTACGCCAGGTTCCTCCTGATCGAGGGTGCACTCCAGAACATCGATAAGGTGATTCATATCCGAGCCAAGCGCATCAAGGAACTCGATGTGACCGCCGCACCCATGGAGTCGCATGACTTCCACTAGAGCGTGCCGTGAGTGATCACATGACCTGGCCCGGAGACAAGCAGCCGCTGAAGAGTGGTGGCTCGAGAACGCCTGCCGCATTGCAGCCTTCCGGTTGAGACAAAACAAGTACATCAGCGCGAACACGGTTCCGTTGCGAGAACAGGTGCGTGATTGCGTCGAGTTCATTCGTATCGTATAGGAGGAGGTTGAGCGAAATCTCCAAGAGGAGTAAGCGCATCGCTTGCCTCGGGTCTCGATGAAGCCTCCAGCCGATGCTGTTCGATCCAGTGGACGACTTCCGTCTTTCTCACATGAAGGGCGCTGCCAGGCTTTCCACCGAAAACAAATCGGAACGGATGTCGCGTACGCTCAGATCATTTCGTCTGAGCATATTACGTACGCCCTTTGGCGTTCGCTTCAAGTTGTTGGCGACATCCTCGACCGAATCGCTTGATGTTCCTCGGCACGGCGGTGCCGCTGGCGTTCCTTCTCATGATGATTTAGGAGAAGATTGATCATTCGGAACTACGCAAGGAGGGCCGGCACCCACACCCTCAAAGTGCTGGACGGTCTAGCCCGAGATCGAAAACCGGGAGGTGCAAGGATTTATGAGCTACCTCCAGCAGAGGCACAAGCCCTTTCTCGACACCACTCTCACCCAGCTTGCGCAGGCCCAGGCCGGTGCCGTCGCGTGGGAATGCCAGCGGGAAAGCGAGCGCAGCCGAGGGTGGAAAGACGAGGTTTCGGATACGGCAAATAGGGACTTACCTTTGCCCGCCAGATGAAGACTGGTGGATCAAGCAGGCCATGCTTGCATGGCGGCGCTCGATATCGACAATAGCTTCTTCCGCGTGGCACCATCGCGAGCCAGGGTAGACATTCCCTGAATGACGGCCATCACGTAGCCGGCCATGGCTCCTGCATTCACCGGTTGGCTCAGCCTGCCTGCCGCATTGTCCTGGTCGATCCTGGTTCGGAGACGTTTCTCGATGCTGAGGCGGATTTCGGCTAACGCTTTCTGCACGTCGGCCGCAGCAGCGGAGCAACTGATCGCCGAACTTGCCAGAAGACACCCGGCGGGCGTGTTTTCTCCGGTAAACGCTACCGCCGCAGCGTTGAGCAAACCGGCAGCCGCCTCGCGCGCTGTTGGGGCCTCGTCGATGATCGACGCGGAGCTCACCGGCCCTGAGACGTAGCGCCGCACGGCTTCTAGAAAGAGCTGCTTCTTGTCCCCGAACGCCGTGTACAGACTGGGCGGCGTGATCGCCATGACCGCTACTAAATCGTTCACTGAAGTCGCTTCATACCCGTGCCGCCAGAATAACAACATCGCCTGATACAGTGCGGCGTCCCGGTCAAAGCCGAGGGGACGCCCGGGTCTGCGTTTCGAAGATGCTACGGATATTTCCATCGTCTCTACTATGAAACACCTTGACGCGTGCCTGCAAGAAGTGTTTATATGATTTTCATAGCGAACGCTAAGGAACGTTGAATGCCACTTACGAACTATCGCACCCTCGGCCGCTCCGGCCTTACCGTCAGCCCTCTCGCCCTTGGAACCATGACCTTCGGAACCGCTCGCTGGGGTCTCGACGAAGCCGGTTCCGCCGCCGTCTTCGATGCTTACGTGGAAGCGGGCGGTAACTTCGTGGATACGGCGGACGTGTACGCTGCCGGACGAAGTGAAGAGATGCTGGGCAAATTCATCGCCGACCGGAAGCTCCGTGAACAGATCGTTGTCGCCACCAAGGCTGGCTTCGCCGCGGGCCATGGTGTCCACACGGGTGGCAACGGAGCCAAGCATGTGCATGCGGCTCTGGAGGGATCGCTGAAACGCCTGCGCACCGACTTCGTGGACCTGTTCTGGATTCACGTGTGGGACTCTGTGACGCCTGCGGAGGAGTTGCTGGAGACAATGTCCGGGTTGGTACGGTCCGGCAAAGTCCGGTACTGGGGTATGTCCAACGCACCGGCCTGGTACGTCGCCAAACTTGCTTCACTGGCCACCGTGCGCGGCATCGCCGGTCCGGTTGCGTTGCAGTACTTTTATTCCCTTGTCAATCGCGACATCGAGGATGAGCATGTGCCGCTGGCAAGGGAGTTCGGCATGGGCATCGTGCCCTGGAGCCCGCTTGCCTACGGTTTGCTGACGGGCAAGTATGACCGATCCACCGTGGAAGCCGCCCCGTCACGGGCGGGTGGGTTGCCACGCGATGCGGCACAAACGAGTGAACAACGCCCAGAGGACGACAAGCGGCTCGACGGAGCAAATCCGTTCGGTGACTCTCTCTTTACGCAGCGCAACTGGACCATTGTGAATGAACTCAAGAGAGTTGCGGCCGAGGCTGGGGAGACCCCCGCCCGCATCGCACTGGCCTGGGTCTGCGGACGACCTGGAGTCACCTCCACCCTCATGGGTGTGAGCCGGGCCCAGCAGGTGAGTGACAACTCAGCCGCTCTGGACGTTGTGCTTTCGACGGAGCATCGTGCCGCGCTCGACACGGTAAGCGCCTCTACCGATCCTCGGATGCTTTATAGCCTTTTCACCCCAGCGCTCCGGCAACACGCAGTATTCGGCGGGTCTTCCGTCCAGGCTTAGGCTGCCCGCTATGCCGCGCACCTCGTCAGTGTTCCTAGCTGCAGGGGTGCGCGGTCGTGGTCGTCTTCGGTACGGCTATGCCCGTTTTCGGAAGTGATCCGCCCGGGATCCATCCGAGGTTCCCTGTGACCCTAACTTCGTAACCGCGTTTAGCAGTGCCTGTCCGGACCCAGTGAAACGCTTGGTGCTTTCCCTATGCCAGAACAGCCACGCGAGCTCCGGTTGTTAGCTTTGTGCGCGAGCGTTCCACGCGAGCAGCGCCACCTCAGCAACCGATTCAAGTTCGGCGCGAGTCGCTTTATCTCGGGCCAGCACAGACATGCCGCTCTGGACAGTCTGGATGAAGCGAGAGAGGGCATGAACGTCGGTCCCCTCGGCAAGCTCTCCTTTTTCTACTGCACGTTCCAAGCGGACCTTGATACGTTCCAGGGTTGTCGCCCGCGCAGCGCGGACAAGTTGCCCTAGCTCCTCATGGCTTTCACTGTCGATTGCAGAAAGCGTAACCATGCAGCCCAGAGGAAGGCCGGCGTGGCCGCCGGATAGAGCCGCCGCAGAGTCCATCAGGAAGCACCTGACTGCTTCGCGAGCCGTGGAAGCCGCGAAGAAGCCTGCCCATGCGAGATCCTGGTAACTCTGGCCATAGTGCTGCAGTGCTTCCGTGTAAAGCTGCTCTTTTGAACCGAATGCCGCATAGAGGCTTGGGGATCCGATCCCCAGCTCTTGCGTGATGTCGGAGATCGAAGTCGCTTCGTACCCTCTCCTCCAGAACAACTTCATCGCCTTTGCCAACGCCTCCTCACGATGGAAGGCTCGTGGACGCCCACGTCCACGTGTTTGGCGGGTGACAAGAGCTTCGGTGTTTTCCTTCGATTTATGCATCGATCACTATTTTATTGCTTGACATCCTCAACCTGCGTACCTACATTATATATTGATCGATACACATATAGGGAGCTGGGTGCAACATCAGCCAGTACAGGTGCGGGAAACATGAGTGATCTTTCAGGAAAACGTGCTCTCGTAACGGGTGCTTCGCGCGGTATTGGAGCAGGCATCGCCTTGGGATTAGCGGAACAGGGCGCAGACGTCGTCATAACGTACGAGCGAAGGGCGGACAAAGCAGCAGAAGTGGTTCGCTCGATTAAAGCGCTGGGGCGGCGTGCCTTCGCATTTCAGGCGGACAGTGCCGATCCCGCGGCAATCAAACGTTCCGTCGACCAGGCGGCTGAAGCTCTTGGCGGGCTCGACATCCTTGTAAACAACGCCGGCATTGCTCGCTACGGCATGCTTGCAACCATGAGCGACGAAGATATCGAAGCGTCGCTCAATGTCAACCTGCGCGCCGCGGTGTTGGCGTCCAAAGCTGCTATCCCTCTGCTGGGCAAAGGCTGTCGTATCGTCTCTATCGGTTCGTCTCTGGGGGAGCGTGTCCCTTTTCCGGGCGCTGCGGTGTACTCCATGACAAAGTCTGCGTTGCTGTCCCTGACGCGTGGGCTGGCTCGTGAACTCGGTCCGCAGGGTGTGACGGTGAACCTGGTGCAACCGGGACCGATCGACACGGACATGAATCCAGCCGACGGTCCAATGGCAAACGGGGTCCGGAGCCTGACGGCACTCGGTCGCTACGGCAAACCATCGGATATTGCCGCCGCCGTATGTTTTCTGGCAAGCGCTGCAGCGGACTTTATGACCGGCTCAATCGTCACTGTGGATGGCGGAGGTAACGCCTAACGCTTCCGCTTGGTGGGAAGGGGTGCGCAGACCATCTTCCCGCCAGTTATATCTCCATCTAAGATGTTGAACCATTGCGGAGCTAAGTGTGCTCTTCGAGCGTAGTCCTGCTAAGTCGCATTAGCGGAAGTTGAGGTGACTGGGCGACTGGAACGACCGTAAACTCAAGGACGAGGAGACCATCACCTTAGATTGGAAGACCGTACCTCAAGGAGCGGCAACCTCCGTGTGGGCGGGATTTGTTGCGCCTGCGGACGAGGTTGGAGCAATGTATTGCGAAGACTGCCACGTCGCCGATGTGGTCGATGATCCTTTCGCGGAAGACCGGTGTCCGTTCCTACGCCCTCAGTCCAGAGAGCGCCAAGGCATTATGGGCGAAGGGAGAAGAGATGGCAAGCGAGACTTTCTTAGTGGCGCGACCCCGGAATAGACAGTATCTTGCTTTAAGATCGGTAATGGGAAACGCCGCTGCGAGAAGCTTCGGCTGCGCCTTTCGCTTCAGGGACGCCGGCGCCCGCGATGGCACCCTCAACACTCAGTGTGGCGAAGCCGTGGGCCATGGTCCAGATGGCCACGGCCAATTGCATATTGGAGCCTACCATGATCAAAATGACCATCCTTCTACGCCGCAAGCCGGAGATGAGCCACGAAGAATTCGTGGCGTACCACCGGAATCAACATGCGCCCTTGTTCAGCTCGCTTGCTGAGGTCAAGCAGCACGTGCGGCGCTATGTGCAATGCCACGCAGCCCGCGAGACGCTTCCTGGACTTCCGGACAACCACATCGATGGCTCGACCGAGCTTTGGTTCGATAATCTTGCCGGTATCGCTGGCGTTTTCCAATCTCCTAACTACATGGAGACGATTCGTCCCGATGAGGAGAAGTTCCTGGACTTGCACGCCTGTGAGTTTTTGGTTGGAACCGAGCACGAAGTCATTCCTGCAGCGCAGGCTTAATATTTGTTCGTTACACTCGGGAAGAACACCATAATTTGTACCCACGAAGCTTTCATACAGATCGCTGCGAGTGACATACACCTCAACGACTGGCTCTTTAAGCTTTCGGAAGGACTACAAGGCTGCTGCTCGAGGACACCGCGCTGTCGGCACCACTGGCGGAGCGCACTTCGGGAGTACACATCGACTGGGCTTTCCGGGATAGTCATAGGGTTTCTACTCGACTACTGTCGTTTACGGAGCAGCCAGAACACCATGCAAGAGCAGTTGAACCGGATCGAGCAGTCCCTGTCAGCCCAACTATGAAGGCCTAATCAGCCTGTGTTCAAGCCGGACGAGGAAGAGTTTGCACGCGAGTACTGGAAAGTGTTCCACCCATGCCGTCGTACTATCCACGCATGAATAAGCTCAACTCCGCGGACGCTTCCAGCGTAGCTAGCCCGCCGGGCGACAATGCCCTTCCGTCCCTCGCGTTCGACCCTTCTTCAAAGAGAAACTGTGATCGTCCTCGATGTACGCCGCCCTGAAGCCTTCGGCGGAGCCCACATCCAGGAGCGGTAAACATTGGGGCTGGTCAGAACCTCTTGCTTTTGGCCGGATGGATCATCGCGCCTGAACAGCGTCTCCTTCTCGTTGGCAACAACGGTGGCTTTACGTTTACGGCCCAGCTCTCAACGAAAGAGGTTGCCGAGCAAAATCCAAACATTCAGATTCTTTACGTGCGCAGCGACAAAGAGTGGACACGTTGTCACATTCAGGGCCCATCCCGTGAACGGCAGCGGGAGATCAGCGCAGCCGAGGATGGGAAGACCGCGACCGGGATCGTGGCTACGGTGAATAGAGTACCTCCGTCAACCTGCTTAAAACGAGCAAAGGGCACTCGTCTCACAAACCCCGCAGCCCTCTGCAACTACAGGTGGACAAAAGATAGACAAACGACCAAAGTCTTGCCCTGAGGTCCCCCCACTCCACCTGGGCCGGTTAGAACACGCATTGCGCTCCGCGTTCTAGAACACACGCTGCTCCGTCCACAATGCACGGGCCAAACCGACGACTTCTTGTGGCGTTGTGTTCGGGGGCAGGCTCAGCAGTTTCTGAATTGTGGCATCACGCATTTGGGGAGCGATCTTCCTGTCTGTGCTTGCAAGCTCGGCTTTTAGCAAGGTTTCACTATAATCCGTAGCGTAAACGGGAGTCCCCGGATGCTGACGCCAGGATTCGGAGAGCGGGCCGGCATCAACGCCATCAAAGCCCATCGCCTCCACCAGATCTAAGACGAACCGCTTGGCCTCCCTATCATCTCCCGCTACCGGCAATGCAATCCGATCTTTCGAACCTCTCGGAAGTCCGCCGTGAACAAGGCTATGGGTGGTGATGTTGTTGAAAGCTTTGATGACTGCACGGTCGAGAACACTGGCGGCCCACTCACTTTCAGTCATCCCTCCTTCGATTTCATCAATCACGCCGTCGCGAAGAGGGATGTAATTACCGGTATCGATGATCGGCGACCCGACGGGCAGCTCACGAAGCAGATCCTTCGGAAGTGAAGACACGTTCTTCTCAGGAATCGCGACGACCAGCAGATCAACTTCCTTCGCGACCTCTGAGAGCGGCACGGGGGTGGCACCGGTTTTCTGGGCGACCTCTGAAAGCGTCTCCGGGCCGCGCGAGTTGGCGATTCTGACGCTGTGCTGAAGCTTCTGAAACACACTGGCAAGGGCCGATCCGACGTTACCCGCTCCTATGATTCCAATGTTCATGTCTGCTCCTGTTTCTCTGGTAAATGCGCGCGCTAGTACAACGTGCGTTTCCTTTATGATGAGGAAACGCGCGTTGTAGTTTCACAGCAAACTGTTTATTCTTCGTAGAGGTCTATGACGGGATGAAGAAGGCTGCGGCGACTACCTCAAAGAAGGCGATGATCGCCGAAAAGGACCGCGCCATCGTGCTTTCTGCCCGTGAGAGTTTTTTGCGGGACGGTTTTGCCGAGGCGTCCATGGATGGGATAGCGAGGTCTGCAGGAGTCTCGGTCAAGACGATCTACAGCCATTTTGAGAGCAAAAGCGAACTCTTCAGCAAGGTGATGATCGCTGCTTGCAGCGACCATCTGCTTTCCAACGAGGCTCCATCGGACGACCTACTTTCCGAGCGGTTCTCCTGGTTCACAGAGGGTACACAGCGCGGGCTCATGGAAGCCGGTAAGGACTATCTTCGTCATTTGTTGTTGGAGGACCAACTAGCTCTTTATCGTGTCGTGACGCGGGATGCCCATCATTTCCCAGAGCTGGGTCGGCAGTATCAAAAGAACGTCGCTCAGGGCAGGACGCGCATCTTGATCGCCTATTTTAAAAGCATGATGCGAATGAACGGCTGGGCGAAACGAGATCCGACACAGGATGCCGCTGTTTTTGAATCAATGCTCCGTGCCGGCGTATATGAAGAGGCCCTACACGGGCTTTTGACGGTCGACTCGGACTTGATCGACAAGCAGGCGAGTTCCACCTCTCAAGCGATGTGGAAGTGGCTGGGCGCGACGTGAAGTTGCTGAGAAAGGGTCCCTTCAGAAAACGGACAATAAAGCATGGTAAAGGGGCCTGACATCCAGAGCCAGCTCAACACCATTCAGTAGCAGATCGCGCCGGCAGCACCAGCCCAGGATGCAAAGCCTCTGCCTGGCGGTTCACCGAACCGCGTCACGGACATTCCGTAGCCCCACCGAGCGGCCCATAGGGGGTCACTACACCAAACGTCAGAAATCGTACGTTAGACTAGCGCCTCTGGGCTGAGCGCACCAACCTTCCGTCAAGCGCATTTAGCAGGACTTACACACCCGGCAGAGCGGGAGACGCCCTTAGCGGCCGGTTTTGGCGCGGTTTTCGAGGATGGCCTGTCTGTTTCCTGCCGCCCAGCGATGAAGTGGAATGAGCGCGGCTCGAAGCGTCATCCCAAGTTCCGTCAGTTCGTAGTCAACACGCGGAGGAACACTCGGGAACAGCGTGCGGGTCACAATGCCGTCCGCTTCCAGTCGCTTCAATGTCAAGGTGAGCATGCGTTGCGAGATGCCGGTTACTCGCCGCTGGATTTCGTTGTAGCGCAGCTGCCCTTTGGAGAGAGCGCCAACCACCAGGATGGTCCACTTGTCGCCGACGCTCATCAGGACATCCGCAAGCCCTTTGCAGTCTGCCGGGCCGAGAGCCTCCGTAAGAACAGATTTGTTCGTTTCGCTCAAGAAAGTGCCTTCTTGCGGGGAATTCATATGCATTCCATACTAGCGCTACGAACAAATGGTTCGCTACCGGCAGCCACGGCAGGTGCCCATGGCGAACGAACGAAAGGACACGATATGCAGACATTCGTTAGCGCTCGCACACACATCCATACCCAAGCCCTGGCGCAGAACTCCGACGCGAAAGCGCTACGCCGGAACAAGATCCTTTATTGGACCCTGACCCTGCTGATGTTCGTTCCCGGAACCCTCGGAGCGTTCGCTGAAGCCTTCACGAACGGACCGGCAAGCATCGTGAAGATTATGATCGCCCTCGGCTTCCCGCTCTATCTGATGAAGATCCTTGGCGTGGCAAAAATCTTCGGAGGCATCGCGATCCTTACCGGCAGGCTGCCCCGCATGAAGGAATGGGCGTATGCCGGCTTTGCCTTTGATTTCCTTGGTGCGACAGCAGCGCACATCCTTACTCGCGATCCCACCTACGCTCTCTTTCCATTCTCCTTCTTCGTGGTGCTGGTGATCGCTTACATCCTGTGGCACAAGACGGCCGCGACGCCGCTGCCCTTTGAGGCGCGCGCCTAAGGCCTACGCAGCGGAAAGTCCAATGCGCTGAAGGGGCGTGCCTCGCCTGAAGGCGAAGAGCAAGGATTCGACAGGGGCGGTAAAAGCTCGCCCGCTCTCGCATAAACGAAATGGTCTCATGGAGGGACACGATGCCAAAGCTCCTGGTAGTAGAAGCAAGCCCACGCGGAGAGTACTCGATCTCCCGCAACCTCGCCACGAAGTTTGTTAAAGACTGGCGGGTCGTGCATCCGGATGGCGAGGTGGTCGAACGCGACCTCGCCAAAATGGATCTGCCGTACGTGAATCTGCCCTGGCTGGGCGCGAGTCTGACGCCGGCCGAGAAGCACACGCCCGAGATGAAGGATGTGCTGATCCTGTCCGATCAGCTGGTGGATGAGCTGCTCGCTGCGGATCACATTGCGATCAGCACGCCGGTCTACAACTACAACATCCCCGCCAATCTGAAGTCCTACGTGGATCACATCGTCCGGAAAGGCCGGACCCTTGGGATGACCGGCGAAGGCCTGGTGCATGGCAAGAAGTGCACGGTACTCATGGCCTCTGGCGGTGTCTACACCGAGGGCTCGCCCATCCGCGACCGGGATATCGCGACGACGTACCTGCGGCTCATCCTCAAGGTCATCGGTATCGAGGATGTGACGTTTGTCGCAGCCGGCGGAAGCAAGGTCGTCGATCTTGGCGAGACCTCTCGCGAGGAGTTTCTGTCCGCCTTCGAGGCTGCTGTAAGCGCTGCGGCAAGTGCATAACACTATCTCGCGGAATGGGTCCGGAAATGTGTTTGGAGGAGGGCATGGGCGTGAGCCATGTAGCTGCATCGCTGTCGTCGGGTCATCTTGAATCACCTCTGCTATTGAAGTCGGCGAGCTTGGGCCGGGTAGGGTTGGTCGTATCCGACCTCCGGCGCTCGCTTGACTTCTATGCGGGATCGATTGGATTGGAAGTTCTTACGCAAACGCCTCGGTCCGCTCAGCTTGGCGTTGCCGAGGAAGACCGCACGCTGCTTGAACTGGAAGAGAGGTCGGGGGTTCGTCCTCTTCGGGGCAAACGGCTAGGGCTGTATCACACCGGTCTGCTGCTGCCATCGCGGGCCGCACTTGCGAGCTTTGCCGCGCATCTACACCGGCGCGGTATACTTGCGGCAAGCAGCGACCACCTTGTCAGCGAAGCCTTCTACCTCGAAGATCCCGACGGCCTCACGATAGAGGTGTACGCCGACCGCGAGCGGGACAGATGGCCGTGGCGTGGCAAGCAAGTCGATGTAGCGACTCTGCCGCTGAACCTTGCCAATCTGTTGGCCGCGCCACACACGCCTTGGAAGGGCGTCCCACGCGGCGCTTCCATGGGTCATATTCATCTCTACATCGGTGATCTCAAATGTGCGGACCAGCTGTACCGACACGGTCTAGGGATGAACTTGAGAACGCAAAGCGTTCCGGGCGCACTGTTCCTCGCGGCCGGAGACTACCACCACCATGTCGGCCTCAACACCTGGGCCGGTTTCGTGCCCCCGGCCACCGCTGAGGACGCACGTCTCTCGTGGTGGGAGCTATGCGTACCCGGCCAAAAACTATCAACATTGCGGGAACAGATGATCGCTTCCGGCTGGCAGCCTGGGCCAGATGGAGCGCTTGTGGACCCTTGGGGCATTACTCTCCAACTGGCGAGCAACGGCTAACCACAGCCAACCATTCGTAGTATCAGCTGCAACATGCTGTTGTCCTTGTTCTTTGTCTTTCCTACTTCTGTGCAGACTTATAAGAAACTTCATCTACGCCGTCGTTTTGAGGGAAAGTGGGAGCGCATAGCGATCCGGGCCGAAAGGCGGCGTCTTACAACGTAAAGATGAAGCAAGCGGCGGACCATCTCATGAATCGCATACAGGGTAGTTGGCCCACCCGGAGGCTCCTTCGGAGCGAGTCCGGCTGGCTGGCTGGCGAGAAATGCATTTGTGGGGACTTACAAGTTAGACTAGAGCGCTATCCGTGCAGATGGACCGTCTGCCATCATCCTGAACGAAGTGGAGGATCTCTGTATTGCTTCAAATGTTCTCGCACCCAGCGCTCAACTCCGACGACTGGAATCGCTCTCTGAGCGTTGAAGGTCGTGCTCGTCCCCCACGCAACACCCTCTCCTTCTGCGAAGACGACACGGTACTTCCGAAGCGCGCTGTCCGGCTCGTTGGCTAGTTGTTCCTTCAGCATGGGCACGGTCCAGGAAACGCGGTCCACTTTTCGATTCAATGTGGCATCGAGGATGTCTGCCAGTTCCTCCGGCAGCAGGCTCTCTAACTCCTCCCCCGAAACAATCGTGAAGCGCGCCTGCAATAAGCAACCTGCTCCTCCAGTTGCTCTTCCGTGGCGCTGAACACCCCTCGATCAAAACGGGAGCAGCTTGCCTCACCAATCCGGTGACGATTGATCACCAGGATGCCGGGACGCGTCGGCAGCGACTCCAGGGCTCGCGTCATGCCCAAGCACCTCCATCGATTTCGCCAGCATGCGACGCTTGGATAATGACGCTCCTTTCCTCGTGGCAGTAAAGGAATACGTCACATCAGAGGGCATTCCACGCACTCGATCTAAATCGGGACCCATGGAACACCTCTGTAGTCCACCTTTGAAGAAGGCGACGGCTCCTATCGCTCTCCGCATCGAATCGCTGGAGATCATGCCCACCCACTTCACACCCGCCGCCATGCGCTTCCTCAAGGGCCTCAAGACCCACAACGACCGCGACTGGTTCAACGACCGCAGAGCCGTCTACGAGGCAGAGGTGCAAGGACCGTGGCTGGCGGTGATTGAGGAGATCAATCATGCCTTCGCGGACTTTGCCCCGGACTATGCCAGACCCGCGCGTAAGGCGGCTATGCGCATCTATCGCGACATCCGCTTTTCCAAGAGCAAGCAGCCCTACAAGACGCACGTCGCCGCGTGGTGGTCCACCACAACCACCGTGCGAACCAGCGGCGGCGGCTTTTACGCGCATGTTTCACCGGACGAAATCCTGGTCGCAGCCGGAGTCTACATGCCGCTGCCGGACCAACTGCTGGCCATCCGCCGCTATCTCCAGCAGCACCATGCGGAACTGCGCGCCATTCTTGCGGACAAGAAGCTTCGCAAGCAGCTGCCGCATCTTGACAGCAACCCGCTTACCCGCATGCCCAAAGGATTTCCGCCGGACGATCCTGCCGCGGAACTGCTTCTGTGCCGGCAATGGGCGCTCTCCGCGAAGTTGCCCGGGGACCTTGCCACATCTCCGCGCCTCGTGCCAGAGATTGTCAAACGTTTCAGGGCTGCCACGCCCATGGTCACGCTGCTCAACACACCGCTTGCGCGAAAAGTCCCGCGCAAATCACTCTTCTAAATCCGCTTGCCCGGAGAAATGAACCAATCTGGGCACCTTTCCACACGGAAGTGCCCAAAACGCCAGTAAAAGCGGCACATTTGGCAGCGTTTTACATTGACAACGCCCGGTCAAGGGTCCATCGTGATATGCGGAACGGTTGCGGGAACCCGCATGAACACTGGCGATTTCTGTCGCCGGGCATCGTGCCTGGAACACCTCTCCCGCCCGGCAACCCATCACAAGGAGCAACAAACAATGGCAAAAGGACTTACCAAGACCGCACTTATTCGCACCATGGCTGACGAACTGCAGCTGCCAACCAAGCAAGTGGGCCAGTTCTTTGACGTCATGGCGCAGACCGCCGTGAAGGAAACCAAGAAGAACGGTGAGTTCACCATCCCCGGCCTGGGCAAGCTGGTCAAAGCCGAGCGCAAGGCACGCACCGGACGCAATCCCCAGACCGGCGAATCCATCAAGATCAAGGCGAAAACCGTCGTCAAGTTCCGTGTTGCAAAAGCCGCCAAGGATGCCATCGCCCCCGTTAAGGCCGCAGCCGCGAAGAAGTAGTTTTGCAAACGAAGTTCTACGGAAGGACCGCCGTTCGTACCATGCGGCGGTCTGACTCTTTCTCAAGCACCCGGTCCCTACATCATCTCCATGACCAAAAACATCATGTCATTCCTTAACCACAGATCATGTCATCCGTAGCGAAGCGGAGGGATCTGCCTTGCTTAAATCCCGCGTCAGGCACCCGCTCAGTACGCTGCCTTCGGAATAAACGCGCGTGCCGCCACTGAAATCCCCAGCGAGACAATCACGCCCTGCATCACCCTGATGATGGAAGCTTCCCAACCAAAGCCGCGTGACCAGCCGGCCAGCAACAGAGTCAACGCCACGCCCGTCACGTAGAGTTCGCTGAGCAGGCCCTGTCCCCAGTGCGCGCGATGGCCGCCAGGTGGGACCCGCGGCGTCAGCGCAGGCACGAAGCGCGGCACTCGCGTCATATACACGCGATATTGCTCGCCAAACCGCTCTAACAGGAACGGCTCTTCGCGTCCGATCAGGCGAAATTGCATCCACATAATCAACACGCTACAAAGTACCGCGGCTTCAGGACGCATGATGAACGCCAGCGCCGCCGTATGCAGAACGGTACCAAGGTAAAGCGGGTTGCGCACCCACCGGAATGGGCCGTCCACCACCATGGCATCGCTTACCATGCCGCCGCGCTGCACGGTCATGGCCCCGAGATAGGCCGCTCCCCACACGCGCAGACCCGCGCCCGCGCCCGCCAGCATAATCATCAGCAGCAGCACGGCGTCCCACACGTCAGCAAAGTGCCGGTAGAGCGGTCTGGTTGCTTCATTTGCCAAGAGAAACCAGCAGCTGCCGTTCTGCACGAAGCTCCACAGGGGCGCGCGAAACGGAACCGGCAGGAATGGAGTCCATGGTGCGGCGAGGCACAGCAGGTACACAAGTCCGTGCAGAGGATACCGGTGACGGTACTCGAACGCGCTCGCCGCCATCATGCCGGTTTGTCTCCCAAAACGTTAGGAGTATCGAGGTCTCCTAATTCATTAGGTGAAATGGTGTGCCGGCGCGTCAACGTGCGAGCGCCTCCATCAGCGCATCGAAATCTTCCAGGCTGCCGTACTCAATCACAACGCGCCCTTTGCCGCGCGCATCCTCGATCCGCACCTTCAGGCCCAACGCCCGCTGGATGCGATCCTGCGCCTCGCGCACATTCGGATCCACGTCCTCCGGAGCCGCAGCCTTTGGTGCGCCGATCTTTCCTTCCGGGGAGAGCAGCCGCTTCACGTACTGTTCAGCCTGCCGCACCGACATGGCAAGCGCGATCATGTTTTCCGCCGCGCCCAGCATCTGCTTCTGCGACTCCAACGCCAGCAGTGAACGCGCGTGGCCGGGCGAGAGTTCCCCTGACTCCAGCTTGTCCTGCACTGGCTCCGGCAGGCGCAGCAGCCGCATGAAGTTTGCAACCGTTGTGCGCTCCTTACCTGTGCGCTGCGCCATTTGGTCCTGCGTGAGCCGGAACTCGCGTCCCAGCCGCTCAAAGGCACGAGCCTGCTCCATCGGATTCAGGTCCGCACGCTGCAGGTTTTCGACGATGGTCATCTCCATCGTCTGCTCGTCGGAGACCTCCCGCACGATGGAGGGGACTGTCTCCTTACCTGCACGCTTCGAGGCCAACCAGCGCCGCTCGCCGGCAATCAGCTGGTATCTGCCTTGGCCCAGCGCACGAACCACAATGGGTTGAATGATTCCGGAGAAAGCAACCGAGGTCGCTAGTTCATCAAGTGCCGCTTCGTCGAACTGGGTTCGCGTCTGATAGGGATTGCGCTCAATGGCATCCACGGGAATGTCCAGCGGCTTGCCAGTGGCGGCCTCCGGATCAGCTTTCGACCCTGACGCGGTATTGCGAGCGGGAAGTAGCGTGTCCAGGCCTCGGCCCAGAGCGCGGCGTTTGGGATCTGCGGAACCTTCAGACATGAGTCTCCTCCTTCAAGCGGGGTCACCCGCTGCCTCTGCCGTTACAGTGATGCCGTTTCGTTGCAGAAACTCGCGCGCGAACTCGCGGTAGGCTTCTGCGCCGCGTGATTTAGGGTCATACAGTAGGACCGGTTGGCCATGGCTGGGCGCTTCTGCCACGCGAACGTTGCGCGGGATGGTGGTTGCATAGACCTTGTCACCGAAAAAGGCACGAATGTTTTCGGCCACCTGCTGCGAGAGCGAGGTGCGTGGATCGTACATCGTCATCACCACGCCTTCAAGCCCCAGGTCCGGCTGAAATGCGGCAGCCACCCGGTCCAGCGTGCTGGCCAATTCTGAGACGCCTTCCAGCGCGAAATACTCCGCCTGCATGGGAACCAGCAAGGTGTCGGCCGCTACAAGAGCGTTGAGTGTCAACAGATCGAGTGCAGGTGGGCAATCTAGCAGGATGAAGCGATACTGATCTTTCACCGGCTGGAGAGCGTCCTTCAGCCGGAACTCGCGGCGTGGCTGCTGCGCCAGGTCGAAGTTCGCCACGGTGAGGTCCTTGCTGCTGGGGATGAGGCGCAGATTCGCGATGCCTGTCGTCTGGGTGGCATCCGCTGTAGTGGCCTCGCCCAGCAAGACGTCGTAGGTGGAGATGCGTTCTGTGTCCCGCAGGAAACCGAGGCCGCCGGTGGTGTTGCTTTGGGGGTCGCAGTCGATCAGCAGGGTTGGGTGCCCGTACATCGCCAGCCCTGCGGCAAGGTTGATGGCCGTGGTGGTCTTGCCAACGCCACCCTTCTGGTTCATGACTGCGATGACCTTGCCCATGCCTGTGGGCAAGAGTAGCAGATGCAGCCGGAATTGTTTAAACTGGAAAAATAACAGCGTCTTGGGTATAAACCAAATTTTTAAGTGAAAAAATTAAGCCCAGGAATTTAGGCGGGGG
>CAXTXE010000005.1:152123-195447 GCA_964248165.1 uncultured Terriglobus sp.
TGCGTTTGGTAAATTTTAGCATATGCAGCGGTATTTTTTTAACTTTAAACATTAACTGTTTTTTGGCTATAAACGATTTTTTCAGGTTAAACATTTCCGCCCAGGATTTGCGGCGGGAGTCTAGCAGGGGGCAACGTTACCGCCTGTAGAGGTTCGTGTCCGCTCACGTCATGAGTCTAATGAGAAAATATTCTCAATTGTTTCACGTGAAACACTCTGAAACACTAAGGCTGCCTAGAGGCGGACGTACCGCAGGATGCGGGCACATGTGAGTGGCAAGGTCCGCTCTGCATTCACGCGCCAGCCGTTCACCGTGGCGGCGACGGTAGGCTGAAACCGCAAGAGCGTCCCGTCCGCGGCCACTCGCGCCTCAGCCATCGGCAGCATAGCGGGTGTCTGGTCTACCGCGCGCATCACCACCACGTCAAACCGCCTTGCCTCAGGCATTGCTTCCACGCGGCGGGCCCATACCTCACAGGAAAGGCCCAAGGTCCTCACCGCTTCGCGCAAAAAGCTCGCCTTCTTGCCCTGAGATTCCGCGAGAGTGACCACAAGAGCCGGGTGGGCCAGCTGCATGGGAATTCCGGGCAGGCCTGCGCCTGAGCCAAAATCAAGGAGCGTTCCCTGCTGCGGCGCAAGGTCAGCGGCAAACAAGCTCTCGCCAAACTGCCGCTGCACGATCTGTTCTGGGTCGCGGATCGCCGTGAGATTCATGCGGGCGTTCCATCGCACCAGCAGGTCCAGGTAGGTGCTGAGCTGTTCGAGCAGAAGCGGTGAAAGCTCGCCAAGATGGAATGGTGTGAGCAGGTCTCCGATCCGCTCCGGCGTCAGGACCGCCATGCCGAGGCAGATGCGCGCAGAAAAGCGGCGAACAGGGAGCGGGATGCGCTGCTGGTGGCCAACGCCCGCTCTGGATGCCACTGCACGCCGAGGAGCCACCGCTCGGGATCGCTGCCTTCAAGAGCTTCGATTACGCTGTCAGCGGGACAGCGAGCAACGATGCGCAGCGACTCACCGGGGATGCCGACGGCCTGGTGATGGCTGGAGTTTACGAAAAATCGTATGCAGCCGTCCTGACTTAGTTCGGCCTCATCGCTGCTGGCGGCAGCCGCTCCGATCCGGCTGTCGCGCTCGATGACCGCACGATGCGCGGCGGTCACGGACCGGCCCGCGCGATGGTTGACCGGTACGGGGCTAAGATCCTGGATCAGGGTTCCCCCGTAATAGACGTTCATGGATTGCAGCCCCAGGCAAACGCCCAGCAGTGGCTTGCCGGTGCGCTCTGCAGCTTCCAGAAGGGTGCGGTCTGTAGCTTCACGCAGCGGATCTGGGGCAGCAGACGCTGCATGACGCTGGTGTCCATACCGCGCAGGGTCCACGTCAGCACCGCTTCCCGGCAGAAGAATGCCCGCTGCCAGCTCCGCCATCGCCTCCAATTCGGCAGGAGAGTGCGTCAAGCGCACCTCCACCGGCTCGCCACCAGCTTCCGCAACGGCGAAGGCGTACTCCGGCCAGCTCTGCGCGTTGTACGGCTCGTCAAAGCTCGTCGGCGTGGGAATCAGGATGCGTGGCTTGCTCATCGGTCCAGTTTACGCCCCGCTGGACGGCAGTGGAGTTACCTGGCACTCGCCGCTTCGGCTGCCCGGTCGAAGATCTTCGCCTGATTAGGAGGAGGCTCTACCGGACGCTCAAGCGGCGACCGCGCATAATACTCGACAGCAATCGCATCCATCACACGCCGTGTAAGAATCTCTACATCGCGGGACGTAAGCCCTTTCGTTTGAATAGGTTCGCACACTGCCAGAGTCACCGGACGAGGAGCAACATGATAAGTATGCATCGGCAGAAGTTCGTACGTACCAATCAGCGCGAGCGGCACCACCGGGACCTGCGCCTTAATAGCCATATAGGCAGCGCCTGGCAGAAACTGCCGGACGTGCCCATCCCACGAGCGGCTGCCGTCGGGGAAGATGAGGAGCGATGTGCCGGCTTTGAGCGTGGCAACGCCCTGCATGAGACCGGCCACTTGCGACCGCATACTCAATTGATCGATGGGCACCTGGCCTGACTGCTTCAAGTACCATCCTACGAAGGGGTACCTGAAGAGATAGTGATTCGCCAGAATGCGGAACTGGAATGGCAGGCTGCCGAAGAGAACCGGCGTATCCATATAACTGAGGTGATTGCAGGCGAACACAGCAGCCCCGCCCATCCGCAGCCGCTCTGGATGAACGATGGCGACCTTGGAGAGGGCAACGCGCACAATGATCCTCGCCCAGACTCGCGCCAGGGCATGCTGCTGCCGGCCGGAACGGTCCCACAGAGAACATAGCAGCGCAACCGACCCGAAAAGGACCGTGACGGCGGCAATCAGCGGAATGACCACAAGGTAGGAGAACCACTTCAGAGCAACGTGGGCATCGCACCGCCGCGATTGTGAACCGTTCATGTTGTTTCCTGCTCCAGCCAGGCACTGGTCTCGCCGACCAGGTACACCGAACCGGAGACGACGACCGTGCCGGGACGGTGGCTGGCCTGCTCCATAGCGCGGGGGACCGACTCGCAGAGCGTGGCGGGGGTGTCCAGCTCAGCGGCGATGGTGGCAAGCTGCTCCGGTGACGCGGCGCGCACGTTTGCGATGGGGGCAAGTAAGATGCGTCCTTCGGCCTCGTCAAACAGCGGAAACAGAATCTGCGCCATCTCTCGTATGGCTTTGTCGCGTAAGGCGGAGAAGATCAGCGTATATGGGCCGGGAAGGCTGCCGTCCGTCATGGCGCGGGACAAGTAAGAGCGCAGCGTCCAGACGCCTGCCGGATTATGGGCCACATCCAGCAGAATGGTCCGGCCACCAGGGCACCTGACGGTCTGCAGGCGTCCAGGCCAGCGGGTTTCACGTATGCCCTCTGCGATGGTGCTTGGTTGAATCTTCGTAAACCCTTCATTATGTTGGAGATAGTCTGCTGCCGCAACGGCCAGCGCGAGATTCCGATGCTGATGTTCGCCATGCAGGGGTGAGTCGAGCACGATGGTCTCGTCACGGGCGCGTACGGGATATGGCCCCGAAACCACGGTACGCTCCGGCAAAAACGCTGCGGCACTGATGCCTTTTACGTCAAGGGCGACGGCAATCTCTCCAATGGCGGCATTTGCGTCGGGGTGCTGCGGCAGTGTCACCAGCGTACCGCCGGGCCGCAGAATGCCGGCTTTTTCTCGCGCGATTTCAGTAAGGGTGTTGCCCAGCCATGCGGTGTGGTCCAATGCGATGTCTGTAATCACTGAGAGGCGAGGCTCCACGATGTTGGTTGCATCGAGCCTGCCTCCGAGGCCCACTTCCAGAACGGCGAGGTCCACCTTTGCTTCCGCAAAGGCCAGGAAGGCGAGTGCGGTCATCACCTCAAAGAAGCTGGGCGGTTGCGGCAAATCTCCGTCACGGCCCAGACGGGTGGCCGCGTCATCCACCTGGAAGTAAAGGCGAGCGAAGGTGTCGTCATCGATCATCGAAAGCGTGTTCGCTCCGTCGGTGCCCCTGGAAATCTGCACGCGCTCGTTGACCCGGATGAGGTGCGGCGAGGTGTAAAGACCTGTGCGGTAGCCCGCCACGCTGAGGATGCTGGCCAGTGTTGCGGCGGTGGAACCCTTGCCGTTGGTGCCTGCGATAAGCACAGAAGGGAACGCTGTCTGCGGGTTGCCGAGTGCCGCGGCAAGCACACGCATATGCTGGAGATCAAATTTGCGGCGCGGCTTGGGCCCGGGCGCCACGGCCAGCTCCCCGCTGAGGGAATATAACTGCTCGACCGCAGTCGCATAGGACATATCCCCATTGTAATAACTTCCAGCGCTTTGACCCATGAGCTACTTTCTTTGACAGTTCAAGTTTGCCGCCTCTATGCTTGGCAGCGCAGCGTGACCTGAATCGTTTCAGCCGCGGTACTTGAAGTTACCGCGTGCGAAGGAGTTACCCCATGAACGAGAACAATCGCAGAGATTTCTTGAAGACGGCAGCAATGGTGGTCGGCGGTGCGGCGGCCGGTGGCTGGACGGCAAAGAGTTACGCTTTAATCCCCGGTGCGAATGACCGGGTGCGGACGGCGGTAATTGGCTGCGGCGACCGCATGAAGCAGGCTCTTATACCGGCGTTCATGCATCACTGCGGTGAGACGAACTTCGAGTTCGTCGCGGTATCTGACATCTGGAACCGGCGGCGCGACGAGGGTGCGGCGATGCTGTCGCAGAAGAGCGGCAGCAAGGTGGACTCCGTCCGCAACAATGACGAACTGTACGCGCGCAAGGATGTGGATGCCGTCCTGATTGCGACGGCTGATTTCCAGCACGCACGCCACGGCATTGAGGCCGTGAACGCCGGTCGCGACGCTTATGTGGAGAAGCCAACGGCGCACCGCATGGAGGATGCGCGCGACTTCCGAGATGCGGTACACAAGACAGGCAAGATTGTGCAGGTGGGAACGCAGCGCCGCAGCACGCCCAGCTACATGAAGGCGTATGACTACATCCAGAGCGGTCAGTTCGGCGACATCGTCATGGTGGAGATGACGTGGAATGTGAACCAGCCCGGACGCTGGCGCAGGCCGGACGTGGTGCCACTCCTAAAAGAGCAGGACACGGACTGGAAGCGCTACCTGATGTACCAGCCGTACGAGGCGTTTGATGCGCGCAAGTATCTTGAGTTCCGGCTCTTCTGGCCGTACTCGTCGGGCATTCCAGACCAGTGGCTCGTGCACCAGATCGATACGGTGCACTGGTTCAGCGGGTACCCGCATCCTCGGAGCGTGGTGGCGAATGGCGGCATTTACGCGTGGCACGATGGCCGGCGTAACTGGGATACGTTGACGGCGGTCTTTGATTACGGTCCGCTGGACGATCCGAATAAAGGGTTTCAGGTGCTGTACTCGTCCCGGCAGACGAACTCCGCGGGTGGGGTAAAAGAAATCTACCACTCGGTGGGTGGGTCGCTGGATATGGACAAGCAGATGGTCACATCCGAGGGTGGACTGACGGCGAAGTCTGCCGCCGAAATGCACATGCAGCCGGATTTGCTGAAGAACTTCTCACTTGGTGGGTCGGCAGCGGTGAGCACGGACGCAAATACGGGTCTCGACCCGGAAACAGGCGCGAACATGCGCAACTGGATGGACTGCGTGCGCAGCCGCAAGACACCGAACGCCAGCATTGATGCGGGCTACAGCCATTCGGTGGCGCTATGTATGTGCATTGCCGCGATGCAGACCGGCCAGCGCGTGACGTTTGACGATAAGTCGCAGCGCATCATGGCCGGCGGAAAGTATGTCTAGGGTGCTGTTTGGGCAGCACGGCTCCGTTTGGAGAAAACCTATCTTACGGCAAGGTTGCCCAAGTGGGTGCCCCACCTTCACGCGAAGCGTTAAGGTGGGATCCTTGGTCGCACTCCTCCTTCCGGTTTTCATGATGGAGGTGCATGGGCAGGTGACGGTGACGCCGCATGAGGCGGAGCGGCGCATTGACGTCACGGTCGATGGCAAGCCGTTCACCAGCTACGTGTGGCCGGCGTCGCTGGACAAGCCGGTGCTGTACCCGCTGATTGCGCCGGATGGGACGGAGGTGTCGCGCGGGTTTCCGCTGGCACCACGCGCGGGCGAGCGGGTGGACCATCCGCACCATGCCGGTTTGTGGTTTAACTACGGCAATGTCAACGGTTTTGATTTCTGGAATAACTCCACCGCTATTCCGGCGGCGCAGAAGCCGAAGATGGGGACGATCCATCAAGGCCGGATTGTCTCCACACGCTCCGGCAAGGATGAGGGCGAGATTGTGACGGAGACGCTGTGGACGGCGGGAGACGGCACAGACCAGTTGAGCGAACGCACGCGGTATGTCTTTCGCAAGGCCGAGGGCGTGCGCAGCATCGACCGCATCAGCACGCTGACGGCGCTGCGGCCCGTGGTCTTCCACGATGACAAGGAAGGTCTGCTTGGCATCCGAGTGGCGCACTTCCTGGAGTCGCCGACGGAGAAGGGTGGCGTCTACAACGATGCCAGCGGCAGGCCCACCAAGGTGGATGCGGGCGACACCTCCGGCCAGACGGGTGTGTACCGCACCAGCGAAGGCATTACCGGCGACAAGGTGTGGAGCACGCGTGGCAAATGGTGTGAGCTGAGCGGCACTTCGCCGGAAGGCAAGGAGGAGACGATTGCCATCCTGGACCACACGGGTAACCCGGGGTATCCAACGTACTGGCACGCACGCGGATACGGGCTGTTCGCGGCGAATCCGCTGGGCGACCACATCTTCGACCCAAAGGCTCCAGAGCATAACTTCACGCTGGAGCAGGGGAAAACGGCGACGTTCCGGTACCGCGTGCTGTTCTTCTCCCACGCCGCAACGCCGCAGGAGATGGATGCCGCCAGCGCGGCGTTCGAGCGCGAAGTAAAGTAGTTCTGACATCTCTTCCCACGTGTGGCACTCATTTACCCACGTCTTAATGACTTAACAACGCCGATCAAACCTACAATACAGGAGCCGATACCTATCAAAGTAAGGTAGACAGCACCTTGCTTTGCAGCTGGGAAGGTATCTTCGGCCAATATGAAACCCCCGACTGCAAAGGTAAATGAAATGACGAAAAACCGACTTTTTGCAAGAGCGTACGTTGTGGTTTGCGCCCCACCCAGGCATCATTGAAGGCTTGTTGCTCCGCCATGAGTCTGACTAGTGGATCGGAACCGAAAGACTCATGATACTGATGCGGACTATCCTGTTCGCTCTGAACTTCGTCTTTTATTGTGTAAGCCGAATTTCTTGGTTTGCTCATAGTAGGTGTAGTGTGATTCTTACCGTTGGAATCTCAACGGTACCTTTACGGTGAGCTTAGGGTTCTGCTGCACCGCATACTCCAGGACTGACCGCACGTCATCGGTGGGTAGCTGGAAGACCTCTGCGATTTCTTCCGCAGGTAGGCCGTCTTGATAGTTCTCCAACACTACATCAGCAGGCATCCGTGTTCCCTTGAGCAGCGGAACGCCGCCGACCTTGCCGGGAATTACTTCGACCAGCGGACAATCGTTCCAGTCCACAACGACGGCGCTTTCCTGTACGTGAGCCATGGATTGAGGATATGCCGGTTTGAAGTTGAAGGAAAGAACCTGATGGGACTAGAGAAGAGTTCCTGTGTCGCACCTTCAGCGCTTAGGACTTCGCACCACATCTACCTAGGCCTTCGGCCTAGGCTGTTATGTTGCCGGGCGTTGGCCCTGAGCGCAGCCTCATAATTTGCAGGACGGAAGCCGATTGATGCTCAGCGCGGATGATCTTGCACCAGCCTAATTGTGACAGGTGCAGTTTCGCCCCTTGAAACATGAACCGTTGTACACGTGCGAGCGTGAAGGGGAGCAGTCGCACATACCTCGAAATAGCCTAATGCAGGAACCGTCTGCTCAAATGATCCATCCTTCTGGGGACGTATCGTCTGAGCCGGCCATTTGCAGGCACATAGTCCATCCGGACGGGAGAAGCGAACGCTCACCATCGTAGACTTGATGATCTTTTGATTCTCAGCTGCGACATTTCCGTTGATTATCCCATTCGCCGGATACTGTTCATCTTTGCTGCGGATGACTTCACCAATCACCACAAGATCGCTTAAGAAGGTTTTGTCATCAGGCCGGAGTTGAGGCGTGAAGCAAAATGGGTGAGCGGCTTGGGGTATGAGTAGACCAATCACAGCCAGTGCGCCCAAGTGAAACATGCGCGAAGTCTAACATCGGTACTTCGGTCACGGAGGGAGCGGGGCCGTCGGCCGGCCGCCGGCAGGGAACGAACCTCGGCGGTTAAAAGCCGGATTGCTTAGTGAGGCTTTATGGCACGGCTGAAACCGTACCCTTCCGAAAGCGCTCACAAATCATGCTGGTCCGCAGCCTTCCCAAAGCATCCCCGTAGTCCTGCTAGGTCGGCGATCTCCGCCAGGGATGTGTGTGGTGAGCTCACCGTTGAGGGGGGTACGCTTTGCGGGAGGTTGGACATGGGAGTTGAGCGAAATGCAGATCCCCTCGCTTCGCTACGGGATGACAACTCCTGTACACGGAGATGACTAGCGCCCTAAGCGTGGTGACAAATTCAGATAAGGCGGAGCGCGTGTCACTGAAAAAGCGGGAGGGCGTGTTGCCCGACCGCGTTCATTTGTGGTGCGGGAGTTATTGGGCGGTGAGGGTTACCTCGTCGAGGACGAAAGAGGTAGCGCGGCTGCTGTTTTCTGTCCCGGTGAACTTCAGCACGACGGACTTACCGATGTAGCTGGCCATGTTGTAGGTGTGCTGCTGGTAGCCGGTGGCCTTGTTCAAGTTGGAGAAGGTTGCCAGAGTGCCTAGCAGCGCGCCGGAGGTGCTGTAGACCTGCACGCTCAGCACGTCGTTGGCAGCCGCCGTAGTGGTCTCAGCCGTATCGATGTGCAGATAGAAGCTGAGGGTTGCGGCGGTTTTACCTGCGGGCAGGGTAACTGTCTGCGTCGCCGTATCGGTGTGGGTGCGCCCATAACCGTCCAGCCAGGCGAACCAGCTGCCGGAATGGGCGGTTTCGCCGGAGCAGGTGCTGTTGCTGCACAGCACGCCTGCAGTCAGGGTCCACGGAGCGGCGTTCGTGCCATTTTCAAAGCCAGGATTGCCGATGACCTGGGTTTGGGTTCCAGCAGCCGCGATGATGGTGAGCGAGACCGATGTGGTGTGGGTAGTGCTGCCAGAGGTGCCGGTTACGGTCACCGTGTAGGTACCAGCCGTCGCGGTGCTGGCAACGTTGAACGTCAGCGTGCTGGTTGTGGTTGTGCTTGAGGGGCTGAAGCTGGCGGTGACGCCGGTGGGCAGGCCGCTGGCCGTCAGCGCGACCGAGCCGGTGAATCCGCCGGTATTGGTAACGGTAATGGTGCTGGTGCCGGAAGCGCCCGCTCCAACGGACAGCGACGATGGCGAGGCGGAGATGCTGTATCCCGGCGCGGTGGTGCTGGCTCCCGCCAGGTTGTTGATCAGCGCCGGACCGATGGGGCTTCCCCAGCCCGTCACCAGATCGTAGCCGGTCACGGCATTGAAGCCGTTTCCGGTTCCTGCGGTTGGCTTGTTGTTGCCGCTGGTGATGTCGTGGAACATGGTTGCGTAGCTTGAGCCGGTGCCGATGGTGTAGAGCTTCGGATTGAAGAATCCTACGGTGCCCACGCCGTTGGCTGCCGCCTGCTGGTTGGCGAGCGCGATGATGCCTGCCCAGCGTGGCGTGGCATAGCTGGTGCCACCGTACCCGGACTCAAACTGGCCGTTGATGACGGTGGTGTTGTCGAAGTTGGCTTCTGCGGCCACATCGGGGGCGTTGCGCAGGGTGGTCGATCCACCATTGGACGAGTTGATGACCCCTGGTGCCTGCTGGTAGGTCGGGATTGGTGTGCCGGTGACATAGCCGCCGCCACTGTAGGACCAGCCGGTCTCGCCTGACCACGCCCCACCCGCGCTGCTGGTCGTCAGGTCGGTGCCGCCCACCTGGGTGATGTTGGCGCTGACCGAAGGCGGAGCGTAGGTCTGGCTGTTGAAGGCACCGGAGTCACCGGTCGCGTTCACATAGGTGATGCCCTGTGCCTGGAACTGCTTGAAGATGGGCTCAGAGGCCGATCCAAAGTCGCCGCCACCCCAGGAACTGCTGATGACCTTCGCGATGTTGTCGGTGGCCATCTGGTTCAGCACGTCGGTCGAGCTGTTGCCCTCATAAAACAGCACCTGCGATAGACCCGGAGCCATGCCGATGACGTTGGCAATGTCCAGAATCTGCTCGCCGTCATCGCAGGTTGTGGGGTCTTCCTGGCCGCTACTGGTGAATCCGAAGCAGGCACCGCTATAGCCGTTGACCAGAACGTTCTTTACCGGCACCGTGTAACTGGCACCGATGTTGTTGTAGTAGATCTGGATGTCGTTGGTGATGTAGCCGTCGTACGAGAAGATGGCGACTGTCTGTCCCGCGCCGGTAAGCGGGCCGTTACCGTAGTAGGCGGCGCGCATGTCGGATGGTGTGTAGGTGTTGCCCGGGCCGGAACCGGAGATGTGCGCGATGGCATTCTCTGACTGGGTTGTGGAGCGGGCATCGACGGCGGTCGATCCCTTCCTGTAGTGCGCGCGCTTGGGCGTGGCGTTATCCAGACCGGAGATGGCGAGCAGCGGCACCGGCGAATCCACCGTGGGTTCGCGGTCCGGAGCATAGAAGGTGCGGCCGTTGCCCTCTGGCGTGGTCTCCCGGAAGTAGTTCATGGAGACACGGAAGGCGCGGTTGATGGTCCCAATGGAACCCTGCACATCAATCACGCGGCGGTTGGGCGTGGTGCGGGTTACGGTCAGGCCCTTCGCCTGCGCCCAGGCAATCACGGCGTCGTAGTCCTGCTCTGAAGGCGCGAACTGCGCGGCAAACTGCTCGGGCGTCAGGTATTTGTGATACTGGGCGCTGGTGGCGTCATTGATCTGTGCCAGCAGCGCATCAAGGGCGCTCTCATTACGAAGCGGAAGGCTGATGGCAAGCTGAAGCACCTTGCTGGTTTCCGCCTGGCCCATGGGGCTGGCCTGGGCATCACGGACGGTCTGGGCAAGGCTGCTGGCGATGGTGGTTTGTGCATGGAGAGCCGGCAGGGCGAGCGCGGCACTCAGGGCAAGGGGCGGCAAACAGCGAGAACGGGACATACGAACTCCACTAACGGTGAGGGGTAAGCTTCGGGATTGGGGGGTTGTGCCGGACACGGCATGCACCTGAAAATCAAGTGGAACCAGACTATCCCAGGCACGAAGCAGGCAGCGGTAAAAAATGGAGAACTATTGCACTAGGAAGCGCAAACAATACCGAAATGTTTCACGTGAGGTTGTTCTTCAAGAACACCGTTCCGATGGCAGCTTGAAGAAGCAAGAGGCTAGGACAGACCTGCTGCTCTGCGTCTACAATCACGCCTGGAGTTGCTACTAGATGTCTCTGCCGCAGATTGAGATTGGCGACAGCATGTTGGGGAGCGCGCTCCTCGCCTCCGTCGAGGTCACCCAGGAGCTGAACCAGCACTGGTGGTGCACCATTGACTGCCGCCAGACAACGGACCAGCGCGTTCAGGTCGAGGAGTTCCTGGGTCAGCCGGTCGAAGTGAAGACGACGGACGATCAGGGCGTGACGCAGGTCCACTTTTCCGGATTTGTGCATGAGGTGGAGCTGATCTACGAGGTGTGGGGAAGTTATGGTGCCCGTCTCAGGGCGGTCAGCGATAGTTACAAATCTGACATCGCGGCGCATAAGCAGTACTACGCGGATCAGACACTGTCCTCCGTCGGCAGTATCGTCGGCGGACGCAACGGGCTGTCTGTCAGCGTCAATGCGGCGTCCAGCAAGTCTCTGAACTACGTGCAGTATGGCGAACACGACTTCGTCTTCCTGAATCGCATCGTGGACGACTACAGTGCGTGGCTCCGCCCCAAAAAAGCCGGCATCGAGGTTTTCGACAGCTTTCAGACTGGCAGCAATCTTGACTTCCGCGACCCCAACGGCCTGATCAGCTTCCGCTTGCGCGGCGTTATGAAGCCGCCCAGCTTCAGCGGATCGCATTACGACCACCACGTCATGCAGTCCAACACCTTTGAGCAGGTCTCCAAGCCACCGCAGTATTACGATGGAGCGCAGCCGCTCACCGGCGCGGTCACGTCTGCCTCGCAGCAGTTGCCCTCCGGCTTTGAGCCGCAACGCGCCCGCGCGATGACGCTGGACAACTACCAGGACCAGCTGCAAGCGGAGAGTGAGCGTGCGCTGGGCGGCTCGGTTACCGGTACCGGCGAGTCGCGCAATCAAATGCTGATGGCCGGCAACACCGTGGCCATTGAGGGCATCCTGGACGGCAAGGGCACCTACGGCCTCATCCGCGTTCAGCACAAATGGACGCCCACGGGCTACGTGAACAGCTTTGTCTGCACGCCGTGGAAGAACTACCGCAATCCAGCCCCGCCCCCGGCGCGCGCTTGGAATGGCGTCGTCTCGGCCCGCGTGACGGCGCACAATGATCCGAAGAAGATGGGGCGGATTCAGGTGCAGTTCTTCTGGCAGGGCGACGGCGCGACTCACTGGGCCCGCGCGACGGCACCGCACGCCGGCCCGGGCCGCGGTTTCATGTTCATGCCCGAGGTCGGGGACGAGGTAGCGGTGGCGTTTGAGGATGGCGATCCGGAGCGGCCTGTGATCCTCGGCTCGTTGTGGAACGGCGTGCAGCAGGCACCGCGCTATGACTTCCGCGGCGGCGATATCGAACCCAATAACGTGAAGCGGCTGGTCACCAAGTCCGGCAACCGGCTGCACCTGAGCGACAAGCCCGGACAGGAGACCGTCTTCCTGGCCACGCCCAACCACACCTCGCTGTCGATGACCGAGCACTCGGACGAGACCGGGCGCCAGCTGGTGCATCTTCACTCCGATGGCGACATCGTCCTCTCAGCCGGTGGCCGCGTCCACATCCAGAGCCAGTTCTTCTCCCGAGAAATAGGCTCCCCGGGAAAAGCTAGCGCCGCGCCGGCCGCAGTCCAGCCTAGCGCGGCAAGTGCACCACCGGCACCCGCCCCGGCCAAGGAAGGCTGGCTGCATGGCTTCGGCGCAGGCCTGTTTGACAGCACGCTGAAGCCGCTCGGCCACATGATAGCGCACCCGATCCAGACAGTGGAAGGCATCGGCCACGCCGTCGCCCATCCCGTCGACACAGCGCACGCGCTTGGCCATGCCATCTCAACGACTGCCAGCGGGGTGATGAGCGGCGACGGACGCTCCATCGGAACAGCCCTCGGCACCGTCGGCATGTTCGCCATCCCAGGAGCAGGCGAAGCAGAAGGAGCGGAAGACGCAGCCAGACTCGGACAACTGGGAGAACTCAGCGACGCCAGCAAAGCAGGAGAAGTAGCAGATGCAAGCAAAGCTGGCGAGATCGGGGATGCAAGTCAAGCAGCTGGAGAAGCAGGCTCATCACTTCCTCAGACTGTGTATCGAGTAGACTCGCGAGACCCTTCAACGATTTTCAACGAAGGATTTCAGCCTAGAGGTACATCTACGGACCTCGAAAATTATGTAAATACAAATAGCCCAAGTGGGTTCGTGAGCACCTCGATGTCCCCGGATATTGCGGCCAATACTGACTTCGCACTGCCAGGAACGCATGTGTATGAGATAGACCGGAGCCAGCTCACCGGTATTGACGTGAATCAAGCATACCCTTCTAATCCGTTTGCTCACGAACAAGAATTTGCAGTCACGGGCGGCGTTCCGCCAGAATCTATAATTAGTGCTAAACCTATTCTGCCCGGGGGCGGCACGGGGAATGCAATTATGAATCCTTTCTTCAAAGGCGGGTTCTGATGGACAGTATGGCGGTTGAGAATAGAGAGATACCTGTAGATCCAGGTCTTTCGCAAGCGGCAAAAGCGCATCCCGGCGGTTGGGTGTACGACATCGATTACAAGTACCCCGAAAACCAGCGGGTGCCTCCCGAAGCGATACGCGGAGCTTGGGAGTCGGACGATTCTGGAACTCTTACCGGAAACTACGCCACAAACGCACGATACCGTCCTATTCGAAAGCAGCAGCCAGACCTCAAGCCGTACATGCATGCTGGTGCACTGACAAATCGTGACCAATGGATCGTTGAGATCGATCCAAGGGGGGAGCACCTGTTCCCGAACATCCCGGCGAACATGGTCAAAGGATGGTGGTACGTGGACAAGAACGGCACAATAAGTAATCTCTTCCGGCCCAGCTCAGAATGGATTGACGACGCTAAAAGCGAGTAGCTGCATCAGCTAGGGATCCATCGTCACCCAACCGTCTAAGTAGAAGATTATGATAAGCCTTGAAGCAGCCACAGAGCTAGCGCAAGCCAAATTAGAAGAGATATCGAACGAATAATAATAAGCTCACACTTAACAGAGCAGAAAACCTAGACGGGCAACGTGGCTGGGCATTATCCTACAACACCGAGCGTTGGAAAAAACCCGTAATCCGACCGACGGACTTGTTGGAAACGGCCCGCTGTTTGTGGATAATTCACCAGTCAAGTCTTCCAGCTACCTTCAGGAGGGTTCCGTTCGTGGCTAGCATCTTATAACGGACCGGCGTAGTACCGTTACCCATCAAGATAGGACCTGTATCCTGACCCTGATATGCCGAGCCGAAGTATCGTCGTAAGCGAACTCGCGGGTAACAAAGCAGTCATCAAGGCTGTTGACCTGCCGACGGAAGCGGGTCTTTCTTTGCGATCTCTGGGCTTTGTTGAGCAAAACGGCTTCTACACAAGGTCCGTAAGCGGACACCCAGATCGCGTCCTATTGATTAAGGAGCTACGATCGCTAGGTGCCTTGTTCGTGGGAGGGCCGGACTGGAGTCCCGCTGAATTAGTCGAGTACTACCGCGAGCAAAAGATGGTTGATGGCCCTTATCAACGTATTGCCTGGAAATCGCCGGAAGAATACATGATTGCCAAGGCATGAGACCTTAACAAGGTACATGGATCAAGTGGCGTTAAGAGAAACAGCTATTGTGCTGAGGCAAATGCTGAAAAAAGATTCTGCTTCGGATAAAGAAGCCGCATTATTTGCATCTGTCATCGATCCGACAATTCAGAAAGCATTGAATGGCGAAATCACATCCCCAATCCGCCGTGGGAGCATCCCAAGCGCTCGTTTCTTTGAAGAAAGCAGTTTGCGTCAATACAAGGACTTAGAAGATGCGGTCGCCAAGTTCAACATACAACTAACAGGCGGCTACACGCCCGGTGTACTGGCTGCACTTGAAAGTATTCGCAACGCGAAACCTACTGAACGTAAATAGATGGCTTCATGTTCATGCCGGAGGGGGGCGACGAGGTGGCGGTGGCGTTTGAGGATGGCGCCCCGGAGCGGCCTGTGATCCTCGGCTCGTTGTGGAACGGCGTGCAGCAGGCACCGCGCTATGACTTCCGCGGCGGCGATATCGAGCCGAATAACGTGAAGCGGCTGGTCACCAAGTCCGGCAACCGGCTCCACCTGAGCGACAAGCCCGCCATCGCTGCCGGGTTGCTAGTCGATTTCGACGATGATGCAGGTGGCGTTGTCGTGGCCGCCGGCCTGGTTGGCGGCGGCGGTCAGGTGCTGGCAGGCCTGTTCCGGGGTTTGCGCGGCAAGCAGGAGCGAGAGCATCTCAGAGTTGGAGAGCGCCTTGCACACGCCGTCGGTGGCCAGCAGAAAACAGTCGCCCAGCTGCACCTGCACCACGGTGATGGTGGGCATCACCATGTCAGACGCGCCGATGGCCTGGGTCAACACGCTGTCCCACTGGCTCATCTCCTGCGGTGACAGGTTGCGGTAGCCGTCGCGGAGCATCTGCGCCAGTTGGGAGTGGTCGTCAGTGAGCCGGTGCAGCGAGTGTCCGCGCAGAAGATATGCCCGGCTGTCGCCAACGTGCGCGATCCACATGCGAACGCCATCGAAGTGCGCCGCAACGATGGTTGTGGCCATGCCGGCGTAGATGGAATCCCGCCGTGCTGCCTGAAAGACGGTGCGGTTCGCGGCCTGGATGGCGCGCTGCAGTTCCGGTCCGCCCGCGTTCGAGTCATGCACCTCGTCCGGAAACCGGCTCAAGACGCAGTCCACGGCGGAGCGGCTGGCTACCTCGCCGGCGGAGCGTCCGCCAACTCCGTCGCACAGGACAAAGAGGCCGCGGTCCAGGTCAAAGCCGAAGGCATCCTCGTTGGTGTGGCGTGTACGCCCGGCATCGCTTTGCGCGGCCGCTCGAATCCGGATATCCATCGTGCTCCTTGCCCGGATTTAGGTTTTCTTCGCGCCGCGGTCGTATCCAAAGCGCAGCTCAACGGTATCTGCAAGTTGGATGCGGGTGCCCTTACGCAGAAGCGCGGCGTTGCCTGGCTGCAGGCGTTCGCCGTCCACGCGGGTGCCGTTGGAACTGTTGAGATCCTGCAGGTACAGCTGGCCGTCGCGGCGCACCACCTCACAGTGGAACCGTGAGATGGCATGCTCTACATCGCGGACGACGATATCGTTTTTCTGGCCGGCGTCCTGCGGCACTGCGCCGATACGGGTGGGGTCCTTATCGATGCGGTAGATTTTGCCGGAGTCGACTCCGCTGGTCACTTCCAGCACGGGGAAGCGCTGGGTTTTGCGGCGGCGCAGCCACGCTGCCAGGGCACCCAGCAAGGCCAGCACACCCGCTCCGCTGCCCAGCAGAAGAAGGCGGTAGTGCAGTGATTGGGTGGCTCCAATGCGTCTCCGCAGTTCACGCACGGCGACGTTGTTGGGTGTCAGGCGTTCCGCCACGGAGAGCGCCTGGCTTGCCTGAGAGGTATTGCCGGCGAGAAAGGCGCTTTGCGCCGTCATCAGAGAGGCGTTGGCCTCCTCCTGCTTCTGTTTCTCAGCCTGGTCGGAGTTGGCGGCCTGGCTGCTGGCAGCTTGTTGCTGCTGAATACGTGCCTGGGCTTCTTTGAAGCCACTGACGGCGTTGGTATTAGCCGGATCGATTTGAATGATCTGTTGATAGAGGTCCTGCTGTTCCTTCGGATCATTGGAAGCGAGCGCCTGGCTGGTAAGTGAGGCGACCCGCTGCTTGTTGGCCTCTGCCTGGGCGTCCTTACGCTTCTGCTCGTCTTGCTGCTGCTGAAGCGCCTTGAAGGCATCGGAGCTGCCGGCGCTGGTGGCCGTGCTCGCCGTGGGCGTGATTGCGGAGGTGGGCGCGGTTGGTGGAGGCGCGGGTGCCTTGGCCGCCACACCGTAGGTCTTGGGAAGGGCTTCGATGTTCAGACGGCTGATGTCAATCTGCTCGTGATCGTTGGGCAGAAGAAGCATGACGGTACCGGGTTGCGTGCGTGCACCCTGCGTGGCGTTGCCCGCGTCAGGCCGCGAATCGCTGTGCACGCTGATGAGTGTGCCGTTGACCCACGTGGCAATAGTGCGGCCAGCGATGACAATCGTCTCCTCCATGGAGGCGTTGGGCCGACCAGTGGACGCCTTTCCGACGTGGTCCACCGTCCCGGCGAACGGACCAAGGCCGGCCTGATAGCCGGTCCCGATCTTGCCAGAGGTGTTGCGAAGCGAGATTGACGTGAGGTTTTCCGGTTTCGCGTCGCCGCGGTACGTGACGTTCATCTGGATGATGCCGTCTTCCATCTCCGCGGCATTTTCCAGAGCGCCGGGGCCGGCTTCGCCGTGGATCGCGCCACCGCTTACCGTCCACTTGGCCTGGTGCGGCTTGCCGGCTCCGCCGCCAATTCCCAGCGTTACCAACTTTTCGGCCTTGCTGCCTTTCGCGCCGGGCTCCGTGGCGATGCTCTTCCATCCGCTCAGGTCAGAGCCGTTAAAGCTGCTGGTCAGGTTGAGAGGGGTGAGTTTTACGTTGCGCACCTGCAGAGTTCCGCCGCCACTGGCACTGAAGCCGATGTAGCCTGCGCGCGATCCAAGGCCGGACGCGGTGCCGGATGCGGTGCCGTCCACGCGGACGCTGACCGTGCCATGCGACGCGCTGACGTCAACGCGATGCCAGCCGGGGGCAAGAGTGTGCAGGGACGAGTGTGACAGGCTCTCGATGCCGCCCGTTCCGTTCTTACCGTTGCTATCCAGGTCGATGATCAGGCCGCCGCTGTTTTCCTTTGAGGTCCACAGGCGAAGCGTGGCATCCATGGGCGCGCTCTCGTTGTATTCAAACTGCAGATTGCAGTCGGCAAACGGCACGGCGGTAAGGATGGAGCGCTCGCCAGACGCGGCGGATGTGATGGCACCGCCGGAGACGGACCACGAACCGTGCTCCGTCCAGCCAGTCAGGCCCGTGCCGTTGAACAGGTTCAGCGTGGTCTGCGCGGACATGTTCGCCGCACCGGATGCAATGACCAGCCACGCGGCAAAGGCGAGCCGGGGCGATCGCGACAACGCCGCGCATGTGGCGGCAAGCGGATGTGCGCATGGCCTCATGGCGTGACACTCTCCTCTAGTTGAATTTCTTCCCCGGCTGGGCCGTTGTCTGGCAGGGCGGGTTCGTGGACGGCGAAGACAAGCTCCATCTCAGGTTCCTGCGGCTCCGGTGGTGGTGGTACGTCCGCGCCTTCCGCAGCCGGTGGTTCCCCGGCTTCCGCTGGCAGGGCGTCGATGTGGATGGTGCTGCCGGGTACGGCATCGCCGCTCAAAAGGATTTCCGCCAGCGGCGAGAGCACTTCGCGCTGCATGACGCGTCCGGCGGGGCGTGCACCGTACTCAGGATCATACGAGAGCCGCGCCAGCAGGTCGATGGCCGCTGGCGTGACCTCCAGGCCGATCTCACGGTCGTCCTCCAGTTTGCGCCGCAGGCTCTTGATCTGCGCGCCGACGATGCGTTGCAACTCCGGCATGCCGAGCGGGTGAAACGGGATCACCTGGCCGATGCGGTTGTAGAGTTCAGGCCGCAGGTTGGCGCGGACTGCGTCCAGAAGGATCTGCTCGCGCACGGAGTTGTCCTGGCCCGCCGCCATGGATTCGCGCACGCCCAGGTTCGAGGTGAAGAGAACGACGGTGTTGGTGAAATCGCAGAAGCGGCCCTTCGCGTCGGTCAGGCGGCCCTCGTCCAGCACGCCGAGCAGCAGGTCGAGAATAGACGGGTGGCCTTTTTCGACTTCGTCAAAGAGCACGATGGAGTAGGGCGAACGGCGCACCTGCTCGGTGAGGAAGCCGCCCTCGTCAGAGCCGACCAGGCCGGGCCGTGAGCCGATGAGGCCGGCGGCGGACGAGGCGTCCTTGTACTCGCCCATGTCGATGCGGATCAGCGCGGTCTCATCGTCAAAGAGAGCTTCGGCCAGCGCCTTAGCCAGCTCCGTCTTGCCGACGCCAGTGGGGCCGACGAAGAGGAACGACGCGGGCGAGCGCTTAACCTGCAGGTCGGTGCGCATCCGCCGGGCGGCTTCGGAGACGGCGTGAACGGCCTCCGGCTGGCCGTAAACGCGCTCTCCGAGGCGGCCTTCCAGGCCGAGAAGACGCTCGCGCTCGCTCTCCAACATGCGGGAGGCGGGGACACCGGAGCGCTCCGCGATGACCTCCGCGATGTGTTCCGGGAGAACCTTGTCGGCTACCAAAGCATCTGCACCAGCGCTCTCGCGGGAGGCGGCGAGCTTGGCCTCAAGATCCGCCCGCTGCGTTTGAAGGTGCTGGAGCGCTCCGTAGCGGATTTCCGCCGCGCGGGTGACGTCCCCCGCGCCCTCGGCAGCGGTGAGAAGACGGGTGTTCTCCTCGATTGCCTGCACGGTCTTTTGCAGGTCGGCGCGGGCGTTTCGTTGCGCCTCCCATGACGCGGCTGTGGCGGCGACGCGCGGCTCCAGATCGGCGATCTCGGCTTCGAGCGCGGCAACCTGTTTGGTCTGTGCTGGAGAGAGACGCGGCAGGCCGCGCAGGGTTTCCAGTTCGGCGCGGCGGCGGGTTAACAGGCGCTCCTGCTGGTCAAGCGCGGTTGGACGCGACTCAAGCTGCATGCGGAGGCGAGCCGTCGCGGCGTCGATCACGTCGATCGCCTTGTCCGGCAAAAAACGGTCGCGCATGTAGCGGCGGGACAGCTTGATGGCGGCCTGCAGCGCTTCATCGGTGAGGTCCACGCCGTGGAAGGCGGCGTAGCGCTCGCGAATGCCACGCAGGATGTAGAGCATGGATTCGTCGGAGGGCTCGCCCACCTGAACGCGTTCAAAGCGGCGGGCCAGGGCGCCGTCTTTTTCGATGCGTTCGCGGTATTCGTCAAAGGTGGTGGCACCCACGCAGCGCAGTTCGCCACGGGCAAGGGCAGGCTTCAGGATGTTGGCGGCGTCCATGCCGCCCTCCGTGCCGCCCGCGCCGACAAGCTGGTGGATTTCGTCGAGGAAGAGAATGATCTCGCCCTTGCGCAGACGAACTTCGTCCACGACGGCTTTCAGGCGCTCCTCAAACTCCCCGCGGTATTTCGCGCCCGCGACAAGGCCCATCAGGTCCAGGGCGACCACGCGGCAGCGCTTCATGCTTTCGGGTACGTCCTGCGCCGCAATACGAAGTGCCAGACCTTCGACAATAGCGGTTTTGCCGGTGCCAGGATCGCCGACGAGAACCGGGTTGGACTTGGTCTTGCGCAGCAACGTCTGGATCAACTGGCGAACTTCGTCGTCGCGGCCGACCACGGGCATCAATTCGCCTGCGAGTGCGGCGGCCGTCAGATCGCGGCCAAACTTTTCCAGCATTTTGGCCCCGCCGGCCAGTTCGCTGTCGGCGCTGGCGGGAGCGGCTGCGGCAGCTTTCGGATTCGCTTGTCCGGCAGATTTCCAGTCGTTTCTCGTGGGCGCGGCTGGCGCTGCGGGTGGAGCGATCTCGCTGACGTCCCCCACGGTAAAGCCGGCCTTACGGAAGTCGTTACGGAGGTCGTTGGTGCTGCTGCCAGTGGTCAGCGCGGCTTCCAGCACGTCGATGGGTTCCGCTGAGGGGCGGCCATGCTCCTCGGCAATCCCGAACGATGCGGCCAGCAGGGTGCGGAGCGCCTGCGATGCCAGCGGGCGGCGGCCCTCTTCCAGCCGCTGCGCGGAGAGCTGATCGGCTCGGCGTGACAACGCATCCAGCAACGGCGGAAAGGTGACGCCTTTCTTCTCCAGCGCCGGACGCAGCGATGAACCCTCTCCGTCAAGAAGAAGGAGCAGGAGATGCTCCGGTTGGATCAGCGCCTGCTTGCGGCCCTCTGCCAGCAAACGGGCGTTGGCCAGCGCGGATTCCATCTCATCGGAGAGCTTACTTAAGTCCAAGGCCATGATCTGTTCTACTCCAGGCGGCGGCGGCGTGGCCGGTTCGGATCGTTGCCGTCGGCGGGCGTGGTGGGTGCGGTGGTTTCACGGGGCATCCACGGCGGCTGCACAGCGGGTGCAACCGGTTCGGGCGGTGCGGGTTCGTAGCGCGAGGAACGTGCGGGTTCGGTCACGGAGATCCGCGCGGGCTCATGAGGCGCGCGCTGCGGTTCAGGGTCGCGGACGCGTGTGCCGTTGAAGGCGGACGCGGGTGCGGGATCGGTGCGCGGCGGCAGGTCGCGGTCGATGCCGCGTGCATCGGGCGCTTCCTGGCGGCTGGCGTAAAAGCGATGCCGCATGAACAGAAGGGCCGTCCGAACCGTGTGGTAAGCCGGAACGGTGACGCGCAGGTCCGTGATGGTGGGCACGTCAGGCGCTTCGAAGTCGAGTTCAATGTTGTACTGCTCGTCCAGCTTGACGTCGCCGGTCAGGATGTAACTTTCACGGCGGAACCCGGAGCCCTCGTTGATGCGGACCTCCGCACCGATCGACGTGCCGCGCAGCCACGGTGTGGCGCGGTCCCCGACGAGGATCAGGCGGTAGCGGTCACGGCCTTCCAGACGGAGGTTGGAGAAGAAGATGGTCATCTCATCCGCAACGCCCTGCACGCGCGAGGCCCTGGCCGCCAGCTTGTAGAGCTGCTTGCCGCCACGGTCAAAGATGAAGTTGGTGCTCTCCAGCGATGCGCTCTTGCGGAAGTCGATGTACTTGCCTTCAAGCGCGCGCTCCAGCTGCTGCAGACCGTTCAGCGACTGCATCGCTTTGCGAACTTCCATGCCCAGGTCTTCATCCAGTTGCAGCGTGCGGCCCCGCTGGAGGGTATGCCTTTGCAGCTTGATCAGGCCCAGCAACTCGCTCTCGCCCGTTTCTCGCAGCGTGTCATAGTACTGCTGCATCCCGTCCGCCAGGTCAAAGTAAATGGCGGCAGAGTGCAGCATCCGCCGCACCCGTCCGAAGAACTGCATGGGCGGCTGGGTGCGGTCCAGCAGCGCATACGCAGTGTCCTGCAACTCCAGCACCATGCGCTCGGCGAAGATCATGGAGTCACGGTCGACTTCGGTCTCAAGGCCGCGCTCGGTAAAGATCTGCATGAACTCGCGCATGGCGCGGTGCAATTCCGCGTAGCCTGAGGCGAGGCGGTTGGTGGCGTCCACGATGCGCCTTGTGCCGGACATCAACTCCGAGTGCGCAGCCACGGACATGCAGGCCGGGATGAACTGCGGATCGGCCTCATAGTGCATGCCGGTGGCCGGGCGGCGGAGGCGGCCTACGGCGACGCTGTTGGCCCGCTCCGACGCCGTCACATGCAATGCGACGCGATAGCTGGGGACGCGCTCCGTGCGCATCTGCGGGTTGAAGCTGTCGGCCACGCCACTGCGCTTTTCGCGCGTCGCGGGATCAAGCACGACAAAGATCATCGACTCAGCGACACCCGCAAGCTCGTTCTTGGGGAAGCGCGCGGAGACGGTACCCGCGCTCTCTACATCGACGATGGCACCGGCTGGCGTGACGCCCCGTGCGCGGTTCACCGAGACGTCCAGGTACTCCGCGGTTTCGTTCAGCAGAACTTCAGGATCGAAGCGGACGGTCCCCAGGTCGCTCTCCGGCAGGCGCACGCCGCCGCCCACCAGGCCGTTGCCGCTCATAAGGTAGCGTATGCCCCAGGCATTCAGCGACTCAAAGTAATGCTCCTGCCGCAGGAAATGGTCTGGCGTCAGCAGCATGCCGTGTTCCCAGTTCACCGCGCGCAGATAGAGTTCGTTTCCGTCAATCATTGCAATACTCCGGCGTCTGCTTCAAACGGGTTGCCTGCGAAGTTGCCGGGGTTGCCCCGCGTCATTTGCTGCAAACAGCATAGCGATACCGCGCCCCATGTGGGTGTTGATGCCCAGGCGGCTGTTGCCCTCCCGAATGCCAAGCTGCGGCGGACGCGTCCTGTCCAGCACCTCCCAGGTTACGGTGTACACGGTGGCGGCAGGCATGACCAGCTCCAGCGTGCGCCGAAGAAGGGTGCTGCCCTCCGGTGTCTCGCGGAAACGCTCGTAGACGGGCAGCGTCACCGGTCCAATGTTGATCTCAAGGGATGCAAGGTCCTCCACAGTATCACCGGCGACAAGATCCACGCCCAGGCGGGACGACTTCCGTCCCAACGATGAGATTGATGACGGAGGCACGGGTGCCGTGCTGGGATGATGGTGGAAGCCCTGAACGGGAAGGTTGAGCAGCGTTCGCAGAACCAGGGCGCAGCCCTCCGCCGAACAGGAAAGATCTGCCAGTCGCGCGGCCAGCGTGGCCAGCGGATACCAGAGATCGCGCGGCCAGCCTTCCGGGGCAATGCCAAATAGATGCAGCCAGCGGGCGCACGCGGCAGGGTCGTCCGCCGCGATGCGGAAGAGCGGTGCACCCTCATGGAACCAGTGCTTCAGCTTTTCCAGAGGGTCGTCGAATGCCTGCAGGATTTCGCGGGTTCCCGCATACGCTTCGCCGCCGGAATCCCACATGCCGACAGGCAACGCATGCGTGAATCCGAGGCCCGCGATGTGCAGGGTGATGCCGGTGTCATGCCGGAGCGGCGCGCCCGGCGCGGGACTCTGGCTGACCACGGTGCCCGGCTCCACCGCCTCGCGCCCGGTGCGGCGGACGGTGATGCGGTGCGCACCCACCCCCAAGGCGGCAAGCGCCGTCAGGGCGGAGTGGATACTGTGCGTGTGCGCCTGCGTACCGGTGGCGAAGTTCGGCATCGCGGGCACCGCCGCGGTTATCCCTTCCATACAAACTCCACGGCGAGTTCCATGCCTTGCACCAGGCGGCCGCGCAGCGAGGTCTCAATCTGCGACTTCAGGGCGGGCAGCTCGATCTCCGGGCGCGTAAATCCGTTGCTGTCCAGGGTGAGCCGGAGGCGCTGGACGCGGCGCAGGCCATCGTCGAACCGCTCCATGCCGGAGGTGGTGGCTGCGGACAGCACACGGCGGTCAATCGCCATCGCCGCTGTCTCCAGATCCTGGCGGGTGACAATGCGGCCGCGCGTCAGCAGGGCGTCGGCAAAGCGGCGCTCCTCCGTTGCGACGTCCTCACCGTCGGAGCCTCCTGAGGCTGCAGTGAGCGGCGTCATGCGAATCCCGGATAGGGCTGCCGGGTTGGCAAAGCCTGAAACATCGCCCATGCCCACGCGGTTGCCCAGCGCTCCATTGGTCAGCCACAGCCGGACGTTAACGGCGGTATGCTCCGTGCCATCGGCGTGCCGCCCGGGGTAGAAGGTAAGCCGGTCGTTATGCAGCTCGTACCGGCCCGTGGCGGCGCTGGCACCGGGCTGGGTTCCGGCGGTGTAGGACTCATTGTCGACACTCATGACGGTAAGGGGAGCGACAAGGAGTTCGGGCGTTCCACTGCTTTTCGTGGCGGGAATCGAGATGCCGTCGCGCTCGAAGACGACCGTTTGATTCCGCGCAAAGACGTTGGAGACGGTCACTGCATGCAGAACCATGCCATTGATGGCATGGTGCAGAGCAGGCACGCCAGGGGGCATGGGGATTTTGATCCAGACGCGCGGCTCCGTCAGCAGGGCCGCCGCGTCCCGGTTTAGAAGCCGCGAGAGCGCCGGTTCCAGCAGCCGGGGAATGCGGCAGCGGAAGGGCGCATCTGCGCCCATGGGTGGAAAGACGAACTGGCGGCCCGCATAGAAGCCATCCGGAATGGATGGCAGAGGCGCATCCAGCATGCTGACCTGCTCGGTCACGGCGGTCTGAAACGCAAGCTGGTAGACGCCGCAGTTTTCTCGACGGGGCCGCAAAAGGCCGACGCCGGACAGGTCTCCGTCATCGCCAAAGATCCACCACGGTTCATGGCACAGGGCGTGCTGCACCGGGTACGTGCCCGGCCCGAGCTCAAAGAAGAGGCCGTGCCGGTTCAGCATCTGCGGAGCCAGATTCTCAACCGCGATGTAGAGCGCGGGCTGCGGTCCCAGGCCCACGGGCACGGCTTCCATGGAGGGGCGCATGGCCTGGACAGCATCGCTCATCTCCACCCCGCTGATCAGGCGGAGAGATTGGTCCTGATAGCTGAGCGCGAAGGCAATGCGCGCGCGCGACACTTCAACGGTGGAATCCAGGCTGAAGGCGAGCCGTTCGCCGCTGGAGGCGACGGCGTTCAGCTCCGTCCCGCTGCGCAGGACCCGAGGCTCCGGCAAATCGTTGATCAGGCGAACAGCACCTTGCGCGGGTGTGGCGAGATACTGCTGCACCTGCAAGCCGTTCATCAACTCGTGCAGCAGGGATTGTCGCAGCTTACCGGAAGCGCTGTAGACCTGATCGATCTGCTGGGCTACCGTGCGAAAGAGCACAGCAAGAAGCGGGTCGGTCGTCTCCGTGCTGACGCCGAAATCCTTTACGCGCCGGCGAAAGTCGTCGCGCAGCTTGCGGTCGATTTCAAGGACGTTGGGGACGTGGGTTCCCATCAGCGGATGGCCATGCGATCTGTTCGCGGCGGTCTGGCCCCGGTACGCATCACGCCTCCTGCACCACGCTGGTGCGAATGGTCTGCGCGGTGGCGGCGTTTTCCAGCGTGATGGAGTAGGTGTCGGTGTCGCGATTGGTACTGATCTCGCGGACGACCTCCGTGACGGAAAAGTCGTCGATGCCAAGATCGCGAAGCGTGCCGTTGATGCGGTCCGCGGCGGCACGTGCCAGGTCCGCGCGTTGACGGCCATCCTCGAACAAGTCGCGCAGACCGAATCCAGGGCACGCCTGCCAGGAACCCTGCGGTGTGCGCGCCATCATCTGCAGCAACGACAGCAATGCGGTTGTTTTATCGTCGCGCTGCAGCAGCCCATTTTCCAGGAGCCGCATGGGAAAGGCGAGTGACTGCATTGCGCAAACTACCTCAGGCAGAACAGTACAGCAGTGACAAGACCGGGGCCAAATTGTTGACCCCGGCCGGTGATGGGTGAAAGAGCTTCGGTTAGTTGCTGAGCGAGATGTCCTGGAAGTTCTGCTGGTTCATTTCCGCTTCAAGGTCCAGCACCAGAATGTGGTTGACACCAGCGTGATCCTCATCGGCCAGCTGGGTATCGCTCTGGTAGGGATTAAGGGTGTGATACCCACTGATCCAACCGTTGAAGTTATAGGAGACCAGAGCGTCCTGGTGCGAGTCGTCCTTCCAGAACTCCAGCTTGATGGGTTTGACCTTGTCCTTCGTCACGACGTTCGCCAGATTGAAGAGCGCATTCATCGTGGAGTACGGAATGTTCTGGTCGTCGTGGAAGTCAACATACGCCCGGATGTCGGTATGGAGTGAACCCATCTGGGGCATGCCCGAACGGTCTTTGTCCGTGTTGAAGGCGACCGTAACGGAGAGGCAATCAAACTTGTTACCGTCAATGGTGCAGGTGCTGCGGTATGGAGCTGCCATGAAAACGTTCCTTTCGAAAGTGTTCGCCATGTTAGCCGCCCGTGCGGGCGGGCCGGTCCGGGATGCTGCTAGTTGCTGAGTTGAACAGCGCCGAAGTTCTGCTGATTCAGGGCGGGCTCAATGTCCAGAACCAGCATGTGATTCAGGCTGGGTGCGGTGCCCTCCGCGAGCGAATCTTCGGTGGTGGTGGAAACTCCGCGTGGAAGAAAGTCAAGCGGGTTCGAGGTTTCGAAGCGGCGTATCCAGCCGTTGAAGCTGTAGGAGATCAGAGCATCCTGCTGCGAGTCATCTTTCCAGAACTCAATCTTCACGGGCTTGATCTTGTCGCGCGTGACCACGTTGGCAAGTCCGAAGAAATGCTGGACCATGCTGAACGGAAGATTGACGTCATCGTGCAGGTCAGCCCATACGCGGATCTTAGTCGCGAGCGAACCCATCTGCGCGACGCCTGCACGGTCCTTCGCTGTGTTGAACTTCACGCTGGTGGTGACGGCCTGAAACTTCTGACCATCGATAGTCACCGTTGTACGGTTAGGATTTGCCATAACTTAACTCCCTTGGTCTCCGTGGTGCTTGAGTTAGCCGTTCGCGTCCCCGCGTTGAAAGATGGAGCGCGTCAGCGATTGAATGCGGGCCGCGGCGCTTTGCAGCAGACCCGGTTGAACAGGTGTGTCCTGAAGGGCATGCTCAGGCTTTCCGCTTGCTGCCGAAGCCTGCACAGCATCAGCAGACACACTACGAGGATGTGAGATGCGCCCCTCCGCGGGAAAATCTGCCGCTTCGAGGGCCATCTCACGAGAAGAAGTTTCCGGAATTGGGGTTCCTGCTGGAATCCCGCTGTGTTTCAGCATCGTGTCGCGGTCAACCACTGCGCCGTCCGAGGCACGGAGCGCGATGGTCTTGCCCGCCTTCGCCCCCACACCCTCGGCACGCTTCCGCTCCTCTGAGGCACGTGCCGCCGAACCTGAGAGTGCGACCTGCTTGGCGCGCGTCCAACCGCCGTCCTCTCCTGAGGAGTGTGCCTCTTCCGAAGAGCGTGCCGCCGAACCCGCCGGCGGAGTTCCGATCTGGAAACGTATCTGGCTCATAAGTTATGCCGATTTCGCGGCTGCCTCCGGCTTCTTGAATTCAGGCACATCGATTTTCAGCACAAAGGTCTCCGCCGGACCGGTCGGCATGACGTTTAGCGTAATGTCGCAGACGCCCTGCATCCGTTTGTTCGAGTCCTTGTCGACGAAGAGGTCATAACCAAGGATGGTGCCCTGCTCCACCTGCTCATCCAGAAGGCGTTTGAGCGGAGTTTCGATCTGCTGATCCATAAAGTCGCGGGTCAAGACCTGGCCGGCCACCTGCAGGAGGTAGTGACGGCAGCAGCGCTCCAGATAGCGCAGGATGCGGTAGCTGGTAAAGAACTTTAGAACGCCATACGGATCGTCCGCCTGGGTGCGGCACCCGAAGAAACACAGGTGGTTGTCCGCGTCCCGGATGATGGGAATGAGCTGCCGCTCCATGGACAGGTGTTCCATCTGCCCGATCAGCGGCTCGATGCGCGCTTTCGCGGCTCCATTGACGCGGCCAAAGCGCGATCCGACCGGACCCTGCGCCATGCCCTGCGCATCATCCGCACGCGCCACAGCACCGGCAAACACCATCGATGGAGGACCGTACAGACCCTCGGCGTCCTTGCTGTCTTTTTCAAACCAGTGCGCGGGACGCAGTTGCAGATATCCCATCAGGCAGACGTCCGACGCGGCGGCGTCCTCGGGGCGCTTGAGGAACTCATACTTGCCGCCGGGAAGAAAGTTGCGCTCCACGTTCTTGAACGATGTTTCGTCATCCAGGTCGCCGATCAAGAGCATGCCCCAGGCATTTGCGATCTGCTCAAACTTCTCGCGGATGGGCTGAGGGTAGTACCCGGGAACGACAAGGTTACAAATGTCGTCGCGGAAGTTGAAGTTATCGTTCCGCTGCACGACAAAGTGCTCCAGGGCCGCGATGTTCATGGAAAAGATGTCTTCCATGGCCTTCGGATCGGCGTTCAGGATGAACAACTCCACGGGCTTCCGGATCTTGCCGTCGCCAACCTTGGTGTTTTCAAAGAAGAGCTGAATCTGACGGTAGGAGCTTTCCAGCGGCCGGATCTGTTCGAAGACCTGCGACAGCAGAGCATCGCGAACAGCCTCCGCGCTGTCGATCTGGCCCTGCAGCTTTTTCACCGTCTGGTCGTATGTGTCGTTTGCGCTGATCAGCTTCTCGAAATTGAGAATCTGGCCGAGGAACTCCTTCGCGGATTGCGCGGAGAAGATGCTTGAGATTTCACGCTTTTCGTTGGTCAGGCCGGGGTGAAGGTCTGCGAAGATGTCCCGCAGCAAATCCTTCGCTGCGCTGCTGCCCAGGATTTGTTCGGTGGTGCGGGTTGCGGTAGCGGTCTCTGCCATGGCTTACTTGGTCCCTTCTGCAACACGCTCGAGTTCGGAGCGGAGTTTGCCGAGCGCCTGAACGATCTCCTGCCGTTGTGCCGCATTGCCCCACGCACGGCGCACAGCAGGCAGTTTCCAGCGATCCTTCAGACGATAAAGCAGATCGATGTTAGTTTTCAGGTCGGCGAGATCGTTGCGGAGGAAATGGCTTTCACCATCCGCATCTTTCACTTCCTGACGCTTTTGCAGGTTCTCCGGGTCGAAGTCCTTGATGGAGCGGAATTCGAAGTCGGCCTTGAACTCGGTTTCTTCCGGTCCCGCGACGCCGTCAAAGTGCAGTTTAGGCTGGAACTTGCGAAAGGCATCGCCCAGGTCTTCGACCTTGGTAAGATCCTCGGTCTCTGAACCGGCCTCCGCGCCCACGCGATCAATCGTCATGGGCAGCATGGCCGCCGCAGTCGATGTAGGAACTTTGCGAACCGAAGGGGTGACACCCTTTCGAACTACTTTTACCAGAGGCATGGACGGTGCTCCTTATCGCTCTTCAAAGGTGAGGCGGGTACGAGAAAACTCCCCACGAGGTTGAATTTGAGTCGTTTGCGCGGCAGAACGTTGCAGCGGGTTGGCGCTTTGCATCTCAGGCGCGAAGCCGGCCGGCATGTTGGCGGACGAGCGGACCTGTACGCCGGATGCGGTGACAGCGTGGCGGTCGCTGCTCCAGCGCTCCGTCCGCTCCGGCGCGGTGAGGTGCCTGTCGCCCCAGATGATACGCGGCAGCCAGAACCAGAGCATCAGCAGAAGTGCTCCCGCCGCAAGATACAAAAGCCCGTGGATAAAAACGACCGACCAGCCGGAGGTTGGCTCTGGATGCGTCGCGATGAGGCTCCGCAACTCCTGCGGCGTTGCCTTGCGATCGTAGACGGGCGAATTGGTGGCAGGCATTAAGAGGCGGACAGCCGGCCCAGAGATCACGGTACCGTCTTCCAGTTTCATGGCAGGTGCCCACTGCGGGTCGCGTCCGGCCAGCGCGGCACGGCTCCCCTCCGGCAGCAGCCAGGTGAGCAGGATGGAATGGCTCACCGCAGAGCGGCTGACGTGGAGCGCTGCCAGCAACTGCGCGGCATCCGCGGCGTAGAAGAACCGGGTGGAAAGCCGTTGGAGTGCCGTCGCGTCGATCGCGTTGCGATCTCCAAAGCCGATGCCGATGGTATCCGCGTGCGATGCCTGCACCTGTGCCGCGGCCTGCTGCAGGCCCAGGTCGCCGTTCAGCAGCAGAGGGTCATCACCCGGGAACACCTCGTTCTTGCCGTCGGTCATCACGATGAGGTGCGGCTGGAGGTCGGCAGTCCCGGACCGCTGCAGGCTGGCGACCTCGTTGGAGAGCGCCTCCTCGCCGGTAAATACCGCCTGGTACAAGGCAGTATTGTTCTTGGGGCCAGGCTGGGGCAGCGACTTCAACTGCGCAATGGCATCTGCTTTGCGCGTGGCAAACACCGCGCCATGGATGGTGGAGATGACGTTATGGCTTTCAAACGGCACAATGGCGATGCGGTCGGAGCCTTCCTGCATGCCGTCGAGGAACTGCGCGATGGCACCCTTCGCCGCCTCAAAGCGGGAGGTGCTACCCATCGGCTCGCGCATGCTGCCGCTGATGTCGATCAGCAGAAGCACTACGTTGGTGTGTTGCGTGGCGTCCGGGCCGGTTCCGGCGGAAGCATAAAACGGAGTCACCTGGCCTGCAGCCCCCGTCAGCGTGAATGCAGAGGCAAGCTGCGCGGCAGGCGGCAGGTTGACGGGGGCGGGCGATCCGGCGGATGTTGCCGGGGTGACGGAAAGCGACATGCAGGGTGCCAGCGATACAGGCGCGCAGTCCACCAGCCGCGGCGCGCCCGTGAGGGCGAGTGTTGCCGGGCGCGGCTGCTGTGCCTGCACGCTCCCCATGGAGGCGATAGATGAAAGCAGCAGCGGTGTGGAAAGAAGCGTGCGAAGCAGTCTCATGACGCACCCCGCTTCTTGCTGTCAAACCGGAGAGCGGTGCGGCCGATCAGCAGGTCGTCGGCCGGACGCAATTCCTGCGAGCTGACGACGGTTTTGCCGCGGACGCGGAGGACGAACTTCGCAATGCCCTCAGGGCCGCTGGCATCCGGGTGGCGCGCGACGAAGAACCTGCCATCCTTTGAGAAGATCACGGCGTGGCGCGGTGCCACGGCGGAGTCCGGGATATACATATCCGCGCCCTGCTGAAACTTGCTGCCACCCTGCGCGGTCTGCGCGCTGCCGACCACGTAGCTTTCGTCGACATCTACATCCCACGTAGTTTTGTTTTTGCCCAGCTTGTTCTGCGCGCGTGCATCGCCAGAGGAGACGAAGCGAACCACACCCTCGCGCACCAGCACCGGCGCAATCCCCGCGCCAAATCCCGTGCCTGCGCCAGCCAGCATCAGGCCGCACATGTTCACGCCGGCTGAGAGATGCGGCGTGAACAGAACAAACAGGAGGCCACCCAGCAGACCGCCCACCAGGCCGCCTACATAGGTGTGGAGCACGCGGGCAATATTAGACTTAGCCCAGCGCAGGCCCAGACCCAGGCCGATTACGGAAAAGCAGAGCGCCCACGCCGCAATGCGGAAGAGCGACGGTGACGAGCGGCCCACGCCAGCGGCCAGCAGCCACGCCAGAGCGGCAGCCAGAACCGCCGCAACGCCACCGTACAGGAAGCCGAAACCAACGGAAGATCCGCGCACACGGTTCAGCAGAAGGCGGTCGAAGTAGATATACACACCGGTAGCGACGACGATGCCGAAGAACAGCATCGTCAGGAGGTCCGGCAGCCAGCGAAGGCCCGAACCGGCGGCCGCAACCGTACAGAGGGCCGCCAGCAAGGCCGCCAGCAGACCGCCAACCATCCCAACCAGCGTCGCGAAATATAACCCTCGATACAGACTCATGGGAACCAGGGAGCAGAAAATCTACAAAATCCGGCAGCACCATCTTGCCACAGTGTGATGACGTGCTGCTCGGCAGGACCATATAGAAGGTGAAATAGTGGGTGTGAGTTGTACAAGGTCTGTCGCATGATGGGGCACCGGTCGCTAGAAACATTACGGGTAGCCGTGATCGGGACGGGAGCGCTGGGGTCGGCCCTGCTCTCTTTACTGGCTGCGGGGGGCATGGCGGACGTCCTGCTGATTGATCCCGACCGGGTGCAGGAGCGGAATCTTGCCCTTAGTCCGCTTTTGCGCGAGGCAATGGCGGCGGAAGGTTCCCGCCGCGGCGGAGATCCCCCTCCCTATAAAGCGGCGTTGCTGGCCGGGGAGGCGCGGCGGCGATACGGTCTGCCATGGCAGGCAGTGTGCGCCGAGATCGCTGAGACGGGATGGCAGCTGCTCGCGGATCGCGACCTGCTCTTCTGCTGCACGGACAGCGCGCTCTCCCGCGCCGAGACGGCATGGACGGCGCGGATGTTGGAAAAGCCGGTCATCGAGGCGGGTGTCTTCGGAGACGGCATTCCGGAGTGCCGGGTTACGTGGTTCCCGTCCGCGCCGGAAGCGGCGTGTTACCTCTGCGGCTTGCGTGAGGACCGCCGGGCACAGGTGCTGGCGTACGCGGCATCGGCGTCGCTGGGCTGCGCTCCGCTGGAGGACGCGCCGCCCATGACCGGCACGCCAGAGGCCCTGCGCCAGGCTGCGGCGGAAATGCTCGGCCTCCTGCATGCCTTTGCAGATGGCAGATCTTTGGATCCCGCATACCCGCAGCGCGTATGTACGGGGCACCCACACCAGCGCCAGCAGCCGCTTTTGTTGCATGGGACTTCCTCGGCATGCCGGTTCCGGCTCCAGAGAGGCCAATGGACGAATGATTCGTTGCAGATGCCGCGTAGTGAAACGTGTCCGTGGCACATGGCTCCCGTTGGCGAACTGCTGCCGCTTCCATGGGAGACTTCCGTACGCGAAAGTCTCTCAGGGCTTGGAGACGGCGAACATCTGCTCCAGCTGCCGTGGCAGATATGTACGTCCGCGCGGTGCGGTGCGTGCGGCACGCGAGTGGATCCCTTTGCGCGCGTCGCATGGGTGCGCCGGGCCATGAGGTGCCGTGCCTGCGGATCGCAGGGGACGATGGAGCCGCTGGCCGGCACAGCCACTGTCCGAAAACAGGACACTCTGGCGCTGCGGTCGCCCCGGGAGCTTGGGCAACCGGAAGCGCATCTCTACCAGGTTCGCAGGCCGGTGTTCGCAGGCGAGACTCGCGCGGCTATGATGAGGGTTGCGAAACCATGAACAGCCGCCTGGAACGCAACGCAATGCTTGCAGGAATCTTTATCCTGCTGCTGTCCGCGCAGTTTGGCGCTTGCCTGGCTGGCGGTCCGGCTGCCCTGGCGGCAGCGCTTGTGCTGAGCGTGGCGGCCACCTGGCTGTGGCAGCACTTCCAGTTGCCCGCCGGTGGTGCCTGGGTGCAGCCGCTGACGTGCGCGGCGGCTGTGCTGTCAAGCGCGGCGCTGGTGGAGGTGACGCTGCGCGCGAACTTTCCCTCCTGGTTCAGCCCGCTGATGGCGGCGTTGGGAAGCGGCGCCACCGTAGCTGTGCTGCGCCGGACAGAGGCGCGGTGCGGTCTGTGTAACCGGTCGCTCTCCATGCATGATGTGGTGTTTACCTGCCCCAGGTGCACGCAGCATGTGTGTGAGGAGGTTTGCTGGCAGCATCAGTTCCGCCGCTGCCGCCTTTGCCTGGAACAGCGCGTTTCCGTGCTTCCGGTGGACGAGGGATGGTGGATGCGTGCTGCCGGGCCACGCACCAAGCATGACCGCTGCTCGGTCTGCCGGGGCGCACCGCAGCAGGTCGACCTGCGCAACTGCCCCAAGTGCCGGCGCCCGCAGTGCCGTGATTGCTGGGACTTCCACAACGGCGAGTGCCAGCGCTGCCATGCAGCCCTGCCGCATTTACCGGCATCGCTTACCATGGTGGTCACGCAGAGCGCTGGGGACAGCGCGGTGCGCTCTATCTAAAATGCAACACTGGATTACTCTCTATGCCGAAGTACCAGATTTATTTCGACACCGTGACCGGTGAACACAAGTACAACGTTGACATCGATGAAGCAGAGACGCTGGATATGGTGCTGGAGGAGATACTGTTCGATCTGCGCGAGCGCGGCGACATGCTGAAGGGCGACGGCGAGCCGGAAGTAATGTGGAATGGCAAAAGCCTGGACTTTGCGGCTCCGCTGACCGGGCAAGGCGTTCGCGCGAATGACGTCCTGCGCGTTTCCACCATCGCCACGAATGGCTAGGCTGTGACCCCGGCCTTTGTGCGAAGGCTGCACGCCGAATGGGAACTGCTGAACGATCTGGCGGCGCTGAACCCGGAGCGGCTGACCGGCCTCCAAGCGGACGATACTACCTTCCATGCGGTGCTTTCGCTGCCAGAGAACGCCCCCGGGACTGTACTAAGTTGGGAAAATAAGCCTCCTGAGCGGCGAGCCCATTCGTTTTCCGTGCAGTACCCGGTACACTTTCCCGCAGTGCCCATGGAACTGTTTCTCCAAACGCCGGTGCGCCATCCCAACGTTCACCCGGGAACGGGGTTCGTCTGCCTGTGGGACAGGCACCGCGTCAGCAACACCGTGGAACATGCCGTGCACAAGCTGGCCGCCATGCTGGACGGCGCACTGTACAACGCGAAAGCGGTGCATGTGATGCAACCGGAGGCTCTCCTGGAGTTGCAGGGATCCGTTGGAAGCGCGGTTCCCCGGCCGCTGCGAGGCATCTGCCATCAAGGTCACCATCTGACCGCGCCGCCGGAACGCCGGAGGCGTCTGCAGTGACAACGGCTCCCATGAACGGCACCACGCAAACTCCCCGCACGGATATGGGAGACCTGATTGCGCGGCTGCGCAACATCCTTGGGACGCGATTCCAGGTGCTGGAGCCGGTGGCCATCGGCGGCATGGCGACCATTGTGCAACTCCGGCACCGTTTGCACGGTGGTTTGTTCGCCGCAAAGGTGCTGCACCCGGATCTCGCTGGCAAGCCCGGTGTGGTGCGCTGTTTCCGGCAGGAAGCGGTGCATGCGGCGCTGCTGGGTGGCCACCCCAACGCCGTTCCCATCTTCGACTTCGGTGAGATGGACAGGCTTTTCTATATGCTGATGCCGTTTATCGAAGGGGAGGATCTGGATCGTATTCTGGCACGCTCCGGCCCGTTCACGCGCGATGAAGCGCTGCAACTCGCCGGGCAGGTCAGCAGCGTGCTAAGCCACGCCGAACGGCATGGCATCGCGCACTGCGATCTGACCCCGGGAAACATCCGTCTGGACTGCTTCGGCTTCTACCGGCTGCTGGACTTCGGCATCTCGACGGGAAGGGCAAGTGAGCGCTCGCCCTTCACAGCGGCTACTCCGCTGTACACCAGCCCGGAGCGCATTCGTGGTGGAGACGCTGGTTTGCGCGGAGATCTATATGGGTTGGGCGCGATCCTGGTGGAGGTTCTGAGCGGAACGCCCGCCTTCCTTGGAAACACGCTCGAACAGATACAGCAACGGCACCTGCAGGGCAACTGGCAGGCACCGGAAAGCCTTGCGGGCGAGGACCCGTTTCTGCTGCTGCTGCGGCGTTTGCTGGCAATCGATCCTGCGGAGCGGCTAGAGAGCGCCTTCGAACTCAGCGGCATCCTTGACGCGCTCGGCTACGTCCGCCCGGAGTTCCGCCACCACCCTGTGAAGGCAGCCGCGGCCCCTGCGACGGCAGCCCCAACCCGCCGCCGGCTCAGCTGACCTCCACGGACACGCACCTAAGAAACGTTCCGGCTGGCCTGCTGCTGAATAGCCCGCCGGAACCTCAGCTTGATATCTCCCCTCAGCGCTTGCAGTGCTGGGTCACCCTGAAACTCAGCCAGGTGGCTGTCAATGGACCGCTCCGCAGAAGCGATGGCAGCCTCCACGCTAACAGGGTCACCCGGATTCATGCTATGAAACATCATGTCGCCATTGACTCGCGCCAGCAGCTCCTCAAAATCCTCGCGCAGCCGCGCAGCCGCCTCCGGCGAGTCCACTTCTACGTGCACATCATCGTTCATCGTGACGCGCGTTCATCGGCCATGTCCAGCCTGTCTCCTCTTCAAGAGGATGCGAAGGACGTAAACCCGCTGCCTCAAACAAAGTACGATAACCTTCCCTCGCCACCAAAACCACCTCGTCGCCTTCGGCGCAATCCCGCACGTACAGCACCGCGTCACCGAGCCATGATTCCAACTGCGCCCTCGTCGCTGAACTTGGCGCCGTGCTGCCAAGCAATGGCAGGTAGAAAGGAAAATTCTGAAACTGGCCTGGTGCCATGCACGAACGAAGTTCGTCGCACGTGTGCCTTTTGTAGACCTCCGCAGCCTGCCTCGCCTCTGTTGGCGTGCCTGCCCGAAAAAAGATGAGGGTAGCGAGTCCGCGCCCGGCAACCTGAGTACAGGCGTGAGCTGTAGCGGCAACGTTGCTGACAAAGATAGCTGAGCGATCATCGATCGGAGGAGGGGTCCCGTAGTCGGCGTCCATCAGATCAGACAGTTCCATTGTTCGCGGTGGGCGCGCCAGCGGATCGAAGCAGAAGCCCATTTCCGGCGACCAAGCAGAGGCGTTTTGGCTAAAGAGCCTGCTCCCGCCGTCTTCATGGAGGCGTTTCGTATCCAGCCAAAGGGTTGCTTCCATCCTACCAGACCGGCCCGCAGAGATTAACCTTTCGAAGAAGCCCGAGAGACCACGCTGGAGAGATGCCGGAACGTTCATGCGCCAGGCAAAATATGGATCGACGGAGCGAACCGGCTCCAGCAGTAACGTCTCTTCTGCGAGACTCATCCGGGGTATGCTCCAAGCCGTTGTTCGACACGCTCAGTTAGTAGTACCAGCCGCTCATCGAACTCGGGGTCCTTCAAAGCAAGCAGCACACCACGGTCTCTCTCTGACTCCACACAGTATGCTGAAAAGAGTTCAAACCACGCGGCGCGTTGGTCCGGCGTTGCCCCCATCCATTCGTCCGTTCTAAGGTGCGGCAATATGAAGGCGGCGTGCCGTTTAGCCGGACCGTCCGTCAGGTGCGCTCCGAAGACCTCTCGGCTATACTTCAGGAACGGGTGTTGCAAGCGCTTCCCATTGCGCATCTGTCCTTCAAAATCAACGCCCTTCATTGCGGGATGTGTTGCGATCACACGCGGGATGTCAATCTTAGGTGCATCCGGTTCTTGACCCGCATCCAGCCATAACAGCAACATTCCGCCCACACCGAAGAAGTCGCGGCGCTGCTCAGCACTCTGCTTGCCCGCGAACCACGCGCAGTAATCCGGTGCCAAGTGGTCGATGTTTATGGTTCCCTCAGGCCCATGACTTTCTGTAAGCTCTTTAATTTCCATGGAGGTCGGAACCTCTGGCAGTTGTTGGCCGGGAGCAAGCAATAGCCCTGTCATAGGACGGTACTCAAACATCGTCTGAACAAAGCGATCGTTCAGTACAGTACGCGTGTACTTCACTTGTAGAAAATTCTCCGCTTCTTGCCCGCCCCCGTGCAGATCATTTGTCAGCTCTTCCAAGAAGGCGAGCATCCACTCGCGCTGACGATATTTAATCGGGTATTGCTCGACTGGTAGCCAGTAGAGCGAAACGTCATCGATCTCTTGGGCGCGATAGAACGGCAACAGGTGCCGGGCACTCTTAGCCTCTGAGAGCCGCGACCGTGAAGGCCGAAGCTGGTCCTGTTGCGTTATCTTGTTAACCACGCTCTTGCTCTTACTCCTACGAGCCGCAGGCATGAAAACGCACTGACCCTCGTAAGGCGTCGCCGCTCCGCTGGCAGGTCAGCGTCAGCGTGCCACTCACCCGTGTCACGTCTGCTTGTCCAGCGGTGGGTATCACGCTGGTGCCATCACACTCTGCTGCGGAAAAGCGCACCGCGCCTTTGGGGACGTACGCGGTAATCTGCCGGCCAGTACCTTCCCCAGCTATTTCGACAACTTTTTGCCCGCCGGAAAGCATTCGCAGACTTCGCGTCTCAGCACTATAACTGCAGGCATCAATATGACGATCCCAACCTGAGAAGTTTCCATGCGAACTATCGTAGTTCACGCCTCCAATCGCGGAATTATTTCCTTTCAGCACGGTATCATCTCCGCCCGTCATATTAGCAATTTTCTGCACGTCGCAGCCAATCAAGGAAGCAATACAAAGGACGCCAGCACTGCAGGCGAAGGCTGAAAGGCACTTCATCGCTCACCTTTGGTTTGGCGGCCAAGAAAATCGTTGATAACGGTAACTGCCGCGTCCTGTCCATCCCGGCCGGTCCACATGGGATAGGCAAGGTCGGAACCATGCTCCACTAGAAGACGGATGCGTCGTGAGTTTGGCTTCTCGTCCAATATTGCCTCTTGCACCTGCGAGAGGGGCACGGTGCGAGTACGGCTTGGTAGAAAAGCCGTCATCTTTGACTCCATCGCAGCTTGATTCGTGGCACGGTTAAGGCGGATGGAGCCGCTGGTATACGACACGGCCCAGAAAAAGATACAAAACCCTACGGGTATACCCGCTGCGAACAAGTAATTTCGCCTGACAATCCGCGCGATGTCTGCCTCGCTCTTTTCGTCCGCGTAGAAACGCTTAATGCTGCGTGTACTAAGAAATGCGACTGCCAAGAAAATCAGCAGTAACCCAGCCAGCAGCCACCCCGAAAGCAGTGACGAGCCGGGAACAGAGATGACCACGTGATCTGGCGCACGTTCCACAATTTGGTAAGCCGACGAGGACATAGTTAGTTTGTTATGCCCACGGGCTGTCGATGTGAACAGCGATGCAGATACCGATACGCACAGGCATGATGACGGTGCGGCCAGCGCCAGTCTAGGCATACAAACCCTCTTGTCTGGACCGCTCAGCTTGTGTACTTACACTGACGCCTGAGCTTTGATTCCTTGGCGAAACTTATCCTTGATTTCTGAGGCTAGCGCTTGCAGTGCGGTATTGCCGGTGAAAGCCTGGAGATGATAGTCCACGCTGCGCTCTGCCTGCGCAATGGCCATCTCCACGCTGATCGGGTCCTTTGGCGAAAACCTTATGGACGTAAGGTCCATGTTGACACGCAGAACCAGATCCGCGAAGTCCTCGCGGAGCTGCTCCGCAGCTTCTTCTGAACTTACGGACGCCGCCACATCGCTCACGTGCACTGCATCTTTCATGCGAATGTCTTTTCTCCTGCAACGTCCCAAACGCCGTCAGTGGCGTGCTCTGCCTGTATTGCCTGCAGGCATGGTTCGAATGGAACGGCGCTGATGACGAGCAGGCTTTTGTCTTCAAAGACTTCGCGTATGTATACGGACGCGCTCCCCATCCATGTACGCACGTTATAGTCTTCCGACGAGCGTGCTGTAAGTAAGGGAAAGAAGTAGGAGTAGGCGTGAAATGCACGCTCGCGGACAAGCGGCGCAAGGATGGTGTGCATCTCTTGCTTGAGCCGATCAGCGTTGCCAGAGAGCAAAGCCAGTGAGAGGACACCACGTCCGGCCATGGCCTCAATGGCACTTTGGTGGCCTTCCTTGCGCGAAATCTCAAACACCTGGTTATTGAAGATCGGGATTGGTGTCCCAAATGCGGCGCCGGAGAAATCTTCATCCGTCCACATGCGTGGTGGCTCACCATCAGGATGGACACCGAACCCCGTCTTTGGCACCCAGAGGCGAGCATTGGGAGCGATCAGCCGGGTCGCACCCTCCAGGTGGATGTGCGTCGCTTCCAACCACACCGTTTCCGTCAACCCATACCGGCCGCCCAGATCATGAAGCATGTTGAGCAGAAGTGCGGCAAGTGCGGGCCGTTCCAGATGAGACAGGGGCATCGCGCCCAGATCAACCTGCCACACCTCCAGGCCATTCTTTTGCAGTGTGCGTACAAAGCGAAAGGCTGATCTCACTGGGGGTACTCCAGCTTTTCTGCCATCATCTCATCCAGGATCGCCTGAAGCGTCTCGTCAAAGTCAGGTTCCTTCACGCTCAGCAGCAGTCCTTTATCCTTTTCGCTTTCGATGCAATACGCGTGAAAGACACCGAACCACGCGGCCAGCTGCTCCGGCGTGGCGGAGGTAAAGGCAGCGGCATCCAGCTTTGGCAGGATAAAGGGTACGCCCTGGTACATGGCTTCTTCACGAACAGGTTCGCCGAAGACTTCCTTGCTTTGCTTCAGCCACGGTGCCTGCATGGAGTGCAGCTTGCGAAACTGCGCGTCAAAGTCATGCGCCGCAAACGCCGGATGTGTGGTGAGCGCCTTCGAGACGCGCACCTTGGGCGGCGCATTCACTTCATCACCGTTTACCCAAAGCATCAACATGCCGCCCACGCCTAGGAAGTCTTGGCGCTGCGCTATCTCCTTTTTCTGGAGAAACCAGGCGCAGTAATCCGGTGCAAGGTGCTCGATCCCAATTTCTCCTTTTGGATTCGGTGCGTCTACTAACTTCTTGATCTCGAGCGATGTCGGCGTTCCTGGCAACGTTTCCCCTGGCGTCATAAGGATGCCGGTCACAGGCTCATATTCCAGCAATGTGTGCGTAAAACGCTTGTTCAACTCGCGGCGCGTATGCTTCAACTGCAGCAGCGTTTCAGAGAGCAGTTGCTGTTTGCTGAAGATGGCTGTCAATCTTCCAAGGAAGTTCAGAATCCACTGGCGCTGATGGAACGGCATCGGAAACTGACGCACAGGCAACCAATAAACTGATGCTTCGGTGATGGACGTCGCCCGGACAAATGGATGCAGTGGTGGCCAGTCCTTCGCGTCAGAGATGCGTGGACGCCGCTGGACGGCAAGTGGCTCTGCGTTCACTGTACAGGCCTCGTCCTTCCCAGGAATTGGTTGATTGCAGCCACTGCCTCTGCCTTATTCGCCAGCTTGGTCGAGTACCCAAAGGTGAGCGCATCCTCATGTCGGCGGACCAGAACCATGGAACTGTTCGGACCCATGACGCGCAAATCCGCATACGCTATGCCACTCAGCGGGACACTCTCATTGCTATTTCCCAACAACGACGGATGGTAGGCCGTTGCTGTATTCGCATCTTTGTCAAGACGGACACCGTCATCCTTCGCAAATCTTACACCGGTCAGCAACAACGGGCCGCTAATAAGAAGGATTCCCAAGGCGGGGAATGCAGTCCGTCTCTTGTACATCCTGTGCAGAAAGAACGCTGTAGCACAGGCTGCAAGGGCAAACGCAATCCAGACGAAGCCCGACGCCGGAGCCAGAACCTGCAGATGTGAGGGAGTGGCTTGCTCGATTTTGTACCCGGACCCTAGCAGCGTCATTAGACTCCTCGTGGCATAACTGAATCCGGCCGGTGCGTGTCAGCGGATGCTGCTGCCCATGTATCGGTTAATGGCTTCCGCAGCCTCACCTTTGCCGCGTTCCTGATCGGGATCGGCAAAACGCAACCCACTGCCGTTCTGCAAAATAAGGGCGAGGTAAGTACTTGCTCTGAAGCTCCTAACCTCAGCATAGCGGATCGTATGAAGCGGGACGACAGTATCGCTGTGCCACAGCAGCACCGGACGATGGAGCCTTGCTGTATCAGAAGATCTAGCCAATGTTAGAGAGCCGGTGCGTAACCACACGAAAGAGATCAGCAGCCAAGGCAATGTCCAGATTACGAATCCCCACAGTGGGAACAGGCTACGGCCCCTCAAGAGTGCTCGAACGAACGAGTATGAGGGCACGATTCCGATGAGCGCGGTAGCGGCAAAGAAGAAATAGGAAGGCTTGCTCGTAACGTAGAGCTGGCCGCCGGGCAGAAGGGTTTGCTCATACGATGTGTAGATCATTCTTCCCGCATCGAACTATGTATTTGAGCAGCGAGCGCGTTCGTTCTCTAAGCCAGTCACAGGGGAAGCATTTACCTTACCGAGCGGCGATATAGCGGTTGATCGCTTCCACTGCTTGCCCTTTGCCATTTTCCTGGGTGGAGTCTGCAAAAGTCATAGCTACGCCACTCGTTAAAACTATGGCAATGTAATCTGTGGACCGCATCGTTCGAATTTCCGCGCGCTGTATCGCATCCAGCGGAATCACAGTATCGCGATGCCAGAAAAATACGGGTTTGTGCAGAAGCGCTGTGTTTGCACTTCGGTCTAACGTTAACGATCCTGTGCGCAAGACCATCGCGGCTGAATACAGGATAGGACAAGAAAAGACCAGAATTCCCCAAGCCGGAAAGAAACTCTTGCTCTTGTATATGCGGTAGATGAAGAAGAGCGTGGGTACAATCCCGCAAAGCAGGAGGATCAAACCAAATCCTGCTTCAGTCTCTTCCACTATTTGCAGCTGTCCACCCGAAAGGCGAGAGACTTGGTAAGTCGCTTCCAATAACGCCATCATTAACCTTACGCGAACGGACTGTCGATGTGGACAGCCACGAGTATGCCCACAAACACAGGTCTAATGGAGGAGTCTGGCCCGCCAGCCTCCACTTCCGCGCCGGTAAGCTTCGCGGCGAACGCGTCCAGCTTCGTCTCTAGCGCTTCTCCCCGCGCCTTCCAGCCGTGACCCGTTGCCTCGATGCCTCCCATTCCTACTTTGCCGCCGAAACCTTCCGCGGCGGCGATCAGAACCTCTACTTTCGTCGTAGTTAAACCCGCAAAGAAGCCAACGATTTCTTCCTTGTGCAAGGTCTTCTCGAAAGAGGACGTTTTCTCCTTCTGCTCACCTTCGATAACCTCTTGATGTTCAGTTGGCTGATGCTCCTGTTCTGGAGCCGTATGGTTTTCGATCCGGTGATTGAAGTAGTTATAGGTGCTCTGCGCGAAGAGGTTATGGAGCAGGACGTCGAAGCGGTCGTCCTTGGTGGTACCCATGACGGTTGTTTCCAGGTTGCCGAGCAGGAGCCGAGTCTCGTTTCCGTCAACGGTAAGCATGTAGTTCTGGGTAATAAAGTCGGTTTCGTTGCCCACAATCTGCTGCCAGCGGTCGCCGTGGATCAGCTTTGCGTCAGTACCTACGGTGCCCGCCAGCGCAGAGACGCTTGTCATGGCGCTCAGGTTCAGCGAGCCGAGTGCGGGCGTCTTGTGATCCGAGGACGGATCAAAACCGCCGTTGTTGGTGAGTGTTGAGCCACCGAACGTGTTGCCCATACGCGCAATCTCCTGACGAGAGAAGAATACGCGATTCGCAGCATGTTGCGCATCCTGCATTCTTAGTCAGCGGCTTGGCTGCTGTGTGCACATTCCAACCGAACATCTCTGCTCCGTAGCCTTCCAGCCATCTGCCCGTTGATGTTTGCTGCCTACAAGCGGCAGATCAGGAGTTCGCGCTCGTAGATCATCTCTGGTGGCAGACGGTCGTGGAGCAGGAGGAAGATTTCCTCGTGCCCCATCACCTCTCGCCGCCAGGTGGGACGGTCAACCTTCTGCAAGGCACAGAACTCCTCTTCGCTGAAGCGGAGGCCGTTCCATTCCATGTCGGCGTACTTGGGAGTCCATCCGATGGGTGTTTCCTGCCCGCGCACGCGGCCCCGGCACCGGTCCACAATCCACTTGAGAACGCGCATGTTTTCGCTGTAGCCCGGCCACAGGAAGCGGCCCTCAGCATCTTTGCGGAACCAATTCACATGGAAGATGCGCGGCGTGGTGGTCAGATCGCGCTGCATGCGCAGCCAGTGCCGGAAGTAGTCGCCCATGTGATAGCCGCAGAAG
>CAXTXE010000006.1:0-162052 GCA_964248165.1 uncultured Terriglobus sp.
GCCCAATGCATTCCAAGCGAGATGCCGACGGTCAGAAACAGCCACGTTACCAGCGTCCAGCGGCGTGTGATGCGAATCCACTTTTCGCCGGGATACCGCATCATCAGCGCACCGAGCGCAAATGCGAACGGCACGGAGAACCCTACATATCCCAGGTACAGCATGGGGGGATGAATTACCATCTCCGGATATTGCAGCAGCGGGTTCAGACCAAAGCCATCCGCCTGCGGCTGCCCCTGCCACAGTGCAAAGGGTGGTGCCGCAAAGTTCAGCAGCGCGAGAAAGAAAATCTGTACCCCGGCCAGGATCGTAGACGCATACGCAAACAGGCGCACATCCACCCGATGACGCAGCCGGAGCACAAAGCCATACCCTGTCAGCAGAAACGCCCACAACAGCAGGGAACCTTCCTGGCCGCTCCACAGGGCGGAAAACTTATACGCCGGGTTCAGGTCGCGATTGGTGTGGTGCAGGATGTAGCTGACGGAAAAATCGTTAGTGTACGAGGCCCACACCAAAGCGAACGCTGCACAAGCGACGGCAACGAAGGTGGCAATCCCCGCCCGCCGCGCTGTCTCTGCAAGCCGCTCCGGCGGTACACGCCACAATAAACCGCGTTGCATCCCGTAGAGTGCAAAACCACCTGCCAGAAGCGTATACGCGGAAAGGCACAGCGCCAGAAGAAGCGCAAAGCTGCCGAACTGTGGCATGGGGTGCGGCATCCAGACACCTGGGTCGTGCACAGCTATTCTCTCAGGGATAAATACCCGCTAGCAAACAAAGACCCGGCTGTTATGCGACTACCGCACAAGCCCTGCATTATCTTCTGCTACGTGACAGGGCGCTGCCTCAGGAAGGATCTCGCCGGATCAAACGGTCTACAGAAGTCAGCAGATTCTCCGGCAGCATCGGCTTCATGCGAAAGACAACGTTCATCCCGGCATACTCCTGCTCCGCTTCATCCAGGCCGCTGATTACAAGCACGGGAAGGTCCGGATGCAACGCTCGCAGTTCTCGCACGAACTCCGAACCGGTCATACCAGGCATAAGGTGATCCGTGATTACAAGGTCGATCTCCGCGGGAAAGTCATTCTCGCGAAACTGTTCCAAAGCACGCTGGGGATTTAGCGCGGGAATAACGAAGTACCCGGCTCGCTTCAGGATAGTCTGCCGGGTGGCTGCCTGAATCGCGTTGTCATCGATCAGCAGAATCGTTGCTTGCATGTACTCTGTCGAATCCCCTGCCGTTTACGTCATCTGGCTGAACCAGGCACGATGTGCCGGACACTTGCACTTGAGCCTTGTGATGCAGGTTTAACGCCGGAGAGCAGTCTCGCAAGACCGGGGTTCATCCGGTCCTTGCTCACGCCTTTGAGCAGAGCCGGTGGACGCATGACCCTCTCACCGTCTACGCTGATGCACAACCTTCTGCCTGGAACAGCAGGCACCGGCAACAACAGGAGTGCCTCTTGGGCGTGCACCTTGGATTTGTGGACTGGCTCATCATGGCCGTTTATCTAATATTCGTGCTGGGCATCGGTTTCACGCTGAAGCGGTACATGCGCACCAGCAACGATTTCTTCCTGGCGGGCCGCTCCATCCCGGCATGGGTCTGCGGGCTGGCCTTCCTGTCGGCCAACCTGGGCGCTCAGGAGGTGATCGGCATGGGTGCCTCCGGTGCCAAGTACGGGCTGGCAACCAGCCACTTCTACTGGATCGGCGCGGTCCCGGCCATGGTCTTCGTCGGCATCTTTATGATGCCGTTCTACTACGGCTCCAAAGCGCGCAGCGTGCCAGAGTATCTCCGCATGCGCTTCGATGAAAAAACGCGTGCCCTGAATGCCATTTCGTTCGGCATCATGACGCTATTCTCATCCGGCATCTCCATGTACGCCATGGCGCTGCTGATTGATGTGCTCGGCATCCTGAAGGGCATTGTGCCGGACGCGTATGTGTTTCACGTCTCCGTGCTGATCTCAGCGGTGATCGTGCTGGCGTATATCTTTCTGGGTGGCCTTACCAGCGCCATCTACAACGAAGTTCTGCAATTCTTTCTGATCGTCGCTGGCTTTGTGCCGCTTGTCTATATTGGTCTGCGCAACGTTGGTGGATGGCATGGACTGCAAGCCAAGCTGCCACCCGGGTTTACGCATTCGTGGCGCGGCATGGAGCACGCGAACACCAATCCGCTCGGCGTGGAGTGGTTCGGCCTGGTCATGGGCCTTGGATTCGTCCTTAGCTTTGGCTATTGGTGCACGGACTTCCTGGTGGTGCAGCGAGCCATGGCTGCTGAGAATGAAGAAAGCGCACGGCGCGTGCCCCTGATTGCCGCCGTTCCCAAGATGGTGTTCCCGTTTCTTGTGATCCTGCCAGGACTGATCGCCGTTGCCGCTCCGGCCATCGCGACGCACACTGCCGGGGCAAGCACAACGGTGGAATCCAAAGGGTTGATTCCCGTCAAGCTTGACCCGGTGAGCGGCCACGCGCAGCTGGATTCTCACGGCCAACCCGTGTACAACTATGATCTTGCAATTCCCTCACTTCTGCTAAGTTATTACCCCACCGGTATTCTTGGGCTGGGATTGACCGCGCTTTTGGCCAGCTTTATGTCTGGCATGGCCGGCAACGTCACAGCGTTCAACACGGTGTGGACGTATGACATCTATCAGAGCTACATCAACAAAACGGCAAGCGACCAGCACTATCTGCAGATGGGACGATGGGCCACGGTGGCCGGCGTTTTGCTTTCGGTGGGCGCTGCCTATCTGGTGACTGGTTTCAATAACATCATGGATACTCTGCAGCTGGTGTTTTCGCTGGTCAATGCGCCGCTGTTTGCCACGTTTCTGCTGGGCATGTTCTGGAAGCGCACCACTGGGCACGGTGCCTTTACCGGCCTTGTCAGCGGAACCGCCGCGGCCCTGCTGCATCACGGTCTTACGCTGCCCGCTGGCGCGTCCTCCGGCATTCATGGTGGATGGATCGCGCATCTGCGTGTCTACCCGAGCGAAATGGCCCAGAACTTCTGGACGGCCATCGTGGCCTTTACCGTCAACCTCCTTGTCACGGTAGCCGTCAGCTTGATGACGCGGCCACGTCCTGAGAGCGACCTTGTCGGTCTCGTTTATTCGCTCACGCCCAAGCCATCGGACGCGCACCTGCCCTGGTTCCGGCGGCCAGCAACGCTCGGAGTTGCTGTTCTTGCGGTGCTGATTGCCTTGAACATCATTTTTGCTTAGGAAGCAAAACGAACTGCAGGAGTAAACGATGGGACTTGATCTGCGCATACCGCTGGGGCTGATGTTTCTGCTGATTGGCGCCATCATGCTGGGTTACGGCTTTGTCACTATGCACAATCCGATGTACGCGCGGTCTTTGGGAGAAAACGTCAACATTGGTTGGGGTGCGGCCATGTTTGCCTTTGGCCTGATCATGTTTCTGCTGGGACGGCGCTCTCGCACAAATGAGGTGCGGCGTGACACAAAGAACGGCGTGCCGCAACGGAACACTCACTAAGCTCAGCGCGCCCGGCGTTCACTGGCCGTGCACAGCCCGCCTGAGATAATCAGGGGCATGAAGCACCGCGTCATCAAGCACTACGAACTGGTCCGCAAACTCGGCACCGGCGGCAGTGGCGTGGTGTTTCTGGCCACAGACACGCAACTGCAGCGGCCCGTGGTGCTGAAGCTGCTGCAACGCGGCACGCTGACCACTGAGGAGATGCGCACCACCTATCTCCGCGAGGCGCGGCTAGCCTCCGCCATCGAGCACCCCAACGTTTGCGCTATCTACGACGTGGGCGAGATTGACGAAGAAGCCTACATCGTCATGCAATACGTGCCAGGCAAGCCGCTTGACCGGATGATTGAGGCTGGTCCGGCAAACGTTGAACTTGTGCTTTCGGTTGGTATCCAAACCGCGGATGGACTTGCCGCAGCTCATTCACTTGGCATCTTTCACCGCGATCTGAAACCCGCAAACCTGATCCTGACAGACGGTGGCTTGCTGAAGATTCTGGACTTCGGCCTGGCGCGCCGCATACGCCTGGAAGAGGCTGAGTTCGACCCATCCATTCACGCGGAACGCAAGCCCTTGCCCACCGGAACCTATACCGCGCGCGGCGGCACCATCGCCTACATGGCACCAGAGCAGTTCGTCACCGGCCAGTCCTCCGTTCAAAGCGACATCTTTGCGCTTGGCGTGGTGCTGTACGAACTGCTGACCGGCAGGCATCCGTTTCACCGGCCTGACACGCCTGACTTCCAGACCATTCGTGCCATTCAGTTCGCTGAGCCACCTCCGATTCGCGACCGCATGCCAGATATTCCCATGGAACTGGAGAGCGCCATCCTGCATTGCTTGCACAAGCAGCCGGGTGAGCGCTTCTCCTCCGCGGCAGATGTGCGGGAGAGCCTCCGTACGATCCTGAAGGCCTCACAGATGGAAGGCCTGGTGGTTCCCGCTGCCAGCCTGCCGCTGCAAACTACGTTAGAAACTCGCACGCCGGAAGAAGAAAAGCGCTCCACGGGCCTGTTGTCCATGCTGGCGGAGCGTTTCCGCGAGAGTGGCGGCAACCACAGCAACAACACCATCGTCGTGCTCCCATTTGTCAACCTTGGCGTCGCAGATACCGCGCTGCTTTACGGCCATGCACTTGCCGATGCCATCAGCACCCGTCTGGCCCGGATGCAGAGCCTCATCGTGCGGCCATCAAGTGCATTGATGAACGTGTCCGCAAGTCAGCTTGACCCGTTGAGCGTTGGCCGCAAGCTGGCGGTTGAATACGTCGTCGCTGGCAGCTTTCTGCGTAGCGAGACCGGCTTCGACCTGAACTGGCAGATGCTGCACGTGCCGGAGCAGGCAGTGCGCGCGGGCGGGTCGATCAACATCGACACATTCGACCTGGTTGCGGTGCAGAACGAAATCAGCACGGAAATTTTCAGTGCCCTGCGCGGCGGTGCCGGCGTGCGCCATCCGCCCGCCGTCAGAGACAATTCCAGCGGTTCTCCAGGCCCGCTTGAGCAGGATCTCTCCGAGGAATACCTGCAAGCGCGCGCTCTGCTCAACTCCTTCATGTTTCGCACCGGCAGCCCGGAAGATCTTCAGCGAGCAGAAGAACTCTTCGCCGGCGTCGTACAACGCGATCCCAGCTACGCCCCAGGCTGGACTGGGCTGGGCATCACGCATCTGCAGTACCTTAGCCACGGTCTTGGTGGACAGATGCACATCCTGGAGATGCGGCGAGCGCTGGACAAGGCACTGGCGCTGGACCCCGGGTCCATCGAGGCAAACCTCTACCGCGTATACATGCTGCTGTCGCGCGGCGAAAAGGAGAGTGCCCGGCATGGCATCGCGCATCTGCTGCAGACCGCGGGGAACGACTGGAATGTTCACCGGATTGCAGGCGTAACGCTTCGCAGCGACGGGCAGTACGAGCAGGCATTGCGCGAGTTCAGCACAGCGCTGCGCCTCAGCCCGTCGGACGCGCCCACCATCTACAACCATCGCGCCAGGGTCTACCAGTATCAGAACCAGTTCGAGCTTGCCGCCGAAGAGATCCAGAAAGGCCTTACCCTGGAACCGCGCCAACCCATGCTGTGCATCACACGGGGATACCAGTTTATGCGCCAGGGCAAGCTGGAAGAGGCCATTACCACCCTTGAAGGCGTGATCGCGGAAGACGCCACGCTGCGCATTGTCCATCCCACGCTGGCCATGTGCTATGCCATGCTGGGCGAGCGCGAACGCGCGGTCAGTTTTATCGTGGAGGAGACGCTCGCCGCCGCCGAGGCCGACAGCGAAATGGCCTATCGCCTGGCCACCTACTTCGCGGTCGATGGGGAGACCGGTGAAGCCCTGCACTGGCTCCGCCGCGCCGTCTACCTGGGCAACGAGAACTATCCCTGGTTCGTGAGGAATCCCGCCTGGTCCCGCGTTCGGGATAACGGCGACCTCCAGCTCATCCTCAGCGACCTAAAAAAAAGTTACGGCCGCAACACGAAAAACTGGAAACGCCTCTTAGCCCAAACCCACCAGTAACGACGCGCCCGCCAAGTAGCGGGCACCAAGCGGCTGCGGTTCGGGTGCCCTGTTCATGCGCGCTCTCCACGCATGAGTGGGCCGGAGCCAATCACCACGGCCAAGTCATTGACATCCACGTAGCGATCCTGGTCGTGGGACCTGCCTGGCCGCGGGCCGCGCTAAACGCGTGTGGTTTGGTCTTCTACCTCTTGAAGAGCAACTTCATGGCGCAGCCCGGAACGAGACCCAAAGCAAAAGTCCGCTGAACTCGATAAACAACAACACCTGCATGGACATCCAGACTTCCGACCCCTGCGAACGCGGCGCAACAGCCACCATCGCCATAAACAACGTGGCAATCGCGACCATCGCTGCCACGCGACCCACACTCCGGTGCTCTGCAATAGAAACGGCACACCGCGCAGGCAAGCGAGCCACCACCCGTGCCGCGAAATCCTCCGCCACCGGCACGGCAGGCATCGCCTCCAGCGCCCTCACAATTGCCTCATCTTCGCTCATCGTGCACCTTTAACGCTGTCCGCAGCTTGTTCAGGCCCCGATGCAGATGCGTCCGCACTGTTCCAACGGGCAAGCGCAGCGTCTCCGCGATCTGCTGATAGCTGCGCTCCTCCTGATGGTACAGAACCAGCACTGTCCGCTCGGCAACGCTTAACGTGTTTAACTCTTCTTCCACCCGCCGTTGCAACTGGCGCGTCGCAAACTGCTGTTCCGCGTTTTCGTCAGGATGAGGAAGCCGCTCCTCCCATGCGGAAACGTCGTCTGACAACGAGGTGAAGCGCATATCCTCACGCCTGCGCCGCTTCCATTCATCCTGCGCCACATTGACCACGATGCGATGCAAATACGTCGTCAGCAGAGCCTGCCCGCGAAACCCAGGCAGTGCACGGTACAAGCGCAGAAACACTTCCTGCGCAAGGTCATCCACATGCTCGCGTGAACCCGTCAGACGAACCAACATGCGAAAGACCATGCTCTCGTGCTCGCGAATGATCTCTTCAAAGATGGGCGTCTGCATCGCGGCAGTGGGATAGGACTGATCGCAATCCAGAAAGTTTCATGCACTTCGATGAAACTTACATCGCACCGCGAAGTCTAACGCCGGCGAACAGGAGAAACACCATGAGTAATCCTTTTGACAGCCCCTTTATCGTCCCGGTCGCCGGATGTGTGATGATCCTCGGCCTGGGTGCCACCGGCATCTACTCTGAGATTCGCGGCAAGGAGCTGCGCTCGCAGGAGCGCATTGCCATGCTGAATCGCGGCGTACCGTTGCATGAGGTCGAGCGCATGATGGACACCGCTCGGGACCAGGACAAGAAAGTTCGCGACCCGCTGCGCAGCCTGGCCAACACACGCCGCTCTGCAACCGTGCTGCTGTCGTGCGGCCTTGGCTTATGTCTGTTCGGCTTGCTGCTTTACGCCATCCTGCAAGTCCGTCCTGTGTTGATCGTCGCTGCCGCAGGAATCATCAACCTGGCCATCGGTGCCGGTTTCTTGCTCGATTATTCCATGCAGAAGCGCGAACTCGCGCACTTCGGCATGGGAGTGGAAGTCGAGCCTGACCTCCTGGACAGCAGCCGCTAGTTTGCCGGCACAAAGGCCCGCGGTTCCACATACGCCGGAGCGGGCGCTTGAACAGCCGGGGACATCCCCGCGACGGACGGCTGCGTTGCCGGTACCCGTGAGAAGTCCGGCGCATAGCTCCGGCCGCTAACGGGCAGCGCTTGTGTCAGACCAAGAACCAGCAGCGTCTCCTGTGGAAGGTGCGTTTGCCGGTCCTGCTTCAGCCACACGACGGTGCTGACACCAGCACCCACGGCCGCACCCACAAGAGCACCCGGCGGCCCAGCGATCACGCCGCCTGCCGCCGCGGCTCCACCCGTGGCCAGCGACATGGCTGCCAGCGTCTGGCCCGCGTGGTCCTTGCGAAGGATGTTTCCTTCCGCATCCACCTTTGTTTCCGCAAACTGGTCTGTGTCAATCACCGCCGCGCGGAGAGGCATAGGCGTGCCATCCGGCAGAATCAGCCGCTGCACCTGGAAGTGAATCAACGCCGTCCCGTGAATGCGCTTGCCGCCCCGCACCTCGCTGATGGTGCCTTCCACCGTCGATCCAGAGGGAATTGCCACGCGTCCGTCACTAACTACGTTCTCAGTGATGTCAGCGGAAAAGGGTGTGTTCGGCACCGTCGAGTCTGTCGCCACGCTATTCCTCAGGCGTGCCCGCAGCATCGTCCCCGCAGGCAGCTCGTTTGGGTTGCGCGGCACTTCCGTGACAATGCCCGCATCAGGATCGGCCCCCGGTGCGTTCTGGCGAATATGCAAAGTGCCACCTGCGGGTTGATACGGCTGGAAGACCTCATCTGCCGAAACTGTTCCAGGAGGGGGCGTCTGCGCTGGCTGCACCGGACCCGGCTGCGTGTTATCAGGGATCACTGGAACTGCGGCTGAGGGTTTGGCGGAACTAATGGAGCCCGGCACGCTTGCTGCTGGCGGCAAATCTTCCACAACGGTGTCCGGGGGACGTGAGATTCCTGTCTGCTGTGCCAGCAGTGGCGATGCGGCAAAGAGCATGACGAAGGCGAGGGTGGGCTTCAAGGCGGTCTCCCAGGCTGCCACGTATGACTCTCATAGCAGACCACCTCAGGCTACGCCTGCGCGAACGCCGTGTCGATGACGATTCACATGCTGAATCAAATACGTCAACGCCGGACAGGACGCATCCTCATGTGCACAGGAAAGCGTTTGGAGCTTTGCTAGAATGACGCGAATGCCGCCAGACATACGTTAGTCTGCCACAATGGCTAAGGAATGAGCATGGCGGAACTGGTTGAAAGCATAGCTGGCGTGCAGGGAATCAGCATCCCTGTTGACCGGCGCACGCGTCTGAACGACAGGCTGACACATCGCATCATCGCGCACGGCGCGGCAGAACAGAAAGGCACCATGACCGAGATCGTCTCCATCACCGCGCGAGAAATACTGGACAGCCGTGGTAATCCCACCGTGGAAGCAGACGTGACTCTTGCCGGCGGTGCCACCGGCCGCGCGGCCGTCCCGAGCGGTGCCAGCACCGGCGAGCATGAAGCCGTCGAACTCCGCGATGGCGACAAGGAGGTCTACCTGGGCAAAGGCGTTCTGCGCGCGGTGGAGAATGTTGAAAGCTCCATTGCCCCGGAGCTTGCCGGCATGGACAGCACCAACCAGCGCCTCATTGATATGACCATGCTGCAACTCGATGGCTCCCCCAACAAGGCAAACCTCGGTGCCAACGCGATCCTCGCCGTTTCGATGGCCTGCGCCCGCGCAGCGGCGAATGCTCTCAAAATGCCGCTCTACCGTTATCTGGGCGGCGTCAACGCCTGCCTCCTGCCAACGCCCATGATGAATATCCTGAACGGAGGCGCGCACGCCGACAACAACGTTGATTTTCAGGAGTTTATGATCATGCCGGTCGGTGCGGAAAGCTTTAGCGAAGCGCTGCGCTGGGGCGCGGAAACCTTCCACACCCTGAAAAGTGTGCTGAAGAAGAAGGGCTACAACACCGCCGTTGGCGACGAAGGCGGCTTCGCCCCCTCGCTCAAATCCAATATGGAAGCACTCGATGTCATTCTTGAGGCCATCGAAAAAGCAGGTTTTACCGCCGGTAAGGACATCAGCCTCGCGCTCGATCCCGCCTCCAGCGAATTCTACGTCGCGGAGACCGGCAAGTACATCTTCAAAAAGTCCGACAAGAGCGAGAAGACTTCCGCCGAGATGGCCGCGTACTGGGCCGATTGGGTGCGCCAGTATCCCATCATCTCCATTGAGGACGGCCTGGCAGAAAACGATTGGGAGGGCTGGAAGATACTCACAGAGGAAATTGGCGACCGTTGTCAGTTAGTGGGCGACGACCTCTTCGTCACCAATACCAAGCGCCTGCGTGAGGGCATTGAGAAGGGCGTCGCCAACTCCATCCTCATCAAGGTCAACCAGATCGGCACCGTCACCGAGACCCTGGAAGCCATCGAAACCGCGCGCCGCTACGGCTATACGTCCATCATCTCGCACCGCTCCGGCGAAACCGAGGACACCTTCATCGCCGACCTGGCCGTCGGCACCGGCGCGGGCCAGATCAAAACCGGCTCACTCTCCCGCACCGACCGCATCGCCAAGTACAACCAGCTTCTGCGCATCGAAGAAGAACTCGGCCAGGGCGCAGAGTACATGGGCATCGAATCCGTCAACTGCGAGTAATAGGTTCACTAACCTGACGTTTGTCATGTCGCAGCGAAGCGAAGGGATATGCTTTCGCTGGCTCGCTGCTCAACTTTATTCAGAGGCATGTCTTCGGACACTCACTTCAATGCTATACGCAAGCCGTGCCCTTCGGCAGCCTCCATCACTCCGCTCCAAACGTCCTTCGCATGTAAAGCCACAGCATAAATAGACCGCATAGGAAGTGGGACAGGACTCCTAACCAGAACGTTTTGGGGTTCTCACTTTCCAAGACCACCTGGCCATTGCGTCCCCATACTTTTCCAAGGCAGGTCTGAACCGCAGCAATTAATAGTAGGAACGCACCAAAGAGCAGAAGACCGTGAGGCGTACTTTTAAAAGCATCAAAACTCATCGGCACACCTCAAGAACAACACCAAAACTTCATATCGACAGTCCAGCAACTTTTGTGACCTCGATCTACCCGATACACTAAACCTATGGGCAAAAAACCCCTCATCCTCACGATCCTTGACGGCTGGGGTGTGCGCGCGGAAACTCACGGCAACGCCATCGCCCTGGCGCGCAAGCCCACCTATGACATGCTCCTGCGCGAGTACCCCAACACCATCCTCCGCGCCAGTGAGCACTTCGTTGGTCTCCCGGATGGCCAAATGGGCAACAGCGAGGTCGGCCACCTGAACCTCGGCGCAGGCCGCGTCGTCCGCATGGACATCACCCGCATCGACGCACTGATCGATTCCGGCGAGTTCTTCCGCGACCCGATCCTGGTGAATCAAATCGACGGGGCTATGGAGCGGGGCCGCGCCGTCCACCTGCTTGGCCTGCTCTCTGATGGAGGCGTCCACTCCCATCAGCGGCACCTTTACGCTCTGCTGAAACTCTGCGCGCAACTTGGTGCGAAGGATGTCTTCATCCACGCCTTCCTCGATGGCCGCGATACCATGCCCACCTCCGGCGCGGGCTATATCGAAGCGCTGCAGCAGCAGATCCGCGAAATCGGCACCGGCCAGCTTGCCACCTGTAGCGGACGCTACTATGCCATGGACCGCGACCTGAAGTGGGACCGCGAGGCCAAGACCTTCGACGCCATGGTGAAGGGAACTGCCGAAGGCGGCGCAACCACCGATCCCGCCGCAAATGTTCGCGAAAACTACAATAACGGCGTCACCGACGAGTTCATCCTGCCCTTCGTTGTCACCGATGCAAGCGGCCATCCCATCGCAACAGTGCAGGACGAAGACCTCTGCATCTGCTTCAACTACCGCAGCGACCGCGTTCGCCAGATCACCCGCGTACTTGCCCGCAACGCACGCCGCGGTTTAACCAAAGCCGACGCACGCGACCTGCCCCAGGCTGACGAACTCGACCTTGAAATCCCGCGTAACATAGTCCCGCAGAACCTCCGCTTCACCACCATGACGGAGTACGACCCCAGGTTCAAGCTACAGATGGTTATACGACCAGAGAGCATGGACAACCTCTTGGCCAACGTCCTGGCCCGGCACGAACTCCGCAATCTTCGTGTCGCCGAGACGGAGAAGTACGCGCATGTCACCTACTTCTTCAACGGAGGCATCGAGAAGCCCTTCGCCGGCGAAGAGCGCGAAGTGGTGCCATCACAAAAAGTCGCAACGTACGATCTTGCCCCGGAGATGAGTGCGCGCGGCATCTGCGATGTGGTCCTGAAAGCCATCGCGGACACCGCCTTCGATGTCGTCGTGGTCAACTTCGCCAACGCCGACATGGTCGGTCATAGCGGCAAGATGGAACCCACCATCAGGGGCGTCGAAACCGTGGACGCCTGCCTCGGCGAGATCTACGCCGCGCTCCGGCGCAACGGCGGTTCGTGGCTCATCACCGCCGACCACGGCAATGCGGAGATGCTCATCGACCCGGTCACCGGCGGACCGCACACTGCACACACTACCAACCCCGTCCCGCTCATCGCCGTCACCGAAGCAGGGAAGCAGTTCAGCCTGCGGAGCGGTGGCTCACTGCGCGACCTCTCCCCCACCATGCTGGCTATGCTTGGCCTGGAACTGCCCAAAGAAGTGACCGGCGGCGATCTCCGCGTATTCTGATCATAGGTGTGCCCCATCTTCACCGCGCAGCGGTTAAGGTGGGATTTCGAGCTCCGATGACGGCGTGCAACCTCACCTACGTTAGCTTCGCGAAGGTGGGGCATCCATCTTCACAGCCACACCAATCGCAGTGCTAGCATGACCGCATGGCACCTCGCCGCGGCGTCAAACGCGCATCCACTCCGGGCCGCACATCAAAGAAGAAACTTAATCCTGCGCTGCTCGACAACCTGGCCGGCGCGGCGGAAAAGCTCCCGCCACCTCCCGCAGGCGAACTCGTCATCCTCACCGGCCTCTCCGGAGCGGGTAAAGCCTCCGCGTTGCGCGCGTTTGAGGACCTCGGCTTCTACGCCGTTGATAACCTGCCGCTGGAACTGATCCCGCAATTCGCCGAACTCGTGCGCGGCTCGGCGGAGATCACCCGCGCCGTCCTTGTCGTGGATGTGCGCGAGGGCCTCATCGACCGCTTCCCGTCCATCCTGCAGCAGGTCCGCAAAGTCCTGCCTACTTCCGTCGTCTATCTCGAAGCCGCGAACGACGTCCTCGTCCGCCGCTTCTCAGAGACGCGCCGCCCGCACCCGCTGCGCCGCGACGAACTCGTCAGCGAAAGCATTGCCGCCGAGCGCGAGCGCATGGACCCCGTCCGCAACCTCGCTGACGTGCTGCTGGACACTTCCAAGTTCAACGTGCACGAACTCCGCGCGCACATCAACGCGCAGTTCAGCCGCCGCGAGGGCGAGCAGCCGCTCCTGCTCTCTACCATGAGCTTTGGCTTTAAGAACGGTGTCCCTCCTGAAGCTGACCTCGTCTTCGATGTCCGCTTCCTGCCCAACCCGCACTTTATCCCGGAGTTCCGCCCGCTCACCGGCCGCGACCCCAAAGTCGCCGAGTACGTCATGAGCTTCCCGCAAACGGCGGAGTTCCTCAACCGCATCACGGACATGCTTCTCTTCCTGTTGCCGTACTACGTCAAGGAAGGGAAGAGCTACCTGACCATAGCGTTCGGCTGCACCGGCGGCCAGCACCGCTCCGTTGCCCTCGCGGAAGACATCCGCAAACGCCTCGCCGATGCAGGCTACCGCACCAAAGTCTCCCACCGCGACATGCCCCGCTAAAGCCGTTTTCCCAGCCGTCGGGTGTCAGGTGCGGGTGCCCCATACATACGCGAAGCGGATGTGTAGGCTTCTTCGCGGAGGTAAGCGGCCCCGCGGGTGCCCCATACATATGCGAAGCGGGGGGTGGGTTTCTCCCGAACACAGCGCGTCAAGAGCATAGGAAGCCTCTCGTTCGGAGGACACGGCTTAAGCCGTGTCAAAGAAACAGATCGGGAAGAGCGGCTTCAGCCGCTGAGGCGAGCGGCGGCTACCGCCAATCCTCAACACTGTTATTTCCCCGTGAATTCTCGCCCAAAGAGGCCCCGACCCTCTTGTCTGTACTCAGGGCACATGTACAACTTGGTTCACCTACCCGGAAACAGAGGAGTGAACGCAGATGTCACGACGCACCTGGCTGAAGAAGTCGTTAGCCTCAATCGGCATGGCGGCCTTGATCACCAACAGTACGGCCGCAGTCGCGGCGGGGCCGTCGGCACCTGCTCCGTCCGCATCCGCCCTGACCCCGCAGCAAAAGATCGCCCTCTTGCAGCAGCATGTGAAGTATGTCTTTGTCATCTTTCATGAGAACGAGTCGTTCGATCACTACTTCGGCACCTTTCCCGGCGCCAACGGCTTGTACGCCGCGCCTGCGGGCTACACCCCGGCCAACCAGCTGGCGAACTTCACGCAACGGTATCTTGACACGTCTCTGAATCCCCTCACACAAACACCATTCCTGATGCCGCAAGCGGTCCAGATCGGCGGGTTCAACAGCGGCGGAGCCATCGTGCCAATCTACCCAACCGATCTGGTCTCGGTCGATCACAGTCACCAGGGCATGGCCAACGATCTGCACGTGACCGGCGGTGTCGCAGCCAACGACCGCTACTCCATGAACCAGGAAGGTCTAACGACAGACGCTTCGGGCAACATCGTCAAATCTAACGGAGCGGCACCGACTGCCGTGACGCTGGCACAGAAGCAAACGGCGGAAACAGATCTGAGCCACCTGGACTGCGACACCATTCCATTCATGTGGTCGTGGGCCAAGAACTTCGTCCTGTTCGACAACTTCCACCAGACCACGGTTGGCCCATCCACGCCGAATGCGATCGCGATTATTGCCGGTCAATCCGGTGAAACGCAGTGGGCGCTGCACCCCAATGAGGCTCCGTCCATCACCTACGCGAACCCTGCGTTCCCCAACGTGAAAGGTGCAACGTACTCCGGTCCCGCTGCTAACACGAATGCTTACGTTCCGGTCATCGCCGACCCGGGTCCGTTTCCCGGTTCGCTCAAGGATCCGAGCGCGGTCAAGCCGCCGTATAACTTCGACGAGAATGCATCCAACCCCGCGCTGAACCTCACCTTTGCCACGCTGCCGCTCTCCTTCATGGGGTCCAACATCGGGCAGATCATTCAGAGCGACCAGGATCCCCGCGCCGATCTCGCCGACGTCCAGCACGATGTCTTCACCATTGCGGCGAAGAATCAAACCGTCCCCTGGGGGTGGTTCCAGCAGGGATTCAATGGCAACGATGCGCCGGATCCCTATGAGCCGCAGAATACCGGAACCCCCAACCCCACCGGCAACCCCAGCCTCTACACGGGCTATGTCCTGCACCACAATGGACCGCAGTATTTCGGCTACCTGGCCGACAACACAAACGTTCTGAACAACAACCTGCATGGCGCCCAGGACTTCATCAACGCCGTCACCGCGCAAACCTTGCCCAGCAGCGGCGGCGTCTTCTATCTGCGGGGAGGCTACAGCAACAACCAGGACCTCGTTCCGCTTGATCCAACGACAGGAATTCAACACGCCTTCATCGGAAATGACGATCATCCGGCCTACTCCGATCACCAGATCTCGGAAGCATTTGCGGCGCAGGCCATCAGCGCCATTGCGAACTCCCCTTACTGGAACCAGAGCGCCATCATCATCACCTACGATGAGACGGACGGCTTCTATGACCACGAGCAGATCAGCCAGCGCAGCACGCTTGCCGATGGCAGCATCCTGGCAGCAGGACCGCGCATCCCCACCCTCGTTCTCTCACCTTGGTCCTTACAGGGAAGCATCTCGCACCAGTACAGCGAGCACGGCTCCCTGATCAAATTCATGGACGAACTCTTCAATCTGGTTCCGCTCGCGAACCTTCCCGATGAGGCGCACGCCCGTCAACTTGGCAAGGCGAATCTAGAACAGGCAAACCTCGGACCTTCCGACGATCCAACCAACCAGCTGGGCGATCTGACGGAAGCATTCGATTACACCAGATTGCAGAACAACACACCCATCGCGCCAGCCGTCGCAACGTTCACGCCAGCGCAGATCAATACGCTTCCACACCTGGCAACCGCCGGCTTCTCCGCGAACGGCTACACCAACGGAGCCTGCCAGGCCATCGGTGTTCTTCCCACGGACTTCACCTCTGCCGCGGCATACAAGGCAGGAACGCCGTCCGATCCCTATCCGCTTGACGTAAACCCGCGCCCATCGCAGTCTCCCGGCACGCCAACTTCGGCAACCTGGATCCCGTAACGCAGCGAAGAGAAAGCGGCTGGTGCGTCAGCCGCTCTTCTTCTTGGGAGAGTATGCATCGCTTTCTTACCATCGTCATGGCCGCCCTGGGTGCCGCCGCATCCGCACAGCCGCCGGTGCCTGCAAAGGCTTTCCAGGCCGCAGCACGCTCCGCGCCAGCCACTGTGGCAGAGCCTCAAGGGATGGCAGTCATCCCCGCGATACACAACGCCCGGCGTCTTGTGTGTGGAATCGTTGAAACGGTCGACGACTGGGATGGCCAGGGCGAACACGGCAACCTGTCCACACTTGGATCGGCCTTTTGTGAGGCGCTCGCCGTCGCCGTATTGGGGTCCAACGCGCCTGTCGAAGTCGTCCGCTTCCCGGCAGAAGCAGAAGCCCTGCAAGCGGTTAAGGCGGGTCAGGTACACATCGCCGCCGGGATCTCTCCGTCAGCGGAAAGCGCCATGCAATATGGAGTCACCTTTGGTCCACCGTTGTTCTATGACACGCAGCGGTTCATGGTGCCCGCCGCAGCAGGGTTTAAGGGAGCAGCCGGTCTGCAAGGCAAGCTAATCTGCGCCATGAACAACACGCCGTCGGAGCAGCGGCTCCGCGATTACATGACCGAACACAAGATTGCGTATGGCCTGCAGGCGCACTCTGAACAGGGCGAGATGGATGCGTCCGTAGCGGTTGCGCACTGCGCGGCGGGTTCCGCGCTGGAGTCGCGGCTTGCGGAGTCGCGCGCCGACTTTCCCGCCAACGCGCCAGAGTTCGTCTTCCTTCCAGAGCGGTTCGGCCTTGACCCGGTCGCCCCTGCATTTCGTTCGGGCGATCAGAGATTCGCTCTGCTCGTGAGCATGACCATGAGTGCCCTGATCGAAGCGGAGGCGCTTGGCATCACCAAAGAAAATGTGAACCAGTCCAGAATGCGCACAGACTTGGCCGCGCGCCGGTTACTGGGTGCCGACAGGTCCGTCGGCCAGGCGCTCGGCGTGCCTGCGGACTGGGCCGTCCCCGTCCTTGCCGCTGTTGGCAACTATGGCGAAATCTACAGCCGCACCGTGGGCAAAACGTACCACCTGGAGCGCGGTCCCAATGCGCTCTGGCTTAGGGGCGGCCTCATGAGTCCGTCTCCGCTGCAGTAACGCACGTGCAGTCCCCGGCCTTCCGGGGGCGTTCGTTAGTTTTCACCCTGAATAATGGAGGCACCATGTCACTTCGCTCTCTTCTCTGGACATCACTTGCCGTACTCGCCGTCAGCGGCGCCGCACACGCCACCACGTTTGGTCTTGGGGGTTCCACCGGTGCCACGCCAACCTTCAGTGTCATCTCGGGCGGACTGACAGCGACCTACACTTCACCTGCCGGAAACGGATTCCAGGTCCAGAGCACCGCCGGTCTGCTCACTTTCAACACCGCCCTGCTCGATAGCAACTTCTTCGGCACTGACCCCTTGACGATCACGTTCTTCGCGCCCGTCGCTGGAACAATAACGATTCCGTTTGCCATCTTGGACGCCTACAGCACCACAGATACATTGGTGGTTCTGGCAAACACGGGTCAAACGGCAACCTTTCTCGCCAGCCCCGACGGCCTTCCGTTGGGAGAGCCAGAGGGCATCGCAAACCTCCAGTTGACAGGGCCAACAAGCTCCGTCACCCTGACCAGTGCCAACGCCTTCGCCATCGGCAATGTCTCGGCCGTCACTCCGGAACCAACTTCGTTATTGCTTCTCGCCACGGGCCTCGCCGGAATGACGGGTACCGTGGTGCGCCGCCGCAGGCGATAGCCGAACGGGCGATCCCTAAGGAACGGTCATGGAGTCACATCGCTGAGGGCTACTTCTCCGGAACGGAAATCGTGATGTTGCGGTACATGATGACACCGTGATGGTCGCCCTGCAGGTAGAACGGTCCTGGCTCGGACTCGTTGCTGTCTAGCGCGCCTCCAGTGGGGCCGGGGATCTCTACGTTGTCATGGTACATTTTGCCATCGCGCAACACCGTAACATGCCGGCCAACAAAGGTGACGTCGAAGCTCGTCCATTGGCCCAGATTGTTGGCAACGCCCGCTGGCGGCGGGTACCAACTGTAGATCGCGCCCATCTCATGCGAGGGCAGCTTGCCGCCTTCGGTGCCCACCTGCAGCTCATAGCGGCCGCGCAGATAAATGCCGCTGTTGCCGCCTTCCGGGCAGTTCACTTCGATGTGCAGCTTGAAATCCTGAAACTTCTCCGTGGTCATGATGTTGGCCGCCGGGCGCATCCGTTGGCCGGGCACTTCAGGATTGTCGTTCACCAACTCGCCATCGCGCGCCACCCATTTGTTGTTGTCAACGGTTCCAATCGGCTCCCAACCGTTCAGGTTATTGCCGTCAAACAGGGGTCTGGGCTTGGTCCAGTGCTTCGGCATGGGCCGGTCAAGCAGCGGTGCCTTCACGCCAGCGAGTGAGGGGCCATCCGCGTCGCCGCGCTTTTCCACGCCCGTGATCTTGCCCGCGCTGGGAGACGTAAGCTCCCAGTTAATCTCTGTACCGGCACCATTGGGGCCGCCCGCCGGACCCACATCCACGATCAGCTTGCCCGCATCCACATGAGCGCCCATGATCGGACGCCACGCGCCACCCCTTGGCTGAACCTTGCCCTGTATCGCCCCGCCGGTCTCCGTCAGCTCCATCCATTGCGGATAGGGCTTGCCGGTGGCGGGTGTCGCGGTCATGTCCCAACGCCCCAGAAACGCCTTGGTGTCTTGCGCGGAGACAGTCGCCGCAAGCGCGGCCGACAGGAAAGCTGCAAAGAGTGTCTTCATCATCACCGGATGAGTGTAATCCAGCGACCGCATGATGGGCGATGCCAGATCAACATCGGCAAACGCGAACCGCCGTGCCGCCGTGCATCCGCCGCGACCGCCGTGTTCTGCTCTTTCAGGCCGGCTAGGAGAAGCAACGTAAACTTATACGTGATGATGCGAAACACGCAGGCGGAGCAACGCGTCCGATGATACGCATTCTGCGCCTCTTGCGCTATCTCCGCCCGTACCTGCTGTACACGCTGCTTTCTGTCGTCCTGATGGCCGTTGTCGGAGCCATGGCAGCCCTTCGTATCCTGCTGGTCAAGCCCATCCTGGACAACGTGCTCAGCGCAGAGGCGCAGCCGGTCAACATCCTCATCTTCCATGTCCCGCACACAAGGTGGATCATCAACCTGCAGCGCTTCGTCCCGCGCCACTTCCACAACGCGTGGACCATCGTCGCCTTCGCGCTTGTAGTCTCTGCGGCGGTCAAGTCCGTGTGCGACTACACGGGCACCTACCTGGTGAACTACGCCGGTTTCGGCATGATTACGGACCTGCGTAACGCGCTGTATGACGCGGTGCTGCGCCGTTCCGTGGCGTTCTTCCAGCGCTATACCACGGGCGCGTTGCTCTCCACGCTGATCAACGATATCGAGCGCGTGCAGATTGCCATGTCCACCGTCCTCAGCGACTTCCTGCAGCAATTTTTCACCCTGATCTTCACGGCGTTCGTCGTCGTCATCGCGGGCGGGCGGCTTGCGTGGATACTCCTCGGCTTCTCGCTGGTCATTCTGTTTTCAGCGCGCAAGATCGGCAGCGGCGTGCGGAGAACCACGCGCGGCGGCCAGGACAAGCTTTCCGACATTCAGAACATCCTGCACGAGACGCTGACCGGCAACCGTATCGTCAAAGCCTTTGGCATGGAAAAGTGGGAGATGGCTCGCTTCCGCCGCGCCGCTCGCCGCCTGCTGCGCGCCAACATGCGGGCCATCGGCGTCTCCTCCATTTCGTCGCCGCTGATGGACGCGCTCGGCTCTGTCGCCATTGCGCTGCTGCTGCTGATCGGGCGCGACCGCATCGTGCATCATCGTATGACCGCAGGGTCGTTCATCACCTTTCTCATCGCGGTTTTTGCGCTGTACGATCCGGTCCGCAAATTTGCCGTCTTCTACAACAGCTTTCAGCAGGCGCTCGGTGCAAGCGACAAGATCTTTCAGTTCCTCGACGAGCAGGACGAAGTTTCCGAAAAACGAAACGCCGTCAAGCTATCGCCATTTTCCGAGGGCATCCGCTTCCGCGATGTCAGCTTCTCCTATCGCGATGATGACGACCACACGGAGTACAAGCAAGTGCTCCACAACCTGAACCTTTACGTTCAGCGCGGCGAAGTCGTTGCGGTTGTCGGTCCCAGTGGTGCGGGGAAATCAACCCTTGTCAACCTGATCCCGCGCTTCTTCGATCCCACCAACGGCAGAATCACCATCGACGGAGCGGACCTCCGAGACGTGGAGGTCAGCAGCCTGCGCAGGCAGATCGGCACGGTCACTCAGGAAACAGTGCTTTTCAACGACACCGTTCGCAACAACATTGCGTACGGCCAACCGGATGTGGCGAAGGAAAGAGTCGAGGCCGCCGCCCGCGCCGCACTGGCGCATGAGTTCATCGAACGCATGCCCGATGGCTACAACACCGTCATCGGCGAGAAGGGATTTCGTCTCTCCGGCGGTGAACGCCAGCGGCTCGCCATAGCGCGAGCCATCCTGAAGAACGCGCCTATCCTCATCCTGGACGAGGCGACCTCCGCGCTTGACGCTGAGAGCGAGTCGCTGGTGCAGGCGGCGCTCGCCAACCTGATGACGGACCGCACCGTCCTCGTGATTGCGCACCGCCTGTCAACCGTCCGGCGCGCCGATCGCATCGTGGTGATCGAACGCGGGCGCATCGTGGAGACCGGTTCACATTCTGAACTTATGGCGAGGAACGGAATGTACCATCGCCTGTACACCATGCAGTTCGGCGGTGATGTGCCGATAGACTTAACAGAAGCAGCGCTGCCAGCAGTGGGCGCGTAGCCAAACAACGATGGCTGGCATCCTGTTCATCATCTCGGCACCCAGCGGCTCTGGCAAGTCCACGCTTGTCGGCGAGCTTCGCAAATACGTCGAGGGCCTCGAGTTCTCCGTCTCCTACACCACACGCAAGCCGCGCGGCTCGGAAGAAGACGGACGCGAGTACCACTTCACCACGCGCGAGGAGTTCGAGCGCATGATCGCCGCGGATGCCTTTCTGGAGTACGCGGACGTCTTCGGCAACTATTACGGCACAGCCCGCTCCGCCCTGGCGCTCGCCGCAGAGCATGGCCGCGATCTCCTGCTGGACATTGATGTTCAGGGGGCCATGCAGGTCATGCACCGCATGCCAGACGCTGTGTCTATCTTCATTCTGCCGCCGGGACCACGCGTGCTGGAGATGCGCTTGCGCAATCGCAGTGTCGCGGAGCATATGACGGACGAAGCCGTCATCGAACGCCGCCTGCAGCAGGCGCGCGGCGAGCTGGAGTACGTTTCGCGCTACCAGTTCGCCATCGTCAACGACATTCTAGATACCGCTGCGGCCGAACTCCGCGCCATCGTCTTGCAAGAGCGCGGAACGCCAGTCACCATCTCGCTTGCGGATTGCTGCCGTGTGGCGGACTCGCCGGAACGCGTACAGCAGGTGCTGAACCAGTTCGCCACGGATGAACTGCCGCTCCTGTTACCATCAACAAAATTCATTTAGTCGCGCCAGTTTACGCCGGATTTCACGTTACAGTACAGACATGCTGTTTCGGAGCCCCGGTCATGAGCGAACGCGATGTACTCAGTGGAAAAGAAGCACTGCATAACAAATACAGCCTGGTTAAGGGCGTTGCACGGCGCGCTCGTCAACTACAGTCCGGCGCAATGCCCCTGGTCGCCACAAGCAGCATGAAAGCTTGCCGCGTGGCACAGGATGAAATCCGCTCCGGCCAGGTGCGATACACCGTCACGCCGACGGCCAAAGCAATTCTGCCGCCGCTGATCTAAAGCATTCACACCAGCCATTTCGGCCCCAAGAACGCACCAACGTCATCCTGAGCGGGGCGACCTCTTCTTTACGTCATCCTGAGCGGAGCGCACCCCTTTCCGTCATCCTGAGCGGGGCGTAGCGGAGTCGAAGGACCTGCTTTTCTTCGACGCACCATGCTTTGGATGCCGTCAGCCTCCGCATCCCTTCTACAATCAACAGTCATGGATCTGAGTGCGGAAGCGCTTCGCGGCTACATGGAATATCTCCGCGACATCGGTGTCTACGACCTCTACCGCCGCAGCGAACCAGGCAGCGACGCAGAGCTGAACACGCGGCTCCAGGCATTCATGGCATCGCTCGCTCCCGCGTCACAATCACCTTCCTCAACACCGAAACTGATTGGAGTACAACCGGCGGCCACGACCGGAGACCCGGCAAGAACACCACCAATGGCACCATCCCGGCCTCACGTGCGATCCCTGCGGCCCTCCACCGGACCAAACATCGTGATCACACCGCCAGCTGTCGTGCGTGTGCCACAAGCGGTGCAACTGGACGTTGCGCCCGGCGATGTAACCCTCTCAGGCACAGGATCCTTTGCTCCGCCATCCGTGCCGCTGATCAGCCTTAATCAACGCGCGCCGTTGCCGGCCAGCCACATCGCTCCGCCGGAAAAGGCCGCCGCGCTTCAAGCTGTTCGCGACACCGTTGGCGACTGCACACGCTGTCCGCTGGCTTACGCTGGCCGGCACACGATCGTCTTTGCAGACGGCGATCCCGATGCTGCCTTGATGTTCGTCGGCGAAGGTCCGGGCGCGGATGAAGACACCAGTGGCATTCCCTTCGTGGGCAAGGCCGGCCAGCTGCTCAACAACATGATTGCCGCCATGGGGCTGCGACGCGAACAGGTTTACATCGCCAACATCGTCATGTGCCGCCCACCCAAGAACCGCGTGCCTGAGCCGGTGGAGGCCAACACCTGCTCACCATTTCTCCTGCAACAAATCGACATCGTGCAACCAAAGGTGATCGTCGCCCTCGGCAGCACCGCTGCCATGTATTTGCTCGGCGTACGCCAGCCGCTCAACGCCCTGCGCGGGCAATGGCACGATGTGCGCGGCGCCAGATGTGCCGTGACCTACCATCCCGCCTTCCTCCTTCGCGACCCGCGCCAAAAGGGCGAAGCGTGGAAAGACCTGCAACGCGTCATGTCCGAGTTAAACCTGAAACCACGCGCTTAGCCTTCACCAGTACAGGATTAGCTCCTGACTGCCGTTCGAAAGAGTCCAGGTCCGAGTGGAACCACAGATGCTGTGGATTCCGCAAGCGCTCGCGAAGGCCGCAATGACAAGGTTGCTCACGTTCCAGGAGATGCGAGTTCGTGCTTCGCTGAACATACACTTAAGCAGTGAGCCTCTTTGTGGACGTTGCGCTGCCGGTGCCGCTGGATCAGGCATTCACCTACGCAGTCAACGGCGTGCAGCCGGCGGTGGGCGCGCGCGTCCTTGTTCCGTTCAGTGGACAGCGCCTTACCGGGATCGTTCTTCGCCTCCATGATGACCAACCGCAAGCTGGGTTCGACATCAAGCCTATCCAGGCCGTCCTTGACAGCGCGGCATTGCTGCCGCCCGAACTGATGCGTCTTGCCGAGTGGATCGCTGAGTACTACACCGCACCGCTCGGCGAAGTCCTGCGCTGCATGATGCCCCTCAACGCCGAGGTTACCCGCACACTCCTCTATCGCATCACCGATCAAGGCCGCCGCCTGCTTTACGACAGCGCCGAGCACGGCTCCTCCCGCCGCTCCCGCCTGGCACCCGAGGATCAGGACCGCGAGTACACCATTCTCAACGCACTCGAACCGGGCGATGCCGCCACGCTCGCCAGTCTTCGCAAATCCGGCGCAACCAAAACTCTTCTGGATGCCATGGTCCGCAAGCGCTGGCTCACCCGCGAAACCGAAGCCAAGGGGCGCGACGCACGCCGCCTGGAAAAGATCGCCGTCCTGGTGAACGATGTCCGTCTGCCGAAGTTGAACAGTAACCAGACCGCCATCCTCGCCGAGATAAGCGCTGTTGGTGGCCGCATGCCAGTGCGCCATATCCGCGCGCTTCCTGTCCCGCCCTCAACCCTGAACACGCTTGTCAAGCGCAGCCTTGTCCATATTGAAGAAGAGCCAGAGAGCTTTCGGCTCAGCACGATCCAGAAAGAACAGGAACAACATCCGCTGAATGAAGCGCAAACGGAGGCCCTCGCCAGCATTGCCGCCGCGCTCAGCACCGGCGGATTCAAACCTCACCTGCTTCACGGCGTCACCGGCAGCGGAAAGACCGCTGTCTACATCGCGGCCATGCGGCGCGCGCTCGACGCTGGCAAGTCCGCCCTTTTACTCGTCCCTGAGATTGGCCTGACTCCCGCGATGGCAGGGCAGATGCACACTACGTTCGGCACTGCTGTGGCCCTGTTGCACTCACGCCTCTCCGCGGATGAGCGCACCGGGCAGTGGCACCGCATCCGCAGTGGAGAGGCACGCATCATCGTCGGCACGCGCTCCGCCGTCTTCGCTCCCGCACAGGACCTCGGGCTCATCATCGTTGACGAGGAACACGACGCCTCCTACAAGCAGGAAGAAACCCCGCGCTATCACGGACGCGATGTGGCCGTCATGCGCGCCAAGTTCCTCGGCATTACGGTCGTGCTCGGTTCGGCCACACCGTCGCTGGAAAGCTGGCACAACGCTCAAAAAGGCCGCTACACTCTGTTGAACATGCCGGCACGCGTGAAGAACCGCCCCATGCCGGACGTCGAACTGATCGACATGCGTGCCGAGTTCCAGGCCACTGGCACCGAACACCTCTTTAGCCGGCGCCTTGTTGAAGAGGTCCAGGCGACGCTCGACCGCAACGAGCAGGTAATTATTCTGCTTAACCGGCGCGGTTACAGCTACACCGTCCTTTGCCGTGCCTGCGGTGAAAGAATCGAGTGCGAGAACTGCGCCGTTGCGATGACCTTTCACAAGGCGGTCACTGGCAGCGACCTGCACGCCACGCCCGGCGAGCGGCTGGAATGCCACTATTGCGGATTCCGCCGCTCCGTCCCACGTACCTGCCCCCACTGCGGGAGCGAGCACCTCTACTTCCTCGGCGCGGGTTCACAGCAGGGCGAAGAGCGCCTTCAGGAAATCTTTCCCAACGCTCGCATCGGCCGGATGGACCGCGACACCGTCCGGGGCCGCAACGATATGGAGCGGCTGCTCCAGCGCGTCCACTCCGGTGAAATCAACCTGCTGGTCGGCACGCAGATGATCGCGAAGGGCCACGACATCCACGGGGTCACCACTGTCGGTGTCGTTGGCTGCGATCACGCGCTTGGCATGCCCGACTTCCGTGCCGCAGAGCGGGTCTTCCAGCTCATCACACAGGTCAGTGGACGGGCTGGGCGCGGTGCGGCTCCAGGGCGGGTTCTTGTGCAGAGCTATCACCCGGACCACTATGCCGTTCGCTGCGCCGCCGCGCATGACTACGAAGGGTTCGTCCACCGCGAACTGCAGTTCCGGCGGCCCTTCGTTTACCCGCCGTTCGGCGTCCTGGCCAACGTGCTCATCCAGTCGCCTGAGCAGAACGCAGCGATGACATGGGCCGGAGCGCTGGGCCGCTTCTTCTCCACCCGTACCGCGCCCGGTGTGCGCGTGATGGGCCCGGCCGCCGCCCCCGTCTCCCGCCTCAAGCGCATCTACCGCTTCCACCTGCTCCTCAAAGCCGAGCGCCGCAGCCAACTCCAATCGGCAATTCGTTCCATGCTGGCCCACGCTGAGCAAGCAAGCGTTCCCCGGCGAATCTTAACCATAGATGTAGATCCCACCAGCCTCATGTAACCAACATTTCATTTGACTCTGCTTACAAAGCTGGAATAGAGTTCCTCACCGAAGGCTCTCGGCCGATTGAAGAAGCGCCAACTTCGTTGCATCGATGCAATCGACTGTGGCAGCAGAGTAGTAGGTAACACTCCACCGGTCCCCCTGCTTGCTTTTCGGATTTTCGAGATCAAACGCTCTTCCGCTAGACCCCCGTTTTCTGCAGGCGAAGAGATGAAACTAAACTCAACGTACATGAATGAGGAGCACCATGAAACATCTATCAGCCCTGTTAACTTCCGCGCTCATCGTCACTTCAGCAGCGGGCTACTCTCAGCAAGCACCTTCTTGGACGAATGACGCCGGAGTCCAAAACATGACGGATGTCTATACCGGAAATTCCAGACCTGGCGTCGCGTCGGCCTTCTTTAACGGTCAGATATGAGTCGCATACACCAGCAATAACTGCGGCAATGGTTGCGTAGTGAAAATAGCATCCAGTGCAACACCCTACACGCCCGCGCAGCAAGGCGCACTCAGCTTTTCAAATCCGACTCCTGTTGTCCTACCTAATGCGAACGTCACGAGCTACTATTCACCATCGCTGACGGTCCAAGGCGGATATCTTTATCTTGCCTACAGTGATGCCAACAACGTCGAATGGCTTACACGATCCGTTAATGGTGTGAGTTGGGACGCAGCTTATCAGCTTGATCCGCAGGGAATCGATACCTGGGGACCGGCAATTGCCAGTGATGGCGTCAGCTTCTGGGCAGGATTTGCAGATGCAAACGCATTTATTCCTCGGATTTGCTCCGTCTCAATCAACAACCCGTTAACAAACAGCACACAGACATGTGGCAGCTTCTCAAATTTGAACCAGATGAACTTCAGTCCAGCGCTGCTTGTGAACACAAACTTATCCGGTCGCGGTGTTATTATGGCTTATGAGTGGCGTGGAAACGCGCACTGCCTTTACGGTTACGTTCTAGACTCAACAAATGGTGGATACAGCTATGATTGGACGCCATCAGGTAACTGCAACGATCAGACTTCCGTTAAGCCCTCGCTCGCATTCTACAACAACACGCTATTCCTCGCTTTTGGAACCAACGATGGTAATCGCGCGTTCAACGTACGCTATGGCGCTTATGGGCAAAATCAACTATCAACCCCGTATAAACAAGGATTGCCGCAGGGCATGAATGGTCCACCCAGCCTCCTTACATTTAGCCCTACTTACGGAAGTCCCGAGTTGGTCAATTTTTATGTTTGGAACGGACAGGTGCGCTACTTGTTTGGATCGTACTAGCCCTTGTCCAAAGAACCCATACTAATTTGAACAGAGTGTGGCTACACTGAATGATATAGCGTCGCGTTTGCTGATGGCGTAAAGACCTCAGCCGACGCGACGCCGGTTTTACTACGAGCAGGAACAAGGCCGCAAACTTCGCGATTGGTTTGCCCTGGTGTACAACAAACGAATGTTGCCGTCTTCCGCGAGAACAAGAAGAATCATTATTACGTTTTGGGTCTTAGCGGTCGTAACTATACCTGTCCGGGCGCTCCTCGCTACCTCAGGCTGGGACATGGTCGTTTACTACTCTGCGATTCGGGCTGTACATACCGGAAACGACCCTTATCTGGAGGGAATCTCCACGCAAGCTGCATACGATGAACTGCTTGCCCGTCATCATACGGTAACGGGAGATCGGCCTAACATTTATGTGTACCCGCCGCTAAGCGTTCCTTTGCTTCGCATACTCGGCAATCTCCCCACAGGCCTCATCATCGGAAGCTACTTACTGTTGTATGTGCTTGGTGCTCTCACAATAATCTTGGCTGGAATGCAGCTGGCTGAAGAAGAGGAGCGGAGCTTAGTTGCTTTCATCGCCCCGTGCGCCGCTTTCTTTCCGGCTCTGCTCCGAACGAAGCTGTTTTTAGCGGGAACATATCGTATATCAGCTATGGCGCGGTACTGGCCGCGGTCGTAGTTGGCTGCAAATCGGGCCAATGGAGGTGGTTTTACTTTGCAGTGTTTACTGCATCGTGCCTCAAGGTTCAGCTCCTCACGCTCCTTGCGATCCCGCTATTCTCCGCGCGGAAGCAGTTGCGCTCAGTTGTGTTTACTGCTACTGTAGGTATCGCGTACTTTCTGATGCAGCCGGTCTTCTGGCCAGTACTATTCGATCATTTCCTTAGAGCTCTCAACACGCAAACAAACTCTAATCGCGACTTTAGTTCCAGTCCGAGCGGCATCCTTGCAGGTTTCTTATTTGATCATGGCGTGGCTTATACGCGTCCTGCGCTTATTTTCTACCTGCTGTATGCCATTCCACTGTTCTGTTTCCTCGCATATTTGTCACGCAGGTTCTTGAGGGGTCTATTCTCCCTAAAACGATGGATTCCCGTGTTGTTGTCGGGCGTCATCTTGCTCAATCCAAGGGTGCAAGAATACGATCTTGCCATCCTTACGATTCCATTTGCCCTGATTTTGTGGAGATTCTTGCGGGAATTGAAAAGCGACCGAGCCACTGCCATTTCCTTAGCGGTTATACTTGCGAACCTTAATGTCTTCGCGTCATGGGACTGGACGCTTTGGAAGGACATAGCTTGCTTCCTTGTCATAGCGGTATTCTCGGCAGGAGCATGGCAGCTCCTACAGCAAAGTCCTGGTGGTTCTCTGGAAACACCAAGCCTGAGGAGTGAACATATTTGACCTCAGCTCTTCAAGCGGAGCGGATGGAGTTTTCCTTACCAGCTTCAAGTCATTGGCGTCTCTCGTGGTTGTGCTGTTCTATTGCATATCCCCTCTGGATGACGTTAGCCGTGGATCCTGCCGCATACCGCGCCCATTGCGGAGCGAATCTCGGAAATCTGCCATGCCACCGGTGTTGGCGTGGCAGAACACGCTCGACCGCAGAGGGCACTAGCGCTTCGCTGGAAATGACCAAATCGGGTTGAAGCACGGCAAAAGCACGAAACCGCAACCAACGTACTGAAGTTAGGCTAGAGAAAGCACGCCGTCCCAAACACAAGACTGGAGTGAACTGTCGCCATGTCCGCGCTTGAGCAGTTTTCGACCCTTGTTGCCACGCTCTATGAGGCAGCGGAGCCACAATTGTGGGAACGCTTTGTCGATCAGTTCTACGTTGCGATGGACGCCACGCGCGGCGTTCTGGCCGGCATCACAACGGAACCGGAGATGGCTCGGGTCGTGTTGCGCGGCTATACCGCATCCGAGAGACGCAACTACTCCGACTATTTCTGGCAACATGACGTGGTCCTCGACGCTGGTCTTCAGACCATCGAGCGGACCAGTCAGTGGATCGGCCCGGTCTCGGAAATCTTGCCGTACCGTCAACTGGAAGGTACCGAAATCTACAACGATTACTACCGCGACCTGGACATGCATCACGCCAGCTGTCTGATGGTCGGCAGCACAGGACCTTACTCAGCGATTGGCATGGCCGCCTGGCGCCCCAAAACAGCGGGAGCATTCACTGCCGAGCAGCAACACCTGATTGAGCTTCTGGCACCGCACCTGAAGCAGGCATTTCGCCTCCACGCAAAGCTCCACACGTTGCATGTTGAAAACGCCACGCTGACCTCCGCTCTGGACGCCTCGGCGGTTTCCGTCATCGCTCTGCGATCCAACGGCAGCCTGCACACCGCCTCGCCACCCGCTGAACGCATGTTGAAACAGAGACTAGCGCTTGCGGTACGTGGAGGAAAGCTGCATGCCCTCGATCCTGCAATGGACCGAAGGTTGCAGCAGTTGATCACGTGCGCCGTCAACTCTGCGCAAATTGATCTTCAGCACACAGGCACAGCGAGCGCGAAAACGGGCGGGTCGCTGCTGCTGAACCACGCCGGCCGCTCCCTTCCATTACAGGTCCAGGTGATGCCTATTCGATCCGGCACTGATCCCAGCCCGCTCGACCCTGCTGTGCTGGTCTTCATCGCTGATCCCGGCAGCACACCGCCGAGCCGAACACGTGTGTTGCAGGACCTGTACAAACTGACGGCGCTTGAGGCACGGCTGGCAGACTTCTTTCTGCAGGGCCACGATGTGAAGCACGCAGCTGCCGAGCTTAAGCTCACCTACGAAACCACACGCTTCCACCTGAAACAAATCTTCAGAAAGACGAACACAAAGCGCCAGACCGAGTTACTTCGCTTGCTTCTTGCTATCCCCGCTTGATAGGTCAGGGCCACACGAACCATTTCTCCGGTTAGACCGGCGTCGCATCCAACGTGTATATGAAGGTTGTGACCGCGGCGGAGATGACGTCGGCGGATCGGGTTACGGCGGACCGGTTTGGGATGTCCTTAGGCGAGTTGATGGAGCGGGCAGGGACGGCGGTGGCGCGCTTTGTGTTGCACCGTTATGCCGGAGCGCGGCGTGTGGCGATGCTTTGCGGCACAGGCAACAACGGTGGCGATGGCTTCGTTGCGGCGCGCGCGCTCTTGAACTCCGGCATGCAGGTGTCCGTCTTTCTCCTCGGGAATGAGGGCAAACTGCAAGGCGCGGCTGCGGATGCGTTTGGCTTGCTGGATCAGACTGCGATTCACGTGGCGATGCTGTCGGATGAGTTACCGGCTGGGGAACGAGCGGCTTCGCGGACTGATGTGTCAGGCGTCACGGTAAGCATCAGTGAGTTGCCGGGATTGCTGGCTGGCGTGGATGTGATTGTCGATGCGGTGGTGGGAACAGGGTTCAAGCCTCCGCTGCGTGGTGTGGCAGCGGCGGTCGGTGATGTTCTTGCGAAACTGACTGTGCCGGTGGTGGCTGTTGACCTGCCCTCAGGGTGGGATGCTGACTCAATCGAGCAGACTGCCGAGGGCGCTTTTCGCGCGGATGCCGTGGTAACGTTCACCGCGCCCAAGCTGGCGCACGTCTTTGGCTTCCTGACGGCACCCGAGGTATTTGGGCCGGTAGTGATAGCGGAGATCGGCTCGCCGCAGGAGGCAATTGATAGCGCGACGGAGTTGACGTGGACCGGCTCATCGAAGCAGCTTTTTGAGGCACCTCGACCCATTGATTCGAACAAAGGCATGTACGGGCATGTGCTGCTGGTGGCTGGTGCATACGGAAAGGCGGGTGCTCCATCTATGTCCGCACTGGCAGCACTGCGAGCCGGTGCGGGGTTAGTGACGGCGGCAGTCCCGAAGTCGATCTTGAGTACGGTCGCGCTGATTACGCCAGAACTGATGACAGTACCGTTGGAAGAAGATGGGCACGGCTCTGCGTCCCTGGTGCATGCGGAGCCGGAGCGGCTGGCAAAGCTAATGAAGAAGATTTCAGTGCTGGCCATTGGCCCCGGAATGGGCACCGAGGGTGAGGCTCCGGCGTTGGTGAGGAAACTTGTCGCCGGCACCACGGTGCCGCTGGTGATCGACGCGGATGGCCTGAACGCATTCAAAGGCGAAGCCGGATTGCTGAAGGAAGCCAGCCGCGGCGGTGAGCGGACCATTGTTCTGACCCCGCATCCGGGCGAGATGGCCACGCTGCTGGGCATCTCGACCAAGGAGGTGCAGGCGGACCGCCTTAATCTGGCGCGGAGTTTTGCGGTGGAGCATGGCGTGACGCTGGTTCTGAAGGGCTGGCGAACGCTGGTGGCCCATCCTGACGGCGATGTTGCGGTGAATACTACCGGAAATCCGTCAATGGCGAAGGGCGGCTCTGGCGATATCTTGACCGGGATCGTAGCTGCGTGCCTGGGACAGCATCCCGAGAATGTGCGCGATGCGGTGAATGCGGCAGTGTATCTGCACGGTTTGGCGGGCGATTTTGCTGCGCACCGCATGGAACAGCATACGGTGTTAGCGACGGATACGGTTGCGCACTTGAGCGATGCTTTCCGCTACCGTACGCGGGATGCGGACGGAATGGAGTGGGTTTGCGGGCTCCGCCTGCCCTTGACCCTGGGCCAGCAATGATCGAGAGACGACTGAAGACGCGAAGTGCGGCGGGCACGCTGGCGCTTGGGCAAACGCTGCTGGAGTTGATGTTACCGGCGCCACGGCTCGTCATCTTGCGCGGTGACTTAGGCGCGGGGAAGACGACCTTGGTGAAAGGGATTGCACGGGCGTTAGGCGTGCGCGCAGATGAGGTGACAAGTCCGACGTTCACGCTGGTGCATGAGTACGCGGGCACCAGGTTGAAGCTGTACCACTTGGACCTGTACCGTCTGGAACGCGAGGAGGAGTTGCTGACGTTGGGTCTGGAGGAGATGGAGGCGGACGGAGATGCGCTGGTGCTGGTGGAGTGGGGAGAAAGATTCGGCTCGCTGGTGGCGAGGGCCGGCGGCCAGGTGCTTCTGCAAAAAGGGGAAGAGAACGAAGAGAGGCTGATTTTTGTGCAGATGCGTTAGCGTGCAGCGGTACACGGTTTGGTACACTTCCACCGTTAGTGCGATGTCCACCAGATGACCACGCTAGATGAGACGCTGCGGCTGGAGACGCTCAGCGACTACGGCGTTCTTGACGCCGACGACGACCTAGGTCTGCACGACCTGGCAAGACTGGCGTCGCATGTCTGTGAGACTCCGGTATCACTCATCACGTTTATCGATCGTGAACGGCAGTGGTTTAAGGCTGCGGTGGGAACGGAAGTCTCCGGGACCAGCCGTGAGGACAGCTTCTGCACGCACGTGATCACAGCGGGCGGAACGCTGGTTGTGGGCGACACGCTGGAGGATGCACGGTTTGCGGAAAGTCCTTTTGTACACGGTGAAAGAGGGATTCGCTTCTTTGCGGGCGCGCCACTGAAAGCACCAAACGGCCAGATTCTAGGATCAGTCTGCGTCGTGGATCAGCGTCCGCGGGAACTGACGAGTGAACAGTTGACCGCTCTGGAGGCTCTTTCGCGGCAGGTGATGGTGGTTTTGGAATTGCGCCGGCGGATCGCGCGGAACGAGCGGGCGTCGACGGCACTGCGCACGGCGGAGAAGCTGGCCGCGGTGGGGAACATGGCGAGTTCTGTCGCGCATGAAATCAACAATCCACTCCAATCCGTGACCAACCTGCTGTTCATGGTGACCTTGGCGGAAGGTGATGCGGAACGTGGCGAGTACCTGCGGATGGCCCAGGAAGAACTGACCCGCGTCACCCAGATCGTGACGCAGACGCTGCGTTTCCATCACCAACTGAATCATGCGGCAACGATACGGCTCAGTGAGATTACGGACTCCATTCTGCTGCTTTACAGGACGCGGCTGACACACGCCGGAGCGATGGTGGAGGTGCGCGACCGGCAGACGGTTCCGCTGCTGTGTTACGTGGATGACGTGCGGCAGGTGGTTGCGAGCCTGGTGGCCAACGCACGCGACGCGCTCGCCTCCCAGAAGTATGGGCTGTTGCGTATCCGGCTTGCGGATGGCCGGGACCAGACCACCGGCAAACGAGGCACAGTGCTGACGGTAGCGGACACCGGGTCCGGTTTTGCGCCCGAGATCTTTGCACGGCTCTACCAGCCCTTCAACACCTCGAAGGGCATCGGCGGCACCGGGTTGGGATTGTGGGTAGCGAAGGGTGTGTTGGACAAGCATGGAGCGACCATTCGCCTGCGGACCCGTTCTGTTGGAGCGCATACTGGTACGGTCGTGCGTATCTTTTTTCCGCCAGAACCTGTGCTGACAGTCAACGATACGGCTGAGTCGTTTCCGGCGCGTTCGCTAGACTAGAGCGATGCCCCCGATCCTCAATGCGCAGCTCATCGGCAAGCGGTATGGCGCGCGCGTGTTGTTCCAAGACGTATCCTTTGTCGTTTCCAGTGACGACCGCGTCGGTCTGGTTGGGCCGAACGGCGCGGGCAAGTCCACGTTGCTGGCGATTCTTGCTGGAATGGAAGACCCCGACAGCGGGGAAGTAGCAGTGCGCAAGAGAGCGCGTGTCAGCACTGTGGCACAAAACAGCGAGTTTGCCGCCGGCTCAACCGTTCGGGAGGTCCTGCAACGCGCGCTGGACGCGTCAGGTGTGCCGGAGAACGAGCATGAACAGCGGCTCCGGGAGATGCTTGGCCGTACCGGATTCCCTGACGAGGACGCAGAAGCCGCCACGCTCTCAGGCGGTTGGCGTAAGCGGCTGGCGATTGCCGAGGGCGTGATCGCCGAACCGGACGTGCTGTTATTGGATGAGCCCACAAACCATCTGGACCTTCAGGGGATCGAGTGGCTTGAAGATCTGCTTGCAGCCGTGACGAGCGCATGTGTCATCGTCTCTCACGACCGTTATTTCCTGGAGGCCGTTTCCAATGAGACGGTTGAGTTGAACCGCGTGTACGCGGGTGGTCTGCTTCGCGTTAAAGGGCCGTACTCACGGTTCCTGGAAGAGCGCGAACTTTACCTGGAAGCTCAGTCCAGGCAGCAGGATAGTTTGCGCAATCGCGTCAAGACTGAGGTGGAGTGGCTGCGCCGTGGACCGAAGGCACGAACGACAAAGAGCAAGGCCCGCATCGACCGCGCGCATGAAATGATCGGCGAACTCTCTGGCATGAACGCGCGGATGCAGCGCGCAGCAGTGGGGATCGACTTTAGCGCGACCGACCGGCAGACAAAACGGCTTGTAGAGTTTGAAGAGGTCGGCCTTCGTTTCCATGAGCGCGAGATCGTTCGGAAACTTAACCTTGTTATTACTGCCGGAACGCGGATCGGGCTGGTGGGGCCGAACGGGAGTGGAAAGACGTCTCTGCTGCGGCTGTTGACGGGCGAACTGGAGCCAATCAGCGGAACGATTAAACGCGCCAATGCCTTGCGTGTTGTTTACTTTTCGCAAGCGCGTGAACTGGATACCTCGATGACGCTGCGGCGTGCGCTGGCGCCGGAGGGTGACTCTGTGGTGCACAACGGCCGTGTTGTGCATGTGGCAAGCTGGGCAGCCCGCTTTCTTTTTACTGGTGAGCAGTTGAACCAACCGGTGGAGCGGCTGAGCGGTGGAGAACGCGCACGGGTGCTGGTCGCGCGCCTGATGCTCCAGCCTGCGGACCTGCTTCTTCTGGACGAACCGACCAACGACCTGGACATCCCCACACTCGAGCTTCTTGAGGAGAATCTCCTGGAGTATCCCGGAGCAATGGTGCTGGTGACGCACGACCGCTACATGCTGAACCGGGTGAGCACAACCGTGCTGGGCTTGAACGGGAGGGGCAATGCGGCTCAGTTCGCCGACTTTGCGCAATGGGAAGAGTGGATGCAACAGCCCGATGCAGTTGAGCCGCAGGTTGCCGCTGTTCCCACGACGGCAGCCGTTGCTGAGGCTGCACAAAAGAAGAAGCTCAGCTATCTGGAACAACGTGAGTGGAGCGGTCTGGAAGACCGCATCGCCGCAGCGGAGGAACGGGCTGCAATGGCGGAGATGACGTTGGCAAATCCCGCCATCTCGGTTGACGCTGTGTCGCTGCAGGTGGCACTGGCGGAGCAGGCAGAAGCGCAGGCCGAAGTCGGTGCGCTGTATGCCCGGTGGGAAGATCTGGCGCAACGTGTACCCGGTTAACACGGAAAACGCTGTGGCTCCGGCAGGACACGTCATGCGTTCAATTGCAGCAGACGATGCGGCGCGGCCCGCGGATTCGTCAACGAGACCGCGAACGCAGCACCTGGTACACATCCGGGAGTTGGACGGCTTACGTGGAGTCGCAGCGCTGATGGTGTTCTTCCATCATGTGTGCTACGCGTCCTACCCAAACGGCGGAACAGCCCTGGTAACGTTTTGCTCGCGGCTGTTTGCTCAGGGGCGCACGGGCGTCGATCTGTTCTTTGTCTTGTCAGGGTTCCTGATTACAAGTCTGCTGATCAAGGCGCGGAGCAGCCCGCGCTATTACCACGACTTTTACTGGAAGCGGGTACTTCGCGTCTTGCCGTTGTACTTCGTGTGTCTGCTGGGTGTGGCTCTGTTCCAACGGGGATCGTTGGGTGGTGTTGTTCTTGCAGCACTCTTTCTTGCAAATTTCGCATCCACTCTCCACGTGACTAGCACAGGGCCGTTCTGGACGCTTGCGATCGAAGAGCAGTTCTATATCGCCTGGCCAACGGTTGTGCGGCGGCGGTCGATCAACGAATTGCAGCATTGGGCGCTTGCCATTGGACTGCTATGCATGGCACTGCGCCTGGGTGTGGCGTGGTTCGGCCATTTCGACTACATGATCACGTTCCTGCACTGCGACGGCCTGGCCTTTGGTGCGCTGCTTGGCTGCTGGTTCATGCAGGACGGGGAACGGCTCGGTGGTGCGTGGAGAGAACGTGTGGCACTGCCCGGCTGCCTTGCGCTCGGAGTTGGGTGTATCCTTCTTGCCTTCAGCCTGACCGTTGCATCATTGCGTGCGCTGGCATATCAGGCGGCGTGCCTGCAGACCGGCGTCACGCTGCTCGCTGGATCAATCGTGGGGTACCTGATTCACTTCAGGAACGCACCTTTTCTTGCCGTCTTCCGGTCGCGCATCCTGACCTTCTTCGGCCTGATCAGCTATGCACTTTACATGATTCACCTGTACGTGCTGCAGGTATGGGATCACGTGGAAGGAGCGCCGGACGCGATGCACAACGGACCGTTTCTGCTCAGGATGAGCGGCGTTCTGGCGATCTCTATCGTGCTTGCGCTTGCCTCGCGTTACCTGATTGAGCTGCCAGCGCAGACTCTGCGGCGATACGTTCTGCCCCCAAATAGAGGCTAGCGCTGGGCAAGTCTGCGAAGCTCGGCATTGTTCCGTGCACCGCGATAGTGAACCTTGTTACAGAGAACGCAGCGCCATGGATACAGATTAAAGAACGGCAGGATTCTTCGTTGCAGAAAGCCCATGCGTTGCAGCCGCTCAAAGGTGAGGCCACCGCAACGTTTGCATACCGGACCGGTATGGGGTGGGCTGGTTTCTGTCAAAGCGTGAGCCGTCGCCGTCTTCATCGCCGAAGCACCTCGCCATCCTTCATGACAAACGTGACGTGCTCTGTGACGCTGATATCTGTGAGCGGATCACCCGGCACAGCGATAACATCCGCGTAAAAGCCCGGCAGCAACTGCCCGATTTCTTTTTCCCAGCCGAGCAGTTTGGCACCATTCAGCAAGTCCGCGCGCAGCACGTCCGCATTTGACATACCGTATTTGGCCATCAGCACAAGCTCGTGCGCCTGCGTGCCGTGCGGGAAGGGACCGACATCGGAGCCGGCGGCGAAGGGCACTCCCGCAGCCATTTGAATTTTGAACTGCGCCGCATGGTACGCTTCACCCTCACGGCGTCGGGCGGTTGCCGTGGGCGTTTCGGCGTGGTCGGCGAAATACTCGCCAATCGCGAAGGTAGGCACGGCGAAGATGCCGCGATCTCGCATCAGCTGCATGGTGGCGGGAGACAGCTGATAGGCGTGGTCGACGGAAGCGACGCCGGCCTGAGCCGCGTAGCCTGTGCCAGGTTCTCCTGTGGCGTGCACGGCGACGACGCCGCCGTTGCGCTTGGCTTCAGCCACGGCGGCGGCCAGCTCGGCTTCGGTGTACTGATAAGGCGTTGTAAAGACGCCGTTGCGCAGGCTGTCGCGGCCCGTCTCGTAGATCTTGGTGAAGTCCGCGCCCTGCTTATGCTGCTCGCGCATGACGTGGATGATTTCATCGAGGGTGTCAGCACGGTCGGCGTTACTGAGGAGATGTTCCTCTGGGTTGCGGCCGCCGTTATCCTCATGCCCGCCGTTGATGTCGATGGCGTTGCAGGACATCCGCATGCGTGGCCCCGGGATCAATCCGTGATTGATGGCGTTGCGCACGGCAACATCCGCGCAGCCCGCGCCTTCTGTGCCCATGTCCCGCTCGGCGGTGAAGCCCGCCATCAGGTCCGCCTTTGCGGCACTCGCGGCAATCAGCGTGCGCTCCGGCACGGACTCGTCCACCGTCTGGTTCGCTTCGTTGCCGACATGCAGAAACAGGTGAACGTGGGCATCGATCATCCCCGGCATCAGGGTGGTATCGCCGAGGTCGATGATGTCCGCGCCGGTGGGATGGGCGACGTGCTCTCCCGTCTCGCGGATGCGATTGCCCACTACCAGAACTTCACCCGTGGAGATGGTCTTACCCGCGCTTACATCCAGTATGCGAGCAGCGTGCAGCACGGTGGCGCGCGGCGCAGACGCACTCTGCGCGTGCAGAAACGCAGCAAAGCAGAAACTCGCAGCGGCAAGAAGTACCTTCATCGGTGTGTCTGACAGCATACGTCATAATGCCGCCACACGGTAGCGGTCCGCGTGGTACTTGCCTGTTACAGACGCTACGGATTGAACGGCTCGTCCGCGGATGGCCCGTAGATACCTGGAACAGCGACACCCAGCAGCCGCAGATACACGGTCAGTTGGCCGCGATGGTGGATCAGGTGGTTGAAAAACATTGTGCGATAGAGAACCTGACGCGTGCCTTTAGCTACCAAGTGATCGCCAAAGCGCATGCTCCACTCCGATTGCAGATCCTCGTCGCTCACGTTGGCCAGTGCTGTCCGGATTTCCCCAGCAAGGCCAGCGGATACTTCAATCAGCTTGGCCGAACTCTCAAAGGCATGCTTTGGGAACTTCGCCGTTGCCAGGTCCAGCGGAGGCTCTGTGAGAATCGGAAGTCCATAACTCGGGATGGTAGCCACATGCAGTGCGAGTTGGCCTAACGACATCGATTTCTCGTGTGGCTTCCAATCAGCTTTGTCATCCGGAATACGTTCCAGGACGCGGCGCGTGCTGATGGCTTCCGCGTCAAAATCGCCAAGCAGAACCTCTGCAATGCTCATTGTTATCTCCTGTGTTTACATTCCAACCGTGTTGTAACCGCAATCCACAAAGGTGATTTCCCCGGTAATGCCGCTGGCCAGCGGTGACAGCAAAAAGGCAGCTGTATTGCCCACTTCAGCGGTGTCCACGTTGCGGTGAAGCGGTGCACGCTGTGCGCCATGGTCCAGCATGGCTTGCAGGTCGCCGATGCCGCGCGCCGCCAGGGTCTTGATTGCACCGGCGGAAATAGCGTTGACGCGGATGTTGCGTGGTCCAAGTGCTGCCGCTAGATACCGTACCGTAGCTTCCAGCGCGGACTTCGCTACGCCCATCACGTTGTAGTTCGGAAAGACCTTGTCCGCGCCGTAATGAGTCAGGGTCAGGATAGAACCTCCGTTCGGCATCAACGGGACTGCCGCGCGTGCAATGGCGATCAGCGAGTAAGCACTGACATCCAGGGCGATGCGGAAGTCATCACGCTTTGTTTCAACAAAGCTGTTCTTCATTGCCTCCGCAGGCGCGAATGCAACCGAGTGCACCACCATGTCAAGCGTTCCATAAACCTGTTGCAGCAGATCAAACGTGGCGGCAATTTCGCCGTCATTACTAACGTCGCACTGGAAGCATTGCGCCGCGTTCAGCTCCGGCAGCAGTGCATCAGCTTCTTTCCGAAGCCGCTCGTTCTGGTAGCAGATGGCGATGCGCGCTCCTGCTTCGTTCAGCTTCTGCGCGATGGCCCAGGCGATGGAGCGTTTGTTGGCGAGTCCGAAGACGACGGCGGTTTTGCCTTGGAGATTGATCATGAGTTCCTTCTTGGCTTTTGCCGGAGCGAAAAGCAGGTCCTTCGACTCCGCTGCGCTCCGCTCAGGATGACGAATTGTAGTGCGCTCCGCTCAGGATTAGGAATGTTTGGTGCGCTCGGTTAAGAATAACGAGTAATCTCTTCGCTTCCTCTAACGAGTTATTGTGTTCTTGCTTATGCGAGCAGCCAGTCATACTGTTCTTCAGTGAGCGGGACAACGGAGAGGCGAAACTGGCGAAAGAGGATAGAGCCTTGGAAGACGGGTGCGTCCCGCATTGCCGCCAACGACTTAGGCGATTGAAGGCGCTTGCCAGCCTTGAGGCGGACGGCGGGGTTCTTTGGGTCCGCGTCATCCAAGGAGAGAACCGTAGCTGTGCCAACGACCTCCTTGCCGGTGTTGGAGTGATAAATGACGCACTGCTCGCCCTTTTTCATGTTGCGCAGGTTCATCAACGCCTGCGGGTTCTTGATGCCATCCCAGACAGTTTCGCCATCTCGAAGAAGGTCGTCAAAGGAGTACGCATCGGGTTCGGATTTTAGAAGATAGGGCATGGGTGTCGTGGATGAGAATATCAGTCAGTCAGGACAACGTGTCCAGATCAGCGTGCGCGACGGATGCAATCTCGCGTCCGAGGAAACGCGCGCCCAGCCGCTGAAACTTCTCGGTGGAATCGGTCGCGAAGAATGTCATTGCCTGATGGCTGCCGACGCTCGTGGCCTTTGGCAGCAGGGAGGCGACATGCATGGCCGTTGCCTCGGCTGAATCGACGATGGGCACCGGACCCGCGATGTGCTCCACCACACGTTGCAGCACTGGGCGCAACAGTGGGTAATGCGTGCATCCGAGGACGACCGCAGCCGGTTTCACGGGAGAAAGAGCGAAGGCTTCGGTAAGGTAGACAGATGCAATCTGCTCTGTGATGCCGCCGTCCGTCCAGCCTTCCTCCACCAGGGGAACAAAGAGGGGGCAGGCTTTCTCGATTGCCTGCAAGCCGTAGGCAGCGCAGGCATGCGCATAAGCATGCGATCCAACGGTAGCCTCCGTGGCCAGTACAAGCGCAGTGCTGCCTGGTGGTCCGATGGCCGCTGCAGCGTGCGCGCCGGGTTCAATCACGCCGGTCAAAGGTACTGGCGAGGAGCCTTGCAACTGTGGCAGAGCGAGCGCCGACGCGGTGTTGCAGGCGACGACGACCAGTTCCGCCCCGCAGCTGACCAGCAGACGGATGGCCGCAGATGTGTAGCGGGTTACGCTCGTCTGCGATTTAGAGCCATAGGGCAGGTGGGCAGTGTCGCCCAGATAGACGTAGTCGGCTCCGGGCAGATGGTGCAGCAGTTCGCGCAGGACGGTGAGACCGCCGAAACCAGAATCGAACACACCGATGACCGGCCTCCCGCTCAAGGCGTCGCCTGCAAGAACTCGAGCGGGTCGTAGGTACGATCCAGCTCAATGTTGCCAGCAAGGGTGTCGCGCGGCTTGCCGTCTACCAGGAACCGGACGGCAGTGATCTCCGGCAAATTCGCATGCAGCGTAGCCACAATGGACTGAATGGTGAGCGTCTCTGAGGTGATGCCTGAGGGATGCGCGTCTGCCCACGAGGAGCGAAGATTGACGATGGCCAGTTCGCCGGGCGAGTGCATCAGCGGGTTGTCTTCCTGCGGAGATGTGGTCAGGCTGGCAGGTTGGGATGCAGGCAGGCCACCGCCCAGCGGCAGCGGAACCAGAAAGACGTCATCCACCGCAACGCCTCCTCCTACGCTATGGGCCGCACGCGGAAGTGTGTACTCCGCCAGGAGATGATCAAGCAGGGCGCGGGCGCGGATGGCAGGCTGCTGCGGCAGCGCAAGCGAACGCGTTACGGGCTTCACCTCACCGGACGCGTCGCTGGCCAGCATCAGGGTGACATTCTCCGTGGGAGAGTATGCAGGTGCCTCCATGGGTGTGTTATCCGCGTTCTTTACGGCAGAAAAATTGCGCTGCTGCAGGTAAATCAGAAGGATGGACATGATCAACGAACTGCCCAGCAGGACTGCGAACAGAATTCGCTGATAGCGCGGAATCATGGCTGCTGCCTCGCTGGTTCAGCAGAGGTGGGATAAGCATCCGGGTCAGGCGGAACGACCGGCTTGGCAGCGGGTCTTGACAGAGGTGGCGCAGGCACTGGTTCAGGTGGTGTCATGGACTGCACCTTTCCGCGCCACAGCAACAGCGTATTTGCAACCGCACTTGCAATCTGCGCCTGATAACTGGTGTCCCCTGCTGTATCGCCACCTTCCTTGTGCGGTGCCACTTCCACGGCAACCGCGGGGCACTGCATGTTATCCAACGGACGCATCCAGGTTACGCCTGCCGTAGCTGCGATCTTGGACCTGGGGAATGCAGATTTCAGGTCATCGCGCAGCGTACGGGAGCGCTCGGCATAGGCAGCCTGCGCCTGGTCCCAGCGGACGGCAGAGCTAACCGCTGGATCACTCCTGCGTTGCGCCGTGGTAAACAAGTGCACGCCTGCGCCGGCCGGAGTGGCGTGGATCAGAATACAGGCGATGGGGTGGCTGGTGTTGGCCAGCGCAGCGCGGGCGTCGTTGGTGACGTCCACATCCGCCTCACGCGTCAGTTCCACCGCGAACCCGCGCGCACGGAGCAGTGACGCCAGCCGCTGCGCCAGGCTGAGCGTGACGTCCTTCTCGTCCACGCGATCCCCGAGGCGAGGTCCGGGCTGTGATCCGCCACGTGCTGGATCAAGCAAAACGAGCGGCTGCTGCGCGTGGGCAGCCGCAGCGGCAAGCAGGAAGATGGAAACGGCTGACTTCACGAGCTACATGATTGTAGCGGGTGTGAATCTCTGCGCCGGTTGGCCGACGAACATGTCACTGTCACTGGGTCACAACCTGAAGCCGCTTCAACATTGACTTCTAGAACGGCAGCAGTTGCTACTGATGATTGGCGGACGGACCGGCCGCGGGGCCGGAGCCTTTAGGGAAGTACCCCGTGCGAGTGCGCACGATCAGCTTGCCGTAACCCTTTTCATGAGCTTCGACATGGATGGTCCGGTAGCCGCCGAGCCGGGCAGGTTTGGTCGAGGTATATGAAATCGTGTATTGCTGGCGGATATCGTTCGCGACCTGCTGTGCAATGTTGTCGACGTCATCCAGGCGGCGCGGGAAATAGGCAACACCACCCGTCTGTTCGGACAGCGCTTCAAGGACCCGGCGGGCATGGCGGCTCTCGCGCTTGTCCTCTTCCGGCCCAAACAGCAGGCCTATGCAATAAATCGTGGGACCATCGAGTTCCTGCACGCGCCTGATCGTTTCCTCAAGCGTGCTGCTGGAGGCGTTATCATCACCGTCCGTGATGATCAGCAGAACTTGCTTTGGTTGTTTGCCGTTACGCGCAAGGTAGTCTGCAGAGGCAATCACGGCGTCGTAGATCGCCGTACCTCCGCTGGCCTTTACATAGTTCAGGCCCTCCTCCAGCTTGTGGATGTCGCGGGTGAAATCCTGGTCGATAAAGGCTTCCCATGAAAAGTCCACCAGAAACGCTTCGTCTTGCGGGTTGGACAGACGGATCAGGTCCAACGCGGCTTTGCTGACCGCCGCGCGCTTGTCATACATCGATCCCGAGCTATCAATCAGGATGCCGAGCGAGACTGGCAGATCTTCATGCCGGAAAGATGTGATGGTCTGCGGAACTCCATCTTCGAAAACCTGAAACGCCTCGCGTGGCAGCGTTTGGACGGCGCGTCCGCTGTTGTCGATGACGCTCGCGTTCAGGCGAACTTCGCCCACTTCCGTGTGCAGAGTATAAATTTTACCGGCACGCTGCACCTGGTCGGCTGTGGCAGGTTGCGCTGTGCCCGTCTGCGGCACCACGGACGCTGATCTGTCCGGATCTGGTGAGGGTACTGGATCACGATCGACCGTCAGCGGCGGGACCACCGGAGCAGCTTGTTGCGTCTGTGCCGTCAAAGAAGGAGCGAAAAGAACGAGTGCAAAAAGCAAGGGTGCAGAAAGACGGCTAATCCGAAGGTGCATAGTAACCCTGACGATTGTGAACCGAGAGCTGCGGCAAGCCGGGCGGTGGGTTCAGCTTCACCTTCAATTTACGCCAGTTGCCGTCGTGCTTCAGATCCGACGGTTTGTAGCCGACGACGTACTCATTGCGCAACTCGGCGGAGATCCGGGAGGCAATGTCGCCAAGTTCCGCCACATCGGTCACGCGGAAGAGACGTCCGCCGGTTTGCTCGCAGATATCTGTCAGCAATGCCGGGCCGTTCTTTTCTTCCTCGGTAGCGGCAGTCTGATCGAAGATCCCGATTGAGTAGATTTGCAGGTCGCTTTCGCGGACAGCCTTGCGGAGTTCACCCTCGGTGTAACGCGAGCGATTATCGCCGCCATCAGAGATAATCAGCAGCGCCTTGCGGTCGTGCTTGGCACCCCGCAGCTTATTGACGCCCAGATAGACTGCGTCGATGAGTGCCGTCCGGTTTTGTGGTTTCAGCATGACCATCCGCGCATCGACGTCGTCTACATTGTTGGTGTAATCGACAACGACGTTCGGCCTGTCGTTGAAGGCGATGACAAAGAACTCGTCCTGGGGATTGCTGGTCCGCATAAATTCGCTGAGCGCGCGCCGTGCGCGTGTGAACTTGCTGTTCATGCTGCCGCTGAGATCGAAGATGATGCCGATGCTGATGGGCGCATCATCCGTCGAGAAGCTGCGAATGGTCTGCGGCAGATTGTTCTCGTAGACGTAAAAGTTCTCGCGCTCCAGGCCGGTGACCAGCCGGTTCTCGCTGTCTGTGACGGTCATGGGCACAAGGACCAGATTGGTTTCCACGCGGAGCGTTGCACCGGGCCTAAGCGCGCCCCTCGCGTTGACATCGCTCCCGGTGATCACTTCGCCCTTCGGCAGTGCTGGTGCGGGTGGCTTTTCCGGCGTATGCGCGCTATTCAGTGGGTTTTCCTGCGCCCGCATGGGGCGCGTCACACTCAAACCGAGCAACAGCAGAACCAACAGGAGCCCGGAGGCGAGGCGGCGGCACGGCGGCGTATTAGCGGTGAGACTGCCCATGCTGTTCCTTGTGCCAGCGTTCGGCGAAATGCCCCTGCCCTTTGTTTTGACGGCGTACATGCCCGGCAGTTGCAGGGCCGGGGAAGTTGATTGTACGCCACGCAGGTGAGCCATTGCTTCTTTTCCCATGATCTGGGTGGACCGTTCCCGTGCCGCATCGGTTCTTTCCGGTGATCGCAGAACCGGACCTGAACTGGGGAAACGTTTACCGCGCAGGGCGAAGAAGTTCGCTGGCCGTACCCTGTGCCGCAAGGTGTCTGCGCAGCTGCGCGCTGGTTGCATGGCGGTGCGACTGAAGAACAAGATTCTGAGCGTCCAGCAGATGTTCGGTCATCAACCTTGCGGCACGCTTGCCGTCGCGGTCCTGAATGGCTGCGAGCAACGGCCGGTGGAACTCCAATGTATGTTCAAGCTCCACCAACTGTGATGTGACCATCATCATGTTCAACATGGCGCGATGAATCAGGTGAAAGAGCCTCCCGCTGAGCCGGTTGCCCGATGCCTGTGCGATGGCGCGGTGAAACCGCAGGTCAGAAGCGACCAGACGCACGCGGTCGCCCTGACTGCCCTTGAATTCCGTGATGCACTGCCGCAGGACCGCAACGTCAGAGGCAGTTGCACGCTCCGCTGCCTTGGCCGCAAGTTCCGGCTCCACCATAAGCCGCATCTCCGCCAGCTCCTGCAGCGATGTGTCATCCAGAAGGAACAGGAACTCCATCGGCACCGAGAGTACGGTCGAAGCGTCATCGTTCAAGTAGCTGCCATCCCCCACCTTTTGCCGGATCACCCCCATTACTTCCAACACCTTCAGTGCCTGACGCAGGGAGGATCGTGCCACGCCGAAGCGCTCCGCGAGCTCTCGTTCCGGGGGCAGACGGACTCCAGGTTCCAGCACGCCATCACTGAGAAGTTGCTGAAAGCGCAGCACCAGGAGGTGTGTGATGTCTTCCTTGCCACGTTGCAGGTGCGCCGTTTGCGTATGAACTGCTTCACGGCGTGGGGCAAGCGAGCGGGTCATGCAGGCGATCTCCTGTCTGTTGAATGAAACGTTCCTTCACGGCACCTGATGATCCATGAGGCCAGAGCTGGAACATACAGCCATTATGCCGCGAATGACCGGGAACAGTGCGGTCTAAGAATCTTAGTTGACATGTGCTGGCTTTTGGTACTACCTTTCGCACGTTAGAAGAAGGCCATGATGCAGGTCCTAGCGGAGGCAAGAAGTTCTCATGACCAAGAAGCAGTTTGTGACGCGGAGTTCCAGGCATGTTCTCCGCCTGGCGTTGGCTGCCGGCTGCACAGCCGGCACGATGGTGTGCACCCCTATGGATGGCCAGGTAGAGGCGGGCCGTTTTGTGGGCCGTATTGTTGATCCAAGTGGCGCGGTGGTTCCCAATGCAACCGTCCAGGTGAGGAATACCGGAACCAACATCACGCAGACCGTAAAGACCAACGGCAGCGGTGAGTTTACCGTGACGCCAGTCTCTGCGGGAACCTATGTGCTGACTCTAAGTGCTCCTGGTTTTCAGAGCATCACCACTACGGCAATTGAGGTTGAAGTGGGTCAGACAGTACGCGAGGACCTGTCGCTGACCGTTGGATCCTCCGACCAGACAGTCACCGTCACAACAAGCACGCCGCTTCTCACAACCGATAGTGCCACCGTCGGCCAGGTGATTACGAATGAGCAGCTGACGGCGTTGCCCCTGAATGGCCGCAGCTTCTTCAGGCTGGCAGAGTTAACTCCTGGCGCGGCACTTTTGCCGCCTACCGGAAACTCCCTTGCCATCCGGCCTGAGGTGGTCAACGGCAATACAATCAGCGGCATTCGCGGTTCAGCCATTTCATTCCTGCTGGATGGCGTGGATGTTAGCGAACAGCACCAGGGTGGCACGTTTATCCAGACATCGATCGATGCCCTGCAGGAGTTCTCCGTACAGCAGAACCCGTATTCCGCCGAGTACAACCGCGGGGGTGCATTCTTCAACGCGACCGTCAAGAGCGGCACCAATGCGTTTCATGGTGGCATTTTTGAGTTCTTTCGCAACGACAAACTCGACGCGCGCAATTTCTTCGCTCTTACGCGCCAAATTCTTAAACGCAACCAATTCGGCGGGGACATCGGCGGCCCTGTCTGGGTCCCCCATATTTACAACGGTCATGACAGGACGTTTTTATTCTTCGACTTTGAAGGACAGCGGCTCCGCCAGGGCTTGATCTTTAACAGTATCGTACCCAACAACGCGCAGCGTGGCGGTAATTTCGGATCGAAGGTTATCTACGATCCAACTTTGACCTTTAGCATAACCCAGGCGAACCTTGCCACATGTCCCGTGAATCCAGCCACTCCTGCACCGGCGGTTGGAAGCACGTGCAGAGTTCAATTTGCCAACAATACCATCCCCATGGGCAGGCTCTCGTCAGCGGCGAATGCCATCCAGCAGTACTACCCTCAGCAAAACACAAGCACGGGCACATTTGCGTATACGCCTTCGCAGGCCATCGACTTCAACCAATATACGTTACGGCTGGACCACCAAATCAACAGCTCAAACCGCTTGTTTGCGCGCTGGATCTATGTACAGAACCATGAGGTGGATCCAAATGCCTCGCCCCTGCTTGGGCGTGCAAACCTAACTTCCCTTGGCATGGATGTAGCGCTTGGGGTTATCACCAACATAGGCAGCAACAAAGTAAATGAAGCGCGTGTCCACTATTTGCCTAGCCATGTGCGTTTGCAGGCATTCCTGCAGGGACCGGACTTCAATGCGCAGTTCGGTGTGCAGGGATTCTCCCCGCAACTTAGGCCCGGGACGGGTGGTTCCTTTCCGGATTATTCATGGAGCGGATACACAGCTCTTCAAGGATCGGCATTCGATCAGCGGCCGAAGTCGCAGGACCGCAAGGCGGTCGAGGGCACGGAAAACTTCACTATTCTAAAAGGCAGGTCATCCTACAAAGTAGGAACACTGATCCGCTACTATCAGTGGCTAGGCTATGACAGCCAGACCTACGTCGGCCAGTTCAGCTTCAACGGAAATGCATCTGGGGATGCATACGCTGACTTTTTGCTTGGATATCCGAGTGCCGTCACGCGGGCGTATCCGGCGGCGAACTTCGGCGGACAGCAGACTTACAAGCAGTTTTACTTCCAAGATGATGTGCGGTTAAGCGCGCGGCTGACGTTGAATGCCGGTTTGAGGTATGAGTATTCACCGTGGTTGAACGGCTACCGCGGTCAGATCGGTACCTTCGATCCAACCCGGGCGAAGCCAATCATTGTGGGCGGTACTGGAACCGTCCCAGATCTTGGAGCACAGTACGCTGCACCTGCAGCCTATCAGTTCTTTGGGCAATATATACAAACCGCGGCGCAAGCCGGCTTGCCGCAGAACCTCACCTACACGGACAAGACGCAGTTCGGCCCGCGCGTCGGCATTGCATACAGCGTGACGCCGAAGACAGTTATACGTGGCGGCTTCGGCATGTTTTATGAACCGGAGGGAACCAGCGGCCGCGTCAACCTTAATTCGTTACCGTTCCGCTTGTCAGAGACCCAGAATCAAACACAAAACGTTGCACCGACGCGCACTCTGGCAAACTTTTTCCTTGGCGCGCCGCTTGGATCCGCGCTGGCCAATCCACAATTGACGCCGACGTACACGCACCTAAAGGTCGGCGTAAACGAACACTACAGCCTTAACATTCAACAACAACTCACGAAGAATGATGTGCTCGAGGTGAGTTATGTAGGAAATAACGGACGCCATTTGCAAGGTAATAACGACTTTAACGATCCGCCGCCCGGTCCCGGATCGGTACAACCGCGCCGTCCGAACCAGCCATTTGGGACCATTTCGTACATCTCCAGCGACTTGTCCACAAATTACAACTCGCTCCAGGCGAAATTCGAACATCGCATGAGTAACGGGCTGTCGGGACTGGTGGCATATACTTACGCCAAGTTTTTTCAGTTTAATCAAGCGCCCGCGTTGGGCGGCAATCTTGGGTATGAGTACGCGCTTTCCCCATATGACATCCCGCACAACCTGGCGTTGAGCGAAACATATCAGTTACCTGTAGGCCGGAACCGTAAGTTCCTCAGCAATAGTAATGGTTTTGTGGATGCGATCGCCGGTGGCTGGCAGGTGCAGAGCATCGTGATCCTGCGCAGCGGAACGCCATACACGCCGACGGTGTCTGGCGATGTTGCCAACACCGGCGTAGGTGGTCAGCGGCCCGACTTAAGCGGATACTCGAATCCCAACTTCCAGAAGACCATCCTCACGTGGTTTGACAAGACGCATTACATTACCGCAAACAAGATCGCGAACGGCACGGCCACCGGCGTTGCGCGTGCAGGGAACGACGTGTACCGCTACGGTCAGGTTCGCGCGAACACGTTGCGTTCCGACTTGTACCGGCAATTCGACGCGTCCATCTTCAAGAATTTCAATATGCCGCACGAATCGGTACTTTCCTTCCGCGCGGAGTTCTTCAACTTGTCAAACACCACGAGCTTCAACGCGCCGAATGCCACGGTAGATACGAGTTCCGCCGGCCAGATTACGTCTACGTCGGTTCCATCCCGCGACATTCAGTTCGCACTGAAGTACAACTTTTAAGTAAAAGGTTAGACCAATGCTTCCTCCTTTGAAGTTGATTGCGACCTGCTGTCTGCTTTGCGCGGCAAGTGCGGTGACGCAAGGCACGCAGCCAGCTCCTCCCCCTGGGGCCGCCGGCCGGCCCGTCACCATTGCCGTCGATCTAAGCAAGACGGTGGGACCCTACAAACCCATTTACTCTTGGTTTGGATATGACGAAGGAAATTACACCACGGGGCACGATGGCAAGCGATTGCTGCGGGAGTTGCACGATCTGAGTCCAGTGCCGGTGTACATCCGCGCACATCATCTGCTAACTAGTGGCGATGGCGTGCCCGATCTGAAGTGGAGTTCGACAAACGTCTACTCCGAAGACGCGACCGGCAGGCCCGTGTACGACTTCAAGATACTGGACAACATCTTCGACGAATATAAGGCCGCAGGTGTCCGCCCCATGGTGGAGCTTGGCTTCATGCCGAAAGATCTGGTGGCGCACCTGCCGAACCGGGACGTGCCCTACCAGGTGCATTATCCCAAGAGCACCATCTCGGGCGAGTCGAATAATCCTCCGAAGGACTATGCCAAGTGGGGTGAGTTGATCCGTGTGGTAACAGCGCACCTGGTGGAGCGTTACGGCCGCGAGACGGTGCGGCAGTGGTACTTCGAAGTGTGGAACGAGCCAGATATCGACTACTGGCACACCGCACCGAAAGAGTATTGGAAGCTGTATGACTACGCGGTAGATGGTGTACGGAAGGCGCTGCCAGATGCGAAAGTGGGTGGTCCGGCGAGTACAAGCCCCGGCAATCCGAAGGCATACGCGTTCCTCAAGAACTTCCTAGAGCACGTGAACTCCGGCAAGAGCGCCGCCAACGGCAAGCCGCTGCCCATGGACTTCATCTCGTTCCATGCGAAAGGCCGTCCGGTGATAGAAAACGGTGTTGTCACCATGGGTATCAACAAAGAGCTTACGGATGCGGACCATGGCTTCGAACTTATCTCAAGCTATGCGAAGTTTCGTAGCCTGCCCATTATCATCAGCGAGGCTGATCCGGAAGGATGTGCCGCGTGCTCCAGCAAGGTTAATCCGGCCAATAACTATCGCAACGGAATACTGTATCCGGCGTACACCGCGGCGGCGTACAAGGCACTGTTCGAACTGCAGGATCAGCACAAGGTGAACCTGCTTGCGATGTTGAGCTGGTCGTTTGAGTTTGAGGGTAAAGACTACTTCGAAGGATTTCGCTCGCTCTCGACGAACGGCGTCGACAAGCCCGTGCTGAACTTCTTCCGCATGGCAGCGTTGATGCAAGGAAACCGTATTGCCGTGACAAGCGATGGCAAGGTGCCGCTGACGACGCTGGTGTCCACGGGTGTGCGCGCGGAGGCGGATGTGGATGGCCTTGCGACGAGGGGGGATCGGCAAGCGGCGGTGATGCTTTGGAACTACCACGATGTGGACGCACCCGGGGCGGCGGCACCAACATCGGTAACAGTCAGCGGCATACCGGCTATAGCGAGACGCGTGTTGGTGACGCACTATCGCATTGATGACATGCACAGTAACGCCTACACCGTATGGAAGGCGATGGGTTCGCCGCAGCACCCGACCACGGAACAATACGCGCTGTTGCAGAGCCAGGCAGGGCTGCAACTTCTGACCTCGCCGGTTTGGATGGACGTGGTTAATGGTGCGATCACGTTGACGACGGAGATGCCGCGACAAGCAATCTCACTGCTGCAAGTGACGTGGTAGTGCGTCCGGCGGCGGTGGCGGTGGCCAGCACGGCGGCGAGCAGGGCTGCGGACCCGCGCTGGTATTTCGTTGTCATGGTCGCGTTTGCAATCGCCATCAGTTACTTCGACAGGCAGACGATTTCGGTGGCGATTGCAGCAATTCAGCATTCGATCCCAGTTTCCAACCAGCAGTTTTCATATCTGTCCACGGCGTTCCTTCTGGCATATGCCGCGCTGTATGTGGGCGGTGGGCGCTTGCTGGACCGGATCGGAACACGGCGCGGCCTCCTGCTGATCATGCTGTGGTGGTCCATCGCGTGCGCTCTGCATGCGCTGGCGACGACGTTTGGCTTTTTGCTGCTGATGCGATTCTTGTTGGGGATGGGAGAAGGCGGTGCGTTTCCTGCGGCAACGCGGGTGGTGTCCGAATGGATTCCGGTGCAGCAGCGATCGACGGCGATGGGGATCATCAATGCCGGTACGGCAGTCGGCTCGGTACTCGCGCCACCGGTCATTGGGCTGGTGCTGCTGCACAGCGGATGGCGTGCGGTCTTTGTGCTGGCGGGTGCGTTGGGCTTGGCATGGACTCTGTGGTGGACTGCGGCCTACCGCAACAAGAGTCCGGCAGTGTCAGTGCAAACTGTAGAGACGCGTGTGCTTGGCAAGCAGTTGACGTTTACTGAGTTGCTGGGCTTGCGCCAGGTGCAGATGCTGGTCTTCGCGAAGTTCATGAGCGATTCCGCATGGTTCTTCCTATTGTTCTGGCTGCCAAAGTATCTTTACGACGCGCGTGGATTCAACATCAAGCAAGTCAGCGCGTTTGCGTGGATACCGTATGCCGCGTCTGGTGTGGGAAGCTTTCTCGGTGGGTGGGCCTCTAGCCGCCTGATACGAAGCGGGCGTTCGCTGGACCTCTCGCGCAAGTTGGTGTTGGGCGCAAACGCGGCGATGATGCCGGTGGTGATGCTGGTGCCATTTGTGCCAGTGAGCTATGCGCTGGGGTTGTTCAGCATCGCGTTCTTTGCGCAGCAGTCGTGGTCTGGACTGATTATGACCATACCTGCGGATGTCTTTCCGCTGTCCGCGGTGGGGACCGTGTCCGGCCTGGTAGGCTTCGGGGGATCGATGGGCGGCGCGATCTTCGGCATCATTGCAGGCTGGCTGCTGCAACACCATTTCAGCTATACAACACTCTTTTTCCTGGTGGGAAGCTTTCACCTGATCGGCTTTCTTGCCTTGGCATTGGCCGGTGGCAAGATTCAACCTCTACGATCTAATGACCTGCTTGAAATTGAGAGTCACGCATGAAAATCACCGAAGTACGCACGCGAGTGGTTCAGTGGGAGGGCGAGACGGTTCCGCTGCCCGCGCATTTCTGCACGAATCCTATGGATTTGGTCTCGTTTCGCCAGGCGTCGATGGGCAACTTTGCTTTCCATAACTGGCTGTTGGTTGAGATATTTACCGATAGCGGGCTGGTTGGGCTAGGCAACGCAGCGCTGTCGCCGATGGTGACGAAGTCCCTGATCGACATTTACCTGAAGCCTCTGCTGCTGGGCGCGGAGCCATGGGACATTGAGTTTTTGTGGCAGCAGATGTACCGCCGTACCCTGGCGTTTGGACGCAAGGGCGTCGCGCTGGCTGCGATCTCCGCCGTAGATATCGCGTTGTGGGATTTGCTGGGCAAGGACGCGAAGCAGCCTGTGTTCCGCCTGTTGGGTGGACGGACGAAGGACCGCATCCCCGTGTACGCCAGCCGCTTGTATGCCATGCCAATTCCGGAGCTGCGTGCCGAGGCGCAGAGGTACAAGGATCAGGGCTACACCATGATGAAGCTGCGCTTCGGATGGGGTCCGATGGACGGTGCGGAGGGTATGCAGAAGAATCTGGAGCTGGTGCGGAATGTGCGCGAGGTGATCGGCGACGGACTTGATCTGATGGCGGATGCGTACATGGGCTGGTCGCTGGATTATGCGAAACGCATGTTGCCGTTACTGGAGCCGTTTCATCTTCGATGGCTTGAGGAAGCGGTGATCCCAGACGATACACGCGGCTATAAGGAACTAAAGAGTTACGGGCGCGTTCCGATTGCTGGCGGTGAGCATGAGTTCACCATCTTCGGCTTTCGCGAACTTCTAGAGAATGACGCGCTTGACTATATCCAGTTTGATACAAACCGTGTGGGAGGGATTAGTCAGGCACGCAAGATCAGCGCGCTGGCCGAAAGCTTTCAAGTCCCCGTGGTCCCGCATGCCGGGCAGATGCATAACTATCACGTGGTAATGGCAAGCCTGAATTCGCCCATTGCGGAGTTTTTTCCGAAGGTAAGTGTTGAGGTGGGGAATGAGTTATTTTGGTATATCTTTGACGGCGAGCCGGAGCCGGTAAACGGCAGCATTGATCTGGACGATAACAGGCCGGGGCTTGGCTTGACCGTGAATGAAGACTCACTGAAGCGCTTCAGGATTGTGGAGTAGACGATGGCACGGCTGGTACAAATAGCACGGGGATCTGAGCGGAGTGTCGCCCTGGTGCAGGAGCCACGGCTGCAACTGCTGGAGGGCGTAAACACGGTCTATCAACTCGCGCAACGCTGCATCCTGGAGAGCAGTTCGCTAACGCTGCGGGCGGAGGAACTGGCAACGGCGGACAGTGTTCTCTACGACGAGGTGTATGCCGGAATCGGCGGCTGGCGCTTGCTGACGCCCGTGGATGTGCCTGGTGCGCCCGAGCGGATGTTGATCTCCGGGACTGGGCTGACTCACCTGGGCAGCGCAAAACACCGGCAAGCAATGCACTTGCAAACCGCGCATGACACGCAACAGCCCGTTACAGACAGCATGCGGATGTTTGAGTGGGGGCTGCAGAACGGCCGTCCCGAAGAAGGCGTGGCCGGCATAGCGCCGGAGTGGTTTTATAAGGGCAATGGACACGCGATCCAAGCGCCTTTCGCCCCACTTACGGTGCCGGCGCATGCCGAGGATGGCGGGGAAGAGGCAGAAATTGCCGGCATCTACATCGTTGCGGAGGATGGCACACCGGTGCGCATCGGCATGTGCGCGGGCAATGAGTTTTCCGACCATAAGTTCGAACGGCGCAACTACCTGAATCTCGCCGGATCAAAGCTGCGGGCGTGTGCCATTGGCCCTGAGTTAGTAACAAATCCTAACTTCAAAGACGTAAAAGGGAGCGCGCAGATTGAACGCAACGGTGCTGTGATCTGGCAGAAGCCGGTCGAAAGCGGCGACGCGAACATGGCTCACAGCCTGCGTAATCTGGAACACCATCACTTCAAGTTCGAAGGGCACCGTGTACCGGGACAGTTGCATGTGCATTTCTTTGGCGCGCATTCATTGAGTTTCGGTGAGGGTGTTGAGTTAGAAGATGGCGACATGATGCAGGTGCAGTTTGACGGCTTTGGGCGGCCGTTGCGCAATCCGGTGCGGGTCGAAAACAAAGTTCGAAATACGGTATTTCAAGTTTCGGTGTTGAACTGAACGGAGATGAGGTCGATGGCACAAAGGGTTGCAGTTCTTGGCTTAGGAACGATGGGCATGGGAATGGCGCGGAACTTGCTGAAAGCGGGTTTTGCGGTGACCGCGTATAACCGCACGCGTGCGAAGGCGGAGCCGCTTGCGGGTGAAGGCGCGCGCGTTGCTGCCACTCCCGCTGAGGCGGCGAAGGATGCGGATGCCGTGATCAGCATGGTGGCCGATGATGCGGCTTCGCGCGAAGCCTGGACTGGGAACGATGGGGCACTAAGCGCCATGCAGCCAGGTGCTATCGCGATCGAATGCAGCACGGTGACGCCGGCGTGGGTGGCGGAGTTGAACGAGCTCTGCAAAGCCAAGCAGATCAAACTTCTGGACGCACCAGTCACAGGCAGCAAGCCACAGGCCGAGGCAGGAAAGCTAAGTTTCCTGGCCGGGGGTGATGCAGAGACGCTCGAAAAAGCACGGCCAATTTTGGGGGCCATGGGGCAAGCTGTGTACCACGTGGGCCACTTAGGCAGCGGCGCTCGTCTGAAGCTGATCAACAACTTCCTCTGCGGCGCGCAGCTTGCGTCGCTGGCTGAGGCCATGGTGTGGATCGAGCGCAGCGGTCTTGACCGGACTCAGGCGCTGGACTTCCTGACAAAGGCCGCGCCGGGCAGCCCGCTACTCACGGGCATGTCCGCGCGGATGGTGCAGGCCACGTATGAGGTAAACTTCCTGCTTCCGCTGATGCAGAAGGACATGCAATACGCGCAAGCCGATGCGAAGACGCTAGGCGTGGATCTGAAATCGGCGGCGCTGGTTGAATCTCGATTGGAAGATGCGCTTCGTGCGGGTCTGGCGGAGAAGGACATGTCCGCCATCGTGGAGCCACTGCGGGCGGCGCGGTAACTCAAAGGAGAATGTAATGAAACGTCTGCTGCTCGGGATTGCATTGTTGTCGTCTGCCATGACCTCAGCCGCGCAGAACGCGTCCACGCCGCTGTTCCGCGATACGACAAAGCCGATGGAGGACCGCATCACGGACCTGATCGGCCGGCTGACGCTGGAAGAGAAAGCGCAGCAGCTCAATCATTTGAACAAGGGCATCCCTCGCCTTGGCATACCCATGTGGGGCGGATGGAACCAGACGCTGCATGGCGTGTGGTCGAAGCAGCCGACTACGTTGTTTCCGGCGGCGATCGCCATGGGTGCAACGTGGGATCCGGAGCTGGTCCATACCGTCGCGAACGCCATGAGTGACGAGGCGCGAGCGCTCTACAACGCAAAGGCGGAAGGCCCGCGGTCAACCCACGGTCTGGTGTATCGCTCGCCCGTCATCAACATCAGCCGGGACCCTCGCTGGGGCCGCATCCAGGAGGTCTTTAGCGAGGACCCGTATCTCACCGGGCGCATGGCGGTAGCGTACGTGAAAGGCCTGCAAGGCGACGACATCAACCACCTGAAAGTCGCGGCCACGGTAAAGCACTTTGCCGTCAACAACGTGGAGACGGGACGGCAGCACCTTTCCGCCACGGTGGATGAGCGCAACCTGATGGAGTATTGGCTGCCCCATTGGAAAGCTGCTATCACGGAAGGCCATGCGCAGTCTGTCATGTCCAGTTACAACGCGATCAACGGCATGGCGGACGCGGTGAACCATTATTTGTTGACCGACATTCTTCGCGGACTGTGGGGATTTGATGGTTTCGTGACGGACGATCTGGGTGCCGTGCAGTTGCTGACCGGCCGGCGTGCCAACAACGACGGCGAACAGGGTCAGCGTGTAAGCGAAGATCCTGTGGTGGCCGCTGCCATGGCCATCAAGGCAGGCAACGACTCCGACGACACGGAGTTTGAGGTCAATCTGCCGCAGGCGGTTAAGCGCGGCCTGCTGACGGAGAAAGAACTGGATGGCGCGCTGCGCCATGTGCTGCGCGTGGGCTTCCGGCTGGGAGCGTTTGATCCGCCGGAGAACAGCCCATACAGCAAGTTGACAATGGCAAGTGTGCGCTCACCGGAGCATCTGGCTTTATCGTTCAAGGCCGCGCAGGAGTCGATCACGCTGCTGAATAACCGCCGTAACTTCCTGCCATTGCAACGCGCATCTGTGCACTCCATCGCGGTCATCGGACCGGCAGGAGATCGCGACTACGAAACGGGAAACTATTACGGCACGCCGTTCAAAAAGGAAGGCGTTACGGACGGTCTGCGTGCGCTGCTGGGCAGCGGTGTGGACGTGAAGTATGAGGAGGGCACGGGATTTGTTGAGCCTGCCGATACCGCAGCCATTGCGCGCGCGGTTGATCTTGCTCGAAGGTCGGATGTGGCAGTCCTCTGCCTTGGCACAAATCTTCGCGTGGAAGCGGAAGGGCATGACCGCCGCGACCTGAATCTGCCCGGCGCGCAGGAGCAACTGCTGGAGGCGGTCTACGCGGCAAACCCCAAGACCGTGCTGGTGCTGATGAACGCAGGTCCGCTGGCGGTGGATTGGGCGCAGGATCATCTGCCAGCAATCATGAGCGCGTGGTATCCGGGTGAGGCCGGTGGCACGGCGATCGCGCGCGCACTGTTCGGCGACGATAATCCCGGCGGACGCGTGCCTTATACCGTCTACGCCAGCCTGGATGGCGTGCCTCCGCAGAACGAATACGACGTTTCAAGAGGCTTCACCTACATGTACTTTAAGGGGCTGCCTTTGTATGCGTTTGGCCATGGTCTAAGCTACACGCACTTTGAGTACAGCAATCTGAAGCTCTCGTCCGGTTCAGTCACGGCGAACGGAACCGTGCAGGTCTCCTTTGACGTAAGAAACACAGGCAGCATGGCAGGGAGCGATGTTCCGCAACTGTATACGCACCAGCGTGAAAGCGCGGTAGTGCAGCCCTTTGAAAGCCTGCGTGCGTTTCAGCGCATTGCCCTGCAGCCGGGCGAGACACGGCAGGTGCAGTTCACCATGCCAATGCCGCAGCTTGCCTACTATGACGTGAAGCAACACGCCTTTGCCGTGGAACCGGGTACCTTCGATGTTGTCGTTGGTGCCGCGTCCGATGACATCCGCCTGCGCGCTGAACTGCAGGTAACGCCCGCAGGCAAACGCTGAGCGTTGCGGCCTGCTTGCTTGCCCGGGAGCGAGTGTCCGGGCTAGTGTGTTCAGATACCGTCATGGCACCGGAGAACGTATGAGCGTACTATGTCTCACGAACGCATCGATCAGCAAATCCGCCGAAGTGCGGACTTTTACCACAGATAGAAGGCACCCTTGTTTCTTATGCACTGTCATAGCAGCGTGGCTAGTCTTCACGGGTTTCTTGATGGGCCAAAGCACTCCGCAGGGCAAGCCGAAGACACCGGGCAACGATTGGATACAACTCTTCAACGAGAAGGACCTGACCGGATGGACCAATGTTGGCGCGGAAAGCTGGACGGTGGAAGACAACATCCTGCACGGCAAAGGTCTGACCAAAGCGTATGGCTATCTCGAGACCGACAAGGATTACAAAGATTTCCAGTTATCCCTGCGGTTCAAGTGTGTTGGCGATGGAAACAGCGGTGTCTTCTTCCACACAGGCTTCAAACCGAACTCCGTAGACACCACGCAGGGCATGCAGTTTGAGATCGACTGCACCATGATGCATCACACTGGCGGTGTCTACGCCGAAGACGGTCGTGGATGGGTCGTCTGGCCCGCTCCGGAGAATGAAGGTGTCGTGCGCAAGGGTGAGTGGAACGACTACCTGGTGGAAGTCGTCGGCAACCGCTACCGCTCGCGGCTCAATGGGGTGCCGATGGTGGACTACACGGACCCGCACCCCGCAGCTCCAGATGGAAAGATTGCGCTGCAACTGCACGCTGGTGGGCAAGGAAATATGCAGTTTAAAGACATCTGGATCCGTGACCTTTCGCACCGGTAAGGTCGAAGATGCAGATCCCTCCGCTTCGCTGCGGGATGACAAGTGAATGCAGACCGCTCGGTTTCGCTGCGAGACAAGAACTGTGAGGACGAGGAATGCTGAATGAGTAAGCGAATGCGTGTAGCGCTGAGCTGCCGGTGTGGATTGTTTCTGCTCGGCGTCATGCAGGGCGCTTCAGTGTTGGGCAGTGCCCAGGCGCGGGATCATGCTGGCTGGAGTGACTACGGCGGGTCGGCGGACGGCGCGCAGTACTCTTCGTTGCAGCAGATCAACCGCAAGAACGTGGCGCAACTGAAGCAGGTGTGGAGCTTCAGCACCGGCGATGAACGCAACTATCTCTTCAATCCGCTGGTAATTGGCCGGACCATGTACGTTCTGGCCCACAATAGTTCCGTGGTGGCGCTGGATGCGGGTACCGGCAAGGAGCTGTGGACACACAGCTTCACGGGTAAGAAGACGCTCATCACCACGCGCGGCTACAATTATTGGCAGAGCGCGGATGGCAAGGATCGCCGGCTCATCCTCTCCGTCGATAACGCGTTGCAGGAGCTAAATGCAACCACTGGTGAACCCATCACCACCTTTGGAAGCGACGGGCACGTGGACCTGCGCGAAGGCCTGGGCCGTGAGCCGGAGCGGTTGACCCTGGTGCAGTCCTATAGCCCAGGCAAGGTCTACAAGGGCCTGATCATCCTTGGTTCCGTGACGAATGAGGAGTACGCCTCCGGCCCGGGCGACATCCGCGCATATAACGTGCGCACCGGTGCGCTGGCGTGGAGCTTCCACACCATTCCGTACCCCGGCGAGACAGGTTATGACACATGGCCGAAGGATGCTTGGAAAACCGTCGGAGGCGCGAACGCTTGGGCTGGCATGGCCATGGATGATAAGCGCGGCATCGTCTACATTCCAACCGCCAGCCCGAAGTACAACTTCTACGGCGCGAATCGTGCAGGTGCAAATCTTTTTGGCGATTGCCTGCTTGCTCTAGATGCGGCAACTGGCAAGCTCAAGTGGTACTACCAGATGGTGCACCACGACATCTGGGATTACGACAACGCCACGACTCCGATGCTGCTGACGGTCAGGCACAATGGGCGTCCGGTGGATGTTGTTGCTCAGGCCAGCAAGGTCGGCTTCGTATGGGTCTTTGACCGCGACACCGGCAAGCCGCTCTGGCCGGTGGAGGAACGGCCGGTGCCAGCCTCCGACATGCCTGGGGAACAGACCTGGCCAACGCAGCCCTTTCCGAGCGCGCCTCCGCCATTTGCGCGGCAGAAGTTCACCGTGGACGACCTGAGTCCGTACATGGACGCGGACGAGCGTGATGCCGTGCGCAAACAGATGCTTGCGGCACGCAATCGCGGTCTGTTTGAGCCGCCCAGCACGCAGGACACCGTGGAGATGCCGGGCAACAACGGCGGTGCCAACTTCGGAGGCGCGGCAGCTGATCCCGCGCACGGCTACATGTACGTCGTCTCGAAGGACCTGCCCGCCATGCTCAAGCTCACGCTGGGCGCGGACAGCGAGAGTGTAACCGATCCCGAAAAGCTGCACTACCGCAGCAGCTTCGGTTTCATGTTCGCGAATAGTGGATTGCCCGTGATCGCGCCACCGTGGACCACGTTTACCGCGTACGACCTGAACACCGGGACCATCCGCTGGCAAGAGCCCTTGGGCGATGTGCCCGAACTCGCAGCGGAAGGCCACCCGAACACCGGCACGCAATACCCTAAAGTGAACCCGGTCGTCACGGCAGGTGGGTTGATCTTCACGGGCTCTCGTGACCGTACCATTCGCGCCCTGGACGCCGCGACGGGCAAGGTTCTCTGGCAGACACAAACCACGATGGCGCTGGAAGGAATGCCCGCGATCTATCAAGTGGATGGCCGTGAGTATGTCGTCTTCTGCGCGGCGGCGCGCGCGTCATCGTACACGCACGCCGTGTCCGGGCATCCCGCTGACAGGAGCCCAGTGCAAGGTGAGTATGTTGCGTTTGCGTTGCCGGTTAAGAACCGGTGACTGTGCCAGTGAAAGCGCGTCTCGGCCTGATGATGTTTCTGGAGTACGTCGTATGGGGAACGTGGTACGTCACCATCGGCACATGGCTCACGTCGGCGCGGCATTTCACCGGGCAGCAGGTAGGACTCGTCTCCGGAACCACGGCAGTAGGCGCGATCGTCGCTCCGTTCCTCGTTGGTCTCATCGCGGACAAAATCTTCGCGACAGAGAAAGTCTTGGCCGTGCTGCACTTCGCGGGCGGCGTTCTGCTCTTCCTCGCCTCGCGCCAGCATACCTTTCCGGCCATTTACGCGCTCATGCTGCTCCACTGCTGTTGCTACATGCCAACGCTGGCGCTCACCAACTCGCTTTCGTTCCGGCATATTCGTGATCCGAAAGAGGAGTTCGGCCCTATCCGCGTTCTGGGGACGTTGGGATGGATCGTGATCGGCCTCGTCATCGGCGGCCTCAAGATTGAAGCCTCTGCGAAGCCGCTGGAGATTGGCGCGGGAATGGCCTTCGTGATGGGCCTGTACTGCCTGACGCTGCCGCACACGCCTCCACTGGCACGCGGCGATGCCGTGACACTAAGCGGTCTGTTTCCGCGTGAAGCCATTGGCTTGCTGCGGGAACGGTCCATGGCGATCTTCGCCGTGGCATCCTTCTTCATCTGCATCCCGCTCACGTTCTACTTTACCTTTACGAACCTGTTCCTCAACCAGCGAGGCGTCACCAACGCTGCCGGCAAGATGACCGGCGGGCAAATGTCCGAGCTATTCTGCATGTTGCTGATCCCGTTGTTCTTCCGCCGGCTTGGCGTGAAATACATGCTGGCAGCGGGCATGGCCGCGTGGGTGGTCCGCTACCTGCTGTTTGCGTTCGGCAATGCGGGTGCCGGTGTGTGGATGTTCTGGGCTGGCATCCTTTTGCACGGCATCTGCTATGACTTCTTCTTCGTCACCGGCCAAATCTACATTGACCGGCGCGCACCAGCTGCGCTGCGAGCCGCTGCCCAGGGCTTGATCGCGTTTATCACACTTGGCATGGGCATGTTTGTTGGCTCGTGGCTCTCTGGTGTGGTGGTGGATGTGTACACAAAGCGCGGTGTTCCGGGAACGATTCCGGTTTACGATTGGCGGTCCGTGTGGCTGTTTGCGGCGCTTGCGTCTGCGGTGGTGCTGGCAGTGTTCCTGGCAGTCTTCAAGCACCGGGACGATGAACCCGTGCTGCGCAGCAGTACGGAGGCGGTGAGCGAACCGATGGCTGGCGTTCCGCTCTAGTCATCGTCGAAGAGTTCACGTGAACTGCTTGATATCGAAGCCGAGAGTGTATGCCTGATTGTCGCGCTCGATTTCGTCCCAGGCCACGGCGCGGCCAAGTTCAGCGGACTTGCGGCCCATCATGCACGTGCGCGCCGTCTCCACGCCGGCAGCGATCTGATTCTGTAGTTTGCCGGTGGTGATGCTCCCGATGAAGTCGCGATCTTTCATGCTATCCGCTTCGGCAAGGTTGTTTTGCGGCGTGGTGGGCGGATTGCCTGACCACGTCCATGGCTGCTTGCCTTCGATGCCGAGCGAGCCGCTATACGGGCTTTGCGCGACGCCCAGGCTGCCGTAAAACGTCTCCGAGACGCCAAAGCTCTTCACGTTGAATTGTGTCGACGTGAAGGAGAACCCCACGCCTCCGGGGTAGGTGAAGATCACCTCGTAGTTATCAGAGATGTCTCCAGAGGTGATGACCTTGCGGCTCTTCTTCGCAAGCGCGCTTACCGGATGTGTTCCCATCACCCAGTTGCAGATATCGATGACGTGGATGTTCTGCTCCAGCAAAATGTCGCCGGAGATCGTGCGATCCCACAGCCAGTTGCGCAGGCGCACCTCATTCCCACTCATGCCGCCGCGATCAGGGTAGATCTTTGGTGTGGAATCGTAGTTGCCGCGCATCAAAGCCACGTTGCCGATCTGTCCCGCATGAATACGCCGCACCAGTTCAACGAAGGGCGGCGCGGAGCGAATCTGGAAGCCGACCGCCATGCTCAGCCTGCCGTCATGCTGCGCGGCAACCTCAAGGGCACGGCGGGTCTGCGGCACATCGACGCCGACCGGCTTCTCGCAGTAGACGTGCTTCCCACCCGCGGTCAAACCTGCGAGGTGTTCCACATGGAAGATGGGTGGCGTGGAGATCTGAACCGCGTCGATGTCCTTGCACGCGGCCATCTGTTGGTAGGCGTTCCAGCCGCGAAAGCAGAGTTGCGGGTCAACGGGCGGCTGCTTGAGCGATGCATTGAGTTGATCAAAGTGCCTCTTGCCTGCCGCAAGCTGGTCGGGAAAAATATCCCCAAGCGCGACGATGCGCACGCCTGCGTTGGTCGCGAACGATGTTGCCACCCCAGTGCCGCGATTGCCGCATCCCAGAAGGCCGTAGCGCACGGCCGAATTTGCGTTGTAGCTGAAGGCCGTCTCCGGTGACACAATCAGCAGGCCGCACGCGCCAGCGCTCTTCAGGAAGTCTCTCCGATGCATGGTTCGCCTCTGTGGTTACGATGGCATGACTTGCGCAAGGATGCGTTCGAGATACGCTTTTTCCGCGCGGACATCAGCAATCTGCTGCGGTCCAGACGTCTCACGCTCAATGGTGATGGCACCGGTGTAGCCCAGGCGATTCAGGCCGCCGAGCACCTTCGTGAAATCCACTTCGCCAGAGCCAATAACGACCTCTTCGCCGAGCTTCTCTGGATCGGTGGGCCAGCGGCCATCCTTTGCATGGACTGCCTGCACATGCGGGCCAAGAATCTTCAACGCGTCCACGGGATTTGCTTTGCCGTAAAGGATCAGGTTTGCGGTGTCGAGGCCCACGCCGAGGTTTGGCCGGTCAACGTCCTTCAGGACGCGCAGCATGGTAATGGGAGTCTCCTGGCCGGTTTCCATCAGGAAACTCTGGCCGTTCCCCTTGCAGTGATCCGCAAGCTGGCGGATCGCGAGAACAGACTCATCGTAAAGCGGATCCTTCGGGTCTTCTGGCAGAAAGCCGCAGTGCGTCTGGATTCGGCCGATGTTGAGCAGCCTGGCAAAGTCCGAGGTCTGTTTCAACGCGTCCATGCGTGCCTGCCGGTACGCCCGCGGAACGATGCCGATAGTCGAAGGCCCCTCGATGAAGTTCCATTTCAGCGGCTGCGGGTAGACAACCTCTGCCGTCGTCGCCACCACCTGGTTCTGCTCAAGCAGGCTTGCAAACTGCTTTGCCAAAGTGGGTGTGAACTTGCCAAGATACGCGTCCAGCGAAAGGAAGCAGGTAGGCAGGCCCAGTTGGCGCACCAGAGCAATCTTCGCGGCGGGATCAGGATACGGCTTGATGAGCAGACCAAGCGCCATGGGCGCATGCGCATCCGGTGCTGCGGCGTGGGCGGCGGAGGGCAGCGCTGCGGCTGCGGCACTCAGGGCTAGCGTCTTCACAACGTCGCGCCGGTTCGGGATGGGAGGAGTCTCGCTGCTTGCCGCTGCCGTCATTGCAATCGAATCCTTCACTCCATGATGCTTGAGAAACCCTATGATGGGATGAGCCATCCGCGCTTTCTTTTAAAGGAGTTTCCCCGTGCCGCCGTTGCAACCACCGCCGCCGTTTGCCCACTGGATGCTGGCGGAAATCTATGAACAACCGCAGAGCTTGCAGGCTACGTTGGAACACTATGCTGCCGGGGAGAGTTTCCGCGAGGACGCAGCCGGACCGGTGCAGGCATGGCTGGCACGAGAGACGGAACTGCTCATCACTGCCAGCGGCTCCAGCAGGCACGCAGGCATGGTGGGCATGGCCGTCATCGAGGCAGAGAGTACCTTGCGCGTCGCCGTAGAGTTTGCCAGCGAGTACGGCGCGCGCGTGGTGCAGGAACCATCCCGTGCGGGTGTCGTCGTTATCTCACAATCAGGGGAAACGGCGGACACGTTAGCGGCACTGCGTCTGGCCGCGCAGCGCGGCTTGCCGACGCTTGCAATCTCAAATGTCACAGCCTCCACGATGGCACAGGAGGCGGAGATTTCCGTGCCCGTGATCGCAGGACGTGAGCGTGCCATCCCCGCCACCAAGAGCTTCACCGCGCAATTGCTGGTGCTGCGCCTCCTGAGCCTGTTGGCAGCTGCCTCCACAAATACCATGACCGCAGACGAAATCGGCCAGCAGATCAGGCAACTTCATGCGTTGCCCGGCCTGATCGGAGGCCAAATGGAGCGGTGGCACCAACAGGCAGGCGCGGCAGCAGGCCGGTTTAAGGATGCTTCAAGTTTTCTCTTTCTGGGCCGCGGTGTGCACTATCCCATCGCGCTGGAGGGCGCGCTGAAGCTGAAGGAGAGCGCCTACATTCACGCGGAAGGCTACCCGGCCGGCGAACTGAAGCACGGCCCTAATGCCCTGGTCGGTCAGAACGCGCCACTGGTGTTCATTGCCACCGTGGACCGCGATGACGAGAACTCGCTGCATCTGTATGGCAAAACACTGTCCCTGATGCGGGACATGCGCTCGCAGGGTGCGGGTATTATCGCGGTGGGTAACAGCGGAGACCGCGATGTGGAAGCATTTGCCGATGCATTTCTTGGCGTGGATGCGGTCCCGGAGCCGCTGCAGCCCATCTGCGAGGTGATCCCTTTACAGTTGCTGGCCTACTGCTTTGCGGTCAGCCGTGGCGTGGATGTGGACCGGCCGCGAAACCTGGTTAAGGCTGTCGTGGTGGAGTAGCGATGAGGGTTGGCATTCTTGGCTACGGCTTTATGGGCGCGGCGCATCTGGCGGCCATGCAGAGGATCGATGGCGTTACGGTGAAGACAGTTGCGACGCGGACACGGCCCTCTGCCGATGCTGCTCCCCGTGGCAATCTCGCGCTGCAAAGCAGACCTCTGCCGGAGAGCGTGGCGTGGGTGCCGGATTGGCGCGACATCATCGCCGATCCGGAGATTGATGCAGTGGATATCTGCTTGCCCACCGATCTGCACTGCGACGCAGTGCTTGCAGCGCTAAGGTTGGGCAAGCATGTGCTGTGCGAGAAGCCCATGGCGCTTACCGTGAGCGATTGCGACACGATGCTGGCTGCGGGGGAGGCAAGCGGACGGCTTCTGATGGTGGGCCAGGTGCTTCGCTTCATGTTCCCCTACATTGCAGCCGAGAAGTTTGTGCGTTCCGCCGGGCGCGCGAACATACGGAACGCAACGTTGCGGCGCAGCACCGGATTTCCGCAGTGGGGAGGTTGGCTTGCGGATGAGGCACGCAGCGGAGGTGCCATCCTGGATCTGCTGAGTCATGACCTGGACCAAGCCCTGCACCTGTTTGGACCGCCCGCCACGGTCAGCGCGGTGCCCTTGGGGCCGGTGGACACCATGCACGGAGTCTTGCGCTATTCCGGCGGATTGGACGTTCACCTGGAGGGCGGATGGATGGAGCCGGATGCGCCCTTCGTGGCAAGTTTCGGAATCGAGGCCGGACATGCTGCGCTAACGTTCAAGGACGGCGAATTGCGGCGCGTGGTTGGAGCGGAGGAAGAGATGATCGCGATCCCAGAGCATGACGCTTACCATGACCAGATCGCGTACTTTGTCGAGTGCTGCAGACGTGGTGCCGCGCCAGAACGTTGCTCTCCGGCAGCGTCTGCGGACGCCGTTCGCATCTCAACTCTGCTGAGGGCGTCGCGGAACGCGGGCGGGAAGGAACTTGAATGGAATCCAGTGTGATGGACGGTGAAGTGCAATCAGCCAAGGCGCTGAACGGGAATGTGAAGCCGTTCGAGACCGGGCTGATCTTCTGGGCGGACGGCACGGCAGAGGCGGCGCTTGGTCAACTGAGCAGGTTTGGTCTGCACGCCGGTCAGTTGGGTGTGCCTCCAACTCTCGATTGCGCCGGAGCGTTGGACGGATGGCGGAAGGCACACGCTGACACGGGAGTAGCCCTTACCGGTGCCGCGTGCTCCTATGCCGGAGAGAACTATTCCAGCATGGCGCGCGTGCATGAGTCTGTTGGATTCACGAATCCTCAGTATCGCGCGGAACGCATTGCGCGCACGAAAGAAGTTGCAGCGTTTGTGCACGATCTTGGTATTACATCTGTCTCGTGCCACATCGGGTTCATTCCTGCGGAGCCATCAGACCCCTTGTACGACGAACTGGTCGCGGTGACGCGCGAATTGTGTGACAGCTGCGATGGCTACGATCAGGCCTTTGCGCTGGAGACCGGACAGGAGACAGCTGCGGTTCTGCTCGGCTTCATTTCAGACGTGGACAAGCCAAATCTGAAGGTCAACTTCGACCCCGCAAACATGGTGATGTACGGCTCTGGCGACCCTGTAAAAGCGCTGACTCTGCTGCGGCCGTGGGTGCTTTCCGTGCACTGCAAGGATGGTACGGGGCCAACCACCAAAGGCACGCTTGGCAGGGAAGTGCGCCTGGGCGACGGTGCGGTGGATTTTTCCGCGCTCCTGTATCAGCTAAAGGTAATGGACTACCGTGGAACGTTGACCATCGAGCGAGAAGAACCAAACCAGTCGCGGCGCGACGCTGATATCAAGCTGGCCGTTGTGCGGCTGCAGCAGTGGAAGGCGGCTGCGGGGCTGTTGACCTAAAGCGCAGCCATGACCTCGCGGTAAAGATACTGTGCGCCTTCCACGCCGTCCCACGGACCATCTTCGTACTCCAGCGCGAAGACGCCATCGAAGTTGTGGTTGAGCATGATGCGCACATTGCGCTGCACATCAGGGTTCTGCCAGCGATCCCAGTATTTCGCGTGCACGCACGAGTGGGCGTACGGTGCCAGATCGTTCAGCGCGTGGTACATCAGGTACTTATTTTCCCAGTTACAGAAGTCCGGGCTGGCCTCGCAGTACCGGCTGTTCACTTCTTCGACGACGATGCGGATATTGACCGGATTTGCCGTTAGTCCCCAGTGATTTTCCAGCGTGACTTTGACGCCGACACGTTCGGCGTGATCGGCCATTTCCTTGAACGAGAGGATGCATTGGTCGAGATACTTTTCGATCTCAGGGTTCTTTGGGTAGCTGCTGGGATCGGCAACCGGCCAGGGCGCGATGCGCGGTCCGCCGCTGTTCACGCGCATGGATTTCGCGCCGATCACGGCGGCACCGTCCAGCCACTTCTTGGCCACTTCCACGCCGGCCTTGCGCTTGGTGTCGTCCAGATCGCAAATATCCCGGGGCGCGTTGTTGGAGATGTGCTGCACGGTGGTACCGGTCTCATGCAGCTTGGCCGCCATGCGATCCAGCCACTTGCGGCCGTTCGTGCTGGAGGGGTCAAACTCTACCCAGGGGCGCTGCTTGCCGTCGTAGTTGGTGATGACTGTGTTCACGTACTGGCTGTCATCACCTGCGTCGCCAAAAAGCGACGACCAGAGGTCCATCCGCGTGACACCGGGAAAGGTCTTCTTGGTGAACTCCGGGAACTCAAGCATCGTGATCTCGCCATACTTCGCCTTCATCTTCACCACGGTGGCCTGGTCAGTCGTAAGTGAATTTGCCTGGTTGTGGACCTTGAAGAGCCAGCGAATGGGGTAGCTGTTGGAGGCGATGCGCTGCACCTTCTCCGCATCGGTCAGCGGGCGTGCAGCACCGGCGTGGGTGATGGATTCGGGAGCGGCCTGCTGCTGCGCTTGCATCGCGGAGGAAAGAAGCGCCGCAGTTCCCGCAGCGTTGCGCAGGAAGTTGCGGCGGTCCAAGATGCTGCGTGTCGACTTCATACGGATCTCCCTGGGAGCGGCTTAGTTCAACACGAAGGCCCATACAGTGTCGCCGGCGGCAGCGATGATGTATTGGCGTCCATCAAGTTCGAAGGTCTGCGGAGCGTTGCTGATCTTGCCGATGCGTGTGCCCCAGAGCGGCGCACCGTCGGTCTGGTCGTATGCGGCCAGGTTACCCGCGCCGTCGCCCGTGAAGATAAGTCCTCCCGCTGTAGCCAGCAAACCCCCGCCACCCGTATCGGCAGCGTAAAAGCGATGCCGCCAGCGCGCCTTGCCCGTCTTGTAGTCAACTGCCGTCAGATAGCTGGCGGTGCTGCCGAGATAGTTTTCTTCCTTGCCGCCAAGTCCCATGGAGCCGCGTGGATCGGGGTCTGTGAGGTAGACCAGCGAGAAGCTGTCAAGCTCATAGGTGTAAAGCAGGCCCGTAAGCGGCGAGTAAGCCGGAGGTTGCCAGTTGACGGTGCCGCTGGAGTTGGGCGAGACCAGCGATCCCGCGATGGTGGCGTCCTTTTCAGGGTCATGCTTGGGGCCGCCCTCAGGCGTCAGGCCCTTGGCCCAATTGGTGTTCTCGCCGTATTTGCTGGTGACCAGATCTTCGCCGGTGATGCGATCCAGCGTGAAGTAATAGCCATTGCGCGCGGCGGTGGCAACCATTTTGCGCGGCTTGCCATTAAAGGTGCCATCGATCAGCACAGGGGTCTGTGCGGAGTCATAGTCGTGCATGTCATGCGGCGAGGTTTGAAAATACCAGGCCATTTTGCCTGTATCCACGTTCAACGCAATCAGGGAGCAGGTAAACAGATTGGCACCGTTGCCGCGCTTGCCCGTGGTGTAGGCCGGGGTTGGATTACCCGTGCCGAAGATGTACAAGTGCGTCTCTGGATCGTACGCACCGGTAATCCACGTCTGCGCGCCGCCGTGCCGCGCCGCGTCCAGGCTGGCCCAGGTGTCTAGGCCCGGATCGCCCTTCTGCATGGGTACCGTGTAGAACTTCCATTGCAGATCGCCAGTTTCAGGGTCAAACGATTGCAGGAAACCGGGCGAATCGATGTCGTTCCCCACTCCAGCCAGCACATGGTTGCCGATAACAATGGGCGCGGCAGTGGAAAAATAACCCTCCTGCACGCTGGCGATCTCTTTGTGCCAGCGCTCCTTGCCCGTCTTGGCGTCCAGGCTGACCAGGTAGTCGTCTGGCGTCTCCATGAACAGATAGCCGTTCCACATGCCAAAGCCGCGATTGCCAATGTGCGTGCCGCCCTTGGTCTTCCAGAAGTAGTGCCAGATCTGGTGGCCGTCACGCGCGTCCATCGCCCAGGCATTGTCGGGCATGGTGATGTAGATGGTGCCGTCCACAACCAGCGCGGAGCCCTTGATAGAACCCGCTCGGATGTTAACGCTGCCGTCGCCTTCGCCGCCGGTGTGCAATGGCACAGACACTCTGCTTCCACCAGGGCCTGCAGCCAGTGTGTCCGTTCCGGGCGTAAGCTGCGACGACCAAGCCAGGGTCAGCCGGCTCACCGTCTGCCGGTTCACCTCTTTCAGGGAGCTGAAGCGCTTTCCGGTGTAATCGCCGTTGTAGGTGGTCCATTGCGTGCTGAGGGGCTTCTGCAAATCCTGCGGCCCCACGCCAAGCTGCTGGCTATACAGGGTGGATGCAAGCAGAACTGCTAAAGCACAGGCGAGAGCGCGGGTTAGGGTCACTTCAGGGTCACCAAATAAGCGGTTACATCGTGCATGTCAGAATCGGAGAGCGTTGCCATCATGCTCCGGTGCGCTTCCATGGGGTCGTGCACGGCGACGTTTGGCTGCGTGCCGGTGCGCCGGAAGCTCTGTTCCGTGCCGTCTGGCAGCTGTAGCGAAACCAGGAAATCATCAATGTGAAGCAGGGTGCCGGTAACGTTTTGGCCCGAGGGGGTGGTTACGGTGGCGGATGTCCTGGTGCCGGGCGCGCCTGCGGAGCCGCTGCGTCCACCGGTGATCCATCGCGCCTGCAGCAGCTTGGGATCAGCGTACTTCGCTGCGATATGGTCCAGACGCGTCTCACCCGTGTGACAGGCGGCGCAGTGAGCTTCAACAAATGCCTGCCCATGCGCGGCGTTGCCCACAACGATATTCAGGGGCTTCAGTTCGCCGGGCGGCATTCCCTGGTTCTGGATGCCGCCGATCTCGCTTCGCACGTATGCCGCCACGGCATTCGCGTCAGCGTCGTTCAGGCCGATGTTGGGCATGCCCTGCGCCTGCCGGGCGCCGTGGATGATGGGTGTGATGTTTTCGCCATGCTGGTCGGTCATGGCTACCTGCGAGCGGAGCAGATTGGGCCCACCCATGTCGCCGCCGCGCAGGTCGGCACCGTGGCACGCTTGGCAGCTCAGGCCGTAGATCGTCTTTCCGCGCGCCACCTCTGCAGGATCCTCTGGGTGGCGCGTCTGGCCGGCATTGAACGCGCTCAGCCGCTGCGCCGTGGATGGTGTTGCGGTTTGAGCGTCCGCCACAGCTGTTCTCGCAAGCGTTGGAACAGCAACGCCAACAGCGGCGGCAAGCAGAAGAGCGGCAAAGGGAATCGATGGAGGCAGTTTGCGCATGGCGTGGGAAATGTGCACCTCTACTATAAGCGCGATGGTGTACGGTTCGCGCGACTTCGCTTGCACACGGATTCGTCTTTGCCGGCATGTGCGCGGAGACGCTGCGCACGCTGTGCCGGCGAACGATCAACCGTTCAAGCGATAGACGCGATGGCCGTTGACCCAGGCCAGCTTGTGAAACAGCTCCGGTGTTGTATTTGCTTTCAACACTGTCAGGGTCTCTCGCGCGACACACTTGCCTGCCAGGCGGGCCGCGCCAGGATTGCCGTTTTGCGAGATTCCGGCACCATGACCGTCTGTGCAACTGCAGTCGCTGCCAAAGATCAGCTTGTCCCCCTGCCTGCTCAGAAAATCAGCGGTGAAGGATGGGTCTCGCGTCAAGGCATTGTTCCCGGAGTTCGCGGAAAGATCGCCAAACAGATTGGGGTAGTCGGAAAGCCACCGGTCGGTGATGCCCCCGCGGACGATGGGGGTGCGGGGATAGTCTTTGTCATCGGCGTAGTCCGCGCTCACGTTGGCCCAGAATGCATCGCAATGCCCGACAAACGTGGTTTTTGGAAAGGCCTTCAAGATTTGGTCGAAGCGCTTGAACCCGGTGTTGAAGACACCCTCGGCGGGTGTGTGCGGCACCTCCTGGAAATGGATGGTGACGGGCACGCCCAACTCTGCGGCAGCCGCGTAAAGGCGGCGCATCTCGGGCCCGTCTGCTTCCACGTGATACTTCACCTCTCCGATGCCATGAGCGCCACCTTTCACCGCCTCCGTGAGCAGCTTCACCGCGTCTGGGGAGGTCACATCGGTGCTGGCGGAGTAGCCGAGGAACCGCGTGGGTTGCTCCTGAAGAAACGCCTTGACACTCTCGACTGAATTCAAGGGCGTAAGCAGGTACGCAGCCTGACACCCTGATCCATTCAGGTGATCAAGGTTGGCCTGGAGCATGGGCCTGGGATGAAAGTGGCAGTCCACCACCGGCGAGCCCCACGCGCTCACTGTCCGAGTGGTGGGTTGTGCCTCAAGGTAGCGAAGTGCGCCCACGGAAATCGCTGAGGTTAGAAAAGCTCTTCGACTTTGAGACATTTGATTGTTCCTTTTTCAGCGTTATTGCGCAACTTCGCTGACACAACGCAGGCCCGCGAGAGCGCCGGGAGCAAGCACGTCCGCTCCCGGACCGGAAAGCTCGTAGCGCACAACAACGGGTGTGCCGTCCGGTGCCTTGACCGGGGTGTTTGCGAGTTCCAGCGGAAAGCTCAGCTCGTACCCGGCAGGTGTCTTCTGTGTGTGTGCCTTGTTCAGCAGTTCGAAGACAGCCCATGTGCCTGAAAACGTGAGCGGCAGAGTGTTTGCGGTCAAGCCAGCCTGAGCGGCATTCTGTGCCGACCAGGTGAACTGTTTCTGCGCCTCGCTATTGTTCAATGTTTGGGCATCCACTCTGAACTGGCTGCTCTGCACACCGCTGGCGGGGAGTGTTCGCATCGTGAAGTTAAGCACGGGAGCGGTGGCTCCTGCGGGAAACATTGCCGTCGAAATGGTGGCGGCACGGTTAAAGAAGCGAAGGAACGCTGGCGTGATCTTCACCGTCGCGGTTGGAGCTAATACGTACTCCGGACCTTGCTGCACAAGGACAGCCTTCAGGTTCGCATTGTAAAACTGCCACAGGCTGCCGGTGCCAGGCTGCAGCAAAGCTGTGATCTCCGCGGGTGTGGCCTGAGCGGTAGCCTTTGGATTGAACGGAGACTTGCCGAAGACGCCGTTGTAAGCGGTGCAGAACGACTTCCCGCCGGCGTTTGCCTGCGTTGGTCCCATGCCGCGCACCAGACCCTCCGCGCCCGTGATAGGAGCTTCCAACAGCGCCAGCGTGGCGGTGTCAACGTGAGCTTGTGAATCAATGTGAAATGCCTGCGCGGCCTGCTGCGCTGCCATGTGTGCCGCACTAGCTGCGGTGCTGACCGGAGCCGCTGCTGCCGGGTCTGCCGGGCCAGACGGGTTGCTTTGGGTCACCTGGCGAATGGCTCCGGTAAGCGCCAGCAGTGCATCAACGTATGCCTTGTTGGGCGTGCCGATGTACTGCTCGGTGCTGCCGCCCGGCACGAGGGCCTGCGGGGCCTGGAATGCCGCTGCGATCTGCGGGTTGGGCACGGAGGTGTTGCGCGAGGCCGTGTAGATCAACGCCAGCAATGGCGAACTGTTGCTGGACAACGCGGTCAGCTTATCCCCGGCGTCGGCCAGCGTGCGGTAGCGCACAACGGTTGCGTCTTTCAGGAAAGCGCGCCACTTGCTGATGTAGTCGTCCACATAGCGTGTGGCGAGCTGGCTCCTCAGCGCTCCTGGCTCGATAGAGGCGGGTGCCTGATCGCCGAGCACCCAGGCTTCACCGCTGAAGTAGCGGTCAGGATGGGCGATGGCGTCCTGCACAAAGCTGTAACCGGGCTGGGTGAAGGCTGCGGCGATGGTATGCGGCTCCACGACGGTGTCGATGGATCCGGGATGCTGCTCGTTGAACTGGATGGACGGTCCGGACTTATCCGCTGCTGTCAGGATGGTCTGGTAGATGCGTTCAAAGCCGCCAAAACCCGAAAGATATCCGCGTGCGTGCGTGACCGCTTGGCCGGAGGGCGCGATGCTGTACGGATTGTCATGCGGCAGAACGGATGCGTAATAGGCGAACTGACGCTGTGCGAGTTGCTGTTGCTCCGTATCGCCCGACAGTGCGCCCGTTTGTTGCAGGTGTTGCACTAAGACGGGCGGCAGAAAGTCGACCGTGCTCCTGTCAGGATTGGACGTCGTAATGAGATAAGCGCGCAGGCCGGAGTAGACCGTGTTGTAGTCAGTGTTCGCGCCCAGAACTTGCGGCGGCGTGGCGGGAAGCCCGCTCAACGCCATGACGATCTGCTGTTGCGTGCGGTTCAGCAGGAGTGTGCGAAAATGCGCGAAATACGCCGCTCGGGCGGGTTGCAGTATCTGATCGCCGCGATACAGTCCCCACCGGTATCGCAGAGGGACGCCATTCTGCCGGTAGGCCTCCAAGTGAACGACATCGGAGCGGAGGTCGTCGAGCAGCCGCAGTTGCTCAACGGAGACTAGTCCGCTGGAGGACGAAGGCACCGCCGCAAGCGACGTGGATGCGGATTCGATGTGCTGCTCCAATGCCGCGTTTGCGAAATACGAGCCGGTTAGCAGACCCAGGTAGATCAGCAGGAGAGCGGCAATGCTTCCATACAGCAGGCGGCGGAAAAGCCTGCCATGTCCGGTCTGCCGCGTTCCCATCAGCGCCGCGGTATCGCCCAGTACGGCATCCGGAAAGAAGCGCGAAAGGAACGTCCATTGCGCGACTTTTTCACCGAACACGGCTGGTTGCACCAGAGGCACTGCGGCGCTTGCCTGCGGCACGGAGAAGATCCCGGTAGCATCAGCCGCAAGCGGTCTGCCGGCTTGCAACGGGGCGGCTGCCGCAGCCATCTGCTGCTGCACAATGGCGCGAATGCCGGTGAAGTAAAAGCCGCGCAGCATGGGATTACTGTCAAGATGGCTGGGCCGCACCAGCTCGACCAGATAGGTGCTGAGAAGTGTGCGAAATCTCCGCAACTCGCGCGGGAACTCATAGGCTGGGCCGAGACGCGCAGGATCGGTCTCCCGAAAAAGCACCTCAAGCCGGGCCTCGCCCAGTGAGAACAGCAGATCGTCGTAGGCGCGGGTCGTAGCCGACGTGGCCTGCTCCGCATAGGAGCCACCGTCGGCGGAGATGTCCGGCGAAGCACCCAGCAGAGCATGACCTTCTTCAGCCGACAAATTACGCACGAAGTCGGTGAAGCCAGGAACGCGGTCCAGCTTTGTCAGCAGCACATAGGTGGGCAGAGCTGTTCCGAGGAGGCGTGCCATCTCGCGCAGTTGCGCACCGTGCAGAGCCGCGGAAGCCTGCATGGTCTCGTTCGTCTGTGCGCCCATGAACTGCTCACAGCTGACGCACAGCACCGCCGCACGGAACTGCGCGCCCTTGAACGCGGCGCGATACGCTTCCGGCCGGGTGCGCACAATCAAGCGGTTCCAAAGCGTGGGCGTGGTGCGGAAGGCATCGCCCGCCTCAATGAGGGCGGCCTTTTCGCTGTACCAGATGTTTGCAACGGGAGTGGAGACAACATCACGCTCGCGATAGACCTGACCTGACAACAGCTCCGGCTCCAGACCTGATTTCAGGACAACGGTAGTCTTCGCAGAATTCGCGTCGCCAAGGATGTACAGCAGGGGCAGGTCGTTCAGCCGCTTGGCTCCGGCGCGCGGCGAGGCGGCTAACTTGCGGTTGGCCTCGCGCAGCAGGTCGTCGAAAGCCGCCGTGTCCACCGGCTTGCCATCGGCTGTCTTGCCCGCGCCTGCGGAGCGTTTGCGGGCCAGCACCACCAGCCAGGCAGCGCCGGCGGCTGCCAGCAGCAACAGCAATATCCTGATCACGATTGCGGCGACGGCGGGCAATGTAGCGATCAGACCAACGCCAAAGGCAAGCGCAATGCCCAACAGCAGAACGAGAGCGGCGGCAATGTACAGGAGCATGGGACCCTTTAACGAAGCACGGTGGAGTTACTCTGCAACCGTGACACCCCGGACGATAACGAGAACTCATAGCTGCCGAATGCGGCGACGGTGGTCACCGCAAGCACGGCAGCGGCCACCAGCAGGCTGGTCCCTATGCGGTCCTTTGAGACACGCTGCTGCGGCGTGCTGAGAGCAGGCGCGGGAAACAAGGGCTGACGTCCGCGGATGCGCGTGATCTTGTCCCTGCACATGCTGATGATCTGGCGCAACTCACCGCCGCTGCTGAAGGCGTACCGGCCCTTATAGCCGAGCTCCAGGCAGAGGCAGTGCACCTCCAGAACGTCCGCGATCTCCGGTGCGTCCTGCTGTTGCAGCAGCGCTTGCAGGTTGGCGAAGACGGTCTCTCCCGCCGTATGGCCTCCGAAGAGTTCCTCCTGCAAAGGGCGTCGTGACCACTCTCCAACAGCCTCCGTGCGCAGGTTGAGCACGGTCTCATCCAGAAACGCGACTACGGCCAGAACGGCCATTTGGATATGCTGGCTGCTGTAACCCAGGGTGCGCGCCTCCGCCATTGCGGTCTGCAGCAGCTGGCGCATTTGGGTGCGAAAGGTGTCAGGGTGCTGCAGCATCGCTGGCTGTGCACGGACGCGCAGAATGGCGGTAAGAGCCTCTTGGAAATTCGCAGCCAGGTTGCTGGTGCGCTGTCCCGTACTTGAAGCGTGCGGATCACTCATGAGCTTTGCTCCACGATAACGTTCAGGTCAAACTCCGCATTGCGTATCTCGCCGGGGATGTACACGCCGACGCGCCGCGTCTGCTGGATGTGGTCCCAGCATGGCCCGGAAAGATCCAGGGAAAAATATTGCTTGTCGGCCTCGGCGCGAATGGCTGACGGTGGGACGGGCAGGTGATGCAGGGTGAGTCCCGGCAGGGCGCGGCGCACCAGTTCTGGCACAAAGCGCGCAGAGCACACCTTGATGAGCCGCAGCGTGCCGTTAATTAAATCCGCTTCGCCGAGCGACGACCGGATGCCAAAGATCCATCGCGAGCGCCGCAGGCAGCGCTCGTCCGCGACGTCGGCTTCGAAAAAATAGGGTTCACCCGGCAGAAACTGCAGCGCCACAAAGTTGGTGGGCAGAACGATGTCCATGTGCCGCCGGATGTGCTTGTCCAGCGCATAAAAGCTGTCGCCGGGATGCATGTGGTCATACGGCGGAAGCTCCCTGATCTCAGACTGCGCGGCAAAGGTGCACAGTGAACCCGCCAGCCGTGACAGCTCCATGTAGACCTGTTCCGGCCGGGCCGCCTGCGAACGGTGCAGGTGTTGCAGTACCGGCGCGGCACTTGAAAGAGCATGCAGAAACCAATAGCTGGCAACATCCAATGCCGACGTCCCGGACTCAAAGCGCGTTTGTTGCCGTGCCCGTGGCGCAAGCGTTGCAATCTTCTCCTGGATGCTTTCCACCAGGCGCTTCAGCAGCAGCAGCATCGCCTCGCTTCCACCAATCTGCAGACACGGTGGAATAAAGTCAGGATCGTAGAAGAACTGTCCGCGTCCATCGCGCACCACGCGGGCCAGTGGAAGCGTGACCATCTCCGGTGTGATCTCCGCCTCGGAGATGACCGCCAGGTTTTTGCGGCCAAAGCTTAGCTCACGGATGTCTATGCCGTTTGTCTCGTCTGAAATTCTCCGCTTTGCCAAGGAGTAACGCAAACCCTTCTCCCGGTCCTCGGGATCGAGTACCTGGCCCGAGTTCAAGCGGCGCGGAACTGTAAGATACACCAGCAGCGAAGCATCCGCCGGCAAGAAGAGGTCACGCAGGGGACGGGCCGGCGGAGGATCGTCGGATGCGGGGCAGTCAAAGACAAGACCGTCAGGAAATATACCGGCAGCACGCAGGATAACCGCGCTCCCATTGCGCACGGCCTCCCCATCCAGCTCCAGATACGATAACCCCCAAGCCTGGTTCCAAAGATTGGAGACAAGAAAGGCGAGTGTGTCTTCGTAATGACGGCTCTGGGTCTGGAAGTGGAGAGGGCTAAGATACATGCCCTCGGTCCATACCACATGGGACAGCAGTTTCATGCGCGCGATCCAAGGATTACAGTGTTGACGAGCAGGGAATTCAAGATACGTGCCGCAGATGCATCGTAGCCGAATGCTGCCAAGCGGTCCATGTAAAACGTTTAGACCTCGTCACTGGTGCTTGAACGCATCAGGACGGCGAGTAAAAGAAGGGCTGGCCGCGAACGACTCGCGACAACTTCAGAGGAGATCCATCATGCCGGGTACGCCCGAGTCACACGATCCACAGCAGCGCCGGGGACAGGCGGAAGAGAGTTCCCCCGGCGAGTTCACGCAGATCTTCGCCTCGGGGGTGCCGCCCGCAGCGGAGCAGCCAAAAGCGGAGAAGCCGCAGGGCGTCTCCGCCGCGCCCAGCGAGTTTACCCAGATCTTTACACCCATCGCGCCTCCCAAGTTCGAGCCGCAGCCTCTGCGGCAGGCGCAGACACCAGTCGCGCAGCCCGGCGAGTTCACACAGTTCTTCAGTGCCATCTCCGCGCGTCAGCCCTCGTCGCAACCGCTGCCAACTCCGCCTTCGGTGAAGGATGCCGATGCGACTGCTGTCTTTGACGCGCTCGATACCTCCACACCTCTACAGGTTCCCGCACCGTCGAAAGAGGCCGGTGCCTTCACCCAGTTGTTCCAGCAGATTCAGGCACCACCGTCCACTTCACGTGAGCCTCTTGCTCCTCCGCCTGCAAGCCAGCCCGCAGCTCAGCCACAGATTTCTCAGCCGCATCCAACCAGCCGTCCATCACCCCCTTCGGCAACCGTCTTTGGTGCACCGCCGCCACAGGGCAGCTTCACGGACATCTTTCAAGCGCAGCCGCAGTCTTCCCCGTTACCGTTTGCAAGTGGGCAGGGCTCTCAGGCGGGTGGCTTCACAGATATCTTCCAGCCGGTCTCCACCGGAACACCGCAGCGGCAGGCACCGCCTCTCGCTTCGTCTGATCCGTTCGCTGCATTCGCGCAAGCAGCGCCCCAGCCACGGTATGCCCAAACCGCCGCACCCACACCTCCGGCGTATCCGGCACCTGCACCGCCGGTTGCTGCTGCAGGAGACTTCACCCGGCTCATGCAATCGCTTGAACACGGTGCAAGCGCAAGTCAGCCCGCCCAGAATCAGCCCTCACAGCCACAACCGGTGCAGGGTGATCCATCCTTCTTCTCCACGCCATACTCGAGTGCTTCAACGGGAGGAGAGAGCGAGTACACGCGTGTGCTGCGTGGCGGAAGCTTACGCGAGCAACCCAGCGGTTCACCTTCCGCCGCGCCCGCTTCCGGAAGTTCCATCGCGCCTGGACTGGCGATTGCGCCTCCAAAACAGGAGAAAAAGGACGAAACACCCGGTAAGAAGTTAAGTCCACTTGTGTTGCTGTTGATTGTGATGAATGTGTTGCTGGTGATTGTTCTGATCGTTGTTGCAATTCTGTTCCTGCACCGCCGGTGACGTACGCCTACTCAGGATTCGCCAGCAGGACGATGAGTTCTATCTGCGGATTGATGATCTCCTCCGGCGCATAAACCGCCAGATTGCGCGCGCGCATCAGCGAATCCCACACGTCGCCCGAACGCTCCAGGCTGAAGTACTGATACCGCAGCTTGACCGGGATCGCTCGGGGCGGCACAGGCACATGCACCATGCGCAGTCCTGACAGCGCCTGGCGAATGTAGTTTTCAATATGGGTTGCCGATGCCACCTTCGCAAGTTGGGTGAAACGCTGGATCAGATCCGGCTCCTTCATGTCAGCGGTGACCGCGAGGTAGAGGCGCGAGTTATGGAGGTACTGATCCTTCTCGATCGCCGTCGCATAGATGGATGGCCGCACCAGCTTCAGCGGCAGCGCAACAAAGTTGCTGGGCACAACTGTTTCCAGCAACTCGCGGATCATCGCGTCCAGCAGACCGAAGCTCCCTCCGGGCGACTCGTGATCGTACCGTGGCAGATCGCGAAGATCAAACTTTGACGAGAAGGTCATAAGGCTGCCAGCCAGCCGCAGCATCGCGCGAAACATCGCCTCAGGATGCACATGTCCCGCGTCGAGCATGTGGTGGAAGCCGGGTGCCTCCGTGTTCATGGTGTAGAGCAACCAGAAATTCGCAACGTCGGCCGCGCTGAAATCAGCCAGCGAATCGTTACGCTGACGCCGCGCGCCAGAGAGCTGGCTTGAACGTGCAACCAGTAACTCCACCAGCCCTTTCACAATCCCGGCGAGCACCGGGCTTGCATGGATGTTCAGAACAGGCGGTACGTACTTCGGGTCCGGCCGGTAAAGGCCACCTTCCGTCTTCTCGATTGCAGTAAGCGGCAGCAACACCGCTCCGTTGGTATTTTCTCCTTCGGCAAGGATGCGTATATTCTTGCGCGCCAGCGCTACCGGACGCTCCGCCAGGGTGTTGCTGTTTTCATCACGAATCTTGATCTGTTCGGAGACAAAGCGCGTGTTCATGCCATCGCGGGAGGTGCTGACATTGATGCCGCTCGATCGGCGCTCCGGCACTGCAAGATAGAACATGCATCGCTGGCGGCCATCGGTGAAACACTCTTCAATTGGCTTTGAAGGAGGCGCGGCATCACCGGCGGGAATGTCGAAGCTCAGATTGTCCGGGAACAATCCCGATGCCGAGACGATCGCCAGAGCGCCATTTGCCAGAGCTGCGCCATCCATCTTGAGGTCGCTGAATCCCCAGCCTTTGAAGCTGATGGCACCTATCTGAAACCGGACCAGCTCTTCAAAATAGCGGTCCTGTGACTGCAAGTGCTGCGGCGACAGAAACACGCCCTTCGACCACACCACCGGCAGCAGCTTTGGCATTTTCCTCACCCTCTCTCGACGAAGGTGAGTATACGGCGAGCGCCTCCGCTGCAGCGAATATCAGCATTTTGCGATTCAGCTTGACACGCTGCGGGTGGGACACCATAATCTGCGCAGTCGAACAGACACTGTTTCTGCGTTGCGAAATTGCGGCTTGGTTGCCCTCTGAGCCAACCGCCCTCAGCACTATCCAAGTCAACCTTCCTTGCGCGATCGCAGTAGTTGAGACCGCGCGAAAACCACACCGCGTCCTTGCACATGCTGGCGCGATTTACAGATCGACGAAACGTTCTCCGCGAGGAACTATGGCAAAAGAAAGCACACAGCATAAGCTGGACCGCGTTCGCTCTCCGCGTGTCCAGATCACCTACGACGTTGAAGTCGGCGATGCAATCGAGACCAAGGAACTGCCGTTTGTCATGGGCGTGCTCGGCGACCTGACGGGCCAGCCGGAAAAGCCGCTGGCGGCACTGAAAGAACGCAAATTTGTTGAGATCAACCCGGATAACTTCGACACGGTTCTGAAGGGGATGAATCCTCACCTTGCATACTCAGTCGCAAACAAGCTGAGCGACGACCCAAACGCAGGCCAGCTCAAGGTCGATTTGAAGTTTGAATCGCTGGATGACTTTTCACCCGAGAACGTGGCCAAGCAGGTAGGCCCGCTAAAGGAACTGCTCGACCTCCGCACGCGCCTGTCTGATCTGCGCGGCAGCCTGCAGGGCAATGACAAGCTGGACGAGATGTTGTTCGAAGCTGTAACCAACACGGAAATGCGCGAGAAGCTGCGCACTGAACTGAACGTAGATGGGAGCAAATAATGGTAACCGCAAACACACCCGTGGCAGCCGCGGGCACTACGGAAGAACAGCTCAGCGAAGGTTCCCTCCTAGACTCGATTGTGGCGGAAGGCCGTTTTAGCCGCGATGCGCAGTCCCAGGAGCGCGGCAAGGACATGATCAAGGAATTCGTCTCTCAGGTTCTGGAAGGTCACGTCACAGTGACCCGGGATACTGAGGCGGCGATTCAGGCACGCATCGCACAGATCGATAAGTTGATCTCGCTGCAATTGAACGAGGTGCTGCACCATCCCAACTTCCAGAAGCTGGAAGGCACATGGCGCGGTATCAAATACCTGCTGGATCAGAGCGAAACGAACGACATGCTCAAGATCAAGGTCCTGAACGTCAGCAAGAAAGATCTCCTGAAAGATCTGCAGCGCGCGTCAGAGTTCGATCAGAGCGCAATGTTCAAGAAGGTCTACGAGGAAGAATTTGGTGTCTTTGGCGGCGCTCCGTTCGGAGCACTGATCGGCGATTATGAGTTCGGTCGTGGACCTGAAGATATTGAGCTGCTGGAGCGGGTATCTCAGGTCGCAGCCGCCGCTCACGCGCCCTTTCTCTCTGCCGCATCCGCGGAGTTGCTGAATCTTTCCAGCTACACGCAATTGGGCGCACCGCGCGACATTGGCAAGATCTTTGATTCGACAGAATATGCCAAGTGGAAGTCGTTCCGGCAGTCGGAGGATTCGCGGTACGTGGGCCTGGCTCTCCCCCATGTGCTGATGCGCCTTCCCTATGGCAAGGACACCAAGCAGGTGGAAGCCTTCGATTACGAGGAAGATGTGGACGGCACAGACCACTCCAAATACCTGTGGAGCAACGCAGCTTATGCACTGGGCGCGCGTTTAACGGATGCATACGCTAAGTTCGGCTGGTGTGCAGCGATCCGCGGCGTGGAGGGTGGTGGCCTGGTACAAGGTTTGCCGACGCATAACTTCAAGACAGACGAAGGCGATGTCGCGTTGAAATGCCCCACCGAAGTTGAAATCACGGACCGCCGCGAGAAAGAACTGGCGGATCAGGGGCTGATTCCGCTGGTGCATTGTAAGGGCACAGATTATGCGGCGTTTTTCAGTGTGCAGTCTGGCAATAAGCCCAAGCTGTACGACAAGGACGCGGCCAACGCGAACGCCAGGCTCTCCGCACAGCTGCCCTACATTCTTGCCATGTCGCGTTTTGCGCATTACCTGAAGGCCATGATGCGCGACAAGGTTGGCAGCTTTATGACCCAAGCCGAATGCCAGCAGTTCCTGAACCGCTGGATCGCGAAGTATGTGCTTGCCGACGATAACGCGTCGCAGCAGGCCAAGTCCCGGCTGCCGCTGCGCGAAGCCTCCATTCAGGTCACGGAAATCCCAGGAAAACCCGGCGCATACCGTGCCGTTGCCTTCCTGAAACCACACTTTCAGCTCGACGAACTGACGATTTCACTCCGTCTGGTCGCTGACCTGCCCGAGTCGGCACGCAAGTAGCCGCGTGTTGTCGAGAAGTTGAAACTACATCGTAAGGAGAAGTTATGGCAGTTGACTACTTTCTGAAGTTGGACACCGTTGAGGGTGAATCCAAAGCGGACAAACATGACAAAGAGATTCAGGTTCTGAGCTGGAGTTGGGGTGGTTCGCAGACCAGCACCGTGAGTGGCACCAGCGGATCAGGCGCGGGCAAGGTCAGTCTCTCGGACCTGAACCTGATGATCGAATTTGATAAGTCCAGCCCTAAGTTGCTCCAGGGCTTGACCAAGGGAACACACTACAAGACGGCAACGCTCGCCGCTGTCAAATCCGGATCAGGTGGCACTGATTACTTGAAGTTTGCGCTTACCGAAGTCTTTATCGCAAGTCTCCAGTTCTCCGCGTCGAGCGAAGTGCCTTCAGTCTCCCTCTCGATGACGTACAAGAGCTTCCAGATGGACTACTTCATTCAGGATGCGGAGGGCACCAACACCAACGCCGGCACCGCGAAGTACGACGTCACAACGAACGTTAGCTCGTAAACATGGACGCCTCCGCTCTCTACAAGGCCGGGCAGCTTGGCCCGGCCATCGAGGCGCTTGGGATGGAACTGCGCAGGCAGCCCACCAATACCAAGCGCCGCACCTTTCTCTTCGAACTTCTGTGCTTCGCGGGGGAGTACGACCGTGCGTCGAAACAGCTTGACGTGCTTGCCTCCGGTGGCACGGATGCGGAGTCAGGTGCGATGCTGTATCGTGCAGCGCTTCACGCACAGCGCACGCGGGAGGAGATGTTCGCACGCCACGAACTGCCAGAGGGTTCCAGCCTGATCTCGCCTCCAGGATCGTGCAATGGCGAAGCGTTTACGAAGTTTGCTGACGAGGACGATCGCATCGGAGACAATCTCGAGGTCTTCATTGCGGGCAGCTATACCTGGATTCCCTTCCACTACATTGAAAGCGTCGAGATGGAGGCACCCACGCGGCTGCGCGATCTCCTGTGGGCACCCGCGCTCCTGAAGACCACAAAGGAATTCAGGTTGCAGGACCTGGGACAGGTGCTGCTGCCAGTACTTGCGCCACTCTCCTGGAGGCATCCGGACGATGCGGTGCGGCTTGGACGCACCAGCGTATGGGAGGAAGACGCGACGTACGGTGCAGTCCCAGCAGGACAGAAGATCTATCTCGCAGACGATAGAGAACATCCTTTACTAGACACTCGCCATCTAGTGTTCACTGCCAAGCGGCAGGAAGAGCAGCCTCTTGAAGCGGTGAGAGCTGCCGCAGTTGAAGGTCAATAGCAATGCCCCTCCGCGACGATCTTCTACAGCCGTTCGCCGTTGAAAACCCGTCCGGCAAGAATCTAAAGTACGACCGTGTCTACGACCAGATCAAGGAAGCGCGCGCGGAGGAAGACAGTACGCTGCCATCTGGCGCATGGGAGCGGCAGGCCAAGCGTGCCGACACCAAGCTTGTGATCAAGCTGGCAGGCGATGCGATCGCCACGAAGAGCAAGGATCTGCAGCTTGCATCTTGGCTGGGCGAGGCACATATCAAGCAGGAGGGCGCACCGCTCGTCCAGCCCGTGCTGACGCTCTTGCTCGACTTGCAGAAAGACTTCTGGCCAACGATTTATCCGGAGATTGACGAAGGAGACGTGAGCCTTCGCGCGGTGCCGCTGCAGTGGGCAGCGAACCGCTACGCAGCACTTGTGTATGACTTGCCCCTGACACGCTCAGGCATCAACTTTCACGTGTACAAGTCAGCGCGTGCTCTTGGGTATGAAGCCGATGCCGCGAACAACGAAGCCAAAACCAAGGCACGGCAGGACGCGCTGAAGCGTGGCAATCTGACTGCTGAAGATGTGGACACCGGCATCGCAGGTACTCCAAAGGCGTTTTATGCAGTGCTGGACACCGCGTTGCAGGGTGGCCGAGAGGTGCTGGAGGATCTTGCGCTCTACTGCGAGGAGCAGTACGGAGACGATGGCCCCACCTTTCGTAAGCTGCGTGACAGCCTGGATGAAGTCCACAACCTGGTCAACTCTCTTCTGAGTGACAAACGGGCGATTGAACCGGACATCATCGAAGCTCCCGAGCCTGAACCAGTCTTGATCCCTGAGCCCGTCGTGGCGACTCCTGTTCAAGCGGCAGTCGCGATGCCTGTGGCCGCCGCGCCCGTATCAAATGCGGTGGTGACACCCACACTCGTTGCAATCCCAGCAGCGACAGCGTCAGCCACGCCGCAAAGCTGGGATGACGCCTGCGCGCGGGTGCAGGCATGTGCTGCCTACATGCACACGCAACGCCCCGGCAGTTCCGTTCCGTACCTGCTGCATACGTCCATTCGCTGGGGCGAGTTACGCAAGCACGGCCCAAAGCCTCCGTTAGAGATTCTGGTCGCCCCGCCCAGTGAAATTCGTTCGGGCATGAAGATGGCCTTTACCGAGAAGGCATGGGGAGACCTGCTGGGGCGCGGCATGTCCGCGCTGAACGATCCGTCGGCGCGTGCATGGCTCGATCTCCATAGATATTTGTGGGTGGCCGCTAAGGAGAGTGGCTATAACCCATTTGCCACCATGATTGTGAACGCGGTCACCTCGATACTGAACGACTACCCCGAAATGCCGCAGTGGACTTTCGTCGATGACACCCAAGTAGCCAACGCCGATACGCTGCATTGGATCGAAGAGACGATCAGTCCTGCAGCTTACCCGTTCGCCGCGGAAGTTGCTTCTCCACTGCCAACAGCACCGGTCGCCGCACCTGCGCCCATTCCAATCCAGGTCGCAGTCCCTGAGGTGGTGGCGAACGGTGAGGAAGACGCATTTGTGCAGGCAGCATCGCTGGCCGCAGCCGGACAGCTTGCCGCGGCCACGGCATTGCTGGCCCGCGACGCATCGCAGCAGGCTAGCGGCCGCATGAAATACAACCGCCGGATGCAGATTGCGGAACTCTGCCTTGCGAGCGGCAATAGCGGTGTGGCACTGCCCATTCTTCGCGAGTTGATTGCGGAAATGGAGCACCGCAATCTGGAAAGCTGGGAGACGGGCGACATGATCACCAAACCCATTTCGCTGCTTCTCCGGTCGCAAAACGGTGCGATGGACCCGGGTGACAGGGAAGCGCTCTTTACGCGTCTCTGCCGCGTTGACCCTGCCGTTGCTTTGTCCCTAACGCTTTAGGAGAACTGTTTTGGCGCGCGCGATTGAAAGTCTTGTAACCCAGTCATTGCTGGACCGGCTCAGCCAAGGTGATGAGCCTCCGTCAACGCGCGCGCACTCGCTACGCGTTTTTAAGGATTCGATCAAGCGCGATATGGAGTGGCTCTTGAACACCCGGCAGCCACCTATCCCAGACATCATGAAATACGCGAAAGCTTCAACCAGCGTGGTTCATTATGGGCTGATCGACACCAGCTCTCTAAGCCTTTCGTCCAGCACGGATCACCGCAAGTTGCAGCAGGCCGTTCACGACTGCATCGCCTCCTTTGAGCCAAGGCTGAAGGACGTCAACGTGGTCATCGACGGAGAAGCAGGCCAGCGGCGCCAAGTACGGTTCCACATCGAAGCGCAGATCCGGCTCGACCCCGCACCGGAGGAGATCTCATTTGATACGGTGCTGGACCTGACCAGCGGCGAGTACAAGGTGAACTAACGGCCATGCGCGAAGGTCTGCTGGAAATCTACGAGCGCGAACTGGCCTACATGCGCCAGATGGGCGCGGAGTTCGCCGGCAAATATCCGCGCGTGGCCAGCCGCCTGCTGCTGGAGCCGGACCGGTGCGAAGATCCGCATGTGGAACGTTTGATCGAGTCGTTCGCGTTTCTTGCGGCACGCGTGCATTTGCGGCTGGATGACGACTTGTCTGAGGTGACCTCCGCGCTTCTGCAACTCATCTACCCGCACTATCTCAGGCCTTTGCCAGCCATGTCCATCGCGGAGTTTCAGGTCGACCCAACCCAGGGCAAGCAGAGCGCGGGCATTGTGATCCCACACGGCACGCAACTGACCAGCAAGCGCACAGTGGAAGGCATGCCGTGCCGCTTCCGAACGACCTATCCCGTGGAACTGTGGCCCGTCTCCGTTGCGGAGTGCACGTGGCGCCAGCCAGAGCAGATTGCGTCGCCGCTGCGCGTTTCTGGAGCAGCGGCGGTACTGCGCATCCTGCTGCGCGCGGGTGAGGATATCGCACTGGCCAGCACTGGCGTGCGCTCCCTGCAGTTTTATTTGGCGGGAGACGGCGCTGTCACGTTGACGCTGTATGAGTTGCTTTCGCGTGACTGCATGCGCATTGCGCTACGCCATCCCAAGCATCCTGGCAAGGTCGTTGAACTTAGCCCTGAGTGTCTTGTGCCATGCGGTTTTTCTGAAGAGGAAAGTGTGCTGCCGTACTCGCGGCGCTCGTTCGATGGATACCGGCTGCTGCAGGAATACTTCAGTTTTCCAGAAAAGTTCCTCTTCTTTCGCTTGAATGGATTGGAAGCGCTCGCGGGTTTGCCTGCCTCCGATGACGTTGAGCTGCTGGTGTATTTTCAACGGTTTGACAGGCCTGAGCGGTCGCAGTCGCTTGAGGTCGGCGTCTCCAACACAACACTGCGGCTTGGATGTACGCCCATCGTCAATCTGTTCGCGCATGCCGCGGAACCGATCCTGTTGTCGCACACACAGCATGAATACCGTGTCGTTCCCGACACCCGGCATCAGCACATGATGGAAGTGTTTTCCGTGGACAGTGTTCTGGCGACCAGTCCAAGCCGGCGGATGACGACGCCCATTGATCCGCTATATGCGTTTCGCTTTCAGAGCCTCGCAACGAATCGCGGAGTGTTCTGGCACTGCATCCGCCGCTACTCGATGCTCGGCGACCGGCAGCCCTCGGAGATGTATCTGTCGCTGGCCGACCTTAATGGCGACTTGTCTGAGCCAAATGCAGAGGTGCTCACGGTGCACTGCACCTGCAGCAACCATGACCTGCCATCCCGCTTGAGCTTCAATGCAAGCGACGGAGACTTTGACGCGGAGGGATATGGCGTCGTGCAGAGCATCCGCGCACTGCACCGGCCCACGGCCAGCCATGAACCGCCACGCGGCAAAGGGCAGTTGTGGCGGCTGATCTCGCAGCTTTCGCTGAATCACCTGTCGCTTTCAGAATCGGGCCTGTCTGCGCTGCAGGAAATCCTGCGGGTGCACAACTTCAGCGAGTCTCCACACCTGGAGACGCAGATCGGCAGCATAACCGGTATGGAGAGCCGGCGGGACTCTGCGCTGGTGCGCGGCGAAAACGGCAGCAGCCCCGCGCGCGGCACGCATGTCGAAATGCAGATTGATGAACGGCAGTTCGCAGGCGGCGGCGCGTATCTATTTGCCGCGGTGCTGGACCGCTTTCTTGGTCTGTACGCCTCGATGAACAGCTTTTGCCAGCTATCGGTCACCACCAGCCTAAGAAAGGAGGCCTTGGGAGAATGGCAACCACGAGCGGGCAGCCGGGCGCTGATGTAGCGAGTGCGACTGCAAACCAACTAGTTTCAGAAGGGCGTGGCAGCGACACGCGCGCTCTGGCGCGTATGCTGCGGGACAAACCGTGGCGGGTCCGCTTCTTCCAAATGGTGCGCCTCCTGGAGCGGCTGCATCCAGAGCGCCGTCCTGTGGGGATTTTTGTTGCACCAGCGGATGAGGTGGTGCGTTTTTCCGCGCACACCTCGCTCAGCTTTCCTGCCAGTGAAATCCAAAGCTACACCGAAGGCGGGAGCGGTCCGGACAGATTGTCGATCAATTTCATGGGACTGTCGACGATGAACGGCCCGCTGCCGCACCCCTATACGGAGATGCTGCTGCAGCGCATTCGTGAAAAAGACCATGCCACGGGCGAGTTCTTTGACCTTTTCAATCACCGCATCGTGTCCTTGTTCTATCGCGGGTGGAAGAAGTACCGCTTCTATATCGCATACGAGCAGTCGCGCGGCGAAGCCGATTTGGTGACGCAGTCCATGTACTCGCTGCTTGGTCTTGGCACAGCACATACGCGGGGGCGTACGGAGTTTGCGGACGAAGCCGCTGTCTTTTATGCAGGCATCCTGGGCCAGACACATCGGACCGCGCAGGGCCTGCAGCAGATTCTCTCCGACTATTTCGACGTGCCGGTGCGTGTGGAGCAGTTCACCGGCATGTGGAACCGGCTATCACCCCGCGATCAGACAGTGCTGAACGATAGCAATGGCGTCTCCGAGCGCCTGGGCTACGCCACCGTCTTGGGGGACGAAGTCTGGGATCAGCAAGGTGCGTTGACGGTGCGCGTGGGTCCCATGCCGCTGACGCAATATCTTGCGTTTCTGCCGGGGGCGCGCGCATATGATCAGTTGGCTGCGTGGCTGCGCTTCTATAGCCGCCGAGAATTTGACTTTGTCATACAGCTTGTCCTGCAACGTAACGATGTGCCGCCGGTCCTGCTGTCCGCCCAGGAGAATGAGATGGCACGGCTGGGCTTTGCCAGCTGGCTGAAGACGAAACCGATGGATCGGGACCCGGACGAGGCGACCTACCGCTTGTACTGATTTGTAAGGAGCATGACCATGCCGTTGAATCTGAAATCGTTGATTGGGAAGCTGAACGGAACGACGCGCCGCGCCATGGAGGCAGCCGCCGGTCTGTGCATGTCGCGCACGCATTACGACATTGAGATCGAACACTACTTGCTGAAGCTGCTGGATAACCCGGAGACGGATGTGCCGTTGATCCTGAAGCAGTACGGCATCGATCAGTCGCGCCTTACGGCGGAGCTGTCGCGCAGCTTGGATCAATTGAAGGCAGGCAATGCCCGCAGCCCTGCCTTCAGCCCCATGCTGTTGAAGATGTTTACCGAAGCGTGGACTGTCGGCTCGATTGATTACAGCGCGAGTGAAATCCGCACTGGCTTTACCCTGCTGGCGCTGCTCACCGACGCCGAGCTGGCACGGGCGACCCGCGAGATCAGCAAGGAGCTGCAAAAGATCCCTGTAGAGGGTTTGCGGCAGGATTTCTACACCGTCGTAGGAGCGTCCTCCGAGCAGCAGGCGACGGCCCAGGCTGCGGGTGCGGAAGCAGCACAGGGTACCGCCGACGGCGAGCGCAAAGGGCCCACAAAGACGCCGCATCTTGACCAGTACACCGTCAACATGACGGCGAACGCCAAGGCAGGCAAGATCGATACCGTGCTTGGCCGCGATCACGAGATTCGCCAGGTGGTGGACATCCTGATGCGCCGCCGCCAAAACAACCCCATCCTGACCGGCGAAGCAGGCGTGGGTAAAACAGCGGTCGTAGAAGGGTTCGCGATGCGCATCGCGCAGGGAGATGTGCCACCGCCGCTACGTTCCGTGCAGTTGCACAGCCTTGACCTTGCGCTGCTGCAGGCCGGTGCCAGCGTGAAGGGTGAGTTTGAGAATCGCCTAAAGGGATTGATTCAGGAAGTCAAGTCGTCACCGCATCCGGTCATTCTCTTCATCGATGAGGCCCACACCATGATCGGAGCGGGGGGACAGGCCGGGCAGAACGATGCCGCAAACCTGTTGAAGCCTGCGCTAGCACGCGGCGAACTGCGGACCATTGCCGCCACTACCTGGTCGGAGTACAAAAAATTCTTTGAAAAGGATGCGGCGCTTGCCCGCCGCTTCCAGGTGGTGAAGGTGGAAGAGCCTTCCGAGACGCAGTGCGCCACGATGCTGCGCGGCATCGTCGGCGCGCTGGAAAAGCATCACGGCTTGCGCATCCTGGACGATGCTGTCACCTCGGCGGTGCGCCTGTCACACCGGTACATGGCAGGCCGCCAGTTGCCGGATAAGGCGGTCAGTGTCCTGGATACTGCATGCGCGCGCCTTGCGCTGGGCCACAACACCACACCGGCTGCAATCGAAGACGCAGGACGCCGCATCGCCGATCTCGAAACGCAGAAGCGTGTGCTGTCGCGGGAGGAACTCTCCGGCGCGAAGCATACAGAACGGCTCACCGAGATTGAAGCCTCGTTGACGGAGGCGCAGGAACGGTTAAGCAGCCTAACTGACAAGTGGCAGAAAGAACACGACTTGGTCACGCGTATCCGCGCGGTTCGGCACGCCCTGGAAGAACCGGCCACAGAAGCAAAAAACGGTACAGAGCCGGCCTCGCTGGACAAACTTGCCGCGCTAGAAGATGAGCTGAAAGCGCTCCAGGGGGAAACGCCACTGATGCGCGTCGCGGTGGACAGCCACGTCATTGGTGAGGTCATTGCCGGATGGACAGGCATCCCGTTGGGAAAGATGGTGCGCGACGAGATCGAGACGGTGCTGCAGCTGGACGGCTACCTAAAGCGGCGGGTCATCGGGCAGGACCACGCCATGGCCGCGATTGCGCAACGCATCGTGACATCGCGTGCTAGCCTTGACGATCCCGGCAAACCAGTTGGCGTCTTCATGCTGGTGGGTCCGAGCGGTGTGGGTAAAACTGAGACAGCGCTTGCGCTCTCCGACCTGTTGTATGGCGGTGAGCGCAATCTGATCAGCATCAATATGTCGGAATTCCAGGAGGCGCATACTGTCTCCACGTTGAAGGGTTCGCCTCCGGGCTATGTTGGCTATGGCGAGGGCGGTGTGCTGACCGAAGCCGTTCGCCGCCGCCCGTACTCCGTGGTGTTGCTCGACGAAGTGGAAAAAGCGCATCCAGACGTGCTGGAGCTCTTCTTCCAGGTCTTTGATAAAGGCAACATGGAAGACGGCGAGGGACGCTCCATCGACTTCAAGAACACGGTGCTGATCCTGACCAGCAACGCCGCGACGGACACCATGATGAAGTTGACCGCCGATCCGGAGACGATGCCGTTTCCTGATGCGTTGGTGACGGCCATCAAGCCGGAACTGGACAAGATCTTCAAGCCAGCGTTCCTTGGCCGCATGATCGTCGTACCCTATCTGCCTGTGCGCGATGAGGCCCTGAAGCAGATCATCCGGTTGAAGCTGGGTAAAATTCAGCGCCGGCTGCAGGAGAACCACAAAGTGTCGCTGACGTATGACAATGACCTGCTGAACGCTGTCGCGGCACGCTGCACGGAGGTGGAGAGTGGCGCTCGCAACGTGGACAACATCCTGTCCAACACCATGCTGCCGGAGATCTCACGCACCCTGCTGAGCCGAATGGCCGAGGGTGCCCAGAATGAAGCCATCCAGGTCGGTGTCTCGCCTGAGGGAGACTTCACGTATACCTGGGATGCTGTGCCTGTAGCTGCTTAACTCAACTAATCGGGACTCGCCCTTTGTGGCGTGTCCTTTTCTCTCACTAGACGCGGCGTTTACCGCGCGAGCACGCCCCATGCCGACGTACGCGCAGACCGACCGTCACCTTTCCCTGACTACCCCGTTGGGCGCAAACGTGTTGCTGGTGGAATCCTTCACTGCTACAGAGGGTATCTCAGAGGTCTTCGAGATAGAGGTCGAAGCTTTGACCACAATCGACGTCTCTGTCTCGCCAGGAGATCTGATCGGCAAGCGCGCGACACTCTCTATCCTGGTGGACAGCAGCGGCACACAGCGGCCCATGAACGGCATGATGGCCAGCATTGAATCAGCCGGTGGTGATTTCGACTTCAACACCTATAAGCTGCGTCTGGTACCTGCGCTGTGGCTGCTTTCGCTCAACACGCAGACACGCGTTTTTCAGAATCAAACAGTTCTTGACATCGTAAAGAAGGTGCTGACGGCGTACAGCATCACGCCCACCGATAACACGCAAGCCACGTACACATCCCTGGAGTACTGCACGCAGTACCGCGAGACAGACTTGCAGTTCATTCAGCGTTTGCTGGCGCAGCATGGCATCTTTTTCTACTTCACACACACCACGTCAGACCACACCATGGTGCTGGCGGATGCGTCGGCTCAACTCTCTCCGTGCCCTGGTATTTCAAGCTTCCGGTACGCACCGCCGCAGGGCGGCGGCAACGAGTTCTACTCGCCTGTAATTACGCAGTTCTCCTCTAAATCTTCGCTGACAACGGGCAAGCATAAGTTGTGGGATTACCGCTTCTCGCAGTTTGCTGTGTCCAGCAGCACGAGCGAGTCGGATACGAAATCACAGCTGGGCGCGAACTCGCATGAACATTACGAGTATGCCGATGGACCCTCCGCGTACCTCAAAACTGATAGCGGCGATGGCAATGTCAGTACGGTTCAGACGCTGTTTCAGAACGTCACGCGTGACATCAACGACTCCGGTGCCGTAACAGTTTCGGGTGAGTCATTCGCAGGCACGCTGCAGGCCGGGTTCACCTTTACCATCACGGAGTATCCCCAGTCCACCTCAGACACCAAGTATCTGCTGACCCGCGTGACTCACGAAGGCAAGCAGGACCCCAGCTACCGTGCTGGCAGCGCTGGCGACGCTGGCGGAGCACACTCGCTGAACACGTTTGAGGCACAGCCTGCAAACATCACCTACCGCAGTCCGCGCGTGATTGCCAAACCGCGCGTGCAGGGTGTTGTCACGGGCAAGGTGGTCGCGCCATCGGGAGACGACTCCTACCTGGATAAATATGGCCGCGTCTGCGTGCAGTTCTGGTGGGACCGCACACGTCAGCCAAATACCACGGATAACACGCTGCTGCGCGTGGCACAGCAATGGGCGGGCAAGGGCTGGGGCACCTACTTCTGGCCGCGCATTAATGATGAAGTCTTAATTGACTTCATCGATGGTGACCCCGATGCTCCCATCGTCGTTGGTGCGCTGTACAACGGCACCAACATGCCGCGCTACGATCCGGCATCGCAATACACCCGCGCCGGCATCCTGACGCAATCGTCAAAGAACGGTGCTGCTGCGAATGCCAACGAACTGCGGTTCGATGACCTGAAGGGTTCCGAGCAGATCTTCATGAACGCCGAGAAAGACTTCGACATTCACGTGGAGAACGACTGGCACAACCAAATTGACAACGATCATCACGTGACCATCACGGGCAATCATTACGATGCCATCAGTGGTGAGAGCCACAGCAAGATCACGAAGGACCGCATCGAGGAGATCGCGGGCGACGCGCACCGTAAAGTCACGGGTAAAAATCTCCAAGACATTGGAGGCGATCTTGGCGAGAAGATCGGCGGCAACCACATGGTCAAGGTGGCCAGCAATGCCAACGTGGACATCGGCCAGGCATTGAACGAGAAGATCGGGATGAACTATTCGCTGCAGGTTGGCCAGAACCACTACAACAAGGCAGGCATGGTCTACGTGGTGGACTCCGGGCAGGAGGTGCACATCAAGGGCGGCATGAACGTCGTGATTGAGGGCGGCCTCGGTGTTTGCATGTCGGGTCCTGGCGGCTTCGTTTCCGTTGGTCCGCAGGGTGTCACCATCCAGGGCATTACGGTCATGATCAATAGTGGCGGTGCCGCTTTGCAAGGATCTCCCGCAGTGGTGGAAAGTCCGCAACCGCCTGATCCTCCTAAAGAGCCGACAGCTCCCACGTGGCCGGGCGACGATCCCAGAAAGTCTTAGGAGAGCAGCATGGGCATGCCCGCGTGCAGAATCTCAGACGCGACCGCGCATGGCGGCATCATCACGGTTGGATTTCCGCAGGTGCTGATCGGCAATCTGCCGGCCTCGCGCATCGGCGACCTGCATGTGTGCCCCATGGTCACGGGCATCGTGCCGCATGTGGGTGGGCCGTTCATCCTCGGCTCGCCAACGGTCCTGGTGGGCATGATGCCGCAGTCCCGCGTGACCGATGAACTGGTGTGTGTCGGTCCGCCCGATGTCGCCATCATGGGTGAGTTCACCGTGCTGGTTGGCATGGCCGGTGCGGGTGGGGCTGCGGGAGCCTCCGCTGGCGTAGCGGCAATGGGAGCACCCGTGGCCGCAGCACCAGCGGCTGCCGGAGATGCGGGCACGTCTCCACAACCCAAGGCTGAACAGCAAACTGACGGCACGGTAAAGACCTCCGCGCCGCCGGGGCAGAGCCTTCCTCCCGTGGCGCTGAAGCAGGAGGGATGGCCTGACCTGCCGCCGGAAAATACGGCCACCTTCGACAGTGTGCAGCCTGCGAACGTTCTGCCCGGCACGACCCTGTATGCAACCACAGATGCTGACGCACCGGGTGACAACAGTTACTGGAGCGCGGACCCGCCTGCACCCAACGATGATTCCTCCACAGACTTACATGCGGCAACCCATGTCGTGGTGCATACCGTGCCACCCGGGCCTGGCCTGAAGGCGTGGGCCGGAGCGGGCAGCGGGCACGGCAAACTCCAGATTTGGGCACCGCACAAGTCAATCGACAAGCACGCCTCGAAACGCTTCCGTCTGCGGGAGACTGCGAAGTGACTCAGATTGTCCCAACTGAATCGCGAAGCATCCCGCAGAGCGCCGTGGAGCGGTTCTTGGCGAGTTACGAAGCCTTTCTAAAGACGGTGCGCGAGGCACTCCAGGCAGCGGATCCAGCGCATGCCGAAACTGCGCGCTGGTCAAAGGCACAACAAACATTTGAGCGGCAGTTTGCGGAACTTCAATCCGCCAAGACCGCGTATGCCGCGGGTGATAGCACCGCACTGGTGAAACACGCGTCCGGTCTGCGCATGATCGCGCGGCGCATGGATGGCTACGCAATGGATTTTGCCGGTCCGGCGCTTGAGGAGCGACTTACCGAGCAGCGCCGACTGCTGGTTTTGGTGGCATGGCAGATTCATGCTGCCAGCACAGGATCAGGATCCGCCGGGTTATGAGCGGGGCAGACGCGGCGCGCATTGGCCGGTGGATCATCTCCGCCGTGCCGGGTGGCTGGTTTTTTGTGCCGGATTTCGGCTTGCGCCACAACAGTCCCTATCCCACCAGCAACATTACGGTCAAGGACGACATCCTGCTGGCAGGCGACAAACTGGAACCGTACATCCAGGCGCAAATTACCATTCTGCGCAGAACGTACCTCAATCCGGCGATTGCGGGTCCGCAGACTTCCGGGTCCTTGCGAACAGAGGTCGATGAGTCGATGTTGCTCTTGATCCGTCACCAGCCGGTAAACGGCACGGGCGTGATGCAGGTGCAAACGTATGTCCGGCTGGCCGCATGGCTTGGTATCATCACGCTGACGACCACAGACCGGAATCTGCAGCGGAACCGGCCGGATTATGAGCGCTTCGTTGCTTCGCTGAAGATCGCGCCGGAAACTCCGCCGGAGCCGCAACCGTGACTGGACACGATTCTGAATGACTCGAGCTGAAGAGCAGCAGGCGGGGATCGAAGCCGTTCTCGGCGACAAGTACCATGTGCTGTGCCGCGTTGGTGGCGGCGGCATGGCCCAGGTGCTGCTGGCGCGTCACCGCCTGCACGGCGGCCTGTTCGCAATCAAGATTCTCTCCGATCACCTGGCGCAGGAACCCGCGATCGTCGCGCGCTTCAAGCAGGAGGCGACCACGGCAGCGTCGCTCTCCGGCCATCCCAACATCGTTCCGATCTTTGACATTGGCGAAGGCCACGGACTGCACTACCTCATCATGCAGTTTGTCTGCGGCGAAGACCTGTCGAGCTACATCCGGCGTGAGGGCAGACTTCCCGCTCCGGCTGCAGCGGCAGTCATCGCACAAACGGCGGAGGGGCTCTCCTGGGCCGAGTCCAAGCGCGTCGTACACCGCGACCTGAAGCCCGCAAACATCCACCTGGACACGACTGGGCGCATCAAGATTCTGGATTTCGGAATCTCCAAGATCACGGACGTTGCTGACGGCTTGACTCGTCCCGGCGAGGCGCTGGGAACGCCCTTCTACATGAGTCCCGAGCAGATTCGCGGCGAGGGTTGTGATACGCGCAGTGACCTGTACTCGCTTGGCATAGTCTTTTTTGAATTGCTGACAGGGCGGCGCCCCTTTGAGAACGAGTCGGCCACAGCCATCCAGATGGCGCACCTAACTACCGCGCCGCCATCCGTGCTGTCGTTTGACGGCTCGCTGCCGCCGATGTGCGACCAGATCATCCAGCGCTTACTTCGCAAGGACCGCGGCGAGCGCTATCAGACAGCACAGGAGCTGCTGAACGACCTCCATGCTAACGGGGCAAGCTCCGGACCTTCCACCCTGCGACCCCAGGTGGATACGTCGCTGCAGGAACGGATTGACGAGCCGCCTACGCCTGGTGGCTGCGTGTCAGAGACACGGGTCGATCTACCCCGTGACCGCCCTGCTGCCGCACCAATCCCTACGCCTGCAATCTCGGACAGCCCCGCAAAGGCACTTCCAGAGACCAGCAAGCCAAAGCGTTCCCTCGCCATTCCGGCCGGTATCGCCACAGCGTTCGTCTTATTGATCGCCATCGCAGCCATGCTTTGGATCGCCCGCTCCCGTGGAACGCAGCCTTTGTCGACGACTCAAACCTCCGCAGTGTCCGCACTGCCGCCGGAACTCCAGGATGCGCATGGCCGTATGTTGCTCGTCGCGGGAGGACCGTTCATCTACGGGTCGAACGCACCGGACTCACCCAACCCGCAGCAGACGATCACGCTGCCCGCCTTCTACGTGGATGCGACGGAAGTGTCTAACGAAGAGTATCGCCGTTTCACCATAGCCAGTGGACGGCCGATGCCGGAGAACTTGCAATCCGCCGCTCCCAACGACCCTGTTACGATGGTCTCGCAACTCGACGCGGAGGATTATGCCGCTTGGGCAGGCAAGCGCCTGCCCACAGAGCAGGAATGGGAAAAGGCAGCACGAGGAACAGACGGCAGGCCGTTTCCATGGGGTACGACACCCTGGACCAGTAACGTACCCGACCACCTGGAGCCAGTCGACTCCTTTCCCGATCGCCGCAGCCCGTCTGGTGCGTACAACATGGCTGGAAACGTCTGGGAGTGGACCAGTTCCATCTACACGCCAGGTCCGGAAGAACTCGCGGATATGGAGCACACGCTGCATACAACAAGTTTTAGTCACGAATGGCCCCGTATTAAAGGCGGCAGCTTTTCGCCCAACGGCAGCAGGGGTTTTAGCGTATATCTGCGACGAGGTTTTCCCCCCGGTCAACACTCACCAATCATTGGTTTCCGCTGTGTCAGGAGTGCATCGTAAGGTCTGTTTTTGGAGGGTTTAAATGCGTCGCATCCTTGGTTTGGTCTTGATTCCTCTCGGCGTGTCACTCACTGCTTCAGCGCAGCAGCTCACACCGCGTGATGCCTTCTGGTCCGCGAGCGACCTTGTCTCCGTGTCGGCCAATCCGGGCGCGAAGACCAAGCCTGCATCGGCCAGCAAAACGGCATCGCGTCCGCGTCCCACGTCACATGTCGCGCCACAACTGGTTGCGGAAAATGGCTACGGTGAAGCACCACACCTGGTCAAGACGACATACGGAAGCCAGCAACTGGGTCTTCGCTACTCGTTGCTGCTGAAGCAGGGCGACGGCAGCTATGCCGAGGCGTTGCCGGATGCCACGTTCCACGATGGCGACCGGCTTCGCCTCAGCGTGATGAGCAATGAACCCGGCTACCTCTATGTCATCCAGCAGGGATCGTCAGGCAGCTGGTCGCCCATCTTTCCGGTGCCAAACTCTGGAGATTCCAACCGCGTGGAACAGGGGCAGGTCTACCAGATCCCCGGCGGGGATAACGCCTTCCAGTTTGATCAGACTGCCGGCACGGAGAAGCTGTTCGTCGTGCTGAGCCGTTCGCCAATCCAGGACTTGGATCAGTCAATCCGGCGGCTGAAGATGCCAACACCTGCCGCGGGGCAATCCGCTCCGCAAGGCGAAACGCTGGAAGCCGCAAATCACATTCCAGATGCCTTTGTGCAGCAGCTTGCGAGCCGTGATCTGACGCTTGTCACCGAGCAGAAAGTTGACAGCAAGTCCCGGCCAAACACTGCTGGAGAGAAAGCGGTGTACGTCGTGGCAAAACAGGAGAGCGGTGCGCCGGTAGGGGAAGTCGTTACTCGCATCACGCTCAACCACCAGTAACGAGTCAGTGGGTGCTTGCCAACGCCGTGTCGATGCGGCTGACGTATGTGCGTGCCCGTGTTGCTTCTTCCGTGTCTGGATTAACCGCGATCACCTGCTGAAAGTGCGTGCGAGCGGCACTGAGCAGTGCTGGAGAGGCCTGCTGATTCGACTCCTCGATGTAAATGACACCAAGTCTGTAGTTAGCCCATAAGTCTCGCGGAATATATGTCAAAGCTTTCTGGCAGAGCGGAACTGCGGCGGTGTAGTGCTTCTGCGACGCCTCGCAATCGCACATGCCCACCATGGCAAGGCCGCGCTGCTCCTTCCAGATGTCAGCTTGCGCTGCCCGGGTTTTCTTACCCATGCCAAGCAGCGAGCCTACTAAGTAGTAGTTCAACTTACCCGCTGTCCCAGAGTCGAAGTTTGTCAGTTCCAGGTAGCGGCTGTATTCCTTTTCCGCATCGGCTGGCTGGTTCAGGTGGCGCTCGCACTCCGCAAGCCAGAAATGGCCTTCACCGTTGTTGGGTGCGAACTGCACGGCATGTTGCGCGGCGTCCTTGCACTGCGGAAAAGCTGCCTTACGCGCGTAAGCCTGCGAAAGCAAATACCATGCAACGCCGTTCTCGCCGTCGCGCCGCGTAACGAAATCGAGCTGGCGCGTGGCTTCGTCCAGGTTTGCCTGATCGAGCAAGGCGGCGGCATAGCTGGTGCGTGCCTCCAGATAGTCAGGGTCGATCTCCACGGCCGTGCGGAACGAGGCAAGCGCGTCATTGTCCTGATAGAGCGCGTTCTGTACCCGGCCAAGGTACACATAGGCAGCGCTGTACTGCGGATCGATGGCGATGGCTTTCCTGAAGTCTTCGGCGGCCTTGCGGTAGTTGGCCTCATACCCGTTCTTGTAGGCGACGATGCCCTGGTCCAGCAGATCGACCGCAGCCTTGTTCTGCGTACGCGCGATCAGGATGTGCAGGCTCACGGTCGAATCCTGCCCGGGATAGACCTGCTGCTCGCGCGGACCGTCCGGTTCGTAGCCCATGTGGACACCCTTGATGGTGTGCGATCCGGGAGCAATGCCCGGCAGTTTCAGGCTTGATCCCTTGCGCACCGTGCCAACGCTTTTGCCATCTACCCACACTTCTGTGTTGTCCATGTTGGACTCGATGATCAGGCTGCCGAACTGCGGCTGCGGCAGGGCTGCCGCCTTGCGCAATGTTGGATTGAAAGCCAGGACCATGTTGGGGTCAAAGCTGCCGCGCTCCGATGTGGGGTTTTGCGCGGCCTTGGTGGCTTGGCGAACGTTGCTGTGGACGTACTCCGCTAATTCATCCGCGCTGACAACGCCGTCGCCGTTGGTGTCAGCGGCACCGTTCATGCCCTGCACGACGTAATAGGTAAAGATGCCGTGGCCGCCGCCCCAGTCCGCGCTTTCAAAGCTTTGCTCGCGGTCACGGCTCGCAGTCAACGAGAAAAGCGAGTTATGAAGGTCCAGCAGCGTCTTGTTCAGAGCGGCGCGGTCTTCCTCTGGCGTAATGGCACCGGAGTGGCAGGAATCCGTGAGCAGGACCTTCCACTTGCCCTTGATTTTGGCGCCGATATCCTGCCCCAGCTGATCCATGGGGTAGGCGGTGTTCGCCACATTCTGCAGATTAATGTCGTACGGAGCGATGTAGCCCTTGCCGTTAGAGACGAATCCGTGGCCCGCGAAATAGATCAGCACGCGATCATCGGGCTTGGTGACTGACGGCAGCCATTGTTCCAGTTCCCGCTGCAGGTTGGCCTTGGTCGCTTCCGCATTGATCAAGCGGTGCACGTTTTCCGGAGGAAACTGCCCACCCTCCGGGCTGATGAGCGTGGTGTACATCTCCTCTGCATCACGATCAGGAAAGTGCAGCTGCGCGGAGGCGGGCAGGTTGGCGTAGTGCGAGACACCAACGACAAGCGCATAACTGCGCGGAATGGTGACCGAAGTTTCCGTAGCGGCTGTCCCACCGGTCTTGAAGGTCTTCAGGTCGCGTGCATCAGTGCCATTCTGCGCGTTTGAGTTTGTCCTCTGCTGTGCTGCCACATGGATCGCCGCGAGCAAGAGAAACAGAAGGAGAACCGGAGAGAACGTGCGCTGCTTCATGGGGGCACTCACTTGTGGGCAAGGCGAAAAACGTACACGGCGGGACCAGCGCCCGGCGGTGTTACCTTCACGGTACCATCTCCGTCATGCGTCAGGATAAGATCGCGGCTGGCGTTGGGAGCCGCCGCCGTGATCTGCGGCGGAAGTGGCGCATCGCGCGGCAACACCGCGGCACCAGCGGAATCGTCCACACACTCGCCCCGTGCCTGAAAGATGGCGTCGTTGCACCGTGGCATCAGCGAGGGCCTCGGAGCAGCTGATGGTGAAGGCTTCGTCGTGCCATGGTTCTCGCCAGCGGAGACGTTCAGTTTGGTCGGGCTGACCAGGAAGTAGACCGTCTCAAATCCAGCCGGGCCATCGATCTGAAACCACCCGTCCTCGGACGCGGGAACAAAAAGCTCTGTTTGTTTAGCCACTGCGTTCCCGGTGCTAGAAGAGGCAGACGGGAAGAGAACGCTGTATTGGCCGGAGGATCCCTGATCGACGGCGTAAAGATATCCATCCACTGAGCTGTTGATACGAAAGCGCACCACATCGTCGTGCTCGAAGACATGTTCCGGGCGTACGGGAATGGTGTGTTCTCCGCGCAGCTGCTCCAGATGGATGGTGAGTTGTGACGGCCTAGCGGGTCCGGTCTGCTGTGCGTCGACTCGGAGAGCAAGGAGCAACAGCATAGATAGAACGCCGGGAAGTGAACGCATGGATCTGCTCTCCTTTCTAGCGGCCTGTCACGGTACCGGTACCCACCGTCAGCGTCGTGGTGGAGGGATCATGCGACGTGATGAGGATTGTGGAGACAACTGCCGCAGCTGCCGCTGCGTCAAGAACAGTGACCAGTGTCGTATGATTTGTTGTCAGCCGGCTGATGCGGGAACCCTTTGCGATGTTCGTCTCATGAATCTCAGCTGCAGCGGTCGCACCTGCAAAGAGCGCCTGCACCTGAATCTGATAGTTGCCGGTGTGTTTGGTTGGCTTGAAACCACGTCCAACGGCCCGGCCCAGCGCGTCTGTGCGGGTGGAGTAGTTCGCAAGTCCAGCGAAAGTTGCGCCGGGCTGCCCGCCTCCTGATTGGATCGAAAACAGCACCAAAGCACCAGCTACTGGCTTATGATTCTCGTCGTTTATTTGAACGATCGGCTCGCGTGCCGTGCGTGCGCGAACATCGTTCAGTTCCGCCTCACCCTCAATGATTTCGATGGTCAACATCTTAGGGGCAGATGCCGCCGTTTGCAGTGTGCCGGACGCCTGCGCGTGTGCTGCGGTGTAAAGCAGGCTGATCACGCAACTGAGCGCAAGGCACCTGACGGAGTGAGCGGAGCCCTGGCGCAGGCCCGTCTTGCGTGAAAGCGCAGCCATGGATATCTGCTTCATGGCGTGCTCCCTGCCTGGGAGGTTCCCACGGAGTTGACGAGAGTCACGGATACCTTGCTGATGCCGGTGAAATCGTTGCTCAGATTGAACGTTTGTGTGTACAGGAAGGTGGACCCGTACTGCGTCGAATTCGCCGAACTGTACCAGGGGGTGAACAGCGTTGTTACGGGAACACTCACGTCCGGATTGCTCAAACCGGGCCCACCCGAGGTTGTGAAATGAAAGTTCGCCTGCGACAGGTCACGCGTATTGGAGTAGCCGCTGACCGCAACCGTCAGTACATTCCCGTTCACCGAGGACGTGACGGCAGTGACGACCGGAGGCGCAGCCGCTGGCGTGAGAATAATGGGCTGAACGGACGCTGGTGTAACCACAGTGCCGCCAGCCGTCAGGGCCAGACTGATCTGTATCTGTCCCAGGACAGTTCCGGTTTGCAGCGCGATATTTGGCGTCACCGTTGAGTTGGCAGGGACCACAAACGTTGCGGTCCGGCCGCCGGTAGAGAACTGGATCGCGGGATCGTCCACGCTGCCAGCTGCTGGCGTGAACGTCAGGGTGAGCACGCCCGTCAGATCGACCGGGTACGGATTGACCAAAGTCAGGTTCAGCTTGGGCTGGTCTGCCGAGACAGATGTGGCCGGTGCTGAGAATGCAAAGTTGACCGGAGGAGCAACCACCGGCAGGTTCATCGCCGTGCTGGTCTGCGCTTCCGCCGGCTCTACCACCGTGACTGGCAGCGTCTTCACGCTCTGCAGTGTGGATGCTGGGAGGACCGCAGTCAGGGTCGTGCTGTTGACGAATGTGGTCGGAAGCGAGGAGCCGTTGACCTGAATGGTTGCATCCCCGGCGAAACCAACGCCGGTCACGGTGATGGTGGTTGGAGCGCTGCCCAGACTGACCGTCGACGGGCTGACCAATGTGACCATGTCGGCTTGCAAGGAGAGCGGTACGGTCGCGGTAGCCGTTGTGTAGTCCACCGTGTCAGAAGGCGTGAAGGTAACCGACAGGTTGGCGGTGTTAGTTGTGACGGCGCTTCCAGCAGGTGGCGTGTAGACGAAGCTTCCAGGCAGAGCAGCACCAGTCACTCCGGCTGCAGTCGCATTCAGTTGCGCGCCAGTCAGCGTGCTGCCTAGATATACACCTGCGGGTGCGGCCCAGGTGATGGCCGGCGTTGCTTTGTTTACCGTGAGCGATACGGTCGCGGTGCTTGGCAGCGTGCTGGTAGAGTCCGCCGGTGTGAACGTGACCGTAAGTATCTGCGTTCCAGCACTCAGCACTGTCCCTACGCCGGGCGAATAGGTCAGCGAGCCCGCAACACCACCGTTGATGGAGGCATTCAACTGCGTTGCTGAGAGAGGCGTGCCATACACGATCGGCGCGGGCCCGTTCCATGTGAGCGCGGAGGACGCTCTGTTGACAACGAGGGAAGTTGCTGCGGTCGCGCTCTGGTAATCGACTGAATCCGCCGGGGTGAAGGTCACGGTCAGCGGCTGGATGCCAACCGGCAGGACCGCGCCAACGGCAGGCGTGTAGGTCAGCGTTCCAGGCAGATTGCCGCCGACGGCAGCATCCAGTTGCGTTGAAGATAGTGCCGTGCCATAGGTGATGGCACCAGGCGTCGCCCAGGTCACGTTGGAAAGCGCTTTGTTCACCGTTAACGTGGTGGTTGTGGTTGCAGTCAGGTAATCCGTGCTGTCAGTGGGCGTGAAGGTAACGCTCAGAGATTGCGTGCCTGCGTGGAGCACTGCACCGCTGGCCGGCGAATACGCCAGTGTTCCCGCAACGCCGCCGGAAATCGCCGCGTCGAGCTGGGTGCCCGATAAGGGTGTTCCGTAGGTGATGGCTGCCGGAGTGGCCCATGTGAGGGAAGGCACCGCCTTATTGACGACGATGGTCGTCGATGCGGTCAGGATGCGATAGTTCTGCGTGTCGTTGGGCGTAAACGTTACGCCCAACGTTTGTGTTCCGGCACTCAATACTGTTCCAGGCGCCGGAGTATAGGTGAATGTTCCTGGTGTGTTCCCAGCGACCGTGGCATTCAGTTGTGCTGAGGAGAGCGGGGTGCCATAGGTGATGGAAGCTGGCGAAGGCCAACTGATCGTCGTCGACGCACTGTTGATAACCAGTGTCGCGCTCGCAGTTGCATTCTGGTAGTCGCGTGTATCCGTCGGCGTAAAGGTGGCATTGAGTGTCTGTGTGCCGGCCGCCAGTACCGTGCCTGCTGCTGGCGTGTAGGTCAGTGCTCCTGGAACACCTCCCGCCACCACGGCGTCGAGTTGTGTCGAGGTCAACGGGGTGCCGTACGTGATGGCACCAGGATTTGCCCATGTCAGGACCGGCAGAGCTTTGTTCACGGTCAGCGCTGCCGTGGCCGTCGCTGTCTGGTAATTCACGCTGTCCGCCGGGGTGAAGGTGACGCTTAACGTCTGCGCCCCGGCGGCCAGAACCGTGCCACTTGCGGGTGTGTAGGTCAACGTGCCGGGGATGTTTCCCGTGACGGCAGCGTTCAGTTGCGTCCGCGAAACCGCTGTTCCATAGGTGATGGCTGCGGGAGCTGCCCACGTAAGAACCGGTACGGCCTGATTGACGACGATGGACGTGGAAGCAGTTAACGCGCGGTAGTTCTGCGTGTCGGTGGGCGTAAAGGTGACGCCCAGTGTCTGCGTTCCTGCGCTCAGAACGGTGCCTGCGGCTGGCGTGTAGGTGAACGTTCCAGGGATGTTCCCCGTCACAGTGGCATTCAACTGCATTGAAGAAAGTGCGGTGCCGTAGGCGATAGGTGTTGGCGTCGGCCAGTTAATCGTGGAGGCTGCGGGGTTGACTACCAGATACCGGCTTGCTGTGGATGGTTGGTAGTCAATGGAGTCCGTTGGTGTGAAGGTTACGCTCAGCGTCTGCGTACCTACGGCTAACACAGCGCCCGCAGCCGGCGTGTAGGTCAGCGTGCCCGGCAAGTTTCCTGCAACCGAGGCATCAAGTTGTGCGGACGAAAGAGCCGTGCCGTAGGAAATCGCGGTGGGGGTAGGCCACGTCAGGACCGGCAGCGCCTTGTTCACCGTCAGTGTCGTCGTTGCCGTCGATGGAAGATAGTCGGCGGCGTCCGTTGGCGTAAAGGTGACGCTGAGCGTCTGCGTACCAGCATTCAGCACGGTTCCAATGGCTGGTGTATAGGTCAGCGTGCCTGGAACATTTCCCGCGACGGTTGCGTTCAGTTGTGTGCTCGACAGCGCCGTTCCGTACGTGATGGCCGGTGGCGCTGCCCATGAGACAGTCGTAGGTGCCTTATTCACCGTCAGCGCGGTTGTGCCACTTACAGGCTGGTACAGCTGACCGGTAACATACGACGGTGTAAATGTGACGGACAATGTCTGCGTGCCTGCGCTGAGTACCGTGCCGCCTGCCGGCGTGTAGGCAAATGTCCCCGCCACATTCGGCGAAACCGTAGCATCGAGTTGCGTGGAAGAAAGCGCCGTACCGTACGTGATCGGAGCCGGTGAAGGCCAGATGAGCGAAAGCGGCGCATTGTTTACCATCAACGCGGTCGTGATGGTTGCGTTCTGATAGTCCTGCGTGTCAGCCGGTGTAAACGTCGCACTCAGGCTTTGCGTTCCCACTCCAAGCACCGTACCCGCCGCAGGTGAATAGATGAAAGACCCTTGCAGGGTGCCTGAAGAAGCATCCAGTTGCGCGCCAGAGAGGGCGGTCCCGTATGTAATGGGTGCCGGCGTTGCCCACGTCAAAAAGGACGTTGACGGCGCACGCGTCACTGTGATCGTAGTACTGGCCTGCGCGGTCGAGTACGTAGAATCATTGGGCACAAACGTCACCGTAAGCGCCTGCGTTCCCGCATGAAGCACCGTGCCCGCGGCGGGAGAGAATGTGAACGTTCCACTGACCTGAGCTTCACCGTAATAGGCGGATGCCTGCAGTTGCGTGCTGGAGAGCGCCGTTTCGTACACGATGGGCGCGGGCTGCGGAAACACCACCGTTGGCGTAATTGCATTGACCTGCACGGCAGTGGTCGCGGAAGCATAATTCAGACCCACTGTGCCGGGATAACTTGCAGTGACCTGAGTTGTGCCTACTGGCAAAGTTCCAACGTTATAGGTGGCAACCGCGCTGCCGGTGGTGATGAGTGTCTGCAGTGAGCCGTTGGTGCCGGAAGACGGCGGGATAATCGTCAGCAGATCGGCATAACCGTCGCCATTCTGATCAAACGAAGACAGCAGAACGGAATTGTTCAACGAAGCAGTCCAAGTGGTTGAGGGGGTGGCTGTGAAGCCGAACTGCGGCTGACCCAGGAAGACCTTAACGGTACTGCCGTCATACGCGGTGAAATCGATAATGCCGTCACCGTTGTAGTCACCGACGGAGAAGGAGCTTATGTTCGGAACATCGTAGGCATACTGAGTCTGCAGAAACCCGATCGTTGGCGTACCCTGATTGATAATGTCGTTAACGCCGGGGAATTGGCTGTTGTCCTGATAATAGATATCTGGGAAGCCACCTTGTGCATGTGGACCAATGTAATACGTCGGCGCGTAGGCCGGGGTGGGAATCGAGGCTGCTGGAGACGCGGAGAAAGTTCCGCTATTATTCTGAAACACATTGATGGCGACCGGTAAGCCGCCAATTGAGTAGTTCTCAATGGCAAAGTCCGCGTATCCATCGTTGTTGAAATCCGCGATCTTGAGCGCGGTTCCGGCACCAAACTGGCTTGTGACAACCTGGGAGGGCTGACCGTTCGCGTTCGTGACGCTGGCGCCAAAGCCGCCTTGCCCATTACCAACAAAAATCTGAAAGCCCGGAGTGTTGCTACTGTTAATGGCTCCCGCAACAAGCAAGTCCAGCTTGCCGTCGTGGTTGAAGTCTCCCAGGCTCATTTGTGAACCATAGATACTCGCGGCAAGTGTTGAGGAGTTCAGCGAACGTCCATTTGCATTGAGGGCCACATAGATCTGGCTTTGCAGACTGCTGTAGTTATTGCATCCGTACACAACGTCCGGGTATCCATCGCCATTTAGATCCCCCACTGCCATATCGGCGAGATTGCAATCTGGTGTGTTCAGCGTGCCTGCATCGTAAAAGCTGCCACCTGGTGAAGAGCCAAGGTACAGGTGCACAATGCCCTGATAGGTGTCAAACAGAATCAGGTCAGGGACACCGTCCTTATTGAAATCCGTAATATAAGGAACAAACTCCTGATTCAGCAAGCCGTAGGGACGGTCTGCTGGAGCGGGCCGCACACCCGCACCCGGGGCACCAACCGCCCGTGGTGCCGTATAGGCTGTGCTGATGGTTGTTGTCTGCGAAGGGACAAAGTGTGCAGAGGTGGTATCAAGTTGCAGCGGTGCCGTCCCGTTTGTACTGCCTGCGGCGAAACTCGCCAGACCGCTTGGTGCACCAGCAACCGTATTCGTTGACGGTGTAAAACGCGCGGTTAGCGAGATCTGCTGAGTTGGTGCAGCCGGGTTCGGCGAAGCTGTTACTGCGGCCGCAGTGGACACCAGAGAAGTTACGGGAACATCGACTCCGGCTGAGCAGAACTGGTTAGTGGTTGCGGCATTACAGACTGACAACAACACGGATGCCGTGCCGGGTTGAAGGCCAGGAATGGTGCTGACCAGGCCTGTGGAAGTGAATGCGAGTGTCGTGCCATAGGTTATAGCGGGCGTTGTGCCGCCTGATGCAGTACCAGTGAAGACAAGAACCGGATTGCCCGCGATGGATGTTCCGCGAATGACAACCTGCGACGGCAGTCTCGTGCTGATGCCATAGTTGTTCACCGGAAGGTTGTTTGCCAGAACCTCCGTGAGTACAGGCAACGCAATCTGTTCAGGCAAGGAGTTTGATGGCCTGGTCTGCGACGTATTTGTCGCGGCGCAAGTGGTGTTGTTGCGCGCCAAAAACATCGAGACAAAAACGGTCCCATTCGTAAAACTGCTTTGCGTCAGACCTGTGACCGCAGCGTCCGGCACGCTAAATGTCGCTGAGGAGGAACTTTGCGAGCTTGGCTGAAGGGGTACTTGGCTGCCGGTACCCGTATAGAAGCAGAACCCGTAACTCGTTGAAGCCGAGGAAAACGCCGGCAACCCTCCCGGTCCACCCTGTACTGTGACAGTCAGTCCGGTTGTGCCTGCCGGAATAGGAGTTGGCGTCCCTGAAATGACGCTCGTACTAATCAGGGACCCATTGGCATACACATTGGCGCTCGACAAGTTGTACGTCTGTGTCTGAGCAAGGATCAGACGGGGCACGAAGCAAACAGCAAGCAGGAGGAGGAAAAGACGCCTCATGGCTGCACCACCGAGGCCGTCTGTTTGCCCACGGGTGTCGCTGTACTCGTGCCCAGGCCCGGGACAAACGTCAAATGTGGCTGTGCAGCAGATACATCCATCACCCATAGCGGCAGATCGGTACGGTCCGTCACGCGGAAGGTGCTGCCACCAAGCACCGGCTGAACGGCAGTGGGGTTGCAGTCGCACAGGAACGATTGCGCGCCAGAGGCTGTGATGCCTACGCGCACGACGCTGCCATTGTCCTTGTTGGCCACAAGCGCCCATTGACCGTTGGAACTGCCACCCACGGCAACCGGTGTGTGCAGGAGGCCCGCTGTTTGCAGCGTTTCAGACGATGGAGAAGACGCCGCACCATGAACGCGAGTAAGCGTGTTGGTGCTTGCATCGGCAATCAGGAGATCGTCCACTCCAGACAGAAAGACAAAACCGCCAAATGCGCCTACTGATGCGCTGCGATGGGACTGACCGGCACCATCAATGACATTGGCCTGCACCGCGCCTCCCGCGGGGATGGCAAGTGCGATGGATCCCGCGTCGCTGATGGTGACGTCCAGGGCATTCTGCGGGAGCGCGACCTTCTGGGGCGCTGCCGCCGACACATCACTGATCGTTGCCGCTTGACCGCTTGAGGGCGAGTACACCACCGCTTGCTTGCCTGACGGTGAAATGCGAATGAGGGCATCTGTGCCAATGCTCACGTTGAGCGCGGTCGCTGCACCATCCGGGAGAGCCTTGCGGTAGATGCTGCCATCACTTCCGGCTAGCAGAGCGGTTTGCCCGTTAGGTGTTGCCATGCCGGCGATGTACAGGCCAGCGGAGGTGACACCCGCTCCGATCTGGGCCGAGCCCGGGACACCCAGGATGGGACGCAGGGTCTGGTCGTCCGCTCGCCACACATACCCCAACTGCGGTCCGGCTGAGACCGCGACCGGTTGAGACGCGCTGCCGCCTTCCACGGCGTGCACGCCCGATCCGCACCCGGTCCACAACAGCGGCGAGAGGGCGAGCAGCATCGCGCAGGCTCGACCAGACCTGGCCGCGAGCGCGGAACGCACGTTGGTATGCTGTTGACTCATGACGGATTGGTTCGGAGTGGCACCCGGCAGAACGATCAAACAGGGAACACGAGAACCTTATCCAAGCGCGTTCACCCGGTCAAGATAAAAACGCGCCCTCATCAATTTGGTTCAAGCGTAACCGTAAGCAGAGACCGGCGCGGAAGTATCACCAAGGACGTAAGGTCGTTCTGCTGCACTGGAAGAGGAGCCAGTGCGTTACTGGTGTCCGTGAACATAGCTCTCATCGCGAATCGTACGTTGCCGCCCAGATCGATTCGTAACGGAACCGCGGCGTTGTCGCGATTCAGGACACAGAGAACTGCGCTGCCGTCTACGTTCCGGAAAGCCACTGCATCCAGCATGTCGTTGCTTGGCGTTGCCAGCACGCGTTGCGCACCAGGCGCGGCAAAGCGGCTGACAGCTGCCACGGCGTAAAAGCGACTCGCGACTGTATAACTCCCGTCTTTGACCTGGATCAGGGTGGCAGCGCCGTCTCCCGCTCCCCACCAGCAGATGTAGGCCCGGATGCCGCCCTTGGAAAACGCTTGCAGAATGTCGTGCGCCAGCGACATACCATCCGGATTGTTGGCGCACCCGCCGCAATCCCAGCGAGGCTGAAACTGGCTCGCGCCGCTGCTCCACTCCGTCATCCAGACCGGCTTCGCAATCGGCAAAGGCTCCGTTGCGTGTGCGCCATATTCATGTGCCGTATACAGGCTGACGGAGCGCAGGGCATCCGGATCGGCACTGAGTGCCTCAGCAAACGTCTTCGCCGTGGACCACTTTGACGCATCGCAGCAGGCGATCTGCAGCCCGGGCATGTTGCGCCGCGCCAGCGGCCCCAGCACCTTGAGAAAGTCGATCGCCTGCTGAGGCGTGAAGCTCATGGAGGCATAGCCCACGGGAATGTCCGGTTCGTTTAGAAAGCTCAGGCTCTCGACAGGGATCCCGAGCTTGCGATAGCTCTGGACGTCATACAGAAGATAACGGGCGAAGTCCGCGCGCCAATCGCCAGAGTCGCACGGTACCTGCGGCAGACCGCACAATGCGCCCCCGATGATGTTCCCATTGCTCTTCATGTAGGCGGGTGCTGTCCATGCCGCCGCGGTAAAGCGGCGCACGCTAAAGCGCATAGCCTGCAGGGCCATCCACACCTGCGACCCATCCGATCCGTCGAAGCTGTACACCGGTGTCTGGCTGGGGCTCGCTGGAGCGGTCTGAACCAGCGGGGAGTCCGTGTTGATGCCTAGCCGCAGGATGGTGAAGCGCGCTCCATCTTTTGCGTCAAACAGAAGCTTCAGGATCTCCGCCTGCTTGTCCGGCGGCAGAGATCGCACGGCTGCCGCCTGCCCAAACGCCTCGGAGATGCCGAAGCCGTCAAAGACACCCAGCGGCTTATCCAGCTGAACCGTTATTGCGGACCCTGTGAATCCCTGTGCCGGAGCCAGGAGGCCGGCAAAAAGCGAGAGGCACAGGCAGAGCATAATTCGCACAAAAGCTCTGCTCCCAGAGCGCGTGCCGGGTCGTGTACGTGGGTCGGAGAGAAAACGCGCAGGCATCGTGCGAACCATCCTATATCCCGGACCGGTGCAATGCCGTATGCTGTGCCTTGTCCACATCGCAGTGACGCAGGAGAAGAGATGGTGCGTGTCGCGGCCCTGAGCGATATTGGTTGCAGGCGTGCAAACAACGAAGACAGCTTCGGCTATGACGAAGCCGCTGGCCTGTATGTCGTCTCAGACGGCATGGGCGGAAGCGCGGCAGGCGAGGTGGCCAGCCATCTAGCCGTGCAAACCGTCCTGTCGGTCTTCCGCGACCTGCGTCAGCAGCCGGCTGCGTCTCCGTTGCAGGACTTGCTGTACTACGCCGTGCTGCAGGCCAACAGGGTCGTCTTCCAGCGCGCGGCACAGGACACCCGTTGCGCGGGCATGGGTGCCACGCTGGTTGCCCTCTGCCTCAATGGGCCGAACGGTGTCATCGTCAACGTGGGCGACAGCCGCGCCTACCTGTTGCGCGGGGGCAGCTGCACGCCCATCACCCAGGACCACTCGCTGGGCGCGGAGCAGGTGAGGATGGGAGTGACGCCCCCTGGAGGCGAGAATGATCCAAGCTTCAACATCGTCACACGCGCCATTGGCGTTGAAGCGGCGGTGCAGCCCGACCTCTTTGCCGCGCAGCTGCTCCCGGGCGACCGCGTGCTGCTGGCCTCTGACGGGCTGATGAAGCATCTCTCCGACGCTGAGATCGCCCAGATTGCCAACAGGAGCGGCAGGGTGGAAGACGCCTGTGCCGGTCTGATTGCCGCCGTAAAGCAGGACGGCGCGCAGGATAATGTCACCTGCGTTCTGGTGGAGCTGAGCTAAAGGTGCTGAAAGTCTTTTGGGAAGTGCACAGCTTCGGTGCTGAAAGTCTTTCAGGAAGCGGACGGATCGGTGCTGAAAGTCTCTTTAGGAAGGCACGGCTTTGGTGCTTAGATTCTTTAGGAAGGGCACGGCTCTAGCCGTGCCCTAACTGGCTCCCTTCTAAGAGCGGCTTTAGCCGCTGAGGTCCGCTCTCCGGTCAGCGCCGACTTTCTCAAGACTGCCAAGACCGCCAGTCAGCATCCGGTCAAGGTGCACATAGCCCCCGTCAACAATGACGTGTTGGCCGGTGGTGTGCGCGGATTGCAGGGGCGAGAGCAGAAACACCACGGCTGCGGCAATCTCCTCTGGCGTGGTCATGCGTGCTCCAAGCGGAATCTGAGCCGTGATCCTGCCGAGTCGCGTGGCCGCATCTGGCAGCGTAGCAAGCCATGTCTCGTAAGCAGGCGTCTTCACCTCTGCGGGCAGCACAGCGTTCACGCGGATACCAAATGGCAGCAGTTCCGCAGCCCACTCGCGGGTTAACGCGAGGATCGCACCCTTGGCCGCTGCGTAGCCCGAGGTATTGCCCTGGCCGGTGATCGCGACCTTGGAACTGATGTTCACAATGCTGCCCCGGCTCGCCTTCAACATCGGCAAGGCCGCCTGCGCCAACACATAGCAGGGCAGCAGATTGGCTGCGAGACTGGCCTGAAAGCGCTCTGGTGATCCGCTCTCCAGGCCAACACCATCGTTGAAACCTGCATTGTTGACCAGTGCATCCAGACGGCCATAAACGCGTTCGACATGCTGAACGGCACGGTGGCACTGCTCGATGTCGCTCAACTCCGCTTCAATCAGTGCGCACGGCAAACACATCTCGCGGATTTCAGCCATGAACTCCGGCACGCCCGTAGATACGCGACTGACAATGACAGCGATGCCACCTTCAGCGAGCCATGCGCGCGTGATAGCCGCTCCGATGCCGGAGGCACCGCCCGTAATTAGCAGTACCTTGTCTTGCAGTCCTAGATCCATCGGAGTTCCTTGTCAGCGAAGTGTAGTGAAGCCGCCGTCGATCAAAACGTCGCTGCCGGTAATAAAGCTTGCGTCATCCGAGCAGAGGAAGAGCGCCAGCTTCGCGATCTCCTCGGGTGTTCCCATGCGGCCGACTGGCTGCGAAGCCGCCAGTGTCTGCATCATCTCTGCTTCACGTCCTGGATAGTTTTTGGCAAGGAAACCGTCTACAAACGGCGTGTGCACGCGCGCCGGAGAGATGCAGTTGCAGCGAATCCCGAGTGGCAGGCAATCTTTTGCCGCAGACAACGTCATGGCCACCACAGCGCCCTTTGTCATGGAGTACGCAAAGCGTTCCGTCAGACCAGAGGTCGCTGCAATGGACGCCGTGTTAAGTACCACGCCACCGTTGCCACGGGTTGCCATCGCGCTGATCGCCGCCTTCATGCACAGGTATGTTCCACGCACGTTTACCTGAAACAGCCGGTCAAAATCAGCCGGTGCGGTGTTCATCACCGTGCCGATGTGTGCAACGCCCGCGCTGTTCACCAGGATGTCAATCCCGAACTCGCCAGTCCGTGCGAACGCCTCCGCAACGCTCGCCTCGTCAGACACGTTGCACGCAATCGCAACGCATCCGCTTCCCGTACTTGCGCGGATCTCCGTTGCGGCAGCCTCTGCGGCGTCCAGTGTCAGATCCAGCACTATCACTGCCGCACCCGCAGCTGCGAACTCGTGCGCAATGGCCCGTCCGATGCCACTCGCCGCACCGGTCACCACTGCCCGCTTGCCGTCTAGCCGCTGACCGCTCATCAAGCTTCTCTCCTACGGTATTAGGTAACGGAGCGCCAGTAGCTGCCATGCGGGAACGCATACTCCAGCAGTGACTCCGGCTTCACCTCAATGCTGTAGCCCGGCTCCGTGGGCAGCAAGTATCTTCCGCGCTCGATGCGCACCGGCGTGACAAAGTGTTCATGCAGGTGATCAACGTACTCCACCACGCGGTCCTGCAACGACGCAGACACGCAGATGTAGTCGAAGGCGGAGAGGTGCTGGACATATTCGCAAAGCCCCACACCACCCGCGTGCGGGCATACGGGTACGCCGAACTTCGCTGCCATCAGCATGATCGCAAGATTTTCATTCACCCCCGCAACGCGGCAGCTGTCGATCTGGCATACATCGATGGCTCCGGCCTGCATCAGTTGCTTGAACATCACTTTGCTGTGGCAATGTTCTCCCGTGGCAACGCGGACGCCCGTTTCCCGCCGGATGCGCGCGTGACCAAGAATATCGTCTGGATTGGTGGGTTCTTCCATCCACCACGGGTCCAGCGGCGCAAGCTGCCGGATGCGCTCGACCGCCTCCAGCACGCCCCATTTCTGGTTGGCATCCAGCATCAGCCGGTTCTCCGGGCCAATCTCCTCGCGCACCAGCAGGCCCCGGCGCAGGTCGTCCTCTGGCGTCCCACCCACCTTTAGCTTGAAATAGGTCCATCCATCGCGCAATGCCTCATGGCTAAGCCGCTTGATCTTCTCGTCACTGAAGCCGAACCAACCCACGGACGTGGTGTACGCAGGCAAGCCGTTCTGTAGAAGGAACGAGCTCCGTTCGCCGCGTGTGGCCGCATTGGCCTGCAGGAGGGCAAGCGCTTCGCCCGGTGACAACGCATCGTCGATGTATGAGAAATCAATTGCCGCAATAATCTCCTCCGGCGTCATCTCTGCCAGCAGCCGCCACACCGGCTTACCTTCCACGCGCGCCCACAAGTCCCACACGGCGTTGATGACTGCAGCGGCGGCCAGGTGGATGACGCCCTTCTCCGGTCCAAGCCAGCGGAACTGCGTATCGCCGCTGATCTCGCGCGCAAACGCCCCCATGTTCGCCGTAATCTCGTGGAGCGTCCGGCCCGCGACGAAGCGCGAGAGATACTCGATTGCCATCACGCACAGCTCCGTGCCGCGTCCCAGCGTGAATGTCAGGCCATGTCCTTCAACACCGGTGTCCGTCTCGAGAACGCAATACGCGGCGGAGTAATCCGGATCTTTATTCACCGCATCGGAGCCGATGTGAAAGCGCGACGTGGGAAAGCGCAGATCAACGGTGCGCACGCGCAGGATTCTCGGATTCGACGGCTCAGTCATCTCATGCGATCAACTTACTCCAAACAGGCTGTTGCAAAGCTGCCACCATCACGCGGAAAGCTGCGTGTTCATCATCACACGCCGCTCACGCACCGTCATGTAGACAGAAAACAAGAGAACAGCCGCAAAGCAATAAAGCGGCACCTGATATGCCGCAGCGGTGATGTTACGCTGCTCGGCCACCCATCCCATCAGCGGCGTCAGCACGCCTCCGCCGATAATCATCATCACCAACAACGAGGCAGCGATTTTCGTATCCGCCGCCAACCCTTTCAGTCCAAGCGCGAAAATCGTCGGATACATGATCGACATGAAGAAGCTGGTGGCAAAAATCGCGAGGAGGCCCGTCCATCCCGGCAAAATGATTGCGACCAGCAGCAGCGCCACGTTGCACCCGGCATAAACAATCATCAGCTTGCTGGGCAAGACGCGCAGCATCATCTGCGCAGAGGCAAACCGCCCGATACCAAAGGCGATTAGCGTGCCGGTCAGCAGGGCAGCTGCGGTGCGTTCCGGCGTGTGCGTATACTCCTGCGCGTACTGGATGAAGTAGCTCCACGTTCCCACCTGCGCGCCCACATAGAGGAACTGCGCAGGCAGAGCCAGCAGGAAGTGCGGCTTGCCGAGCAGCGCGCGCCAGTTGCCCTGCTTTTCTGCTGTGTGTTCGCGTTCGACGATGGCTTTGGGAAACCGTGCAATGGCAAGCAACACTGCCCACAGCAGAACCAGGCAAGCAAGCACAAGGTAGGGCGCAACCACCCGCAGCGTCTCCCGGTGCAGCAGCGCGGCATAAGTGCCCGCCGCCTGCATGGACGCAATCTCCGCCCGCGTTGGTTCAACGCCGGAGAGGATAAAGCGCGACCCGATGAATACGCCCAGCACAGACCCGATGGGGTTAAACGCCTGCGCGATGTTCAGCCGCCGTTCCGATGTCGCCGTGGAGCCGAGTTGCGCCACAAACGGATTGGCGGCAGTCTCCAGAAAGGAAAGTCCCGCCGCCACCACAAACAGCGCCAGGAGGAAGAAGCTGTAGCGGCCCACGTTCGCTGCCGGATAGAACAGCAGGCAGCCGCAGGCATAGAGTCCCAGCCCGGCGAGAAATCCCGTCTTGTAGCCCAGCCTTCGCATCAACAAGCCGGCCGGCAGTGCCATCAGAAAGTAGCCGAGGTAAAACGCTGACTGCACCAGTCCAGCCTGAAAACGGCTGATTGCGAACGACTTCATAAACTGCCGGATCAGAATGTCGTTCAGGTTGTTGGGTATGCCCCACAGAAAGAACAGACCGCTGATCAGCAGAAACAGCCGCAGCGTGCCGGGTGGCAGAAGTGGCCGTTTCACATCGTCCAACGGTGCAACGGCCGCAGGCGGTGCCATCATGCTCATGCTGTCGCGGCCCTTCGTTCGATCATCCGGCACTCTCCTCTAAGTGGTACACACGAGTCGCCGTTCCGCCCAAGATCGCTGCCCGCTCTGTTTCGCTCAAGGGAGCGACCCAATCCTCGACTGTTTGCCACCACTTCGCATAGTCGCAGCCCACGGTCAGCACCGGCCAGTCCGAACCGGCCATCAGCCGCTGCGGTCCAAACGCATCCAGCACGACATCAACATACGGCTTCAGATCTGCCACCGTCCACTGCGAAGGGTCAGCCTCCGTCACCATCCCGGAAACTTTACAGCAGATGTTCTCGCGGCGCGCCAGTTCACTGATGCCGCTCGCCCATGGCTCCATCTCGCCGCTTCGGATTGGAGGCTTAGCAAGATGATCCAATACAAACACCTGATCCGGATGACGATCCGCGAAACGAACCGCCTCCGGCATCTGTTGCCAAACAATGAGCAGGTCATAGACCAGCCCCGTGCCGCGCAGCCGGCGTATGCCGTCGTTGAACGCGCTTGCATCGAGGAAACCATCAGGCTCACTCTGCACCACATGCCGCAAACCCTTCAGCGCGGTTTCATGCTGAAACTCGTCCAGCAGGGCGGGGAACTCGCGCGCGGCAAGCGGCAGCCATCCCACCACACCCCGAATGGGCGACCCCTCACCTGCCAATGACAGCAGCCAACGAGTCTCATCCACGCTCTGCCTTGCCTGCACAGCGACCGTACCGTCTACACGTGCATCCCGCAGCAGCGGACAGAGATCGCTCATCAGGAAGTCTCTCCGCAGCGCATCCATGTCGTCGCTGATCCACCCATACTGCTCCGGCGTATACAGCCAGAAATGATGGTGCGCGTCAATGAGGCGGGTCAACGCGATTCTCCGGTGGTATACCTTTCCAACGTGCGGTACGCCTGTTTTCCAGACGACGTATCATACAGGTCCATGCAGCGTTCAACGCAAGTGGCCGGGGTCAGCCACATGACCGGGGTCTTCTTTCTGAACGGCACATCGCAAGAGCAGAGTCTATGAAAAACCTTCGTGAAGCACTTCGCCGGGGTGACACCGTCTACGGCCAGTTCATTCTTGACCTCTTCTCGCCCGGAACCGGAGCCATGCTGGATGCGTGCGGCCTCGACTGGGTGCTCTTTGACATGGAGCATGGCCGCTGCGACATCACGCTGCTGGCGGAGATGATGGCCTCCTGCCGAGGTCTGAACATTGCTCCATTGGCACGCGTGCCTGACGTCGCGTACGCCCCGCTGTCCCGTGTCCTGGACGTGGGTGCACGGGGGGTCATGGTGCCACGCGTGGAAACCCGTGCGCAGGCAGAAGACATCGTCGCGCAACTGAAATACGCGCCCGCAGGAAAGCGTGGCGTGGCTCTTGGCGTCGCGCACGATCTCTACCGTGCCGGTCCCGCAGACTTCTTTGCCACTTGCAACGACGACATCCTCGTGATCGTTCAGCTTGAAACAGCGAAAGGATTCGAGAATCTCGACGAAATCCTCTCCGTACCGGGAATCGATGTGGCGTGGCTTGGCCTATACGATCTATCCGTGTCGTTCGGTACTCCCATGCAGTGGGACCACCCACGGCTTCTGGCCGCGACAGAGCAGTTTCTCGCCTGCTGCCGCCATAACGGTATCGTGCCCGGCGTCATCGTCTCGTCTCCAGACGAAGCAGCTATCTGGAAAGAGAAGGGCTTCCGCATGATCAGCCTGGGCGTCGACATCAGCCTCTACACGGGTGCCATCAAGCACTTTCGCCAGCAGATCATTGACTACAGCAAAACTCGGTGAGATGTAATTGGTACGCTGCGGCCTTTGCGTCCTTCGCGTACACCTTGGCGTACGTCGCGTTCTGCTTTTTAGAAGCTCAACCGTGACTGCACCGAAAGGAAACCGCCTTGAGAACCGCCTCTTGGCGATGTTCACGTCCTGATAAACTTGAGCTTCGCGAGCAAACAGGATTCCATGAGCACTGAGACCCAGAAATACACGCGCAACAACCCCTTCCAGTCCACCATGCTGGTTAATTATGTATTGACTGACAAGGATTCTGAAAAAGAAACGCGCCACGTTGAGCTAGCGCTTGGAGATGGCATGACCTACACACCCGGCGATGCTGTCGGCATCCTGCCCACGAACCGTGATAGCGAAGTGGAAGACGTGTTGAAGGCGCTCGGCTTCCGGGGAGATGAGACCGTGCTCGACTTCTTTAAGAAAGAGACGACCCTGGACGATGCGTTGCGGACAAAGCTGCACATCGGCAAGCTCACGCGCGGATCGGTAAACACCTACGCGAAGATTGCACCGGAAGGCACACCAGGCATCGACTTTCTCAAGAGCCTCGCCGGTCAGGACAACAAGTCCAGGGCCGAGGAATACGTGTATGGCCGCGAATTTATCGACCTGATTTCTGAGCACCCGGGCGGCATCACCGATCCACAGCAGCTTTTCACCGTGCTGCAACGCCTGACTCCGAGGATGTACTCCATCGCCAGTTCGCAGGCAAAGTTTGAAGACGCGGTGCACACCACAGTCCGTGTGGTGCGTTACCACACCCATAATCGCAACCGACAAGGCCTGTGCAGCGGCCACCTGGGCGAGCGCGCGGACGAGGGATCGTCCATGCCGATCTTCCTCCACGCCAACGCGAACTTTCGTCTGCCGGAGGACGGTGCAACGCCGGTCATCATGGTCGGTCCGGGAACTGGCGTCGCCCCCTTTCGCGCATTCCTGCAGCACCGGCAGGCTCATGGCCACACTGGCGACAACTGGCTCTTTTTCGGCGAGCAGCGGCGGTCATCCGACTTTCTGTACCGGGACGAGTTCCAGTCCATGCTGGACGATGGCACCCTGACCCGGCTGGATACCGCCTTCTCCCGCGATCAGCACAAGAAAATCTATGTGCAGGACCGCATGAAGGAGCACGCCGCCGACCTCTTCTCATGGCTGGAGCGCGGCGCATATTTCTACATCTGCGGCGACGCCACCCGCATGGCCAAAGACGTGGAGCAGACCTTGCTCGACACCATCGCGAATGGCAAGGATTGCAGCCCGCACCATGCCCAGGAGTACCTTAACGATCTGAAAAAACAGAAGCGCTATCAGCTGGATGTCTATTAAACTATTGACATGATTCGTGAAGGCTGGACGTTTTCACCGGTACACGATGCAGAAGCCCTTGCCTGGGAGGACCATCGGTACTGGCAGTCTCTTCCCATTGGGGAGCGTCTGCGCATTTCCATCGAAATGAGCGAGATGGTTTACATGGGCAGGATCACCGAGGCTGTGGGTGGGCGTGAACGACTTCCGCGACCTTTTGTACCTGCTGAATAAACATGAGGTGCGCTACCTTGTTGTGGGTGGATACGCCTACTCCGTTCATCGTGAGTTCCGCACAACCAAGGATCTAGATATCTTCATCGAGGCTAGCGAACTCAACAGCGTAAGAATGTATGCAGCATTAGCTGAGTTTGGGGCACCGCTGGCTGGCTATAGTCCACATGACTTTGCTCACGAAGACGGAACCTGGTACGGTCTAGGCCGGCCTCCATAACGCATCGATGTGCTGCAAAAAATCGATGGCAAGACGTTTGCCGCGGCATGGCCGAATCGCTCTGAAGGCGAACTGTTTGGCGTTCCCGTCCACGTAATCTCCCGTGAAGATCTGATCGACAACAAACTTGCGGCGGGCCGGCCACAAGATCTTCTGGACGTGGAAAACCTGCGCAAGTTTAAGTAGAGCAGTCTGAGATGCTGCAACGACATTAACCACCACCAGCGGAGACTACATGGACGGCATCAATATTCCCTCTGAACAGGTCGTCCCCATGGACACCATCGCACCTGGTCTGACCGGGCTGCGCATCACCTTCGTGAACGTCTTCGGAGTGACGCACGCGGACGGTACATGGACGCTGATCGATGCGGGTATTCCCGGCTCGGCACCGCTGATCCGCTCATGGGCAGAGAAGCATTTCGGCAAGCCGCCGGTCGCATTGATTCTGACGCACGGACACTTCGATCACGTGGGAGCTGCAAAGACGCTTGCGGAAGAGTGGCAGATACCCGTCTACGCACATCCGCTTGAGTTCCCCTACCTGACCGGCAAGCAGGCCTATCCGCCACCTAACCCGGGTGCCGGAGGCGGCATGATGGCGCTGCTCTCGCCGCTCTACCCCAGAGATTCCATTGACATAGGTGAGAGCCTGCGGGCTCTGCCTGTTGCGGCGACAGACGCGCTTTCAGACCTGCAAGTATTACCGGGTTGGCAGATGGTGCATACGCCTGGCCACACACCCGGGCATGTCTCGTTCTTCCGGCAGGAGGACCGCACACTCATCGTGGGCGATGCGTTCTGCAGCACCAAGCCAGAGTCGTTCTTTGAGGCAGCACTCATACAACAGCCAGAGTTGCACGGTCCCCCGTCCTACTTCACGTCGGACTGGACCGCCGCAAAGCACTCCGTCATGCAGCTGGCACAACTGGACCCGCAGACCGTAGCCCTGGGACACGGCAAGCCGCTCAGCGGGGATGCTGTCGCCTCTGAGTTGCGGGAACTGGCCGCGCGCTTCGATGAGGCTGCTGTTCCGGGAAATCGCAGCGCCGGTTAAACCCGGTCCACGTCGGCCTTCCAGTCCACAATGGCTTCCTTGATCTGCTTGGCGGTCAGCCGTTCAGCGACTGCGCGCTGCACCAGCACCGCCACCTCCGCGTCTGGCGCAAAGCGGAGCGCGATCATCTGCCGCATCGTCAGCCCTGAGGGGTCGATGCCCATCCAGTGCAGCCGCACGTTTTCTTCCAGGCGAATCACCCGGTCCTGCACCTTCACCGCATACATGCGGGCGATCGTCGCGACGAACAGCAGACCAAATGTCACCGGCACCAGCAAGACGTTGGGCGGCGTCGGTTGATGAACCACATGGAAGATCGATGCGATGAAGCAGATGATGCAGAGCGGTATAAGGAAGAAGTGAAACTTAGGGTCCAAGCGAGTGTGATTCTTATGGTTTTGTACTGCCATCGGTAGGTAACCTCTCAGTGTCTAAGCCTTGCTTGTTGCAATGGACATGCCCAGTCTCGCACGGGGCGGCGGTCCGCTACCATCAGGACCATGGGATTGGCACCGCCGAGGCGTATTGGTATCCATCTCTCCACCAGCGGCGGCACCTGGACCGCCGTCCAGCGAGCGGTGGACTGCGGTGCGAACTGCTTCCAAATCTTTTCATCTTCACCGAGGCAGTGGAAGCCCTCGCAGTTAAGCTCCGCAGACGCCGAGATGATGCGAAGCCTGCGCGCGCAGCACAAGATCGGGCCCCTGGCCATTCATGCGTCGTACCTTATCAATCTTTGCTCGCAGTCGGAGGATGTCCGCCGCAACTCCACCGCTGCGTTTCGCGGGGAAGTGGAACGCGCCCTTGCCCTGGGAGCCGATTTTCTGGTCTTTCATCCCGGTTCATGGAAGGGCCTGACACGCACTGAGGCGCTCCGCCTTGCCGGCGAGAACATTGAGCGCGCGGTAGACGGCCTGCCTTGCCAGACGTCCACCTTACGCGTCCTCATCGAGAACACCGCCGGCAGCGAGTTCTCCATGGGCGGTACGCTGGATCAGGTAGCCGGCCTGCTCCATCTGCTGGACCGCTGCGTTCCAGTGGATGTTTGCCTGGATACCTGTCACACGCACGTCGCCGGATACGATCTGGTCACGCCGAAGGGATACGGCGAAACCGTCAGCCTGATCACAAGCACCATTGGCGTGGAACGCGTAAAGCTCTGGCACTGCAACGACGCCAAGGGCGCCTGCGGCAGTAAACTTGACCGCCACGAACACATCGGCGAAGGCACGCTCGGACCGGCTGCCTTTCGCCGCCTGCTGCATGATGCGCGCTTCGCACATGCCGCGTTCATCGCGGAAACTCCCGTGGACGAACCGGGCGACGTTCTGCGCAACCTGAGCGTGTTGAAGACACTGGCCGCTCGTTAGCTGAATTCTCCAAATTTCAGGATCGTGTCTTGGTCCAGACATTCGCGCAGAAGCCGAGCCGTGTTCTGAAGCCGAGGCTCTGATAGAGCCTCAACGCAGGCGTGTTTGCTTCGGTTACGGTCAGCGTCAGGGCGCGGACCCCACGGGTGGCAAGCTGCGTGGCCGTATAGCGCAGAAGCACGCGGCCAAGGCCATAACCGCGCCGCCTTGGAGCCACGCAGAGCTGTGTCAGATGCGCGACGTCGTCCTCCACGCGGGAGACCAGGGCGGCAGCCTCCAGTTGGCCGGACCGCTCGTCTCGCACAACAAAGGAGTTTTCCGCGTCAAACACACCGCATCCCGGAAAGCGCACGATGTTGTGCAGGAAACGCAGGGAACCCTGCACGGACCGGTATTGGTCGTTGATATGCGAGTCTCCATGACCCTCATAGCAGCGGTGAATCAGATCGCCCGCCGGTTGATAATGCGTCGGAACCCAGCGTGTAAGCCGAAGACTTGGCGGCAGTTGAGGCGGCGGTTCGCCGGGGCCTTGCACCAGGCTGCCCTTCGGGATCAGTTCGCGCGTGTCGGGCAGCTCCGCCTCCAGGAAAAGCCGGTCGTGAGCAACAAACCCGCCCTCCTCAAACGGCATTTGCAGCCTGGCACTGTCCAGCAGAAGTTGCGATTCCACGCGGTCAACGGCGGGCGTATGCTGCAGCATCGGGAGCAAGTGCCGCAACAATAGAATCTCAATCGCGATGGACTCATCGCCGGTCGCAAACACATCGCCCACGACAGCCTTTTGTGTCTCATAGACAGAAAAACAATATCCCCGAATGCTCTGTGTCGTGCGTTCCACTGCGACAAAGCCTGGCAGGATGCGGGAATCCAGATAGGTGAGCAGTAATTCGATGGACTGCGCATAGTTCCAGCGCAGGCGCTCGCGCCACAGACGCGCCTCCTCCATCAGCAGGGGGCGCAGGTCACGCCCGGTGAAGAGCCGGAGGTCGCGGATATCGTAGCGGTCAAGCACGGGAGAGGAGCGTTCATCAAAGCGTAACCGCTCCGCAGCCGCATGCGGACGCAAATGCGGACGAGGAACCTGAATGATTGCTACCGGATAGGCTTCACTCCGGTCACATCGCGCTGATGCAGAGCGGCGACAAGGTACACTGACAAACCTTGCCAGTCGTCGATCAATAGCAGCTTATACGCACGGTTGGGCAGATAGCGGGAGAGCGCTTCCGTGTCATCGGCCCGTAGAACCAGGACATGCTCCGCATCCGGGATGCCGGTGATGACGGAGTTCTTTTCCGTCGCGGAGGTTTCCTGCACGTAATGCCGTAATGGCTGCTGGCGGTAGAAGCTTAACCCATAGTCCGTGTCACGGCGGATACGGTACGTCACCAACATGGGGACGTCGGGTGCCAGAGCCGCGATTTGCCGCGCCAGCGGACGCGCGGAGTAGTTCGCGTCCAGCAGCCATCCATTTGTGTGCAGCAGGAAAAACAGCAGACCCATGACAGGGATCAGTGTGAGTGAGCGAACCCACTTCAGGCCAAAGTGCCTGACCAGCATCACGATCGCAAGTCCGAATGCGATGGCAACCAGAGATGCGCTCAACAACCTGCCGGGGGGTGGAATGAACCGCTGATACACCATGTACTGAGGACACAACAAGAGCACAAAGGTCAGCAGAGCCGCCGTCGCACCGTGCGCGATCAGCAGCCACCGCGGAAGTCCGTTGCGGCGGATGCGAAACAAGTAGTCGCCAGTGAGGATCGTAATCGGCGGTATGGCGGGAAGGATGTAGCCCGGCAGCTTGGACCCCGAGAACGAGAAAAAAATAACTGGAAAGAGCGCCCACAGCACCAGAAACTCCGGGAACGCATCGCCCGCGCGCCCGTGCGCCAGATAGCGGACGCGAAGATGACGCACACGCCACTCAGCCGCTGCGATCTCAACCGAATCCCATAACGCCCGCAGCGCAAGCACCGTCCACGGCATCAGCGCCAGCAGCAGCACAATGACGTAAAAGAAAGGATTCTGATGGTGCTGATACCGTCCGGTCGCGAAACGTTCCAGGTTCTGCTCCCACAGAAAAAAGCGGTAGAACGTGGGATTGCGCAGCTGTACCGCGACAAACCAGGGAAGAACGATGGCAAGGAACAACAAAATTCCCGGCCACCAGATCATGCGGCGCAACACCAGCCACTCACGCCGGAGCCCCACGAACAGCACGATGATGCTGACTGAAAGCACAATGGCGACCGGCCCCTTTGCCAACGTCGCGATGCCTCCGAAAAAGTACAGATCAAAAAGCCAGAACTTTTTGCCCGTCTCATACCAGGCGTACCAGCCCAGCATTCCAATGCAGAATGGCGCAGCCAGTTGCATGTCAGTGGAGGCACCGCGGGCGAACGCGATTACGGCAGTTGCAGACGCGGTGATCAACGCGGCATCCAGGTGGCCGCCCGGCCGGAAACGGCGCATGTGCAGAAAGATAAGGAAGACCAGCGCATATGCGCCCGTCGCGGAGGGCAGCCGCGCGACCCAGTCCGCGAAGCCGAACTCCTTGTAAAAACTCATCGTTCGCCAGTAGTACAGCGCTGGCTTCTCCAGCCAGGGATGGCCATACAGGACGGGTGTGATCATGCCCGCTTCAGCGCACAGAAACGAAGCGTGCAGATCGCGAAGGCGCAGCGACCGCGGCCACACACGCGCGTGCAACTGATGGCAATCCTGGGAGTGCTGTTGCAGCATCTCCGCCGCAATCTGCGCATATCGTGGCTCGTCGGCACCCACCAGGCCGATGTCAGGGCTAGACACAACCAGGCTGCCCACATGGAACGGAACGAGACCATAAAACAGGAGCAACGCCGTTACCACGCACAGCACGACCAGCTCACGCGCGGAACAGGCAGCTTCAGAGTGAGCCCACACCCTCCAGGAAAATTCTCCCGGCGTGCTTAGGGGTTCAGTGGCACCGGCCCTCGCCGGTTCGGGCTGTATCAAGCTGCTCAATGTCTGTAGCCGAAACTGAGCGTATCAGAGTTGTCCGGCGCTCACTGCATGCCGTCTGAACTGAACGGTGAGACATGATTGTGGACCGCTGCCTGCCGCACCTCGTTCTCCATCTCTCGCAGAATGGTCGTGACCGCCGTCTCAAACGGCCCATCCAGCGTGCAGCCCGCTGCGTTGCGATGGCCTCCGCCGCCGCAGACGCTGGCCACGCGGGAAACATCCACACTAGACTTCGACCGCAGCGATGTGCGGTACTGCGAGGGTTCACCAGCGATCTCCCGCAGAAACGCCGCCGCCTCAACGCCAGCAATCGAGATCAGGTAGTTCACCGTACCTTCCGAGTCCTCGTCGGTGGCGGAGAGCTGTTCCAGGTCCGTCTGCGTGATGTACGTCCAGGCGATCGGTCCATTGATTCGCACCCGCGAAAGAGAGATGCCAAGCAGGTGGATGCGAGCCGCCGGGACCGAGTACAACACGTCACGAGCTACGGTATCCGCCTTTGCTCCGTGATCAATCAACGTTTGTGCCAGCGTAAAGGTGTCTGCTGAGGTCCCGGGATACGTGAATGATCCCGTATCCGTCATCAGCGCCGTATACAGGCATGTGGCCATTGCAGGTGTTACCTCAGCCCCGGCCGCCAACGCAATCTGATAGACCATGGATGCCACGGCCGCGGCATTCGCATCAATCCAGTTCAGCGCGCCATAACGGGTGCCGGTGTGGTGGTGATCAATGTTGATGACAAACATCGTCTCCAGGCCGGAGATGCCGGTACGCGCGGTTCCGTCGCACTCCAGCACAACCGCAGCGTCGTACTCCTCGGCATCGACACACCGCGCCTGGCGAATACGATCCACTCCCGGCAGGGTCCGGTAAACCGAAGGAACCGGGTCAGCCAACACCATATCCACGTGCTTGCCCATCTGAGCCAGAACGCTTCCCATGGCAAGCACAGATCCAACAGCATCGCCGTCAGGACGCGCATGCGATACAACCAGAAAACGCTCGCGCGCGTGCAATTCACTTACGATCAGCGCGGCAGCGGAGATATGCCCACCCGCCATATGCGTTAGGAGCACATCAGCGGGTACCGGTGAAAGGGATATGTGGGACGCCATCAGATGCTCGCCGCCTGACCGGGAACATCCTTTTCGCGGCGGCGCCCGTCCCGCTTTCTCATACGTGTCAAAAGCGTATCGACACGGGCCGTCATCTTCTCGGACCGGTCGATGTGGAATGACAGCTCCGGAAGGTGCCGGACGCCCATGCGATCCAGCAGTTCCGAGCGAACGTAGCCACGCGCGGCTTTCAGGCCCTCCAGCGTTCGCTCCTCCTCCGCTTCGTCGCCGTTCACCGCCACATAGACGTGTCCGCTCTTGCCCCCTGGTTCCAGGACGACTTCGGTCACAATCGCCGACCCAATGCGCGGATCGCTCAACTCCCCGTCGATGATGATCCCAATCTCTTCGCGCAGCGTCTCTTGCACGCGGTTGCGGTGGTGTTCTCGTGCACGGTGTTCAGGCATGGCTTAATTGGCCTCTTCGACAGAACAGACTACCAGATCGATTCCCGGCGAAAGTCTGAGGACCTCCGTAACTTCGGCTGATATGTTTACCGTTCCAAATTGAACGAAGATTTTGCATTCCATATCGAAACGTACTGCGTATTGTGATGCAGACGGAATATCGCGTGACGGTGTCAAACGACGGCTTTCGAAGCTTGGTGGAGGAGCATAGTTCCATGGTGTTTTCCGTGGCGTTGCGTCTGGTGGGTGATCGTGGACTCGCAGAAGAGATTGCCCAGGATGTTTTTCTGGAACTGCACCGCTGGCTGCCGCGCATGGAGAGCGCTGACCACGTTCGCAACTGGCTGCGGCGCGTTGTGACGCATCGCTCAACGGACGCGCTGCGGCGGCGCAGCGTTCGCCCGGAAGGGCAGGCCGAGCGGTGGGATGAGGCGTACGATCGTTCCGCTCCGGCGGACGGCCATGTGCCCATGGAAGCCGCCATCGAACGCATGCTGCTTTCCATGCCCGTACAGCAGCGGACGGTGTTGGTCTTGCGGTACGGCGAGGACCTGTCGCCTGACGAGATCGCACGGACCACCGGCGATCCGGTTGCTACCGTAAAGAGCCACCTGCAGCGCGGCCTGCAGATGTTGCGGCGTAAGGGAGCAGTTGTGTTGAAGGAGTATGTGCGTGGATGACATGACGGGAGTGGAAGACAAACTGCGTCAGAGCTTGCGGCACGTGAGCGCACCTGACGGCTTTACAGACCGCGTACTGGCGCGGGTGGACGCGCGTAGACAGACAAGCGCGCCCCCCGTGGCACGCCCCTCATGGCAGACAGGATGGCTGGCAACAGCCGCAGTTCTAATCCTGGCCATTGCAAGCGGTGAGGCGTTGCACATCCGGCATCAGCGAGATGCTCAGGCTGCGGCACAGGCAGAGATGGACCGCGCCATGCAACTGACAAGCCATGCAATGAATGAAGTGCAAACCGGCTTTGAGCGCAGCCCAGCCGGACGCTACGCAAAATTATGGAAGGTTCAATAAAGGAGACGGTATGAAACGAATGACGGCAGCAAATGGGATTGCGGCAGCGGCGCTGGCACTCTGCGCAGCAACAGTAACGGCGCAAGGCGTCCAAAGGCCAATGCTGCAGGCGGCAAACGAGCCGGCGGTGAACGTGGCGGCACCTGCAAGCGATGAGCAGGTGAAAGATGATCTGCTCGAGGGCTTAGACCATATCGGTGCCAATGCGAAAGAAAAAAACGAGGTCAACCTGGACAAGAACATGCTGGCCTTGGCGGGCGGAAAAAAGGGTAGCCGGTATGGCGACTTGGCGCAAAAGATGGACTTCATCACGGTGCGCAACTACGAATTCGCCAGCAAGGGCCAGTATCAGAAGAGCGACCTTGATGCTCTGCGCCGCCGCCTTGAGGGTGATGGTTGGTCGCATGTGGTACGCAATGAGGACGAAGGGGAGACCAACGATATCGTGGTGAAGGCGGATAATGAGGGCTTCATTCGCGACATGGTGATTCTGAACGCCGAGCCAAAGGAGGTCAACATCGTGCATTTGCGCGGGCATTTCCGCATGGATGACCTGCAAGGTGCCATGGGTTCTGTGATGGGTGCGATGGGATCCGCGATGGGCAGTGTGGGAGGGGCCATTGGGCGCGCATCAGTGCCCCCTACGCCGCCGCCGCCACCTGCGGCTGCATCGCCGGACCCAACGCTGAAGAAGCGGTGAGTGCAGCGTGGCTGTCGTACTCCCGGCGTTGCACGCTCAAGTCTCGCGGCTATTCAAGATGGTCCACCTGCGCGTCCAGCACGGAAGCTCCCAGCCCGGCGGAGAGCCGGTGGACGGCTTCTTCCACCTCGCGCAGTTGGCCCAGCAGGTAGTCGCGGGATCCATGGATCGCCGCGATGCCGAGCGTCGCCCGGTTCCACAAAGCGGCATCGTCAAGCTCCGCCACGGAGACGTTGAAACCGTGGCGGAGTTTGTCTTTAATGGACCGCACCACCTGACGCCGATCCTTCAGGGATTGCGCACCCTCGATGCCGAGCTCCACGATGAGCGTTCCGACGGGCATCTTCAGGCAGCGTGCGGCGGCGGCAGCCGGTGATCGGGCGGAAGAGACGCATCACCGGCAATGGTCTTGGACTTCCGGCGGTTGAATGAGCCAAGTAGTGACTGAAGAAGAACATACAGCACAGGAATAAAGAAAAGGTTGAGGATTGTGGAGAGCAGCATACCACCAACAATCGCGGTTCCCACGGAATGCCGCCCCAGCGATCCCGCACCCGTGGCGAAGTACAGCGGCATGACACCAAGGATGAACGCAAAGCTGGTCATCAGGATGGGCCGCAGCCGGAGTTCCGCCGCCTGAATTGCCGCATCGATGATGCTGGCACCTTTTTTGCGGATCTCCTCGGCGAACTCCACAATGAGGATCGAGTTCTTCGCCGAGAGGCCAATCAACATCACCAGGCCGATCTGCACGTAGACGTCATCACTCAGACCTCGCGCCGCCACCAGTGCCAGCGCACCCAGCACCGCCGTAGGGACGGCCAGCAGAATGATAAACGGCAGAGCAAAGCTTTCATACTGGGCCGACAGTGTAAGGTAGACCACCAGCAGACCCAGGCCGAAGATGATGACCGCCGTTCCTCCTGCCTCCACTTCCTCCAGAGCCAGACCGGTCCAGGAGTACGTCATCCCTTGCAGCTTATGCCGGTTGAATGCGTCCTGCATGGCCTGCAAACCCTGCCCGGAGGAGAGCCCCGGTGATTGCGAGCCATCGATCTCCGCAGAACGGAAGATATTGTAGTGGCTGATGACCTGCGGTCCGCTGGTCTCCACAATGGAGACCAGGTTGTCCAGCGGCAGCATCTGCCCCGTGTTCGACCGCACATAGAACTGCCGCAGATCCTTCGTGTTGCGCCGGAACTGCTGGTCGGCCTGGATGTACACGCGATACGAGCGGTTGTTGAAGTCGAAGTCGTTGACGTAGCTGGAACCCATGAAGGTGTTCAGCGCCGACGTGATCTGGCTGAGATCGACGCCGATCGCCTTCGCCTTCTCGCGGTCTATGGTGACGAACACCTGCGGGTCGTTGGAGCGGAACGTTGTGTTCAGATTGCTGAGACCTGATCCCGGCGTAAAGCCCTCGGCCACCAATTGATGCGCGACGCGATCAATGTCCCCGAAAGTGTTTGTGCCGCTATCCTGCAGCTCAAACTGAAAGCCGCCCACCGTTCCGATGCCTTGGATAGCAGGAGGCTCGGCGGCGAACAAGATGCCACCCGGCACGCCAAAGAGCTTCGGCGCGATGCGTGCCACGATGGAGTGCGCGTCATGGCCCGGGCCGCGTTTGGTGCGCTCGTCGACCGGCTTCAACGGCACAAAGATCAGCCCGGAGTTCGGCGACGATCCGCCTGCGAGCGAGAAGCCCATGACGGAGAACGTTGCAGCCACGTCATCGTCCTTGCGGACAAGGTCGGTGCCGCGCTGCGCCACATCCGTGGTGTACGCCAGCGACGCCCCCGGAGGCGTCTGCACAATGATTAGAAAGTAGCCCTGATCCTCCTGCGGGATGAACGCCGTCGGCACATGCGTGTACATGTAGTACGTGCCGCCCAGCGCCGCGACGAACAGCAGCGCCATCGCATACCGCCAGCGCACAAAGAACGTCACCGCAACAGCGTATCCCGCAATCAGCCGCTTCAGGCCTGCCTCAAACCAGCCCACCGGGTACCCCAGCCACCTGTTCAGCGGGCCAAAGATACGCGGCAGAAGCTGCTTGTGCTGATGCAGAAGAATCGCGGACAGCGCAGGGGAAAGCGTGAGCGCGTTGAAGGCGGAGATCGCAATTGAAAACGCGATTGTCAGCGAGAATTGCTTGTACAGAATGCCCGTCGTTCCGGGGAAGAAGCTGACCGGCACAAACACTGAGATCAGCACAAGCGAGGTTGCGATGACGGCGCTTGTCACCTCTGCCATGGCGATGCTGGTTGCCTGCCGCGAATCAGGCACGCCCTCTTCAAGGTGACGCTGCACATTTTCGATCACCACGATGGCATCGTCCACCACCAGGCCGGTAGCCAGCGTAATGCCAAACAGCGTGAGTGAATTGATCGAGAAGCCAAAGATCTTGATGAACGCGAACGTACCGACCAGCGACACCGGAATCGTTACCGCCGGTATGATCGTCGATCGCCAGTCTTGTAGAAACAGGAAGATAACCGCGATCACGATGATGATCGCTTCTGCAATCGTCCTCTCCACCTCGTGAATGGAATCGCCGATCACCGTCGTGGTATCGACAGCGATGATGCCCTGCATTCCTGGCGGGAAGGATTTCTGCAACTCCGCCAACACGGCGCGGCACCGCTTATCCACATCCAGCGCATTTGCATTGGAGAGCTGCTGCACGCCGACGCCAACGGCCTCCCCGGAATTGGCGCCATATGCAAAGCGAAGATCGGTGTTGTAGTTTTCCGCGCCAAGTTCGGCGTGACCTACGTCTTTCAGCAGAACCAGGCCGCCAACGGTCGTGCTGTTCTTCAGAATGATGTTGTCGAACTCACGCGGGTCACTCAGCCGGCCAACCACGCGCACCGCCATCTGATAGTTTTGCGTGCTGTCTGAGGGCGGCTGCCCAAGCTGTCCGGCGGCAACTTCGACGTTCTGCTCGCTCAACGCGTTGGACACATCCAGCGCGGTCAGCTGCCGCGCCGCCAGACGTGCCGGGTCCAGCCAGATGCGCATAGCATACTTGCGCTCGCCAAAAATGACCACATCGCCCACGCCAGGCACACGCTTCAGCGCGTCCTTCACATACACGTCGAGATAGTTCGAAATAAAGCCCTGCGACAGGCTGTGATCGGGCGAAAGAAATCCTGCCGCAAAGACGAAGTTGCTGTTTGCCTTCGTGATGCTGATGCCGGTTGCATTCACAACCGCAGGCAGGCGGCCCTGCGCGGTGGCCACGCGGTTCTGCACATCGACCGCCGCAATGGAGAGGTCGTAACCGGTCTTGAAGGTGATCGTGATGGCTGAGGTGCCGTCGTTTGAGCTCGTGGAGCTCATGTACCGCATGCCTTCCACGCCGTTGATGGCCGTCTCCAGCGGAATGGTGACCGCGCTCTCCACCACCTGCGCGTTTGCACCCACATAGTTACACGCAACCACGACCTGGGGCGGTGCAAGGTTTGGGTAAAGGGAGATGGGTATTGAAGGGATCGACACCGCTCCGGCCAACACAATCAGCAGCGCGCAGACCGTGGCGAAGATGGGGCGGCGAACAAAAAACTCAACCATGAACGATTCCTGCTGCCGGCTGCGCGGCGTCTGTTCTGTACGTGACCAGCATCAGCCCAGCGGACGCACTGGAGCACCCTCTCGCAAAAACTGCAAGCCGCTGATGATGACGCGGTCGCCCGGCTTGAGCCCGCTGACAACCGGATAATTGTTGCCTGCGGGATCGCCCAATGTCACGTTGGCCAGCTTCGCCATGTACCCGTCTCCCGCAGGTGCCGCAAGGTAGACAAACGACGCGCCACCAATCTTCGTAACCGCAAGAATAGGCACCGTCGGTGCGGACTTCGTACTCCACGTCACACGCGCATTGACGATCTGCTGGTTGCGCAGATTATCGCCAGAGGGAACCGGTGCCTTAGCCAGAATGCTTTGTGTGCCATTGTCCACCTGCGGCGAAACGAAATAGATAGCTGTTCGCGTCAGTACATGGCCCGCAGTATCCAGCAGGTCCACGGGCAAGCCGTTGTGTACGTCTGAGGACCGCTCCGTTGGCAGATAGATATACGCCTCCAGGTCGCGGTCTTCATCCACCGTGGTCAGCACGGTTGTGGGTGAGGCATAGTCGCCCTGGTGCACCGGGATATCTCCCACGATCCCCGCGAACGGCGCGCGGATCTGGTAGTAAGCAAGCTGCTCCCTCTGCGTACGCGTGGCCGCCACAGACGCGTTATACGCACCCTGATTCGAGCCGAATGATTGTGTCGATAATTCATAAGCCTGCTTCGAAATCACACCAGCGTCGTATAACGCTTTCTGCCGCGCGACATCGGCCTGGTTGTACTGATACTGCGACTTCTGCTGCAACTCGGTGGCCGTGCTCTGGTCTACGGTCGCCTGTTGTTTCAGCGGGTCAATCTGCATCAGCAGCTGACCTGCGCCGACTTTCTGCCCGCTATGCACCAGGATGCGTGTGATGCGGCCGTCTACCTGCGGCTGCAGCGTTGTCGTGCGGCGGCTCTTGATGGTGGCCACATAGGTGTCGCTGTCCGGCACGCTGTTCATCGTGACTGGCTGCACCTGCACCGGCATCGCCTGGGGGGCAGGCGGCGGAGGCGCGGGTTTCTGACAGCCTGCGGCCAGTAGAAGCAGACCGAAGCCCCATGTTCTTGCGAACAGGCGAGATCCTAGCATTTTGCAGCGTGTGTCAGTCCCTGACAATAAGTGCTCCTGGGCCGCGCTGTGCCGCCGCAGGCCCATTTTGAAGAAGTAGAAGTCCACATGCAAGATGAGGGTGCGGGCGCTTTGGATGCGGCGAAATCTCTGGGACCGGCAGGGAGCCGTCCGGAATGCGTACGCCGTCGCACTCCAAAAATGGCTATCCGGCATTGCCTGCCAGCTGGACTGAGATACGTTGCGCTCTAGAGCAGCGTCGCCACGAAGGACATTGCAGACAAGCAAAAGTGCCAGAAGCGACCTCTGGCCCTGAATGGCTTTTGGGTTGTTTAGGTGAGCGACGACAGATATTTGTAGTCCACCGCAGCGGCATGCATGGCGGGCATGCGGCTGTAAGGGCCTTCCTGCTCCACAAAAATGTGTTGAATACCGCCGCCGTGCATGCCCGCAAAGATGTCCTTATAGTTCACCACGCCCTGGCCAATCTCAGCACCTTGTGGACGGTTGGGGCCGCCGGTGCTTGCGCCCTGCGGATAGGGCAGGAAGTCTTTTATGTGCAACATCTTGATGCGACCCGGATACTGGTGCACATAGTCCGCAGGCTTGTATCCCGCAACCGTCATCCATCCGCAATCAATCTCAAAGGTGACCAGGCTCGCGTCGGTATGGCTGATGAGGTAGTCGTACCCCGGCTTTGCACCATCCATGGCGAACTCCATGGTGTGGTTGTGCGCGGCAAATTTCAGACCAGACTGCTTGGCTGCCGCACCCACTGTGTTCATAATGTCGGCTAGTTCCTTGAACTGATCCGGGGTAAGCGGCTTCAACATGCTGCCGCGATCGATGCCAGGCAGCATGGTTTGCGGCACAGATGAGGTCACATACGTCACACCCAGCGCGTGGCCGTCGTCGAACGCGGCGCTTAGGTTATCCAATTTGAAGTTCAAGTGAGCGCTCGGGCACGTGATGCCGTTATCGTCAAATACCTCGCGCAACTCCGCCGCCGACTTCATCGATCCAAAGCCGGCGGTCTCCACTTCCTTGTAGCCGATCTGGGCAATCTGCTTCACGGTGCCTGGAGCATCCTTCTGCATGTCCGCGCCGACCACGTAGAGCTGGATGCCAAGCGGCAGACCCAATGGATTCGCCCATGCACGGAAGGGAAGTCCCGCTCCTGCGGAAACAGCCGCGGCGGCCATGGCGGTGCGTGTAAGGAACTGTCTGCGGGTAAGTGCGTTCATTGCGAAACTCCTGATCCGTTGCCGTACTTCGTCCACGACACTCTAGCGGCATTTAACCATTGCTGGCAAGCCTGCCGGCTACTTGGCGTGGAACTGCAGGTCAGCGGACACCGTGCCGCTCTTGGGAACGGTAACAGTTGCCGTCTGCGTTTCTAGACCTTCATGCCAGGCAGTCACCGTATAAGTACCAGGAGGCAGTCCGGACAGGTCGAACGATCCATCCTCCTTCGTCACAGCGAAGAAAGGATTCTCCACAACGCCGATCCACGCGTGCATCCAGTTGTGGATGTTGCACTTCACCGGGATCATGATCTCCGGCTTGCTGAACGTCCGGTGCATGGGCGGGTCGCCCGGACCCTGGCTGTGGTTCCACTCGCTGTTCATGTGAGCCATGGGGTGGATGTTGTGCGTCACAGGGTCGGAGTTGATGATGTTCACGGTCTGCCCAACCTGTACGCCAAGCACGCGCGGCTGGAACCAGCATCCCCTCTGATCGATGGTGACCGGCTCCTTCGGCACATCAAACCTGTACGGTTCCAGGCCCTTCGAGACGTACACAAACGTGTTCGCTAGCGATCCCTTTGGCCCAATGATCAACGCTTCGTCATACGCCTTGCCGCCATGTGCCTTTACGCAGGCAGGGTCGCTGCTCATGTCGACTGCAGTCGGCTTCGGCTTGGGGCCGTCATACGTCACCTTGCCGGTAATGGAGCCAGCGGTCGCTGGGTCCACATGAAGCGGGAAACGGTCCACAATGACAATTTCCGGTTCCTTATTTTTGGTACATCCCGCCAGCCACACCAGGCAGAGGCAAAGCGGAACGGCCGCGCGCAGCAGATGCTTCATGGATGTGTCCCTTCCGGCGGACCAGCATGGGCTGGCAGATCGCCCGTCAATGATTGCAGAAAATCCACGAGATCGGCGCGGTCCTGCGCCGAGAGATGAATCTTGGCCATCTCCGGGTCAAGATAAAGATTGCTGTTGCCGCCGCCCGCGTAGTAATCCACAACGTCGTTCAGTGTCGTCAAGCTGCCGTCATGCATGTAGGGCGCGGTCTTGGCGACATCGCGCAGGGTCGCCGTCTTGAAGGAACCCGTGTCCGTGGCAACCCTGGTTTCGTGGAAGCGCCCCACATCGCTGAAGTTGCCTGCGTCGTTGACGCCAGTACCAATGTTATGAAACCTGCCGTCGGTAAACAGGGCTGAGTTCGCTCCCACGCTGTGGCATGCCGCGCAGTTACCCCGCGTTGGATCCAAAAAGACAGCCAAGCCGCGCATCTGGGCTGGAGTCAGCGCGGTTTTATTGCCACCGTACTGATACCGGTCAAAACTGGAATCACCGCTAAGCAGCGTCCGTTCAAAGCTGGCCAGCGCTGCCTCCACGCGTTCAATGGTCACGTCCCCCGTGCCAAAGCATTTCTTGAAAAGCGCACGATACTCCGGGTCATCACCCAGCCGCGCGACATCGGCCGCGTGCGGCTGGCTCATCTCCTTCGGGTCGGCGATGGGAAAGGCGGCCTGCTTTTCCAAGGTGATGGCACGCCCATCCCAGAACTGAAAGGGTAAGTATGCGGCATTCAAAACTGTAGGAGCGTTGCGTGTGCCCAGCGCCCCGCGCACGCCGCTGCTGACACTTCGTCCGTCCGTAAAGTAGTCACGCGGATCGTGGCACGAGGCGCAGGAAAGTGTGCTGTCGACCGAGACACGCCGGTCATAAAAGAGCTTGCGCCCCAGCGCAATCGTGTCCGCTGTTGGTGGATTGTCCTTTGGAATGGGCAGTGGCGGCAGCCCCAAAGGGATGCTGATCCGCACCTCGCGCCCGAGTGGTTTGCTGCTTACACCGCGCTTGCAGCCTGTCAGGGAACACGAAAGAAGCAGAAGTGCGACAACTGCAAGCCGCCTGCAATCAAACGGGCTTGCCCTGCGGTGCATACACATTCGATGCGCGGAGAAGCAATCGGTGAGCATCAGGCCTGACATCGTCGCGACAGCTTTTTTCCTAGCCACACATGCTAAGAGCGGCTGACTACGCCGTCTTGCCCAGCCACTTGGAAAAGTAAAACGTCATCGGCACCGGGCCGGTATTACGGATGCCGTGCAGCACGTCCGCCGCGCAGTACATCACCGCGCCCGGCCCCACCTGCGTCACGGTGCTATCCACCACGATCTCGCCCGTCCCCTCAGCAACGGTCATGAACTCTTCCTCAGGATGCCGGTGCGGCGGATGAGGACTCGCTCCTGGCTCCAGGACAGCCATTCCCATGCACATCGTGCTTAGCTGGCCGGTGGGCCCGTTGTAATGCACATAGGCCGTACATCCGGGGGCTTCACCCGCCGCTGGACTCAGTTCATGCCGCGAAACAACACCATTCGCCAGCTTCGGCCCGGAAAACGACGTATCGATGTGGGTTATACCTTCCGGCATAGCCGTCTACCTGCGCGGGTCATACAGGGCCCAAAGCAGCACCCAGCCAATGCCAAACAGAATCACCAAAGGCTGCCAATACCGGTCCAGCAGCGGCTGCGGAACACGCGGTTCGCTCATAGAGTCCCTCCGTCACCATTATGTCCCGTTTGGATGCAGACCTTCAATTGCGGAGAAATCTTCGTTGCAGAAGCGGTACCGGTGCACGTCTCATCCAAAATGACTGTAAGCACCGGTGTCACACTCCTCAGACGTGAGGAGTACGATGCTTGTGACATGCACGGAACTGACTCGCTACCAGAAGTTCCGAGGAAACAAACGTAAGGCGGGTGCCCCGTACATGACGAAGTCATGTGCGGAACAGGGAGTGATGAGGTGCACGGGTGCCCCGTACATGACGAAGTCATGTGCGGGATGGGGAGTGATGAGGTGCATGGGTGCCCCGTACATGACGAAGTCATGTGCGGGAGGGAGTAGTGAGGTGCACGGGTTCACAAATGGTGAGACGGAAGGTTTCGCGCTGCCGCGCGAATACCCACTCATGCGCAACGAACGCGCATGAATGGGGCACCCTCCCAAACGCTAGAGGAGAAGTCAAGTGTCGGCCACCAGCCCGGTTCTTCTCACGCCCGATCAGGGAACGACGTGCAACTGGACCATTGACTTTGCCGACATCGCCATTGTGTCCGGGGATGGTTCTGTGTTCTCGCTCTACAACGGCCAGAACATCTCATTTTCATCCAACTACACCGGCGGCGGAGGCATGTACAACCTCCAGCCAGCGGCTCTGCTGACCCCGGCCATCGCCGGAACTCCCGGTGCGACGCGCTACTATGTGGCCGATCAGGTCGGCACCGCCCAACTGGAACTGAGCCAGGATGGATGGCCCATATGGAAAGGAGAGTTCGCTCCCTTCGGCCAGCAGCTTGATCAAAACCAGACCACCAATCGCTACAAGTTCACCGGCAAAGAACGTGATGCGGAATCAGGACTCGACTACTTCGGGGCAAGGTACTACGGCTCCAATATGGGCCGCTTTATGTCGCCCGATCCGACGGGTGGAAAGCTCGAAGACCCACAGAGCCTCAATCGGTACGCATACGTTCGCAATAACCCTTTGTCATTCACTGACCCCACTGGGCTGAACTTTGGTTTGCCGTGCAGCGGTGGAAACACAGATACTTGCAATAACGGGCTTCAAGGCTCGTGGCAACATGACGCTGATGGCAACAAGACAAGCTTCACAAACATCTCCATCGGGAACAAAGATGGGCAGTTGCAGGACGTGAGTTCAAATAACAGCGGGTCGTATACAGCATCTTTCGATGGGGAAAATGTGTCGCTTACAAACTCCGCTGGAGCCACCCAAAATGGGTCATGGCTACAAGGAACCGCCGATGTCAAAGGCGTCTCAGGCGGCGGAGACCTGAGCAGTAAATTCATGTTCAACTTCTCCGATCATGGAGACGGGCAGAAAGTTCACGTTCGGCATCAGAAATCGACCCCTTGTATGTAAAGGATGCATTGAACTTTCCAATGTGGGATACCAACATTGGAACGCCGGATTTGACGTCGGCTATTCGGAGTGGAGACTTCCTGCACAAGGTCGCGATTCCAGCCATTTCAATATTTGGGATCCAAATGGCATAGAGCGCACTCTCCTTCCGACGCCGAAGGATGCGGTTCCGGGAACTACATCAGGAAATATGCACGCTGGTGAATACTGTCCGGGTGCTCAGCACACCACGTGCGACGTGATGGGTCTCTGCAAATGACCGTTCAAGCTGCCCATGGTATCGGTGCTGCCGGTGTAGGGATACTCGGAATCGGTTGGCTCGTCTTAATAAGCAAACAGCAGTTGAATCCCCTTCTCTGGAACTTCTTGGCTGGGGTAGTACTACTCGCCACAGCAGCGACTATCGTGGCAGCCTTGCGCGGTAGTCGCTTGTGGTGGATAGCTACTCTGATCTGTATCGTGTCCGGCTTAGCCTTGCTGAGCACGGTCTATGGGTAAACCTCATCCGGCATGCTGTTCAGATATGGCTTTTTGCTGAGTCTGCGCTTCATCTGGCCTCTGTTCGACCGACAACAAAACCACGCTGCTTCGCATCGGAAGTAGGCTGACACGCCACCCCAGAATGGGAGCTGTAGGGGAACTTTAGGTTGCTGTGCGGGAACCATCATGGAATGAGCGGCTTAGGCGAAAATCGGGTCTGGCAGGTTGCTGTAGAGCAACCTTGAAGTTACCGAAGGGGAACCATCACAAAACAAAGGCCTTGAGCGTTCGTGGCCGAGTACCCTCCGCTCCGGCGTCCCTCAAGGCTCTGCGCTGCGCTCCGACCGCTCGCGTCGCGCAAAGGAAGCGCGGCCCTGACCGACGCCTATCCGGTCCGCGGTGGACAGTTCATTACCGGTAGTCTGCTCATACACATGCTTTGCGAAATGCGAGCAGTTGTTCGTAAACTGCCCGTACTCCTGCGGCTGCTCCAGAGCTTTTTGCAGGCCGGGTCGCCCCACTTCAAGCAGGGGGAAGTGAGATGTGGGCCACCACCCACCGGCAAAAGAAGTACACGTAAAAAGCTGCTTTTTAGCGAGCATTTTGCGATTTACGTTAGCGCTAACGTAAAACTTTTGCGCTATCCTAGACGGGCGCAGGCAGCTTCAAAGTCTGTTCATCATACAGAAGCGGAGTTTGGAGAGGCTGTCGTGTTTCCTGGAATGTTTCACGTGAAACATTCTGGAGGGCACCGGTCACCCGCTCCAGGGTACGCACTAACGCACTGGCATGTGATGTGGCGGAGGGAGAGGGATTCGAACCCCCGTTGGACTTTCGCCCAAAGCGGTTTTCAAGACCGCCTGTTTCAACCACTCACACATCCCTCCGCTGGGGTGCGGCTTTTCGTATCGTAGCAGGGTGCGGTGCGGTGCATCAGGTACTCCGCTGAGCGCGTCCAATACACCGGAGTAGCATGGCCTGATGGCAGTCACGGCGCAATCGTCCAGCACGTTTGAGAGCACGCTGCATTCGGCGAAGACCAGCATGGTCTTTTCTGAAACGCTCAGCCTGGCCATGGACAGCTTTCGCGCCAGCAAGGTGCGCTTTCTGCTGACCATGCTTGGCATGATCATCGGATCGGCCTCCATCGTTCTGGTTGTCACCGTGGGCCTTACCGGACGGCAATACGCCCTGAACACGCTGAGCAGCATTGGCCCCAACATGGTGGAGATGCAGTACTCCGGCGGTGCCACGGTGGGTCCAAGCGGCAACCAAACGCCCGACTACATGACGAAGGAAGATGAACAGGCCGTACTGAACCAGGTGCCGGGAATTGCGTTTAGTTCGCCCATGCTGGAGTTTCATGCGCCCGTGAGCACCGGCGGCGGACGCACCAAGGACGTCATGATGCTGGGCGTCTCGCCGCGCTACAAAGATGTGCGCAACCTTGCAGTGATCAGCGGACGCTTCTTTGACGACCAGGACGCACTGGCCCACGAGAAGGTCGGCGTCATCGTGGAAGCGCTCGCCAAGGAACTCTTTGGTTCCGATCAAGCCGCTGTGGGCAAGGTGCTGAACATGAACGGCATTCCCATTCAACTGATCGGCACCTTCAAACTTCGCGTCGATCTCTTCGGCCAATCGGAGATCAGCGATCAGACGATCCTTGTCCCCTACCCGGTCGCGCGCTACTTCACCGGTACCGATACGGTGAAGGAAATCTTCTTCACCATGCAGAATCCTGAGGATGTTCCGCGTGCAGCAACGCGCATCCTTGACCTGATCCGGTCGCGGCATCGCAAAACCAGTAACTACAACGCGTTCACCATGGTCGCCATTCTGGACACCATGGCAAAGGTCGCGGACGCGCTAACGTATGTCTTGATTGCCGCCGCTCTGATCACGCTGGTTGTTTCCGGCGTCGGCATCATGAACAGCATGTTGGCCAATGTGACAGCACGCACCCGCGAGATCGGTATCCGCAAAGCTCTGGGTGCAACTCGCCGCGAGATACAGATGCAGTTCCTCACGGAAGCGGTCTTCCTCTCGCTCAGCGGCGGCATCGTGGGCACGCTTCTGGGCCTTGCCGTTCCCATCAGCGTGAATGTGCTCACGCCGGTGCACATTCCCATGTCGTGGCTCTCGGCAGTCGTGGCCCTGCTCACCAGCGTGCTTGTCGGTGTCGCGTTTGGAACGCTGCCCGCCAACCGCGCCGCCGCGCTTGATCCCGTTGAGACGCTCAAATACGAGTGAGCACAGGCTTTCGTCACCTCGGCGGTAAGTGGGCAGGAGCTCGGGAACCCTTACTGCAAGGGTGGGCATGTACACCGGAGTGCCTGTATTTGCCGCGCAAGGCCGGCAATCAAGTTACCCAGCCGTGTCTTTGCAGTGCCGGGTGGCAAGTCACTCCAAACTTCTATTTCCTCGTCGTAACGGCGGCACAAACTAATGCACTCTGACGACTGCTGTGCGTATTCAGGACCATGTTTCTGAAGGAATTCTTCAGGTGAAAGATAGTTCATACGTTTCGACTCCGAACCGGCACCCGCAACGATGCCGCGGCTCATTTATGAAGCGGTTCATCGTAGCACACCAAAATGTCTTTTCAAGCAGATTCTATTTGCAGCAAATTTGGGTACTAAACCGCAACGTTCAGATGCAACATACCGCCGCAACAAAGCCCCTCATAGAATGCTAGCCTTTGAAGAGATGAAGATTGGTGTTCTCGTCTTTCCCGGCGCGAATTGCGACCACGATACCTTCCATGTGATCGACGCAGTTGCGCGGCAACCCGTCACGTTCCTGTGGCACGCGTCTGAAGACCTGGAGGGTTGCGACGCAATTCTGGTTCCGGGCGGATTTGCCTATGGCGACTATTTGCGAACAGGAGCGCTTGCCCGTTTTGCTCCGGTGATGTCCTCCGTCAAGAAGTTCGCGGCTGCTGGAGGTCCTGTGATGGGAATCTGCAACGGCTTCCAGATACTGTGCGAAGCTGGACTCCTGCCTGGCGCGCTTATGCGGAACGCCGGTCTGCGATACATCTGCAAGCAGGTTCGCCTGCGCGCGGAAACGAACAACTCTCCCTTCACACATACGCTTGCGCATGGAGAAGTGCTGCGCATGCCCATCGGCCACATGGAAGGCAACTACTTCTGCGACGCTGCGACCCTCCACGATCTCCAGCAGGCCGATCGCATCGCCTTCCGGTACTGTACTGCTGCAGGCGAAGTGACGCCGGGCGCGAACCCCAATGGATCACTTGACAACATCGCAGGCATCCTCAACGCGGGGCGAAACGTCCTTGGCATGATGCCGCATCCTGACCGAGCGAGCGAGGCGCTTCTGGGATCGGCGGATGGCCTCAAGTTGTTTCAGGGGCTCATTAGCACGTTGGCGACGGCATGATCGACATTCATCACCACCTGCTGCCAGGTATTGACGACGGTTCGAAGGACCTGGCGAACTCGGTCGCCATGGTGCAGATGGCGGTGGAAGATGGCATCACGCACATTGTCGCCACGCCGCACGCGAATCATACGTTCTCTTACAGCCGCGAACGCAACGAGGAGTTGCTGCAGGCTGTTCGGGAAGCGCTGCCGGCGGACACCGCGTCGCGTGTAAGCCTGGGACTTGGCTGCGACTTCCACCTGAACTTTGAGAACATCGAAGACGCGCACGCCAACCCGCGCCGCTACACCATCAACGGAACGGAATACCTGCTGATCGAGCTGCCGGACTTCAACATCCCGAACAATCTTGAGGATGCACTGTACCGCATGCGAGTCGATGGACTGACGCCGATCCTGACGCATCCTGAGCGCAACGCCTCGTTGCAGCGCAGGCCGGAACTCCTGCAGACCTGGATGGAAAGTGGCCTGCTTGTACAGGTTACCGCCGGCTCGGTGACTGGCAGTTTCGGCAAGAAGGCGGAAGCGGTGGCGTGGCGGCTCCTGCGTGCCGGCTCCGTTCATTTTCTTGCGACCGACGCCCACGATGTAGTCCGCCGCCCGCCGCAGATGACGCCGGCCCGGCAGCTGGTGGCGAAGAAACTGGGCGAAGAGACGGCCACACTCCTATGTACGACCAACCCGCTCGCCGTCTTTGATGGTCGCGCCATGCCAGAGCAATTTGCGCCTCACAGTGATGATGATGAGGACAGCAAGCCGTTATGGAAGCGGCTCTTTGGTGGTTCCTAATAGCAGCGAATGCGGACCATGCCGGTCCGAGATGCGCTATCATCGCTAAAGAGTACCTGTGAACCGTCACAGGTGCGGGGTACCGGCACGTGCATCTTGCGGAACTACAACGCGGCGAACGGGCGACGGTGGTCGGCGTGGCACAGGGCGAAGCCTTTTGCCAGCTATGTTCACTTGGCCTGAATTCTGGCGCAGAGGTGGAAATTGTGCGGAGTCTCTCACGAAACTCGCTGCTGATCGTACGCGTGGACGGATCCGACATCGCTCTGCGGGGCGACACCGCTACTACCGTAAAGATCAGGCCGGAGCGCGGACGGTGAGCACAGCTGCGGTCAGTTCCGCGCAGGCACTCCCTGCGGCCCGCACGGGTGTGCAGGGGAGCGATCAGTTCCGCACGATCGGTCTGATTGGTCCGCCAAACGTCGGCAAAACCACCCTCTTTAACCGCCTCACCGGGATGCGGCAAAAGGTCAGCAACTATTCTGGCGTGACGGTAGAACATCGCAGCGGCAAGCTGAAATCCGGACAAACCATTGTTGACTTGCCAGGTGTTTGGAGCCTTACACCTGAGTCAGAGGATCAGCGCATCGCCGTGGCCGTCCTGCACGGGCGGCAGCCCTCTGTTCCCAGGCTGGACGCAGTGTTGCTGGTGGTGGATGGTACCCAGCTGCAGCGATACACCACACTGATTGGAGAAGTGCTGGCCTGTGGCCTGCCCACGCTGCTTCTCATCAACATGGCCGACGAATTGGCGGCCCGCAAAGGATTCATCGATCCGCTGGCGGTTGCGCGGGAGCTGCGTGCGCCCACGGCGCTCATCAGCGCGTCGCGCGGAACCGGCATGGAGGCGATCCATAACTTCCTGGGCGGAGAACAGGCGGCGGCTCAGATCCTGCCTGTACTCCAGGCCGGTGGCAATGCCGCTGCAGGATGCGCCATCGATTGCACAAGTCTCACCAAGTCAGGGTCGTACCGCCGTCCGCATCACTCACAATTCACGCGCGCGTTTGACCGGTGGGCGCTCCATCCTGTCGTGGGTCCCATTCTGTGCGTGCTGTTCATCGCAGCGGCGTTTCAAATCATCTTCCGTGCAGCGTACCCAGCGGGTACCGCGCTCAGCAACTGGCTGGGCAACGTGGGCGTTTCCCTGGGATCGTACCTGCCGGACAACGTGCTGAGGCCCATTGCCGTGGACGGTATCTGGAACGGACTCGCCTCGATCGTTGGATTCCTGCCCACCATTCTCTGCATGTTTCTTGTCATCACGATCCTGGAAGACTCCGGCTACATGGCGCGGGCGGCGGTGATTGCTGACCGGACCATGGGGCGTGTCGGCCTGAACGGGCGCTCATTTCTGCCGCTGCTTTCCGCGTACGCCTGCGCGGTGCCGGCCATCATGGCCACTCGCGCCATCCCGTCCAAACGCGACCGTCTGGCCACGATCCTGATCGCGCCCTTCATGACCTGCTCGGCGCGCCTGCCGGTATATGCGCTGCTTATCGCGGCCTTCATTCCATCGCGCAAGATTCTGGGCGATGCGCTTGGGCTGCAGGCCCTTACCATGATGCTGCTCTACGCTGTCGGCCTGGTGGCGGCACTACTTACCGCTGGCCTCCTGCATTCAGGCGTGCTTAAAGGCCGTGCGTCGCTGTTCGCCATTGAGTTGCCAAATTACCGGCTGCCAAGGGTGCGCACCGTCGCGCTTGCAATGCTGAACCGCAGCAAAGTCTTCCTCAAGCAGGTGGGTACGGTCATTCTGGTGTTGAACCTGATCATCTGGTTCCTGGCGCATATGCCATTCCACAGCGGCCATCCCAGTGATGTTGGCGCAAGCTACCTGGCGCACATCGGTGGATGGATTGAGCCCGCGCTGAAGCCGCTGGGCCTGAACCGCACCGTTGGCATCTCGCTGCTCACGGCCTTCGTTGCGCGCGAAAGCGTCGTCAGCACGCTGGCCACGCTATATGGTTCGGTCAACACCGGCGCGGCACTCCGCGCGGAGGTGGGCTTGGCCGGAGCGCTTGCCTTGCTCGTCTTCTTCGCACTGGCGATGCAGTGCACGGCTACACTCGCGGTCGTCCGGCGCGAAACCAACAGCATCAAGTGGCCAGTAATTCAGTTCGCGTACATGACGCTGCTGGCCTACGCGGCATCGTTCCTGACGTACCGCGTCGCCATCGCTCTCCACGCGTGAGTTTGCCTGCACTTCATCTTGACGGGATGCGCGAACAATCCTTCATTTGTGTAGACGTCAAAGCTTGTCCAGATTGCGTGTCGTGTTTCTCAAAATGTTTCACGTGAAACATTCCCAGGGAGCGGACGTATACGAAATATTCCGCAGACCGGCACGTAAGGGCTTGGAAGGGGCATGGCTTCAGCCATGCCACATCTGCAGTTCATGAGAACGGACTTTAGCCCCTGAGGTCTGCTGCTAACGGCGTGCTTTGACCGCTTGCCTGGCCAGGGATCAACGTCAGCGTCAATGCGCGTCCGCTTGCAGCAAGGCGAGCGATGCCCTAGACTTGCGAAGGCGTGGGCGGTTAGCTCAGTTGGTTAGAGCGCCTGCCTTACAAGCAGGATGTCGGGGGTTCGAGTCCCTCACTGCCCACCATACCCATCTCACAAAGTTACGGAGAGCCGTCTAGCCTTCAAATTGGCCGGATGAGCATATCTGAGGGCAAACCTGAGGCTAGTTGGCGACGATCTCTTCTTCCAGTTGTTGTTTTTCGAATAGCTCGGCGTAGTAGCCGCGGGTGCGCAGAAGTTGGTCGTGCGTGCCGGATTCCTGGACGCGTCCGTTGACCAGAACCGCGATGCGGTCAGCGCTGCGGGCAGTGGAAACGCGGTGGGCGATGAGGATGGTGGTGCGGTCCTGCATCACTTCGCGTAGGCCGCGCAGTATCTGCTCTTCCGTGTACGTATCCACGCTGGCCAGCGCGTCGTCCAGGATGAGGATGCGCGGATCGCGCAGGATAGCGCGAGCGATCGCAGTGCGCTGTTTCTGCCCGCCGGAGAGGGTGATACCACGCTCGCCCACGAGTGTGTCGAAGCCGTGCGGAAATTCCAGTATTTCGTTGGCAATGTGCGCCAGCGTCGCGGCACCTTCGACCTCCGCGTCCGTGGCCGATGCAACACCAAAGGCGATGTTGTCGCGGATGGAGCTGGAAAAGAGAAATGTCTCCTGCGGCACAAACCCGATGGCGCGTCGCAAGGAGGCAAGCGGCCACTCGCGTATAGGGATACCGTCGATCAAGACCTGCCCGGGCGCCGCGTCCAGGAGGCGTGGGATCAGGTTTACCAGTGTCGATTTTCCGGCACCCGTGGGGCCAACGATGGCTAGGCTGGACCCGGCGGGAATGCTGAGCGTGACGTCGCGCAGGATTTCCGGCCCGTTGCCGTACGCAAAGGTCAGGTTGCGGAACTCTACATCGCCTCGCGGCATGGCATCGATGGCAACGCGCTGGCCCGCTTCGTCCTGGATGGACGGCACCCACTTCAGTAGTTCGTTAATGCGGACCAGCGATGCGGTGCCGCGCTGAATCAGGTTGATGACATACCCGAGCGCCAGCATGGGCCACGTCAGCTGCACCATAAAGACCATGTACGACGTGAACTGCCCAGCGGTAATGCGTCCTGACGCGACCTCGTGCCCGCCGAAGAGCAGCGTCAAAACCAGCGCCGCGCCGAGGATAAACTCCAGCGTAGGCCACAACATAGCCATGATACGGACAAGGAACAGCGAGCGATGGATGTACTCCTGATTAGCGGCCTCAAAAGAGCGGATCTCGGCCTCTTCCTGCGAAAACGCACGGATCAGCCGCGCGCCGGAGAAGTTCTCCTGCGCCTTCGCGGAAATCTCGGAGAACATGGCCTGGATGCGCTCAAACCGGGTGTGAATTCTGCGCCCCATCAACTGCACCAAGACCGAGGCGACCGGCAACGGCAGAAACGCAAACAGCGTAAGACGCGGCGAGATGCGCAGCATGAAGGGAATCGCCGCCGCCGTAAAGACGACCGTGTTGGCCGAGTACATGATGGCCGGACCAAGCAGTTGACGAACCGCGTTCAGGTCGTTGGTCGCCCTGGCCATAATGTCGCCGGTGCGGTGCTCATGGTAGAACGAGACCGATTGCCGCTCCAGGTTGCGGAAGAGGTCATTACGAAGATCGAATTCGATCTCGCGGGACGCACCGATGATGATCCAGCGCGTTGCATACAGGCAGACTGCGGAGATAACGGCGACGAGCAGGAGCAGAAGCGCATTGCGGATGACAATGTGTTCGGTGCCGTGGTGCGATACGTCATCCACGGCGCGGCCAATGAGCAAAGGCACCGCTACCTTCGAGCTGTTGTACAGCAGAACCGCGACCGCTCCCTGTGCCAGTTGGCCGCGATAGCGCTTTAAATACGGGACCAGCGGCCTAAGCTTCTGTAACATGAGTTATTCCTGGTGCTCTTCAGGGCGCTGCGCGGGCTGTTTAGGAGAGTTCTCTGTGGGAACCTGCTCAGTTTTGTGAGCTTCAGTTGGTCCTGGACCGGTGACTGGCTCCGGCGTGTTGCCCTGCCCCAGCAGTTCCACGTCGAAGATCAGGTCAGACTTCTCCGGGATGTCTGGTGGATGCCCCGGCACTCCATAGGCGAGCTGATAAGGCACGATCAGGCGGCGCTTTCCGCCCACCCGCATGCCTTCAAAGCCGGTATCCCACGCCGTAATTACTCTGCGCGCGCCCACGGGAAACACGAAGGGTTGATTGCGATCCACTGACGAGTCGAACTTTGTTCCATTCGTCAGCCACCCCGTGTAATGCACAGTGTAAAAGACGACCGCTCCAGGCGCGGACGTGCGCGCAAGTTCACCGGTACCGAGCTTTAGATCCACATAGCGCAGCGTATACATCGGCAGGGATGGACCCTGTGCGGCGGGCATGGTACCGGCGGCAGCCAGACCTTCAGAGGCTTTGGTATCCCTCGGCGCGGCAGCCATCGAGACATGTGCCGTGGGATGATGTGTGGCGGATGGAGCTTTGCCGGTTTGCGCGAAGAGCGGCGGTATGATGGCAATCAGGGCGGCGGTGAAAAGGCGCATGCTGTCTCCTGGTTAAGATTCTACGGGGCAGAGCGGCGGTGCGCCGGACTTCTGGGCCGAACCAAACCGGTCCATACCGATGGTTCCCGGTGCTGAAACGGAACTAACGCATGCAGTATCCAGACCGATGAGGTGTTCGGGAAGTGCCGGTAGTTGAACATAGCAATATGGTGACAAGCGAAACGGCGGATATACGTTCTATTCTCTCTCCGCACATGCCGGACTTGGATGACATCGTCGCGGTTGCAGCGGAGATCTGCGGTACCGCAACGTCGGCAATCTCACTGATTCAGAACGGGCGGGTATCTGTGCTGAGCTCAAACACTGGCCTGGACGCGGAGACTTCAGCCCAGGATAGTTTCTGCAGCCGTACCATCCTCCAGGACCAGCTGCTGGAGGTCACAGACGCGCGCCTGGATCCTCGCTTCGCCAAGAACGTCTTTGTGGATACTGAGGGCGGCATCCGCTTTTACGCCGGCGTACCGTTCAGCCGCGCAGACGGCAGCCGCATGGGCGCGCTGTGCGTCTTTGACCAGCAACCCAGGGCACTTACCGCACTGCAGCGCAAGACGCTGATCGTGCTGGCCAGGCAGATCACGGCCCGGCTGCGGGATGTCGAACAACGCCTCCTGCTGGATCAGGCCATGCGCGAGACAGAAGCAGCCCGCAGCGAAATGCAGGCCCGTCAGCACCGCTTCGATGCCTTTATCAATGGCGGCCCGTTTGTCGCGTTTATGAAAGACGCGGACGGGCGCATGTTGTATATCAACAGAGCGTTTAAGAACGCCATCCAATCCAAGGTTCCAGAGATGCTGGGCAAGACGGATGACGAACTTTGGGAGCCGGAAAAGGCAGCGCGATTTCGCAAGGTCGATACCGAGGTGCTTGCCACGGGTCAGCCGCAGATCGGCGACGAGGTGGGTGTTGGGTCCGACGGAACACGCATTTACTGGCGCTTTTACAAGTTTCCCATCTCTGATGGTGCTGGAAAGGTGTACCTGGGTGGATTGGCGATCGACACCACAAAGGACCGCCAGCGAGAGGAGGAGTTCCAGCGCATGCAGGAAGAGCTGCAGTTAGCGAACGACTTGCTGCAGAGGCTCGCCATGACCGACCCCCTGACGGGTGTGCATAACCGACGTGCATTCGATCAGCGCCTGGAGGAGGAGAGTGCAACGGCGGTACGCCACAAAAGACCGCTCACCATGCTCTTGCTGGATGTTGACCATTTCAAGCGGCATAACGACCTGTTCGGACACGCGGCCGGAGACTCCGTTCTGAGGGATTTCGCCCATGTTCTCAGGACAGTATCGCGGCGGGAAGATGTTCTTGGACGATTGGGTGGCGAGGAATTCGCCGTGATTATGCCGAACAGCGACGAAAACGCCGGCCAGCGGCTGGCATCGCGTGTCTTGCGCGCGGTGCATGCGTTTCCCTGGCAGCACGCTGCGGTCACAGTCAGCGCCGGTGTTGCCGAACTGATGCCCTCACAGACACCTGCGGATCTGCTGGAAGCGGCCGATCAAGCCATGTACGCAGCCAAGCGGGAGGGAAGAGATCGCACCATGCGGGCGAGCGACATCAAAGCCGTGGCTGCAAAGTAAGTCCACCTTAACGGCTGACCAAGGGTACGGGAATGGCAGTCTACGTCTGCGCGCGAAGCAGCAGGTATGCTCCTGCCATGCCAAACAGCAGGTCGGGCGACCACGCAGCCAGCATCGGTGGCAACGCATTAACGTTGCCCATCGCTTCGAAAACACTGGCGATGACTGTGTACGCAACGGCCAGCCCGATGGCGGTCGCGATTCCTGCAAGCGATCCCCGCTTGCCCATGCTCAGCGCAAACGGAACCGCAAGAACCGCCATGACCAGCGTGATGGCCGGGTACGCCAGCTTGCGGTTCAGCTGCACCCGCAAACGCATCGTGTCAAAACCGCTTTGCTGCAGGTCGCGGATGTAGTCGCGAAGTTCACCAAAGCTCATCTCCTGCGACTGGCGGCTCTCCTTCTTGAAGTAGCCCGGCTGCTCGCGAATTTCAGGAAACGAATCGAGGGTAAATGGCTGGAAACGCGAGACCGACTCGCCCTGGAACGTGCGCTCCCAGCCGTTCTCAAGAATCCACCGCTGGCTGGTCGCATCCCAATGCGCGGAGCTCGCAAAGATGCGCCGCTTCAGGCGGAAGCTCCCGGGCTGGAACTCAAAGACCGTCAGATTGGCAAAGACATCTTTGTCAGGGTCAAGAAATTGATAGTAAAAAATACGCGCCGGCTCTCCGGCGGAGTCCTGCTGGCCGCTGATCCACTTGCGGTCCGGGCGAAGGAATGTCTGTGCCGGCTTGCCCTTGATGACGGAGCGCAGTGCCTCCTGCTCGCGATTGGCCGTGGGCAGGTAGAACTGATCGAAGGCAAACAGGCCGGCAGCTAGCACCCCCGATAACACAAGCAACGGAGCGATCAAACGGTACAGGCTGACGCCGCTCGCCTTCATCGCGGTTAGTTCGCTGGACCGGCTCAGTGAGCCAAGCGTAACCAGCACGGCCAGCAGAGCACACAGCGGCGTCAGGTTGTAGAGCATATAAGGAATCAGATTCAGCAGGTAATCGCCAACCGTGATGAGCGGCGTCCGGTTGCGAATGATGTCGCCGATCAGCTCAAAGAAGCTGAAAATGAGTGATAGCGCCAGAAACGAAGCCAGCACGAGGCTGAACGTGGTGAGGAACTCGCGCATCATGTAATCGTCGAAGATCAGCGGGAAGCGGCTGTTGCGCGAGCGAAGGATGCGGGCCGGCACGGGCGGCAACGGCCCATCAAGGCTGCTGGCAGGCGCGCTGCGAAAGCGCGCGGGCAAACGACGCTCCAGCGCGGCACCAAGACTGCTGAAGGCGCGGATGATGGCCGTACCGCGCGGCGTGATGTCTCCCGTGGACATCTGCCGCAGCAGAAGTACACCCACGACCCCGAAGATAATGTTTGCCGACCAGACGCCCACGGCCGCGGAAAGCTTGCCCTGCTTTGCCATGGCGATACCGACTGACGACAGAAAGTAATACACAAAGACCAGTGCGACCGTCAGCACAAAACCTGTGCTCTTGCCACCGCGCCGGGACATCAGCCCCAACGGAACGCCCACCAGCATCAGCACCACGCAGGCGGCCGGATAGGAGAATCGTTTGTTCAGCTCAATCAGGTAAGCGCGGCCCTGCGCGGAGTAACGCTGATGCCACAACTCGCGGGCCGGCATGGCGACCAGAGGTGTGTCCGCGTGACCGATTTTCAAATCCTCTTGCGCCCCGGTCTGGATTGGCGTGTCTGTCTCGGAAAAGGTGGAGATGTCGTACTGATTGGGATTCTTAGGCGAAATCTCGTGCTTGGCACCGTCAAGGAAATGCAGCCGCAGCGAGGCTTGCGGTCCGGGCAGCACAATGGCCTGCTCGGCAGTCGTGATGCTGGGCGTCGCGGGCTCTGTCAGGTCGGCAAGAAAGACATGTCGCCACAGCGTTGCGCCGCGTCCGGGTTGCGCGTCCTGGATGTACAGAACGTAGTTCTTAAAGTCCTCGTAAAAGACCCGTGGCTGCACCTCAAAGCTGGCCTGCTGCGTCTTCAGTGACGACTCCAGCCGCAGCAAGGCTGCAGCCGCGCGCGGGGCGACGTAGAGCGCATTGAACAAACCCAGCGCAAGTGCAGCGACTGCCGCAAACGAGACGATACGGACGAACTCCAGCACACCGACACCGGCGGCGCGCATCGCCGTCACTTCGCTGTCCGCGGACAACCGGCTCAGGCCCAGCAAAATCCCCACCAGCACGGCCATCGGTATCGTGAGCAGGAGCGTATTCGGCAGTGTGTAGAAGAAAACCAGCGACACCTGCTGCAACGTGGCGGAGCCGCGTACCAGAAGTTCCAGGATGCGGCCCAAGTCCCGCATGAACAGCACAAAGGTGAATAGGACGCCGCCCAGCAGTGCGTGTGACAGCACCTCCCGCAGGATGTAGCGCGTTAGAATCCGCATCGGTGACGTGCTGCTTTACCCATTCGTATAGCCATTGGACGCGCCTCTCCGCGCTACGATGCGTCCGTGACGAAGCGGTAACCAACTCCACGCACCGTAAGGAGATGTTTCGGCTTTACCGCATCGTCTTCCAGGTAGCGCCGCAGCCGAACGATAAAGTTGTCGATCGCGCGCGTGTCGGTGTCCTCGCGAACGCGCCAGACCTCCTCCAGTATCTCCTTGCGTGAAACGACCCTGCCTTCGCGTTGCAGCAGATAGCGAAGCAGGTCCGCCTCCATCAGCGTCAGGCGTGTCGTGCTTCCGTTCGCGTAGATTTCCAGCGTGTCAAAGCGGATTGTCTTACCGGCAAACTCGTACACGTCGGGCAGCGGCTCCCGTTCCTGTTCTGCAAGGGGCGTTGCAGTCTGCTGCCACTGCATACGGCGCAGCAGACCACGCAAACGCGCCAACAGGATGGATAAGTCAAAGGGCTTTTGCAGGTAATCGTCCGCGCCGGACTCGAAGCCTTCCAAGACATCCTCTGGCCGGTCGCGCGCGGTGAGCATCAGAATGGGGACATAGTTGTTTGCGGCACGCAGCGCCTTTGCGATGCCGAACCCATCGGTGCCCGGCAGCATGACATCCAGCAATACCGCTGCGGGGTTTTCCGGCGTGTGCAGCAGCCAATCCAGCGCGGCGTCGCCGTCCGCCTCGTGGTGGACACAGTATCCTTCCGCGCAGAGGTTAAAGACGAGCGCATCGGCCAGATGCTCCTCGTCTTCCACCAGTACGATCAACTGAGTCTCGGCGCTCATCCCGCGGGCACCTCTTCGCGCGTGCCAGCACCGGGCGGCAATGACGGCAACTGCAATGTGATTGTGGTTCCACGCCCTTCGCCATGGCTCTGGGCGGTAGCATCTCCGCCGTGCTGCCGGGCAATGGCGCGCACAATGAACAATCCCAGCCCCGTGCCCTTCACCTTGGCCACGGCATGGCCGCCCACGCGGTAGAAGCGGTGAAAGACGCGGCGCAGCTGGGCTGGCGGGATGCCGACGCCGGTGTCCGTGATACGCAGCACAATCTCGCCGCGCCGCACAGTTCCCAGCTCCGCAGTGATGTGTACACCAGCCGGGGAGTACTTCACGGCGTTATCCAGCACATTCAACACGGCGGAGCGAAGCCCGTCTGGGTCGCCGCGCACCAGCAACTCCGCGCCCTGGGTCTGGTCATCCAGGTAAACGGCACCGGGTTGCAGGTGGTGGCGGCGCACCGTTTCTTCCAGGCATTCCTCTGTAAGCACGCGCAAGTCGACGGGCATGCGCCCCTTCACGTTACGCTGCACGCCCTTAGCGCCCGCCTCACCGGCGCGGAGGATCTGCTCGACTGTCGCCAGAAGGCGGTCGTTGTCCTCGCGCATGCGGGTGTAAAACTCCTGCCGCTGCGCTTCTTCAAGCGGCCTGCGCTGCAACGTATCCAGGTAGAGGCGGACGGAGGCAATGGGAGTCTTGAGCTCGTGCGTGACTGCGTTCAGGAAGCTGTCCTGCCGCTCGTTGCGGCGAATCTCACGAACAAGAAAGATCGTGTTCAGAATAAGACCGGCAATCAGGACGGCGAAGAGGATGATGCCAAGAACAAGGAAGGCGATATGGCGCTGGTGGACGTTGAGGATGATCCATCCCACGTTGAGCGCAACGGCCAGCCCCACCAGGCAGATGCCGAGCGTGATGAAGAAGGCAATGGCACCGCGTCTGCGCGTGATGTTCATCGCAGATATTGTAGGGTGTGAAGAAAGTAACGTGGATTTTCACCGCGATTTGATGCCTGCCATGAGCAAGCCACTACTCTTACCATGTTTGTCATCCCGTAACGCAGCGAAGGGATCTGCATGTCGCCGGAACTGGAAGACAGCCCGAGCAACATGCAGATCCCTCCACTTCGTTAAGGGATGACAATACGATCACGGCCCGAAACTCACGCTCCGGCGGGTTTGGGGTTTGCCGGATCCCACTTGGCGATCTGAACCTTCTTCGCCAGTCCAAGCTTTTCCAGCACCCAGATGCCGTAGTAGTTCACGTCAAACTCGTACCATGTAAGGCCGTGGCGGACGCTGACGGGATGCGCGTGATGGTTGTTGTGCCAGCCTTCGCCGCCGGTCAGCAGCGCGACCCACCAGCTGTTGCGTGAATCATCCTTGGTCTGGAAGCGGCGGGTGCCGACCAGGTGCGTCGCGGAGTTGACCAGCCATGTCGCATGAAGTCCAACGACAACGCGAAGAAACGTTCCCCACAGCACCATCCCTAACGCGCCCTTTACACCGGCGCAAGCATAGCCGATGAAGACCTGCAGGACTCCAGAAAGAGTCAGGGGCAACCAGTGATACTTGCTGAGCCAACGCTGCGCGGGATCACGCGTCAGGTCCGGAGCATACCGTCCCAGCAAAGCGGTTTCAGAGTGCAGGGCCCGGCCGGAGACGATCCAGCCCGCATGTGCCCACCAGGTGCCTTCGCCTGGTGTATGCGGGTCGCCTTCCTGGTCGCTGTGCTGATGATGGACGCGATGCGTGGCCACCCAGAAAATGGGGCCGCCCTCAAGCGCCAGGGTGCCGCAGGTGGTCAGAGCGATCTCGAGCCAGCGCGGCACGCGGTATCCACGGTGCGTCAGGAGACGGTGATAGGTCATGCCGATGCCGACGTTGATCGCCAGGAAGTACATGATGGCGAACGCAGCCACGTTTCTCCATGACCAGAAGAAGAGAGCCGCGATGGCTCCCACGTGGAACAGGCCCATGAAGATCGCGGTAATCCAGTTGATGCGGCCCTGCTGGTGCTCACGGCCCATGCGGAGATCCTGCTTCACTTTTTCGCGCTGCGCAACGGCAGCGGGAACGATGCGGAGTGGCGTGGCGGGGATGGATGCAATGGTGGAACGGTCAGACTCAGTCACGACAGAAGACATTCGATGCTGCTTTCCGGGCGGTTGCGGTACGCCTCATATCTGAAGCTATCCCTTCCGTCTTGCCCGGTGTGTAACAGTTCTGTAAGGGCCACCCGGTGTGCCGGATCGCGTTCCATTTCCGACATGGCTGTCGTGTCTTGGCACAGGCGCGGTGCCGGAGATCACCAAGCCATCGCCCCGCGCGTACAGACGGGAGCCGGTACACTTAACTCCATGCGCGTCTTTGGCATCGATTGCGGTACGGAACTGACCGGTTGGGGTGTTCTGGAAGTAGCGGAAACGGTCCGCGAGCGGAAATTGCTTCCCATTGCCGCAGGTGCCATCCGCCTCGACAAGAAACAGCGCACCCCGCAACGCCTGCAGCAGGTGTACTCCGAATTGGTGGCATTGATGACGTTGTACACGCCAGATGCAGTCGCAATCGAGGATGTGTTTTTCGCCGCGAATGCGAAAAGCGCGCTGAAGCTGGGCCATGTGCGCGGTGTGGCGATGCTGGCCGCCGCGACCTGCAATCTCCCGGTAGCAGAATACGCGCCGTTGTCGATCAAAAGCGCTGTAGTGGGCTATGGTCTGGCAGCGAAGGAGCAGGTACAGTTCATGGTGGCGCGGCTGCTTGATCTGGAGCGCGCGCCTGAGCCGGCGGATGCCGCGGATGCGCTTGCCATTGCCATTTGCCATGTGCATACAGCGCAAACCAACTCCGCCGTGGGAGTCCGATGAAGCTGCTGCACACCGTGGTGGCGTGTGTATGCGCGCTTGCCCTTGGAGCGCAGGGACGCGCCCAGACGGGCACGGAACCTTTTCGCCTAGCAGTGGAGTACGACCGGCCAGGACTCGCCGTCCCGCACTGGCGCATCTCTATCCCGGAGCACGGCTTAGCGGAGTACACGGGAAAGCCGGAGAAGGGCAATGACCCCGGTGCCGTCGCCTTCCAGGTGTCTGAAGGGGGCCGGGCCAAACTGGGCGGTCTTCTGAGCCGCAGCAAAGGTTTGCAGCCCTGTGAAACCAAGTCCAAGGGCCTGGCCAACATGGGTGCCAAGTCAGTGATCTATGCGCCCGCCGGTGGACCGGAAGCGCACTGCACGTTCAACTACACCGATAACAAGCCATTAAGCGAAGCTCTGGAGTACGTGCTGGCCATGGCTAATACGCTGCAGGCAGGTCTGGAACTCGACCGGCTGCATCGTTATGACAGGCTCGGTCTCGATCCTGTCATCATCCACCTGAGCGACGACGTCAAGGAGGGCCGAGCCACAGAGATCGGCGCTATCAGGCCCACGCTTGAGAGCCTTCTGACTGACGAAGCGCTCCTGGAGCGCGTGCGCACGCGCGCACAGCAACTGCTGGCACTGGCCAAGCTGCAAGAAAGTAATCTCGCCAGCAAGTAAGTCCGCAGAATCTTCTTTGCAACGAGCGCGCCGTATGTGAGAATCGGCGCTGCACTCGATATGGATACTCGAAGGTCTGCTCACATCACGCCGAAAGGCCTCGCATGGCTGCCTGGTCTGCTGCTGTGCCTTCAGCTATGCGGCTGTGACAGCGGACGCCTCACGCAATTCGGCAACTTCGCCGCGGCGGGGACGGCATACGTCGCGGCCTTTCATGTATTTTCCGCAGGTGCCGGATCTGCCGCGATTGCGGCTTCATCCGCATCGCTGGAGGATGCGCGCGCGATGGCTGAGGGTGGCCAGGCCACCGATGCCAAGCTCTACCGCACCAGGTTGCTGGCCCAGGACGAGCTGGATCAGCAGTACCTTGCCAGCTTGAAGAAGATCGACCTCCACGCTGATCTGCTGGGCAAATACTTCGCCGCCATCACTGCCATCACCGGCGGCAAGGCATCGACCGACGTCACCGCGCAGGTCAGTGGTCTCGGGTCGGCTATCGGCGACCTGAACCTTCAAGTCGGCAGCACAAAGATCGCTGGCAAGGATGTGACCTCATTCCTGAAGGGGGCCGCTCCCTTCACCATGACACATTTTGAGGTAAAGGCGCTGGACGATGAATTGAAGAAGGATGGCAAGATCATCGACGAGGCGCTTTCCTTGCAGGAAGCAGCGGTGGCTGCCATCGCCGCGCAGATGGCGCAGGATCTGGATGTGGCGCAAAGCGAAGACGAACGGACGCGCGTCCTTGAACCATACGTTTCCACCCGTCCACTGCCGCGCACCTGGGGTGCAGATCGCGAAGCCTACCTGCGCCGCACGGAAGGCCTGAAAAGCGCACAGGCCGCGCAAAAAACCATCACCGATCTGCACGAGTCCTACCGCAAGCTTGTGAGCAGCAGGACCGCTACCATCGACGTTCGCACGCTCTTTGAATCCGTGGGACAAATGGCTGGATCCACCTCCGCGGCAAAGTGAAGTCGTAAAGGAGCTCCTCAGCAATGACAGCATCCGAGATCTACTCCCAAACGCTCGCCTCCCTGAATGCCACACGGGCCACCATGGTTTCGCCTGAGTGGCATGCCGAGTTGGACAATGGCAGCAAGCAGGATCGTATGAACGCCAGCAAGAAATTGCTGGATGTGCAGGCTGCCATCTCAGCACTTGCCATCGCTAATCTCTCCAAGATCGCAGACAAGATGTGTGCGCAGGAGCAGGCCATCAAAAGCAGCACGGCCGGTCTGACCGCTGCACTGAAGCAACTGGACAGGGTCGCGGATGTCCTGTCTGCCGTCTCAACCCTGCTTACCGTGGTGGGAAAGATCGTCTCCGTCGTTTAGCATCTGGCGAAAGAGTGCGGCAAGCTGATCCAGCGTTACTGCTTCCGCTCTTTGAACCGGCGGGATCGCCACACGCTCCATCGCGCTCACGATCACGCTGGATGGCCACCCAGCTGCGCGCAGATTGTTTGCGAGCGTCTTGCGCTTCTGCTGAAAGCACTGCTTTAGGAAGCGGTCGAACTGTGCGGGATCGCGAATACCGAGGTCCTTGAAGCGGGACGCGAACCGCATCCGAAGCACGGTGGAGTAGACCTCTGGCGGCGGCTGGAACGCGGCTGGCGGCAGCGTGAACAGTGCATTCACCTGCGCATACATCTGGGCCGTCGCGGAGAGCAGGCCGAAGTCGCGCGTGCCAGGCACAGCAGCGACGCGATCTGCCACCTCGCGTTGCATCATCAGCACGGCAAGTTCCAGCGCGCGGCTGTGCCGGAACGCGTGCAGCAGGATACTGCTGGTGATGTAGTACGGCAGGTTGCCGATGAGAAGTGCCTGTTCGCCAGGGGGAACAAGCCCGGCAATGTCGGTTCTCAGCACGTCTGCTTCAACGATCTCCACATGGACGTCGTTGCGGAAGCGAAAGCGCAACTCCGCAGCTAGCGCGCGGTCCAGCTCAATGCAGATCATGCGGCGAGCACGCGCGGCGAGAATGGTCGTTATGGCACCGTGTCCTGGGCCGATCTCGATAACCGTACGGCCTGATACGTCACCCAGCGAGTCCGCGATGCGGTGGCGCGCCGGGTCATCGACCAGGAAATTTTGTCCGAGCTTTGGCTTGCGACCTTGCATCCGATACGGTGTGCGCGACTTCAGGGTATCGCGCTCTTTTTAGCGGGCGGCGCTCTTCGGGCGATTACGCCTGAGGCGTGGCGTCTTCGCCTTACAGGCCTTATCAGGCAAGTGGATCGTGGCGTGAACAGGAGGAAAGATGCACGTGGTATTTGCAGCATCGGAGTGCGCGCCGTGGGCCAAAACCGGCGGCCTGGGCGATGTGGTTGGCTCGTTGCCGCCCGCGCTGGTGCGCGTGGGCCATCGCGTCACCACCTTTGTGCCATACTACCGCTCCGTTGCACGCCAGTTCCCGGACCTGCCCACGGTGCTCCCCAGCATCACCATCCCGTTTCCTGACTACCAGCGCTTTGTGCGCGTGCTGAATGGCGGCCTGCACGACGGGGTGCGGATTTACTTCATCGACTGCCCGGAGATGTTTGACCGGGAGAGCTTTTACGCTACTCCGGGTGGAGACTACCCGGATAACTGGGAGCGCTTCGCACTGTTCAGCCGTGCCGTGCTGGAGGCGTCGAAGGTGCTCGGCGTGCCGGATGTCTTTCACTCGCATGACTGGCAGGCCGCGCTTGTTCCGGTATACCTTCGCTCCCTGTACTACTTCGATCCCGTGCTGCGCAAGGTGCCGTGCGTATTTACCATTCACAACGCGGGCTACCAGGGCGTGTTTCCTGCCAGCATCATGCCGCGCCTCCTTCTGCCGTGGGATATGTTCACGCCGGCCAAGTTGGAGCAGCATGGTCACGTCAATTTCTTGAAAGGCGGTAGTATCTACGCCGACGCACTGACCACGGTCAGCAGCCACTACGCCGAGGAGATACAGACCGCTGAGTTCGGCAACGGCCTGGAAGACACCTTCCGGCTCAGACGCGACGATCTTTACGGCATCCTGAACGGTGTGGACTACGACGAGTGGGATCCATCACGCGACACGCACATCGCGGCGCACTATACCTCTGACAATCTCAAGGGCAAGAGCGAGTGCCGGCGCGACCTGCTGCACGCCTTCAACCTGGATCACGTGGGCGACAGCACAGCCGTGCTTGGCATGGTGTCACGCTTCGCCACGCAGAAGGGCTTCGATCTCCTGGCCGGCATCATGCCGGAGCTTGTCAAGCACGACATCGTTCTTATTGCCCACGGCACCGGTGAGGAGTACTACGAACGCCTCTTTACCGAGCTTGCCGCGCGCTACTCGGACAAGCTGCGCGTGGACATCCGCTACGACCACACGGTAGCGCACAAGATCGAGGCGGGGAGTGACATCTCCCTGATGCCCTCGCGCTACGAGCCGTGCGGCCTGAGCCAGATCTACAGCCTGCGCTATGGCACGGTGCCGTTGGGGCGTGCGACGGGAGGTTTGGAAGACACCATTCACGATCTGCCGGACGGTGAGGGCAATGGCTTTAAGTTCAGCGGCTACGACCAGTGGGACTTTCTCGACGCGATCCGCCGCGCCCTCACGGTGTTCCAGAATAAGGCGGAGTGGGAACATATGATGAAGCGCGGCATGACGCAGGACTACTCCTGGGACAAACCCGCGCAGGAGTATGTCGCGGTTTATCAGCGGGTGATCGAACGCCGCGCTTGGAGCTAAACTTTCGCGGCTGCCGCCCTTCTAGAGCTCCCGGCATCGTCTCGCAGCAGGCTTAAAACGCTGGAGGCAATACTCTCCAGACGCTGGTCCAACTCCCACTCTGGCCCTTCTCTCGGACAGATACCCGAACGGACCAGGGACGTCTGTAGAACGGTGCTGCGCGGTGCGGTAAGCCAGTGGAAGCGCTCATGCTGCGGAAGCGCGGCCATGGGACCGCCGCCCGGATGGCCGGAACAGATGCTCCCGACGGCGTTTAGATGGTTCTCTATCAGTTGGAGGTCTGCTTCTGGATGCAGAGCGGAAAGCCTTGCCGTGTCCAGCGCGATGCGGCACGCGAGATAGCGCCGTTCGCGGCAGTAGAGGATCACGCCCGCGTTGATAAACTCTTCGCGCTCCACACGTGGCACCACGCGCAACACGGCGTAATCAAAGCTGGCGTTCGTGGGCACGAATAGCCTCCTCTTCGAAGATATCCGAGTGCTGGAGGCGCTCGGCGAAGAAACGGACGTAGGCTTGCCGTCTCAGTTCTGGTTCTATAGGCTCGTTGTCTCCGTTCACTGTGAGGAAAGCATCCGGTACATCCGCGAAGATGCGTCGGAGCAAGTCTTCGCTCAGAACGTTGCGCGCTTTTGCCGATGCTTGCCTGATCTCGCTTGCCCAGGGCAACAGAATGTGTTCGGCAATCTGAGGAAACGGGGCGCGTGCCTTCTGTGCCATCGTGTTCCAGTCGTGATGGAAGTACATAGCTGCGCCGTGATCGATGAAGCGTACTTCGCGATGCCACATCAGCAGGTTGGGATTGCGTACCGTGCGGTCGACATTCTGAACGAAGGCGTCAAACCACACAGCCATCGAAGCCACCTCCGCTGAGACGTGATCGTGCGCGGCGACGTTGAAGTCAGCTGCGCCGGGCAGATAGTCCAGTCCAACGTTCAGACCCACGCTTGCCTTCAGCAGATGCCGGATTTCCGCATCGGGGTCGTTGCGCCCTAGAGCGTAGTCGACCTCAACCAGCACGATCTCTGGTACGTTCAGGCCGAGCGCGCGGCCGATCTCGCCGGCGGCCAACTCCGCCGTCAGAGCAAGCGGACCCTGGCCCGCACCCCTGAACTTCACGACATACATCCCGAGGTCATCGCCTTCGACAATGGCCGGCAGCGATCCACCCTCGCGCAGCGCAAGAACATAGCGTGTGGCCAGGACGGTTCGCATAGTCCCAATCTATCCAGACCCTCGCTCCTAGGAAGGCTCCGGCAAGGGTTCGCCGCGGCGGATCATGCGCTGCCGCTGGCGGTTGAAGTGCAGAAAGACCGGAATCCCACAGAGAATGACCAACGTTCCCAACGTTGAGTTAAGCGGCTGATCCGCAAACTCAAATACCGTTAAGCCAAGCGCGGCGGCGACGAAGAGCGCTGGCACAACCGGGTATCCGGGTGTCGAAAACGCACGCTGCTTGCCGCTCTTCCGGTCGCGATGCCGGAAGACGAAGACGGTGCTGACGGCGAGGCCGTATGTCAGCCACTCCGCAAAAATGGCCAGCGAAAACAGCGCCTGAAACTTGCCGGTAGCGAAGATCAGCAGGGAGGCCAGCGCGGACTGCACCACAAGCGCGACGGCAGGTGTCTGGAAGCGCGGGCTGACACGTGCAATGCCCTGGAAGAAGAGGCGGTCCCGAGCGGCGGCAAAGCTGATACGCGCACCGGACAGGGTCGTCCCAACCAGCGTGGCCGAGATGCTGACCGCCATGCCGATGGAGACCAGCGCCGCTCCCCAGGCCATGCCGTGCGATCCCATGACAACGCGCAACGCATCCGCAGCCGGCCGGTCAGAGGCGGCAAGCGCGGCTGCGGGAAGCACATACTGAATGGCAGCGTTTGTCAGCATGTACAGGCCGCCCACAACCAGCACGCCTCCCACCAGCGCTATCGGCAGGTCGCGTTGCGGCTTCTGCACCTCCCCCGCGACGGCGGCAACGTCAGACCAGCCATCGTAGGCCCACAGCGCCGCGATCAGTGCGACCATAAAGCCGCCAAGACCGCCTCGTGCGCCGGTGAAGACGCTGCTGAAGTGCGCAGCGCTGCCCAGCGGTCCCGCGAAGACAAAGCAACTGATGGCGATGACAGCGATCAGGCCAACCTTCAACAGCGTCAGACCAAGCTGCACATCGGCGGCTTTGCGTGTACCCACAATGTCCAGCGCGGTTACCAGCCAAAGCGCGGTCAGCGCGGCAATCTGGCCCCAGTGCAGATGCAGAAATGCTGACCGGTCAAAAAAAGAGAACACGCTAAACGTAGCCAGCGTGCGCACCAGCCCAGTCACGACGGACGCAATGGATGCAGGCTTGGCGATGGTCCACCACGTCCACATGTAGAGAAAGCCGGTGAGATCGCCATAGGCCTCGCGGAGAAAAGCATATTCGCCCCCATAGTAGGGCCGGGCGGAGGCGATCTCCGCGTACGAGAGCGCGCCAAAGAGCGAGAGCAGACCACCCACGAT
>CAXTXE010000007.1:0-20109 GCA_964248165.1 uncultured Terriglobus sp.
GGGGAGAAAGCTGCGCGGTACATTGCCGATGCCTTCAACGCGGCGGGGCTGGAGCCTGCGGGTGACAACGGCACGTTTATGCAGAAGGTCCCGCTCGTCGGCGTGAAGACGAACGCGGCGGAGACGAAGTTCGCGCTCCTGCCCAAGGTTGGCGCTCCGATGGACCTCACCTTTGGCACGGACTACGTCACCAACAACCAGCTGCACACGGATGCGGCGGATATCGATGCGCCGATCGTCTTTGTGGGTCACGGCATTGTCGCGCCGGAGTTTGGCTGGGACGACTACAAGGGTGCCGATGTGAAGGGCAAGGTGGCGCTGGTGGTGGTGAATGAGCCGGCGAGCGATGATCCGAAGTTCTTCAATGGCAAGAGCATGACCTACTACGGCCGCTGGACCTACAAGTTTGAGGAGGCCGGGCGGCATGGCGCGGTGGGCGTGCTGATTGTGCACCGCACCGACCTGGCGAGTTACCCGTGGCAGGTGGTGCAGAACTCGTGGTCTGGCGAGCACAGCTATCTGCGTGATGACCCGGATGCGCGGCTGACGGCGGCAAGCTGGATTCAGCACGATGTGGCGGACAAGCTGCTGGCCAGCATTCATATGACAGCGGACCAGGCGATTGCGGCCAGCGGTCAGCGCGGCTTCAAGGCGGTCGATCTGCCGGTGCGGCTGAAGGCGCACATTGTCAGCACGGTGCATGTGTATGACTCGGAGAACGTGATCGGCAAGGTGACGGGCGCGGTGCCGGGGCGTGATGTGCTGTACACCGCGCATTATGACCACTTTGGTGTTGACCGCACGCGGCAGGGCGACCCCGTCTTTCATGGCGCGGCGGACAACGGTACCGGCTCTGCCATCTTGCTGGAGATGGCGCGCGCTTATGGCATGAAGAAAGCGCAGCCGCCCTCGACGGTGTTCTTCGCGGCAGTCACGGCTGAGGAGCAGGGCCTGCTGGGGTCGCAGTATCTGGGGATGCATCCTCCCGTTCCCGCGCGTGATATTTCGCTGGACCTGAACTACGACGAGCTGCTGCCGCTGGGCGATGTGGCCAGCGTGCGTGCGGCGGGCGCGGAGCGGACGACAGTGTTTCCGCTGTTGGAGGCGCTCGCCAAACAGGACGGGCTGACCCTGCAGCGAGGCGTCGCGGATACGGGTGGCGGATACTTCCGGTCCGACCACTTCAGCCTGGCGCGCGTGGGTGTGCCGGCGTTTTCCGTGGGTGAGGGTTCGCTGTTTGTAGGGCACGATGAAGCATGGGGGCGCGAGCAGCAGAAGGACTTTGGCGAGCACAAATACCACACCCCCGCAGACGCCTACAGCGACAGCATGGACTTCACCGGAGACGCACGCATGGCTCGCTTCGGCTTCGAACTGGGCTGGTTGGTGATGGCGCAGCCGCAGCGTGTGGACTGGGTGCCAGGGGATGAGTTTGCCGTGGCGGCAAAGAAGAGCGGTGCACGCTAGTCGTCAAGACTCTGCATCGCGTGTGTCACCAGGACCTTCAACTCCGGCAACTCTTTCTTGATCACGTTCCAGAGCACCTCGTCTTTTACTCGATGGTAAGCGTGACGCAGGATGTTGCCCATGCCACGCAGGTTCTTCCACCTGTAACCGGCGGCAACGCGTTCTTCGTCTGCGCCGAGTCTGTACGCAGCCTCCGCGATGATCTCAAGCTTGCGCTCCACGGCCGCCCGCGTTTTTGCATCTTCCATATATGTGCGGAACTCCATGTCGCCTACAAACTCCTCGATGGCCGCGATCGAGTCAAGCATGTCCTGCAAATGCTGACGCAATGACCTAAAAGACATGAACAACGTCTCTCAAGGCCGATTGCGAGATACGTGGCTTCAGCCAATCAGGAGATGAGAGATCGACAGTCTGACCGAGCATCTCTTCCAGGTCGACCTGTATACCGCCGATCGCGATCAAGCCTAATTCCGGATCGAAGTCGGCGAGCAGGTCTACATCGGACTTCTCCGTGGCTTCGTCCCGCGCGACGGAACCGAAGATTTGCAAGCGGATCACGCCGCGCTTACGCAGTTCGTCAGCGTGTCCCCGCAGAATGCCAAGCACCTCGTCCCGGTTCATTTCTCGCCTCACCTGCGTGCATTCTATCGCTCTCATCTTCGTATAATCGCGCAGAAGTAAATAGAGGGAAAGACTATGAGTTCAGGTTTGGAAGGGCGCGTCGCGCTGGTGACAGGCGCGTCGCAGGGTATTGGACGCGCGATTGCAATAGAGTTGGCGCGGGCAGGAGCGACGGTCGTGCTGGCCGCGCGGAACGAGGCGAAGCTCGCTGAACTTAAGACCGAGATTGAAGGCGCAGGCGGCAAGGCGGAGGTGTTCGCGCTCGACATCAGCAGTGAGGAGTCCATCAAGGCAGTGGCGAAAGCAATCATGGCGAAGCTGGGCGCGGTGCATGTCCTGGTAAATAACGCGGGCATCACGCGGGATGGCCTGGTGCTGCGCATGAAGTCGGCCGATTGGGATGATGTGCTGAACACCAACCTGAAGGGTGCGTTTCTGCTGACCCAGGCGCTGCTGCAGCCCATGATGAAGGCGCGCTGGGGACGCATCATCAACATCACCTCGGTCGTGGGCGAGACGGGTCAGGCGGGCCAGGCAAATTATGCCGCGTCGAAGGCTGGCATGATCGGCCTTACCAAATCGCTGGCGCGGGAGTTTGCCAGCCGCAACATAACGGTCAACGCTGTCGCGCCCGGATTTATCGGGACAGACATGACGCACGTACTCTCCGAAGAGCAGAAAAACGCGATGCTGGGCATGGTGCCGCTGGGCCGGGCGGGCACCGTGGCTGACATTGCGGGCGCCGTCCGCTTCCTTGCCAGCGAGCAGGCAGGTTACATCACCGGTCATACGCTGGATGTCAACGGCGGCTTGTACATGGGATAAACGGTAACGTGCTGAAAAATTGTTATTGACCTTAGCACCGCCAGCGCGCATGGTGACATTGCATCACTGAGGTTGAATTGGATGAGCACTGAACCTTCTTCTTTCAGCACAAACCCTGCGGCACAGCCACCCTCCATACAACAGATCAAGTCAGCCATGCGCAGCACGTGGATGAGCGGCGACTTTGGAAAGATCGCCGCTGCCATCGCACACTGGGCGGAGGACTTTGTGAAGGATGTTGCGCCGCCGCCTGGCGCTCGTGTGCTGGATGTGGCCTGCGGCACCGGCAATGTCACACTTCCCCTGGCGCGGCTTGGAGTTCTTGCCACTGGCGTAGACATAGCGCCCAACCTGCTGGAGCAGGCCCGGGAGCGTGCCCGTGCAGAGCATCTCCACATCAACTTCGACGAAGGGGACGCCGAGTCGCTGCCATACCCCGACGGCTCGTTTGACATGGTATTCAGCATGTTCGGTGCCATGTTCGCGCCTCGTCCGGAACTGGTTGTGCGGGAGTTTGCACGTGTGCTGCGGCCTGGCGGCACGCTCACCATGGCCAACTGGACGCCTGAAAGTTTTGCGGGCAGCATGTCTCGCGTCACTTCCAGGCACGTGCCTCCGCCGGGAGGCATACCTTCGCCGCTTCTATGGGGTGAAAAGGAGACCGTCCATGCACGTCTCCGGGATGAGTTTGCAGACGTACGCATGGCGGTTGTACCTATTCAATTTGATCTGCCGGTGCCGCCCGCCGAGGCTTCTGCCCTTTTCCTCCGCTACTTTGGCCCCACGGTTAGTGCAATGAGCCGCCTGGATGCAAAGAAGCAGGCTGAACTTGGCTCCGACCTGGACGCTCTATGGTCCGGTGCTTGCGTGTCAGGAACCCCCGCCACGCACACAGTGGTGGAGAACGAGTACCTGCGAGTGACCGCGACCCGAATCCAGTAATCCCGAGCACGTTGATAAACGTCAAACAGCAAGCCACATCCGGGTGCAGCGTCCGTGCAGCGAAGTGGCCGCGCGATGAAGCCGCCGCCGCTGCTCTGCTGCGTGACTACGCCGGGTATCTTGAGGGCGGGCCAAACAGCACCGCTCCCATCTGTGCCACTGAGCTGCAGGATGAAGTTGCCTGCCTGCATATGCGCTATGTGGAACCCGAGGCCGTGCTGTTGCTTGCGTGGACTGGAAACACTGCAGCCGGCTGTGTGGCCGTCAAGCAGATCGGCAACCGGCCTGGCGCGTGCGAAATGAAGCGTTTATGGACCGGAACGGCGTTTCGCGGCATGGGTGTGGGACGCTCCCTAGCCGAAGCAGGCATTGCGTGGGCACGCACACATGGCGCACATGTGCTCCTGCTTGACACCGTTCCGGCAGCCATGCCGCAGGCGGTGGCCCTTTACCGTTCCCTGGGATTTGCGCAGACTGTCCGCTACAATGAGAATCCCGTCGCGGATCTGCTCTTTATGGAACTGCGCCTGCGTTAAGCTAATGCAACGGGCACGCAGGCTGGTATGCAGGAGCAACATCAGCACAAGACGTGGCTGCGTCCCTGCTTCGCTACGAATCCGCATTGGTTCCGAAGTGTCCGGCAGGTTACTTTGTTCTTGTCAGCGAGGGCGCCCGCTGCGTAGCGTGTGAACAATGGCTGACATGCACATCATGATGCCGGTGGCAATGCCGGCCAAAGCGGCGGTCCCGGCGGCAATGACTATAGGATCTACGATTCGTGGTTACCGTCTGCAGCGGGGGATGTCGCAGGGCGACATTGAAAAGCGCACCGGCCTGCTGCGGTGTTACCTGTCTCGCGTGGAGAACGGCCATACCGTGCCATCGCTGGATACGCTGAAGAAGATTGCCGCGGCTCTGGGCGTACCCATGGGCCAGTTCTTTGCCGACGAGCCCGTGCAGAAAGACATCGCCGCCATGGCACTCTCCGGAGACGAGATCCGCTTTCTCTCAGACATCCAGCGATACAGTGCGAACCTTTCCGAGAGCGACCGCAAGCTGCTGCTGGCCATGGTCAAAAAGTTTGCGCAAAGCACCCTGACCTGAACGGCTATCGCAAAGCCGCCACAAACGCCGCAAACAACGCCAGCAGCAAGCCCCCCGCGAGGAATGTGACCTTTTGCCGGGCCAGGTAGCCCGCGCGACCACTGGTCATGCGCGGCAGCAGCGGCACTCCCAGGCACAGCCCTGTCACAAATCCACCTACGTGGGCGGTGTTGTCGATCCGCAACTCTCCCAGACCCATGCCGTGCATCAGCGGACGCACCATGGTTCCCACACCGATCAAGAGGTTCAGTCCCGCAAACGAGATCACGGACCGCCGGATGGCATGGAGATCCCGCAGGGGAATGCCGGCAAATCCGGGGCGCGGCTCTGACAGCTTCCGGTTTGAGAACAGCACAATCAGGATGCCAGCAATACCAAATACCGCACCGGACGCTCCCGCGCCTACCTCGCCGTGCTGCTGAAACATGACGTTGAAGGCGACGGACAACAAATTGCCTGCCGCTCCAGTAAGCAGGTACACACTCAGCACGCCGGAAAACCCCAAGAGCGGCTCGCCAATGACGCCCAGGTTCCACAGGCACCACATATTGGTGGCAAGGTGGACCAGGCCCACATGGACAAAGGTGGCCGTAACGACTCTCCACCACTGGTGCCCGGCCACAACGGCCTCAGCGTTGTTTGCGCCAAAGCGGATCAGGTCGTCCGGCGAGGGTGTCAGCCGGTCAACGCCTGCATGGAGCATCCACAGATACACCGCGATATTGATCGCCAGCAGCAGATAGGTTGCAGGTGCCTGGGCGATGCGGCGCATGCCACCGGGCCTGCCGCGCACAGGCTGAACCGCCTGGGCAACAGCCTCGTCCTCCCGCCGGGCATCCGCCGTGACGTATGCGGAAGTGGACGAACGCTGCGGCTGGGAGATCATGTGCCGGAAAGGCTACAGGAAGCGCTCACGGCCATGTGATAACCGCCGCTGCTGCACAGTATGGGAGATCAGTCCTGGTGCCGGCGTGGCAATCGCCACCAGAACCCACGCCAGCACCGACAACAGGAGCCCCCCAACGGCAACCGACTGCAGTGTGACAGCGAGAAAACGATGACGCATGTGCACTTCCGCAAAAGGCAACTGCGCCCAGGGTCCGCGGTGGATGATCATCGTCGCCATCAGGAACGCAAATGCTGAAACCGTAAACAGCGATAGAAGAAGCAGATCGACCACGCGGTGGAGCCGCTGCCGCGCACGGCAATGGCGGCATTGAGAAAAGTGCGTCGTGTAATCGTCGCGCACTTCCGCGGAAACCGCTGACAGATCGTATCGCCAGCCGGACAGGATATCGCCAATCACCTGATCGGAACATCCCTCCTTCGTCCCAAACAGGGATGGAGCAAAGCCGTAGAGGCGAAGATCGTCCACATATCCCGGCGCGCTCCCGGTCGTCCTGCTCGGATTCATCATGGGTTCATGCACCATCTTAGCGAGTCTGATGCAGAGAATCCAGTGCCGGTTCATTCTTGCGGCACGGATGCATACAACACCCAACAGACATCACAAGCAGAGGCTCTCCATGGGAGCGCTCTGTGGCGCCAGCAACACTTTGTTTCCAAGCAGGCTTAACCGGTCTCCGATGGCACCTTCGGCGGCCATCCGGGCGAGTTCTGGCAGGTTGTTGCTTTCAGAAAGATGCGCCAGGATGACGTAGCGCGCTCCTCCATCGTAATCACGTGTCAGGAACTCAGCCGCTGCGTTGTTCGAGAGATGGCCGACGCGCGACAGTACGCGCTGTTTCACGCTCCATGGATACGGTCCATCGCGCAGCATCTCCAGATCGTGATTGGACTCGATCAGCAGCACATCACACTTCCTGAACGCCAGCTTCACATTTTCCGGCACATATCCCAGGTCGGTGGCAAAGCCAAACCGCAACCCCTCCGCGCAGAATACGAACCCGCAGGGGTCTGCGGCGTCGTGCGGAATCGTGAAAGGCAGGATATCGATATCTCCAATGGAGAGATGCCGCCCCACGTGGAAGTATTCCACCGCTGGCAACGCTGATGGATGATCGTGCAAGGACTGCCGCGTCGCGTCGGGCGTGTCGCTGCACAGATCCTCCTGTGCCGCAGTCAGCAAAGCTTCTGATGGACCCGCCGTGGCGTCAATGCCGCCATGTTCTCGGGTATCCACATCGATGTCCGTTGCAAAGTAGTTTTCATCTGGTTCATTGCTTCCCCTCGCGGCAGCTGCGATTTGATGTGCCATCGCCTGTGCGTCCAGCCGCTCCTGCTTCTCGCGCCGTGTCTGTTCCAGCCACTGCTTGTACGTAACCGTGTTGCGCGGCGTCATCTGCCGTACCCACGCGCGGTGTGTCGCCTCAGTAAAGTACACGGGGATGTTCAGCTTGCGCGCAAGCACGGGCAGGCCACTGATGTGGTCGGCGTGCTCATGCGTGATCAGAATTGCATCGAGGTCGTGTGCACTCTCGCCCACAGCCGCCATGCGCCGCATCAGCTCGCGGCACGACAGGCCCGCATCCACCAGGATGCTGGTCCGCGACGACGCAATGACGGCGCTGTTGCCCTTTGACCCCGAGGCGAGAACCGTCATCCGCATCATGCGGCTAGTTTACCGGTGTGCGCCGTGGATTACGAGGGCCGTAACTACCTGGATGCAGGCTCGTGTTTCCGGTTTTGCGGCACGGACTCTTCCTGCAGCAGCGAATCGAGGAACGCCTCATCGGATCCAAGGCGATCACTCCACGTGCGACTTCGAAACACGGCCTTCTTTGCGTCGCCTAGTGACATGCGTGTGCCGAGATGAAGCAATCGAACAGATTCCACTTTGGTGGATTTTTCCTTTCGCAGGAACGCAAAAATTTGCTCGATTGGCGCCGAAGTAAGGCTCAGGTGCTTCACCGTCGCAATTTTTTCCCGTTCTCTCATTGTGTCCTCCTTGCCACTCGAGCAACACGGCCGACAGATATGCCAGTCAGTCTTTCTCCCTCAAACTCTACAGCTTCAAACCCTTGGGCGCATGCGGCTCCGCTGATTTGTTCCATGATGCCACCGAGGACGGCGTACCCAGGATTAGAAGACCCCGCCCCCGCTGGGGCGACTGACATCTCCCTGAGTCGAAGTGTTTTTCCAATAATTCGGACGTCGGCAAGCACCTGAATATCCCGGCCACTGACGCGAACGTCTCTAAAAAGAGAATGCCTTGAGTAAACGGCCCCATCAAGCATTCTTCAGCGGTGCCAGGAACTTGACGGTGCTCTTCATCACCACCTGATCGCGCTGGTTGTAGGTCTGTGTATGAATTGTGACGAGGCCAAGTTCCGGCCGTTTATGCGAAACACGCAGACCGACGACTTCCGTCTCCGTATGCAACGAGTCGCCGGGGCGGACGGGCTCGGTCCAGCGAATCTCTTCCACACCCGCGCCAATCATGCCGCCGTGCACCTTGATCGTCTCCACCCGCAGCCGCATAACGATGGCCGCGGTCAGCCAACCGGAGGCTGCGAGTCCCTTGAAGAAAGAACTCTTGCCCGCGGCCTCATCGAGGTGAAAGGGTTGGGGATCGTACTTCTCGGCAAATTCGGTGATCTCCTGCGCGCTCACCTTCACGCTGCCGTTGGAGGCAAACTTCTGCCCAAGAGAAAAGTCTTCGAAGTACAGTTCGTCTGTCATGCGGCACACGTCCCTGCACCCTTCTTCAATGGACAGAATGCAGAGCCGAGTCTACCAAATGCACCAGGGCAGACCTCCACCCGCGTTTGACGTGCGCGGCGGCACGTCCTCTGTCGGGGCGCTGTTTGTCTCCAATATCGACTCGCGCAGCCACCTAAATTCCTCAAAACTTAAGTACTTAATCCAGTGCCGGGAAGTTTCATTCTTTTCACTTGCAAAATACAATGGCCGCAGTACACTTCTCCGCACAGAGCCTCTTCCTAAATCAAGCGGCTCAAGGAGAACGACCAATGCCACCCAGAGTGTTACGGCTAACATTATTCCTGCTTTCTCTCCTCGCGCTAAGTACGGTACACGCGCAGTGTCCAGCCTACGGCTACGATACGACGTGCGGAACCGTCATCACGATTACTCCTGCCAGCGGCGTGACCATCACGCAAACCGGTCAGGGACCGTACGACGGCAACGACGATACCCTGGTTGGGATCGTGAACAACAGCAACGTACCGATCAGTTCCATTGTCCTCACGTCCGGGCAAGATATCTTTGGCTTTGATGGTGACGGGGTGAACACGTATGGAGCACCAGGTAACCCGAAGGACACGACGGGGTACGGCGGCCCCAACACTTACTTCACAAACTTCTCCGGCTTGTCAGGGACGGTGAACTTTGTGACCCCTCTGGCACCCAAAGGAGGCAGCACTTACTTCTCACTGGAAAATGCATTGTCTGCGACGCCACCGTGCGCTGACATTGTGAAGAATGGCGTCGCTCCGGCGGTACTGAGCGGTACGTCCAACTCCACCATTACCGCAACGTTCACGCCAAATTACAGTTACAGCCTGGCGCAGGCAGCCACCTTCTGCGGCTTCGTCGACTTCGACTGGGTGCAGACGATTGTGATCCTTCCTGATCCAAGCCCATTTACCGCCAAAAACCTCACGTTCGCGGCCAGCAGCGGATATGTGAATGGAACATTGATTCCAACTCGTTTGGGCGGGGCATTCCGCCCCGGCGGAGCCGTCCCCTACCCCATCAAAGGCAGCGACGTTCCTTTCAATGACCCACCACAGGGAGGTGGCTACACCTATACCTCAGCACTTGATTACAGCTACCCCTTTTACTGCGATGTGCTGGGCGATCCAGCCTGCGCGAAAACCTATTACACGATCAGCTTCACCGATACTCCAGCGGACCCGTGTCTTCCCGATGGCGCGGGAAACGCGAGTCCAGCGTACAAACTGAACGCGTCTGTTCAGGCTCTTTGCGGCAATATGATCGCTCCGGTGGGAAGCGCGATCGCGTTTACGACCCATCTTGCCGGTGTGCAGGCAAATGGGTTGGCAAAGGACCTGGGATTAGGCGTGTCCTGGAAGTCGAACTTCAACGGAACGTCCGGCGGCGTGGCGACGACAAAAAATACGAGGGCAGCCGACGCTGGCAGCGGAAGCGGTGGGGTGTCCGTGGTAAACACCTCCGAAACGACGAATTATCAGTACACCGGCTTCGGTGTGACTGCAATCAACGGGTCGGCACCCGCGCCCCAGACCCAACTTGCGTCCACGCAAGTTACCGTCACGGCATCTGGGCTTGCCTACAGCCGGGCAACAAGGGCATTTACCGGGACCGTCACCATTACCAACGTTAGCGGTCAAGACATCGCCGGACCGCTGGAACTGGCCCTTGATTTTGTAACGACGGGTGTTACGGTGAATGGGTCATCGGGGACGTTCGGCGGCTTTCCATTTATTACTCTCCCCAACACGCTCGCCGCTGGTGCTTCCACGACAGTACCGGTCTCGTTCTCGAATCCTTCGGGAGCAACTGTCAACTTCAGTCCAGTCGTTTACTCAGGGAGCTTCCAATGAGGAACCAGATACTTTGCATCGCCCTGCTCGCTTTCTCTTCGGCTAAATTGGCCCTCGCCTCGCCTGCCACGTATCATGTCACGGTGGACACTTCTTCCCTGAGCGGAACCACCGGGTCACTTGACTTCAACTTTGAGCCAGGCCCGTTGATCACACAGGCTGCGTCGGTCAGCATCCTGAACTTCACGACGGATGGAGCGTCCACAGGCGGCGCATCCACTACCGGCCATGCATCAGGAAGTCTTGGGGCGAGTACGCTGCTGCTGGACAATGGCACTGGCTTTAACGACTACTTCACCGCCTTTCAGTATGGGAATAACATAGGGTTCGATGTATCGCTATTCGGCCCGGCGTTGACTACACCAAATAGCAAAACAACGTCCGGAAGTCTATTCGCATTCAGCCTGTTTTCGGATGCCGCAGGCACCCTTCCAACACTCACGACCAATACAACGGACGGCTTCGGTTATACCGTCGCGGTCAATTTGGATGGGTCCACCACGCCAACCAGCTATCTTACTGCTGCCACGCAACCACCACCGGCAGTAACGCCGGAACCCGGTACGCTGCTGCTGGCTGGTACAGGGATGATGGCGTTGCTGCTTCCACTTGGTAAACGCTCTTCCACGGCAACTGCATAATGGATCGATGAAGCGCCTGACGAATTTGGCTGTCGCAGGCGCTTTCCTCGCCTCTGCGGAAACACGTTCCGCAGCGGCGGAAATGATTCATTTGAAAGACTGCTCTGCCGCTGCGGAGATCGCCGTCAGCGTGGTTTACAAGGAACAGCAGGCGATTGACACGAATGTTAGGCCATCGTTGCTAAAGGAAGCTGCTCCTGCAATGGCGAACTCTGTACATCTATTAGCGGTCGGTCCTGTGCTGGGATCAATGGACGGTCGCGCAATTGCATTCACTGCTGATTGCTCTTCCGGGAATGTCCACGTCTCCGCGACCGTCGTTCGTGCCAGCGGATATGTCGGTGCTGTGCTCAAGTTCGCGATGTGGCGTCCGCTGGTGCGCCTCGATTTCCCAGGGGTAGCCAAGTATCCCAAAATGTCTCTGACTTGGCGCATGGTGTCCGATGCAGGGGAAATAATCCCCGAGGGCGATCTGCCAACCGGTGTGAAGCAGCATTATCCTTTCACGCTGACTGTCACACCGTAGCCGCCCAGGGTCCGTTGGCAACATCTGGCTCGTTGCGATCCTTACGATAGCTGCTCAGCCTTGCAATACCGTGTTGACAAGTTGCCTGGCTTCGTCTTGGATTTGCTTCAGGTGGGCTTCGTCCTGGAAGCTTTCCGCGTAGATTTTGTAGACATCTTCGGTGCCGGAGGGACGGGCGGCGAACCAGCCGTTTTCCGTGGCGACCTTCAAGCCGCCAATCGGCGCGCCGTTTCCGGGAGCGTTGGTCAGCACCTGCGTGATCGGCTCGCCTGCAAGTTCTTTGGTGGTGACCTGTTCAGGTGAGAGCTTCGCCAGCTTGGCTTTTTGCTCCGCCGTTGCGGGTGCGTCGATGCGCTGATAGACGGGATTGCCGTAGCGGGCGGTGAGCGATTGATAGAGTTCGCCGGGATCCTTCCCGTTGCGTGCGGTCATCTCCGCCGCAAGCAGGCCCATGATGAGACCATCCTTGTCGGTCGACCAGGGCGAGCCATCCGTGCAGAGAAACGACGCGCCTGCGGACTCCTCGCCGCCAAAGCCCAGCGAGCCGTCGCTTAGCCCAGTCACAAACCACTTGAAGCCGACGGGAACCTCCACGACCTTCCGCGCGATACCCTTGCCCACGCGGTCGATCATGGACGAAGACACCAGCGTCTTGCCGATGGCCGCGTCCTTGCGCCAGCCTGGACGGTTCGCAAAGAGGTACTCAATGGCAACGGATAAATAGTGGTTGGGGTTAAGCAGGCCGGTGGATTTAGCCACCACGCCGTGGCGGTCGTGATCGGTATCGCAGGCCCAGCTGACGTCGTACTTATCCTTGTTGCCGATCATGCCCGCCATCGCGAACGGTGACGAGCAGTCCATGCGAATCTTGCCGTCCCAATCCATGTGCATGAAGCGGAATGTCCCATCCACGATGGTGGAGAGCACTTCGAGCGGCAGCTTGTACTGCTCCGCGATTCGGCCCCAGTAGAAGACGCCCGCGCCGCCAAGCGGATCTACCGCCAGCTTCAGACCGCTCTCCGCGATCAGCTGCATGTCCACGACGTTGCTGAGGCCGCCGACATACTCGCTGATGTAGTCGTGCTTCTCCGTTGTGCCTGCTTTCAGCGCCTGCGTGAACGGGATGCGCTTCACGCCGGCAAGCTTTGCTTTCAGCAGATGGTTGGCGCGTTCCTGCACCCACTTGGTGACATCCGTGTCGGCGGGTCCTCCATTGGGCGGGTTGTACTTGAAGCCGCCATCCTCTGGTGGATTGTGCGACGGCGTGATGACGATACCGTCCGCCAGGCCATCCTTGCGATCCTTGTTGTAGACGAGAATGGCGTGCGACAACGCGGGTGTGGGCGTATAGCCGTACTGCCCGCCGGTCTCGCTGGTGCCGCTGTCGATGCGCGTGGGCACGCCGTTGGCCGCCAGGACTTCGAGCGCGCTGCGAAAGGCTGCTTCGGAGAGCGCATGCGTGTCCATGGCGAGAAACAGCGGACCGGTGATGCCCTTGCCTGCGCGGTATTCGCAGATGGCTTGGGTGACGGCCAGGATATGGTCCTCGTTAAAGGCGGCGTGCAACGACGATCCGCGGTGTCCGCTGGTGCCAAAGCTGACGCGCTCCGCCGGATTGTCCGCGTCAGGGTGCAGCGTGTAATAGGCAGAAAGAAGCCGGGGCAGGTCCGTCAGGCGGTGCGGGTCCGGCAGCTTGCCGGCGTTTGGGCTGTGGCTCATCGTTCGATCTCCCCATGGAATGCGCCATGAGTGTACCGCGCATTCCTTGTTTCACTAGACGAAAGAAGGACGCGGAGCCCCATCCAGATGTTGCCAAGGAAACCGCCGCCGCCCTTACAATGGAGGCTCTCCCATTGGGCCATGTCCCCAGCGTCCGCCAGACACTACGGAGCGGCGCACCGCATGGCCAGGTGCTGTGTGCGTGCTGATGTCCGCGCGTATGCTGCTGGTTCGTCTCTGCCGGAGGTGCCGCCAATTGCCGCGTGCTGTGGCATGGGCGGCCTTATGTCTTGCATCTGCTCGCCATGCGCATGCACAGACTGGCACGCTGACCGCCGATACCGCCGTCACCAGTGCGCATCCCGCGACCAACTACGGCTCACTGAGCAATCTGTATGTGAACGGCGCAAGCACGGCGCTGCTGCGGTTTGATTTGGGCACCCTGCCCGCCAGCGCGAATGCCGCCAGCGTGACACGGGCCACGCTGCGGCTCTTTGTCAATCGCGTGAACACGCCTGGGGTCATCACGGTTTCGGCCGTGGGTGCCGCGTGGAACGAGAGTGCCGTGACCGCGCAAACACTGCCCGTCACCGGCAACGCGTTGGAGGTCTTTCCGGTCACGGACGAGAACCAGTACGTCACCGTGGATCTCACGCCGCTGGTACAGGCGTGGATTACAGCGCCAGCCAAGAACTTTGGACTTGCACTGACAACCTCTGCCGCGGACGCCGTCTTTGACAGCAAGGAAAACGACACCACCGCGCATCCGGCGCAGCTAGACATTGCCTTGAGCAGCGGTGCAGCCGGTCCGATTGGACCCGTGGGTCCGCAAGGGCCGAAGGGCGACACCGGAGCGCAGGGTGCGCAGGGACTCTCCGGCCCGCAAGGGCAGACGGGGAACGCTGGGCCGCAAGGTCTGCAAGGCGTGCCAGGACCGAAGGGTGACAAGGGCGATCCCGGCAACGGTTCAGGGATGCAGTTTGAAGGCAATTACAACGCAAACACCAGCTACGCGAAGAACAACGTTATTGCGTATAACAATGCGGCCTGGGTATCCCTGCAAGACAGCAACCTGAGTAACATACCCTTTGCCGGGTCAGCATCGTGGAGCGTACTGGTACCTGCCGCAGTTACAACCAGCAGCACTGGTACAGGTTCAGGCACAGGCACGGGAACCGGCACAGGAAACACAGGCACCAGCAACGGTCTTCTGTATGAGAACCAGTGGAGTTCGACAGCGACCTACAGTGTGAATCAGGTCGTCACTTACAACAACGCGGTGTGGGTAGCCCTGCCAAACAACTCAGCAAATACAGGACAAGTGCCGCAGACTGGATCAGCCTTCTGGACGCTGGTGCTCCCCGCGCCCGTTATGTATCAAGGCACTTATTCATCCACGGTTAACTACCCGATGAATGCGGTCGTAAGTTCGGCGAGCGCGGCGTGGGTGTCGCTGCATGATGCGAACCACGGGAATACGCCGGGCAGCTCGCCGAATGATTGGGCGCTCTTGGTACCGGCCTCGAATAACCCCGCGAGTATCACCACCGTTATCAATGGCTTGCTCTACCAGGGTGCTTACGTCACCGCAAACAACACCGGATATACAAATTACTCCACAAACGATGTAGTTACTTGGAACAACGCGGCATACGTCTCCCTGCACGACAGCAATCACGGCAATACTCCGGATCAGTCGCCAAATGACTGGGCCGTACTGGTTCCAGCTGCCATTGGAATAGCAGGCCCACAAGGGCTGGCGGGTGCAACGGGAGCAACGGGGCCGCAAGGCGAACGCGGTTATACCGGCGACACTGGTCCGCAGGGTCCACCCGGAGCCATTGGTGCCACCGGCCGGCCCGGCTTCGTCTATCAGGGGCCGTACGCTTCCACAACCAACTACGCCGCGGGTGATGTCGTGCTGTGGCAAGGCGGATCGTGGGCCTCGCTGCACGACGCCAACCATGGCAACACACCGGATTCCTCACCCAACGACTGGGGCACGCTGACCACGCGGGGCCTGACGGGCAGTACAGGCGCGACTGGACCGCAAGGCCCCATCGGTCCGCAGGGACCGGCAGGCGAGTTCGGTCCCGCTGGCCAACAAGGGCCGACCGGGCCGCAGGGTTCACCCGGACCGCAAGGGGCTCCCGGCCGCGATGGCGCGCAAGGTCCGGCTGGCGCGACCGGGCCGGTCGGGCCGCAAGGTATTCCGGGCCCTGTCGGTCTCACGTGGCAGGGAACGTACGCCTCCACCACAAACTACGCGACCAACGACGCGGTCACCTGGCAGAACCAAAGCTGGCTCTCGCTGCACAACACGAACCACGGCAACGCGCCGGATCAGTCACCTGCAGACTGGACGCTGCTGGCCGCACAGGGCGGCACTGGACCGCAAGGCATACAAGGCTTGCAGGGACCGCAAGGTCTGACTGGCGCAGCCGGACCGCAAGGACCGCAGGGCGTCCAGGGTCTCACCGGAGTGACAGGACCAGCGGGATCGCCCGGCTTGTTCTATCAAGGCTCGTACAGCAGCACGACGAACTACGCGCTGCACGATGCCGTGGCATGGGCTGGCGGCACGTGGATTTCATTGGGGAGCACAAATCATGGCAACACGCCGGATGCATCGCCTTCTTACTGGCAACAGATTGCCGCTCCGGGTGCCACCGGACCAGCCGGGCTACAGGGACCTCAGGGCATTGCAGGCCCCTCAGGCGTGACCGGGCCACAAGGTCTGCCGGGCCCTGCCGGACCTCAGGGTCCGCCCGTGACCTTTCGCGGACTCTGGTCAGGGACGGCGAACTACAGCACCGGCGACGCCGTCTCCTACAACGGCTCCGCCTACATCGCCACCGCTGCGGTCAACGGCAATCCGCCGGGTATCTCACCCGCGTGGTCATTGTTGGCGCGGCAGGGTGACACTGGCGCAACCGGCACACAGGGTCCGCAAGGCCCCGCCGGAGCAACGGGAGCCACAGGAGTAACCGGCCCGCAAGGCCTGCAAGGACCCGCCGGTCTGCGCTGGCGCGGAACCTACGATTCGGGCACCGGCTATCCCACCGGCGATGCCGTGGCCTACAACGGCGCAAGTTACGTTTCGGTCACGGATGTCAACGCGGGCGTGGTGCCTGGGTCGGGGCCGCAGTGGGCGCTGCTGGCCGCGGCCGGTGCCGCCGGAACAAATGGCGTCAACGGCGCGACGGGTGCCACGGGAGCTACGGGTGCCGCCGCCACGATTCAGGTGGGCACGGTAAACACCGGAGCGCCTGGGACGCAGGTCGTGATCCAGAACGCAGGCAGCGCAAATGCCGCCACGCTCAACTTCACCATTCCGCAAGGAGCAGCGGGAGCGGCGGGAACACCCGGCCTTACGTATCGCGGAGTGTGGGGATCAGGCACCGGATACGCCCACAACGACGTTGTGTACCGCAGCGGCTCGTCCTACGTTTCGCAGCACGATAACAACACGGCGGACCCTGCCGTCTCTGTCGCCAACAATACTGGCGATTGGCAGTTGCTCGTCTCGCAAGGTGCGCCTGGAGCGGCAACAGTCGCCATCGGCTCCGTCACCACGGGCAGCGCCGCCGCCATCACCAACAGCGGAACGCAGAACGCGGCGGTACTCAATTTCACGCTGCCGCAGGGTGGTGCTGGACCGGCCGGACCGGCTGGACTCACCTATCAGGGTGCGTGGCGCCCAGCCACAGCCTATCGCGTAAACGACGCCGTCACGTATGGCTATTCCTCATACATTGCGCTGGCGGCCAATACAGATGTGCAGCCCGCGGGCGCGCAGGGCAGTGCTGCCGCGTGGTCGCTGCTTGCCGCTCAGGGAGCGACGGGTCTAACAGGCGCAACCGGACCCACAGGCCCTGCAGGCGCGACGCCCACCATCGCCGTCGCCGCCACATACACGGGACCGCCCGGCACCAACGCAGCCGTGCAGAACGTCGGTACAGCAACCAACGTGCAACTGCAATTCACCATTCCGCAAGGCGCAACGGGTGCAAGTGGCGGAGGAGGTTCGGGATCAGGTCTCTACACCACTGTGCATACCGTGGCACCGCAAAATGCCGGGTTGCAGATCTACAGTCCACTGGTGGACGGACACAGCGGCGGCGATGCCTTCAACGTCCTGGCCTATCTGCCCGCCACCTGCCAGTTGAATACCGTGCAGGTCTATAACTCCTCATCCACCGATGCGAACTTTGAGATTCATACCGGCACACCAGGCAACATGAGCGTGACCCCGGCGGGTACATGTACGGTGCACTCGAACAGCGCAACCACGTGCAACGGACCAGGCGCGCTGGGCAGCAAGAACTTCGTGGACTTTGGCATCACCAGCGGAAGCACCATCACAGGTTATGTGTATACGCAGTTCGCGTGTAATTAGATTTGGTGGTTCGAAAGGAACTTGATCGCCTGTATCAATTGATTGCAGCACGACGGCAGTGCTGCAATGCATGTTCACCCCGCACCCATTTTGGGATGATCTTTACATGCCCCTAGAAGGTGACAGCAACCCTTTGGTTATGTTCTCTCTCCTAAGCCCTGTTGCCTGTAAATCCATTGGGCGATCGTTCACGTACTTATCGCAGCACCTGCAGAAGTTAAGGGAGAAGACAGTGGAAGAGACACTGAATAACATCGCAAAACTTGGCCTTTCGCGGCGAGGCTTCCTCGCCAGCGCGGGCGCCGCGACCGCAGCCACACTCGTCGGGTGCGGCGGCAACAGCACACCTACATCTACGGTCCCAACCGCTCCCGCGGCCCCTGCGATCATGGACCCAGACATTCTTAACTTCGCCTTGAACCTGGAATACCTTGAAGCAGAGTTCTACCTGCGCGCGGCAACCGGTTCGGGTCTTTCTTCCGCGGACGGCGGCGGCGCTACCGTGACCGTTACGTCCAATTCAAAGGTTACGTTTTCCAGTCCGTTTATTCAGCAGCTTTCCTTCGAGTTAGCGCAAACCGAACTGCAGCATGTGCGCGCCATTCGCGCCACCATCTCTTCGCTCGGGGGAACGCCAGTTGCGGCACCCGCGCTGGACTATACCGATGGCTTCAACAGCATTGCCAGTAACTCCGGTCTGGGCAGCAGCTTCAACCCGTTCATGAATGATTACTTCTTCCTGATCGGCGCTCTGGCCTTTGAGGAGATTGGCGTCAGCGCCTATACCGGCGCGGCTAGACTGATCAGCGCCTCAGCCGTGCTCGACGCAGCAGCAGGCATCCAGGCAGCGGAAGCTTATCACGCGGGCGCCATCCGCACGCTTCTTGTAGGCAACGCGATCGCCACCAGCTCGCAGACAAACATCATCGACTACAACAGCATCCTGCAGTTGTTCAACAAGCTGGATGGTGGCGGACATACGACACTGCTTACCTCAGGCGGTACAGCTTCCATGAATGCCACGGTGGGAACAGTCTATTCGCCATCCAGTGTGGTTTCCGCCGATTCCACCAATGCCATCGCGTTTGCCCGCACCACGGATCAGGTGCTCCACCTTGCGTATGGGACAATGCCTGGCACCTATACCGCTTCCGGCGGCTTCTTTCCAAGCGGCTTGAACGGCACCATCAAGACGCCCACCACTTAGACCTTGACCTTAAGAAGCCCTCTGGAGAAGAAACATGGCAACGCTTGAAACACAGAAACTCGATTCCATCATCGCCAGCCGCCGCTCCATGCTGATGGGTGCAGGCGCACTCGCAGCCGCAGCCCTGGTGGGCAGCAAAGAAGCAGCAGCATCCGTCCCCGCCACCATCACCGACACACAGGTCCTCAACTTCGCGTTGAACCTGGAGTACCTCGAGGCGCAGTTCTACACCATTGCGACCGAAGGTGTCACGGCGGACAAAGCCACGCAGGGCAGCAAAATCACTCTGCCCTCCGGCAGCGGAACCGTTACCTACCCGGCCGGTGCCAAGGTCACCTTCACCAATCCGGCTGTTGCCGCATATGCGTTCGAAACCGCCGTGGAAGAGCGCAAACACGTAAATTTCCTGCAGGGCGCGCTTTCGACCGGCGCGGTGGCGATGCCAAACATCAATCTGCAGTCCAGCTTTACCGCGCTGGGCACCTTGATTGGTGCGCCTACCTTCAACCCGTTCACCACGGATCTCTATTTCCTGCTGGGAGCCTATATCTTTGAGGATGTGGGTGTTACCGCTTACCACGGAGGCGCTCTTTACATCACTCAAAAGGGCTTGACGGGTCAGAGCGCAGACTATCTCACACCCGCCGCAGGTATCCAGGCTGTCGAAGCCTACCACGCAGGTCTGGTGCGCACCACGCTTGCGTTGGTGGATGCTGGTCTGATCTCCCTCGGCAGCGGCAACCCTGGCCAGGGTCAGGCAATTAGCCTCACCAACGCCATCTCCAACGTTCGTGCAATGCTGGACGGAACCGCTGGCATGTCACCCACAGCAACGTCGTCAGGACAGGACGATTTTGGCCTGGCGACTTTCTCTGTTCCTACGAACGGCACCACGGGAACAGCGTCGCGCATCATGGATCAGGGACAGACGACCTCCCCGTTCTACAATAACTTCATCGGTTTCAAGCGCAGCTTCCAGCAAGTTCTCAATATCGTTTATGGCAGCGCGTCCGGCACGGTCTCCGCCAACAGCTTCTTTCCCAACGGGCTGAATGGCAGCATCAGCTAACTCCACTTACTGCAAACAGGAGAGGGCCGGTGCGTAACAGCAGCCGGACCCGCGCTGTTAAGGGGCCACACAATTA
>CAXTXE010000007.1:20119-152854 GCA_964248165.1 uncultured Terriglobus sp.
ACACAACAACCACACCACCCCCGCTCCGCGCCCCCTCGCCCCCCCCCCCCCCTCTCCTCGCTTTGTACGTCTAACCACTTATAGCGGCTGCACGTCGGATGCCTGCCACCCCTTTGGTCCCTTGATCACGTTGAACTGCACTGCCTGGCCTTCCTGCAGGCTCTTGAAGCCTGACGTGTTGATTGACGAATAGTGCACAAAGACATCTTCGCCATTCTCACGGCTTACGAAGCCAAATCCTTTTGCGTCGTTGAACCACTTCACTGTGCCTTGTTCCATAAAGCTTAGGTCCCTCTTCAACTTCGAGTATGCCGTTTTGAGTACAAAGGACTATGCCACCTGATAAAGGTGGTGATAAACACTCTGTCTCGGACGATTGCGCCTAGACTAGCACGGAAGTTCCCTTAACGGGAAAGTTGAACGCCTTCGGCAGGTTAAAACATCGTTGCGGTTAAGCACTTGTCTCAGGTAGAGCATCCAAATGCGCCGCCACAATCCGCCCGGTTCGCTCCAGCACTTCCGCCAGCGGTAGCGCGGTCGTGTCCAGAATCACGGCATCCTCGGCAACCCGCAACGGGCTTTGCACCCGCGACCGGTCCCGGTTGTCGCGCTGGCGCATTTCATCCAGGACAGCGTCTCGCGATTCCGACGCATCCCGTTGCTGGGCAAAGCGCCGGTCGCCACGCGCCTCAACGGACGCATCCAGGAAGATTTTTACAGGCGCATCTGGAAACACCACGGTTCCGATGTCGCGCCCTTCCATGACTACACCCATGGCGCCCGCACCCATCCGGCGCTGGGCGCACACCATCCATTCCCGTACAGGACCATGCACCGACACCTGCGATGCAGCTGCGGTGACCTCCGGCGTACGCAGTTCAGCAGTAACGTCGTTGCCGTCCAGAAGCACGCGATTGCTGTCCGCGCCGGGCTCCAGTTCAATCCGGGTGGAGTGCGTCAGGGAAAACACTGCGGCAGCGTCGTCCACCGGCACGCCCCCCCGCAATGCTTTAAGAGCCAGCGCGCGGTACATCGCTCCGGTTTCAAGGTTCAGCAGAGCGAAGCGGCGCGCCAAATAGGCCGCCACTGTGCTTTTTCCCGCGCCAGCCGGACCATCAATGGCCACCACAAACCCATGCCGGGTGACCTCAAGCTCTGTCTCCATCTCTCTATTCTGCCGTATGGCGTCCCGCCTTTACTCTGGACGGCGTTTGGGAGCGCCACCCCTGCCTGGCCCCGATCCGGGACCGCGTCGCGCCGGCGAGAACCCGGGTTTTCCAAACGATCCCGGCGCACCCTTCCGGTCACGTCCAAAGCCGGAGCCGCCAAACTTCGCGCCTCCCGGTCCAGAGCTCTTCGCGCCCGACTGGAAGGTGGGCCGGCCCTCGCCCGGCTCCCCGCTGAAACGTCCTGGACGTGCACCTGCGGGGACGTTGCGACCGGCGCCGTATGGCTTGCGATCACCTGAAGATCTGCCATCCCCACCCTCACGCGGAGCAAAGGGACGGCCGCTTCGCGGCGGCGTAAATGGCCGATCCCCGCGCGGCGTAAAGGGACGGTCGCCTCGTGGCGCAAATGCCGGACGCTCGCCGTCTTCACGCGGACGGAAGGAACGCTCCTCGCGCCCTTCACGTGGCACGTATGGACGATCTCCTCCGGGAGCTGACGGGCGGTCTCCACGTGGTGTAAAGGGCCGCCGTTCTCCGTTGTTCGCGCGCGGAGAAAATGGGCGGCGGTCCCCGCCCTCGCGTGGAACAAACGGACGGCGCTCAGCGCTGTTCTCGCGTGGCGTATACGGACGGCGTTCACCGTTCTCGCGCGGCGTGTAGGGACGGCGATCTCCACCCTCGCGCGGAGTAAATGGCCTCCGGTCCTCACGCGGACGATCCCCAGCCGGCCTGCCGGAAGAAAACGGGCGGCGCTCGCTTGAGGAATTGGCCTGGTAGGGCCGATCTCCTTCGCGGCGCGGTGTGTAGGGCCTGCCGCCACCTTCGCGCGGCGTGAAGGGTTTCCGGTCACCAAACGATTTCCGATCACCCGCCGGACGCCCTTCGCCGTCTCTCCGGACGTACGGTGCACGCGTGCCTTCATCGGCGCGGCCCGGGCCGCGTGACTCCTCATCCCACGGACGGGCAAATTCGTTCGGCGTACGCGCAGGTGTAGCCGCATCGTCGCGGCGCTGAAAAGGGCGGCGCTCACGGTCGTCGGAGCGGGGAGGGAAGCTGCCCTCCGGGCGCGATCCGGCGAACCCGCCGCTGCGCCGCTGCGGTGTGAAGCCGCCTTGCGCACGTCCTCCAAACGACGCCGCACGGGAACCACCAGCACGCTGATCACGTCCGCCAGCAGGGCCGCTGCCGGGCCGGCGATTAAACGGGCGGCGTTGCTCTGACGGCCCGCCTTCGGCACCGCGCGCCCGTTCTACCTCGATCGCCGCGCGCCGGTCGTCTTCTTCATAACGGGAGCGCGGTCTGGCTGCCGGTATCATCTCCTCCTCGTCCGGCTGATCCGCAGGCAGATGCTCAAGCGCGCCCGGCATGTAGAACAGCGTCTTGCCTCCCACAACGATCTGATCGATCTGCCGCGATGCGGCAAGCGCTCCAACCACTTCGCGTATGCGAGACCGCGCTGCCAGCGGTGACAGGAATATCTCCATCTCATCGCCTGTCGCTGCCACCACCTGCGCAAGATACAACGAGAGCAGAGCGGAGAGCGCGGTCGGTTGGCCAGCGTTTGCACCCGCCTTCAAATGACGTACGTGATGCGCGGTAAGCAGCTCCCACTTGGCGGGTGCTCCGTCCACGTGTCCCAGCGGGATCACCCTCAGAATCGCCCACAGTTCGGAGAGCGCGCGCAGCACGGCAGACTCCACCACGCCGTGGCTCAGCTCAGAGGCGAGATCCTGTGGCGAGAGGACACCTTTCTCTTTCAATACCTCATGCACCTTGCCGGCAAGCGGCGAGACGCGCATGGAGCCGGTCTGTGCCGGTTCCTGCTTCCATCCCTTGTCACCACGCAGCGTGTAGACAAAGGAGAATGCCTGGGCTGAGCAGATAAAATCCGGCTCGCCGGTCGCGGAGCCAAGCAGATTCAGCGGCACCGCGGAACCCTCCGCCACCATGCGGGCCAGCGTGCGGCTCACCATCTCACGCTCCTCGGCGGAGAAGCCATTCACTGGGTCCGGTCGCGACGCTGCCTCCGCGCGAACATCGTTGGGAAGGGGATCGCCGCCGGCGTGGATGCGGTCTTCCTCGGCAATTTCGTCGCCCTCATCTTCCGAAAACTCGTCATCATCGGAGAGCATGATCTCGTCCTCTGCCGCCTCTGGATTTGTCACGGCATCTTCGTCCGTGCTGCCGTCATCTTCAGGCTCTGCGATCTCTTCGGCTGGATCTTCGTCCTCTACCTCCAACGCATACGACTCCTCTGTGCCGTCTTCCGCAGCGGGAGGTGCGGGCGGAACCCAGCCATTTTCAGGCCGGCCTAGGATAGCCTCCGCAAAGCTGCCTTGAGGCGCGGCGAACTGCGCGTGCGGATAGAAGGGCACCAGCCCGGCTTCATTCAGCCACGCGCGAGCGTCGTCGCCGGTGCGCAAGGCGTTGCCATCCTGATGCCACATACGGGTGCGTGCCTGCTTCAGTTGATTGGGGGAGAGAGTGTCAGTGGTGGATGCCATGAGATTTGCCTTCTTTCAGCGCCGCGATGCGATGCTCCGTTGCGCATACACGCCTGCGCGGAGACGACCCGCGCTGCTGCTTGCGTCCTGTATTGGATGTCCATGAAGCGCCGCCTGACATCGTCAAGCTCGCTTTATAAAGAAGCTCACTCGCAGGTGCGAGTTCGTCCGCTTCGTTTCCCAGAGGAACCAACGCGGTTCGTGGAAGAAGGCAGTTGAGGCAACATGCGCTAGATGCGCTGAAATGCCCTCTGTATCTCCTTATAAGAATAGCGCAACGCGATGGGACGGCCGTGCGGACACGCCATGGGATTCTCTGTTTTGCCGAGCTCGTCCAGCAGCCACTGCATTTTATTCGCCTGCAACGGCATGTTGATCTTCACCGCCGCATGGCACGCGATGCTGGCGGCAATACGGCGGCGGCGGGCCTCCATGTTGTCTGCCTGCGCGGCATCGTCGTCAATCTGCAGCAGTTCCGCAAGGGCGAGTTCCAGTTCCTTGCCCTCCAGACCAACCGGCGCAGCCTTCACCGCAAGCGTGCGCGGGCCAAATGGCTCTGCTTCGAAGCCATTGCGCTCCAACTCGTCGGCCATGTGCGCAAAGTTCGCCATCTGCGCCGGAAGCAGGTCGATCAGCAGCGGCATGAGCAGGCGCTGCCTCTGCACGCGTTCAACCTGCCGCTCCCGCAAAACTTTCTCAAACAGCACCCGCTCATGCGCCACGTGCTGGTCGATGATCCATAGGCCCTCATCGTTGACGGCCAGGATGAATGAGTTCTGCACCTGGCCCAGCGGCCGCAGACTGCCCAGCCCGGCAAGATTCGCCGTATCCTCAATCCGCTCCGCGGCAGGCGCACGATGGGCCGTTCCCGCTGGTAAATGTGTCCCTGCGTGTGCATCGAGCTGCACTGTTGGGTGCGTCCCGATGCCGGGATCCCGCTCATGCGCGATGGAGCTGCGCATGAACGGGGCACCCGCGATGTTCGTCAGCTGCGTGCCCCGGGGACCCTGGGTGCCCCATTCATGCGCCTGGGTTTGGGTGCCCCATTCATGCACGGTCTCATCGTGCATGAGTGGGATTGCTTCGGAATGGTCAAGCCGTCCCGTTTGGGTGCCCCATTCATGCACGGTCTCATCGTGCATGAGTGGGATTGCTTCGGAGAAGGCAAGACGTCCCGGCACAGGCGGCAGAGGCCGCTCCGTCAAAGAGAACGCAGCCGCATCGCCATGATCCACGCCGTCGCTGACGCGTTCCAGTTCCCGCCGCGCGTCCCGCGTCTCCACCTCGCGAATCTGGTGCTCGCTCCACGGTGCGTCACTGCCCGGACCCGGCCCGCGTAAAACGGGATCAAGCTCAAATCCATCGCCGCCATTCAGGAGATTGTCCCCAACCTGCGGTGCTGCGATGGCCTGGAGAAAGCTCGCCGCGGGTCGTGCCTTCATCACGGTGGTGCGAACCGTGTCACGAACAAAATCATGCACAAAGCTCGATTGCCGGAAGCGCACCTCAGTCTTTGCAGGATGCACATTCACGTCCACCTCCGCCGCAGGCATCTCCAGGAAGAGCAGAACCACGGGAAACGAGGTTGCCGGGATGATGTTCTTGTAGGCCTCAGCCAGAGCGTGCAGGATCAGGCGGTCGCGCACCTGCCGTCCGTTCACAAAGACGTAGATGGAGCCGCGATTCAGCTTCTGCAACTCCGGCTTGGAGACAAAGCCGCGCATCCGGAGAAATCCCGGCTCCGGCGCTTCGTACTCTGCGTCACGGCGCCACGGCGGCGGCTCCGGCAAACCCAGCCGCGCAAAGTCGATCTCCGCCGCGCACGGCAGCATGTCACGGGACACATCGCCGCCAAGAATCTGAAAGACACGTTCCCCGGCGTCGCGCACCGCCGGTGCCACCAGCAGCGCGTTGGTGGCTGTGTGCAACTCAAAGTGCTTTTCAGGATGGGCAAGCGCATAGTGCGTGACCAGTGCCGCGATGTGCGACAGTTCCGTCGGCTCGGATTTGAGGAACTTTCTGCGTGCAGGCACGTTGAAGAACAGGTCGCGGACGGCGATGGTGGTTCCGGCCGCCATGCCCACATCCTCCACCTTGGTCATCTTGCCGCCGTGAATCTCAATGCGCGTTCCAACAGCGTCGTCTTCCGCGCGGGTGTCAAGTTCAACCCTCGACACAGATGCGATGGAGGGCAGCGCCTCCCCGCGGAAGCCAAGCGTCGCGATGTGCAAGAGGTCGTCGGCCGTGCGCAGCTTGCTTGTGGCGTGCCGCTCAAAGGCCAGCATGGCGTCGTCGCGCACCATGCCGCATCCGTTATCCACAATGCGGATCAGCTTGCGTCCGCCGCCCTCCACCTCCACGCGAATGCGTGTGGCCCCGGCATCGACAGCATTCTCCAGCAACTCTTTCACCACGGACGCGGGCCGCTCAACCACCTCACCAGCGGCAATCTGGTTCGCCACCTGGTCTGAAAGTACGCGGATGCGGCCCATGCCCCGATTCTATGCGCCATATCCAACCGCCCCGCGCACGGGTCCCTGCGCTGCGTTCTGCGCGAACGCCACAATCCCTGTAAATTCAATACATGCCTCAACAAACGGGAAAGCGGGCAAACTCCGCTCCGCATCCCGTGAAGTGACCGTTGTCCGAGAGACAGCATCACACTCGCGCAATAACAAAGTGGTTACAGTACCGGCTTCACCGCAACAATTAGCCACGCTACCGGTTTAAAAGATCTACGAGGACAATATGGCTGAGCACAGCACTGCAAACGTATCTGGCCGGTCAACCTTCTTCAGCAAATGCTATATGTTCATCCTCGTCGCTGTGCTGGTGTGCATTGCGGCGGCATTTCTGTTCTTCGCGATCATGCGGCAATCCCATCCCAACGATGTCCCGGCGCAGAAGACCGAAGTGGCGCATGTGCCGTCAGCGCTAAAAGGCTAAAGGCAGGTTTCCGGATGTCTTCGTTGCGGAAGCGGCGATTTCACGTTGCGGCGTCTTTTCTTGCCGCCGCGCTCCTGTTTGTTTGCGCCTCGGTATCCGGTCAGAGACCGAGTGCATGGCAACTTGTTTGGAGCGACGAGTTCGACGGCCCAGCCGGTGCCGCTCCGAACCCAAAGTTCTGGAGCTTTGCCCACGGCCTGCCGCCAGACACAGGGCAAGCCTACAACTGCACGCGCGAGCAGACGACAGATGGCTGCGACCCCGCGCACCCCAACGTCTACCTCGACGGCAAAGGCCACCTCGTCTTTACCGCGCTGCGCGCCGATGCCGCACCCAACAAAATGACCACGGGGCGGATCAGCACCGCCGCGCAGGGCGATCGCGCGATGCTGTTCAGCACGCAGTATGGCCGCATTGAAGCGCGCATGACGCTTCCCACGGGCCCCGGCAACCAGGGCGCATGGCCCGCATTCTGGATGCTTGGTGACGATGTCGCGCAGGTTGGCTGGCCGCGCTCCGGCGAGATCGACATCATGGAGTACATCGGAGCACGCAATCCCACGCAGATTTACGGCACGCTGCACGAACCCGGCCACCCGCACACCGGCATTGGCGTCCGGGCCGACGCGCGCGACTGGAACTCCACCGATTGGAGCGGACCGCACACCTACGGCATCCTGTGGACGCCCGACGAATTCCGCTTCTACGTCGACGATCCCGCAAAGATCTACGGCACCGTCTCCCGCGAGACCGTGATACACACCGGCGCAAACGAGACAGGTGCCAAGGAACCGGCGTGGGCCTTTGACCATCCGTTCTACATCATCTTCGATCTCAACGTGGGCGGGAACTTCCCCGGCGTGGCGGATGACTCGACCAGGCTGCCCATGACCATGACGGTGGATTATGTCCGGGTCTACAAGCCAGCGAAATAACACCGCATCCAATACCGCATGGCTATCGAGAAGATCAAGTTAGGTTCGCAGGGAGCGACCGTCTCCCGTGAGGGACTCGGCTGTATGGGCATGAGCGACTTCTACGGCGAGCGCAACGATGAGGAGTCTGCCGCAACCATCCTGCGCGCGCTCGGCCTCGGCGTCACGCACCTGGACACCGCCGACATGTACGGCGTGGGCGACAACGAGGAACTCATCGGCAAAACAATCAAGTCCCGCCGCGACGAGGTCTTTCTCGCCACCAAGTTCGGCAACGTCCGCGACAAGGCGACGGGTGCCTTCATGGGCGTCAGCGGCAAGCCGGAGTACGTGAAGCAGGCCTGCGATGCATCGCTCGCGCGGCTCGGAGTCGAGCAGATCGACCTCTACTATCAGCATCGCGTGGACCCTGAGGTGCCCATCGAAGACACAGTGGGCGCGATGGCCGAGCTTGTCCGCGCCGGGAAGGTGAAGTATCTGGGCCTGTCGGAGGCGTCGCCCGCGACGATCCGGCGAGCACATGCGGTGCACCCTATCACCGCGTTGCAGACGGAGTACTCGCTGTGGACGCGCGATGTCGAAGCGGAAATTCTGCCTACGCTGCGTGAGATGGGCATCGGCTTTGTGCCATACTCACCGCTTGGCCGAGGCTTTCTGACCGGCACCATCACGGCCGACACCAGGCTGAGCAGCACCGACTCCCGCGCCATGCGGATGCCGCGCTTCATGGGCGAGAACCTGAGCAAGAACCAGGTCATCGTCGAACGCGTGCGTGCCATCGCGGAGCGCAAGGGCGTTAAGCCGGGACAGCTTGCGTTGGCATGGGTCTTCAGCAAGGGCGACGACCTCGCGCCCATTCCCGGCACCAAACGCCGCGCTTATCTGGAGGAGAACGTCGCCGCGCTCGACATCCGTTTAACATCCGAAGAGGTTGCCGACCTGGAGGCTGCCGTTTCACAGGACGTAATCGCAGGAGAGCGCTACGCCGCAGCGAACATGGCCGCTATCGACCGGTAATCCAAGAGCGTCCGCGAAGGTACGCGCGGGTGCCCCCACCTTCGCGAAGCTAAGGTGGGATTCTTGAATCACAACGGCGGCTGCGGCGGCTTCTCGGGCTTGTCTGGCGAAACGCCATGCACCTTCATCTTGCGGCGGAAGAGCTTGCCCTCGGAGATGACGTAGAGCCAATTGCGATCCGGTCCGCCGAATGCCACCGCCGTCACCGGTTTGTCCACGACAGGGCCGTTCAGAATCATCGCCACGCGCCCGCTCGCCTCACACACCTGTATACCTATGGGAGTGGCAAAGTAGACCTGACCGATGCTGTCAAACGCCGCTCCGCTCGCACCAACCTCATCATCCAGCACCTCTAGCCGGTAAAACGGTTCAAAGTTTGCAGGTGAACCATCTGCTTGCAATTGAACAGACCATTGATGCCGATGCTGACTGTCGGTAAGCACAGCCATGGCTCGGTCGGGTGACAAAGCTACGCTGGGTTTTGTGGAATTTTCTGCGTTCGGAACTACGGTCTTGAAGTCCCATCCCAAGCTGCCAAAGGTCACTGCACTTGCCGGCCCCGGCATTTGGCCTGTTGTGGATTCCCAATTTCCAACAGCGTCCACCGTGGCCCACACGCTGCCGCGCGTCATCCATCCCGTGTCGCCCAGCGCCGCTGGCGGATGCGGCACGATGGGCTGTACCTTGCCCGTCTCAGCGTAGTCGCGCCATAGCCAGCGCAGCGCCTCCGGCAGTTCCGCAGCGCCCTGCTTGGTGTCGTGGCCGCCCGTGCCGACGGTTAGTTTGGAATCGTATCCTTCGAACTGCAACGCATCGAACATGATCTGATTTGCACGCGGCCACGTGCCTGCGTAGAAGGTTCCATACGGTTCCGTGGGCGTGATGTGGTCGTTCGCACCGTCCTGCATCCAGATGCGGATGGGCTTCGCCTCCGTCTTGCGCACAAGCTCCGGCAAGGTGTCCGCGCCCTTCATCGCAACATACGTTCCGATCAGCGACAACACCCGGCGGAACTGATCTGGACGATGCCATGCGGCAACAAACGCGCCGACAGCACCCGTGCTTGTCCCCGCAATGGCATGTGCGTTCGCATCGGTCGAGAGCGGATGCTGCCTGGCCACGGCGGGCAGAAGCTCCGTCAGCAGAAACTGCGCGTAGCGGTTCGAGAGTGAGTCGTATTCAAAGACGCGCTCATACCGGTTCTGCGCATCGGGCCGGATGGCTGGCAGCACGCCCGGATCAACGAAGATGCCGATCATCGGCGGAATCGCCTTTGCCGCGATCAGGTTATCGAAGACCACCGGCACACGCATGCCGTTGCCGAGGTATCCGCTGCCATCCAGAAAGATCATGTAGGGCAGCGGAGCGGTTCCCGCATTCGCTGGCGTGTACACCGCATACTGGTGTGGCGTGCCCGGGAAGAACTGCCCCGGAGGCAGCGTGAAGTGCTCAACGGTGCCATGCGGCACATCGTGCACCTGCGAATCAGGCCCAAGCGGGTAATCCTGCGCGCTGGCACACAGGGTGAAAATACATAGGAGCAAGAGGACGATGCGCATTGCGGGCAAGTATATTCCTCCTGCTGGTACCCGGGCCAAAGCGGGGTTGTGCGAAGTCAGAGCTGGACGTCAGCGCGTGAAGCTGTCATGAAGTTTAAGAGCTTTACGGTGAGCCATGCCGCTGAACAAAACCCACACATCCGCTTTGCGTATGCATGGGGCACCCTCAGAACCCAAACATCCGCTTCGCGTATGTATGGGGCACCCGCCAGACCATCGGCTTTAGGACACAAGCAACTTTACGGCGAAGCGCTTGATTACACCTGCGTCGCCTTCCCAGCGCCGCCAATACTTGAAGCTCAGGATCGTACTCCCCGCCGCAAGCACCTTTACCTGAAAGTGTGCGTTGCCGCCCGAACCAGGTTTACTCGCAGGGTAATCACCTGTGGACGCTTCCAGTCGCAGCATATGTGCGTCTACCGCGTCCGGTTCCCATCGGTAGCCGGTCGTTGCGTTTTCCGCGAGATTGATCTCCAGGGTATCGCCCGCCTGCGCACGCACCTCACCGCCGTTATTCTGTCCGGTAAGTGGAATCGTCATGGACGCCCTCCGTTTGCTAACATGCGGCACACTGTCCGGAGCATGACTGCATGCCCCGGACAATGTAAGTAAAGCCGCGAGTGCTGTAACAGCACCCACCCTGTAAGTGCACTTAGAGCGTGACGCCATAGCTCTCGTTATAGAACGCCGCGTTGATATACGCTTCGCTGGCATAGCCAAAGCCCTTATCACCCCATCCCGTTCCCCAACTGTTACGAATGATGAAGCGGCCATCGGCAGTGTAGCCAACCGCCGCAACGCAGTGTCCGCCACGAACGGTCTTGGGGTCGAAGTTATCAATCTTCCCGCCTGTCGCCGTAGCATTGTCCCACGAATGATCCACGTTCAAACCAACGATGATGGGACCATGTTGCGCGATCCATGTCCGCCAGTTAGCCAGATTTCGCTCCAGATTAAAGTACGCCGCGATCTTACGCGTTGCCGCCGTCGCAAAGAAGACGTTCTCGTCGCCCGTGTACATAGCCGCGTTGATTGTGAACGGCAGCAAGGTCTCAGGCACGGCTCCGTACTTGCGCAAGACATCGACTGCCTGTTTCAGGCTTGTACCAGCTTCGTCGATCATCGTCTCCGGCCGCGCCTTCGTCGTGTCGGTTTCCTTGCACGCCATCCAGGTAAACCGGGGTGACAACTTCACGTTCTGCGGCAGGCGATTGGCCATGACGAACATGTAACGCGCCACGGCATCGGTTGATCCCCAACCCACACACGATCCGGTGTTCTTCTGGTCTCCGATGTCCCACCAGGGTTTGCGCAAATCCATGCTTGGAGGAGGTGCGGCGACGGCGCCAAGCACGCCAGCTTCTACTGCGTGGCTAAATATCCAATCATTCGTGGTGTTGAGTGACGGTGTCAGATTGCATATGCGCTCCTGTTCAGGACGCGCGGTTGTTGTTTCTGCCATGGTGACTTTCCTTTTTCGGCGTCTCAAAGCACTTTCATGAGAACGCGCACGAAAGAGTGTCACTCCACCGGCACTGCGTCAACACTCAATAGTAACCACGCTGATGTTACCGCCTAAGTATTAACTGCGCTTGAACATATAGACCAGCTCGATGGTGATCTTATCTCCCACGCTTACCAGCCGCGCCAGCGTCGGCTTGGTCAGGCCGAACTCCTCAAAGCTGGTCGTCGCAACCGCGCGTCCCGCTACGGTTGAGGAGCGCGGGTCGATGGTGGCGATTCCCTTAAATGTCACCGGCTTTGTTACGCCATGGATGGTCAGGTTGCCGCTCAGCGACACACCAAGCTGACCCGCGCCCGGCACCATCTTGGGCACGCCCGTCACCGCGGTCGGCACAAAGACTGCGTCCGGAAACTTCTCCGTCTCCAGCGTCCGGTTGCGGATGTATCCATCGCGCATACTCTGATCGCTGGTCAGTGCACGCAGGTCGATCACCAGCTTTGACCCTGGCGCAATACTTCCATCGGGCAGGATCGCCATCGAACCGCTGACTTTATCCGTCGATCCAACTGCGTCATTGGGGAAGTCGATCCCCGCAAGCTGCTCCGTCACGCGATACGAAGCCGACGAGCCGTCAATGATCTCCAGCTTCGCTCCCGCGGTAGGCGGCGGTGGCGGAGGTGGCGCTCCACCCGCACCACGCTGTCCATTCGGCGCTTGCCCGCTGATTAAGGCAGCGGCCGAAAGTATCAGGGCAAGAGACAGAAGGCGCTTCCCTGCGAGATGTAACCGGAACATGTCTGACTCCTGGGCGTTGCGCCTGGTTGTTGGAGTTCATTGTAGCCGCTGCGTCACCGCATAAGACGTTGCTTTGAGCCTTGTAACGCGTAAACGGAATGATACGAGTTCGAGGTTCAATCATGCCGGATGCACGCGGTGCAGCAGCCGCGCGGTATGCTTCTGCGTAGCCATGCAGAGCGTCCGAGCCATCTATCCCGGCACCTTTGACCCGCCAACAAACGGCCATCTTGACCTGGTGAGCCGCGGCGCAAAGATATTCGATCACCTCCTCGTCGCCGTGTTGCGAAACTCGAGCAAGGGCACGCCGCTGTTCACCACCGCCGAGCGCGTGGAGATGCTCACCGAATCAACCCGCGCCTTTGGCAATGTATCTGTAAAAACCTTCGACGGCCTGCTGGTCGACTTTGCCCGGCAGGAGGGTGCCGCCGCAGTCCTTCGTGGCATACGCGCCATCTCCGACTACGAGTACGAGTTTCAGATGGCTATGATGAACCGCAAGCTCGACGGCAATCTGGAGACAGTGTTCATGATGCCGGCGGAGAAATACACCTATGTTTCGTCGCGGCTGATCAAGGGTGTCTACCAACTCAACGGCGATATCAGCGAACTTGTGCCGCCCCTGGTGCTGGACCGGCTACAGGCCAAGCGCACGGGCCGGACGCCAGCCCTCGGCGGAGAAGTGCCTGGCGAAGTTTAGGTACGACCCACGCACTCACCTCCGGTAGAATCAACCGCATGAGCGCAGCCGCCGCACCACCGCTCCCCGTCGCCAGCCAAGCCTTGTCCGACCGCATCCATCGCATTGAAGTCTCGGCCACCATGGCCATCACGGCGGAGGCGCTGAAGCTGAAGCGGAGCGGCGTCGATCTCGCCGACTTCGGGGCGGGCGAGCCGCACTTCAGCACCCCCGATCACATCAAGCGCGCTGCGATCGCAGCCATTGAGAACAACTACACACGCTACACCGCCGTCGCGGGTATTCCAGAGGTTCGCCGCGCCATTGTGGACCGTCATGCAGCGGACTTCGGCACATCGTACACGCCGGAAGAATGCGTCTTCACCACCGGCGGCAAGCTCGCGCTGTTCAACGCAATCGAGGTTCTCGTGGATCACGGTGACGAGGTTATCCTGCCCGTCCCCTACTGGGTGTCGTACAAGGACATCATCCAGTTCGCGGGCGGCAAGCCCGTCTACGTCCACGCGCGCGAAGACGAAAACTTCCGCGTCTCCCCGGCCAGTATCGAGGCGGCTATTACGGATCGCACGAAGGCGATCATCCTCAACACGCCCTCTAATCCCTCCGGCGCGGTCATGCCGCCTAAGGACGTGGAGAGCATCGTCCGCCTGGCGCACCGGCGCGGCATTTACGTTCTGCTTGACGAATGCTACGTATACCTCGACTTTGCCGGAGCACCGTTTTCCGGCGCATCGGCCCGGGACTGCAAGGAGCATGTCATCGTGCTTGGGTCGCTCTCCAAGACGTATGCCATGACGGGCTGGCGCGCTGGCTACGCTCTTGGCCCGAAGGCGATCATCAATGCCATGAGTAAGCTGCAATCGCAAAGTACCAGCAGCACCGCCACCTTTGTGCAGCACGCCGCGGTCGCAGCCGTCAGCGGACCGCAGACCTGCGTCGCGGAGATGCGCTCCGGCTATATCGCCCTTCGGGACCGCATCCTCGCTGGACTCGCGACCATCCCGGGCATCACCTGCACCGTTCCCCAGGGCGCGTTTTACGTCTACCCCAACGTGGGCAGCTTCTTTGAGCGCCCCAGAGCCGCCTCCGCCGCACAGATCGCCTCGCGGCTGCTGAGCGAAGCACACGTCGTCTGCGTTCCCGGCGAAGCCTTCGGAACGGATGAACACCTGCGCCTCTCTTATGCGGTTTCGCCAGCGGTGGTCGATAAGGGCATAGAGCGGATGCGCGCGTTCTTCGCCGGCCTCGCAAACTAACGATGCAGACCGACCTCTTACAGGAGAACAAGAAACTTGTCCCGGTGGTGCTTGCCGGCGGCAGCGGCACGCGCTTCTGGCCGCGCTCCCGTCGCTCCCGCGCCAAGCAGGTGCTCGCCCTCTCCGGCACGGAGACGATGATTCAGCAGACAGTGCAGCGCCTGCGCTCGCTCTCCGCATCGGAGGGCTTTCTCGTCATCACCAACGAGCTGCTGGCGGAAACGATCGCGGAGCAGATCCCGGAAGTTCCGCATGAACGTATCCTGCGCGAGCCATGCGCCCGCAACACGGCACCCGCATGCGCGCTGGCCGCCCTCATCGTGGAGCGCACCTCGCCGGAGACGGTCCTCGGCGTCTTCCCGTCGGACCACGTCGTCGTGGACGGGCAGCGCTTCGCGGAGGTCATCCGTGCGGGCATCGGCATCGCCGCCGCAGGGCCAAACATCGTCGTCCTCGGCGCGCCACCCACCCGGCCAGAAACCGGCTACGGCTACATCCAGGAAGGCACACCCGCCGACGACCGCTTCCCTGGGTGCGGGTCCGGGTCCAGGTCCAGGTCCGGGTGCCCCGTACATGAGCAAAGCTCATGTGCGGGACCAGACGATCCAACCCAAACCTCACCGATGTCAATCCGTTCCGTCGAACGTTTTACAGAGAAACCCAACCTGGAAACCGCGCAGCAATTTCTCGACTCCGGCAACTACTCCTGGAATGCCGGTATCTTTCTCTGGTCCGCGAAAACTCTGGCCGACGCCATTCGCGAATACTGCCCCGCCATGATCCCTCCCCTGGAGCGTATCGCCGCCGCCTTCGGCACAGAAGACTTCGACGCCGTCTTCGCGGAAGAGTACCCCAAGGTCGAGAACATCAGCATCGACTACGCTGTGCTGGAGCCGCGTTCCGCCAAAGGCGCGGACAGCAACATCTTCTGCCTCCCCGCCGACTTCGGATGGAACGATCTCGGCTCCTGGAGCGCGCTCCATGAACATTTCCTGCAGCACATCGGCGAATCCGGCGACGGCAATGTGATTGAGGCAATCGACTCCATGCACCTGGACGCCAGCGGCAACTACATCTTCGCGCCCGGCCTCACCGTCGCCCTCCTCGGCGTCAAAGACCTCGTCGTCGTCCAAACCGATGACGCCCTCCTCGTAACCACCCGCGCCCACTCCCAACAGGTAGGCCGCGTCGTCAGCGAGCTGGTAAACACCAGCCGCAACAAACTCCTGTAAAGTGGGTGCCCCGTACATGACGAAGTCATGTGCGGGATAAGTTTAGAGCGAGGAGTACAGAATGCGGGTGCCCCGTACATGACGAAGTCATGTGCGGGATAGGTTTAGAACGTGCGGAGTACAGAATGCGGGTGCCCCGTACATGACGAAGTCATGTGCGGGATAGGTTAAGAACGTCAGGAGTACAGAATGCGGGGCAAAGTTCTCCACCAACGAGCGATCATCAGTCGAGAGGGCGAATCCCACTCATGCGCAACGAACGCGCATGAATGGGGCACCCCGGCTACTTAAGCGTAATCAATCCGTCCCAAGGATATCTGGTGTCGTCAATACCAGTTACGAAAGGTCCTGAATACGTCGCGTACGACGCAGGCTCAAACACTGTGATTACAATCTCATATACGACCAATATGGCATCTGTGGTTAACCTCGCTAACCTTTCAGTGACAAGTCTCGCGGTTGGATCTTTTCCGGTGGCCGTGGCTACTTCGGCAACCAGAAGCGAATCATACGTGGCTAATCAGAACAGTAACAATGTCACTGTCATCAGCGATTAACGGTCAGCCGGGTGGGCACGTCGTTCACTCGGCTGACTCAACTATTTGAGAAAGTTCCTGCATCACCTGCTGCATGACAGCTTTCCAACCGTCTTTGGCAGTCGTTCTATACAGGCGCGCATTCGGGTACCAGGCTGAGTGCTTCATGTTGGTTCCCCAGCGCCAGTCCGCCACTTCTGGCAATAGTATCCACACTGGCTTATCGAGAGCACCCGCAAGATGTGCAGTAGCAGTGTCCACACTGATGACAAGGTCCATACGTTGGACGGCTGCGGCTGTTACCTCAAAACGACCCTCGGAGGGCAGCATGCCATTGAATGGAAACACTTCTTGTTTCTCCGAGCGCCCCCGCTGCAATGAGTAGAATGTGACGTTCCGCATCGAGGCTAGTGGAACAAATTCCTCAAGGGGCAGGGATCTGTTGCGATCCACTTGGTTCTCGGGGTTACCGGCCCATACCAAACCCACTCTGAACTGCCCTGGCCTATTGTCTATCCAGCCGGTTTCTATCTTGCCTGCACTTAAATACGGTGTGTTCGAGGGAATACTTGCGCTGGTTGTGCCAAATGCTAGTGGCAAGCTGAGCAGCGGACAATGAACATCGAACGGCGGCAAAGCCTCTCCTCGTGCGACCAGCTTGAAGACGCCGGGCAAGGAACGCATCAAAGACTTTAGCTCTGGATGAACTTCCAGGATCACTGTCCCGCCTTGATCTGCTACCGATGGAACATAACGAACAAACTGAATGGTGTCGCCGAAACCTTGCTCGGCATGGAGCAAAATCGTGCGGCCATGAAGCGGCTCGCCACGCCATTGCGGTTGGCTGAAGTTCCTCCTGGGCGAGGTAAACTCCGGGTCTGCCCAGCGCCACTCCTGCTCAGCCCAGCCTTCCAGTAAGTCGCCACGGCGTAACAAAAGTTTACTGAGCGAATGGTGTGCCAGTGCGTAGTCCGGCCTTAGTTCGATGGAACGCCGGTAATGCTCAATAGCCTTGCTGTCATCTCCGCTGTGATGGAAGTAAAAACCGAGATTGGCATGCGCCTCCGCGTAACCTTCTCGCAGCGTAAGAGCCTGGTTCAACGCGTCGGCGGCCTCACTCCATTGAGCATCTGCCATGAGCACGCCGGCTAAGTTGTTATGGAATGTTGGATCCGACGGTGCTAGCGCGATGGCACTACGATAGGCCTGAATAGATTCATCGATCCGCCCGGACCGAAAAAGCGCATTCGCGAAATTATTATGGGATGATGCTTTCTGAGGAGCAAGCCTGCAGGCTTCCTGTAAGAAGGTGACTGCCGTCGTCCAGTCCTTAACGGAAGCAAATAGACTACCCAGGTTGTTCCATGCCGCGCTGCAACGTGGGTCCACCTTCAAGATACCACGGTAGACCTCTACTGCGCCTTGCAGTTCACCTGAGGACTGAAGACGCTCAGCCTCAAAGAGCCTGGCTGATTGGGAAGTATGCGGCATGTCACTCTTAGTTAGAGTACCCAACATCCTGTGTCGAATGCGCTACTCCGCTACTAGAAGACAGTGAAACCTCCCAAAACAAAAAGGCCGAGTACCCACGTCTCGCTTTGGAGACGTGATACCAACGCCGTACTGCTCAAGGTCGGCAGCAATCCCGGTCCTGAGACCGGATTCCGCCGCTTGCACCGTCGCGGGCTGAAGGCAGGCGCTAAGGCACCACACAGCAGACGGATCGGATCGTGCAGCGGAACACCATGGCCGGCTCCCGATGACGCTCGACTGCGGCGCTACGCCCCTGTCCTGCAAGGCCGTACTCCATCGCAGTGTTCTATATGTGTCTAAAACCCCTTTAAAGCCCAACACAAAACCGTGCAATATAGCGTGTTTTCGGGTCTTATTCAGCCGACTTTTGCAGCAAACGTTAGCGCTAACGTAACTTCTGGATGCCGCCAGGCTTCACTACGACGCTTGACCACTCTCAAATTTAGTTTCACCTTGTGAAATCGAAGTGAAAAAGCGTGTCGTGTTTCTTGAAATGTTTCACGTGAAACATTCTCAACCCCAGCCAGCTGCCAGGTATGCGGCGTCTGTTCTGGTTGTGGGACACTTGGCTATGCCTCGTCCTACCGCCACGCGCAAGCCGCCGTACGATGCAGAGGAGGCGGTTGCAGCCTTGAGTGCGGCTGACCCGAAGCTGGGGCGATTGATCGAGCGCGCAGGGCCATTTCGCATGCGCATATCGGGGGCTCTGTCGCCCTTTGAAGCTCTTGCCGAGTCGATTATCTACCAGCAGCTCCATGGCAAAGCCGCCGCCGCCATCCATAAGCGCATGTTGGAGAGCTTTCATGGCATCTGCGGTATTGGCGTCCATCCTTCCCCGGAGCACCTCTTGGACTGTCCGACGCCGCAACTTCGCTCCGCTGGCCTTTCCGCCAACAAGACGCTGGCGCTGCGCGATCTTGCGGCGAAGACGGTGGATGGCACCGTTCCTTCGCTCGCGCGCATCCGCCGCATGAGCGATGAGGCCATCATCGAGCATCTGACGCAGGTTCGTGGCATTGGCCGCTGGACGGTGGAGATGATGCTGATCTTCCGCCTGGGCCGCCCGGATGTGCTGCCCACCAGCGATTATGGCGTCCGCAAGGGGTTTGCGCTGACCTTTGGAAAGCTGAAGCCCACGGAAAAGGTCACGCCCGCCAGTCTGCCCAGCGCGGCGGTCATGGAGAAACGCGCGAAGCGATGGCATCCGTGGTGCTCCGTCGCAAGCTGGTACATGTGGCGCGCCTGCGACCTGGCCAAGCCGGACGCCGCGGCAAAGCAGCCCGTGTAGAACTAACTACCGGACACGCAGGGTAATCAAGAAACCGGATTTCTCATCTCAGACCGTGATCTTGAATCTTCGTGTCCGGTATCAGGCTCGACGGGAGCGTCTGCGCGAGCGCACACTAGGGACTCCATGGGATTTCTACTACTGATTACTCGCGCGTTTATTAACACCTTTGGTATTACACAGCCTACCGCGCAGGGCGCGCGCCGCGCCGCATTCTTTATTGGCGCACTGCTTGCACTCATCGTCACGGGCATGATCGCCGCGTTGGCCGCCTTTATCTCCATCCACCATTAGTCAGATCCGAGCCCGTCACGGCGAGCGGCATGGACACGTATCTAAACAGCGGATCGGCGTACGGCTATGACGATCTGAACCGGCTCACCGGTGTTTCCTATCCTGACATCGGCCTTGCCTACACCATGAGCTATGACCGTTATGGCAACCGCTGGTCTCAGACGGCTACGCAAGGCTCTGTTAACCAGCAAGTCTTCAACTTCACTGTGTCCAACAACCAGAACACGGGCTTTGGGTACGATGCGGCAGGCAACCAGACGTACGATGGCTTTTACCCGTACACCTATGACGCGGAGGGGAACGTCACCGGGTATGGCTCCGGTTCTTCGACCGCGGCGTACACCTATGACGCTCTGAATCACCGCACGCGGGATGTTGAAGGCGGCACGTCTACCTTCAATGTGTATGACCTGAGTGGGCACCGTGTCTTGACATACGACGGCAACAGCGGCAATCTGACCAAGATCAATGTGTACTGGGGCAACCGCTTCATCGCGGCCTACACCGGCGGGCAGGTCTACTTCCAGCACAGCGATGTGCTTGGAACGGTGTGCGCCGTGACCAACAGCAGCGGATCCACGGCGGGAACGTTCTCCTCGCTTCCTTTTGGGGACGGCTACACCCCATCTGGCACGGACGTCGATGCGCTGCACTTCTCCGAGCTTGACCACGACACCAGCCGCACGGAACACGCCCAGTTCCGCCAGTACAACTCCGCCCAGGGCCGGTGGATGAGCCCAGACCCGTACGACGGCAGCTATCGCTGGCGCAATCCGCAAAGCCTGAACAGGTATACCTATGCCCTAAATAACCCACTGACGTATACCGATCCTTCCGGGCTTCTTTGTGAGGGAGCCCGTTACCCAGGCTACGGTCCCGATGGTACATATAATGAACTTGTGTCACCGCCTCCCGCAGACGAAGCTACTTGCGATGCGTATAACGGTCTTTGGATACCGGATCTCGGTGGGCCAATTGTCGCTCCTGGCACCAGCGTCGACGTGACTACAGAAGAACCAAGCTTCCCTGTTGTTTTTGGAGACGGGCTAGACAACTCAGTCAGCACAGATACGGACTTTGGCCCAGGTGGCGGTCAAAGCAGCGCCCCAGGTAACACTCCGCCAAAGCCGTGCTTTGTACAGCGTATAGAAGCGTTGATCCCTGGGGCTCAGTATCTCGGTCCAGGCAATTCGGTTGGCGGTCATCAACAATATCTCTTTTCGGCTCCAATCGCTACGCTCAATCCGTACTTCCAATCCAGCAGCTTCAGTCTCTTGGGGCACGCCAACGGCATACGGCTTGGAGGAGTCCTACATTCGCTTCATGCTAATGACTTCTCGCCGTCAGCTCAAGATCCCAGTGCTACGCTGTTTGAAACTCATGGCGATCTATTTAATCCAGCTACCGGTCTACTCGGATTGTTTGGGCATGGTGTGGTCGATTACGGAATTGGTAAAATACCCGGCGTCAATCTGGATGGCAAATGCTAAAACTAATCATCACGGTCATGTTTGGGGCCTCATTGTTAGAGGCGAGGGCAACACACGGCTTGGCAGCCCAGCGAACGTTCTCGGTCGAAGGTGGAATCTTAAGCGCTGTGTTCGCTTCGTCGGACCGGATCCTTTTGCAAGTGCAGAATGTTTCACATGTTGGCGGAGACGTACACACTACCGCAGTTCATCGCTCTTTAGTTACGTATGGGCTGAAGGATGGCACATTGCTCAATTCCGTTCCCCTTGATGATGTGTTAGACACCGCCAAGGCGCTCAGTGAATCTAGCGAATGCGGCAGGATTGTTTACCTCGCTGCCTCTAACAGCGTCGTTTCGTGCAATCCTGACGGGCATTTAACAGTGTCACAGTTGACACAACCTCAATCTAGAAAAGAGGTTCAGTTCGGTCCTGACGGGCAGGTGAGCGACTTTGCTGTAAACGAGCGGGAGAAGCTCCTATACGTGGTGAGCGTGACACAAAAAGGTGCAGTTGTCCTAAGTACATACTCGTTTGAGAGGGGAAATCGACTTCAGTCTCAGACCTTATCTACCAGCCTTGAGTTTCCAGTAGTGAGTATCGCAATTTCTGACGACGGAAATGCTATCGCAGTCGCAGTCAGTGATCCGCTCAATCGGAAGATGCGCGGTTCAATTGTTGTGTGCGCCAAGAACGGCGGAGACACTGAGTGTCGAGAGACCATGGAGAAGTATGGAATTGCTGAGACTTCCTTTCTCACCCGAAACATTCTTCTTTTCGTCACCTCCTCCTTTGCTGGTCGAGGCAATCGGGCTGATTGCGTGCAAGAGATGGACGTTTCGTCCCGGACCATAGACCCGCATGCATTCTGTAGAGAGGGCACCGGGGTTCATTACTCGCTCGCAACAATCGGGCGAGACGCAGTGGTTGGATTTACAGGAACGGCAAGCTACAATGGTTTTTTGGAAACCACCAAGGCGACTAACAATGATTTTACCGTGTGGAATGTTGAATCCAGGCGAGTAGTGGCGACAACGAACAATATCAATATGTCGGGCTTTCAAGGTGGCATCAGGTTAGTCGCAGACAAGACAGGCGCGGCACGCTTCCTTGGATTTCAGCGCCTTGGAAGCACGGTGTTTCTGTACGACGCTCTCTCACTTTTGTTGCCCCAAATAAACCAACGGCGGGCGGGTGGCTCCCATCTGACCTCATCTAACTGAGGGTGCCTTCACCTTTCGTGCCAATTGAACCTTCTAGGCTAAGGACGGGTCTCCGGACCATCGGCGTTTCCATGTGTCTTGTTTGGGTATACCTCAGCGAGACGCCGGATGCGTGACAAACTTCCGTCTCACATGGGTTCGTTTCCTGCTACTGTGACAGGAGATGGCCAGAGCCTTAGAACCTAACGCGACAAAAAGGAGGCGGAGAGCCGGTCAGGGCGGGTGGCCTGCATCTGATTCACCACAATCGTGGGTTGCACACGTCTCTGTGAGGTGTGAGATGTGCGCGGTCTTTAGCGGTAGGCTTCGCGACGATGGAGGACGCGGCGGATTTCAAGGGCATCGGCGATGTTGACGAAGAAAAGCCGGTAGTCGCCGAGGCGGAGGCGGAGTTCGTCGCGTCCTTGCAGGGCTTTTACGTCTCCCTCTCCCGTGCGGACGAACCGGTCGAGTGCGGTGAGGATGCGCATGGCGGTGTCGCGGTCGATGCGGCGGACGTCGTCCTTGGCCGGTTCGGTCCAGACGATCCGCTTCACTGTGGGTCCCGGTAGTTGTCGATCTCTTCCTGCGTGATGCCTAGTTCGGCCAACACCTGTTCGTGAGAGATGGGGTCGTTGTGCTTGAGCCACTCGTGGGACTCATCGAGCGCCTTGATTGCTCCTCCCGTGAGTCGTTCATCGTCATACGGAGCGCTCGCCAAGGCCATTTCCACCGGATCGAGCATGGCCTTGAAGAGGCCGACGGCAGCGACCACCTGTCCCATGGACATTTTGTCGATAAGTTCGTGAGCCTGTTGCTTCGGGTTGGTTGTGGCTTGCGGCATCGGACAAATCTCCCTCTCCCAAAGAGTATTGTGCGCCCAGCATTGAGTACAAACGAGTAAGAAGCTCTTCGCCAAAGGCAGTGCATCCTCGGGTTCACGGAGCGCGGCGTCCACGTGCGCTCTGAGAAAGAGAACCTCGGAGGTGGGTAAGTTAAGCGAGTGTGTTATCTGTCCCATGCGGACCCGTCAGCGAGAGTGACAGGCCGGTCATAGCGTAGGCGTAGGGCAGCGCCGTTGCGGCGGACACCAGCAGCTGGAACAGCAGAAACGGCAGACTCTGGGTTACGCCCGGCACGGACATGCTGCGCCGCGTGGCAAACGCAATCCCTATCGCGGCAAGATTACTGAAGAGCGCCGTGACGAGCAGAAGCAGGAAGTAGGGGATGCGAGGTCCGGGCTCCGCAAGCGGCTGCGATTGCACCCGCAACACGTAGCGCCGCAGGATATCCACCGCGAAGTAGAGCAGCAACGCAGCGACCGGCAGAATGCCTGCCAAAGCGATCCACTGCACGGAGGCTGGCCTAAAGTGCGCGCGGGAGGTCCACGGCACCACAATGCCTGTTATCCACACCGTGGAGAACACCACAAATACCGCAGCCAGTCCGGCGGCTTGCAGCCAGGCAGGAAGAAGGCCCTCTGGCACAGGGAAGCGGAGGCGAGGTGCCTGGGATGGCGTAAACGTATCCTGCGCCAACGAGCGCGCGACGATGCCGAGCGCGTACAGGTAGAGAAGCAATCCGATCGCCGTCACGACGAACCCGATGCCTCCGCCGATGGCCGCAATGGTGCCAGGACTGGGTGCACCGGCAACTCCGCCAAAGGCCGATCTGGGAGCAGCAGCCATCATGGCCGCGCGTGTGAGAGGCCGGCTGAGCAGCTGAATCAAGGACCGGATCACATCTGCCATCACCAGGGGAAGCCAGAGAACGGGGTACTTTGCGAACAGGAGACTGGTGCGGCGGAACAAGTCGCGGGTGGCGTTCACTTGGTCTCCAGCGGTTCGCGTACGCGCGGTCCGTCCTGGCCAGGCTGCATCATTGACATCACCATTCATCTCCCTGCGGGCCGGTAGACTGAATGCTTTCTCCCAGGACACGCTAACGGGTGATTGTAACGGAGTTGGGGGCTGATGCGGCAGCACGCAAAAACGGCCACTCCTTGAGAGTGGCCGTTGTGGGTTTTCGGAGCTTCAATAGCCGCGATAATAGTACCGGTAGGGGCCATACACCGGCGGTGGAGGCGGCGGGTACGCATACACCACGCGTGGCTGCTGCTGAACCACGACGGGTGGTTGCTGCTGCTGGATGATGATCGGTTGCTGCTGCTGCGCGGGCTGCACCAGATTGACCACCACAGGTGCCTGATACTGCGGCTGCGGAGCATACTGCTGCGCGTAGGCCTGCTGCGGTGCCATGCGCTCCACCGGCGCGGCCTGTTCACGGTATTGCTGGTAAGTTGGCTCATCCGGCGTCTGCCGCGAGACCAGCGCGGGCGTCCGTACGGCATTCTCCTGTGGCGTGGGGATGCCGAAGTCATCCATCACCTTCAGGGTCAGCTTAGTCTCTGCCTTTAGAACAGGCGAGGGGCCGCGGCGGGGCAGGTTGATCAGGTCGATGGGCCAGAGCACCGGGATCAGCCATTCGATGGTGTCCCGCGTGGCGTGGCCGGTGCCGTGGATTCTGCCGTCCTTATCCACGGGATACTTCGGCGTAGCAACCACCCGTGCATTCAGTGGAATCACCGTGTCCGGCTGGACCACCATGCGGTCAAAATCGAGTTCCATCCAACCCTTGCCCACAAAGTGGCCCGGGTCCCTGTATTCCGCGAAGTGGCCGATCAGATAGCTTCCATACGGAAACACCGTACGTCCGTAGACTTCCGAGTGGCCCAGCTGGCACATGACCGGATCACCGATCTTCTGCGTGTGAGAGGAGACGTTCGGTTCCGCAACCGTGCAGGTGATAACGGAGCCGGCTGGAACCAGCTGGTCGGCTTTCATGGCGAGCGGTGCCGCAAGAGCTAGGAGCGTGAGTGCGAATCTGGCCTTCAAGAGAACCCCCAGGGGCGAAACTTGGCTCCACGTGGGAGCCGCGCGTGCACTTAAGGTTTGCGGCGCTCAGCGTGCGAGGGACGCCCGGCATCCAAAAACCGATGCCGATAGGAGTGAATTAAGAATGCTCCGGAATGGACACGGCGTCAAATGGAAAGTTTGCACAATTCGCCATGGGACCGTGCAATTTTGCAATTGGAGCGAAGAAGTTCGGTGCTGAACCGTTTTCAGGCCGGTCCAGAGCAGCTTGCTGAACTCGCCCCGTTGCCCTCAGCGCCAACGTACGTGAACCGCCCGCCGTGCAGCGCCTGTGAACCTCTACCGCATCCACTGCGTATACCTTTCTGAGCCGCCACGGAGGCGGCTGCCATGATCACGCTTGCAGTTCTTCTCGCACTGTACTTCTTGCCATCCATCGTTGCGTCGCACCGGGGCCACGGGATTGGTGGTTTCCTCGTACTTAACCTCTTCTTTGGGTGGACGGTGGTCGGCTGGTTTGCACTTCTTCTCTACGCTCTTCTATCCGCGCCCAGGTACGTCATGTACGGGCCTGGCTCCTGTCCGGGTGGGTACAACCGCACATGGCAGCGCTTCTAAGCGCCTGTGCGGAAGGGGAATTGCGGGGAAGCGGCTCTGGTACACTGACTCAGTTGGCAACCTGAGGTGTACAGGCCCCTCAGACAGTGGTCGCCAACATTTTCACCTGGCATCGGGGAGTGGCTCAGCCTGGTAGAGCACCTGGTTCGGGACCAGGGGGTCGGAGGTTCGAATCCTCTCTCCCCGACCAATCTGATCGACGAGAAGCGGCCACATGCAGGCCGCTTCTTTCATGCACGAAAAACCGGGATCGCGCTGAGTCTGACGTTCGCTGACAGCTCCCGCCTGAATCTCAGAACCGGTAGCCAAGGCCGAACGATGCAATCGGAAAGAAGGACGCGTAACTCAGGTTGTGCTGATTCCGCGTGATAAATGCCTTCAGGCTGGCCTGAAAGCTCGGATCCTGATCGACACTCTGGCAGCCGATGGTGGCTGGTACGGTGGGGTCGCACGCCGATCCCGTAAAGCTTACCTGCAGATTGGGCTGCCCGATGTAGTAGAAGCCAAGCTCCACGGGAAACGTGAGATGGCCGTTGCCGCGCGGGCTGATGTTGCCCCATCCCACGGAGATGCCCGGCGCTGACTTGCGCGTTGTCACCAGCCCGTTGCCGTGCAGCGGATCAGTTGTGCTGCTGACATAGTTGCTGTTGTTCAGCGAAATCGTCTGGCCCGGCGGCACCAGCACGGTTGCCGAGGCCTGCGTCTGAATGGCAAACACCACCTGCGGGCTGACGCGGAAACCATTCCGGAAGGGGTACCAGTCCAGCGCAGCCTTGCCATTGCCCAACCGCAGTGAAGCGTCTACATTTGCACCCTGCTCAGTAAACTGATCCGTGTAGTGGAAGTACTCCCCGCCTGCACGCACGCTGAAATGCCGCGTCACCGGCAGGGCAATATCACCACCCACACCGTTGAGACCCATGTGGACATCCACGCCGATGCTCTGCAGCAGGCCGTGCTTCACGCTTGAAATAGCGGCTACGTCGTGAGCGCTGGAAGCACCGGACGGCGTGGCAGCATCGTCTGATTCCGTTGGCCTGCTGCTGCTGAACGGTGGGACGGAGACATTGGTTGTTAGATACTGCTGTCCCGCTGCGCTTCGCGTCGAGAGGATGGGAATGAGGCAAAGAGCGGCGCTGGCGAGCACCCGCCGCGAGCAAAGGTCAAATGTCACAGAATCTCCACGTGCAGACGCTGGAGAGAAAAGCCGAGGACACGGGCGCTGGGATGTCACCTCCCATTACGCTGGATACGCTACCTCGATGTTATCGCAGCGTGAGACCTTCCATCTGGCAGCCTGGGCATTTGCATTTCCCCTCCGTGCCATTTCCGGCCCGCTATGAACACGCGTAACGTGACGATCAGTTTCCGGGCGTGAAGTCGCGCAGTTGATCCACTGTCTTCTGGTCGAGCTTCTCCAGCAGAGCGACCAGGAGATCAACGGTACGGTCGAAATCCTGGCGGTTAACGATTCCGTTGTGCGCGTGCGTATAGCGCACAGGGACGACGATGTTGACGGTTGGCACGCCGCCGTTGCTGAGCTGTATTTCAGCCGAATCGTCACCGTAACCCTGCACCAGATCGAGTTGCAGCGGAATATGCTTCTCCGCCGCAGTCTGCTTCACAGCGGCAACCATTTTGCGGTTGGCGAGCGCACTGGAATCATAAAGAAACAGTCCCGGACCGCCTCCAAGTTTGGCTTGCGTCTCCTCGGGCCGGCTGCCAGGCGTGTCCCCCACGATCCCGCCTTCAAGCGCGATACCGATTTCGGGCTTCACCACCTGCGAAGCCGTACGCGCACCGCGCAGGCCAATCTCTTCCTGCGTGGTGGCAACGTAAAAGATCTGGTTGGGATGGCCACCATGCATTGTGCGGAGCATCGCTTCCAGCAGAACGGCGCAACCAATGCGGTCATCCCACGCCTTACCAAGATAGTTGCCGCTGCCGTTCATCACGACGAACGGCGCGTCCGGCACCACGGGATCGCCCGGCTCCACGCCCATCGCGGCAGCTTCCGCGGCATTCTTCGCACCGATGTCCAGCATCAGGCTGTCGCGCGGGTAGACGCGGGTGCGCTCATCCGCTGGGACAACGTGAATGTCGCGAATGCCGGTGACCGCGTGCACCACGCCCTTGCTGCCCAGCACCAGCCAGCGCTGATCCACCAGCGCCTGGTCCAGCCAGCCGCCCAACATCTGCATGGTCAGGAAGCCGTTCGGCGTGACCCGGCGCACCATGCCGCCCAGCTCGTCCATGTGCGCGTCCACCATAATGCGAGGGCCGCTGGTACCTTGCTGGGCAATGACGGATCCCATGCCGTCATACTTCAGCGAAGAGGAGTTCGCCTTCATCTCCGGAACCATAATGGCGCGGACCGGCTCTTCCGCGCCCGGCGGTCCAGGAGCCTCCGAGAGCTTTTGCAGGAGCAGAACGGTCTGATCGCCAGCCTGCCCCAAGACAGGCGCAGCGGATGTTGCCAGCAGGAGAAGCAGCAGAAATAACGTGCGCATAGCGACAACCTACCACGACGCGCTTGCAGATGCTGGAGCGTTCTCGGATCTCTTCCACACCGCGATCTTCAACGGCGCTGACCTCGTTACACTGTGAACGTGGTGTTCTCTTCAACGACCGTTCGCCGCGCCCTGCTTTCTGCCGTTCTCTTCTGTGGCGTGGCGTCTGCGCTGCTGCGTGCAACCGGCTTCTCTGCTCCTGGCAAGCTGCTGCCGCGCCCCGCAACCAAAACAATGCCGTTGCCGACGGTCATGATGGGAGCGGACTACCCGCTGAACCAGTCCATCGCCAATCTGCCGGCCGACACGCGCGAATTATCTACTGGTGATCCGGCAGCGCCAGCACCCATCGACGCCACGCTGCGCAAGCAATTCGGAGCGAATCACATTCGCTTTGACTGCACGATGCCCCTCACGGTCGTCGACACAAACAAAACACCGTACATCGTTGCGCCCGTCGCGATGACCGAAAACTGGGGCAACGATGACGCATCCGCCGTCCCAATCATCGGTGCCAAGATCGAGTTGGGTCCCGATCATCATGCCCTGATTTACGACTCGGCAACGGGTTTGGGACACGAGCTCTTCTCTATGGAGACAGATCACAACATCACCTACAGCGCAGCCATGTACCGCCGTTGGGACTTCACCCACGGTGAGGTGGGCGCGCCCGGCAAGAACTCCGCCGATGCAGCGGGTCTGCCCATCATCCCTCTGCTGCTGCGCTACAGTGAGGCGTCCAGCGGCACCATCCACCACGCGCTCCGCTTCACCCTGCAACACACACGCGGCAACAAGAACGGCGGATACTTCACACCTCCCGCCTCACACGCCGCTGCTAACTCCGCGGATACCATGGCGTACGAAGGCATGCGAATGCGTCTGCGGTCTGACTTTAACCCAGCCGGACTATCCAAAATCAACCAGAACATCGTTCGAGCCTTCAAGACGTATGGCATTGTCCTGGCGGACAATGGAGGAAGCGGCTACGTTACCGCTGACGACGACTTCCGCTGGAACCCGGACGATCTCCGGCAACTGGCACGGACGCTGACGCTCTCCGACTTTATCGCCGTCAATACGGGCAAAATCATCGACAGCGAAGGCAATGAAGCGCACTGAGATGAAACCTTCCAGCCGCCGCAACTTCCTGAAGTCTGCCGCCGCCTGTGCACCCGCAGCCATGCTGCAGACGCAGACCCGCGCGCTGCAAAGGCCAGCATCTACCAACGCGGCAGACGATGGTTTAATCCCCGTCGGACTGTGGCCGCAACAGTTTGATGTCGATCAAAACATCATCAATCTGGAGAACGGCTACTGGGGCTTGATGCCGCGTTCCACCATGGCCGTCTACGTGGAAAAGACGGCGTACATCAACCGCTATAACTCCATCTGGGGCCGCGGCGTGCTCCCTGGCGACAACAGCGCGGCCGACTACCTCGCCGCGCGCGGCGCCATCGCCGGCATGATGCACTGCGACGTGGACGAGATCGCAATTACCCGCTCCGGAACCGAAGGCCTGCAATCGCTCATCGTCAACTACCGGCACATCAAACCGGGCGATGCGGTGATCTGCTGCGACCTGGATTACGACACCACGCTTTCCGCGATCAACTTTCTTGGCGACCATCGCGGTGCAACCGTGGTGCAGTTCAACATGCCGGAACCAGCTACGACAGCCAACATCCTCGCCGCATATGAAGGGGTCCTCAGGCGGACACCCAATGCGAAACTCATGCTGGTCACGCAGGTCTCGCATCGCACCGGCCTGGTGACGCCTGTTAACGAGATCGTCCACATGGCGCGCGCACGCGGCGTGGATTGCATTGTGGACATCGCGCACGGCGTGGCCTGCCTCGACTTTACCCTGGCCGATCTGCCCGAAGTCGACTTCGCCGCATGGTCCGTGCACAAATGGACCATGGCACCGCTCGGGCTGGGAGCGATGTTCATCCGCAAATCGCGCCTGCCTGACATCGAACCCAGCTACGACAACCACGAAATTCCTGAGACAGACATCAGTGCGCGCGTTCCAGCGGGAGTCATCAACTCGCCCGCAGTGCTGACCATCCCTGCCGCGATAGATTTCTACCACCGCACTGGAGGCAAGCGCCGCGAAGATCATCTTCGCAGCCTGCGCGACCGCTGGGTCCACGCCGTCCGCGACATCCCTGAGGTCGAGATCGCCGTCCCGGATGATCCCGCGCGCTACTGCGCCCTCACCAGCTTCCGCCTTGCGGGCATGAAGACCGAGGCCGATGCGCACCGCGTCCAGCACCGCCTCTTCGACAAGTACCGCATTCACACCGTCTGGCGTAAAGGCGCGGCCAAGGGGCCGGTCGTCCGAGTAACGCCCGGCCTGTACAACACCGTGGAGGACAGTGATGCCCTGGCCGTCGCCCTGCGCGCGGAACGGCGAATGCTGCTCTAGTTCTGCTGCCCTCAGCAGCCCTGCGTAATTGTTTTGTGAGCGGACGGCACGCTCCCGCCCGTGCTGTTACCCTGAAAGAGATCGTAGAATTCGATCTGGTCTCTGCGTGTTCTGGCTTGCCGCTACCCGCCCTTTCCACATTGCGTTCGGCGGTACATCAAAGACAAGTTTTTCAGGATACGAGTTATGGCAGAGCAGGGAACAGTGAAGTGGTTTAACGATACCAAGGGTTTTGGATTCATCAGCCGCGCAACCGGCGCAGGCGACGTGTTTGTACACCACACGGCCGTGCAGTCCTCAGGCTTCCGCACCTTGGCCGAAGGCCAGGCAGTGGAGTTTGACGTCACCAAGGGCCCGAAAGGCCTGCAAGCAGAAAACGTCCGCCCTCTGTAGTGGAGGGCGCACCAACAGTAAAGAAGGGCGGCCACCGGCCGCCCTTCTTCTATTGATTAGCAACCAAGCGGGTGCCCCACCTTCACCGCGCAGCGGTTAAGGTGGGCTTCTTCCACCCGGAAAGTCTGAGCGACATGGGTGCCCCACCTTCACCGCGCAGCGGTTAAGGTGGGATTCTTCCGTTCCCGCGAGAGGTCAGTTCCACCCCAACCCGCTTTAGCTTCGAGAAGGTGGGGCACCCATCCGGTACACTGCCGCCATGCCGCAGGGTCTCAAGCGATACCAGCATGAAGGCGACCTGCACCTCATCACTTTCAGCTGCCACCAGAGACTACCCTACCTGGACACTGCCGAAGCACGTGACTGCTTTGAGCGATCACTGGAGCAAGCACGAACAAAGTACGGTTTCCAGATCATCGCGTACGTCATCATGCCTGAGCACGTACACCTCTTGCTAACAGAACCGCCGGCAACGACTCTGTCCAAAGCACTTGGTTCGCTCAAGCTCTCCGTGTCCAAACAGCGTCCTCAGCGACCCTTCTGGCTTCCCCGCTATCACGACTTCAACGTCTTTAGCAGGGCAAAGCTACTTGAAAAGATCCACTACATCCACCAGAACCCGGCAACACGCGGCCTTGTCCCCTTGGCCGAACTCTGGCCATGGTCCAGCCTCCCGCAATACCTCGGACAGTCCGGCAGAGTCACAATCCAACCACCCGCATAACCACAGAAGCGGTTCAGGTAAGTTCCGTGTCGGCAAATAAGCGGGTGCCCCACCTTCACCACGGAGTGGTTAAGGTGGGTATCGGCTTCCGGTCTGCCGGAAAGTTCGCTGCCGCTCCAGCCCACCTTAGCTTCGCAAAGGTGGGGCACCCATGCTCATGCTTTGCAGACCGCAAGCGGCAGGCGCTGCCCGCACGCACTCAAAGCCTCGCCACCTCCGGCGAAAACGGCCCCGCCATGAACTGCTGTCCACTCCACGAGGAACCACACACGGGGTGCCCCACCTTCACCGCGCAGCGGTTAAAGGTGGGTTTTTGCCACCGGGAGCCGAGCCACAGTGTGTGCTCCACCTTCATCACGCAGTGATTAAGGTGGGTTTGGGCTTTCGGTCTGCCGGAAAGTTCGCTGCCACTTCAGCCCACCTTAGCTTCGCAAAGGTGGGGCACCCACGCTCTCAGGCCTCGCAGAACGTCGCCTTTATCCAAAAGCTCGCCGACGAACCCGGGTGCCCCACCTTCACCGCGCAGCGGTTAAGGTGGGTTCTGTCGGTCTCCGAAAAGGTTTATGTCAATCCACGAAAATTGGGTTCTTCGGCCTCTGGGGCAGTTCCGTGCTACTCCAGCCCACCTTAGCTTCGCGAAGGCGGGGCACCCACGCTCACAAGCTTCACAGACCGCAAGCGCGGAAGACGCTGCCCACTGGGATCAGAGCATCGCCACCTTCGACGAGAACAGCACCGCCATCCAAAAGCTCGCCGACGAACGCGGGTGCCCCATCTTCACCGCGCAGCGGTTCAATTACCTGTTCACAGTGGTATTAACCAGCTAACGGGAGCTATTTGGCTGCTGCGGCTAGCAAGTGAGCAATGACTTGAGTTCCATGAGCAAGGTGCGGCCATACCCACGCCACGCCCTTCGCAGTGTTTAGTAGCTCAGCTCCTGTCTTGCAAACGTCGAGCAAAGCCTTCAAACGAGATTTGCCGTCTTCCGTGTTCGCGCTCGTTGACAACTCGGCGTTGGCTAATCCAAGAGCACCCAAATAACCAGCTATTGCCTCCTGTAAACCTTTAACTCCGCGAAAACGATACTCATCAACAGCTAATTTTATTTTTCCTAGCTGGCCACCGATAAAGTTGTGAAGAAGCGGATCAATGTCGAGTTCAGCTAGTGCGCGCGATGCCTCCTCGATTTCAGCGAGAAAAAACCTAAAATCTTCGTCACTTAACTTCGTTTCCATACTGCGTCGTTAAGGACTCTATCTAGATTCTCTAGATTGGCAACAATCTCTGGCGTGATACCCACAACTATGTCACTCCAGCTTCTACCCAAGCTGTGCGGAGCAAGTACTGTGGTGATTTTAGGCAAATCCCTCAGATAGAAAGCCTTATCATTTTGATCGAAGTCGGTAGACTCAACCTCGTGACGAGTGTCGGAAATCATCTCAGCAACGATCTTTACCGCTCTCATCAACTCCCACCCTTTACTGGAAACTGCCTCATCTGGCCTTAAATCTAATGCCAATGGCAGCGCATCTAGTCCCGTTCGCTGATATTGGGTACCTTGTTGTGGGTACGTCGGAGAGACTGACTTCATAGCGAGGAGTGCTTCGTGTAAGCGTTTTGCTCCGTTTGTTTTCTGAATAGGGACGCTCTCAGCCATTGCTGTATTTTATACAGCGACACTCAGATCTTGCTAACCCGCTGCACTTCTCGCACCCCCGGCACGCGCCGCATATCCACCGTCAGCTTGTTCAGGTGGCGCAGGTCCAGCGTCTCCACCACAAAGTCCACCGTGGCCGTCGTGCCGTCTTCGTTCACATGGCTGTCCACGGAGCGGATGTTGGTGTCGTCGTCCGAGATGATCGCTGTCAACTCCTTCAACATGCCGCTGCGGTCGTCGCACGTGACGACTAGGCGGACGGGATAACGTGCCGGCCTGTGCGTGGAGCCGTTGTTCGTGGTCCGTGATCCGTGGTCCGTAGCCTCCGGCATCGGTGCCCATTCCACGTTGATGCGGCGGTCACTCTCATACAGCAGATTCTGCACGTTGGGGCAGCTGCGCGCGTGCACCGCGACGCCCTTGCCGCGCGTGACATAGCCGACGATCTCCTCACCGCGAATCGGGTTGCAACATCGCGCGCGGTAGACGAGCAGATCGCCCTGGCCCTCCACCTGCAACGAATCCGAACCCTTACCGAAGTAGACACGCTTGACCGCGTCGGACATCTTGGAAAGTTCGCTGGCAGGAACATTAGAGAGTTGGGAGTTAGGAGTTTCAAGTTTCGGGACGGTAGCTTCTGTATCAACACTGGCCGCGGTACAACCGGGTGATAGCTTGTTTAAAACAACGCGCGCGGAATACTTGCCAAAACCAATGCTGCTGAGTAAGTCTGACTCATTGCCAAGGCCATACTCATTCGCCACCCGGTCATAATCAGCCGTAACAAACTTATGCAGGCTTACCTTGAATTTACGAGCCTCGCGTTCCAGCAGCTTGCGGCCGATCTCAATGGCACGCTCACGCTGGTGCTCGTTCAGCCAGTGCTTGATCTTATTGCGCGCGCGGCTTGACTTGACAAAGCTCAGCCAATCGCGCGAGGGCGTATGGCCGGCCTGCTTGGTGATCTCGATGATATCGCCGTTGCGCAGGCGGTGGCGCAGCGGAACGATCCGTCCATTAACCTTCGCACCAACCGTCGAATGCCCTAAATCCGTGTGAATCGTGTACGCAAAATCGACCGGCGTTGCATCCTTTGGCAGCACGACAACCTTGCCCTTCGGCGTAAAGGTGTAGACCTCCTCTGGGTACAGGTCGATCTTCAGCGTCGACATGAACTCGTTGGGATCGGTCATCTCGCGCTGCCACTCCATTAGCTGGCGTACCCACGCCAGCCGCTGCTCGTCGCGCGCGTTGACGGTTTCGTTGGCCTTGTATTTCCAATGCGCGGCGATGCCGTCTTCCGCGATGCGGTGCATCTCCTCCGTGCGGATCTGCACTTCAAACTGCGTGCCGCCCTGCGCCACCAGCGTCGTATGCAGCGACTTATACCCATTCGGACGCGGAGTCGCGATGAAATCCTTGATGCGCCCCGGCACCGGATGCCACAGATTCTGCACGATGCCCAAAATGTGGTAGCAATCCGCCAGCGTTTCCGTAATGATGCGGACGGCATAGAGGTCGTGCACCTGGCTCAGATCATCGGCACCGCCGTCCGTCGCCAGCGCGGTGACCTTCTGATTGATGGAGTACAGCCGCTTGATGCGGTATTCCACCCGCCCCGGAATGCCGTGGCGAGTGAGTTCGCCTTCCACATGGGCCACGATATTTTCAATGAAGCGCTCGCCGCCGCGCACACGCAGATGCTCCACTTCGTCCGCAAGCTTCTGGTACCGGGCCGGATCGACATAGCGGAAGGCGAGATCCTCAAACTCGCCCCGCAGCTTTCCCATGCCTAGCCGGTGCGCCAGCGGAGCGTAGATGTCCAGCGTCTCCCGCGCAATGCGCTGCTGCTTTTCCGGCTTCAGGTGGCCCAGCGTGCGCATATTATGCAGCCGGTCCGCCATCTTGATGATGACCACGCGGATGTCCGTGACCATGGCCAGCAGCATCTTGCGGATGTTTTCCGCCTGCTGGTCTTCCTTGTTCGCAAACTTGATCCGGTCCAGCTTGGTGACGCCATCCACGATGTGGGCAACCTGATCGCCGAAGCGGCGAGCAATCTCCTCCGTGGATACGTCCGTGTCTTCGACGGCATCATGCAGCAGCCCGGCGGCAATCGCGGTTGAGTCCATCTTCATCTCCGCCAGCACCTGCGCAACCTCAAGCGGATGAATGATGTAGGGTTCGCCGCTCGCGCGCTTCTGCCCCTCATGCTGTTGTACGCAAAACTGCCATGCGGAGCGGATGATCTCCAGGTCATCCCCGGGACGGTTCTCATGCACGGTGGTGAGCAGCTGCGCAAAATCCTGATCAATGCTGTTGGGTTCGGTGCTGCTGGCACCGGGCAGGTACCCGGCGGCATGGGTGCCATTTGCCACGGTGGTGGCGGACTGCGCAGGCGAAGTCAGCAGACCCGAGGGCCCGTCCAGCGATGCCACGGTGTCGTCACCTGAGGCTTGCCCCGGCGCGCGGCGCGGCGTCTCCTCCGGCTGCATCGGCACCGGAGCAGGCACAGCCGCCTCCAGATTCCGCCCGGAATCCGTCGAGGAGATCAGCGCCGCATCACCAAACGTCCGCTCTGGCCCTGCACCACCCGCCTGCGGAAAACCCATACCAACATCTTAGCGAACAAACCTAAGCATCTCCGCGTGGCACTCAAAGCCTTGCGCCAAATTAGATTTAGTGCGTACGAGCTCGGAATCAACCGAAAGGCGAAAGCACGATCCCCTTGGATTGAGCCAGGGCGAGCATCGCGCATTTCCTTAATGCGTCGAACACCGCCAGCCCGCGTGCATCGCTGCAATTTGCACGACCAATCTCAATTTCTTGCAACAAGGCCGGTATGTCGTCGGCCTTTATATCGCTGATATCGATACGCATCTGAATCAACTCTGACAGAATTGGGAACGTTGGAGCAACAGGTACCCAGTTTCCTTCCATCCACTGTGGCCACAAACGCTGCTCATCTCCCTCATGTACCCCGAGAGCCTCCCAAAAAGCCGGTAAACCCTCTTCAGGAACGAATCCACAAGGCTCGACATAGACGTCGCCGCCGGGTGGAATTCGTATTGAAATACCGTGCTGCCAATCGCCATTTACTTTCTCATGCATTGGGTCCCCACAGAATACCATGCGCAGCTTTCCTGCTCTAGCTAAGGTAATCTGTTACTCGGAAATGAAGTGTTAACTCTACACGTTGAGGAATCTAAATAGAAGTAGTTTATAAAAAGGGAATTTCCCGATGCATCTACACCGATAACGCCAAACGTAACTCCCAGAATTGTGATGCTCGGGAACTTATACACATGACGACCATTTGTTCCAAGAGGGTCGTGTATATATGTGTTGATGTTATAGTTCTGCACAACAGAAAACTTGTCGTTGGTGGTAAGCCCAAAAGTGGCGTACTGTGTGATGTAAGGGCTAGCACTCGGAGCGCCTACGATGTGCCTTCTGATGATATGTTGCCTCGGCGTCTCCACGATTTGGTTAGGAACCTTGCCATAGGGCCGGGCAGTATCATAATCTGGCTGAGTACCGTCACATTCCTCGATTGTAATAGGGTCAAAACAACTCACGGCAGAAGGCGTTCCTACACTATAGCTCCCACCAGATGCCGAAATCGATCCAAAAGTATTACGCGCTTGAACTGTAACAGTCGCGCCGCTAGATTGGGCTGTGATCCCCTTATGAACAAAATTGCGGGTGATGGCACTAGCGATACTGGACGCCACCGAGTTTGGTGTAGAAAACGGCCCGTAGCTAACAGTGGTTGCTGCATTACTTATGTTCGCTGTAGGATGCGATATGGTAAAAGATCCACCTTGACTGACGTTCCCAAGCCCAGTGATTTGCAAGGTGACGGCATTTGGCGTTCTGGATTAGCGTACATGCATACTGCGGAGCGTTAACAGTGAAGTTTACGCTGTTACTTGTACCTTCATTGTTGGTTACAGAAATGGTATATGTGCCTGTATCGAATCCCGAGAAGCCATATGAGAACGTTGCCGAAGTGGACGACGGTGTTCCTGTGAGCGTAAACGGCATCCCCGAACCGGAGTAGTTGATGGTGAGTTGATCTCCCGAACCCTCCACCAGGTTAGTTCCATTCATGGTTAGCGTTCCCGTAGCCCCCTGATTGACACTCGATGGACTGATGCTGGAAATGTAAGGTGGCGGGAATCCGACTTCGACAGAAGCATACGCTGAACCTACGTATTCGAAATCGCAATCGTCTTCGTCGTCTTCTCCATCGTCATAACAGGCGTATCCATCGGATTCCATGCCGTATTCGTGCCCTGTAGCAACCGGGCTATTCGATTGCAATTGAACGTCTGCCGGGTCGTCATCGTCTCCGTATTGGTATCCATCGCCGATGGAATTGTTGTCCTGGTCAGCTGTGCCGTCTACCTCGATGTAGTCGATGTCCTCGTACTCGTCGTACTCAACTTCCATGTAGCTTTCGACGTAAAGGTTGTAACTGCTGTCGACGTCTACGGACGCAACGATGTAGAACGTTCCGTCGTTGTAATCCCCGGTGTTCTGCTGGGCATGGACAGGCGTGATGCGGAGCAAGCGTGCTGCGCCAAAAAGACAGATAACGGCGCAGAGACAGAGTAGCCAAAAGGGTTTTGTTCGTTTCATCGCGCCTGCTCCTTTCCGGTCTGCTGTGCCTGCAGCCGTGCCGACCTTACAGAAACAACCGAAGTGGATGCGGACAACGGACCCTGCAGGTACGCCTGGATGTGGTCCGTCGCGGTCGGTCCGACAGCCGCCTTTAGCTCGTTTATGTCTGCCTGTACATGGGTATTGAGGTCCAGTTGCATCTGGTGCAGCGTGGCGCGGCCTTTGGCAAGCGTATTCGGCCCAAGTGGGTTATTTCTTCGCGCGGCCTTGTCTTGCTCCGCGAAGCTGCGAGCCTCCTTCGATTTTTCTTCAGTGTAGCTTTCAACCTTGACGCTTGTGGCAACCAGCGTTTGCCACTCGTTGGAGGAGAGGTTCAACTTCTTGCGGAGGTGATCCTCTATTTCAATCATGTTGGCGTGAAGGTTGTTCGCCTGCCGGTCTCGCTCCATGTGCGCAACTTCTGTAAACAAGCCACGATACAGAGTCAACAAAGGGACTGCGGGACTCGCAGCCAAGGCCGTTTGCGCTACCGGTACGGGAGCAGCTACCGTACCCAACTGCAGTTCAGAGAGGTCACCAACAGTAGTGTCTCCGCGAGCATCGCTGCTTTGCAGGTGCACAGTTACGCCCAGAATTGGGCAAAACCATACCTCCCGCGTGCGGGTTTGTTGGCCGTTTGCCCCCGTAAAGATTTGCCGCGTTCCTGTTGTAAGCAGGCCGGAAAACAAGGAGGTGCCAAGATTAGTAACCTGCATTGTCTCGGTACTTGATAGTGCAGTGGGCAATGGTGCCTGCGCTGAAGTCAGACTGGTAGAGACATGTTCGAGAGGGGCCGTCGTATCTTGCGCCGATCCCTTGGTCGGCTTGTAAATCTGGCTCTGCACATTACCGGATGCGTCGCGCGTATACACGATGCGTCGAGTGAAAATGGCGGACTTTCCAGAGGGGGATTGCAGCGTTGTAGTCGTCCAGAAGACGGCGGAGAAGGGCTGCGGTGGATCGGCTGCCGACGCGCGAAGCACTAAGGCAGCCATGCCGATGAGACAGAGTAGTATCCGTTTCATGCTAGAACACTCCTAAGGGCCGGTTACTGCAGCGTAACGACGGCTTCGATGACGCCCGCGCCGGAGTCGAGGTGGCCGATGGCTTTGCCGATGACGGCTCCCAGCATTTGGCTGCGGTCCGTGCCCTTCATGGCATAACCGGGCTTCAAGGAGGTGACGAGCAGGTCGCCTGGCCGGATGGGGCCGTTCTCCGCGCTGACCTTGGTGGGCACGATGCCGGTCATCGCCATGGGCACCTCCTGCTTCATCTCTGTCCGGGCGGTGCGCTGGCGGCGGCCAACGACTCCCGGCTTGGTGGAGTAGATGCCGGTGACTGCGGTGGAATACTGCGTAGATGACCGGAGGAAGTTGCCCTCGGAGCCAGGGTCGATGACCAGCACATCGCCGGGTTCGTATGCTTCGCGGTTGCCGGAGACGTTGACCGATTCAGCGTAGTCGCCACCGAAGAGCACCCCATTCCACGCGGTGCCTTGAATAGTTCCATCAGGAAACGTCATCGATGCCCCACTGTTCGCGGTCAGCGTCAGGCTTCCATTGATCTCGAGTTTCGAACTGGGTGCTGATGTGCCAATGCCGACGTTGCCAGCGGACGTGACACGCATCTTCTCTGTGGAATTGTTTGAATTATTACTGGTAGAGAACACCAGGCTTGCTTGTGCATTATTGGGAATGCCTTCTTGTACAGCTGCCACTTTCGCTTCGGTCAGCCCTACTGTCTGGAGCAGGATCGCGGTAGACCCATCTCCGCCGCCGTAGTCATTTCCTCCCGTAAAGACATCCGCCTCAGCATGATTAGCGACGTAGTGGGTTGTGACCTGTGCGTGCAAACCACTGCAACCAAGTAACAGGCATGCCAAATAACCGCAGCGTGCGGCGACTTGACGACGTGAGCGCGTTTGCAATCTGAACTTCATAGCTGCCAACCTCCACCGAAACTGCGTGCGGAGCATTTAACACCGACTCGCGGTTACTCGGCAAGTAAAAAGTTTGTGAATGCAGTTACGTCGGTTTCTAGGATACCCATCCGTCCATCCAATGCCAGGCGGGAACCTCTCTCAGCCGCTTTAGCAGACCGTTTGTCCGCGACCGCCAAAACCTCACGTCCGGACACGCTGCAGAGCGTGACCAAAACAGCTCCTAAATGCGTGTTTTTAGCGAGTTTACGTTAGCGCTAACGTGGCTTTGAAGACCCGTTCCGCACCTAAACCGGGCCGCAGCCCACCTTCAAATCGTGTTCACGTCACGAAATCGAACTGAGGAATGCGTGTCCGGTTACTTAAAGTGTTTCACGTGAAACATCTTGCGCCGCTTTGGGCGGGCACGTGCGGGTGCTGGAGCCGGATGGAGGGTGCCCGCGTTTTGCTGGCGTGGGCACCCTCCTGCCAGGCGTTTAGAAGATGAGTTTGCCGGCGAATTGCAGGATGCGGGCGGGAAAGGTGGAGCCGGCGGCGACGACTCCGAAGCTGGTGGATGTCGGGCTGAAGCCGCTGGCGGGGAAGGCGTAGTTGGTTTGGTTGAAGACGTTGAAGGCTTCTGCGCGGAAGTCGAAGACGGTGCCTTCGCCGTAAAGCGCAAAGGCTTTATGCAGGCCGAGATCGGTCTGGTAGAAGGGGTCGAAGCGAACGGAGTTGCGGGCGGCCGTCCCGTAGGGATGATTCACATCGGGCAGGCTGAAGGCGGCAAGGTTCAGCGCGGTGATGCCCTGATTTCCGTTGATCTTGACGCGCTGCGACTTAGGTAGAAGAGCATTACTCAACAGCTGATTGGGGCGTTGATTGAGCAGAGGGCTGAGCTGCTGAAAGGCGTTTGGTGAGTAGGTGATGTTCACCGGCTGGCCGCTCTGGGCGTTCTCAATTGCGGTAATCTGCCATCCACCCAGCAGCGCCTGCATCAGGTATGGAGCCGTGGCTCCAAAGGCGCGTCCGCGGCCGTAAGGCAGGTCATAGATCAAGGAAAGTGTTTCGTTCAGCGGCTGGTTGTAGCCGGAAACGCCGCGCTCGCCTAACCCGTTATTTTGCAGGTTGATGCGAGAGTTATCACCATTATTGCTGTCGAGGTGGCCGCTTGCATTGTCGATGGCGCGCGACCAGGTGAAGGAGTTCAGCAGATACAGGCCGTGGCTGGTGCGGTGTTCCAGCTTGGTCTGCAGCGCGTTATAAGAGAGGAAGCCGGCTGGCAGCGTCTCTTCAATGGTGGTGAAGTTGGTCAGTGGGCGTCCTCGGTTTTGACTTAGCAGGTTGACGCAGCCGGTAGTTACGGTCGCATTGCAGCTTGCGGTAACAGGGTTGGGGTTGGCCTGGTTGTAGTCGGCAAGTACCTGCAGCTTGGCACCATGTTCACCCACGTATGCGACTTCAAAGGTGGTGTTGGGAGCGACCTGCTGTTGAACCGTCAGGTGCCAGGCCTGCACGTAGCCGGTGGGCAGGTTGGCCGGAATGTACCGCGCCTGTGCGTTGGCGTTGCTGGCCGGCGTCACATTGGCGGAACTGGTAAAGCCGCTGGGAAATCCCTGCGATGTCGTTCGGAAGCATGGCGCTGGTGTACTTGGATTGAAGGATGCGCCAGCTTGCGCAGCGGTGCAGACGGGTAATTTGGTGGTGGTGCCAAGGATACCCGGATTGCCGAAGGCTGGAGCTTGATTGATGTTGGTATTAACGACGTACGGCAGGTTATAGACCAGAAGATTTTCGCCACCTTCACGATTGAACTGCGCGAAGCTTAGGCCATAGCCAGCACGAACTACCGTCTTGGCTGTGGCGGAGTACGCAACACCGAAGCGTGGCGCGAAATCCAGCTTGGGTGTATGCACCAGAGCGCGATTGAAGAGCGATCCGCCCGAGGCGGTGACCAGCGTGCTTGTGGTGGGGCTGGTTGCCGGGTTGAAGTTTGCCAGCTGGTTGCTTGACTCCCACTGCGGCGTGACTAACTCATAACGCAAGCCGGCGTTTACGGTCAGCCTGGAGGTCAGGCGGATGTCATCTTGCAGATACCAGTAATGCATGCGCTGGTTCAGGTGAACAATGTTGAAGCTATTGAGCTGGTAGCTGTTCTGCGCGCCAAAGAGAAAGTCGGCAAGATCGGCGGCTTCCTTGGTGCCGGTATCCGCGGCCGCAAAAGTAGAAGCGTTGGTGCCGGTATAGCTGAAGTTTCCGGTGTATGTGCTTTGACCGTAGACGGGGTTGAAGTCGTCGATTGTTGTGAAGATGGCCTGGTACTCATAGCCCATCTTCAGGCTTTGACGGCCCCGGATCAGGGTAAAATTGATCTTCGGGTTGTAGACGTACGGGTTCTGGAATTGCGGATTGCTGCCCTGATTGCCAAACTGCGAGTAGTTGCCAACGCTCTGCACGTTAAGCGCGCGCACCACGATAGGATCCGTGGGCAGGCCGGGGACGCCGGTCAACAGGCTGGGCAACCCCGCACTGTATGGGCTTTTGCCGCCGTCCGTGCGGGTAAAGGCGAAGCGCGCGTCCAGGATGGAATTCTGCGTAAAGACGCGGGTGATGCCGCCGACAATCTGCTGGTTGAAGATATTGACCGAGCCGTTACTGTTGCCGCCTGCTGAACCTTGGATATTTGGCGGCGACAGGATCTTGCCCTGATGTTCGCTATAGCGGACGAAGGCGGTCGTCTTGTCGCTAAAGGTCTGGTCGACGCGAACGTCACCCTTGTCGTCATGGATGGTGTCGGCCGGCTGCGAGGCGTAGTTGTTGCTGAAGGGGTTGCCGGGAACGTCAGGCGTGGGCAGCGCGGCGAGAACACCCTTCGCAAAACTGGAAACGCCAGGGTCGCTGAAGGGGATCACGCCGTTGGGATACTGCTGTCCCGTGAGCGGGTTCATCAGCGGCACGGGCGTGTTGCTTTCCGCACCACCCACTGCGGTCAGGAAGGTGTAGCCGCCGTTTGCCCTTGCCAGCGCTCCGGTGCCCGCCTGATTGGCCGTGGGAACGGTGGCCTGCAAGACAGAATGCGTCACTTGGCGCGTTCCCTCGTAGTCGGCAAAGAAGAAGGTGTGGTCTTTCCAGATGGGGCCGCCGAAGGTTCCGCCAAACTGGTTGCGGATAAGCGTCGGTTTTTGCGGTGCCTTCGTGATGGGGTTGGTTGTGGGCGTGAACGGCCCGATGGCGTTGAAGACGGTATTACGGATGTAGTCGTATGCCTTGCCGTGAAAGTGATTTGTCCCGCTGCGGATGCTCACGTTGATGACGCCCCCGGCAGCGCGGCCAAACTCCGCGCTGTAGTTGTCCGTCTCGACTTTGAACTCGGAGATAGCGTCGGGTGAAGGAGGAATCGCCTGGTTGGAGAAGCCCTGATTCGACGTGCCGTAGGCGTTGTTATCCAAGCCGTCAAGAAGGAAGTTGTTGAATTCGCTGCGCTGGCCGTTGACGTTGAAGCTGGCATCGCGGCTGGCATCGGTCGAGTTCTCCAGCAGGTTGCGCCGAACGCCAGGGACCAGCGCCGCCAGGTCTGCATATGCGCGTCCATTCAGGGGCAGATCTTCGACCTCTCGCGTGCCGATGACTTGGCCGCGTTCGCTGGAATCAGTTTCAAGCAGCGACGCAATGTTGGCTGTGACAGTCACGTCCTGCGTGCCGCCCGCGCGGAGCGAGACATCGACCCGTTGTTTGGCGTTCACCTGCACCTGGAACGGCTGCGTCCTGCTCACGGTAAAGCCGTTCGCGGTGGCGTTCACGACATAGTCGCCGATCTTTACGTCAGTGAATTGATATGCGCCCTGTGCATCCGTCGTCAGGGTGACTTCAGCTTTCGTTTGCTGATTCACGAGCGTCACCTTCGCGTTGGGGACGACCGCGCCGGTGCTGTCGCGGACATATCCGAGCACGGATGCAGTTTCAAACTGCGCCAGCAGACACGGCGGAGAAAGCAGAAAAAGACAGGCAGGCGTGACAAGGATGCGAGAAAGTTTCATGAAGTCTCCAGGTACTGGGTGCGCGCATGTATCTGCCGTAGCGGCGCGGGAAAGGGTTGGATGTTCAAGGAAGTGTCAGGAACATCATGCCGCATGCGCGTTACATAGAGATAAATAAGGCATGCGGGTCACAAGGGCGCACAAAGCGGGCAAGCAGTATGGGTGCAACAGTGACCGGAGGGGTGCATCCAACCGGGCATGTTCGCGCTTCGATGCCGCACAAAGATGGTTCAGGTGTTGTGTGGAGCGCTCGGCCTGTGCCTGGCGGGAGCGGAGCCGCTGCACGGGGCCAGCTTCAATTGCGCAAAGGCGCAGCGGCCGGTGGAGAAGGTGATTTGCGGCGACGCCAAGTTGAATGCCGCGGATGAGTCGTTAGGCGTGCTGTACCGCGCGGCCCTGGCAAAGCTGCCACCGGCCGGCGTCGCTGAACTCCGGGGCGATCAGGTGCAATGGCTGGCGTGGGTGCAGGAGATCTGCCACGCAGATGACGCGAGCCGCCCGGCACCGGCGACTGCACAGTGCATGCGACCGGTGTACGCGGATCGCGCAAAGGTGCTGCGCACCGCGGTATCGCGCCGCGACGGGATCACGTTTGTGACACGAACACGGTACCTTGCGGCACCGGAGGCAAAGGCCGAAGCCGTGGGCGTACCCGAGTTTCCAGGTTTTGGCACACTCCAGGCGAGTTGGCCCGAAGCCATCGATCCCGCACCGGTGTGGCAAGCATGGAATCGCGCGGTGGAAACGCAGGCATATCCCGTGGAGGACAGGAAGGCTGCGGACGCGCAGAAGTCACCGTCTCAGGCCCGTCTCCGATGGACGCCTGATCTGGCGGAGGGGCAGGATACCGAGCTTGTTCTACAGATGAAGGCAATCGAGCATGGGCGCGTGACGACCACGGTCAGCTGGAACACCATGGGCCACGGCGCGGCACATCCCAACGAGGCATTCTCGACAATGACGTGGCTGCTTGACGCTGAACGTCCGCTGCGCGCGGGCGATGTGTTTGCAGGGGACGCGTGGAAGGGAAGAGTCGCGGCGATGTGCTGGGCGCAGATTGTTAAAGGGCATGCGCAGGACGCGCTCTATCCAGAGGTGACCGGACCGAGAGCTAAGCCGTTGCACGACGATATTGCGGACATATCGAACTGGACGCTGGAGCCGGACGGGCTGCACATCAGCTACCCGGAATACAGCATTTCGCCACGGGCATCGCCGGTTGACGATGCAGTACTTCCATGGGCACAGCTGCGGCCTCTGCTGTCCCCGCAATTCGTTGTGCCATAGCGTTCTACGAGGCTAGTTCTGCCTCAATGGCATTTGTGATTGCTGGCGCATCTGGCAGTGTGTCGGGCGAGAAGCGCTTGACTGGTTTGCCGGTGCGGCTTACGAGAAACTTCTCAAAGTTCCAAAGCAGTTCCGGTTCCTCGTTTGGTTTTGTGCCGAACTTTATCAGGCTATCCACCATGCCTGGCTTGCCTTCGCCCTCTGAGGCAGGCAGGGCATCGATCAGGGCCGCGTACAGCGGGTGCTTGTAAGGGCCCACAACCGTAATCTTTGAGAACATGGGAAAGCTGGTGCCGAACGTTCCGCGGCAGAATTGCGCGATCTCCTCGTTGGACCCGGGTTCCTGGCCAGCGAAGTCGTTCGCGGGGAAGCCGAGGATCTCAAACCCTGCGTGGTGATACCGCGCGTACGTCTTTTCCAGAGCGTCGTACTGCCGGGTCAGGCCGCACCTGGACGCGACATTTACCAGGAGAAGAACCTTGCCCCGAAAGTCGGCTAAGGTACTGACACTGCCGTCAATCCGCGTTACTGGGATCGTGTAAAGGTCAAGAGGCATGTTGTAAGAGTACCTGCTCCGGAACGCTCCGGTCACGCGGCGTTCGCAAACTATGCAGGGTACCCTTACAGCGCCGGAGCCGCTGCCTTCTGGCGCTTTTTCTTGTACGCGATCAGGTCTGTCTGCCAGGAGCCGAGCGCGCTGGCAAGTGGCGACTCTGCCTCGCTCAGATTCTGCCGCTGCAGACGGGCGATCTCCGCTCCAAAGCTGCTGAGCTCACTGTTGCGCAACGTATTCACAGCTACAGCTGCTTCCTCTGGGGATGCCTCCTGATTGGAGGCGGCGGGTGCGATCAAATCGACGTCCGGACGGAAGGAGCGGGGCAGATCACTCTGGTGGAACTCGATTCCTGAGGCGGCAAGCGCGCGTGCGGTTGCGGCCAGGGACTCACGCTTGGTGGCCAGTTTGCGTGCGGCTGCGTCGCGCAGAGCGTCCGTTGCAAACACCTCATGCTTCAGCATGTGAATCAGCTTGCGGTCATAAAGGTCAATCTCGCGATGAAGATCGCGGAGGTAGTATTTGTCTTGCACTATGGTTCGCATCGGCGTGCTTTACTCCTGAAATACGTAGCCGTTATGTTTTGTACTGCGCGCCGAAAACTGCCGGGGAGAACAGGTCCGATGGCGATCACGATTGCCGCGCGACGATAGCTTCATCAGATACTGTGAGAGAGACAGATGTCAAACGCAACGCAGAAAAGCCGGCTTGCGCCGGCTTTTCTGAGAACTTTGAGGAGTCTGCTTGTTTATGCAGGCGAGACGTTTTCCGCCTGCCAGCCCTTAGGGCCTTTCACCACATTGAAGCTCACGCGCTGGCCTTCCTGCAGCGAGCGGAAACCCTGAGCCTGAATCGCGGTGTGATGCACGAACACATCCTCACCGTTATCGCGCGAAATAAAACCGAAACCCTTGGCGTCGTTGAACCACTTCACATTTCCCTGTTCCATGTACCTGTCCCTGTCCTGGCGTCCTGATGTTTCGTTGAATTCAATACGGCTTTGCAAGTGCGTTTGGGCAGGGCGAGCAAAAAACCTACATGAAGTCGAACGAGTTGGCGCTAGAGTACCACAGAGTGGACTAGATTTCCGCAACCTTTTTGCGGATACGTCGTCTAAGCCGCTCGTGATTTACGACAGCGGGGCAGCCGAACTTTGAACAGGCACACACGCCGCGCGGTAGATGGCTTCCATGGCGATCATGTCGGCCAATCCGTCCTCGCCGGGCGTGATGAGTTCGCTGCCGAGGCGCACACATTTGGCTAGATGCTCGGCTTCCAGCCGGAACTGGGAGGCGGTTCCGCTGAGGACGCGCTCCTTTACGGCCACCCTCTTACCCGCCTGGTCTGTGTAGCTCCCGTCCATCTCCATGCGCTCACGATGACTGAATGCTGGAGCCAGAAGAAGCGTGCCGCTTTCGCCGGTGATGCGCAGCGTGTCCGGCAGCTTCTCCAGGTAGGACGACCGGCAGACTGCGGTTGCTCCCGAAGGGAACACGCTGGTCCACGCGATGGTCTGCTCCAAGCCGTTCGCGTCGCACACGGCGCTCGCGTCCCGCACACCGGTGGGGTCCTGGCCCAGAAGGTAGCGGCTTGCATTCAGCGGATAGATGCCGACATCGTACAGAGATCCACCGCCCGCCAGGGATCCGTCCGCGCGCCAGTCTGGGCCTAACTTAAACCCGAAGGCCGATGCGATGCGCAATGTTTCTTGCGATCCGAGTGCACCTGTACGAACCAGCTGCCGCGCCTGTTGGTGCACCACCGTGTAGGGACAGCGATACGCAATGGAGAGCCGCACAGCAGCGGACTTGCAGGCATCCACCATGGCTGCTGCATCGGCGGCAGTGGAGGCCATTGGCTTCTCGCAGAGCACATGCTTGCCGGCGGCTGCGGCGCGTTCCGTAAACTGGCGATGCATGCTGACGGGCAGCGCCAGGTAGACCGCGTCCACTGCGGAAAGCTCACCCAGCCGGTTGAACTCGGCGTATGAGAGGATGTGCGGCACACCGTACTTCGCCGCCAGCCGATGCGCCTTGTCAGGGCTGCCGCTTACCAGTGCAGACACCACGCACGTGGGAGACTCCGCGAGGGCGTCCAGGAAGTACTCCGCGATGCGGCCGAGGCCAACCACGGCGTAGCCAAAGCGCTGCCGCGATTGCGGAATGCGCACCGGCTCTGACCTGCGGCGAAAGAATTTGGCCCAATCCATCACGACGTGTCCGTTCGTACATCTTATAGAACGGCTGGAATTGTAGAGCTTCTTCTTTGTTGAGAAGCGGTTCTCATTTGGCGCGGGGTGGCGTCCTAAGCGGTACAGGCAGGCCCGGTTATGTTCACCGCTTAGCGTAAACTCTGGTTACTGGCCTGTCATGCCAGGATGGTTCAAGCACTCCGATCTGGCATCATGATTTTTCTCTTCCGGGCTCACGTGACGCACAAAGCACGACGAAGTACCAGATAGACATCTTTTCTTCGGAGCAGTCCCCTTGATCTCAGCAATTTCTTTGCGCAAGCGACTTGTCTGCGGCCTGACCGGCATGGTGATGCTGGGCGGCGCAACCTCCCTGACGCGAGCAGATGAAGTGCCGAACGTGCCTTCCGCGCCGGTAATGACGGCACAGCGGCCTGGCTTCTTCGAGACTTTTCGTCTTCGGCTGCACCACCTGCATACAGGTGAATCGATCGATGTGGCATATAAGCAGAATGGCCAGTACTCGACGTCAGGCGTCGCAATGCTGAACCACTTCTTGCGTGACCATCGCACGCAGGATACGGCCAACTACGATCCGCGTGAGTTCGACCTGCTGCATGCGTTACTGGAGAAGCTGCATCGCCCCAACGCAAGCATTGATATTGTCTGCGGGTACCGCACACCGTGGTCCAACAATTTCCTTCGCACACGCTCGGCGGAGACGGGGGTTGCGGAACATTCACAGCACATGCTGTCCCGGGCCATCGACATCCGCATTCCTGGCGTGAGTACGCGTGCGCTGCGCGATGCTGCGCTTAGCCTTGGCATGGGCGGCGTTGGCTACTACCCTAAGAGTCAGTTTGTTCATGTGGATGTAGGGCCGGTGCGGCAGTGGCAGTTTGGTGGCGCACCTGCACGGCAGATAGCTTCACGCGGCGGGCATGGGCATCGCCGCCGGCACAGCGCATAGGATCAGTGTTATGGCGAAGAAAAGGCGGCTAAGCAGCCGCCTTTTCTTTCGATGTGATGGTCGGGACGACTAGATTCGAACTAGCGACCTCACCCACCCCAAGGGTGCGCTCTACCAGGCTGAGCCACGTCCCGAAACCTTTCACAGTGTACACCGGCTAGCGTGAGGGGAGTTCCTATTCTGGACCGTAGCGGCTGCGGAAGTGCAACTGGTAGGCTGCGCCGACGCTGATTTCCACGGGATTAAAGGGTGGAGCACGGACGGAGAAGCGCCATCGCTGCCGCTGCGCATCCGCGCGCACGGACCAGAAGCGCGTGATGCCGTAGTCGAATCCAGCACCGTAGCCTCTGGTTCGCGTCTCGTCGTAGGTATAAGCCGGGTCGGGACTTTGGTTGAAATGCGCATCGCCGACACCGATCAGGTAATCCACGTACGGCCGAAAGCGGTACGCGTTGAAGCTGATGTGTGGGCCGCCAGCGAACAGATATTGATTCGAGACCCGGCCTTCCGACGCCGTGTACCGGATGTCCATGCCGATGTCGGTGTGGGGCAGCAGGCGGAAGCCGTCAATGTCGGTTCCAACGGTGCCTCCGCCGTTCTTCAGAGCTCCGCCGTAGTCGGGACGCACATACGAGGCCATGGCAAACGCCTTGATGCGGATGCGTTGATCGGCGGTCTGCGTCGCTTGTGAATGCGCCGATGGTGCCAGACTGCCAAGCAGCATCCCGAAACCCAGGAGGCGAACCTGGGCGATTCGTGACTTCATGGTGCGATCATACCGGGCCGGATGGTGCGCGATGATGAGCAAGGCAGGGTAGAAATTTCCCAATGGGGCCGGTTTGGCACTCTTGTCAGTTCATCAGCAGATCAACGTCAGGCATCTGAGCCGATGCGGAAATCCGCACGTTGCCGGGCAGCACAACATGCATCGTGGTACCCTCGCCGGGAGCCGTTTCCACCTGAAGTTCACCGCCATGGCGCTCCACGATCTCGTGCGATATATATAGACCGAGGCCGTTGCCCAGGTCGCCCTTTGTCGAATAGAAGGGCTGGAAGAGCTGGTTGCGGACTTCCGGTGTCATGCCGACGCCGTCATCTGCGATCAGGAGTTCCACTCCCGCGCCGTTCGGGCGCGCCTCCAGCCAGACGTTGCCGCCGACGCGTGCGGCATCGATCGCATTTGCGACAAGATTTGCGACCACCTGACGTATCTGGCCCAGGATGCCCTCGATCTCGACCTGCGCATCACCCCGCACTGTCGCCGTGACGCTGCGGTTGCGCAGCTTGCCGCGAAACAGCCGAAGCACATCGGTAAACAGAGCACCGGCGGTAAAGCGTTCCGTGCGGCCGGCATGTTCCCGCCCCCAGCGAAGCGTTTGCTTTGTGATGCCGGAGATGCGTTCCAACTCGCTCTCCGCCATGCCGACGTACTGCGCGGCTTCACTTTCGGGCGGCAGATCCTGCCGGACAAGATAGAGCAGATTGGTGATCGACTCCAGCGGGTTGTTGATCTCGTGCGCGATCACAGAGGTCATGCGCCCTGTCAGGGCAAGCTTTTCCGTCATCCGCAGAGCAGCCTCGCGTTCGCGGCGGTCGGTGAGGTCGATGACGGAGCCAACCCATCCGGCGCGCATCCCGCCCTGGCGGCGGAACGGCACCGCCCGGACCAGGTTCCAGCGGGGCACCCCTTCCGGCCCGGTGAGCAGCCGTATCTCATCCTCCAGGAAATTGCCGGAGGTAACGGCCTCCTGCCATTTTTCCCGTACTCGCTCCTCGTCCTCTGGCATCAGACGGCCCTCACTGAACCACACACCGTGCGTGGGCAACCCCTGCTCGCGCCAGCGGTCATTCGTGTAGGTCAACACACCGTCATCGTTGGCGATAAAGATCTTTTCCGGCAGCGCCTGCGTCAGTTGCTCAAAGCGCGCATTGCTCAGTTCGGCTTCTTCTTCGGCACGCTGCAGGCTGATGGTGGTGATGGCTGAGAGAAACTCGCGCGCGGACTCAATTTCGACATCGCTCCACCGCTGGCTCTGGCCGCGAAAGGTCTCTCGCCAGCTTTCAAACGATGTGCGCGGGTGAAGCTGCCCGGCGGTGTCCTGCTTCGCCGCAGGTTCACCGGCCCATTTGACGGTGCGTACGATCTGCGGTCGAAACCACAAGATATAGCGCTGACGTATGTCGGAGATGCGAATGGCCAGCAGGCCGCTGGCGCAGTCTGAGAGCGCCGCGGTCCATGGCAGGTCTCGGCTAAGTTGCCGCGTCACAAAGAGATCGACGCCTGGTTGTTCATCCAGCCACGATACGATTCGCTGAACATCCGGGACGGAAGGCACGCTTCCAACGCTGTCGCACGCTCCGTCCACCCACAGCGCAGCGCCTTCAGCGCCGGTGATTTGTTGCAGCGCTCCCATTTGCGTGGCCAATGCGGTAAGGTAGTGCCGCTCAGCTGCCACGTGGGTCAGCAACTGACGCTGAACCGAGTGGAAGTGCGTGGTGGTTCGCAGGCGTGACGCGGTGCGGAACGTGGTGAGCTGCGTGCCCACCAGCTTGGAGAGCATATCGCAGGCAGAGCGGACGAGAAAGGGCACAATTCGCGGCTCCGCGTGGTGGCCGCTGATCAGACCCCACAGGCGGCCCTCGCTGACAATGGAGATGGACATGGAGGAGATCGTGCCCATGTTCCGCATGTACTGCAGGTGCACCGGCGAGACGGAGCGAAGGACGCTGAGCGACAGGTCCATGATGTGCGGCGACTCGACCGTAAGTGCGTGCAAGGGTGAGGGTGTGTAGTTCGCGTCGGGGATGATGCGGACGGTGTTCAAGACGTAGAGTTCGCGCGCCTGCTGCGGGATGTCAGAGGCCGGGAAGCGGAGATCAAGATAGGTGGGCAAGCGGCCGCTGTTGGCCTCGGCCAGCACGGTGCCATGGCCTTCCTCATCAAAGCTGTACAGCAACACGCGGTCAAAGCCGGTCAGCTGCGCCACTTGCCGGGTAACGGCGTTGCACAGTTCCTCCGGCGATTCCAGCTTGGAGAGCGTAGCGACAAAGTTGGTGATGACGGAGTTCATCATCTCCGCGCCCACAAGCCGGTCCTGCCGCTCGAACTCCAGGATGCGTTTGCCTTCGATACAGTGCGTGATCAGCGAGAAGAGTTCGCCCCGCAGACGAAACGCGCCAAGATACGTGACCATCCCCTCCGGCTCAACGGCGCACCGTTGGTACTGGACAACTGCCAGCATCTCGCGTTCCAGGACGTCTGCAAGATTTGCTCCCAGGATGAGTTTGAGTGGAGTGTGGAGGAAATCTTCCGCATTTTCGCTTGCCACCACGATGCGTTCCTGGGTGTCGTCCAGCCCCAGGAGAAATCCGTGCCGCTGAATGGCACCAGGGATGCGTATGGCCTCGCTGGCGCAAGTGTTCACCGTCACGGAAGCGTCCGCCGGTACGGTCACCGGTGTATCGGGCCTTTCTGTCGAGTCGAGGGGCATCGTTACCGTGTGATGCCGCGTGCGATGCCGCTGGTTTCGAGTTGAGTTTCTTCCCGGGAGAGGGACCGGGCGATTTCCGTTCCGATTTCGTCACGCATCGCTTCGGCAAACAGAGCGAACATGTTGCGCGCCCCTGCAATCACAGTCTCTGTTTCAGAGTCAGGCAGGGCGGCGAGAACGGCCTTGAACTCCCTCCACCGCGCCGCTGTCTGCGGGCCGTAGCCTGTAAAAAACGCATTTCCGTGGCCATGAGTCAGGCCGAGCCGTTCTTCCACATGCCGCGCGATGTACTGGCCGCCCAGTGTGGAACCTTCCATGACATACATACGGCCTAGGAAGACAGCGCGTGGATTACCGGCGGGTGACTTGTTCATGCGCTGAATAAAGACGTCATCGTCTGGCAGGGCGGGCGGCTCCCCGAGCGCAAGGAGATCCTGGAGGAGCAGCGTGGCGCGACGGCGGCCTTTAAGAAGATCCCGCAGGTCTGCCGGTGCGTGGGCATCGGCCCAGCGGTCCCACGCGTCCACGACACGATGGAAGCGGCGCAGAACCCCGCAATAGACATCACGGTTCAGGGACGGGCTCATCAGCGGCAGGGATTCTTCCGTGGCGGCGTGTTCGGCAGCCGTTGCCTGCCGCAGGCGAAGCAAATCCATCTCTTCAGGTTGTACCAGACCAGTGCCACTCAGATAGCCTGCTTGGGCTGCCCTGAACAAAGAAATGCTGTGCCTGGTCGACGGCATCCAGGTTCCGATTCGGAACGAATGCGTGGCGCTGGTTACCACGCCATGCACCGGCGTAAACGCGCGTAATTAGAGACTCGTCAAGACGAGCGCACTTCTGTTTCACAAGGTGCCCGCGTGTGTTCGCTCACTCTCCCCCATATGGAGTCAACGATGTCTCATGCCTCTTTTGCCAGCCGATTGCGCATGCTGTGCCTCGCAGCGTTGCTGGCGGGGTACTGTTTTGCTGCTCCGGCGCAGACCGCGGTGGCGCTGCACAACATTATGTCCGGCCTGCCGAGCTCGCCCTACCTGGGGCAAACCGTGCAGACAACCGGCGTCGTGGTGGGTGTGATGAGTACCGGCGGGTTCTACCTTAGTTCGCAGGACAGCGACTGGGACAACCTCCTCTCCACCGCGGAAGGAATGCCTGTCTATCCAAATACCGTGAGCGCCTGCGATGCGGTTGCGGTGGGCGATGTGATGACCGTCACGGGTACGGTGGCGAACTCCACCGTGGTAAACGCGGCAAATACGCCCGCGACGGGGATTCAGCCCGCAGCGTGCTCCAAGAGCGGCACGGCCACCGTAACTCGCAGCATTGATCTGAGCACCACCGGTGCGCTGGCCAGCTTTGGGGACGCGCTGAAGTTCACGGGTATGTCCGCCACGGATGCATCCTTCGCAGCCATTTCGCCAACCGGCGGCAGTGCCGATGGCAGCGGAGTTGTTACCAGCAACGGTCAGTTCTGGGGCGTGCTGTCTTCCAGCATGGCAACGAACAATCACCTTTTCCGCAGCCTTGGCATTGCGGGAGACGAGTACGTACCGGCTGGCGCGCCCGCCGGTGTACCCACCTGGTCCGGCAATCCGGCACGCGTTCTGATTGATACGAAGACGTTTGGCGGCAATCCGGTGGATGTGACCGTGGGCCAGACCATCACGTGCACGGCGGGCAGCGGCATCACCGCCGGGGCAACGGCGGGCATCGGCGTGATCGACTACACACTCGGCTACGCGCGCTTGCTCATCTTCAAGACAACCACCTGCACGGCGGCCGGAACGGTACCGCCGAGCGTTTCCGCCATTGCTGACGCGACCCACTTCAAGGTAGCTACGCTGGACGTCAACGCCTTTCTGGGGCCCGGCTCCATAGCCAGCACATCCGCCGCTCTGCCAACCGCATTACCCAAAGCTGTGCAGACGGTGACCGGCGTCTTTGGTTCCCCGGACATGTTTGCTCTGCAGCAGGTGGGGGATCAGACTACGCTGCAATACCTGGCTGACGCGGCAAACACTGCCAACGGCGGCTCCACCAACTACATCGCGGCGGTTCCGGGCACGGATCAAATCAACTCCGGTTTTCTGATCAATACGACTACAGTCAAGAATGCGAACTTTGTTGAGTCAGGCCGGGGAGCAACCTACACGGCAGGCTCCGGCAGCACGGCGACGCTCTGGGATCATCCGCCCGTGGTCATGACGGGTGAGTTTGCCCGTGTGGGTAAGAACTATCCCGTCACGGTGATCAACGTGGACTTCGCCTCACGCGATGGGATTGACGACCCGGTGCTTGGGCCGGATATTCGTGCGCGCCGTGCCGCGCAGGCTGTTGCCGTCAGCACGCTGGTGCAGGGTTACCAGAGCGCAGGCGCAAACGTCATCGTCGCCGGGAACTTCAATGGTTACGAGTACAACGACGGCTATGTGGACGTTGCCGGCATCGTGGATGGCGTGCCTGCCGCGCAGGGCACGGTTGCCTTGTACCAGGCGAGCAATACCACCGCACCGCTCACGGACTTCACCACGCAGGTAGCCACGAACACACGCTACAACGTCATCGAGCGCGGCAACGCGGCGGCTGTGGAACACATGATGGCCTCCGCGACGGTGACAGACACCACCACCGCATCCGCTCCGCTGGCAAGCTATGTGAATGCGGTTACGCAGCCGCATTTTTCGGCGGACTACGCCGCGGTCAACGCCAACGACCCCACCACGCCCGCCGGGCTGACGCCGCATGATGGATTCCTGGTCAACTTCGCCATCCCGCCCGTACCCACGAGCGCTTCGCTCACGCCGAATGCGCTGAACTTTGGCAATGTGTACATCGGGGGAAGCGGCACCCTGCAGTTGACATTCACGAACACCACGGCATTTACCAGCACTGTCAACGTGACGGGCATTGCCATCTCTGGGACAAACAGTGCTGACTACAACCAAACGAACAATTGCACATCGCTCGGCATGGGGCAAAGCTGCACCATCAACGTGACCTTCGTGCCTGCGGCAAAGGGCACGCGGTTTGGAACGATCACCGTGATGAGCGACTCCGTCACGAACCCCACCTTGACCGCATCGCTGACCGGCAACGGCCTGGACACAAGGGCGGCTCTGACTCCGCGGTCCGCCGACTTTGGAACGCAGATCCTGGGCACAAGCTCCTCGCCCAAGACTTTTATCTGGACCAATACCTCGCCTACGTCGTTGCCCATCTTCACCGTGGATGTCACAGGCGACTACAGCATTACAGCCACGACCTGCCTCGGCCAGATCGCGGCAAACAGCACCTGCTCCGTCTCTGTCGTGTTCACGCCGGCCACGCTGGGCACGAGGCCGGGCACGCTGACCGTCACTTCTGCGTCCTCGCTCAATGGCGCGCTGACAGCATCTCTCACCAGCACCGGAGTGGCCAGCGTGCAGGTGAGCGCTTCCACCTTGAGCTTCGGCACGGTGGATGTTTCGGCAACCTCCACGCCGCAGACGTTTACCCTCACTAACAACACAAATGCGGCTGTGGCAATCAACGGTATAACCGTCAGCGGTGATTACGCTGAGACCAACGCTTGCGGCAACGCGATAGCCCCGCACAGCACCTGTGCGGTCAACATTGTGTTTACGCCAACTGCCACCGGCGTGCGCGGCGGCGTGCTGACAATCGTCACCAGCGGAACCACGACACCGTCGATCACGGTCGCTCTCACCGGCAATGGCGTGGACTTTTCCATAGGCATCTCGCCGGCATCCGGGAACGCGATTGCCGGCCTGAGCGTCTCGTCCACGGCAACGGTTACACCGCTGGGTGGGTTTAACGCGCCGGTCACGATGGGCTGCGCCACCGCAGCATCCGGCACCGGTTGCGCGTACGCGAAGTCCTCCTTCACGATGTCCGCCGCAGTGCCCGATGCGCTGACAATCACCACAACCAGCAAATATACGGTGATCGGCTACGGACATCTTCTGTTCGGCCCAGGACGCCGCGGCATCTTGCCTATCCTGTTGGGAATGTGCGCGTTGGCAGCCCTATGGGATGTCCGGCGGCGCACTGCAGGGGCTGCACGCCTGCTGATGGCGCTTGCTGCGACGGGTCTGCTTGCCGGCGGCTTGAGCGGGTGCAGCGGCAAGGATCCCGATCTGAACTCGCCTTACACCGCGCCGGGAACCTACACCATCCAGGTCACGGCGACAGACGGCATCATCACCCACTCGGCGGCCTATTCGCTGGTGGTCACCGCGAAATGAGTCTCCCCGCTGGGAAACGAACCGGGCGGTGTACACGCTTTCGTGCCGCTTCCCGTCCCACGCAGTACATCGTCTATCCGGTACCGCGCCGAGCGTGGGCGGGGTTTTTAACCGAGACAGCAGCGGGTGCGCCCGCAGGAGCCCAGAATGGCCTATACTCTCCACGCCGATGTGTTGAAGTTTGCCGGCAAGGAACAGACCGTCACCACTGAACTGGACGACATTGACGGCCTTGCGCGCAATTACCGGCCGCGGCTACTGCGGTTTGTCATGTCGTCGGTTCGCGACGAAGATCTGGCAGACATCATCGTGCAGGACACGCTGCTGAAGGCGTATCGCAACCGGGCGGGTTTCCGGGGCGACTGCAGCCTGAATACCTGGCTGACCGGTATTGCCGTGAACCTGATCCGCGATCACGCCCGGACGCAGAAATTCAAGTTCTGGCGCAAGGCGCATGCCACCGCCGTGGACGCCACGGACATGGCTAACCACCTGCGCAGCGATGGCTCGTCGCCGGAGCGGTCCCTTCTGGCGCGGGAGCAGGCGGTTCAGGTCCACGATGCGATGGAGTCGCTTTCACCCAACCAGCGCACCGCATTCCTTCTGCGCTTTATTGAAGAGATGGAACTGCCGGAGATTGCCGATGCCATGGGTATGCCGGTAAATACCGTCAAAACACACTTACACCGCGCGGTAAAATCCGTACGGGCGAATATTGGTGGAGGCCGCGTATGACACCGTTGACTAACGACCAGGTATGCGACCAGTTGCACCCCGCAGTGGCACAGGCGCGGCATGATGATGCGGAGCTTGCCACGCTCCGGTCTGCCTTGGGCAGCTATCGCGCGCAGACGTTGCAGTGGGCGGAGCGCCGGTCGGCAACGCAGCCGTCGCTGGTGGCACAGGCGCGGCGCAGCGAGCGTTGGGCAGCACTTCCCCGGTGGTCGCTGGCGACAATTGCCATTGTGACCATTGCCGCTGGCGTGGCACACGTTTCCGAAGGCCGCGGCAATATGGCGGAAGATGCATCCCTGCCCCCTGTGGCTGCCGTGCAGGAGACGCGCTCCTCAGCGGCCGAAATCGCCGCGGACAACAAGCTGCTCAACTCCATTGATGCTGAGTTGAGCTACCATTCACGGTCTCCAGTGGATGGCCTCGACCTCAAGGGACCGGCAACCTCCGGACAGCGGCAGGCCCAGATCCCAGACGGCTCGGAAGATTAGCCAGGAAGCATTGCACACTTTGAGCTGCTTTGATCGAACTCGTTTGTTTTGCCTCACGCTGCCGCTGTGCTGCGCCCTGACGCTGCACGCGCAAGGCCACGGCGGCGGCGGCATGGGAGGCATGGGACATGGCGGGCCGATGGGTGGCGCTCCCGGCGGTTCCGGCGATCGCGGTGGCCTTGGATTTCCAGATGCTGGCCGGCGAGATGTCCCCCGGGGCGGTTCGCCTTCGGCGGGAGGCAGCTCATCCGGCAACGTGCGAGGCGGTCTGCTGCTTGGGCCCCCGGGACGCTGGTGGGATGACGAGAAGTTTGCTAAATCTCTCCGTCTGAACGCCGATCAACAGAAGCGGATGGACGGCGTTTTCAGCCAGAATCGCGATGCATTGCAGTCCCGCTACGAAAACCTGCAAAGGGCCGAAGTGCGGCTCGACGCCCTGACGCGTGCCGACAAACTATCCGAGTCCGCCCTGTTTGCTGAGATTGATCATGTTGCGCAGGCACGCGCCGACCTGGAGAAGGCGACCACGCACATGCTGCTGCAACTCCGCGACGAGATGAGCGCAGAGCAGATCAACAAGCTGGACGATCACCGCTGATCCACGCGCATTTCAGGTTCGCGCAGGCGCCCTTGGGCGGTAGCTCCGTCACATGGGCGGAACTCACTAGGGATAGATCCTGTTCAACGTCCGCGCGAAGGGGATGGTTTCCCGCACGTGTTCCAGGCTGCAGATCCAGGCGACGCAGCGCTCCACGCCCATGCCGAAGCCGGCGTGGGGAACGCTGCCGTACTTGCGCAGGTCCAGGTACCACTGGAAGGCTTCCAGCGGCAGGTTATGGCTCAGGATGCGTTCGCGCAGAAGGTCGTAGCTGTCGATGCGCTGCGATCCGCCGATGATTTCGCCATAGCCCTCTGGTGCCAGCACGTCCACGCAGAGCGCCTTCGCCGCGTTGTCCGGATCGGGCTGCATGTAGAAGGCCTTGACCGCCGACGGGTAGCGATGGATCATCACCGGCCGGTCAAACTGGTTGGAGATGTAGGTTTCGTCTGGCGCGCCGAAGTCGTCGCCGTACTCATGCGCTTTCTCGATGGCACCGCTGGCGAACGCGTCTTCAAGCAAGGCGTGCGCCTCGTCGTAGCTCAGGCGAGGAAACGGCGCGGCAATTTTCTCCAGACGCGCAGCCTTCTCGTCAGTGCCGGTGATCGTCTTCAGGTCGATGCGATGCACCTCCAGCACGCGCGCGACGATGTGCGAGAGCGTCGCCTCAGCCAGCTGCATCAGGTCGTCCAGGCCGGCATAGGCCATCTCCGGTTCCAGCATCCAGAACTCCGTCAGGTGGCGGCGCGTCTTGGATTTTTCGGCGCGAAAGGTTGGCCCGAAGCTGTAGACTTTGCCCAGCGCCAATGCCGTTGCCTCCACGTAGAGCTGGCCGCTCTGTGTCAGATACGCGTTGCCCTCGTCGAAATACTTCATCTCGAACAATTCGCTGGTGCCCTCGCAGGCGGCGGGCGTCAGGATGGGCGGGTCGGTGCGGATAAAGTCGTGCGTGTCCAGGTACTCCTGCGCCGCGCGCATGATGGTCGCACGGATGCGGAGGATTGCGGATTGACGCGGCGTGCGCATCCACAGGTGACGCCGCTCCATCAGGAAGTCCGGTCCATGCTCCTTCAGCGTGATGGGAAACGGCTCGTCCGCGCTGACGGCCTGCTGCACCTGAAGATCTTCCACGTCCAGCTCATAGCCGGAAGGGGCGCGCGCGTCGGCCCGCACCCTGCCACGCACGATCACGCTTGACTCAAGCTGCAGCGTCTTCAGCGTGTCAAACATCTCCGGCGAAACTGCCGCCTTGGGCACGATGCCCTGGATGGTCCCGGTGCCGTCACGGAAGGTGGGGAAGAGCAGCTTGCCGCTGGAGCGCAGGTTGTACAGCCAGCCGCGCAGGGTGACGGCTTGCCCTTCGTGCGTGCCAATGTTTGCAATGGTAGTGATTGGAGCAAAGGAGAGAACTTCTGTTGGCATGACTAGAACAGTGTAGACGTGCGACCGGGCTGTAGTTACACTGTGCTACAGCAACTACTCGAATCGGAGGGCAAGGTTATCGATACGTTTATCGCTTAACGCGGCATCTCACCTGAGGTTGCACATGCTTATCTGGGACGAAGCAAACATCGCACACATCGCGAGACACGATGTGGTGCCTGACGAGTGGAGCAAGTAGTGCAGAATGGCCCGATTGACCTAGGACAGCAGTTACGTAACGGTGAGCGCCGTTTCGTCGTTGTAGGCGAGACCAAGGCTGGCCGCGTCTTGATTGTTGTTCTCACATTGGAAAAGCATCCGCGAGTGGTCACGTCACATCCAGCAGATCGCATGACTCGCAACTACTACAGAACTCAAACGGCGAATCGATATGGCAAAGGTTCTTGACACACCTGATTTCAGGAATCAACAGGAAGAAGCAGAGTGGTGGGACCGCAACGATGACCTCATTTTGCAACTATTTAAAGAGGGGGAAAAGGACGGCACGCTCAATCACGGCACACTGGCCAAGCGCCTTGGTATCACACCCACGACAACTATCCGTCTTGATCCGGATGACATCCAGCTTGCGAAAGCACAGGCGGAGAAGCGTGGCCTGAAGTACCAGACATACTTGAAGATGATTATTCATCAGGCCCTTGCCGCCGAAGCCTCAAGGCCGTGATACTATTACGCTCGCTGCTTTAGCAGGGTGAATGCATTTGCGGCATGTAGAAGTTAAGAGAGCTTCCCCGGGGGTGCTGTCGTTGGCATGTCAACTGTAAGCGTATGCCTGCACTAACTTTAAATTGCGTCGAGTGAGTATCTCCAGCAAGGGATTCGACTCCTGGCTTAGGTTACACTCGCAGCAAGTCACACATCTGTATCTTTCGTGAGCGCTCGATGATGTTGAAGCTCCACGCTGCCGCCGTGGCCGTATTGTCTGTGCTGTTGGGCTGGTATGCAGCCCTGCCCGCGCGGTGTTCCGCCCAGGCCATGGACCCGGAGTTTGCGGCGCACGTCCGGGAGTGGACGACCAAGCCGGTATTCTCGAGTCCGCTGGTGGATCACCTGCCGCTCAGTACCGCCGTGCCTTCGCCGCGCGCCGTGCTGGGTCACGATATCGGAGCGCCGAAGCAGCTGACGTACTATGCGGATGCTCTGCGGTACTACGACACGCTGGCGGCACATACGGGACGCGTGAAGGTCATGCGCATTGGCCACACCGAGGAGGGTCGCGATTCGGTCGTGGTGTTCATCGGGTCGGAAAACGCAATGGCGCACCTGGAGGATACGCGAAAGAGTCTGGCCCGGCTGGCGGACCCGCGCGGGCTTACGGACGCTGAGGCGCACGATCTGATCGCGCACACGAAGCCGGTCTACACGCTCTCTGGCGGCCTGCACAGCGCAGAGCTGGGGCCACCGGAGATGCTGATGGAGCTTGCCTACCGCCTGGTTACGGAGGATTCACCGCTCATAGAGAAGATCCGGTCGGAGATCATCGTGGCGATCGTTCCCGTGGCCGATCCGGATGGGCGCGACCGCTCCATCGACTGGTACTTCGCGCACAACGTCAATGTGACGGACTACGACAAGATGTCCGGCGTGCCGTACTGGGGCAAATACATCAAGCACGACGATAACCGGGACATTAACTACGCCAGCGCGGCGAACGCGAACCTCCTCCGCTGGTATCTCCAGTGGCATCCGCCTATCATGCACGACCTGCATGAGTCGGTCCCATTTCTCTACGTGTACAGCGGGCAGGCACCGCAGAATCCTTTGTGGGACCCGGTCGTCTACGGCGAGTTGCCCATGCTGTCCAACTGGGACATGGCCCAGCTTACAAAGTACGGCATGCCCGGCGTGTGGACGCATGGCTATGTCGACGCCTGGTCACCTGGTTACGTGGCCATCATGGCGACCAATCACAACGGGCTGATGCGCTTCTATGAGATATTCGGCAACAGCGGTGCCAGTACCATGAACCGCAAATTGCCAACACCCAATCCTGCAATTTCAGGTCCAAGCGGCGGCGACATGACCAAGCGCCAGTGGTACCGTCCCAATCCTCCATATAGTGAAGTTCTGTGGTCGATGCGAAACAACACGAACTATGCGGAAACGGGTGTGCTCACCTCCCTGCAGTTTGCGTCGGCCTTCCCGGAGGTGCTGCTGGAGAACTTCTACGTCAAAAGCCGTAACGCGGTTGCCGCCGGAACCAAAGATGCGCCCTACGGCTTTGTGGTGCCTTCCAGCCAGAAAGACGCCACGCGGGTGGCGTTCGCGGTCCATGTGCTGCGCATGCAGGGGATCGAGGTGGGCCGCGCGAAGGCAGAGGTCAAGCTGAGTGATGGCACCTATCTGGCGGGTTCGCTCATTGTGAAGTGCAATCAGCCTTATGGACCGCTGGCTAAAACGCTGCTGGGAAAGCAGGTGGACCCCGACCCGGAGCTGACCACCTACGACGACAGCGCATGGAGCCTGGACCTGATGACTCACACAGAGATCAAGCCGACGAAGGACATCGCCGTGCAGGCAATCCCCGTCGATCCGGTGGAAGAATACACGCCGGCCGGGGCGTTCAAGGATTTGACCGGTGCTGCCTTATACGCCGTCGCTGACTTCGGCTCGCCCAGCATGGTGACCCTGCGCTACGGACTGAGAGATGCCGCGGTAGAGATTGCTGAAAAGGACTTCACGGCAGGCAGCACGATCTTCCCGGCGGGCACGTTTCTTGTTCCCGCCGGCGCCGCCGCGGCACTCAAGCCGCTTGCCCATGACCTTGGGATTGACGTCACAGCTCTGCGTAAGCCGCCGAACGTGGTCACGCATCGTGCGGAGTTGCCACGTATCGCCATGTTGAGTACATGGGCCGGCACGCAGAACGTTGGCTGGGTGCGCTACACCTTCGACCAGTACAAGGTGCCGTACGATCTGATCTTTAAGGAGCGCGTGCTCGCAGGCAATCTCCTGAACGACTACGACGTGATCCTCGTACCAGACCAGGTTGCGTCCGCGAAGACCCTGGTGGTGGACATTTCCAAGACGAAGGAACCGCTCGCGTACCGTAAGTCTGAGAAGTTCCGGTACCTGGGAGATTACGGCTCGTCGGACGACATTAGTGGCGGTATGGGTGCCGCAGGCGTGGTGGAGCTAGAGAAGTTCACCGAAGGTGGCGGGGTACTTGTGACGCTTGGTACCTCCAGCGGCTTCCCCCCGGAGTTTGGTCTAACGCCAGAGATCAGCATCACCAACCCAACCGCGCGCTTCTACGCCCCGGGACCAGTGGTGCAGGCGGAGATAACACATCCAGAGAACCCCATCTTCTACGGCTACGCAGACAAGTTGACGCCCGTTCGATATGCCAACGGACCTCTGTTCCGCATGAGCGCCGATCTGGATGGCAGAAACGTACTGATGCGCTTTCCCGGAGGAGAAAAATCCGTACTGAGCGGACTGTTCAACAGCCCGGATGAAATCAAAGGGCGTGCAGCTGTCGTGGTCATGCCGTTAGGAAAGGGCGAAGTGGTGATGTTCGCCACAAATCCGGTCTGGCGCTGGCAGAATATAGGCGAGTACCGCATGGTCTTCAATACCTTGCTGAGCTACCACAATCTCGCACCGGTACCTGCCACGAACGCTAGCAGCAAGGGCACCGCCGACCCGAAGTAGGCCAGATCTTACGAAACGTGCAGAGGCGCTTCAAGCATTGTGAATGCCTTTACGGCATTTGCGCTCATCATCTTCGTGTCAGTCTCAGGCTGGTAGCGGATTTCGAGCGTGCCAACCGCCTGGGTCTTGAGTGCGGCTACGCCTTTCCGGACGGCGTTCCAGCCCACGGTGCCTTCGCCGGGCCAGCAGTGCTCGTCCTTTTCGCCTTTGTTATCGTGCAGGTGCAGTTGCAGGATGCGCTCGCCTAGAATCTCAAACGCAGCGGTAACGCCGGGCGTGCCGGGGAGGTTCATGTGCCCCACATCCAGGCAAACGCCCACCGTGTCCAGGTGCGCGATGCGGAGCATCTCCATCAGGTGCTCCGGCGTCGTCACTTCGTTGGGCAGCGTCTCGACGAGCGTCTTGACGCCCAGCGGATGCGCGAAGGCTTTGATGTGCTCAACGGCAGTCATGGAGAGATCGAGCGCGCGCTCGTTCCAGGTGTCATCGCGCGTCCCCAGGTGCAGGACGATGCTGTCAATGGCGATTTGCTCAGCGGCTTCAAGCGCGCGCTTTACCTCGTCCATGGCGTCGATGCGCCGGGTCTTCTCCACGTCAATCAGGTTGATGGTAGGCGCGACGTAGCGGCTCCAATCCAGGGCGGAGCGGCCGTCAAAGATAGGCTGGTGCAGTGTCGCGCGGCAACTGTTCGAACGGAACCACGTGGCGATCTCCTTTACCGCGCCGCGATCCGCGTAGTCGAAGTGGTGCCTCGCCGCGAACAACTCGATCGACTGCGCACCTGCGGTAACCATGGCGTCCAGCAGGCCAGAGTGCAACCGCTGCAGCAGAAATACATGCGTGCTGATGGAGCGCAACATCACACCTGACCATAGCAGGTCATGGAGCGGCAGTAACGAATCAGACAAGGCACATGGCGCAACTTATTCTGGCGTTTTACGCGTGCCAAGTGTCCGGTCGATGGCTGCCTGCGCCAGCGGAGCCATGATCGCGTAGCCCTCCGCGGTGGGGTGCACGCCGTCCTTGGACGTGCCGGGCTTCATGCCGCCCTCAGGGGTTGCAAGGGCAGTGTAGTAGTCGAGATAGGTGTAGCCGTGCGCCGCACAGAATTCCTTCATCCAGGCGTTCAGCGTACGAATCTTCTCCGAAGGTTGCAGGCCGCGCCGCCACGGATAATCGTCCACGGGCAGCGTGCTCGCCAGGATGACTTTGATCTTGTTCGCGTCTGCAATCTCCGCCATGGAGCGGAAGTTGTTCTCCGTCATTTCCAGGGTGGAGAGGCCGGTATTGCCCGCGATGTCATTGGTGCCGGCCAGGATCAGCACCGCCGCCGGGTGCAGCGCGACCACGTCCTGCTGAAAGCGAAGCAGCATCTGCGGCGTGGTCTCCCCACTAATGCCCCGGTTCACATATGGTTTGCCGGGAAAGAATGGCACGGGATTGCTGCCGCGACCCCAACCGTCAGTGATGCTGTCCCCATAAAACACCACGCGGCCCTGCACCGGCGCGCCCAGCTCCGCGTTGGCCTTTGCGTAACGTCCAAGCTGCGCGTAATTACCGGCAAGCGACTGCAGATGCTTGATGTCTCCGGGCGACAGCGCGTCGGGTGACTTTGTAAGGATGGGATCGACCAGATCTGGTGCTGTCTGAGTAGTGGCCGCACTCTGCGCCTTTGCATAGACCGCCAGCAGAAACAAGCCGCACAAAGCCGCAATCACAATACGCCGCATGGGGACTCCTTCAAACGTCAACAGTGTAGCGCGGCTCACCAGCTAGAGCTGCTAAGCCATGCCTTGCAAGTGCGGGTGACATCAGGAAAGAGCCCAGCCGGAACGGTCCTGCCGCCGTATAAACTGCGCCGCCCCAGGACAATTTCTTGCAACCATCTTTGGTCCATCCCACTCGATCTTCTGGCCCGCACGCAAGGACACGCAGCCTAGCAGCATGGTTTCCACCAGGCGCGCGGCCACGTCAAACCGCGAGTAGCACATCTCCGGCTTATTTTCCTTCACGGCAACGAGCCATTCCTGCGCGTGCGCAACGACAGTATTACCGGGATAGCGGTTGCGCGGGATGCGCTCCGGATAGTGCGCCATGGCCGGGTGAGTCTTGTAATTCACGAACTTCTCTTCGCCCTTCAGCTTCACGAAGAAATTGGTCCCGTAATCGTCCGGAGAAAAGACGGTCCCGCCATCGCCGATCAGCAGACATCCGCTATCGGGAACCTTGCCCTGGAGCGTCACAATGTCGGCGGTCAGTTCGGCCGGCGGCTTGTTGGTCAGGTCATGGCCGCCACGGGCCGCCGGGTCAGGCTGTCCGCCGTCGTACCACCAGAGCGTCACCGCATCGTGCTCAATCTTCCTGTTGTGATGAAAGAGATGCGGATGCTCAAGTGGAACGCGGCCGGTGCGCTTGGGGAAGGCGAAGCGAATTTTGGAACCGACAGGATACGATTCCTTGTTCATCTGGCCCAACGGGATCGCCTCGATCTCCGTCGGGTAGTCGAGGTCCAGAGCGCGAAACGGCATATTGACCGTGTGGCAGGCCATGTCGCCCAGCGCGCCGGTGCCAAAATCCTGCCATCCACGCCAGTTGAACGGCGTGTAGATTCCGTTGCGAACTTTTGGGTCCTGGCTGCCTTTATACGGCCGCATGGGAGCCGGACCAATCCAGGTGTCCCATTCTAATGTGGCTGGGACCGGGTCTTCTCCTGCGGGACGCTCCATTGCCTGCGGCCATATCGGGCGGTTCGTCCAGACATGCACCTCATGCACCTGCCCGATGAGTCCGTCCTGAACCGTCTCCACTCCGCGCCGCAGACCATCCGCCGCGCTGCCTTGATTGCCCATCTGTGTGACGAGCTTCCTGTCGTGCGCCATGTTCCGCAGGTAACGCGCCTCATAGATCGTCTGCGTCAGCGGCTTCTGGCAGAACACCGCCTTGTTCCGCTTCATCGCCATGGACGCGGCAATGGCATGCATGTGGTCCGGCGTCGAAACCGTCACGGCATCGATCCGGTCACCCATCTGGTCCAGCATCTGGCGGAAATCCTTATAAAACTTGGCATCTGGATACTTCTTCGTCTGGGTCTGGTACGCCTCGGAGCCTGTATCCACATCGCACAAGGCAACGATGTTTTCACCGGCGCAGGCATCCGTGTCGCTCCGGCCTTTGCCGCCGATGCCGATGCAGGCAACGTTCAACTTGCTGTTCAGTTGCTGTCCGCGCACCACGGCAGGCACGCCAAAGGCAAGCGCACCGGCCGCCAGAGAACCTGTCTTTATAAATCCACGGCGGTCAACACGCGAGAGCGCAGCAGTCTCGGAAGCGTTTACAGAGGGCGATTGTTCCATTGGCTTCGACACGCGCACCAGAATACACGACCCGTTACTGACCCGGCTCAATTCTTCTCCTTACGTCAAGATCCGCGACGGGACCAAGCAACGCGCATAGCGAAAGTCATCCCGCTTAAGCGGATGATCTCCGAGAATGCGACATTTCGATACCAATGCCCTTGTCGGAAGGTAGCCTCGTTGCCTACATTGGGCCTATGGAACTAATAGGCATCTTCACGGAGAAGGATCGCTGGTCGTTCAAGCCCGCGTTCGTGTCGCTGATGATGGTCGCCGTACTCGGACTCGTCTGTCGGCTTCCGGGTTCTGTCAGCTTCCTGCTGATCCCTCTCACGGTGGTCGCTTACGGTGTTGCGGCGCTCGTCATCGTGGGAATAGCTCTTTACTGCCTGGGCAAGAAACGCCCACGAAGGGGAGCCTCTGCTTTCTTCATACTCATACTTCCTGTGTTGTTGTGGCGGCCATTGAGTTGGGCAGACGATGTAGCACATCTTGCGCTAACAGTTAAATCTGGGGTCGGCCGGCTTGGCTCTTCATCAACGTCTAAAGACGACCGTTTTGTGGTCTACGACTGGTCGGTGGGACTCGCTGGGGCAAACACATTTCTGATTTACGACGTGACTGATGAGATTGTTCTGCCTATGGCTCAGCACACGCGCTTTCGAAGCTCAGAAGATGGTCTTCGGGAAGAATGTGCAGGAAAGGTCCAGCGCCTGATCAAGCACTATTATGTTTGCAACACTTGACGCTTGATAACGAGAACGCCATTGTGCTGAGTAACAGACCGCCAGCTTACTTACAGAATGGTTGGGCTTCAGGGTACACGTGTTGCTAATCCAATGAGCACCGGGGTGTGATCGGAAGGCTTCTGTTCGGCGCGTGGGCCTTTGTCGATCTCGCAGCGCAACAGGCGTCGGGCGAGCGCGGGTGACAGCAGGAAGTGGTCGATGCGGATGCCCCGGTTGCGCTCGAAGGCCATGCGGAAGTAGTCCCAGTACGTGAACTGACCGGTGGCGTCCGGAAAGAGCGAGCGGAAGGCGTCTACGTAACCCATGCGCAGCATGGCGCGGTAGCGCTCGCGCGGCTCGGGCTGGAAGAGCGCGTCGCGCACCCAGTTGGCGGGCTTGTCGCAGTCGATGTCCTCCGGGATGACGTTCCAGTCGCCGCCGATCACCGTTGGGATGGGGTCGTCGCGCCACACGCGCATCCGCTCAATCAGCCGGTCCATCCACTGCAGCTTGTACAGGAACTTGTCCGTGCCGGTGGGATTGCCGTTGGGCAGGTAGATGTTGACGACGCGCAGGCGCTCGGGCGTGTCGATGACCGTCTCCAGAAAGCGCGCATGGCTGTCCTGCTCATCGCCGGGCAGCGTGGTGCAGACTGACTCCATGGGCATCCGCGAGAGGATGGCCACGCCGTTATAGGCCTTCTGCGTGACGGCAAAGCTTTCGTAGCCGAGCGCGCCAAAGTGCTCCGCCGGAAACTCCGTTCCCTTCAGTTCCTGCAGCAGCAGCACGTCCGGCGAGCGTGCCTCCAGGAAGCGCGTGACGTGCGGCAGGCGCGCGTTGATGGAGTTGACGTTCCACGTGGCGATGACCATCCTGTTAGTATCCCGCAGCCTTGCCGAAGTCCTTGCGGGTATCGTGTCCGCCTAGCAGATCGCCGGTTTTGGGATCGACCGCAATCAGCTCACTGTCGCCCCATACGCCGGGGTTGTGCTCGTCAAACTCGCCGGAGCGCTTGATGGTGTAACCGCGTGTCTTCAGCACATCGGTGACGGTCACGGGAAAGCGCTTCTCAACCTGCAACTCATCGGGCAAGTACTGGTTGTGGAAACGCGGCGCGTCGGCGGCCTGCTGAATGTTCAGACCATTGTCCAGCACGCTGATCATGTCGTTGGCCACGGTGGTGATGATCGTCGGTCCGCCGGGTGAGCCGAGCACCAGCCGCAGCTTGCCGTGCCTGGTAACGATGGTTGGCGTCATGGCGGAAAGCGGACGTTTGCCCGGCGCGATGGCGTTGTTCGGCCCCTGAATCAGGCCAAAGCCGTTGGGTACGCCCACCTTGCTGGTGAAGTCGTCCATCTCGTCGTTCATGGCAAAGCCCAGGCCCCGGACAACGACACCCGACCCGAAGTAGAAATTCAGCGTGTAGGTATTGCTGACCGCGTTGCCGTCGGAGTCCACCACGCTGAAATGAGTCGTCTGCGTTCCTTCGTGGCGCTCGACCTGCTTGGGCGGTTCGGGCATGTAGCCCGCCGGACGAACGAGGTCTTTGGAGGCAGTGGCGTTCACCGGATCAATCGTAGCCCGCCAGGCTTTCGCGTAGTTTTTGCCGGCCATCTGCTTGAGGGGCATGGCCGTGAAGTCCGGATCGCCGAGGTAGTCGGACCGGTCCATGAAGGCGCGGCGGAAGGCTTCGGTGATGAGGTGTACCTGCTCGGGGCTGCGGTCCGGACCAAGTTTGTTCAGCTTGTACCCGGAGAGGATGTCCAGCGTCTCCTGCAGCACAATGCCGCCAGAGGACGGCGGCGGTGCCGTGATGATCTTGTACCCGTGATACTTGCCTTCGAGCGGCTTGCGGTCCTTGACCTCGTAGGCATCCATATCGGCTTTGGTGATCAGGCCGCCGCCGGTCTGCATCTCGTCCGCAATTTGTCCAGCCATGCGCCCGTGGTAGAACTCGCCGGGGTCGTTGGCGATGCGCTCCAGGGTGGCGGCCAGCTCCGGCTGCACAAACCGCTCACCGGCCTTGTGTGGATTGCCGTCACGCTGATAGATGCGGCGTCCTTCAGGGTTCTGCGCCAGCGCCTTCGATCCGGCCCATGGTTCAATCTCGTCCATCAGCACAAATCCGTCGCGGGCCAGTGCGATAGCGGGCTGCATGACGGCCTTCAACCCGAGCTTGCCGAAGTGCTGCTCCGCATAGGCAAAGCCCGCCACGGTACCGGGCACGCCGCTCGCCTTGTACCCGGCAATGCTCATGCCTTTGACCACGCTGCCGTCAGGACGGAGATACATGTCGCGAGTGGCGGCGGCAGGTGCGTTCTCGCGGTAGTCCAGGAAGTGCGGCTTGCCGTCGGCGAGCTTCTTCGCTCCGTGTTTGTGAGCAGGCCTGATGAGCATGAACCCGCCGCCGCCAATGTTACCCGCCTGCGGATACACCACGGCTAGCGCGAAGCCGACGGCAACCGCCGCGTCGACGGCATTACCACCCTGCCGCAGAATGCTGACACCCGCGTCCGTCGCGTCATGCTGGATGCTGACCACCATTGCATGTGGAGCGCGCACAGGTTCCGGTGTGGGAACGGCCTGGCCATCGGCAACAGAGGCAAGAAGAAACGTGAGGGCACACGTCATTGAGGACGTGCGATAAAGCCTGGCCATGCAACTCCCCAAGAGAAAGTACATGCAGCATACACGCAGTGCACCGGAGGGAGTTACCAGTACGGAACTGCCTCTTCCAAACCTGTCTTCGCGCCAGCAACGAACGCCGCTCGCGACGCCATCATAGATGTTGCCAGAAGCCTATTTGCGGAGAAGACGCCTTGCCGGGATATTTCAGCGTCTCGACCATTTTTCTGTCATTCGCCATCGCCTCGCTTGCTGGCTTTGCGGCATTCCAATCCATCGAGCACACACGCTTCAGCCAGAGACCGGCGCTGTGGACGTTTATCAGCGGACTCACGCTCGGCCTCGGCATCTGGTCGATGCACTTTGTTGGAATGATGGCGTGGGTAACGCCGTTTCCGCTGTACTACACACTGGGCGACACCGTGCTGTCGGTGGTGGCAGCGGTTGCGGCATCGTGGCTGGCGATGTACGTTACGGTTCGGCATCGTGAGGGGTCGTCCCAGCGTAATCTGGTGCTCGGGGCGTTTGCCGTGGGCAGCGGAATCTGCGGCATGCACTACCTGGGGATGGCTGCCATGCGCTTCAGCCCTCCTGCCACATGGAGCGTTCCCGGGGTTCTGCTTTCCTACGTGATTGCGGTACTGGCGTCACTGGGAGCGATGGCGATGCTGCAACGAAGCGCTGCAAACAGCTTTCCTCTGCTTCAGCAGATCGGGGCATCTCTGGTCATTGGCGTCGCCATCTGCGGCATGCATTTCACGGGGATGATGGCGATGATGCTGCCCAGTGACAGCATATGCGCGCGGCAGCCCGGTGCCGTTACGGATTACATGCTGGCCCGCATCGGTGCCGGAAATGCTCTGCTGTTTATCGTTTTTCTTGTAGTGATTGTGCTGCTTGAGAGGCGCAGGCGAGAGCACACGCCGGACGTGACGCAACAGCGGGAAGGCCCCGCTGCCGCGCCAGCCCGTCAAGTCTAGGTGCGATTGAAATCGTGTATGGTGTCGCTGGCAGCGTTTGCCACTTTGCCGACCGCATCTTTCACCTCACCCACGATCTCATCGCCGGTACCCTCCGCAGCTAACTCATCATCACCTGTTACATTGCCGACTGCTTCCTTTGCCTTGCCCAGCAGGCTGCCGCCCGTGCCCTTCAGGCGCTGCTTGCTGCCCCAAAGATCGGTCTTATCGGCAGCCCGCTCCACATCGCCGCTGGCATAGGAGGGTGCTGGTTGGTTCTTGATAAAGTACACTGCGGCACCGATGGCAATACCGGCGATAAGCCAAGGAAATGTTTTCATTGCGTGTTCTCCCACGTATGAGATGCGGCGAGCAGGCACGGCGTAAATGCGGAAACAGCCTGCCTCACTGACCTATTCTCTCTCGCCTGATTTGAGCGATTAAGACACGATATCGTGCTTGTTCAGGCCAGCTTCGCTCCGGCTTCAGCCTCAGGAGCAATGTCTTGCCCGGCCGGAGGGCGAGTGAAGCCGCCGCCAAAGCGGTGCACCAGCGCCAGCACGGCAGTCCCGAGCACCAGGCTAAGCAGCGCATCCACCAGAAGCGCGCCCTTCGCTCCGCTGTGACCCGCACCCCGCCCGTCCAGGAAGACCGCACCGGTAATGGCCAGGTTGCAGGCCGCGATGCAGACGGAATACTGCGTGGCGGACAGCGGGTTGTTGCGGCCAACAATCTGGAACACCAGGGCGCTGGTTGCGGTGTAGTTGATTCCGGCCATCAGGTTGTAAAAGAACATGCCGCCGGCAAACATCCACGGGGTGTGCGGGCCGAACGCCATCACCAGCGAGCCAAGCGCGGCGATCATCGCCGGTGCGATGAACAGGAGGCGTCGATCAAAGCGGTTGCTCAACGGACCGCCCAGCGCCGCTCCCAGGGCGCACGCAATGGTAAACAGAAGGCCTACGGAAAGATTGGTCAACTCCGGGCTGGCGTGAAAATCGCCTCCCATGCCGCCAAAGAGGTTCTGCAAGGCAAACGTTGCGGAAGGCAGCACAAAGACCAGCAGGGCGAACAGGTAGTTGCGTTGGCGCGCGGTTGCCCGCAGGTTTTGAAACATGCGGCTCATCGCTCTGCTGAACGCATCCGGCACCCGGTCCTCATGCCCGATGAACAAGAGCGGGGATGCGCCCAGCGCGATAGGCAGAGGCACCAGCACAATAGAGGCTGCACGCGGCAGATGCCGTATCTCCCACACGGAAAGCGCGCCGCCCGCACCGGTCAGCGCGAGATAGGCAATGTTCATCCACGCTGAGACCGCGCCATGTTTCGAAGCCGCGGTGATGTTGGGCACCATGCCGCCAATCGTGCTGGTATAGATCTGGTTGGCGAGATAGCCGAAGAACAGCACCAGCATGAGGGCAAGCGCGCCGCGGCCATGGCCGCCGTTAGCCGCTGCCGCCCCCAGCATGGGCACGGAGACGGCCAGGCACACCACTGCAAGCGAGGCCAGCAGAAGCCCCCAGACGCGGCGCGGAAGACCGCAATCCACCAGCGGTGTGATCAGGAAGCTGACGTAGCTTGCCGTAAGGATCAGCGTGGCGATCTCTGATTCGCGTTCGAGTGACACGCCGCGTTCCGGCAGCAGTTGCGACAGGCTGACCGCCACAAAGCCATTGAAGGTCCCACCGTACATCACGCCGATGATCCAGGGTGGCGTGTCGGCGGGCGGGCGAACAGTAACGGGCAACGAAGTCACTGCGGCTATCCTACCTCCCGCTGCTCGTGCCGGCTTCTGCTTGGGTGGAAGGCGCGAAGGAGTGGCACTTTCTTGGAAAGCGCCACTCTTGGCCCGCTAGAACTTCACCAGAAATGCTCCCGTAATGCGGTTTTCACTGTTTCGGAGGTCGGGTGTCCAGCCTGCCACGGCAGAGCCTGGTAACCCCTGGTTTCCTCCGGGTGGGGTTACGCCACCAGGACCGCTGAAGTAGGGTACGTTGGCGGCGCGATGATTGTACTCAAGCCGGTAGGTAAAGTACTGGCTCGGCATGTAGTCGCCGGTAAGTGATGCATCCCACGCCTTATATGGATCGCCAGGATTTTCCGTGAAGTATGGTGTGCCGGAAGCCGCGGTTGCCCCGTTGATAGGTGGAAGCAGCACGAGATAGCGGCCTGGATTGTTGATGCGACCGCCGCCGATCGTCAACCCGTACCGGTCACGATCAAACCAGAGGCGGTTGTACGCCATGAAGCCCGCAAAGCTCTGCTTTGGTCCGTTCTTTCCGTTGCCAAAGCAACTTACACCGCCTCCAGACTCGCAACCCAGGTCACCTGTAAGGCTGAAGGCTGCCTTGGAGATAGTTGCGTTCGGATTGTCATAGTACTTGTACTCGATGCTGTCGTCGGTGTGGTAGCGTGTGCGTGTGGGAACGCCGAGCGTGTCACGGCCTACAGCATATTGATTGCCAAGAACCGATAACTTGCCGTTGGGCCGGTACAAAACCTGCCCACCGATACCTGGCCGGTTGTTGAAGCGGCCGTAAGATTGCCAGCCATTGACGAACCAGGGTTCAATTTTGAGCTTGGCGGTGGGGAACCACTGCACACGCACGCCGTTGAAGAACCATGGCGTATTCGACGAGACGTACGACGGCTGATACGCCCAGTTATCAAACTGGTAGTAGGAGAACAGGCCGACGTAGGACATAAAGATGCCGGCGTCCACATTGACACCATGCTGCACGTTGAAGTGGTAGCCACCATAGGCCTCAGACAAGTAACGATACGCATCGGCCAGGTTCCATTGGCCGCGCGCCGGGCTGGCGTCATTCCTTGGTGTTGTCTGGGAGTAGAGGCCGAACTGGGTCATCAGGCGGGCGCGCACGTTGTCGAAGTGAAAGTCGCCACCGACGCCGAATTGCGTGATCTGGACCTCGCTGGAGCGGAAGATTTCGCTCGATCCGCTGATGGTGTCATCCTGCGGATGGCGGAAGTCATAGGTGTAATCCACATCCGAGCGGATTTCTGGCGTAAAGAACCTGGTGGCATACGGCGTGTCTTTTGTGCGTGCGTTGCCGTTCAACCAGGTGAAGTCCGCGAAGGCGAAGGGCTCCGAGTGCGGGTCGTTTGGATTGGCTGAAACGACCTCCTCGGTTGTAACCGGGATGGACGGTGTTGATGCCTTAGCGGTCGTATTGTGCTGCACGTTGCGGTCTGCGACATTCGCCTGCCGCAGGGCTTTAATCTGTTCCTCAAGCTCGTCGAGCTTCTGCTGCAGCTGCTCAATCCTCTGTTCCTGGGTCTGGCCGGCATCAGCGGCTGTCTGCTGGGGAGCAGGTACGGTCTGGTCCGCGCTGCTGGCACTTGCCTGCGCTGAAAGGTGGGACGTGCCTGCCGCGCCCAAAGTGATGGTAAGAAGCGCTGTGCCGGTGTAACGGACAAACGCATAAGGCCAGTGATTCACGCTGGTACTCTCTTTCCGGTAGAAGATCAAGAGGCAACAGACACGTCTGAAACAACGTTGCGCAGTTGCCGTACGGTGGAGTTCGGAGGCTTGTTGTCCGCACATCCTGGCGCGAGTGGCCTACCGCTTCCCTCGACGCCAGTCACAGATGCTAGAAGATTGTGCGTAAAGAATTCATAACGAGTCGTCTCCGGCACACGCAAACCATTCGCTTCCAAAACTCAGGTCTGGAAAGAACCACGGCGGCTGGACGGTCCGAGGTGGCGGAAACCTAGACGAGCTGGTATTCCTAAGCCACAATCTGCCGCTCGAGGCCTTTGAGTGGTACCTGGACCTGCGCAAATACGGCAGCGTGCCGCCCAGCGGCTTTGGCATGGGAGTTGAGCGCGGCGTCGCCTGGATATGCGGCCTGGAGCACGTGCGGGAGACGATTCCCTTTGCGCGGACGCTTAACCGCATCTATCCATAGGAGATGATGACGCGCTCACGTCAGCACCAGGTTGGCCAAAAACTTGTACCCAGGTATGCAAGCCGCATTCGAGGGGCAGCTCGCCTGATGGACATCGGAGGAACGATGTCGGATCCTCGGCTACACCTGCTAAAATCGCGAGTTCTGACCGATGCAGAAGCACTGGCACTGGATTGGCAACGGGTTGGATGACCTACGTGCTGCGATGCGGATTGAATCAGAGCATTCGGAGCAGGATGTTTCAATAGCATGCCTGACGAACTGCAGCGTTTAGATGATTTAAAGAGCAGTTCACCACAGGAACCACCTTTCATAGCCCCGCGAACGGTTTCTACAAGTTGGCTTGGTCCTCTCCCACCGCCGCAGCACCTTCGCGCCTACGAGGAGGTCTTCCCGGCTGTGCAGAACGTATTGTCGCTATGGCAGAATCTGAAGCCAGTCACCGGCATAACGAAGAACGGGCTGAGACTGAGCATCGGCGCATTGCTATTTAATCTGAGGTGGACAGCGAGCGCCGGGGCATGTGGCTGGCGTTTGGTCTCGCAGTTCTCGTAATTGGACTTAGTGGCTTCCTGCTATACTCTGGCCACCTTGGCTGGGGCGTCGCGCTGGTTGGTACAGAAACTTATTACGCTCACCGGTCTGTTCATCTATGGCAGGAGCGGGACGGTCCGATACTGTGAAGTCGGTTGACGCTCAGCAGGATCTGCCCTTTCCAGATGGTGACCGCGCATAGGTTTGCGACCTCGCACACAATCGTATTCGCAGGTCACGGCTGGACGTAGAAGCCGGTGCGGGCTTGCACTACAAGCTTTTTGTCCTTGGTGCGGAGATCGAGCTTGTGGAAGCTGTTGGGCTGGAGGTCCGGCGGCGGGATGTAGCCGATCTGGTATTGCGTGCGGAGATCGTTCTCGATGGCCTCGTAGATCTTCTTGAGCGTCATGCCAGGTACAACGGTGTAGACGTGGCCGCCGGTGCTCTCCGCCAGCTTCTTGAGCAGCGCCTGCCCGGGATCGCCACCCTTGAGGCCGCCGAGTCCGCTGTTCAGTGACGAGAAGCCGGCCCAGGCGCTGTACAGGACCGCGTAGACCGGCACGTTCGCGCGCTGAGCTTGCTCGATCGCCTGGTCAAGCGTGACGTGGCTGCCGTTGTCGCCGCCGTCGGTCAGCAGGATGATGGCCTTGCGCCCTTGCTCTTTCGCCAGGCTGCGGGAGGTTGCGTACACAGCGTCATCCAGAAGGGTGCGCCCAGAGGCAGCATTGTTTGCGCCCAGTTGTGTCAGCGCCAGGTGCAGGCTTGAGGCGGAGTTCGTCAGACCCATCAGTTGCAGGATGCGCGCATCAATCTGCACCAGGGCCGCACGATCCTGCGGGCGGGTGAGCATGGTTTGGAAAAAGATGTCGCTGGCACGCCACTCATCGCCGATAAAGGTGCGCTGGCTGCCACTGACATCGACCAGAAGCGCAAGGGTCAGTGGCAGGTCAGAGGCGACCGTGAAGTAGCGGATTGGCTCTTCCTTGCCGTCTTCCTTCAGGATGAAGTCATCCTTGGTCAGCGTGCCCTGCGGCTCGCCGCTCTTGTTGCGAACAACGGCGGAAACTTCAACGGTGCGGGTGGTTACCCGCAGCGTCGGGGTGACGCTCTCAGCCTGAGAGGGGTTGGCCTGATTCTGCGGGGCCGGTGCAGCTTGGCCGCACACTGGCACGGAGAGGCAAATGGCTGCAAGACACCCGGCCAACACACACCGCGCTTGCCTGAAGGGGATCATGCAAAGCCTGCCGGCCTTTCGTCCGCGACGTTGAAGCTCCGCTCCATCGCAAATCCGGCCCGTGCCAGCTCTCCTTCACCGAACAGCCTGCCGATCAGTGTAACGCCGTGCGGCACGCGGCGCGACGGGTCGAAGTGCGGCAGGGGATGTTTGGGGTCGGGGGCCCAGTCGCTGCGTGCCGCGCTGACCTCAACAAAGCCGGCGCGCAGCGTCAGCGACGGGTGGCCAGTGAAGTTGCTGATGACCATCATCTCGTCACGCAGCGACGGCACCAGCAGGAGATCGACGCGGGACATGACCTCCCGCATTTGAAGCGCGATCTTGCGGCGCAGGCGGTCCGCCTGCACCAGGTCGACGGCGGATAGAAAGCGTGCCTGGCGGAAGCTGTTGGGCCACGCGTCGGGAGTCTGTACTTTCAGTTCACGGTCACGGTGCGAGAGCGTGAGATCCTCAAAGGCCGCCGCAGCTTCCGCGAACAGGATCACGTTCAGCGAGTCATACGGCCAGTCCGGCAGCGTGACTTCAACCGGCGTCATGCCAAGCTGCTTAACCACGTCCAGCGCGTGCCGGTCCACTGCGGTTGCGGGTGCCTCTTTCATCCACGCTGGGATATAGCCCACGCGCAGGTTCGGAAGTGGAGCCGCCGCATTGAAGAGCAGGGGTGCATCCACGCTGGCCATATCGCCGAAGCCGTAGCCCCGGATCGCCTGCAACACCATCACCGTGTCTTCGACGCTGCGCGTCATGGGACCGAGTTTGTCACAGGTCCAGCTGAGGGTCATGGCACCGGTGCGCGGCACACGGCCAAACGTTGGACGTAGACCCGTGACGCCGCACCGCATGGACGGACTGATGATGGACCCCTGCGTCTCGCTGCCGATGGCGAAGCCGACCAGACCTGCCGCGACGGCGGCTGCCGGACCGGCGCTGGAGCCGGAAGCGCCCTCCTGCGGCAGCCACGGATTCATCGTCTGGCCGCCAAACCAGATGTCGTTCAGCGCCAACGCGCCCAGCGAGAGCTTCGCGACAAGGACGGCTCCGGCCTGATTCAGCTTTCTGATCACAGCGCTGTCCTGCGGCGGCACTCGGTTGCGGAACGGCTCCGCGCCGTACGTGGTCGGGATGTTTGCCGTGTCCAGCAGGTCTTTTGGGCCGTAGGGGATGCCGTGCAGCGGGCCGCGATATCTGCCTGCCGCAATCTCGCGATCGGCGGCACGCGCCTGCTCCAGTGCATGATCTTCCGTTAACGTGATGACGCAGCGCAGTTGCGGGTTATAACGCTTCAAGCGCGCTAAGTAAATCTGCGTCAGGCGCTCAGAGGTGATCTGCTTTGTCTCTATCCAATGCGCAAGGTGCGTCACCGGCGCAAAGGCGATGCTTGCGTCATCCGCCGGAAGCGTTACCGAGACCGTGCTGAATACGGGCACCTGACCGATGGCCGCCTTATCGAAGGAAATGACGGGATGCGCGAGTGTGGGATCCCAGGTGGTGGCGGGCACGTCTGTATCGCTCAAGGCGAGCTTGCGCGGACCGGTACGGCGCTCCAGAAGAGCGGCCATGCTGTTGCGCCAGTTGGAGGCGGCTTCAGCGCGTTCGGCGGGTGAGAGCTGCACTTGCGCCAGCTTCTCGGCGTGGGCAAAGTCGTCCGGCGTAACGACTGGACCCGCAGGCGGCGCGGTGCCAAAGACCGGCGGTGCTCCCTCAGGCGCACGCTCCTTCTCCGGCGTGGTCTGCGGAGCTTGCGCGGAGGATGCGGCCGCAGCGGCTGCGAGCGCGGTGTGCGCCAAAAAGGAGCGGCGGGTGCGGAGATCAGGCATCGGAGAAGGCTCCCTCTGCTCACATATACCTGCAAAGAGGCTCGCGCGCAAAGTGTACCCGCGCGGGTACACGCACGGTATCAACAGCGTCCGCGCGGGTACCATGGCAAATGCGTGTTCTGCTGGCGAGTTCGCTCTCTGCGAGCGTGAGGGTTTTCCTGCATGGCAAGGAAGTTGCGCGTAGGTGTGTTGTTTGGCGGCCGCTCCGGTGAGCATGAAGTTTCTTTGCGCTCGGCGGCTTCCATCCTGAAGGCGATGGATCGCCGTAAGTATGATGTTGTGCCGATTGCTATCGCGAAGGATGGACAGTGGCTGAGCGGCGGGGCCGCGGATGCCATGCTGCTGGGCGGCGATGCGCCGCATTCGCTGGGCGCGGGTAAACGCAGAAGCACGCGCAAGGCGCATCAGGCGGCGGTGGCGAGCGTTGCCGCTGCGCTGTTGTCCGGTGACGAACACGGAGCTGAGGACCAGCCGGCCGGACTGACTCTTCAGGCGTCAGCTACCGGCAACGGGGCTTCTGGCCTGGACGTGATCTTCCCGGTCCTGCATGGCACCTTTGGCGAGGATGGCACGATGCAGGGCCTGCTGGAACTGGCGAATGTCGCCTACGTGGGATCGGGCGTTCTGGGATCCGCGGTCAGCATGGACAAAGACGCGATGAAGAAGATGTTTGCCGTCGCGAGCCTCCCCATCGTGAAGCACGTGACTCTGCTGCGCGGCGAGTGGTCTGCGAACCCAAAGAGGTGCACAAAGCGCATTGAGGAGACGTTGACGTATCCGGTCTTCGTGAAGCCGGCCAATCTCGGGTCGTCGGTCGGTATCAGCAAAGTGCGCGAACGTGCCGCACTTGCGAAAGCCATGGACGAAGCCGCCAAGTACGATCGCAAGATTGTCATCGAAGAGGGTGTGACGGGCACAGGCAAGCTGAAGGGCAAGGGCAAGGCGCGCGAGCTTGAAGTTGCCGTGCTGGGCAACGACGATCCTGTTGCCAGCGTCATCGGCGAGATCGTCCCAGACCGCGACTTCTACGACTACGAATCGAAGTACGACAGCAGCAGTACCAGCGTGCCGGTGATTCCGGCAAAACTGACCAAAGCGGAAGCCAAGCACATCCGAGAGATGGCCATCGCCGCCTTCAAAGCCTGCGATTGCGCGGGTCTGGCCCGCGTGGACTTCCTGATGGAGGCAGCTGACTCAGGCAGCAAGAAGCCGCCGAAAATCTATCTGAACGAGATCAATACCATGCCCGGCTTCACCTCCATCAGCATGTATCCCAAGCTGTGGGAGGCCAGCGGCGTGACCTATGCAGACCTTATCGACCGGCTGATCGCCCGGGCCATCGAGAGGCATGGGGAACGCTGCGCGCTGCACTTCAGCAAGGACTAAGGGCCTGTCCGTTGCAATTTCAGGTACGTCCAAGCATCATAAAGCCATGGGAGCCGTCGCCACACCCGCGCTGAACGATTTTGACCAAGCCCGGCTATGGGAGAACCTAATTGGCGCGGAGACCAGAGCGCAATACTTTGGTGTTCTCTCACATCATCTTCGAAAACGGCAGCGCTTGCTCACCGGTGGCGCTCTTGTTGCTTCGTCTGGCGCAGCAATTACATTCTTCTCTTCCGCTATCCCCAACCACGCTTGGATAAAGGGTGTTCTTGCCCTGGTGTCGGCAGTGCTGAATGCGATGTCACTGGTTTCGTCGAACGAAAAAAGTGCTATCGAGGCTGCTGATCTAAGCTACCGTTGGCAGACGCTAGCATCTTCGTACCGGCAACTCTGGTCTGACATGTATTCGACAGAAGCACCTGCAATGCTGCAACGGCTCGCGCAAGAAGAAGCGCTCATCTCCAAGAGCAGTACCGCGCTGCCGAATATCGTGAGCCTGATGACCCAGGCTGAGGATAACGTCATCATGCACGCCCAGGCATCGGGATGAAGTCGAACGTAAACCGCACTAGCTATCCACCTCTTCCAAAACCGGTACCTCCGAAGCCGCCACCGCCTCAACCATCCCAGACTCCTCCTAAGAAGTAGCTGAGTTGTATTTGCAAAGCTTTGCTGCTATGTCTGTTTTATGTACTGGTGGCATTCGAACACTGTAAACGCAAAGCATGACTCGCCTTTCCAGATGTCTCGCGCGGCTACTGTTCAAGTAATCGCGCACGATATAAATTCGTCTGGCACGGGGTTCTTTGTTGGTCCTGATCTGATTCTGACATGCTTTCACGTCGTAGCTGTTCCGGGTCGTCAATCGCTAACGCTAGGAGTAAGAACGTCTGCTGGCGAGATGATTCCAGCACGGGTTTTATCCCACTCAGATCCTTCGCCAAGCGCCCACGATTTCGCTTATTTACAGCTTTCGCATCCACCGGTTCAAGAGGCCGCAATAGCCAACTTCAGTCGGCCAGATGAAAGATCATTTGTTGGCGATGCCGTCGTGTATTCAGGATTTCCGTTAGCGACACCCGGTATGTTCACCGCACGAGGTATGTTAGCCGGCAGGAACGATGAAGAGTCCTCTCTCTTCGTGCAGGGTCCCATTAACAAAGGTAACTCCGGCGGTGCCTTGATCAACACTGCAGGGCGCGTTACAGGAATCATCACCGCTCGAGAGGGCGGCATTTCGGGGGATTTCGAAGATCTCCAAAACTATATCGCTCAGACAAACCAGCAAGTCTCCGTTTCGCTTGCCGGAGTTAATATGCTCCATGTCATAAGCAAGCTAATATCTACTCTGGACGAACACATCAGTACTGGCATTGGCTACGCGACAGACATCAAATTCGCCCGTGAATTTGCTGAGCGTCACTTCCAGAAGAAGCCAATGCAACCACCTGCTTTAACGTAAAGCCAATGCAACCACCTGCTTTAACGTAAGGTTCCGCTTGCTGTTGCTTACAGTCAGTAGACTCAAAGGCCACGCAGATAGTTGAACTTTTATGCCCTACCCGCCAACTGCCGGAGGACGTATTGCAGGATGCCGCCGTGCCCGTAGTAGAGGATTTCCTGCGGCGTATCGATGCGGACGGTCGCAGGAATACTGATGACCTCGCCGTCTGCGCGGGTAGCCTCCACCGTGATTTGCTTGCCATTGGCGAACTTGCTGTCGAGCATGGCTTTGAGGCCAGGCACGCTGTAGGTCTCTTCGCCGGTCAGCAGGTGGGATTCGGCATTTTCACCGTGCTGGAATTGCAGTGGCAGGATGCCCATGCCGACCAGGTTGGAGCGGTGAATGCGCTCGTAGCTCTCCGCAAGCACGAAGCGGATGCCAAGCAGGCGCGGTCCCTTCGCCGCCCAATCGCGGCTCGATCCGGAGCCGTACTCTTTGCCAGCGAGGATGGCGAGAGGTGTCCCACGCTTGGCGTACTCGATCGAAGCATCGTAGATGCTCATGCCCGTGCCTTCCGGCAGAAGACGCGTCACTCCGCCTTCTGTGCCCGGTGCGAGCTTGTTGCGCAGGCGCAGGTTGGCGAACGTGCCGCGCACCATCACCTCATGGTTTCCGCGGCGTGATCCGTAGCTGTTAAAGTCTCCGGGTTTCACGCCGTGTTCCACCAGGTATTTGCCGGCGGGACCGTTGAGCTTGATGGACCCGGCAGGCGAGATGTGGTCGGTCGTAACGGAGTCACCGAGAACCGCGAGCACGCGCGCATCAAGGATGTCCTCCACCGGCGCGGGCGTGGCGGGCATGCCGTCAAAGTACGGTGCGCGGCGGATGTAGGTGGAGTCTGTCTCCCATCCATAAGTATCGCCCAGCGGGAACTTGAGCTGCCGCCAGTTGATGTCGCCATCGGTCACCGTGCTGTACTGGTGGCGAAACATCTCCGCATCAATGGAGTCGGCGACGGTCTTGTTGACCTCTTCCTGCGACGGCCAGATGTCACGCAGGAAGACGGGCTGCAACTGTTTATCAAAGCCGATGGGTTCCGTATCGAAATCAAAGGCGATGGTACCGGCAAGAGCGTAGGCGACGACGAGCGGCGGGCTCATCAGGTAGTTGGCCCGTACGTCTGAGTTGATGCGGCCCTCGAAGTTACGATTGCCGCTGAGAACCGAGACCGCAACCAGGCCGTGGTCGTCAATGCTCTTCGACACGTCCGTAGGCAGCGTCCCGCTGTTGCCAATGCACGTGGTGCAGCCGTAACCAACGGTGTTAAAGCGCAGTTTGTCCAGATACGGCGTCAGGCCGGCCTTGTTGTAGTAATCCGTCACCACGCGGGAGCCGGGCGCGAGCGATGTCTTGACCCAGGGCGGCGTCTGCAGGCCTTTCTCCACGGCTTTTTTCGCCAAGAGACCGGCGGCGAGCATCACGTAAGGATTGCTGGTGTTCGTGCAGGAGGTGATGGCGGCGATGACGATGCTGCCGTGGTGCAGGTAGCCATCTACATCGATGCCAAGGCGTTCTTTCACGCTGGGAATCGGTTCGTCGCCGGTGGTCATGTGACCATCTTTGCCGGGCTCTGGCGCGGCGATGCTGGATTCGAGTGAACCGTCAGCGGAAGAGTGGCCGCCCTCACCCTGCCAGCGGTTGATCTGCCGGTCGCCCTTCACATTTGCGTTGGGACCATAGAGCGATGGCAGTTGTCTGGCAAAGCTCTCCTTGGTTTGCGAGAGCGGAACGCGGTCCTGCGGGCGCTTGGGACCGGCGACGCTTGGCTCCACGGTGGCAAGGTCGAGTGAAAGCGTGCTGCTGTACTCGGCCTCCTGTGCATCAGCGGTGTGGAACATGCCCTGCGCGCGGTAGTAGTCTTCGACCAGTTGCACTTGCACATCGTCACGGCCGGTCAGGCGGAGGTAGCTGAGGGTTTCCGCATCCACGGGGAAGAAGCCACAGGTGGCACCGTACTCCGGTGCCATGTTGGCGATGGTGGCGCGGTCCGCCAGCGGAAGTTCGCTGATCCCGGAGCCGAAGAACTCCACAAACTTGCCCACAACGCCGTGCTTGCGCAGCATTTCGGTTACGGTCAGGACGAGGTCCGTGGCGGTGGTGCCTTCTTTCAGCCTGCCCGTAAGGCGAAAGCCGACCACCTGCGGCACAAGCATGGAAACCGGCTGGCCCAGCATGGCGGCTTCCGCCTCAATTCCGCCAACGCCCCATCCCAGCACGCCCAGGCCGTTGACCATCGTGGTGTGGCTGTCCGTGCCGACGAGCGTGTCAGGGTACGCAACCGTGCCTTCCTCGGTGTGCAGCGTAAACACCACGCGGGCAAGATACTCCAGGTTTACCTGGTGGCAGATGCCCATGCCGGGCGGTACAGCACTGAAGTTGCGGAATGCAGTCTGGCCCCACTTGAGAAAGGCGTAGCGCTCGCGGTTACGCTGAAACTCCAGCAAGGTGTTGATGTCGTAGGCGTGCTTCAGGCCGTACTCGTCCACCTGCACGGAGTGGTCGATGACCAGTTCCGCCGGTTGCAGCGGATTGATCTTTTGCGGGTTGCCGCCTAGCACCTTCATGGCGTCACGCATGGCGGCGAGATCGACGACCGCAGGAACGCCAGTAAAATCCTGCATCAGAACGCGCGCGGGCATGTAGGCGATCTCACGGCTGGGTTCGGCTTGCGCCTGCCACTTGGCCAGGAACTCGATATCGCCGGAACAGACGGTGACTCCGTCCTCCCGGCGCAGCAGATTTTCCAGGAGAACGCGGAGCGAGAAAGGCAGACGCGAGATCTCGATGCCGCGGCTGGCGAGTGAATCGAGCCGGTAGTAGGTGAACGTCTTGCCGCTCGATGTAAGCGTCGCGCGCGCGTCGAAGCTGTTGTTCGTGGAACCTCCGGAAACCATGGCCGGGGCGAGTGTCGGTGTCGTGCTCATGAAGGAAACCTCAGGCGCATGAATGCGCGGGGTGCGCCCGCAACACGCAGGCAGTCGCAGAAAGAGTAGCAAAGATGGGCGTGGTCAGGCAGCGAGGCGGCCGCGGTCATGCCGGCCATGGCGAAAGCGCTTCAATCGGACCGGGGAGCGGCTCATGGATCCCATGGTAAACGCCATGCAGGTTCTTTGGCGCAGGAGGGTGAAGGCCGCAACCTTCGTGCTGGAATGGGTCTGTACGGTACAGCACCTGTCGCAGAGTGGCACAACATTCGTGCCGCGATGGGTCTGTACGGTAAGCACCTGTAGCAGAGTGGCACACCGGCGAACGCCACCGGGCCTCCACGCATCAGAGCAGCATTGAGGGTCTTATGAAGAATCGCGTAGTGTGCGTTTCAGCCATGGTGCTGACGGGCTTCGCCTCCCTGCTTACTGGCTGCAACAGCAATGCGGTACCGCAGCCGGCACCCATCGTAGACGGAAATGCAGCGAACGATCCTGCAAACGCCAACCTGCTGCCGGTCAGCACAGGTGCCTCACAGTATGCGGTGGCGCAATATCCTGCTGAACCGGTTAGCGGCCGGGTACGGTATGCATCTGTTCAGCAGAGTGCGCCAGCGCAGCCCGGTAACTACGGCGCGGGCAATAGCCAGCAGAATGAGGCATATCGCTACAACACGCAGCAGCCGCAGACTACTCAGCAGCCGTACACACAGGGGGGAGCGGATCAGCAATACGCGGGCAGTCAGCCGGGCAGCGATCAGCAGATCAGCGCGCAGGAGTACGATCAGTACGCCAGCCTGCTGGACCCAACGGTTCCGGAGGCAACCCAGCCGCCCCCGCCCCTGCCCGATGACTATCAGCAACCTTCCGCCCCTGGACCCAACTACCTGTGGACACCCGGTTACTGGGATTACGCGCCTGCGGGGTACTATTACGTTCCGGGCGTGTGGGTTGGCGCACCCTATGCTGGAGCATTGTGGACGCCAGGCTGGTGGGGATACTACGGCCATGGTTACCGCTGGCACCACGGGTATTGGGGCGAGCACGTCGGATACTACGGTGGCATCAACTACGGCTTTGGCTTTGTGGGATTCGGCTACCAGGGCGGCTACTGGCGTGACAACAGCTTCTATTACAACCGCGCTGTGAACCATGTCGATCCGCGCGTAGTAAATAACTACGTCTACCAGCGCAACGTGACGGTTGTGAACAACACCTTTATCAACAACTCACGGACCAGCTACTATGGTGGTCCCAATGGGTTGCACCGCGCCCCAGCGCCCCAGGAGTTTGCCGCGCTGCACGAGCGGCGGACACCTCCGATGCAGGTACAGCTCGCCAACCGGCAGGCTGCCGCTTCCAACCGTCAGCAGTTCTTCAATACCAACAACGGGCGTCCGCAGATGCTGTTTGCCGCTCGCCCCGCAGAGCCGGACCGGAACATCGCACCTCCTGAGAACCGCTCTAGTCAAGGACAGGGCTTCAACGGGGCGCGTCCTGGAGGATTCCAGGGCGGAGTTGCCAACCGCCCGCAGGAGCAGCAGCGTGAGGCGCAGCAGGGCAACGCCCAGGGGAATCAGCAGCGGCAACAGTATGATCAGCAACGGCTCGCAGAACAGCAGCGGGAACAGGCGGCCCAGACCAACCTCCAGCGGCGGCAACTCGATGGGAAGCGCCAGGAGATTGTCGCGGCACCCGGTCAGCAGGGCGTGGATACGCAACGGCCAGTCGGGCAGGGTCAGCGCAGCGGGTATGACAACGGGCGGCAGCAGGAGCAGTTGAACACGGGACAGCGGCAGCCGTCGGATGCGCAGCGTCAACAGCAGGCACAGGATCAACAGCGCATCCAGCAGCAACAGCGGCAGCAGGTGCAGGATCAGCAGCGTATTCAACAGCAGCAGCAGCAGCTTGAGGCGCAGCGTCAACAGCAGGCAAACGCTGCACGAGAGCAGCAGGCCGCCCAGCAGCGCCAGCAGATGATTCAGCAGCAATCCAATCAGCAGCGTCCCGCGCCAGTGGTGCCACATGTTGATACACCACGGCCAGCTGCTCCGCCCGCACAGCACTATGAGGCACCTCGTGCCGCACCAGCACCGGCCGCCGCTCCCCATAACGACTCGCGTCCTGAAGCGGGTGGTCAGCACCACTAGCGGTTATCAGGATAGAAAGAGCCGCGTAAACGCCGCGCGGCTCTTTCTTTTCTTGGGGCGACTCATTGGTTATGGGCGGTGAAGACCTGCCAGAGCAGAGCCCCGTTCAACGCCAGAATCAGGCTGGTGGCCAGCCATCCGGCAACCGCCGTCCTCCTCAGGTTTCGGAAACCCAGCATCACGCCGTCCCGTCCGGTCAGCAGCAACAGCGGGATCAGCGCAAACGGAATCCCGAACGACAAAACCGCCTGCGAGAGCAGCATCACCTTCAACTCATCGATACCGAGCGCGATCACCACCAGAGCGGGGATGATCGTGATGAGGCGGCGCAGATAGATAGGGAACCTAACCGCCAGAAACCCTTCGATCACTACCTGACCCGCTAACACTCCTACAGTGGACGAGGAAAGTCCGGAGCAGAGCAGTGCAACTGCGAAGGCCACCTGTGCCACCGGTCCCAGCAGCGGTCCCAGCGTCTGGTGTGCACCTTCGAACTTGCTGATGGTATCGGCGTCAGCGCCGCGCATGGCGGCCGCCGCCATGATCAACATTGCGGAGTTAATCAGCCATGCACCGTTCATCGCCGCCATGATGTCGATGCGTTCATACCGCAGATACCGCCGCCGGAAACTCATCGTTGCGCCATCCGGGGCGGCCTCCATGCGAGGCAAGGTGAGCGCGGAATGCAGGTAAATCACATGCGGCATCACCGTGGCGCCAAGCATTGTCACGGCGATGTACACCGATGTTCGCGAAAGCCTTGGCACAAGGATGGAGATGGCTGCGCCCGGCCAGTCGGGATGGGCCAGGAAGACCTCCACCGCGTAGCAGGCTCCAATCATGCCCACCATGACGATGATGATGCGCTCAAAGCCGCGAAATCCACGCTGGTTGAGCGCCAGCAGAAGAAAGACAAAGACCGTGGTCGCCAGGGCTGCAAGCAGCATGATCGCTGTCTGGCTGAAACCGTGGAGCAGCAGCCCCGGACCCACCAGGAGGTAGAATCCGACTGCGGCACCCAGGAACTCCGCCAGATCGGTCGCAATGGCGCTGATCTCCGCGCCCGCCCAGAGCAGCCAGACCGCGCGCCTGGGGAAATGATCACGGCAGTTTTGCGGCAGCGTTTTGCCCGTGGCGATACCCAGCTTGGCGGAAAGATACTGCACCAGGATAGCCACTGCGTTAGACCACAGCAGAACCCACAGGAGGGTGTAACCAAACCGGGAGCCGCCCGCGATGTTGCTGGCGAAGTTACCCGGATCGATATAGGCGACAGAGGCTACAAACGCGGGACCGGCGAACCGGACGAACTCGCGCGCGGACAGCTTTCCCCTCTCTTCGACGCTCTCCGCCTCCGCTGTCTGCATTGGCTTGAGTATAGGTGTGCGCCTGCCGGACGCGCGATACTAAGCTGTATCCAGTGTCGGGAGTGTGGTGCTGCAACGGTCTGTTGCATGCGGCGCGGCGAAAGGAGCTCCACCCCATGCGTCATGTTAGCGGCAGCTGCCGGGGAGTCGATCTCTCATGAAGGTTCTGGTCATTGGCGGCGGTGGCCGTGAACACGCCTTGTGCTGGGCGTTGCGCCGGTCGCCGCGTGTGACGGAACTGGTCTGCGCCCCGGGTAATGCCGGGATCGCCGCCATTGCAGCGTGCGTTCCCGTCCAGCAGGACAACCTGCCGGACATGCTGCGCGCCGTTCAGGAGACCGCGCCGGACCTGGTCGTGGTTGGCCCTGAGGTGCCGTTGGCCGCCGGCATCGTGGATGCGCTTACCGTGCGGGGCATCCGGGTCTTTGGCCCAACGCAGGCCGCAGCCCGGCTGGAGAGTTCCAAAGCGTTTACCAAGGAATTTCTTGCCCGGCACAACATCCCAACGGCACGGTACAGCATCCTGAATTCTGAACAGGAGGCAGAGGACCTTTTACGGGAGTATTCCTTTCCCGTGGTCGTCAAGGCGGATGGTCTCGCCGCCGGGAAGGGCGTGGTCATTGCCGCTACGCGTGATGAGGCAATTAAGGCAGTCACGGACCTGCTGCGCATCAGCGGATCAGTGGTGCTGGAGGAGTTTCTCCACGGCGAAGAGCTTTCATTCTTCGCGCTCTGCGATGGGGAACACGCCGTTGCCACTGCGGCCGCGCAGGATCACAAACGCCTGGGAGAAGGCGATACCGGCCCCAACACCGGCGGCATGGGTGCCTACTCGACGGATGCGTTGCTGCCGGACGATCTTCGGCAGTGGCTGCTGGACCATGTTGCGCAGCCCACGGTGGACGGCATGCGCGCGGAGGGAACACCCCTCAAGGGCATCCTCTTCTGCGGCATAATGCTGACGGCGGACGGGCCAAAAGTGCTGGAGTTCAACACGCGCTGGGGCGATCCTGAGACGGAGGCGATCCTTCCACGCATGGAAACAGACATTCTCGACCTCATCGACGCCTCGATCGACGGTACCGCGCATCGCCTACATATCAGAATGCGTCCCGGCGCGAGTGCTTGTGTGATTGCCGCCTCCGCTGGCTATCCAGGAAGCGCGCTGCGGGGCGTGCCGGTCCACGGTCTGGATGCGGTGCAACCGGACGGTGTGCATATCTTCCACGCAGGAACCGAACGGGACAGCGCGGGGCAAGTGGTGACAGCCGGAGGCCGAGTTCTGGCAATCTCAGCCGTTGCGCATACATTGCGAGATGCGCTTGACCTCGCCTATGACTCCCTCGCCGCGATTACATTCCGCGGCATGCAGTACCGCCGCGACATCGGTCATCGCGCACTTGCACAAGATCAAATGTAAGCAGCACGGAGCATTGAGGGCGGGACCGAACTACTCCGGGTGCTGTGCGTTGGAGACTTGCTCCAGCCGCTGTGCGGCCATGCGAGACTTTCTACAGAGCAGGGAAAGGAGCGGCAGCGTATGGCAGTCTTCCGGATCGTCACGTTTCTGATCCATGCCATCGTTCTCGCCTTTGCGTCGTTGCTGGCTGCCGTCTTTACACACCTCCTTCCAGCGCTTCTGGCGGCTGTCGTGCTGCTTGGAGGTGCCCTGGCTCTGGCATCGTGCGCAGGTGTGGGTGGCATCGCGGCCCTGCGTCGCAGGAAGAAGCGTGGGTAACAGGCGGCTCAACTACGCTGCGTTTGCGTTGCGCTCTTCGTAGAGCCTTAAGAAGCGGCCCAGCAGGATCGCTCCACCAAAGGTGTAGTCATACAGCCGATCCGCTGCGCCACGGTGCGCGGTAAGCATCGTGGGAGAAAAGCTGTCCAGGATCGAACGCATCCGGGCCACATCCAGCACGCGATTAGCCATGGGCGAGTGTTCCAGCCGGTCCACTTCGTCGCGAAACTCTCCGATGGACTCCGCAAACAGTTCCAGGACATCGCTGCCTTGCAGACCCCGGCGGCGCTCCTGCAGCACCTCCGGCGGCAGGTCCTGACCCATAGCCAGGCGGTAGAGTTCGCGCGGCTGTTCGCTGGGGCGGAACGCGTCATCCGGTATGGAGAAGCACAGTTCCACAACGCGGCGGTCGCTGGTAGGGTCGGCACGCTGCAGGCCGAAGGCGCGCATCTCGCCTGCTGCAGCGATTCCGGCGTCGCCGCGCGCTAAGAGTGAAGCACGCCATGTGCGCCCGTTCGCGCGGTCACCCGGGATCATCTGTCCCATGGGCGACGCGTTTCCGGCGTCTAAGCCTGCGGAGGCAAAGAACTTCGGACGCATCAGGCTGTCATCGAACAGTCCGGGCAGCTTTTGTCCGGTGGCTCGCTTCAATCGAGTCATCCAGCGCGCCGAGGGCAGCACCGTTCCCCGGGCAAGTGTCTTCCATCCCTCGCCAGCGCGATGGCGGTGCCGCACGGACCGTGTCAGGTCGCGGTACCGGCCCGTCTTCAGGAGGTGAAACAGGCTCAAGCCGCCGTCGTAGCTTGTCGTCATGTTGCCCGCCACACCGGTAAACATGGTCATGACGCCGCGCTCCTGAGCGTGGCGGCTCAAACCGTAATACCACCGAATGTTGCGAAGGAAGCCATGGGGGGTGGCGAATACATCTGTAAATAAATCGATCGGCTCCCACCAGTTGGCCGAGTTTGTTGGAATGGCACTGTGCTCAATGTTGGGATACATGGCCGCGACCTTCGAGGCGAGGGGCCATTCGTTGCTGAAGCGGTTGCGGCTGATCTCCGTGGCATCCACCGTATGCACCGGAACGGCTGTGTAGGCAAGCAGCGGGCGGTTCTGCCGCAGCAGCACCTGAGCCACCAGAGCGGTGACGCCGGAGCTGTCATACCCGGAACTGAGGTGCGATCCCACCAGGCCCTCTGCGGGTATGCGGCGCTCAACAGCTGTAAGCAACGCGGCGCGGATTGCTTCGGCGTACTCGCGGGGCTCTTTCAGCCGGAGATCTGGACCATCCGCAGGGTAAAAGAACTTGGTTAAGCGCGCCGGAGAACCGGGACTTACACGAAGAACATGTCCCCCGTGGAGCTTGCGAATGCCGCGAAAGAGGGTGTGTCCTGGAAGCGGATCAATCGCCAGCATCCGCGCAACAGTCTCTTCATCGATCCGGGAGTCGATTCCCGGCCATCCCAGCAGACCCCTTGGTTCACTGGAGAAGCAGAACAGATCGCCGGCGGAGCCATAATAGAGCGCTCTGCCGCCCATTGCGTCCGTTCCGAGGAGAAGAACACGGGCAGCTTCATCCCAGATGGCAAACGTAAATTCGCCATCGAGATGAAGGGGGAAGTCCGCTCCCCAACGCCGGTACGAAGCCAATACAAGTTGCGTGTCGGAGTGAAGCAGGCTTCCGGGACAAGCCGGGCCAGTGCTCCCGAGTTCGTCAGTCAAGGTCTGACGGAGAGTACCCTGGTCAAAGAGCACGCCATCAAAGGCAACTGCCAGCGGTTCCTGCACCCATGCTTGAGCGCCATTGACCGCGCCAAGACACGCACTGTGCAGCGCCCTGATTTCAGGCGTCGCAGCGAAGGAGTATTGGAGCCTGAGGAGGCACGCCCACACATCCGCCACGCTGCCAGATGCACCGACAAACCCTCCTATCGACACTCAAACTCCAAGAGCAAAGATCTCACGCCCCGGTCAGCTCGTCCGGAGAAGGCCCGAATCACGGTCAGGGCCAGACAATAGAGCCCGGCGAAAGCCGGACCCTGTGAACTTTACCCCGCTTATGAGGGGAGAGAGGATGGAACTACGATACGTAAAAGCGTGTGCCGTTGAAGGAAAAATCCAAGTTCGCGGTGCTTGTGCCGAGTTCCGCGTTGGACAGGGAAACAGATGTCACGGACGGTTTTGTCCAGCTCTTCTTGTTGTTGATCATTGGCTCCTCCGGGAGGGTAATCATGCGCAGGGTTTCCCCCGCACATTCCGTGGAATACAAGCGTGCGCGCTCTCTGGCCTCAACCGTTACAGCGGACGCAAACTCAGGAGACGAAGAAACGTGTTCCGTTGAAGGAGAAATCAAGGTGAGCGGTGCTCTGGCCGAGCTCTGCATTCGCCAGGGAAACGGAGGTCACGGACGGCTTCGTCCAGGTCTTTTTATGTGTGGTCATGCGGCTACCTCTAGGAGAAGATGAGACAAATGTACATCACTTGGGACGCTAAATTTCTGCGAAAGTTGCTAAATCGGGAATTGTTTTGGGGCAATCACCGCTCCACGCGTTTCGCGTGGACCCGCATGCCGGTTCCTGCCGATATATCAGACCCTAGGCCGGGCGTAAACCTGCCATCTGCATGAGCCGTGCCGTGCTTCTGTAGGCCTCTTCGACCCACTCGACAATGCGTGCCGGGTCAGGGGAGTACTCCAGTTCCAGCGACACCGGGCCGTCGATCTCCACCTCCTTGATGGCCTGGAGATACGGCATAAACTTCACCACGCCGCGTCCGGGAGGCAGGTCGCCGTGTACTTTTCCGTCGCAATCACTGATATGGACATGGATGGCATGGCCACGCAGCGCGGTCAGCGACTCCGGACCGCAGTCTGAAAGCACAAGGTGGCTGATGTCAATGTTGGCCTTCACGCGCGGATGGCCGCAATCGGCAAGGAAGCGTGTCATCTCGCCCACATTGCTGATCAGGGCCATGCGAAACGGCTCCAGTTCCAGCGCGATGCTGATGTCCCGGGCACCGGCATAGTCGCCCAGCGCGCGGCATGCTTCCACGGCCCAGCGCCATTGATCTGCGGGCGGGATGATCTCCCGCTGCCAGATGTACTCGCCCAGAACCAGAAGGATGTTGCTGGCACCAAATGTGGCAGCCAGATCGATGAACCGCCTGCATCGTTCCATATGAAACGCGCGAACCGGGGCATTGAAGTCGATCAGCCCAAAGGCGACCACGGGCAGTGAGACGATGGGCAGGTGGAGACGCGCGCAGGTATCCGCGATTGTGCGCGTCTCCTCCGCGGAGATCGTCATGGCTTCCGTGAAAATGTCCACGCAATCGAAGCCGATGCGCGCGATGTGTTCCAGCCCGGTGGCAGTGTCCATGCCCACCTGATCGAAGCAGCTGTTGATGATGCCAAGATTCACGCGCTCTCTCCCATGCGTCACGGCCAGACGGCGTCAAGGCAAGACAAAGGCGTACATCGTGTCCTGCGCGGCAACCGCGATGTACTGACGGCCGTCAAGCTCGTATGTGATGGGTCCGTTTGAGACCGGTGTTCCCAGGCCGGCGTGCCACAGGATTGCGCCATTTGCCGCGTTAAAGGCCACCAGACTGGAGATTGTGTCGCCGGTGAAGAGCACGCCGGTCTCGGTGGTCAAGATGCCGGAGCGGGCGCTGCCAGACGGCCACTCATGTTCCCATTTCAGCTTGCCGGTGCGGTAGTCCAGCGCACGAAGCGCGAACTTGGCGTAACCGCCGCGGTCATTGCCAGCCCAGCCTTCGGGCTTTTTGTCGTTATCAAAGATGTAGTAGACGCTGAAGGCGTCCGATGCCTGCACATAAAATAATCCGGTGAGGGGATCGAAGGACGGCGGAAACCAGTTCGACGCGCCACCCTGGTTGGGTGACACCAGTGTTCCGTTGGGTTTGGCGAACTTTGCAGGGTCAGGAATAGGCGATCCCTTGCTGTCGAGGCCCAGGGTCCAGTTCTGAGTTGCAAAGGGCGTGGTGACGAGCGCCTTGCCGTTCGTCCGGTCAAGCAGGAAGTACCATCCGTTGCGGCTGGCCTGCGCCAGCAGCTTGCGCTTCTGCCCATTGACCACACCGTCAATCAGGATGGGCGTCTGCACCGCGTCCCAGTCGTGAGTGTCGTGCGGGTTGGGCTGGAAGTACCAGACCAGCTTGCCGGTATCCGGGTTCAGAGCACAGATAGTGCCGGTGAACAGGTTTGCCCCAGGGCGGGCGCTACCGTTGATGACCGGCTGCGCATTCCCCGTGCCGAAGTAGTAGAGATTCAGGCTGGGGTCATACGTTCCAGGAACCCACGTGGTGCCGCCGCCGTGCATCATGGCTTCGTCGTTGGGCCAGGTCTTGGCCTCGGGCGTGCCGGGTTCGGGGTGGGTGTACCAGCGCCATTGCAGCTTGCCGGTGTCTGGATCATGTGCTTCCACGTATCCGGGCATGTCGAAGTCGTCGCCGGAGATGCCAACCAGCACGTGGTTTTTCACGATGGTGGGCGGAACGCTGCCAAAGTTGAAGCGGTCACGGTCACCAATCTCGCTGTGCCATTTCTCCTGGCCTGTGGCGGTATCGATGGCGACCAGGTAGCAGTCTTCTGTCTCAAAATACAGGGTGTTGCCCAGGATGGCGGCACCGCGGTTGCCGATGGTTTCACCACCCTTGCTCTGCCAGTCAAACTGCCACAACTTGACACCCGTACGTGCGTCGATGGCCCATACATGGCTGGGAACGGTGAAGTACATCACGCCGTTCACGACCAGTGGCGTGGCGGAGATGCGCCTGCCACCTCCAGTGGTGGTTACAACGCGGTAGGTCCATGCTAGTTGCAGACGGTCGACGGTGCTCGTGTTGATCTTGGTTAGCGGGCTGTAGCGCCGTCCGGTGAGATCACCGTTATACGTCGGCCACTCTCCGGTGGCGAGGCTTGGCGTGTGCGCCGCGTCCGGTGCGGACTGCTGTGCAGGCAGGCTCAGATCGGCGGGGTCGCGCTTGGTCGTGTCATGCGGATTATTCTTGTTTACCGGGGTTTGCGCCAGCACCGCAAGCGGCAGGGCGGACAGAAGAGCGAGGATCGGCAGCCGCTTCACTTAAGTGTCTCCAGGTACGCGGTCAGGTTGTGGATGTCGGCATCCGTGTACTTGCTCAACAGCGCATCGTGCGCGGCAAATGGATCCATGGTCGTCACCGTGGTTCCTGCTGTCCGCGAGAACGTATGAGAGACACCGTCTGTGCCACGCAGCGTCACATTGAAGTCGTCGATGCGCACAATGTCTCCGGAGTAGGTTTCCCCATCCGGCAGCCGGACCGTAACCTGCGGCCGGGTCTTGACGCCGAAGCCGCTGCCCGGGAAAAGAAACTTCTGCTGCAACGCGGCCGCGCTGTACCGGCTGGCTACGCCTTTCAGGTTGCCCGTGGGCGAGTGGCACTGGCTGCATGTTCCCGCGCCGTTGAAGTACGCCTCGCCGGCCTTTGCGTCGCCGTTGAAAAGATTGGTGGGCTGGTCGTTGTAGCCGCTGCGCAGAATCTTGCCCACACGGTCGGCGAAAGACTGGGAGAGGTCGTTCAGCTGCGCGTCGGTGTAGTTGAAGTTGTGACCGGGGAGAGTCTTCAACAGCGGTCCCAACTCCTTGCCATGCAGAGCTTCGCGGCGGTCATGCAGGATGGCCTCTGATCGCAGCATGTCTGGCGCGGTGGATGTGCCCCGCGCGTCATCGCCGTGGCACCGCGCGCAATCCGTCGCATAGAGCGCCGCACCTCGCTGCGCTGCCGCAGGATCCACCACGGGGCGGGGAAACTGCGCCAGGAGCGCCGCCATCGCAAAGCCACCCGCAAGCGCGGCAGGCAATATGAACTTCATCATCAACGTTTTCACTCCATCCGGCCCGGAACACGTGCCACGCCTTGTCTTCGCGCACTCCTTTATACTTGCTCGCCATGACAGAGGAGAAATCATGACGCGTCGCGAGTTCGGCCCAGTGTCGATGGCCGGGACTTTTGGAGCAGCAGTATCGCACCGGATGGTGCAGGCACAGGCTGCTGGTGGAGGGTACGCGCAACGGTTCTCGGTGATGCTGTGGTCGCTGGGCAAGGGGCTGACCATGGAGCAGCGGCTCGATCTTGTGGCGGCAGCAGGCTACAGCGGCGGCGAACTGGTTACAGAGTGGCGCGGCTGGAGCACGGAGGAGCGCAAACGCATCGTGGCCAAGAAGAATGAGCTCGGGCTGGTTTTTGACCTGATGTTTCCCGGCGGACCCTCGCTGACCGATCCTGCAAACCGCAACACGTTGACGGAGCAGGTGAAAGCCGCGTGGCCGGTCGCGCAGGAACTCGGTTGCAGGCAGTTTGGGTTTAAGGCGGGACCGCGCGTCGCGGGTCAGTCGCAGGACGGAATGAAGCAAAGCGTGGCTGACGGTCTTACGGCTGCTGCCGCTGTTTGCAATGGCTCGGGGATGGAACTGCTGCTGGAGCCCATCGACCTGATCGAGGATAAGCGCGAGGCGGTCAACTCTGTCGCGGACGCCTTTGAGATCGTGCGGATGGTGAACAATCCACAGGTCAAGGTTCTTTACGACTTCTACCATGAGCAGCGCGGCGGCGGAAACATGATCGAGAAGCTCCAGAAGAACATCGATCTGGTCGGCCTGGTGCACATTGCGGACGTGCCGGGACGCCACCACCCCGGCACAGGAGAGATCGATTTTCCCAACATCTACCGCGCGCTCGCGTCGCTGCACTACAGCCGCTTTATAACGATGGAGTTCGTCCCAGAGGGAGATCCCGCGGCCGAACTGAAGGCGGCACGGCTGGAAGCAATGGCCGCCATGCAGGCCAGCTAACACGCTTCTCTTCTATACTTCATCGTTACCGCAGGAGACCCATGAACCGTCGCGACTTTCACAAGCTTTCCCTTGCCGCTGCCGCCGCGTCCGTGCTGCCGGGCAACAGTTTGGCACAGGGCTCCTCTGCGAGCGGACAGGCTGGAACCAACCAGAAGTTTTCCGTCATGCTGTGGACGCTGCCAAAGAACACTACGTTTGAGCAGAAGCTGCAGATGGTTGCCGACGCCGGTTTTACCAGCGGCGAGGTGGGCAACGAATATGAGAAGTGGACTCCAGAGGAGTGGAAGGCCAACCTCGCTAAGAAGCAGGCGCTGGGGCTCACGATAGATAGCGCTGTACCAGGCCGCAACGCGCTTGCCGACCACACCAAGCGCACGGCGCTGCACGATGATCTGGTAAAGGCCATCCCCGGCGCAAAGGAGCTTGGCTGCTCGCAGTTCATCTACACGGCGTACACGCGGGTTCCAGGGCAGACGCCGGAGGAGCAGCGCGCCGCTATCGTGGACACGCTGAAGTACGCTGCGGATGTGGTGGAGAAGGATGGATTCGAGATCGTGCTGGAACCCATCGACCTGCTGGAGTACAAGCTGGAAGCCGTCAACAGCGTTGCCGAAGCGTTTGAGATTGTCCGGCAGGTCGGCAGCCCAAAGGTGAAGGTGCTCTACGACTTCTACCACGAGCAGAGGCAGGCCGGAAACCTGATTGAAAAGCTGCAAAACAACATCGACCTGGTCGGCCTGGTGCATATCGCCGATGTCCCCGGCCGGCATCATCCCGGCACCGGCGAGATGAACTACACCAACATCTACCGCAAGCTGGCGCAACTCAACTTCAAGCGCTATATCTGCATGGAATTCATGCCCCAGGGCGACCCGGTGGCGGAGCTGAAGGCCGCGCGTCTGGAAGCGATTGCGGCGATGAACAACGCCTGACGTCAGCAGGAGCTACTTGCGGCGCTTGCTTTTCGTGGACGCCGATTTGCGAGTCGGGTTTGATCCTGCCGGCTTGGACGATCTTGTACTGCCACGCACGCTGCTGCCGTGAGCGCCTTTGCGAGAAGGACTTCGCGCCGCCACACCGCGAGCGGCCTTGCGGCGGCCGCGTCCCGCGGGGGCCAGACGTACCGGCTCCGCGACATAAATCCTGTGCCCCACCGGCAGCGTGGCGGAGCGGAAGTGATTCCACTGCCGTAGATCGTCCGTTGAGACGTTGAACCGGTCGGCTACCGTGACAAGCGTATCGCCGCGGCGTGGCGTGTATTGCAATGGATGTGATCCACTCGCGTTGCTGCCGGCCACAGGGATCACAAGCTCGTCGCCCTCTTCCACCGCTGAGTCGGCGGGAAGATCATTCGCCGCCAGGACATCCGGCGCACTCACGTGAAATAGCTGCGCCACCTGCGTCAGCGTCTCGCCCGCGGCAACCTCGTGGAAGCGCCATGAGGATCGCTTGTCTTCCGGGATGGCCGCGATGCGCTCGGTGAACTGCTGTTTTGTGCCCGCCGGAAGGTGCAGATCGTAGGAGATATCACGCGGCGTGCTCAAACGCAGAAGTGCCGGATTCAGCGCCACCAGGTTCGCCAGCGTCGTCCCGGTTACGTCGGCTGCCAGGCGCAGATCCATCGCGTAATCTACGCGCACGGTGTCCATCTGCAGCGGCGGGTCTGCCGTGTAGCGGTTCAGGCCGTACTTCTCAGGATTCTTAGCCATGATGATGGCGGCAAGGATTTGCGGAACATAGTTCTTCGTCTCGCGCGGCATGGCGTTGCGGCGGTAAAGCTCCCAGAAGTCCGCGTAGCCGGTCCGCATGACCGCCTTCTGGATGTTGCCGGGACCCCAGTCGTACCCGGCCATGGCCAGATACCAGTCGCCGAACTGGTTGTACAGGCTTTTGATGTAGCGGGCGTAGGCGCGGGAGCTCTTTTCCGGGTCGAAGCGCTCATCGAAATAGCCGTTCCGCGTGAGGCCGTAGGCTCCCTGAAAGGGCATGAACTGCCACATACCGCCGGCACCGCTGCTGCTGTTGACCACTTGCAGCTCGAAGCCCGACTCGGCTACCGCCAGATAGATCAAATCCTGCGGCACGCCCTCTTCTTTTAAGACGTTTTGAATCAGAACGCGGTATTTGCTGGCGCGTTGCAGGGAACTGATCATGTGCGCCTTGAACTTGGCGGAGTCAGCAAACGCGTTGATGTACCCGGCGACCTCATCGTTGATGACCAGAGGCAGGTCCGACGTTGTGTTCAGGGTGCTCTTGAGAGAAGCCGTCAGTTCCGGGCTGGTCTTGAAGGTCAGTTCGTTGGCCACATCGATTGGTGACTCTTCGGTCTTTGGACTGAAACCGTTGCCCTGCTTCAGTGCAACCATCTCCAGCGCGTTCACGGCATCCAGGGTGCGTTCGAACTCGTCATCGAGCGCGGCATCTTTCTTGATGTCCATGCCGCTGGTGAGCATCAGGTCCACTGCGAAGTCGAAGTCCAGCCGGGCCGCGTCCAGACGGTTGTTGCGGTAGTTCTCCACGCCGCTGCGATAGCTCTTGTCCACCCGCTGGATCAGCGCAGCAACGCGAGCGTCGCCGGTTTGCTGCGCGGTTGTGGCGTTGTCGCCACCCACAGTCTTGGGCAGGTTCGGAGCGGTGGCGTTGGCAGGTTGCTTGATAGCAACGGGCTGCTGTTGCGGACACCCCGCAAGCAACACGACCGGCGCGCTTGCGAATAGAGAGAACAGCACCCGAAAGGGCAGGGCGGCACGGCGGCCGTAGATCATCACCACACTCCCCATTGTAGCGGGACATCTGTTCACAACCGGACAGGTTGGCGGGTGCTCGGAACCATCTGATGCATCGCATTCGGTCCCGCGATACTCTAACGATTCATCATGCGCATTGCTCGCGCCACTTTTGCCGCGCTTCTTGGAGCAGCACTTACGCTGGCGCTTTACCTGGCCTGGTTTTTTAAAGTGACACACCAGGTTACACCGTGGGATGGAGCGACCTCTGGCTTTATCGGTCTGACATGTGTCATTGCGGCAGTACTTGGTGTGCTTGGCGGCTACCTTGCCGCACTCACCGCACCGGAAACGCCTAAGGGATCAGCGGAAGGTGCCGCTGGATTCATCGCGCTGGCGGCTTTGTTTGCGGAAACGCACACCCCCGGCCAGCATCACTATGCGCAGATCGTGGCCCTGCTGGTGGCCGCTCCTGCTGCATACTTCACAGGCCGCCTGCGCCGTCCCGCCGCAGCTTCTCTTGCCGCCTCACAAGAAACCCGAACCGCGCGGTAGTAGTGGTGCCCACATCCCACAGAGATGTTTGTTCGCGTTTCTCGTGGGTCTAAGCTGTTGACATGTCGTTTCCGTTAACCAGGCGCGGATTTATCAAACAGGCAGGGATCGCCGCAGGTGCGGCTGTCACCGCCCGCTCATCAGTGCTGGCCCAGTACACCAAGCGGGTTCTGACGCAGCGCCCAGCGCCTGCTGACCGGCTCTTCCGCTCCGTTGCGGTCGAGGAAGCAATCACGTCGGTCAGCCGGGACATCGCCGATCCCGGTCTGCGCACGATCTTTGCCAACTGCCTGCCCAACACGCTGGACACGACGGTGTTCCCCGGCACGCGCGACGGCAAGCCGGATACCTTTATCATCACAGGCGACATTGACGCGTTGTGGCTGCGCGACTCCTCCGCGCAGATGCACCCATACCTGCCGTTCGTTAAGCAGGATAAGGCATTGGCCCAGCTGGTTGAAGGCTTGATTCACCGCCACGCCGCATCCATCCAACTGGACCCGTACGCTAACAGCTTTCGCCGCAATCCCACCGACCCTCCGCTGGAATGGGCTGTACACGATGCAACCGATCACAAGCCCGGCGTTGGCGAGCGCAAGTGGGAGGTGGACTCGCTCTGTTATCCGGTACGGCTGGCGCATGGCTATTGGAAGGCGACCGGCAACATCGCCGTCTTTGACGCGGAGTGGCAAGAGAGTGCGCGCCTGATTGTGGCGACCTTCCGGCAGCAGCAGCGGCTGCACGGCCCTGGGCCATACCACTTTCAGCGCCGCGCGGAGAGTCCCACCGACACCGTCATGCTGAGCGGATACGGCGCGCCCACGCGGCCTAACGGCATGCTCCACTCGATCTTTCGCCCCTCCGACGACGCGTGCACATACCCGCTCTTCGTCCCCGCAAACCTCTTCGCGGTGACCGCGCTAAACATGCTGGCGGAGATCGCCGACGCGGCTGGAAAGGCGGTACTTACCAGCGATGCCCGTTCGCTCGCCGCGGAAGTGCTTGCCGCCACACGGCAGCATGGCCGCGTCACACACCCGCGCCACGGCGAAATATGGGCCTATGAGATCGACGGCTTTGGCAACGTGAATCTGATGGATGATGCAAATGCGCCGTCACTGTTGAGCATGGCCTATCTCGGCTCCGTGCCGGTGAATGACCCGCTCTATCAGAGGACCCGCGGATTTGTGCTTTCGGATGACAATCCATATTTCTTCCGAGGAAAGGCGGGTGAAGGCGTAGGCGGACCGCACGTGGGCCTCGGCTATATCTGGCCCATGGCCATCATGGTGCGCGCGCTCACCAGCACGAACGACGCGGAGATCGCGACGGCGCTTCGTACGCTGCGCGACACCACCGCCGGAACAAACTTCATGCACGAAACTTTTCAGATGGACGATCCCGCGAACTTTACGCGGCCATGGTTCGCATGGGCCAACACACTCTTTGGCGAGCTGATCCTGAAGCTGCACACTGAACGCCCGGCGCTGCTGCGTGCCAACTTCGCCTGATCGCGATGCGTCGTGCGAACCGTCGTGCCGCATCTACACTAGGCACATGAGCCTGAGGGAACGCCGCGACGTGGTAGCTCTGTGCCGGGATGCCGGTGCGAGTGGCGGCGTCTTGTTCAGTCTTGTGGGGGTCACCGGCTCGTCGTACCGCCGTCCCGGAGCGCACATGGTGCTGCTCGCCGATGGCCGCACGGCGGGGACGCTCTCCGGTGGGTGCCTGGAAGCCGAACTTCTGCGTCGCGCCGCCTGGACTGTTCGCGACGGTGCGGTTGTGGAGCAGTTCTCGACCGCCTTTGACGACACTGCGGAGATTCCTTACGGCCTGGGATGCGGCGGCACAGTGGACATCCTGGCCGAGCCACTCCGTACACCGAGAGCCGTGGCCTTACTCGACGCGCTCCAGGCCACACTGCATGGCGATGCACGCACAATCCTGACGGCATTGCCCGGTTCCGGGGAGATCGGCGCATCTGGCAAACTCGGGCGCGTTGTTCTGGACGGGACAGGCGCTGTCCTGTTTGCGAGCGAATCGTTCACTGAGGAATCCACCGCCCAACTGTTGCGCGCCGCTGGAGGCCACTACGCGCGAGCGGAAATGTTTGGCGTCTCGCCGGACGGCGTCTTTGTGGAGCACTTGCGTCCGGCGCAGCGCCTTATCATCTTTGGTGCTGGTGACGATGCCAAGCCGCTGGCCCGTCTGGGCGCGGAGATGGGCTTGGCGATTGTCTTGGTGGACAGCCGCGCGCAGCACGCCCGCCGTGAACGTTTTCCGGTGGCGGAAGCGGTTCTGTGCGAGCGATCCGCGTCTGCCGTGCCAGTGACGTCCGCCGATGCTGTCGTTCTGATGACGCACTCCTACGAGCAGGATCGCCGTCTTCTGGCGGAACTGCTGCCGCTTGCGCCGCGCTATCTGGGACTTCTGGGTGCGCGTCACCGGTCCGCCCTGCTGCTGAACGAAGCTGCGTCGCAGGCCGGCATTTCGCTTGCGGAGGCCCTGGAGCGGACGCACGCTCCCATCGGCCTGGAACTGGGCGGAGACGGACCGGAGGCGGTGGCGCTCGCCATTATGGCGGAGCTGCAGCATACCCTGGCGGGAGCGCAATCGGCAGCAATCAAGCGCCGCCTCACCCTGGCTCAGGCGCAACATCTCCTGCTGGACGGATCGCCCCTTGTCTACCCGCGCGAAACCTGCGCGCTGTATGCCGAAGAGGCTGCATGGTGAGCCGCCGGCTGGCTGCCGTGGTGCTTGCCGCAGGCTCGTCCTCCCGTCTGGGAGAGCCGAAACAACTGGTGACGCTGCACGGTGAACGCCTGCTTGACCGCATGATTCGCATTGCGCACGAGGCTGGTGCGGACCCAGTCTTTGTAGTGTTGGGGGCGGAATACCAGCGCATGGTGGACGTGCTGCAAACGAATCACTTTGCGCCGCGCATCCTCATTAACAAGGCCTGGCGAGGCGGCATGGCCAGTTCCATTGCCCTCGGTGCCACCGCAGCCGAGCGCGCCGGTGTCGAGGATCTGCTGGTCCTCTCCTGCGACCAGGTCGCCGTGACTCCAGAACACCTGCGCAAACTGGTGATTACCTCAAACCGCGAACACGTGGTTGCCTCTTATTACTGGGAACGCCGCGGCATTCCCGCACTCTTTCCAGAGTTCTCTCTTCATGCATTGCAGGATCTCACCGGGGACACCGGCGCGCGCGAGATTTTACAGGACGAAGCTGTGCTCACCGTGCCGCTTCCTGGCGGGGAATCTGACGTGGACACGCCGGAGGACCTCCAGCGGCTGCGGCGTATGGAGGCCGAGCGCAGTCCCACGAGCGAACAAAGCGTCAGCCTCCGGTAGGTTGCTGCAGCGCTCCCCGGGGCTGCCTTCATGTATCGTCAGGATGTGTTGGCGATCCCTTGCCAGCGTTGCCGGCATGGCGTATTTCTTCACATTGCTGTTCGTTCTCACGGCCTACGTTACGCCGCAGGTGCTGTTCGGCCAGTTGGCGCTGTTCCGCATCGAAGTCGCAATTGCGCTTGTCGCGGTCTTCACGGCACTCCCAAATTTCGTGCGCTCCGGCATCTTCAAGGTGCCGCAGACCTATGCGTGCATCGCGCTCGGCTTGGCCATTGCTGGTTCCGTGTCCACCAATGGATGGATCGGTGGCGGCATTTACGCGACCTACAGCTATCTGGTGGTTGCGTTTGGATTCTTCCTTGCGGGAGCAAACTTCAGCAGGCCGTGGCATTTCAAGGTCACCGTGTTGACCATGGTGCTGGGCAGCGCCTTTTTCATTGCCAATGGACTGCACGACCTCTACTTGCAGGTGATTCCCAGCAATTATCTGTACGGCGACGGTGAACTCCGCCGTCTGCGCGGCCTGGGATTTGTCTACGATCCAAATGACTTTGCGCAGGTGCTGGTCAGCCTGGTTCCGTTGGTCTTTTTGTGGAAGACGAAAAACCGGGCTGCGAATCTTTTCCTCTTGGGGCTCCCGGTTGCTCTGCTGATCACGGGAATGTATTTCACGCACTCCCGCGGCTCCGCCATCGCGTTGATGGCGGTCATCATGTTCACGTTCCGCCGGAAGATCGGAACGGTCCCGGCGGTGGTGTTGGCAGGCGGGCTTTTCGCGGCGTCGCTCGCGCTGGGCTGGTCAGGCGGCCGGGATGTTTCCATGGAGGCTGGTGCCGACCGTCTGGATGCCTGGTCCACCGGTTTGGAACTGATCAAGGCACACCCCCTCACCGGCGTCGGCTTTGGCCAGTTTGCCGATTTCAACGACATCACGGCGCATAACTCCATCATCGTGTGTGCTGCGGAAAACGGCCTGCCAGGTTTCGTGTGCTGGATATTCTTCGTCTTTGCAGCGGTGCGAACAGGCCTGCGGCTGAGCGCGCCAGCCGTGGAACAAGCAGAGGAGACCACGAACAAGTCCACGGACATGCCGAAAGCAGGCGTGGTACGCTTGCCTGGCTCTGCCATTCCGCGCACTGCCGCCGTCAAGCGGCCATTCGTAATGCCCGCGTTCCGGTCATCGCTTCCGGCGGCGGGACCGGCCTTTGTTGACCTTCCTGTTACGACCCGGCCCGGCCTGTTTGCCCGGACCTCACCTGAACCCGTTGTAGAGGAAGCCGATCCTGCGGATGCGGAAGAGATTCGTGGGATGGCACGTCTTCTGGTTGCCAGCCTCACGGGATTTCTCACAGCGGGCTGGTTTCTTTCCCGCGCCATCTCGATCTGGCTTTTCCTGTACTGCGGCATGATGTTTGCCTTGACCCGCATGGCGAAGGACAGGGGCATGCGGCCAAGATTCGATTCCCTCGGCTTGCTGGTGAAGTGGTCTGCCATCATCAGCGTTGGCCTGCTTCTGCTGGTCTACGTTACGCTGCGTGTCCGCAAGGTGACGGGCCACTAGCCGCCGTATGATTGCGGAATGTATACACGCGAGCGCGCCCTGGCGCTCATGGAAGAGTGGACCAGCTCACCTGGGCTGAGAAAACATGCTCTCGCCGTGGAGGTCTGCACCCGCGCATACGGTATCCGGGAAGCAGATCGCCTGGGCCGCACCGGACCGGATGCCGCTCAGTTCATGAGCAGTACAGCACGGCGGCGCTTCTGCACGACTTCGACTATGACCGTCATCCGTCGCTCGATGAACACCCCTACATTGGCAATCGCGTGCTGACAGAGCGGGGCTGGCCGGAACCCGTTCGCCATGCCATCGTGGCGCATGCTGCCTACACTGGCACGCCGCGCGAAAGCAACCTGGATCGCGCGCTGTTTGCGTGTGATGAGCTTGCCGGCTTTCTGACGGCCTGTGCCCTGGTCAAGCGGGGTAAGTCGATTCATGACGTTGACGTTCCTGGGGTAAAGAAGAAGTTGAAGGATAAGGCGTTTGCCCGCGCGGTAAGCCGCGACGACATGGCGGAAGGAGCGGCGCTGCTCCATATCACCCTGGACGAACACATCGCCACTTGCCTCCGCGCCATGCAGGCATCCGCCGAGTTGCTGGGGCTGCGGGGCGTTTCCGCAGAGGATTGAGCGGGGCGCTTGCGTATGAGCAACGAAGCGCGCAAGCCTTTCAGTGCAATCGAGTTGGCGCGACCCGGCACGGGGCGCAAAGCATGTTTGCAATGGTAGAACTGGGAAGCAGGAATCAGCCAGTCTCACATTGGGAAAGCCCCCTATCCCAAGATGACTGACCAGGGATGTGGATGGGCGCTTCGGAAAAAAGAGTCGTCGTTGTGGGTGCGGGACCGGGCGGGCTCGCCAGCGCCATGTTGCTGGCCGCCTCCGGGGTGGATGTCACAGTGATCGAAAAGCGCGCCCATGTGGGCGGTCGGACCAGTACCTTCCAGCAGGATGGCTTTCATTTCGATTATGGTCCGACGTTCTTTCTGTATCCACGGGTTTTGCGTGAGATCTTCGCTGCGGCCGGATACTCCCTGGAACGCGAAGTTCCGATGAAGCGGCTCGACCCGCAATATCGCCTGGTCTTCGGCCAGGGCGGAGAACTGCTGGCGACGGGCGATCACAGCCGCATGGAAGCCGCAGTAGCAGCACTTTGTCCTGCAGACGCCAAGAACTTTCAGCGCTACATGCGCGATAACCGGGATAAGCTGCAACGCTTTCTGCCGTTTTTGGAATCGCCGTTTGAGAGCTGGCGCGACCTTGCCAAGCCAGAAATGCTGAAACTGTTGCCGATTCTGGCACCGTGGCGCTCGCTTGACGCTGAATTGCGCCGGTATTTTTCTGATGAGCGCATCCGTCTTGGCTTCTCCTTTCAGGCGAAGTATCTTGGCATGTCCCCGTTCCGCTGTCCCGGTCTGTTTTCCATCCTGTCATTTCTTGAGTACGAATACGGCGTCTTTCATCCGGTGGGAGGCTGCGGTGCCATCACCCGGTCCATGGCTCGTATTTGCGAGGAGATGGGAGTCACGATCCTCTGCGATGAAGCCGTGGAAGAGATCACCTTCAGCGGACGCAAGGCGAATGGTGTAAAGACGGGCCGGCGTGACTTAGAGGCGGATGCGGTTATCGTCAACGCGGAGTTTGCCGAGGCCGCTCGTACACTGATTCCCCGGCGTCTGCGCTCGCATTGGACTGACGACGCCATCGCCGCGAAGGATCATTCGTGTTCCACCTTCATGCTGTACCTGGGAGTGGAAGGCCGCTATGACGATGTGGCCCACCACACCATCTACCTGGCAAAGGACTACCGGGGTAATCTCCACGATATCGAGAAGGGTCACACACTTTCCGCGGATCCCTCGATCTATGTACAGAACGCCAGCGTGACCGACGACACCCTTGCTCCCGAGGGCATGAGTTCGTTGTACGTGCTTGCACCCGTGACCCACAGCTGCAACGGCGTGGATTGGGGCCGCGAGACTGCGGCATTCCGTGAACGTGTGCTTAATCAGATGGGTCACATCGGGCTCGGTGACCTGCGTGAGCGCATCCGCACGGAACGCATTTTGACGCCGGTGAACTGGGCAGCGGAGTTCGCTCTGCATCGTGGCAGCACCTTCAGCATGGCGCATTCACTCAAGCAGATGTTGCACTTGCGTCCGCACAACCGGTTCGAAGAGACGGAAGGCGTATACCTTGCGGGTGGCGGAACGCATCCGGGGTCCGGCCTCCCGGTTATCTTTGAGTCCGCGCGGATTTCGGCGAAGCTGATGCTTGAGGATCTAGGCGTCAAGAGCGCCTGGAATTTCACTCAGTCCGCGTTTGACCAGTCCCATCTGCAGGATCGCGATCTGGCGGTGCAATAACTATGCGACCTGTGGCCGTGCCGCTAACCTCTGATTGGCGTTTTGAATGTCTTGGAGGACGGAACGAGATTGTTCATCGCTTCGGTCAATCGCTGCACGTAACGTCTCTTCAGGAACGCCGCTCTCCGTCGCTAGCTTCGCGATGCCACCACGAGCGCAGGCTGCCACGGCAATCGTCCTTCCAATCATTGATGGCGGCTCGTCGTCCTGCAGCACCACTGCAAGATAGCCTACAAGGTCTTCCTCATCATGCAGATACTCCGCTGCGTCCCACGGCCTGGTTTCGAGTGCCAAGGTCATCTCCCTTAGTCGAGCAATGCAGTGAGACGCTGCGCCTTCAGAATATCGCGAGCCTGACTGCTCTTGTCTCCACCAAGCAGGAGCCAGATGATCGCGCCATCCCTGCGGGTAAAGTACAAACGATAGCCAGGACCAAAGTCAATCTTGATCTCAGAGACAAAGCCTCCGACGCTGCTGACTATTTCCAAATGGCCGTCGTTCTCAATTCTTTCAACGCGCCTCAGGATGAGGTTACGAGCACGGCGGTCACGCAGTGTGTCCAGCCACCGGCCAAACTCCTCTGTTTGCCGCGCCTGCATCCCATTCAACATACTTCACAGAACAGTTTATTGGTGGCAGTTCAGGAGTCAGCATCATGCGTGTAGCAGTCATCGGTTCAGGATTAGCAGGACTGGCGGCAGCGGCAACGCTCGCAGCCCGCGGATATAAGGTCGAAGTCTTTGAGAAGAATTCCTGGCTTGGCGGGAAGGCTGCCGTGCTGCAGGAGGACGGCTTCCGCTTCGACATGGGGCCGACGATCCTTATTCAGCCGTCCGTGCTGCGCAAGATCTTTGGAGAGGCTGACCGCAATCTGGACAACTACCTGCATATGGTGCGGCTCGATCCGTCATGGCGCTGCTTCTTTGAAGATGGCACTGTCCTCGACCTGAAAGACTCGACTGACGCGATGGTGCAGTCTCTGAATGGGAAGCAGCCTGGGCTGGGAGATAAATATCGCGCTTTCCTCCGCACCAGCGAGGACCTGCACGGCATCAGCGACAAGTTCTTCTTCTGGAAGCCGGTCGGCTCCATGATGGACACGCTCGAAATGCGCGGTATGTTCGACGTGGACGTCTTGCGGGATGTGATGAAGATGCGGCTAGGCAAAACCGTCAGCGGCGTTATACGCGAATACATCTCAGACAGCAACACCGCGCAAATGCTGGACCACTTTGTGCAGTACGTTGGTTCGTCGCCGGATGCATCGCCTGCCATCCTGTGCGCCATTGGCCACATGCAGACCGAGGAGGGTATCTGGTATCCGATGGGGGGCACGCGCGCGGTGCCCGAAGCTCTGGTCAAGCTCGGCACCGAACTTGGTGTCAAGTATCACACGGAAACAGATGTCACAAGCATCGATACCGCCATTCACGGCGAAGGCCGCAAAGTAACCGGGATCACGCTGGCTACGGGTGAGCAGTACCGCTTTGACGCGGTTGTCTCCAATGAAGATTCTGTCCGCACCCACCGCGAGTTGCTGGCCGGTACCTCCGTCGCCGCCGCCTTTGAGCGGAGAAAGAAGTGGGAGGCTGCCTGCTCCGGAATTGTGTTGTACCTCGGCCTCAACAAGCGGTACGACCACATCGCGCATCACGATTTTGTCTTCTCACGCGATCCGCATGAGGAGTTTCACGCCATCTACACCCTGGGCATGCCCGCGCCGGATCCCACCTGCTACATCGCCAGCACCAGCCGCACTGAAGCGGCGACCGCCCCCTTGGGAGGGGACGCCATGTACGTCCTCGTCCATACCCCGTATCTGCGTCCGAATCATGACTGGCGCGCGATGTTTCCGGGCTACCGGCAAGTCATCCTGGACAAGCTGAAGCGTACCGCCGGCATGCCGGACATCGAAGACCGCATCGTCTTTGAACGCGCGCTTACGCCGCAGGATATTCATGATCGCTACCGAGTTCTTGACGGTGCCATCTACGGTCTTAGTTCGCACGGCCGCATGAATGGTGCCTTCAAACCATCGAACGTCGTTCGCGGGATCCACGGGCTCTATCTGGCAGGCGGAGCGGCTCACCCCGGCCCCGGGATGCCCATGGTTCTGATGAGCGGCTGGATCGCGGCGGACGCGCTGGACAGGCAAGAACAGGGCGGAGAAGGGCAGGCGGCGAACAGGCAGGAAGTATTTGCTCATGCGTAGATCTACCTCTGTCGCGCGGCTTTTGTTCCTGGCTGCGTTAACGTGATGCGACCGAACCGCACCGCATCCTTATTGCGCCGTATCAAGCAAACGTCGTTGCCACCAGAGGGAACGTGCAACGCACGACGGCCCCATACCGCTCTTAAAGACATGACACCGTGCGGGGCACGGCAGGAGATCAGGATGAAGACGAACAAACTCATGTGTACGTTGGCGATTGGCTGCACGTTGATGGGCGGTGCGCGTCTGCTCGCGCAGACAGGTCTGTCCGACGCGGACAAGCAGTTCATTACGACGGCATCGCAAAGCGACTACACCGAAATAAAGTTCAGCCAGCTCGCAGAGCAGAAAGCGAACAACTCCCGCGTGAAAGCATACGCGCAGAAGATGATTACGGATCACACCAAGCTGGAAGCCGAGATGAAGCCATTCGCGGACCAGGCAGGCATCACCCCTGTAACCACTCTGGACAGCGATCATCAGGCGAAGTATGACGCGCTAAGCAGCATGTCCGGGATAGATTTTGACAAGCAGTACATGACCGACATGGATGCGGACCATCACAAGGCTCTAGATCTCTTCAAGGCGGAAGAGTCGTCCACAACCGACCCGGCGTTCAAGAAGACTGTCGCCAAGGGTGAGAAGGTTGTCGCCCAGCACACAGAGATGGCAGACAAAGCTGTGACCATGATGGGGGGAACACCCGCTACGGGCATGTAATGTCAAACATGGTTGTGAAAGGCTTAACGCGTCCCGCTGAGGACGCGTTACGCTTTTGTAGATGCCTTTTCTCTTACCACCACCCATACTTCCCATGCTTGCGAAGCGCGTTGACGGCATACCCGACGCCGGTACGTGGAGCTTCGAGCCCAAGTGGGACGGCTTCCGCGCCGTGATCTTTCGTGATGGGCACGATCTCTACATCCAGAGCCGAGACGGCAAGCAGCTGAACCGTTACTTTCCTGAACTGCCCGAACCGCTTCTGAAGCAGTTGCCGCAGCGCTGTGTGCTGGACGGTGAGATCGTCATCGCGAATCAACGCGGGCTCGACTTCGACGCGCTCAGCCTTCGGCTGCATCCCGCAGCTTCCCGCAACAAGCTGCTGGCGCAGCAGACGCCGGCCTCGGTCGTCTTCTTCGATCTGCTCCAGGTAGACGGCCGAGACCTCCGCGATGCTCCCTTCCGTGAGCGGCGCGCCGAACTGGAACGAAGCCTCGCCCATCTTGAGGCACCGCTGCACCTCACACCCGCGACGCTCGACCGGGCACTCGCCGAGGATTGGTTTACACGTTTCGAAGGCGCAGGTCTGGACGGCGTTGTTGCGAAGCCGTTGGATGGGCCATACACACCCGACAAGCGCACCATGCTGAAGATCAAGCATGAACGCGATTGCGATTGCGTCGTCGCAGGCTTTCGATGGCACAAGGATGGCGAGGGAACCGCAGTCGGCTCATTGCTGTTGGGCTTGTTCAACGATGCTGGCGGGCTGCAGCATGTGGGTGTTTGCGCTAGCTTTACAGCGGCCAAGCGGCGTGAACTGGGCAATTTTCTCGCGCCCTATCGCGAAGATGCCGTCGCCGGACACCCGTGGGCTGCATGGGGCCAGGCAGAGGCGCATGAGCAGGACCGCATGCCCGGCGCGCCCAGCCGGTGGAACCGCGACAAGGACCTGAGCTGGCAGCCGCTGCGTCCTGAACTGGTGGTCGAGGTGGCCTACGAACACATGCAGGGCGATCGCTTTCGCCACCTTGCCCATTTCCGCCGCTGGCGGCTGGACAAGCCAGTCAGCGCCTGCACCTACGCGCAACTGGAAGTTGTGCCGCCGCAGGAGTTGATGACGATCTTTGCCTAACAGCGCTGGGGTACTTAGCGCCCGCGCAACAGCAGCCAAAGCAGCAGAAGCAGCAAAATCAGGCCCAGTCCGCCCGGCCACACGAACGCGCCGCCTCGGCTTGAGTAGCCCACCACCATGCAGCCGGAGAGTAAGTCGTTGGCAAAAAGGCCGCAGCAGGCGAGCAGTATGCGCGTCGCGTTGAATTGGGTGCGTTTCATGTCTTTTCCTCGACCGCTTGCGCAAGTTTATCGCTTTTCTGCCGCCATTTGCGGGTTGGATCATCATCGGGGTCCGGTGTTCCCTGGGGTGGACGCAGCGGCTCCGGCACATGCCGCAGGTTCACGCGGATGCGATACCAGATATATGCCGATCCACGCATCCGGTCTACCAGTACATCATCCACCGCGAGATAGGTCGCTGCTTCGGCATGTTGCGACTTCCACCGCTCCAGTCCTGCGTCGACGGCGGCACGGTCTGGGGACTGCGCCACGACAAGGAGCGGCATCGTCGATTGCCTTCGCCCCGTTGCACTTTTCTTGGCGGCAACAGACTTCTTCGCGGCGGCCGGTTTCGCCGCCCGAGCCTTCGAAGGCTGCACCCGCGCAGGCTCCCCGTCCATCTTCTTGAAGTGCGGAGGCCATGGCGCATCGGCAATGCCATCTCGCTCGTCACTCGCGGCCATCTCCAGCAATGTGTGGAGAGACCCGGCATGGGAGTCCATCGCCGCATGAGGATCGCCGAGAGCGGCAAACCGTGCTGGCACGGTGGCGACGGTAAACTCCGCCGGATCGCACATATCCACCTCGTCCCAGCGCAACGGCGTGGATACACGCGCATCGGGCAGCGGCCGCACGCTGTAGGCGGAGCAGGTCGTCCGGTCCTTCGCATTCTGGTTGTAGTCCAGGAAGACCCCGTGGCGCTCCTCTTTCCACCACTTGGACGATGCCATGGGATGACGCCGCTCCACCGCCCGCGCCAGCGCCAGCGCCGCCCGCCGCACCTCGGTGAACGTCCACTTTGGTTCGATCCGCACGTTGACATGCATCCCGCGGGAACCGCTCGTCTTCGGCCAGGCCATAAGGCCCACCTCGTCCAGCAACGCGTGGACCTCCATCGCCACCGAGCGCACATCGGCCCACGCCACGCCGGGCTGCGGGTCCAGGTCGATGCGCAACTCATCCGGGTGATCCAGGTCGCCGGTGCGCACCGGGTGGGGATGCAACTCAATGCAGCCTAAATTGACGGCCCACGCCAGCGCCGCCTCATTGTCGATCACGATCTCATCCGCTGTGCGGCCGGAAGGGAAGCTCAGCGTCACCGTTCGCACAAAATCGGGCAGGTTATCTGGGGCGCGTTTCTGGTAGAAGGGCTCGCCGTGAGCGCCATCCACAAACCGCTTCAGCACAAATGGCCGGTCACGAATGCCTCGAAGTGCTCCCGGAGCAACTGACAGGTAGTAGTGCACAAGATCCAGTTTGCTGAGTTGAATGTCCTTGGTGAAGTAGAGCTTTTGCGGGTTGGAGACGCGTACCGGGTGGCCACCGATCTCCAGAACTTCTTCTTCACGCTTGGCCACGGCACTCCACCACCCGCGCCATGTGATGCAACACCTGCAAGGGAGGCTGCCGGACGGCCAGCCGCGCGGGCGATTCCAAATCCCCGGTCACACAGCGGCCCCGGAAAAGAAAGCATCCGGTGATGACCACGGTTAATCAGACGAGGGTGAACATCAAAACGCCATGGACCGTACAGGACGTTCCGCCACAGCACGGCACAGTGGCGGTGGTCACGGGAACCGGCGGCTTGGGATACGAGTGCGCGCTGGCGTTGGCCGGTGCCGGAGCAGCCGTCGTTCTGGCTGGACGAAACCCGCTCAAGGGCCATGCTGCGGTGGAGCGGATTCAACGCGCCCACGAGGGAGCTTCTGTACGCTTCCTGGAACTCGATCTGGCAAGTCTCGCATCGGTGCAGGCTTTCAGCGCCGAGCTGCGACGCACCGAGAGTAAGCTCGACATCCTGATCAACAACGCCGCCGTGATGGCTTTGCCGAAGCGTAAGACCACGGAAGACGGCTTTGAGATGCAGTTTGGAACCAATCATCTTGGTCATTTCGCAGTGACGCTTCTGTTGCTCCCGCTGCTGAGCGCCGGGACTTTGCCACGTATTACCACCGTCAGCAGCACGGCCAACCGTATCGGGAGAATCAACTTCGACGACCTGCAGGCGGAGCGCACGTATCGGCCCTTTGGGGCATATGCGCAATCGAAGCTGGCCAACATCCTGTTTGCCGCGGAATTCCAGCGCCGGGCCGATGCGGCGGGATTGCGGTTGACCAGTAACAGCGCCCATCCAGGTCTCGCGCATACCGACATCGTCGCCAACGGTTTTGGAGCAGACAGCGTGCACGCCAGAGTGGTGAAAAGGATTGGACCGATGTTCAGCCAAACCGCCGCTGACGGCGCGCTTCCCATTCTGTACGCGGCCACGGCACCTGAAGCGCATGGTTTCGCATACTACGGCCCAAAGGGCTTGCTGGAGCGGCGCGGACCCGTCGCACGCGCAGTCATCACCAGGCGCGCAAACAACACGGCGGACGCTGCGCAGCTTTGGGAACTCTCTGAACATCTCACAGGCGTGCGGTTCCAGGACAGCATTTGACTGCGCAGTTCGTTGCGGCTCTCCGGCAGCCCAGGGGAGAGCGCAGCGTGTCAGATAAGAGGTGCGCGCGGCATCCGGCACGCATCGGATGTGAGGAGATGGCGCGCCCTTCGCAGTCCGGTGATCTGCCCAGGGGTTCTCGCTGGCTGCTGCGTGCCTTCTGGATCATTGCGTGGCGCCGTCTGCGGCGTTCGTTCCGAGCGGTGCGCCTCTTGAACGCGGAAGGGCTGCGCAACGTGCCGCCGGGACCGGTGGTGATCTACCTTAATCATCCGTCCTGGTGGGATCCATTGGTGTGCATGGCTATCGTGCAGCGGCTGCTGCCCCGCCGGATGCACCGGGCTCCCATCAGCGCCACCGCGCTTGAGCAATACGGGGTATTCCGCAAGCTCGGCATGTTTCCCGTGGAGCAGGATTCCCCACGCGGCGCGGCGCAGTTCCTGCGAGCGGCGCAGGCGGTGCTGGCCGCAAACGGCGTCCTCTGGATCACCGCGCAGGGCCACTTCACGGATGCGAGGAGCCGCCCTACCCGCCTGATGCCCGGGCTTGGAGCGCTGCTGCAGCGCAGCCAGCACGTCACGGTGATCCCGCTGGCTATCGAGTACAGCTTCTGGAATCAACGGCTGCCGGAAGCCCTGACCGCTGCCGGTGAGCCGGTGTATGTCAACACCGCGCGGGAACATACGGCGGCGGAGTGGACCGCCCTGCTTGAGGTGCGCCTGCAAGCCGTGCAAGATTTGCTGGCAGAGGTCTCGCAGACGCGCGATCCGTCTTCCTTCACCACGGTGCTGAAAGGCAAACGCGGCACAAGCGGTGTCTATGGCACGTGGCAGCGCGCGCGCGAGCGGCTGCTGGGCAGACAATACCACGCGGATCACGTAGCGGACCCGGTTCGCCCGTCGCGGCACGCATCGTCACAGGGAAGCGTTTGATGCTGTTGGCGCTCGCAGTGGCATCGGCCGCGTGCGCGGCAACACCTGCGCTGCTTACCCTCCTAAATCTTTCGGAATATCAGCCGCCGCCACCCGCAGCGGATCGGCACGATGCAGGACCGCAGCCGCCAATCACGGTCATCATCCCGGCGCGCAATGAGGAGGAGGGCATCGCCGCGTGCGTGAACAGCGTGCTTGCCTCTACCGGGATCACGCTCGACATCGTCGTCATCGACGACGCCTCGACCGATCGCACAGCCGCAATCGTCGAGGAGATTGCCGGCCACCACAAGCGTGTTCATCTGCTGCATGCCGCTCCGCTTCCCTCCGGATGGAACGGCAAGCAGCACGCGTGCTGGCAGGCCGCGCAGGCTGCGTCCACGCCGTTGCTCCTTTTCCTAGATGCGGATGTGCGGCTCGCGCCGGGGTGCCTCTCCCGCTGCGTTTTCCTGCTGGTGCGCGGACGGGCGGCACTCGTCAGCGGCTTCCCACGCGAAGAGACTGGCACGTTCCTTGAGAAGCTGCTGATCCCGCTGATTCACTTCATCCTGCTTGGCTTGCTGCCGATGCGTCTGTCGCGTACCACCACCGTTCCGGGCTTTGCGGCGGGATGCGGTCAGTTTCTCCTTGTAGATCTGGAAGCGTATATTCGCAGCGGAGGACACGCCGCCATCCGGCACACCATGCATGACGGCCTCTTGCTGCCGCGCCTCTTGCGCCAGCATGGCTACGTCACCCGGCTGGCGGACCTGACGGCTGTGGCAAGCTGCCGCATGTACCGTTCCCTGCGGACCACATGGAACGGACTCGCTAAAAACGCCACCGAGGGCATGGCCGCACCTGTGCGCATCCTGCCTATGACGCTTCTGCTCGGGTTCGGGCAGATACTTCCGCTGCCATTGCTGTGGATGGCGTGGAAGCATACGCGCTTCATCTTCCCGTTTCTCGGGCCGCCGGTGCGCGTCGGCATGGCTCCCGTGTGGACCGCGGTGCTTGCGCTTTTGTTGAGCTACCTGCCTCGCATCATCAACGCAGCACGATACCGGCAGAGCTGGTTGGGTGTGCTGCTGCATCCCGCGGGTGTTGCGGTACTGCTGGTACTGCAGTGGTATGCCCTGGTACGCAAGCTGGTGGGCCGCACCGCATCATGGAAGTCACGCGAGTACGTGGCAAACTGATGCGCAGGAAAAAGCCCCGCGCACTGCGGGGCTCTCCATCAATGCAACGGGACTATCTCTTCTTGCTGTTCGCCCGGAACGCTTCCACTTGCTTCTGATCGAACGCCGAGACGATGCCTTTGACATCCTCAGCGTGCGACCCGTTCGGTGCCAGTTCCAAATACCGCAGGTAGGCCTCCAGGCATCCCGGAGGCGCGCTCATCTTTTGTGTCTTGGGATCGAGGGTCGCCTTGTCGATGAGTGCCTGGCCCTTGATGTAGTACGCGTCGGCCTTGTTCGGATCCGCCGCGATAGCCTTGTCGGCCGCCTGTGCAGCCTCAGTGTGCGCGTTGTTGTTGTACAGCGTAATGGCCTCGTTCAGGTAATAGAGACCAGCCTTGGCGGGTTCTGCCTGCGCGGCTTTGTCGTAGGCGGCAAGGGCATCCTGCGGCTTGCTCATCTTCGCGTATGCCTGACCTTCGTTGTTGTACGCGCTTCCGGCAAATGACGGGTTGGGCTTCTTCGAGGCTGCGTTGGTATCTACCGCCTTCTGCGCCGACGTGACGGCTTCCTGATACTTCTTGGCACCGATCTGGGCGTTGCTCAGTTCCAGCCAAAGGATTGGTTCGTCCGGCTTCTGCGAGGTCGCCTGTGTCATGGAAGCGACGGCGTCGTCGTACTTGCCAGCCTTTTCGTTGTCGCGCGCGGCCACCAGCAAGCTGTTCAGATTGGCCACCGTCTTGTTTGCGGCTGCCGTCGCGGCATTCTGCTTTTTGAACTCCTCAATCTGCTTGCGCTGTTCGGGCGTCATCGCCTTCAGGAACTCTTCGCGCGTCATGTCGTCGTTCTGCAGCGTGTCAACGCCGGGCTTGATGTCTACGTTGTCGATGTAGTCGATCGTGACGCCCTTTGAGATGGTGAACAGAATGTACTTGCCTGGAGCAACATCGGTGCCTTTGTAGTCGCCATTTGCGTCGATGGGGAAGGTGTACTGGTATTTGCGGGTCTTCTCATCGGAGTTGCGGTCCGTGGTCAGCTTTACCTCGCCGGGCTGCGCCATTCCGGCGGCATTTTGCACGTGGCCATGGATGCTTCCCGGAGCGGGTGCCTGCGCCAGCATCGCGGCTGGCGACAAGATGGCAAGAACGGTAGCGTGAGATAAAATCCGAGACTTCATGGGTGTAACTCCTTCGCGGGCTGGCACGTGGCCGCTCTTCACTTCAAAAAACTAGATCGTGTGTGCAAGTTCCGGCCTCTCAGCACCTATCGCACGGCGACAGGCGTAGGGAAGGGGATCGACCACGCCCGCCTCCATGAATGCCCGGAGCCGGAGATCGCAACTTTCACACACACCACAGGCGACATCCTCGCCTGAATAGCATGACCAACTTACATGGAATGGCGCACACAGTTCAACACCCAGTGCCACAATATCGCGCTTCCGCATGTGGATCAGCGGCGTTTCTACTCGGATTTCACCCTCCTTTGTGCCTTGCCGGATGAGTTCATTAAATGCCTCGTAGTACGCGGGGCGGCAATCGGGATACCCTGAGCTGTCCTGCTCGACCGCACCGATGATGACGGTACGCGCTCCCAGCACCTCTGCCCACGAGACTGCGGCAGCCAGAAAATGCGCGTTGCGGAAGGGCACATAGGTCACCGGCACGTCATTGCCGCTCCGCTCGGATGCACTCTCCTGACCGTCAGCCAGCGGGACGGCAATGGATACATCCGTTAATGCCGATCCGCCGATGCGCCGGAACAGATCGATCCGCAACGGCAGAAACACTCGAAATCCTAGCAGATCAGCGCATTCCTGCGCCGCGCGCAACTCTCGCGCCTCAGTCCGCTGGCCGTAGGAGACATGGAGGGCATACGCGTCATAGTCGCGTGCTGCCAGCGTCGCGCACACGGTGGAGTCCATGCCTCCGGAAAGACATACTACCGCCTTCTCGCGACGGCTGCCCTTAGAGTTCGTCGCCATTGTCCGCCAGCGCTGCACCATGCGTGGTCGCGCCAGAGAGTGTGCCGTCTGCGTCTTGCGTCACGGGAACAGTGCTTAGCAATTCATGTGCTGTAGCTGCATCGGAAAGACGCACCTGCAGGCGTGCTCCACTTACAGGCAGCAAGATATTGGCCTCTTCTCCCGACAGGAAGGAATCGATCCCGGCACCATCCAGCACGGATTGCGCAAGCGCCGCCTCGCCCACTTCAGAGTAGCTTGCCACTGTCACATAATCGTCTTCATCGCGTTCCGCCATGCACCCTCACCCTCGCAAGGGTAAGACGCACGGGGAGGGGCAGCGGGTGTCTATGGCGAAGGCGCAGGCAGCAGCATGCTTCTCCAGAAGGCGGCACGCTCTGCATCCAGCATGGGCCGCATCGTCCGCGTGTCTCCGAAGTCGAACACCGGGCCGTCTTCACCGTGTGTTGCTGTCCATCCGCCGCCGGGCGCGCCGGACTCCGCGAAATGGACCCATGCGGACATGGCGGCGTCGCTCACGGCGCGGTCGTCCGCCGTGTAGTCGCGATGCACTTTATCCAATGTGCCAAAGAAATACGGGAGCTCCGACGTGTGATGCGCCGCGAACTCAGGGTGCTCCTTCCACGGCGGCACCCGGCTGAAATAGTACAAGTAGACCAGCGACTTTCGCTGCTTCGCCCATGCCTCAGCCCACAGACCGGCGATTGCAAAGTTCCGGTCCCGCGCAGCCGCCTTATCGGAGTTACCGGCCTGGAAGTCCGTCGCCGCCGGGTACAGCTTCAGGAACTCCGCTGACCGTGCGCCATATTTGCTCCGCACCTTTGCATGGTATGCGTCCGACGTGATCTGCCCGTACCCCGGCGTGGCGCTTCCCTCATCAGCAACCCATCCCAATATCACCGGAACATCGCTCCCGACGGGTTTGCGCAAATCATCAGCCGGCTGTTCCGGCAGCAACCAGCCATCAACATCCGGCCTGCGCGAAGTTGCGGGCGGATCTGGCATGCTCATCATCACATCCGGAGCAAGTCCGCGCAGGAGTGGAAGCAGCGCCGAGCTTTTCTCTTGCTCGCCGGCGGACGCCCATGCGTCACCCGCCGCAACTGCATCCGGCAGCGGCGTGACCTTGCCCGCCGGCCAAAGCATAGGGTCGCTGTTGATCACCGCACGCTGGAACAGCCCCTTTGCCGCGGGCGATGCCAGCAACTCTGCCACGCTCTCCGCGCCAGCCGATTGCCCGGCCAGCGTCACGCGTGCCGGGGTGCCGCCAAACGCCCCGATGTTGCGCTGCACCCACTTCAGCGCCGCGATCTGGTCGGACATGGCGTAGTTGCCCGCGCTGGCATGGGGCGACTCCTTCTGCAAGGCAGAATCGGCGAAATAGCCGAAGATACCCAACCGGTAGTTTACCGTGACGACGATGAGGCCCCGCTGCGCCAGCGCTTTTCCGTCGTAAGCCGCAACGCCTCCGGAACCTTCAACGAAGCCGCCGCCATGCAGAAACACCAGCACGGGACGCGCGGGGCTTGCTGCCATGTTCGCGGGTGCCCAGATGTTCAGGTACAGGCAATCCTCGCTCGCCTCGTTCTGCACCATGAATTCTGCCGTCCATGGCAGATGCGAGCGTGAGAGCTTCTGCATGCAACTGGCTTCCAAACGGTTGGCAGGGAGCGGAACGCTGCTTCTCTCCACCGGCTCCGCGGGCCGCCAGCGCAAATCACCCACCGGCGGCTTGGCAAAGGGCACGCCAAGGAAGACACGAACCGCGCCGTCCCGCGTGCCGATCAGGTTGCCGCTCTCGGTCTCCACTGGGGAGAGAGCGCTTTGCGCGCGTCCCAGCGACATGAACAGAAGCAACACCCAGGCCCACCCCGCGGCGATCCTGAACCTTTTCACGAATTGCATGGTGACACATCGCATCGCGTCAGGCGATGATACCGTTTGCACGCCGCACGGTCATCTCTGGAACAGACACATGCCTGCGTTCAGTTCATGCCCGAGTGGTTCATCCGGGACGGATCGCTCCTGTACATATCCCTCACCAGCCGGGCCTCGATGCAGTAGCAGTCACATGCCGCCGCCATCAACGCCTCGCGATCGACGATCTTCACCGTGCCGCCACTGTATTGAATCATTCCGCTGCGCTGAAGGGAGCCCGCCACCATGGCGATGGTGGTGCGGCGCGTTCCTAACATGGCGGCCAGCGTCTCCTGCGTTAGGCTGACACTGGCGGAGCCGGTGCGATCAGACGCCGTAAGAAGCCACCGCGACAACCGCTCCGTGGGGCTGTGCAACTTGTTACAGGCACCAATCTGAGTCAGTGTCAGCGCCTGTTGCTGAACGGATTCCAGGATGCACCGGCGTACCTCGCCGGACTCCAGGAAAACTTTGCGCATGTCATTCATCGGTACACGCAATGCGGTGCCGTTCGTCTGCATAAAACATTGCGCAACGGCTGCGGAAGCACCCATCAGGTCCATTGCGCCGATCGCACCTTCGGTGCCCTGCAAGCCGACCTCGGCAGCCCCGCCATGTGGCAGCGTCACCACATAGGAAGCGATCCCTGAGGTAAGAAAGTAGACGTACCTGCTTGCTTCCTCTGGCCGGAACAGCACGGCACGTTGCGGCAGGTCCACCCGTCGAGCCAGCAGCAGCAGCTGCCGCCGGCTCTCGTGTGATAACGCGTCAACCAACCGGTTCCCCTGTTCGTCCATGACTTCTCGTACGCCTCAATTCCGCACGCCGTCGCAGTCTCTCCCGGTATCGTCACGGAGAACGCAGCAGGACGAATCAGCCTCACGCCAAATCGTATCCCGGCAAACTTGCAGCTTACGTCTCCGGCGGCTTCGTTGACTGCCCGGTAGTGAACAAAGTGCTCCGCTGGGGGCGGCTCTCCGCGTGCGGCCTGGGTCCACTCCCATCCGGCTGTGACCGGGGGGCATTGCTATAGAGCCTTTCCAGAATCTTCCGCGTTACGCCATAGCAATCGCACGCCACACTGGTCAGGGCGTCACGGTCGATGATGCGAAGCGCTCCTCGCCGGTAATCGATAAATCCGGCGCGCTGCAGCACACCGGCCACCAGCGCCACCGTCGTCCGCTGTGTTCCCAGCATCTGCGCCAGGAACTCCTGTGTCAGCGTCAACAAACTGGTGCGTGCCCGGTCCGAGGTCATCAACAGCCAGCGTGCCAGCCGCGCCTCTGCTTCATGCAGCTTGTTGCATGCCGACAGCTGGGTGGCAATGTTGATCTGGCTCTGCTGAAACTGCAGCACGCGCGTGCGAAACTCCTCGTCATCGCTGAAGAGTGTACGCAACACTCTCATGGGCACGCGAAGTCCCGCACCCGGAATCTGCATGAAGGCATCCGCTTCCATCGGTGCCGGTCCCAGCAGGGCAGAGCCGCCAATGAGACCCTCACCGCCAATCATGCCCACCTCAGCCGAACCGCCCTCGGTCATGCTGACCACCATGGAGGCCACGCCGGTCAGCAGAAAATACCCGTGGGTGGGTGCCTCGCGAACATGAAACAGGCTGGCACGCGACTCCAGATCCACCCGCATCGCAGCATTCAATACCGTCTGCTGGAGCGGCGGGGAAAAAACATCAAGTAATTGATTGCCTGTAATGGGCACAAAACTCCTCGCAATCGCCTCATACGCAGTGCATATGCACCAAGCCACGGCAAGGGTATGCATCGTCTCTGCACAACACTGGACATACTAAGAGGCACCGTTGCTCCCGTTTGTCTCTTAGCCGGCACAAGGAGCGGATTCCGCAGCCCTGGTCCTGCGCAGACACTGCGGATAAACTGCCCGGCCTTTGTTCATACGTGCGTTTTCGCACATAATCATACCAGACACACGGAGAGAGTCCATCTTTCCGGTCAACAGAAAACGCTTTTCCGTTTGCAAGGAATCACACTTAATACGGTGCTTTGTTTCATATATTGCAGACGAGTTTCATTCTTTCAAAAAGAATGGAGTTCGAAGCTACTTCCCCGAAAGCAGGCCGCATATGGAGTTCACGTCTCCTGGCCGTACCGTTCTTTGCTTCAGCCATGATTTCAGTCTGCTGATCTCCCGCCAGATGCTTCTGGAGCAAAATGGCTGCTTTCTGTTGTGCGCCATGAGTGTCTCTGAAGTTCGCGAGAGGCTGAGATGGAGACACGTTGACCTGATCGTTCTGTGCCAGACGCTTAGCGCGGAGGAGTGCGCGGGCGCGACACGATGGATGCGTGAGTACTCCCCCGATGGCCACTGCCTGTCCATGCATGTCACGGAGGCCAAACCGGCCGCTGTGACCGAGTGCGAGCTTCTGCGTGCATCGGATGGCCCGCTCGCTTTCGCGCGCACCGTCAACCGTCTGCTGAAATCCACTCCACCGCCGGTGCTGCACATGCCGGTATCAACACTGCCGCCGATAGCCGCCTAACCGCTGCGGTGCGACAACGTTGCCGCGGAATCCCGTCAGGGTACCGCAGGCGCTGAGACGGCGGCCGGCGCATTCTCCCGGGCAACTCCTGGCAACGTGTCACGGTCGACGGCCCAGTTCGCCACAAGCCATCGCACCACGGGGTCGCCGACGCGGAACGCTGCATCCAGCGCAGGCAGAAACGCGCTGTATTTGGTGATCTTGGTTTCGGCGAGGCTTTCCGCGGCGGAAATGCCCTCGCGCTGCTGGTCGTAGTTGCTGGCGGTGCGCAGGACCAGAACGCGGTTGATGTCCACGCGGCCCGCGCGCCCGAGCCACGTCAGGGACTGCAACGTGCCCGTGTCTTCCATGCCGCAGATGGCGTACGTCCCTTGGCCCCCGGTCTGGTACTTCACCCAGTCACGCGCCCACGCGTTCATCAGCTTGCCATGCCAGAAGGTGCCTGCGCTCAGGTTGTCACCACGCAGCACAAAGGGCGGACGCTTGGCCGTCTCTCCCGGAAAACTCCGCCGACGCTCGCGCATCTCTGCGGTATCCGGCAGATCCACCTTCCGTGTCAAGCTATACGCCCAGTCGACCAGCTTCGTATTTAGGTGGAACACAATGCCATTTTCATCCGTGCGTGGCAGCTCGTACGGCACGCTCTTGCGCAGCGGCACATAGCCTGTGGGCCAGTCCTTCGGAGCCTCGCGTGGATCGATCTCGTGCGCGATATCACCATCGATGACCCAGTCCGACCAGACCGCCGATCCGAGTGAACCCGCCTGCGGATCAATCCCGCCAATCCCCGCAATCACCCAATACGCGTGAGTCAGGTCAAAGCGAGGATCGCTGCCCAGCGCCATAATCGTTGCCGCAGCGCACGCCGTGCCGATGCCGGTCACGATACCCAGCACGCCGTCGTCATTCATCAGCGCATCGTGATAGGCGGCGGGCAAGGGATACCGTCGCGTGAGGTGTTCGCCGTCAACCCAGTGTTGAAATTCGCCTGGCATGTCGCCCGTGTCGTCGCCGATCTCAAACATGGTGACGACAACGACCTTGACCTGCACGGGCGCAGTTGCGGCAGTTTGTGCTGACGCGACAACTGCCACGAACAGCATGGAAGCTAGAACACGAAGCATACGCCTGATGCTAAACGCCTTTCTTCCGCGGCTCCCAGATGAACTTATGAATTTGCAGGGAGAGCCGCGCGGGCAGGCCGTCCTCCAGCATCCATCCCACGAGTTCGCGGGCATCCAGTTCCATGTTGTCCGCCGTGCGCAGCGGCGATGGCTGCTGCACAAACGCAGGCGACAGAAGGATGCCGCCAAGCGTTCCGGCGCTCACGCGCGAAGCAAAGTGTTCACGAATGAAGTCACGCGCAAACTCATAGTCGCGCCGGTCGCGCAGCACAAATTTGACCTCATCGCGCACGGTTAAAGTGTCGAGATTGCTCATGCGGAACGATCCAAAGGCGCTGCCGCTTCCCGGGCACTTCACGTCAACGATCTTGTGGACCGCCGCGGGAACATCCTGCAGCGGGCGCTCGCCGCTTGTCTCCATCATCAGCGTGTAGGAAGTTTCTGAATCGTTGAGCAGACGGTGCATCAGCGGCAAGAGATCGCGGCCATGCAGCATCGGCTCACCGCCGGTGAACTCAACCAGCGTGCACGGTGCCAGCGCTTCGATCTTCGCAACCACCTCATCCTCCGTGAACGGCTCCCCTCCGGTGAAGGTATAAGTCGAATCACACCATGCGCACCGCAGATTACATCCGGCAAACCGCACAAAAATACACGGCACGCCGGTAAACGACGACTCTCCTTGCACCGATTTGTAAAGTTCAATCAGTCGCATTGAGCTAACTTACCGGTTCCGCGACCAGGCTTATTCCAGCAGCCCTGAAGGAGCGAGCCATTTGCCGGTCCAGTGTTCCGAGTGGCAGGTGCAATTGCTTTGCCAGCTCTACATAGAGAGAGTCATAAGCTGTCAGTTCGTTTGCCCGCATGAAATGCAGGATGAGCGATATGTCGTCACTCGTGCTCACGTGAGCAGTTTCAATGCGAAGCCGCCTCAAGATCCCTAACGCGCGGTTCAGCAGGTGCAAGTCGATGCGACCCTTTCTCAAGGCCGTTCCCAGTACATTTCCAATCTCAATGTGCCACAGAGGCGGAACAATAAGGCTGCTATGTTCCGCAAGCTGGTACGCTGCTCTTGCTGCCTCGTTAAACTCATCCGGAAAGCACCAGCTTAGTGCCAGCGAGGAGTCGATCACATACCTCAATACTTGTGTCCTTCATGTATGAACTCTCGCCAGGGCCGTCCATTGCGGCCAAGCGAGCCACCGCCCTCCCGCAGCAAGGTGCCTAGCTCTTCAGCGGTGTATGGTTCTTTTCTGCTCGAGTTCGAGTCGTTGTGAAAAAGGAGGTCATCCACGTAGTCCTTAACCTCAACCCCGGAAACAGTGGCGCGCCTTGTGATTTCAGCTGCTGCTCGTTCACTCAATTCTAGTTGCATAAGGCTTGCTCCTTGTATTCAGGCTACTCGTAATACGTCGCCTGCGAGGTATCCGTTTCAAATACTGTGCTGCACTTGACCCTAACCCGACCGCCGGTGACATCACTTAGCCGGCGGTTTGTCTCATCGAAGAAATACTTCGCGAGATTTTCCGCGGAAGGGTTCACGGTCGTGAATGGTTGGAGGTCGTTAATCATTTGATGGTCAAGATATCCAACCACCGGCTTCAGGATGCCTTTGAGCACTTTGAAATCAAGCAGCAGCCCGTTGCTCTCCAGTTCCGCGCCGGCCAACGTTACCAGCACGCGGTAGTTATGCCCATGCGGATTCTCGCACTTGCCGTGATATTCACGGAGGTAGTGCCCTGACGAAAAATGTGCCTCTACGGTAACTTCAAACATTCGACCTGGCCTCGCGACTGCACCGCAGCCACTCGTCTACAGTTTACGGGAGCTTGCGTCCACCCGGCCTCGGCTCTTTCGCGAGCTTCGCCCGATCCTTGCCGTCGAGGTAACGCTGGCGCACACCAGCCTGACCACCCGGTGTACGACGGTCCGCCTGCTCAAACATTGACTGCAACACACCCAGCAGAGCGACAAACAACGACAGCAGAAGGAGCACAATGCCGATCATGTGCCACAGACTCGACTCCGCCGGTGCGCCCGGCTCATGCGCCAGACCACTCGCTCCCATCACGTAGGACAGCGCGGAAAAGAAGAGGAGCGTGCCAGCCAGAATATATAAGTTGCGGCTCAGCATCGTGGAGGTCCTTTGACTCGTTAGACCGCAGCCGCATCGCCGCTGCCCAGCGAGTGGGCTGCGCGCCGCAGAATGGCCCCTGCGCCCGGCAGCAGGAAGAAGGCTGCGGAAAATACTAACGTGGAAGCAACATCATTGCGGTAAAACGGCAGGCCCGCGACATAACACGTGCCCAGACCCGCAGCCGTATGCGGATACATGTTTCCGCGCAGCCACACCACGCCATTACTCAGCAAAAAGAAGCTGGTGGAAGTGGCAAGCGCAGCCGCGCTCACCCGCAGCACGCCACGCCGGTGGTGCAGGGCAGCCGACGCAGCCAGGCAAACTCCGCCGTACCAGAGCCATGTGGGAAGGTAACTGGTTACGTGGAATGGATAGCCGTACGCATACACGGTCAGCCAGTAATCCGTCGCCGCCAGAGCCAGAACTGCCAACAACGCCAGCGCACGGTTGCCGCGACGCAGACTTGCTCCAAAAAAGAGTAATCCCGCCCCCACCATGGTCGCGTTTGCGCCTGTCATCTGGAACAGATGCGGCAGGACGCGGCTAAGGACAGCGAGGAGCAGCACCAGGAAGGCCATGCCCTCATTCTCCCATGCCAGGAAGCGCTTCAGCGCAGCCGCTGCTCCACATCGCCGAAGAAAATGCGTACGGAACCACCCTCTTCGTTCAGCCACACCTCCGCACTCAGTGGCGGACGCGCTGAGCCGCGCAAGCCGATCGTATCGTAGCGAAAGCGCAGATCGCTGAACCGCACCACGTGCAGCCGGGCTTCAGCAGGAGACAGATCAAGCTCCGGGTGCAAGTCCGCTGCTGTGCCTGCGTCCTGCACCAGCGGAAACGTTGACCAGTTCAGGTAAACCCGTCCCAGCCAGCTCCGCTTCGCCGCCAGCGTGAAGTGCGTCTCGGCTGCCTTGGCAAAGATTTGTTGCGCGTCAGTATCCAGAATGCCGGTGCGCGTATCCGCTTCGGCCGCCTGGAAGTTCAGCGGTGTCTCCGCGATGACATGCCAGTGAAAAGGATTGATCGGGTACGGATTGATGGAGGCGCGGGTCACGCGTCCTCCGCGCCACTCCTGCGCGTGCACAAGTGTTCCCGCGTCGGCCCGCTGCATCACGCGATAGCTCCAGATAGCCACCATGCCAACCAGGGCGGCAATGGTCAAACCCCGGCCACTGTAACGCGCGCGGCGGACGCCGATCTCCCTTTGCACCAACGAAAAGATGAACGGCAGCACCAGCGCCAAAGCCAGCACCAACAGCAGGACCGGCTCAACGATAAAGGTAAACTCGCCCGCATACCAGCGAGGGTTCCACGGCGCAAAGGGCCGCACACCGTAGTTGTTCGTCCAGTCCAGCAGGATGTGACTGCAGAGCGCGAGCAGCGCCATGCCGCCGAGCAGAAGCCAGTTCACCGGAGCAGGTTCGTTCAGTGACCGCCGCTTCTTCCACGTGCGCCGCGTCCTGTGCAGCAGGAAGAAGAGCAGCACCACAAACGCAGCCTGTAGCGGCAGCGACCAGAACGCGTGCGTCCACCCGCGATGATGCTGAAAATACACCAACGGACCACCCAACCGGTAGACGTAATCGGCATCCGGCAACTCCGCCGCAATCACGCATGCCGCCGTCGCGTAGCGTGCCCGTGCGGGGAATCCAGATGCACGCGAAAGGCACGCGCCCGTCAGCAGGTGAGTAACAGGTTCCACGCCCCCGAGCATACATTGCGCTTCAGTATTGAGCTAACCTGACCTTATGGCTCGAACGGATCGTGTTCTCATCCATCGTTGGCACAATGACGCTGAGGGTAAGCGCGTCTTTGGGTGGGTAGAGATGGACGTTGATGAAGCGCTCAAGGTCGGCGAGAAACGCGGAAAATGTATCGAGTGCGGCGAGTTCGTTACAATTCACGCCACAGAACCTGCACACCCTGAACATCGTAAAAGAAATCCGAAGTGTAGCTTGAGTGACGTCCGCAAGGCAGATAGACCACAACCATGAGCAGGACAGAACAAGCACCAGCCCAGCAGATCGAAGCGCTTCGTAAAGAGATCGAGCATCACGAGCACCTGTACTACGTCCTGGACGCGCCGGAGATTACCGACGCGCAGTACGACCGGCTGATGAACCGGCTGAAGGCGCTCGAAGCGGAGCATCCGGAGTTGCTGACGCCCGATTCGCCCACGCAGCGTGTTGGCGGCAAGCCTAAGGAGGGCTTCGCGAAGGTAGCGCACTCCCATCCCATGCTCTCGCTGGATAACGCCTACAACGAAGCGGAGCTGCGCGCATGGGCCGCTCGCGTGACCGCCGCGCTTCCGGCGGACGAGGTGGTCGAGTACGTCTGCGAGTACAAGCTGGATGGCCTCTCGCTGGCGCTGCACTACACAGCAGCGGAGAACGGCGGTGCACGCCTCGAACGCGGCCTGACGCGCGGCGACGGTGCCGTCGGGGAGGATGTAACCAGCAACGTACGCACCATGCGCTCCGTGCCGTTGTCACTCACAGCCGAACGGCTGAAGAAAGCCGGCCTGCCGCACGCGTTTGAGGTCCGCGGCGAAGTCGTCATGCCGCAAACCGCATTCGTCAAAATGAATGAGGAACGTGAGCGCGCCGGCCAGTCTCCCGCCGCCAACCCGCGCAACGCCGCCGCCGGAACCATCCGTATGGTCGAACCCGGCGCAGTGGCCCGGCGCCGCCTCGATTACTACGCTTACTTCCTCCTGCGTGACGGCGACTTCCTGCTGCCCACGCAAGCCGGCACCCTCCACGCGCTTGCTGCTGCGGGCTTCCGCACGAACCCGCACGCGCGCACCGTCCACACTGTGGATGACGTGCTGGCATTCATTGCTGAGACCGAGCCGAAACGCGACAGTCTCGGCTACGAGATTGACGGCATCGTCATCAAGGTCAACTCCGTCGCGCAGCAGCACCGGCTTGGATTTACAGGCAAGGCACCGCGCTGGGCAATTGCCTACAAATTCGCCGCGCGCAGAGCGATCACACGCTTGCTCGATGTTCTCTTCCAGGTTGGTCGTACCGGCAAGCTGACGCCCGTCGCCGCGCTGGAACCGGTGCCCATCGGCGGCATTACCGTAGCCCGCGCGACCCTGCATAACCCGGATGAGATTTCCCGGCTCGGTGTCCGCATCGGCGACTATGTTGCGGTGGAGCGCGGCGGCGACGTCATCCCGAAGATTACTGAAGTCGTCGAGGACGCGCAGCACCCGCGTGGCACCCGCGAGATCGTCTTTCCTTCGCGCTGCCCTAAGTGCAAGGAGCCGATCGTCCGCGAAGAGGGCGAAATCGACTTTCGCTGCGTAAACGCCAGCTGCCCCGCCCGCCTCAGCGAGGAGCTGCTGCATTACGCCTCGCGCGGCGTGATGAACATCGAAGGCCTGGGCGAAGCCATGGTGTCGCAGTTGATGGGCCATCCGCTGAACGACCCCATGTCGCTGGCAGATGCGGAAGCCGCAGGTTTATCCCCGATGGAAACCGAGACCACAGCAGACGAACCCACCCGCAAGGCCTTAGTCCGCACCATCGCCGACCTCTACAAACTCACTGAGAAGGATCTGCTCGGCTTGGAGCGCGTCGGGCCAAAAACGGCGCAGTCGCTCCTGCAGCAGATTCAGCGGTCTAAACAGGCACCGCTCTATCGTGTGCTGCTGGGCCTCGGCATCCGCCATGTGGGCGAGCGTACCGCGCAAGACCTGGCCACGACCTTCGGCAGCATGGACGCGATCATGGCTGCATCCGCTGATGAACTGGTGCGGGCTGAGGGCATCGGTCCTATTGTCGCCAGCACCATTGCGGACTTCTTCTTCATCGACAAGAATCGGGCGCTGGTTGAGGCTCTACGTGCCGCAGGGCTGCAGTTCACCGCAGAAAAGAAAGTGCTCGGAACCGCTCTCGCGGGCCAGACATTCGTGCTGACAGGCACCCTGCCCACCCTGACCCGTGACGAAGCCAAGTCTCGCATCGAAGCCGCTGGCGGCAAGGTCTCCGGCTCCGTGTCCAAGAAGACCAGCTATGTCGTCGCTGGAGAAGACGCAGGCAGCAAGCTGGATAAGGCAAGGGAGCTGGGCGTGTCTGTATTGGATGAAGCCGGTCTGCTCACACTGTTGAGCGCTTGAGTGCAGCAAGGCGCGTCAAACAGCAAACAACATGTAAAAGCTTCGCGGTTCCGGTCGAAGAGTTACAGTAAAGTATCTTTTTCTACTTGTCAGCGAAGGCTTGGCACGCTTAGCCTGCCGACAACACGGAGGGAGCACGATGCGACTTTTCAGAATCCTGATTGTCTCTGCCGCGCTGCTTGACCTTGCGCTGTTCCTGGCCAGTCCTGCATCGCCGCTGAACGCCACCTCGCCCACGCAAGCGGTAGGCCTCTCCAGCGAGAACGTGGAACTGCCGCCGCTCAATCACCGTTGAGCACAAGCCGAGACGGATGACATGATTGAGGGATGCCGCACTATCTTGTTACCGGCGCGTCAGGCTTTTTCGGCGGCATCCTGAAGCGGCGGCTTTTGCGCGCAGGCCACACCGTCTTCAACATCGATCTCCAACGGGATGAGGATGCAGGAACTGCTGGCCTGACCAGCATCCAGGGCGACCTGCGCGATGCGTCCCTGGTACGCCAAGCCTTTACGCAACATCGCTTTGACGCCGTCTTCCATTGCGCGGCACAGCTCGCTCACGGCACCCGCATTGACGAGGGCCTGCTGTGGACCAGCAACGTGGACGCAACCGTGCTGCTGGCGGAGACCGCGCGCGCACACGGGGTCAAGCCATTCGTCTTCGTCTCCACGAATTGCCTGTGGGCATCTGACCTGGGCCACCCCGTACGGGAGTCGGATGTACCCGCACCCATCGAAATCTACGGCCGCAGCAAGCTGGAAGCCGAGCAGCGTCTCCAGCTATTCACGGAGGATCTGAACGTTGTGATTCTTCGCTGCCCCACCATCATGGACGAGGGCCGCCTGGGCCTGCTCGCCATCCTGTACGAATTCATCGACGACAACAAAACCGTCTGGGTCGTCGGCGACGGCGGCAACCGCTACCAATTCATCTACGCCGACGACCTCGCGACGGCCTGCATCCTTAGCGCACGGTATGGTAAGAGCGGGCTGTTCCACGTCGGTTCAGACGATGTGAAGAGCATGCGCGCCGTCTACACGAGCGTCATCGCCGCCAGCGGCAGCCGCAGCCGCGTCCGCTCGCTTCCGAAGGCACCTACGATCGCCGCCATGATGGCCGCGCATCATCTCCGCATATCGCCGCTTGGACCGTATCACTACAAGATGATCGCGGAGAACTTCGTCTTCGACACCACGCGCGCCAAGCACAAGCTAGGCTGGCAACCCACGCTGACCAATGAAGAGATGCTGCTGCTCGCCTACCGGCACTACCGTGAACACCGCGCGGAGATCCATGGGCGCTCGGCAGTCTCCGCCCACCGCAAACCTGCCGGAATGGGCGTCATCCGGCTGCTGAAATGGCTTTCTTGAGGGTGCACTTAGAACCGCGCCGGCCAATCCTGCGCACCATGAAGAATACGCAGCACCCGCACTACGTCTTGCTCAACACGATAGACCGCGAGCAGCCGCGTCTTTCCAATGGGTAGCTCTCGCGTTCCCGCGATGCGCCCTGAACGGCCACGATTTGGATTACTCACGAGAAGACGCATATGCTCATTGATCAGCGTGTCTGTTCGCTCCGCCGCCGCTTCACTGAATTGGTAAAGATAGCTCCAGCGCGCCTCGCGGTCTGACTGAGCTTTAGAAGTCAGTACGACTTTCAACTTGCCTTCTGCAATTTTTCAGCACGGTGTGCAGCCTTGAGGAGACGCATCCTCTCGTCACTTTCCTCCAGCGTGTACCACTGCGCATTCGAATCATCAGCTTCGCGCAGAGCTGCCTCCACCTGTTCGCGAAACCACGCGTCGTAGCCCTCCGGCTCCGGCGCGGCGTGTTCTGGGTAGCCGCCCACCTCGTCGCTCATTAAGAAAGCATACTCCGGCAAGGTAGGCCCGTGGGCCCTCAATCATGTAGAACTCGTTCAAGATACGACCGCTGGATCACTCCTCAGAAGCCCGGCAACCGCTCCGGATACCTCAGCGCTGAAGGCACGGCACATTGCTGGCTGGAATCCATCTCATTCCCACACCAGAGATGTGAGTCAACCTCAGTCAAATGGCGGTTACGCGGTCCCAAGTTGTAGAGAGGACTAACGGTTGTCTTGTGCAGGCAGGTGCGCTTGACAGGGGAGGTGCGTGCGGCATAGATTCCTAGCAATTTCGCTCGCGTGGTTCAGACGGATCAAGGATCGATCCGCTCTTTTTGAAGGGTTCCGCGATGTCCCTGTCGTTTTCTCAGCACCTTCAACGTTGGCTTCTGCCCGGCTTACTGCTTATATTCACGTTCGAAGCAGAGGCCCAGCGTACCCTACACGTGCCAGCTGACTACGGTACGGTGCAGGCGGCGGTGGATGCAGCAAGCGATGGAGACACAGTGCTGGTGGCACCGGGCATCTATCGCGAGAACATCGACGTGCTTGATAAAGGACTTACTCTTACCAGCGGTGCCACACATATATCAGGCGCGGCAGCGACCATTCTGGAAGGGCAAACATCGGCACCAACCGTGCTGTTCCACATCGACAACCCCAGTCTTGCACCTCCTAGGGTGGTGCTGAATGGATTCACCATCACTCACGCGCTGGGCATCGCCACCGACGAGAACAATACGGGTAACGGTGCGGTGCTGAATGAGAGCGATGCGACCGTAAGCCACAATCTTGTGCTGGAAAACCCGGGCTGTGGCATCGTCGCTGGATATGCGGATGTCTACGATAATACCATTACGAGTTCTTCCGTCGGCTCGTGTGGTCAGGTGCCGCTCATTATGGGATGTTCGTATCCATATCAAGTCAATACATGCCTATACTCCACTTTTATTTCTCCCAGCGCTCCATTAACTATGCTTGCCAACGGCACGGTCACCGGCAACCGTATTGTCAACAATGTTTCACATGCGACGGGCGGATACAGCGCCTTCGCCGGTATAGGTGCCACGTTACAAAACAATGTGTTCGCAGGAAATAGCGCTGAGAAAGGTCCTGTCTATTTTGGTTGGCTAGTCGCACTTACGCTCACCCAGAACCTGGTGGTAAACAACACGTCGACTGACCCTCTTGCGTCCGGAATCGCCATGACCGGTCCGATTCTAGGTCCGC
>CAXTXE010000008.1:0-34696 GCA_964248165.1 uncultured Terriglobus sp.
GCCCCGATCGCGCGGCGCAAGGGGTATCCCCAATCTTCCGCGTTTCGCTTGTGCAGAACTCCGCTGCGCTCCGCCCTTTCCGTTCCTCCTTCGGCTCCCTCTCCAAGAGTGGGTAAACCCCTCCCCTTGCGCCTTGTTACCCCCGCCTTCGCCAGGTGGCGTTCGGCGTGTAAATGCCGCGTTCTACGCGGACGTGCAAAGGCCAACACCCAAGAAGGAAGCAGCCATCAACACCACAAGCACTGTCACCCCCATCAGCGACAACCCTAAACAGCCGCAGCAACGGCAGACGGCGAAGGAGCTTATCGCCGCCAACGTTCAAAGCCTTATCGAGCAGTTGGAGGCCGGAAAGTCAGACGCCCTCACCGCTTACCTGAACGCGATGAGCCGATTCCACAATTACAGCTTCGGAAACATCTTGGAGATTGCACGGCAGAGCCGGACGCACCCGCGTGGCCGGACTGTACGCATGGAACCAGCTTGGCCGCAGGGGGATGAAGGGACAGAAGGGTAACCGCATCCTTGCTCCAATCATCGGCTTTCGCCGCAAGAAGGATGATGAAGCAGCCAAGAGCAAAGACCCCGCCGCCATCAACAAACCGATGCTTGTCGGCTTCCGTTCCGCTTACGTCTTCGACGTGTCGCAGACCGAAGGGCCAGACCTGCTAAACATGCGCGAGGTCTCAGGCGATGCCGGAGAGAACCACGAGCGCATTGTTGCCTTTATCAAGAGCCAGGGCATTGAGCTTGTGTGGTCGGAGAAGATCGCACCCGCGCTCGGCATCAGCTACGGCGCGAACGCATTGCCATCCTGCCGGGACAATCGAAGGCCCAGGGGTTCAGCACCCTTGTTCACGAACTGGCGCACGAGATGTTGCACAAAGGCCGAGCGGCGCACCACCACGACCAAAGTCGTGAAGCAGACCGAGGCCGAGGCCGTGGCGTTCGTGGTCCGCAATGCAATTGGGTGGAGACGGGCAGCGCATCCGCCGACTACATCCAGCTTTACCACGGCAACGCTTCGCTTCTGGCGGAGAGCTTGGAAGTCGTGCAGCAGACCTCCGCCGTCATTCTTGCCGCGTTGTAGTCGCCCGTAGAGGACAAGGCCAGCAACAACAGCACCGAGGCCGAAGCTATCCCCGATGCAGAACTGGCGAAGGTGGCCTGATGCAGACCATTCTTCGCATCCTCAAACAGGCCGGAGGTTGGCACCACGGCCTTTACCTCAAGATCGAGAACCCGCCCTACATGGCGTTGGTAATCGAAGCAACCGACGAATCCGGCCCGTGTGGGCTTCCCGCTATCTCTGTATGTCACTACGGCGAACAGAATGGCGACCTCATGCGCGACCCGGAGATGTGTTTTGAGTTCGGATTGGCGTCTGTCTCTTTTGCAGCTCATTCCAGCGATTGCGGAGGCGTTCACACAGGAGCTCATCACCTCCAGCCATGCGAACTTGCTTGCCCGTCTTCCACAGGATGTACAAGCGACAGCTTATGAGCAGTGCTGGCGCAAAGACTGGCAGGACAAAGAGCCGCATCTGCTACCGGCCAAACACCTCAGCGCGTGGATACAAGCGTACCTCTACCTGTCTCTCGCGGATGCCCCATTCGACCGCGAAGACCCCAACCCTAAACACCGTTGCCGGAGCTTGCGTCACTTGCCCCCGCCGCAGCGGACATAACACCAGCCTCTTTTGCGACGTGCAGGGCGACCAGTGCCTTGACACGCCGTGCTTCCACGGCAAGGTGGAAGCATTCCTTGACCGGGAGATTGCAGCCAAACCGGAACTCGTGCAGATCGAGAACAGTTGGCGTAATCCCAAGGAGCAGAGGCCGGGAGCCGTGCAGCGCGGCCACATCGCGAAATCGAGGCAGTTGTCGATAACCCAGACGCCGAACCCGTCATGCCTTGCGCCTCCGCCAAGACAGCCATGGTCGTCTACGGCAAGCACGTAGGCACGAAGCTGACCGTATGCACCGACAAGAACTGCCCGGTGCATGACCCGAAGGCAGCAGCAGAACAAGCCGCTAACCCCATGCCAGTCACGGCCCCCGCGCCGCCCACCGAAACGGAAGAAGAGCGCGAACAGCGCAAAGTGGAATATGCACAACGCAGAAAGGAGCATGAGAAAGAGCAACAACGCAGGGAGGGAGAGCGCAAGCGGCAATTCGAGCGGGAACAGGAACAGTACGAGGCCGAACGCACCCGTAGAGAAGCCGCGCATAAAGCGCGTCAGGCCACCTTCGAGCGCATCGTGGAGAGTGCCCCGGCGATGTTCAGCGCCGCTCAGTTGCGGGTCTTGCTACGCGCTCTCATCAACCTTGATCCCTACGACTTCGCCGAAGATGTCGCAGCCTCCTTTGTCGGCAACGACGAGAACAATCAGCAGACCCCGGACGAGGTTCTGGCGTCAACCCTCACCAGCCTTCCAGACGAAAAGCTAACGGGCTTCGCCCTCCGGCTTGCTCTGACTGGACACACCGAAATACCACGCGAAGGCGACTTCGATTTCCTTGCAGAAGCTGAAAGCGTCTTCATCCCTCAACAATCCAAGAAGAAACCCGCAGCAAAGAAAGCGGAGACAAAGAAGCCGACATCGGCCAAGCCCGAAGCCGCACCGAAGAAGACTGCAAAGAAGGCAGCGGTCACCAAGAAGCAGATCGCTGCGTAGATGAAAGCGGGAGCCGCCACACGGCTCCCGTTTTGCTTTTTGAAACAGCGCGCGGGAGAGCCCCTTCGATTTCTCCCGCACCCTCATCCCGCTTCGCTCGACACGCTCCGCCGGAGCCCGTGGCGGGGCCGTTCCTTCGCCCGCACCCCTCCCTTTTCCCAGAAATGCTGAATCGCTAGAGCACCACATGAGCGCTTTCACGGACTACTGTTGTGAGTCCTCGCAATTTAGCGATTGCTTGGTATGTCCCGCCTCAAGTGAAATTTGCCCTGCAAAGTGGAGTTGGTTCGCCACTTCGCCGCACAAGAGTCGATCTCTCACCGTCAAATGAGTTTGGAGAGTTGGCTCAGATTCGGTATACTGGAACTGTTTCCGTCGCCAATGACGTACTAGCCATTGGGGCCGGAAGATGTAAAAACCGGCGCGGAAAAGCTTAGCGGACGCCACGACCGCTAAAAGACCTGATCGCAATGAGCCCGTTTTTGCTATGCGTGGAAAGTTATAAATGGAGCCGGTGAACCGGCTCCATTTTTACGTTTGAGGTAAAACTTCATGGATGAGATGTGGACACAAATCGTCAAGGAAGCATTGGAGAGAGGTCTTCGAGAAACTAAAGGCCGTCCGGTTCCGGGAGCGAAGCTGCGTAAGCTTGTCGGCAGCGTTGCTGCGCAACACGGCCATTCCTATCCTCCAGCCGCCTTCGAGGGGTCTAGCTTCTCCGACTTTCTCAAGGCTTGCGATTCCATACTGATTGTCCTCAAGCGTCCCGCACAGGATTTACTAATCGCGCCTGTTGAACAGCCTGAGCTTCTTCTGAATACCTCTGACCAGGGGAGCCGCGCCGAAATCCGCAAGGATGTGTTCGATGCTTTCACGAGGATCCCGCGTGAGGCAGACACGAAATCATCGTGGTATGACTCCGAGCGTGATCTCTTCCTCTGGCTGGAAGCTGATGCAGAGTTAGCGGGCACGAATGACGCATTAGTACCCGGCCCTCGCGCCTCCAAAGATCAAGAGATTGACGACCGTCGCTCGTTCGTTGAGACGAACGTTCAGACGGGAGAAACGAGAGTCGCATTGCTCCGAACATTGACGGAGACTGGAAACTCCGCTTTGTGGGCTTTCGCAAACGTGCTTAGGGCGTCGGGACTGTCGCGCAAATGGCATGAATACCGCTTTCAACGCCTCACCGGTCGCATCCGCGCGTGGAGCGAGCACGCTCGTCAGGTCTGGAGAGACGATTGGCTCGTTGCGGGGGAGGTCACAGCTAGTCGGAAGCCTGAACTAGCGACAGGATCGGAATCCGCACCTAGCAGGGCCAATCTACAGGCGTTGTTCTCGCGAATTGACGAAGCAGACCTTCAGCGAATCACCGTGCCTCTAGACATCGTGTTGAAGTGGTTGGGTAAGTGAGGAGTTATGCCAACCGCAATGTTTGCTGGACTGCCGCAACGATCCCTGGCTAGGTTGAAGGCCGTTCTGACTTCGGCGGAAGAGACGATGCCGGACTGGAAGTTTCGTTTCTGGGTGACTCAAAAAAGCGCGCCTGATCTACAGATTCGAGACAGGAAAGCCATTCATGCGGAGGCAGAGAAGAGCGGCGCTCTCCATGTCCTTGGTCTATCAGCCGCGGACAACCGTTCTGAAGTTGGAAATGCTATTCGTCCCTATTTCCGCTTCCGCTGGTTTGATAATGCGCTGCTTCACAAGCTTAACAATCCAGACGCGGCCGAGTTCGTCAACGCTACACGCCTCGTGCTTCTGGAAGAACGTGAATGGGAAGATCGTGTGATGCCGGTCGATAAGTCCGAAGCGCTCATCCTACCCGAATCGTGCTTCAGCTGTTCCGACGTACTGAAAACCATGTGGCAGAAGGCTCAGGCCTACGGCTCGGAAGACAGCGTTCCAGCAGCGGAGCGAGCAATTGACGCCTTCAGGCGGGAGTATCAACGGCGCACAGAGTTCAAGCCACGCGGGCAAGCCGCTCGGCAGCAGAGTAAATGGATAGACTCGCGAAACCTCGTCTTCGACGAGTCAGGTGCCCGTCATGGACTCGCTCCTATGCCACGAGGGTGGAAATTCTCACACCGCTTAGAGGCGGGATTCCACTTCGACATCAGTGAGCAAAATCAAGATCGATTTGTGATTCGAGATCGTGATGGAGCTTTGCACAGGATCGAGAAGCGAGGCTATATCAACATCGACGCGCACGGTTATGTTCGCGGAGAAGAGGAAATCGTTGTTGACCTATAGTGATGATGGCATTCGGGATCGCGCCCACGATCAGTGCTCATCATCTTAGATGACTGCATTCGAAGTGTATTCCTAACCGATGCCAAAAACGAGATCACTCCCGGAGCGAAGAGCGGGTTTCATCGAGTCGATGGAATGCTTGCCTGTAGCAACCTTCCCGGAAGGGCCGGAGTGGACGTATGAAATCAAACTCGATGGGTACCGGCTCGAAGTCGTCCGCAGTGCCGGCGAGACGACACTCTTCTCTCGCAGAGAGAACACCCTCGATAAAAAGTTTGGGTTGATCGCCGATGCGCTGAACCGTTTGCCAGACGGAACCGTAATCGACGGCGAACTCGTGGCCTTGGACGCGAATGGGCGCCCAAGCTTCAATCTGCTTCAAAACTTCCGCTCCGCGGAAGCGCAGATTGTCTACTATGCCTTCGATATTCTGGTTCACAAGAATCGCGAGCTTACCCGCCTACCGCTGTCCGAGCGAAGAATGATCCTTCGCTCCGTGGTCGAACCCACCGACCACATCGGTCTTTGCGAAGTGAGCGACCGGACGGCGGCTGAAATGTTGAATTTTCGTCCGGGAACACAGCTTGGAAGGTGTCGTAGCAAAGCGAAACGATGGTGTATACCAACCCGGATTGCGAACCGGTCTGTGGTCGAAGCACCGCATCAATCTCGGCCAGGAGTTCGTAGTCGGCGGATAAGTCCCAAGCAATCTCGGACCCGACTCTCTCGTGGTCGGGTTCTATCGCGGCAAGGAACTGATATACGCATCTCGCGTTCGCGCGCGCTTTGTCCCCACGACGCGCCGCAAAGTGTTCGACCAGATCAAGCACCTCACCACGCCGGAATGCCCATTCGCTAACCTGCCGGAAGCAGCGGCGGGCAGATGGGGCCAGGGACTAACCGCAGAGAAAATGAAAGAGTGCGTCTGGCTCAAACCGGAGGCGGTTGCCCAGATCGAGTTCCTGGAGTGGACGGGTGCAGGCCATTTAGGGATACGAAGTTTATAGGGAGGCGAACGACAAGGACCCGCGCAAGGTCGTAAGAAAACCTAGTCAGCGGGATTAGAGGGGTGAGTTCCAGACTCCGCCGCGTCGAGTGCCTATTCAGCATCTCCGGCCCGACCTTCGGATTCGCTTCGTACATCTCCATCTCTTCGGACTCGTAAGGTTTGAGCAAATCCAGCGGAAGCTGCTCCGTCTCTTCGCGATCAAGCCAGCGGTCATAATCTCGCGCATGGATCCGAATGGTGGAGACGCGGGATTGGCCGGACGTTGCTGCAACGAGCCGACCATGGAGGGAGAACGAAGCTAAACACGGGACAAAAAGTGAGCAGGTTCGCGAATGGCGATCATCTTTGAGCACCGCAGCGTCCGAGGTCGTAGGAGTAAGTTGTTCTAAAAACATTGGACAAGTGGGCATACGATGAAGATAGGCGGATACCCCGACGAACGCCGTGGGCTAAATTGACATCGGTATACAGCATCGCTATAGTGAGCGCGTTCAGGTAAGCTACTGTTGTCAGCGCCTGGATGTGCCTCAACGGCTCCGTTGAGAGGGCGATCATGGGAGAAATCTTGGAGAATGTGCGTAAGAGGAATACGGAGTCGAGCCTCGTAGAACCAATTGATAAGGATTGGCTATCCGTCGCCGGTTCGGCTGTATGCCTTGTATTTTCGGTCGGCACGATCACCTTGTACTCTTTCGGCGTGTTTATCCGGCCGCTTGCGGGGGAATTCCACTGGACCCGTGGGCAACTGTCGCTTGCTGTGGCGATCGGGCAATATACGTTTGCCGTCGCCTCCGTGCTTTGGGGCATTTTGACGGATCGCTTCGGGCCGCGTGCGACCATCCTTCCAGCAGTAGTGGGACTGGCTGTAGGCGTCGGTTCGTTGTCTTTATTGACGCCGAACCTGTGGCACTTTTATCTCATCTTTGCGTTGATTCCCTTTCTTGCCGGGGCGGCCAGCCCGCTGGGGTATGCGGCTGTCCTTATCCGCTCGTTTCGGCGCAGACTTGGTTTGGCACTTGGACTGGCCCTGATGGGCGTAGGCCTGGGGGCGACCGTGCTGCCTCCGCTGACGCAGGCCCTCGTTAGCAATTTGGGGTGGCGTCACGCATATGCGGTTCTCGGCATCCTGACGTTCGTCATCACGTTCCCTGCAGCCTGGCTGGCAACGCGCAACGCACGGGGCCCGGCGCGGCGTAGAGCGCGCGAGCGCATCGATTCGGTGCTTCCATTGATCGTTAGCCCGCCCTTTCTTCTGTTGTGCCTCACGTTTCTTCTGCTGGGCACCGCGAGCGTAGGCACACTTGCGCACTTAATCCCGATGATGAGTGACCGCGGCTTTACACCTGCGGCAGCCGCCCGGCTGGCCGGCATCACGGGTCTGGCCACGATCATCAGCCGAGGCGGCATTGGATCATTGCTCGACCGCTTCCATGCCCCGTATGTTCTGGCGGTTGTGTCGCTCACCGGCGGAACCGCGTGTCTGCTGCTTGCCCTGATTCACGGTGGGCCTTTGAATTATGTAGCCGCGTTGTTACTCGGCACTCTGGTGGGTGCGGAAGTGGATTTTGTCGCCTTTCTGGTAAGGCGATACTTCGGGCGCCTCGCCTTTGGCAGGCTTTATGGTTTTGCATTTGGGCTTTTCATCCTTGGCTCGGGGACGGGTCCGTTGCTTCTCGGTCGCTGGTTTGATCGCATGCATACCTACCGACCCGGGTTGCTATGCTTCGCCACGGTCACACTTGTTGCCGCTGCCGTTGCGCTGGCGCTTCCGAAATACAGCACGGACTTGGATATTGAACCGGTCATTCAAGGGGCCGCGCCGGTTCGTGCATAGGGCCTTGAGACTCCTTTCAAATTTCTTGAGAACGTCGTGCAAGGACCATCAGTATGGACGCGGACCAACAGGATGAACTGACAATCAGATCACTCATCGAGCGGTGGGCGATTTTTCGCGATTCCGCGCAGTGGGAGCGGCTACGCAGCATCTGGCACATGGACGGCCGCATGACCGCTACCTGGTTCCGAGGGTCGGCCGTGGACTTCATCGCTGCGAGCCGCGCCGGCTGGGAGCGGGGTTCTGCAGTCTCGCACTTTCTTGGAGGATCTTGGATTGATGTACATGGCGATCGGGCGATTGCGCAGACACGCATGGTGATTTCGCAGCGTGCCCAACTCGGGGACATCCCCTGCGATTGCGCATGCACAGGGCGGTTCTATGACTTTTTTGAGCGGCGGGCCGGGGAGTGGCGTCTTTGGTCGCGCTTTGCCATTTATGAGCGCGACCGGATCGACCCCGTCGAGCCCATGCCCCCCATCCAGTTCGACCGGGAGAAGCTGCTCGAATACCCTGAAGGATATCGTCACTTGGCGTACCTGCAGCGTTCCGCGGGAATGTCTGTGTCGAAAGGGTTACCGGGCCTTCGTGGACCAGAGGTTGAGGCCCTATATGCCGAGGGCGCTGCTTGGCTTACAGAGGCCCCAGCTAGCGGGGGGCAGGGAGAACTTGCATCATGCAGTCCAGAGGAGCGCTCGATATGAATCAGACCGGCACCGCCCCAACCACTCTGCTTCTTACCGGTGTACACGTTGTCGATCCGCGAACGGGAACCGTGAGGTCAAATCTTTCTCTTCTCTTAGAAGGCGGGAAAATAGTGCGCATCGCGCCGCGGCAAAGTTTTCCCGACGCCACAAGTCAGGTGGAGGACGCCACCGGAATGTATGTCGTGCCTGGATTTGTCGACATGCATACGCACGCGTTACAGAGCGATGAGTCGCCACGCGACTGCAATCAGCTTTTGCTGGCATACGGTGTAACGGGGATACGCCAGATGGCGGGGTCAACCGAACTGCTGCGCGCACGAAGCCATGGAACGCTCGATATGGGGGAACACTCGCCTGAGCTTCTCAGCATGCCCGGCGAATTGTTGACACCTCTCGTTGCGCCGACCCCGGAAGCCGGCGTGGCTGAAGTGCGGCGTCAGAAAGCCGAAGGCGCGGACTTTATCAAGACAATTTTTGTCAAGCCTTCCACCTTCTTCGCAACGCTCGGCGAAGCAAAGCGCCAGGGCCTTGCCTATGATGGACACCTTTCCCCGGGAGTGGACCCTGCCGAGGCGTCACGGAAGGGCATGAGCGTCATCGAGCATCTTGGTCCTACGGAGCTTCAGCTCATTGCAACTTCGAATAAGGAATGGCTGATCAAGCTGATCATGAAGCTGAAGCCGCCGAAGCCGCCCGATTTGTCTCCCGCTGCGATGAAGGCTGCTGGACGCGTGATGATCGCCAATCCTATTCTTGGCCGGCTCAATGGCGACCCGGACGCGCTGACGAAGACACAGCGACTAATCGATTCCTACTCGGAGGACAAGGCGCGCAGGCTAGCCAAGACTTTCGTGGAGAACGGGACCTGGCAATGCCCAACGATGATTCGCAACGCTACCATGCGGGGAGGCGACGATCCGATCTACACGGCGAGCCCGGATCTGCGCTACATCTCCTCGGCGACCCGGACTTTCTGGTCCAGCGTGGCGCAAATGTTCACGTCCAAAGTTCCTCCGGATCGGCGCGGTACGCTAAAGCTGCTAGGCGAACTGGAAGCGAGGTTACTGCGGACGTTTGCCGATGTCGGCGTAAGAATGATGGCCGGTAGCGATTACGGTGGTGGGTGGCTGGTTCCCGGAGTCTCGCTACACCAAGAATTCGATCTATTAGGGGCAGCAGGGCTTTCGCCGCTCAAAGTGCTCCAAATGACGACGCTCAACCCCGCCGAGTTTCTTGAGCGCGAAGACAGTATGGGGACGGTGGAAGAAGGCAAGGACGCGAATCTCGTTATTCTGAGGAAAAATCCGATAGAAAGTGTGGACAATCTGCATGGGATTCACGGGGTGGTTCGCGCGGGGCGGATGTATGGAGCAGAGTATCTCGAAAGGCTGAAGGAAGGCGTCGTCGCTAGGATCAATGGCGAGAACCCGGATGAGGGCGACGCCGCCGACCAGGCGATCGCGTAGAACGAGCCTATGGCCGACGACGTCTTGGATGGAGGAGCAGTACCGGTCCGTTCTCAGGGGGAACAGTGCAGGTGCGGGAGGATGGCTGCTTTTTCAATGGTCGTTAGTCGAAGATCGGAAAGCAGTGTGGGCAGGAGCAAGGATATTTGCCTGCGGGAGGACTGAATTCTGTGGTGTTCCCGTCTGGGAAAGATACAGAATTCGGAATCGGGGCCTCTGCGTAGACGGAGGCGGCGGCTGAAAGGGCATCATGATTTCTCCTTAAAGGCTGTTATCTGTCCCTAGTAGAGTCGGTCTTCCGCGTCGGCTCAAGGGCGGTAGGGACAACGCAACCTAAGGGCAAGATGACCCTGGGGCAAACAAACTCGCGTTGACCCGCTGCTGTATTGGGCAAGGTTGAAGGCATGCAGAGAGGCCTACCGATTTCACTTGACAGTCGTTGATTCTGCCGGGCACTCTCTTTTGAGTGAACGTGTTCACTGGCGTTCGTTGCCGAGGGGGTCAGACGGACTGTATTGGCGTGGAGCCCACACGATGAACGCATCAGCAAGGAAGCTGCAATGAAATTTGTATCATTTCGCCAGGGGGGCAGGTCACGTCTGGGCGCACTCGAGGGCGACAAGTTGTTTGGCTCAGACGCTCACACCCCTGATCTGACCACTCTGCTGGGCGAAGGTACTTCAGCGATGCAGGAGGCGTATGCCACTCTTGCAGCCGGGCAGGAAATCGATGCGACGCAGATCGAATATCTTCCACCCTTTGCCTTCCCGGAGAAGATCGTCTGTGTGGGGCTTAATTACAAAGACCACGCGACGGAGAGCGGATTTCAGCCGCCTTCCTATCCTGCACTTTTTGGACGCTTTCCCTCCAGCCTCATCGGCCATCAATCACCGATCGTTCGGCCTGATGTTTCTGATCAGCTGGACTATGAAGGTGAGTTGGTGGCGATCATCGGTGCGGGCGGGCGCAACATACCGGTGGAAAGAGCACTAGAGCATGTTGCCGGGTATTCGCTGTTCAACGATGCTTCCATCCGGGACTACCAGTTCAAGTCCGCGCAGTGGATGATCGGCAAGAATTTCGATAGTACAGGGGCGTTTGGGCCGTCCTTCGTGACCGCCGATGAACTGCCTGCGGGAGCCAAGGGTTTGCGTCTGCAAACGCGTTTGAACGGCACAGTGTTGCAGGATGCGGACACGAACGACATGATCTTCGACATTGCAACGCTGGTCTCTATGTTGAGCGACGCCATGTTGTTGAAGCCGGGTGACGTGGTGGTAGCAGGTACGCCAAGCGGCATCGGGCTGGCGCGAGACCCCAAAATATTCATGAAACCGGGAGATATTTGCGAGGTTGAGATCGAAGGAGTCGGTCTGTTGCGCAACCCCGTCGTACAACAGCAGCGGGAAGCGTAGGAGTCAGAAGCAAAGTCCAAGCAAATCCATGAGCCAAATCAAGGTATCGCTATGACAATGATTCGCAGTTTCACTCCGCGCCCTAAACGTGCCGGCGAGCTCGGTGTGCATTCACTCGATCACTTCAGTCTCGCGGTGCCAAAGATGCGCGATGCGGAAGAATTCTACGGGGCCTTCGGCCTAGACCTCAAGGCGGAAGGCAACAACCTGGGCTTGTCGACGTTTGGCGACCCGCACCGCTGGGGCGTGCTGACCGAAGGTCCGCGTAAGAAGCTGCAATACATCAGCTTTGGGGCCTTTGAAGAAGATATGGAGCCGTTGCGACGCCGCGTCGAGGGCCAGGGCGTGCGTCTGCTCGACCCGCCGCCTGGTTTTGACTCAAACGGCTTTTGGTTCAGCGACCCTGATGGCATTCTTGTCGAGGTGAAGGTTGCGGAGAAGTCTTCGCCAGACCAGAAGATGAGCTTTCATATGGAGACCGCACCCGCTGGCCAGCGAGGAGCGCCTTACCGGCGGCTTGCTGAACCGGTAAGACCGCGGCGCATGGCGCATATCCTGCTGTTCTCTACCGATGTAGACCGGGCAATCCAGTTTTTCGGCCGAACGCTGGGACTTAGGCTTTCCGACCGTTCCGGAGACGGCATTGCCTTCCTCCATGGCATCCATGGCAGCGACCACCACATGATCGCCCTCGCAAAATCTTCAGCGCCAGGGTTTCATCATGTTAGCTGGGATCTGGCGAATATCCACGAGATTGGCCTGGGTGCCATGCGAATGGCGGACAAGGGCTACAGCGCGGGCTGGGGGTTAGGCCGGCATGTACTTGGGTCTAACTACTTTCATTACATTCGCGACCCGTGGGGAAGCTACTGTGAGTACTCGTCTGATATCGACTACATTCCCGTAACGTGCGATTGGGATGCTGGCGACCATCCTGCCGAGGATTCGCTCTACGTGTGGGGACCGGATGTGCCGAAAGACTTTGTGGTCAATTACGAGGGCAACGTGCCGACTGCGGAAGTGTCCGCAGAGCTTGTTGCCGCCTCGTAGCAGCTTTTTACAGGAAAACATGAAGGCAGTGAAAGAAACGCAAGTGTTGATCGTGGGTGCCGGGCCTGTGGGGTTGTCCCTGGCTATCGAGCTTGGCCACCGTGGTGTGCGCTGCCTGGTTGTGGAACGCAATGATCGAGTGGGGTACAATCCGCGGGCGAAGACCACCAACGTACGCACCCGCGAACACCTGCGGCGATGGGGTATTGCGGACAAGCTCCGCGAAGCCTCCAAGCTGCCGGCAGACTACCCTTCTGATATCCTGTTTGTTACCCGGCTGAACGGACCGCAACTTACGCGGATTGAGGACGCCTTCAACTGCGCGCCTGCACGCAACAACCTGTACAGCGAATCGGGACAGTGGATTCCGCAGTATGCGCTGGAAGAAGTGCTGAGAGCGCACGCTGTGTCGCTCCCAGGTGTTGAGGTTCGCTTCAACAGCAGCTACGCAGACGCGAGCCAGGATGAAAACGGCGTTACCACGACGGTAAACGATCTCACCAATGAAACGAGCTATACCGTTCAAAGCAAGTATTTGGTAGGAGCCGACGGCTCTCGCAGCAACGTGCGGGAGACAATCGGTGCCACTATGCAGGGAACGCACAATATTGCACAGAACTATAACGTACAGTTTCGCTCGCCGGAGCTTACACGCTTGAACCCGCATGGCCCCGCCATCATGTACTGGCAAATCAACCAGGACGTGCCCTCAGTGGTCGGGCCCATGGAGGGAGTGGATGTCTGGTACTTCATTGCCACGCGCATCGACTCAGAATCAGGCGACATCGATGCGAAGGCGATGATTCAAAGGTCCACCGGATTTAACTTTGAAATGGAAATCCTGGGGACTTCGCCGTGGGCTGCACACAGCCTGATTGCGGACAGCTATTCCAGGGGCCGGATGTTTCTCGCTGGGGATGCATGCCATCTACACCCACCTTTTGGGGGCTATGGCATGAACATGGGCATCTCAGATGGCGTGGATCTCGGATGGAAGCTGGCGGCAGTCCTGGGAGGGTGGGGAGGTCCGACGCTGCTCCAAAGCTATGAAGAGGAACGGCGTCCCGTACATCAATGGATCATCGAAGAGGCGATCGCGAATTACAATGCGCTGGGAAATCATCTTGCACTTCCAGGGCTTGAGGCTCACGGGCCTTTGGGAGACACCACGAGACGTGAAGCGGGAGACGTGATTTTCGCCGCGAAGCTGCGTGAGTTCAAGACGCTGGGCGCAGTGCTGGGCTACCGCTATGTGAACTCCAGTATGATCGTCGCTGACGGAACGCCGCCCCCGCCGCTAAATTCGATGGTGTACCGGCCTTCGTCCTATCCCGGAAGTCTTGCGCCCCATCTTTGGCTGCAAGACGGCAGTTCGTTGTATGACCACTTTGGGCAGGGCTTCACGCTGCTTATGACCGGCTCGGACTTTGCGGTGGAAGCCGAAGCTTGCGCGACCTCCGTCGCGGCCGAACTGGGCATCCCGCTCAAGGTAATTGGACGCAAAGATGCTCGGCTTCCTGCACGCTATGCGGCGAATTTCATATTGATCCGCCCCGATCAGCATGTCGCCTGGAGAGGCGACATGCTGGGCGGCGCGTTCCGCGACATCCTCACGCAGGCAGCAGGGATGCAGGCATAAGCCTTTCCGCATTGGCCGACGCAACGAGAGACACGAGGGCGACAGGCTTTGCCGGAGCGCTCGGGGTTGGATTGCAGGCGGCTTTCGCCGCTGCCAACCGCGCGCCCCGTAGCCGCGCAGGCGAACACGAAACGTAATCGACAGCGAGAGTGTGGAAAAACCCGATGCTTTCTGGGTCGCCTCCGTGTTCTCCACATATGCCTAGCTTGATAGAAGGGTTCGTTCGACTTGCCTCCCTGATGGCCAACTCGATGAGTTGGCCAACCCCATCACGATCGATGGTGACGAAGGGGTCTGCCAAGAAGATGCCTTGGTCGATGTAGCTGGTGAGGAAGCCCCCCGCGTCATCGCGGGAAAAGCCGTAGGTCACCTGAGTGAGATCGTTGGTGCCGAACGAGAGAAAATGACGTGCTTGGCAATGGCACCGGCGCACACCGCAGCCCGTGGCAGCTCGATCATGGTGCCAATCTTATAATCTACCGTGCTGCCGGAGGCTGCAAAAACCTCCTCCGCCATTTCGGCGGATAAGCCGGGCAAGCACGCGCATCTCTTGCTCGGAGGATACCAGCGGAACCATGATCTCCGGGTGCGAGTGCAAGCCCTCCGCCACCGCCCTCCGTGCGGCTTGCAGGATAGCTTTCACCTGTTTTTGGAGGACTTCGGGGTAAGGTCAGGCTGAGCCTGCAGCCGCGATGACCCATCATCGGATTCGTCTCGGAAAGTTCCCGGATACGTTTAGACACGTCTTCGAGGCGAAGGCATGCGTCCCAATTTTCATCTTTGCGCGCTTGCGATCTTTCCCGCTCGATGTCTTCGAGTCCAGGGAGGAACTCGTGCATGGGAGGGTCAAGCAATCTGACGGTGACCGGGCAGGGGCGACATAGTGCGGAACATTGCCTCGAAATCGCTCTGCTGAATAGGGAGCAGGCGGTCGAAAGCAACAATGCGGTCCGCGGTAGATTCCGCGAGGATCATGGTGCGCACAGTTTCAAGCCTGCCAGAGCAGAAAAACATGTGCTCTGTCCGGCATAGGCCTATGCCCGTGGCGCCTGCGGCGCGAGCGAGGACGGCGTCTGCGGGAGTATCTGCATCGGCGCGCACTTTGCAGGCATCGGACTGCAGCGCCCCACGGCAAACATCGGTTGTGATGGTGAATCCTGAGGGAACCGGAAGCGAAAGCAACGTCATCTCGGCCAGACCTGCTCCTTTGCCTCCAAGAAGCTCCCCCATCGAACCGTCACCATCGGCAATGCCATCTCCGAAGCGGTACACGTCAGCAGCGAAGTAGCTCATAGATGAATCCTCTTTGGCCGCCTGTATAGAATGTCCAGGCCAGCGCACAAGCTGAACACTAGCTGTCGACCCAGCCGGAAACAACTAGACCATGGTCGAAACGGACGATGGGGCAAAACGTCCGGGGGATCGATGCGACGAACATGTTTGCAATTGACAGTGAGTAGTCGAATCTCCGACTCTTACGGCAGAGGCCTGGCGTTTGCATTCGTCTTGCGTGCTCGGGGAGGATCGCTGCACTTGAAAACCAAGAGGATGGCGCTTGAGAAGCAGTGGATGACAGAACTCGAACGCGCACTGCTGCATCGTGATATCCAGACAGGCTTCCGTCTGCTGGATGCGAAGTTCCCTGCGGTTGGTTTGGTTGAGCAACGAACTCTTGCGTCCGTGCCGCTGTTGTGTCTCGCCCAGTGGGCAGATTTGGGTTATCGCAATGCACCGTGGATGGCCGCAGTGGTAAAGCAGGCGAAGGCCTTCAATAGAGCGCGAATTTCGGTCGTCGAATACCTGCAGTTACGCGTATTGTTGAAAGCTACTTTACGCTGGCGGCCGAGCAACCACTAAAGACGATAGAAACATTGGATCTGGTATTACGCGTGGACAGCGGGATGCTGCGATGGTTTTCTTTATTCGTAGTGCACTTCTGGAAGGGACGCGCGCATCGCAAGCAGGGCGAGTACGAACACGCTCTTGGTCACATCCTCCTAGCGAAAGCAATAGCTGAGCGGGAAGGAGCAAGTAGACTCGTCGCCGTAACAAAGATCCACGAGAGTTGGCTGGCCTTCTAGGGAGGCCGCCGATCGTACGCGTTCCAACTTCTCGAAGAAGCCGAACGCGAGTTGCGACCCACGGGTCACTTCATCTTATTAGGCAACATCGAATCCGCTCGGGGCCGATTCGTGCGGCGGTCCGGCGAGTACGACCGCGCCCTGCACCACTTTGAGGCGGCCATTGCGCTTTACAGAACCCACTGCCTCGACCACCCGAACATGGCTCGTGCTCTGGTAAATGCAGCCTATGTCAAGCGATTGATTACGCTGGAGCTTCAGCCCCGTCATGGTCAGGCAAGGTGTGCGGTACATGCGAAGTTACTTGCGACAGCACGCGAAGCTCTCGAACTTCTCCCTCAAGCCGAAGCGATCTACGCAGCGAGTCAGCACGAAGGTGGTTTGGGCTCAAAGCTTGTGAATGCGGCGCATATCCACTTGGAGTGCGGCGACATCGACCGGGCCGCCACAGAGGCAGAGAGGGCCCTGGCGATCGGCGAGGCGGCGCAGGATTCGATCCTGATGGCTCGCGCGCTGTCCGCGCTTTCGGCGGTGGACCTGGCCCGGGGAGAAGAGCAATTGGGTGGAGAACACCAAGTCGCTATCCATGCAAATCGGGCAGCGGAACGGGCTGGGGCCGCAGTAACGATTGCACAATAACGCAGAACAAACGCCTGCTTTGCGAGGCTTTTATCGCTCGCGGCGGCTTGCGCGTCAGCGTTTCTACAGGATTGGGAAGGCACCAAAGAGTTGCCGCCAAGGCCGCCGCCCTGCTTACCAGCGATGATCGGGATCATCTGTTAAGGCAGCTTAAGGCATTGAAAGCGAAATCAGCCGCGACAACCGGCGTGGACGACTTGCTGCGATCTTGGTCCGATTGGGCAGTTAGGAGACAAGAACTTTCAGCAGGTCCATGAGGAGTTTGCAGAATTGGTGATTCCGAAGGTTTACGCCCGAAGCGGCAAGAGCATCTCGATGGTGGCAAAGACGCTCAGCATGTCCCCGAAGAAGGTAAGGCGCTTGCTGCGTAACGCAACGGAATAATGGGACTGTACCGGCCGGCCTGGCCGCGCCCTGTGGCGCGCCGTTGCGACCAGATCGCCCTATTGGGAAAAGGAGCGCATGTCGATCTCCGCATCGGTTGCAGATCGTATCTCATCGAGCGTGACACCAGGAGCTTGTTCCACCAGAGCGAAGCCTGCCCCCGTGACATCAAGGACACATAGGTCCGTGATCACCCGGTGAACGACTCCTTTACCCGTGAGCGGAAGAGAGCATGACCGCAGCAGCTTTGGGGCACCTCCAGGGGCGCTGTGCTCCATCAAAACGATCACGCGACGCACACCTGACACAAGATCCATGGCTCCGCCCATGCCTTTCACGCGCTTACCGGGGATCATCCAGTTTGCAAGATCACCGGATTCCGATACCTGCATAGCACCCAGAATGGCTAGGTCAATGTGGCCGCCACGAATCATTGCAAACGAATCGTGACTGGAGAAAAAAGCAGCACCGGGCAGGCACGTGACGGTCTCCTTTCCGGCGTTGATGAGATCGGCGTCTACGGCGTCCGGGGTCGGATATGGTCCGAGCCCGAGCATCCCGTTCTCTGATTGCAACGTAACCGTCAAGCCCGTAGGTATCATATTCGCTACCTGCGTCGGCATACCGATGCCTAAGTTGACGTAGTAGCCATCCCGCAGCTCCGCTGCGGCACGCAGCGCCATTTGTTCGCGATTCCAAGGCATAGGTGACTACACCTCCCTTGTGGTCATTCGTTCAATCTGTTTGCGTGGCGTGGGATTGTGTACGAGCCTCTGCACGAAAATGCCCGGAGTGTGAATGTGGGCGGGGTCGAGTTCTCCAGCTTCCACGATGATCTCCGCTTCCGCGACGGTGACCTTGCCGCACATGGCTGCGCCCGGGTTGAAGTTTTGTGCGGTGTATCGGTAGATGAGATTGCCGTGTGTGTCAGCTTTCCATGCTTTCACCAAAGCCACATCGGCGCGAATGGCACGCTCCAACAGAAAAGTCTGCCCGTCGAATTGCTTTTGCTCCTTGCCTTCGGCCACTGCGGTACCAACGCCTGTGCGTGTGTAGAAGCCGGGTATGCCCGCTCCGCCAGCGCGCATGCGCTCGGCCAGCGTTCCCTGCGGCGAAAACTCAACCTCGAGCTCCCCTGAAAGAAACTGTCGTTCGAACTCGAGATTTTCCCCCACATAGCTGGAGATCATTTTGCGTATTTGACGCGTGTCCAGCAGCTTGCCGAGGCCGACGCCATCAATGCCGGCGTTGTTGCTCGCTACCGTGAGGTTGCGCACGCCAAGGAGCTGCAGACCATCAATGAGGGCCTCCGGGATGCCGCATAAACCGAAACCACCGATAGCTAGCGTCATTCCGTCGGTTACAACACCTTGCAGCGCGTTATGTGGATTCGGCCAGAGCTTGTTCACGCGAACACCTGCGCGTCTCTCTCCAGGAACTGTATCTCGGTAAACATGTTCACCACGGTAAGTTTGTCCACTTCCGGAGCGCTTGTCAACCTTGACTGTTGCTCTTGAGCACAGGTCTAATCACCGCAGTTCGATGGGGTTTCCGGCAGCGTCGCCCCATCCATTTCTCTGAAGGTGGAGCAGCCGGGCGAACTCCTCGTGGCCGGCGCGCCAATTTGATTCCTGTGAAGAACTGAGCCACCACCGCAGCGTTGAACCAAGTGTGAAGAAGAGAAGTTGCGCGATGAGCCTGGGCTTTTCAGTCGAACGGATTTCGCCCGTCCGTTGAGCGTCTACCACAAGCTGTTCGAGGCCCTCCGTCAAGCGGTTCTTCGATTGTTTGTAGCGGTCTAGGTGGAGTCCGGGAGACTCTACCACCACTTCAGCGAGAAGTATGCGCGATAGCACTGGGTCGACAGCGAAGAGACGGAAGTAAGGCCTCGTGACGGCCAATATCTTGCTGGGAAGTGATTGGTCTGGGCGGGGTGCCTTCAGTGCCGCATCGACTACTTTGTCTACCTCGTCGTTGAAGATGAGGTAAATCAGGTCGCGCTTATCCGTGACATGGTTGAAAAGAGCCCCCACCGTAAGCTCGGCATCGGAGGCGATTCGCCGCATGGTTGCACGCTCGTACCCCAGCTCGCTAAAGAGCTTGCGCGCCGCCACCATGATCCTATTCTGCGTATCCTGCTTCGAAAGTACGCGAACCCCCGATTGCGTTGCGCGTCCCGTGACCGGGGGCGGGGGGTAACGAGCTGATCCCGCTCTCGGCGATTTCGCTGTCAATGCCATCTCCACGATTCTTGCTGTGCACCGGTTGCCGCCGTCAGCATATCTGAAATTCGTTCGAAGGTACTCGCAGGGCACCATTCACATTCGGAAGTGGTTGACCCTCAGACGGATCATCACGCAGCAAACTGGGTGGCACGGTGAGCGTAGTCGCATTTTCCAGTTGCGGTCAGGAAAAGAAGGAGTCCCTGCCGATCTGCGGTCCCTGGAAGTTCCCTTTTGTCGGAGCGTATGTATTTCGCCAACGGGCTCTTGACAAGTTGATTCGCGATAAGGCAGTGTGACTATGCTCACGAAACACTCGTCAAGTTGTGGCAAAGTTCAGGCGAAGAGGGAGCACTTTCTACCATGTTCAAAGCGTTCACGCGGTACTCATTCGTTTTTCTGGGAGCCCTCCTTCTGATCGTCCTCCCGCCGCTGTGCGCCGCTCAAGGAACTTCCGCCACGGTGAGCGGCTTCGTGACGGACTCCTTCGGTGCGAAGGTGCCTTCCGCAACTGTCACGTTCACGAACACCGCAACCAATGTGCAACAAACAGTGACGACCAACGGTGCAGGCCTTTATCGGGTGACGGGTCTGCTGCCAGGCTCGTACACATCAACCGTGAAGATGGAGGGATTCAAGACGGCCATCCAGACCGGTATCGAACTGCAAGTGGAGGAACAGGCTACGTTGAACATCAGCTTGGGGTTAGGGTCCGCATCTGAAACGGTCACCGTCGAAGCGGGAGCCATGACACTAGAAACCCAAACACCCACCGTGAGTCAGGTGATCGAAGGGCGGCAAGTGGAAGACACGCCCCTGAACGGGCGAAACGCAATGAACCTCGTCGCCTTGACGCCAGGGGTTGTTCCGCAGGGCTCGACAAGTGGAACAGCTAGCAACAATGCACAAAATGGATCTTTTACGAATGCGTTTGGATTTGGGAATTACCAGATCTCCGGAGGTTTGGCCAATCAAGGCGGAACGTATCTTGATGGGGCCCCTTTGAACATTACCCAGGCAAACCTGATCGCCTTTGTGCCGTCGCAGGATTCAATACAGGAGTTCCGTGTAGAATCCAGCGTGGTGAACCCGCAGTACGGGAAGTTTAGCGGCGGCGTTATTTCCTTTGCCACGAAGGCCGGCACCGATGACTTCCACGGCACAGTGTATGACTACCTTCGAAACACTATCTTCAACGCCAACAACTTCTTTCTGAGCGGTATCAACCAGCCCCGTCCGAAACAGATTCAGAACCAGTTCGGCGCGACACTGGGCGGTCCGATCCGCAAGGAAAAGGTATTTTTCTTCGCATCGTTTGAGACAGTCCGAGCTGCGCTGGGTGTGCCTAACCTCGGTCGCGTTCCAACTGCGGCTGAGCTGGCAGGCGACTTCACTGCCGACCCCAAGATTATCAACCCTGTTCCTGTACTTGGTCCTATGGTAGCGCCGGGAGTATATGCGTTCGCTTCCTACAAGCAGGCGAGCTGCAACGGTGTTTTGAACAAAATCTGTTTACCCGGTGCTGCGTCTCTTCCAGGCGATGCGATCGCCGACCCTACGTCGAATTACCTAGCGAACGTGCTTCACTATTTCCCTTTGCCCAACACGACGAACGCTGGTCCAGCGTACAACTATTCGCAAACCGGGAAAGCTGCTTCGAATACAAACACGTATGACCTGCGGTTCGACTGGAGTGCAGGAACCAAGCAAAAGTTTTTCGCGAAGTATGCGCGCCTTGACCGCGACCAGCAGGGTACCCAGTTTATCTTCAATAACCCGGCGGGGCCGAATTCGGGCACTGCGGTAGGCGCCACTACAGACCAGTACATCTTCGCCGACACGATCATCCCGAACTCGACATCTGTGGTGAATCTCCGCGCCTCCTTCCTGCGTTATTTCAGCTACATCCTGCCGGCAAACACCAATGTGAACCTGAGTGCGTTCGGCCCGTTCTGGGCAGGAATCGCTAACCATGTTACGATCGATAGTTTTCCGGTGCTCAGTCTCTCGAACAACATCGGTCAACCCTACGGAACTCTTGACAATTTTGCACAACAGCCTATGAATCTATACACATTCTCAGGCACTTACTCCAAGGTTCTTGGACGTCACTCGCTGAGCATCGGTGGTGAGGTACGGCAGGGCGAAGAGTATTTCGAGAATCTGCCGGCGCCAGACGGGTTGTTTGTCTTCGCTGGAACAAACACCTCTTGCATCCCTGGCACGGGGGCGTCACCGGTAACCTATAATGATTCCACCCGGATCGCGCTGAATAAGTATTGTGGGGCCGTGGGTGGACCTCCCACGAACCTTGTGGTTCCTGGCACCGGCGCCACGCCGGTGGCCGACTTCCTGGTGGGACAATTCACGGTTGCGCCGCTGGGAATACAGACGACCACTCATCCGAGCGCCACCACCCGTTACGGAGGCGTGTTCGCCAGCGACGTATTTCAGCTATCGCCACGGCTTACGATCACCGCCGGGGTGCGCTATGAACTGCCGGGCGGGTTCATCGAGAAACATGACAATAACGCGGTGATCGTGCCGGCGCTCGCGAATCCCCTGACGTTGGTGAACAGCACGGCCTATGCCAGCCGTAGCGATTTGCAGTCGCATTTGACCTTGTTTTCCCCGCGCATGGGTTTCGCGTTTCAGCCATATACGGGTACCACCGTTCGTGGAGGATACAGCCTGGCCTATCTGCCGCAGGAGGTGGTATATAACGTAGGGCCTGTCGGATCTTCTGTTGAAACGCCTACCACGTTTGTTCCGGCCGGGTACCAGCTCAGTGCGCCGCTCGGTTACCTTCCGGGCACGGCGACGCCTAACACAACGCTTCTGCAGCCAATCGGCCGGGGCTACGCGAACAATCCGACTTACTTCTACGGACAGAGCATTAGTGGGCGGGACCCGTTTTACAAATTCCCCTACTTGCAACAATGGAATGCGAATGTCCAGCAAGTCTTCATCTGGGATACAACGATGCAGCTCGCGTATCTTGGAGCACGCGGCGAGCACTTACCAATTGCCAACACGTTCGACATCAATCAGCTACCCGATACGGCTGCACCCGCTGCGGCCAACCGTCCGTACCCGCAATACCAGAACGTCAACGTCAACTCGGCCTTAATCGGAGACACCTACTATCATTCTCTACAGGCAACGCTGGTGAAACGCTTCCGGAGTGGCGGGACGATTCTAGGCAACTACAGTTGGTCGAAGCTGCTCGGAACGGCTGATTCATTGAACCCCCAGGTAGAGACCCATGCTGGCGGAGTCATCCAGGATTACACAAATCTGCGAGGAGAGCGGTCTTATACCAGCTTCGACGTGCCCCAGCGGCTGGTGGTCAGCTACATTCTGGACTTGCCCGTGGGCAAGGGGAAACGTTTCTTAAGCAATGCTGACGGTACCCTCAATGCAGTCGTCTCCGGCTGGAATGCGAGTGGAATCAACACGTTTCAGAGCGGGTTTCCACTGGCAATCACGGCTACCAATAACATCTACAACGCTGTTTACGGCGCGGGAACCATACGTCCGAACAGAGTCCCCGGTTGCAATCCGCGAAACTCTATCGGGTATGTTGCCGCCGCACTGCAGCAAAAGCCGATCCTGAATGCAGCCTGCTTTACGGCCCCGGTTCAGTTTGGAAACGAACCGCGAACCGATGGTTCGCTGCGGACCCAGGGAGTGGACGACTGGGACTTCTCTCTGGGCAAAACTACTCCCATTACCGAGTCGGTGAACGTGGTCTTTCGTGCAGAGGCGTTCAACGTGCTAAACCGTGTTCAATTTGGCGATCCAGGTTTGGGTTCGGCTACAGGAACGTTTGGCCTGCTTACGACGCAGGCGAATCAGCCAAGGTCGATGCAGTTTTCCTTTCGTCTCAACTACTGATGCAGCCGCTCTATAAAGTGCAGGCCGCTGGTGTTCGTAGTCCAGCGGCCTGCACTTTTCGGAACGATCAGGAGGTTTTGATGGTGCGGCACATGGTCCTTTTCCGGTTCCGTCCAGAAATCCTGCCGGGCGTCGAAAAACAGATCCTTCAGCAATTAGCGGAGTTGCCTGCGCATTATCCTGCGATGGAGCGGTTTGGTCTCGGGCCAAACGAGAGCGATCGCGACCAGACGTTTTCTCATGTCATGACAATGGAGTTTGCACGTGAAGAGGACTTGCACAGTTACCTCAAGAGTGAACGCCATGAAAAATTCGTATCGGAGGTCTTCAAGCCGAACGTTGTCGCGCGTGTGATCGCAACCTATTTTGTACCCTCGTGACCAAAGAGATAAGAGGAAGGACACCTTGACCCGAACTGTTTTGATGTCGAATGGTGGAGCGAATACGTTTCGCGGGGAGCAACTGGCGGACCGGCTCGTCGTTGGGACGGTTGATGGCATCTTTGTCTTGGCGGACCGCGAGGGTGAATGGTCCGTTGTTAGCAGAGCGCTTGAGGGGAGCTCTGTGAGCGCGGTGACGAGGCTTGAATCAGGGACGCTGCTTGCAGCGACGCACGGGCTCGGTGTGGCGCGGAGCACGGACGATGGTGACTCCTGGGAGTGGTGCAATCAGGGAATTGAGCAATTCGATCTATGGTCCGCGCGGTCTGGCCTTCTACAGAACCGTGACGTCGGATTTGTGGGTTCCATGCCCGCGCATTTAGCGATGACCGAAGATGACGGGCTGTCTTGGCGGGAATTGCCGGCAATGCGCTGCGTGCCCAGCTTCGCCAGCTGGTTCTTCCCACCTCCTCCGCGGCTGGGACATGTCAAGGAAATCGTCATACACGGGGCCAGTCTCTATGTGGGCATTGAGGTCGGCGCGCTGCTTGTGTCGCATGACTTCGGGAAAACATTCCATGATCTGCACATTGATGCCGATCCTCGCGAATGCGATATACATCGTTTGCTCATCAATCCGCACACCCCTGAGCAGATGATTGCTGCAGTAGGACTTGTAGGGTTGGTGCGAACGACAAATGGGGGGCGGCAATGGCTGCGTGATCCTGTGTTGCCCAGCATGGAATATCCCGACGCATTCCTGATGCATCCAGACCAACCTGATTTGCTGTTCTTGGCAGCTGGGTTTGGATGGCCTCCTACGTGGTACCGGCGGCGTCGCGCGCAAGGCAGAATCGCTCGCAGCCGTGATGGAGGCGTCACTTGGGAACGCCTTCTTGGGGGCCTTCCTGATGGGCAGCGAGCCCTGTATAGTGCGCTTTCACTCCATGCGCGAGCGGAGGGCTTCCAGGTCTTCACCGTGGATACCGACGGACAGATATATGAGAGTCGCGATGGTGGAGATCGCTGGTCTATGATCGCGGAGGTTGCCCCGGTTTCAAAGGGAGAGTTCTACAGGGCTATGGCGAAAGGACGACCCCGTATTGCGGGTGTGGACGATATTGTCGTCGACACTGCTGCGGCAACGCGATTCGCCAGTGTACGTTAGCTTCTTGGTTGCCGGCTTGCTTCTAGGTTGATGGGGAGTTCAGGCCGTCCATCTGTAACTTAAGATAGATGGCGAACTCCTTCAACCCTAGGCGCCAATCTGGCATGTCTGGGGTCTCTAGCCACCAGCGCACGTTGGCTGCATGAACGAAAAAGATGTAGCGAGCAATTACCTGCGGTGGAGCTTTCGACGCTAAATCCCCGTTCTTCTGTGCCAGCTCCACAATATTTGCTAAGCCGGCGATAATGGCGTCCCTGACGACGAGGAATTCGTCAAGATGAAAGCCAGGCGCATGCTGGATGGTCTCGGTGAGGAGGATGCGCGACAGCACAGGTTCGCTACCGAAGAAGCGATAGTGATGCTCGAAAACACTCAGTATCTTTTCTTCGAAGGTTTGCCACGATCTCGGCTCGGTTAGAGACATCTGCGTCACGACACTCATCTCTTTGTTGAAGATAAGGTAGATGAGGTCGCGCTTGTCTTTAACGTAGTTGAAGAGAGTGCCCACGCCCAGCCCCGACTTCATGGCTACTTGGCGGGTGGTTGTTGCATCGTAACCTTGCTCGGCGAGTAACTTGCGAGCCGTGACGATAATGCGGTCGAGGGTTTCAAGACGAGACCGCTCTCGTGCACCGACGGGCTTGCGGTCCGGGATGGGATTAACGGCCACCGCCCTGACGCTTTGAACGGTCGAATTGAGTTTTGATTTTGACACGAAATCAGTATGTCATGTGGAGCCAGCGTGGAAGGTTTGGATCGCTTCAAAGGCCGCTTTTGCGCTGCGTGCCGCCCGCTGCATGAGGCCTTGATCGGAACCTACAAGAAAGAGCGAGGCACCGCGTTCGATGAACCGCTTCGCCTCATCGACGTGGTTCACGTAAAGCATGACACGTCGACCCGCGACCTGGCAGACATTCAGAACGCTGTTCACCGCAGCCGTTACTTCGGGCGCATCTGATGAAGTCGCCCCCATGGATACCGCCAGGTCAGCGCGTCCAATAAGCAGAGCATCGACGCCCTCTACTGCCACGATCTGCTCTATCGATGAGATGGCTGACGGATCTTCAATCATTACGATCACTGTCGTAGAACCGTCAGCAGAGGCTATATGTTCAGACATTGTCTTGCAGCCGTACAATCCTGCCCGTGTTGTCCCTGAAAAGCCCCGTTTGCCCGTCGCATACCGGCACGCGGCAACAACTGACTCCGCTTGTTTCGCGCTTGAGACATGCGGAACGATCACGCCGGCAAAACCCATGTCCAGAACGCTGAGAATGCGCGCCGGCAAGTCATCAGATACACGCACGAGCGACGCAATTCCGCCTGCGTGGGAGGCGAGCGCGAGTTGGTCCAGAACGGAATTGTCGAAGGGTGCATGCTCCTGGTCGACTACAAGGTAATCGAACCCGACACCCCCGAGGATTTCTGTTGCGTGGGTCGTCGGTGTCTTCAACATTGAACCGAGAAGCAATTCGCCTCGGCCGATGCGGTCGCGGAAATCGCCTGCGACTACTGATCCGCTGTGCACTTCCTTCGCTGTCGTCATGTTGCGTCACCTGCTCTTGATTCCGACTGAGCGGCTTCCAAGTAGTCTTCACGGCGCGGCTCGAACACATCCACAAGAACTGCATTCATTCCATTGAGCGCTCGAGTGCAACCATGCTCGACACCAGCACGAACGCGGCACACGTCACCCGTTGAAAGCACATGCACCTCGTTGCCGACGCGAGTTTCAACAGTACCCTCGGTAACGATTGTGAACTGCTCATGAACCTTATGGGAGTGCAAGCCCGTAGGCTGCCCGTCGGCAGGGATGAGCCAGCGGACCAGGCTGATGTTGTCCCCTTCCAGGATAGTGCCGCGCAGGTCCGGCCGCAGTCGGTGCATTCCTTGCTCGTTATGTCGAGAAATTGTTTGCATTAGATCGTCTTGTGATTGCATAGGCACTACGGGCGTGCGGGCGCTTGAGATGCAGCGACATGTTCCTGCACAGATTTCTTCAGGTTCTTGAGCGCGTCGCTGGAATAATATTTGCCCGCACGAAGCACGGCGTTCACGTGATGCAGATTCTGTATGCTCTCGATCGGATTGCCATCCAAGACAACTAGATCGGCAACCTTGCCTTCTTCAATGCTGCCCGACATCTGCTCACGACCCAAGAAGCGGGCGCCGTTCAGTGTAGTCATTTGTAAAACGTGCAGAGGAGGGATGCCGGCCGCCGCAAGCTGGTCGAATTCCATGTGCAGCGATGCGCCGGGCACGAGCCAGATACCGCCCACATCAGAACCCGCCATCATGGGCACGCCGGCCTCGTCGAAAAGCCTCGTGACGTTTGACTGGAGCGCGTACCAAGCTTTCAGAGTGTTCTTGCCGTCTGCCGAAATGGTGGCGGTGTACAGGTTGCCGAGTGACGCCCAGAACGATCTGGTAGAGGCTTGCATATAGCGCAGATCTTCACTTTGCGTGTAGGTGGGGTCGTCCCCAAACTCCGCAGATCGCAGCCGGATCAGCGTGGGGGTCTGCCAGGTCTGGTCGGTGACAAACGTTGCAGCTAACTCCCGGCATTTTGTTTCGCTATAAGTAGCGATGATATGGCGCAACTGAGTTGTAAAGGAGGGATCCGCGATCGTGCGCGAGAGTAACGGATTCGCCACCCCAACGCGCATCTGCGCGGGCGTAGGTGGCGTAAGGGGACCCCCCGCCGCTGCCATCGCCATAAACTTCTCCGCGATGGCGTGTCGGATTGCCGTTTCATCCGTGGAGCAACTGATCAGCATGGCTTCCTGAGCACCGAGGTGCTCTATTCCTCGCATACCCGCGGCGGCCGCACACCTGTCGATAGATGGCCGTCATATGGAAGACCGAGGCGTTTAGATTCGGCAAGCGTTGCAAAGAAAACATCTGGACTGACGTCGATGGTTTTAATGAAGTCGGCGCCTTCTGCTTTCTGTTTCTGGACTTCGGCTATGCCCATGGGAGCAGTAGCCGCATTGGCGCGTGTCAGTATGGTTCCAGGCAGCGCCAGCAGCTCAGGGGCGTCGCTAGCGGGCATCAGAGTATTCTCCTTACGGTCTTGCAGGAGTTCATCCGAACCGGACATCTGACGAAACCCGGTTATGCCAAATGCGAGTAGTAGCTTTAGATTATCCACCCGCTCAGGGCCGTCCACCACATGGGCGTGCATGTCCCAGTACCCCGGAACTACAAACTTGCCGGTGGCGACTACCGTTTGCGCCGACTTGCCTGCCTTAATGGTCCCGGAGGCACCGATGTGGGTAATTTTGCCGTTCTCCACCGCGATGGACATGCGGGGAGAAATCTTACCCGTGTGAGTGTCGACGATGTTCACATCTGTGAGCACAAGACCCGCGCTAACCGTTGTGCTATGTTGCGCATTTATCGGTTGCGTCGAAAAAGCGGTGAATAGTAATGCCCAGACTATGTGGGCAGCAAGACGTGACACGTAAGACGGCGAAATTGAGCCGAGTCCGCCTGCGGGCGTGAGGCCTACGATTTCTGGAGAAACGTACATGGATTCCTTCGTGCTTCTATGGATGTGACTGTGCTCACGTTTACATTGCGCGGCGGCCAACACCTTTGTCAAACCATCTCTATTGCACGCGAGGTTTATCAGTATGATTGCCGAGGGGTCAGGGTTTGACAAAAACTCCTTCTTTCGCGCATGGTGAGTGCGCTCACATATATCGAGCGGAGTGCTGCCGGAATTTCGACCCATCAGGCGTTTCTCAGCCTGCGGTGGTACACAAGCGTGGAGGAAACACGAATGAGCTGCAACACCAACATATTGATCGCCTCGGCATTCTTCACGGCGGCAGCGCTCGGGTCTCACACAGGAAGGGCACAGGACCTTCTGCTGACCAATGGCCGGGTGATTGTCGGCACAGGACAGGTGATAGAGCATGGCTTCGTGGCTGTGAGGGGTGGGCACATCGCGGAGGTGGGAGACGACGCGCGCGTACCAACGAACAAAGCGGGCACCAGGATAGACCTCGCAGGCATGACAGTGATGGCCGGCTTCATCGACGACCATCGCCACATCGTTCAGGGCCCTGGACCAAGCCCGGTCGGCCCTGCCAATGTCGTGAACCTCGACGACTTTTTTGCGCATGATGCGGCGGATGCTATGCGCGACCTGCTCGAGGCCGGCTTCACCACTGTAGAAGCCGGCGGCGACGATCCGGTGAGCATTATGAAGCTCAAACGCATGGTGGACAGCGGACGCATCGAAGGGCCTCGCCTCTTCACGTGTGCGCCCGTGCCCACCGTGCGCTTCGCAAGCGAAGTAGAGGTGCGCGTCGCAATCGACCGCGCTCAACAGATGGGTGCAAACTCCATCTGTGAAAACGTCTACCCCCAAATCCCGTGGCCATTCCATCCACCGGAAACGGAAAATAAAGACTTTGCTGCGGGAGTGGGCGAAGCAAAGAAGTTGGGCATGTTGTTTCAGGTGCATGCCGTAAGCCCGCCCGCGATGCTTGAGGCTGTTCGAATGGGAGCTACCCGCTTCGTGCACAGCACCCACTACGACTGGATGACTCCAGAACAGGCTCGCGAAATAGCTGCTTCGGGTGCCATAGTAGCGTCATCCACCAATGTTCCAGGTGCCGTGTTCAATGTGTTCAGTCAAGACAATCAGCCACACTATCGGTCTGGTCGGCACTGGCCGGAAGGTGACGCGGGTGGCGAAGCGGAGGGCCGTTCGGCTGCGTTTATGCCGCTCAACCTGCGCACTTTGTATGACAACGGCGTGAAGATCGCATATTCGGGCGACGCCTTCCCGTATACGACCCACACACCGTACAAGCAGAGGCAGGTGCTGGAACAGGAGTTGAAGACCCTCAGTCTTGTCTTCTCACCTACTGACATCATCAAGATCATGGGACAGAATTCAGCTGATTTCTTAAACGCGGGGTCGGATCGCGGGACGTTGGAACAGGGTAAATTGGCCGACATGGTAGTACTCCGCGGGGATCCACTGCAAGGATACTGGAACCTGCTGGGACCTGTCCTCGTCATCAAGGGAGGCGAGATCGTTGTAGACAAGCGCGAGAGGACGCGAAGCGGGCACAGCCCCGCAAGCGCGACCTCGGCTCGCCCACATTAACACGGTGCACGTTCGTCTCATATCGAAGGCTGACTCACACCGCGCAGATGTCGCCTAACGCGCAGGTGCAAGTACCATAACCCTTTGCAAGAAGCAGGAGCTAGTTCGTGAGAATCATTATCGTCGCCGCGCGTCGCACACCCATAGGGACTTTTCTGGGAGCCTTCAAAGATCTCTCTGCGGTTGATCTGGGCATTGCTGCAGTTGCTCCTCTCCTTCAGCAAGTGCAAGGGAGCGACATCGCCGACGTGATCGTAGGAAACGTCCTGCAGGCTGGCCAGGGTATGAACCCGGCACGTCAGATTGCTCTTCGCTCAGGCCTGCCGCATACAGTACCGGGGCAAACGGTGAATCGTGTTTGTGGCAGCGGCATGCAGGCGCTTGTGAGTGCTGTCCACGGTATCGTTGCGGGCGATGGTCGACTTTACCTGGCTGGAGGGGTGGAGAACATGTCGCGTGCCCCGTTTTTGTCAATGGATGTGAGGACCGGCCGCAAGTTCGGTGACGTGGCTTTACTCGACAGCCTGACGCACGATGGCTTGACAGACACAACGCACGGTTGCCACATGGGGGTAACGGCAGAGAACATAGCGAAGCGCTGGGGCATCACACGCGAGCAACAGGACGGATTTGCGCTGGAAAGTCATCGCCGTGCATCCAGGGCGATAGTGCAGGGAGTCTTTGCGGAGGAGATCGTGCCTATAGATGTTCAGGGCCGCAAAGGTGTTACGCGAGTGGAAAGCGACGAAAGTGTACGGCCCGATTCGAGCATGGAGGTGCTCGCGAAACTTAAACCGGTGTTTAAACGTGATGGCGGAACTGTGACTGCGGGAAACTCCAGCGGACTAAACGATGGGGCGGCGATGCTCTCGCTCGCGAGCGAAGAGTACACAGAGGCACATGGGTTGCATGGGCTGGCGGAAATCGTTAGTTACGCCGCCGTCGGTGTGGACCCTGCCGTTATGGGCATGGGTCCAGCGGCGGCCATACCGCTTGCTCTACGGCGCGCCGGTCTTGAGTTGCAGAATGTCGATCTCTTCGAATTGAACGAGGCGTTTGCGGCCCAATCGCTTGCGGTTGTTCAGGACCTCGGGATAGAGCCGGAGCTCGTGAATATTACAGGTGGTGCGCTCGCCCTCGGGCACCCGATCGGAGCTTCAGGAGCGCGTGTCGTGGTTACGCTGGTGCATGCGCTGCGGCGGCAACGGAAGGAGTTCGGCGTTGCTAGTCTGTGTATAGGTGGCGGCATGGGCATTGCGATCGTCGTACGTGCAATCTAACCTGGCATCTCGCTCGACACGCTCCCAAAACCTCGCTCCTTGCACGACAGGTTTATGGAGTCGGGACGCGACTATATCTCGCCTGACGACTTGTGGCTATGGTTACATCGTCGAGTCTCTCCAGGGCGAGGAATCCGTGGCTGGACCCTTGTCCGTAGCAATGCGTTCACCGGACGAGGTACCGACGAGGCAAGAGCCGGAAAGCGCGTGAGCGCGAGAGCAATGGTGACAAAACTCATAAAGTGGTGGTTCCGGAACAAGGATGACGGACTGAATCGTAGGTCTGGTGTGCTGAAGAACGTACAGGAGCATCTCCTACCCTAAGCCCCGAAAACGCCTGTTTGTGGTAGCGGTGCCGTATGAGCATCCGCGTGATGCACGAGTTGCTTTGGACGGACGAGAGCCTTTTCCCGCAGAAAAACGCTTCTATCTACGAGGCCGGAACCGAGGACGATAGCTCTCCCTATCGAAGCCAGCTTCGCCCCTAATCCAGGGTCGAATCGTGCCTTCTGACTGTCCACGGCCAGGCGGAAACTCAGAAAGCTCCTTTCGCCTTGGACAGTAGAAAGTCTCTCAGTGCAGGAGTCCTTTCCGACTCATCGCTCATTACGACTCGCCACTCTTCGCCATGCCGGGCGAATGCCATTCCATGCAACGCCATCATCTCGCAGAGGAGATCGCAGATTGGCGCAAACACTTCGATGGAATGCCAAGCGAACTCCGAGAGATAAAGCTGATGCAGCGTGCCCCCCAGTCTGACCATCAGTTCCGCCACCTGTGGGTTCTGAGAAAGCAACTTCTTAGCTTGAGGTGCTTGTTCCGCTCTATCGAGTTCTAACCCGTGGAGGTGCCCGAGGAGGTAGCCCGCGCAAATGAACGCATCTCCAAAGACTTGCTGTATCTCCCGGAAGGCGTCGATCGCTTTCCCGCCGTCCCGGTAAGTTTCGATCCACCTTTGGGATGCCCGGCGACTTTCTTCAAGCCACTGACAAAAGCCTCTGTCAAAGTCTTCTAACGCTTCCGGTCGATACTGCGCTGAAGATCGGCAAGCGGCGTATTTACTCCAGACATCGAGCGCCTTGATAAAGGTTTGCCGGGAGCGATCGCCGCATTCGAGTGTGTGTCCGTAAACTTCCGGAACGTTCTGTAAAGATGTCCCTCATGTTCGACATGAGCTGCTTCGTGGGCGATGCATCCGCAGGCTAATGCTTGCTCTTCCGACTTCGAGGACAGCGTCATCAAACCCAGGCCAGACCTCAGCACGATATGAAACCGGAATTCATCTCCACGGTTCACAGCTACGGTGCGGGCAAGTTCCATCGTCTCCGGTTGATCGCTCATCTCCAGCGGAACGATTCCGTCCGGCAGATTCTGTAATTCACATGCGGCCCGCCGCCCATCGCGCGCAACTGTCACGCCATCCAGAGCACGGAGGTCCATGCCGGTAAGCGCAAGGGCGTACAACGACTCCTCAATAAACGAGGCAATTCCTTGCTCAAGTTCCTTTGAGTCATAGCAGGAAATGGAGATGCGGCATTGGTGGGGGGAGCAGGAGCGTTCCTTCAGCGTTCTGGTGAAAGTCCAGGACGTGGTCACCCGTCATTTTCCAAGCTTCATAGCCGTCCGCGTATCAGCGTATCGGAAGAGTGTCTTTATCGCGACAACAAAAGCAAAGATTCGTTGATCCTGCGCGGATCGAGTGCTTCGCTTGTCTAGCGGGAGCACAACGTGGGCCACACCGCAGAGGAGTATTGCCGCTCGTGTACTGATACCGTTCATCTCGTCCAGGGGAAGTGGAAGATGCACATAGTCTGTGCCATTCGGTTCCGACCCGTTCGGCTGGGACAGTTTGTGCGCGAACTACCGACGGCATCGAAAAAGGTACTAACGGAGAACCTTCGAGAGATGGAAGGCGCGGGGCTCGTTATCCGCAGAGACCTCGGCGGCTCTGTTCCGCATGTCGAGTATGACTTCAGAGACGAGATACGGCCCGCACTCCATTCAATGCTGGATCACTTGGCCGATTTTGAAAGTTCGCTCAGTTTGCCACCCGTCAAGCCGGTAAAAAGTGTTTGAAGAGAAGACCTGCTGCGCCGCGCTAAATGATGGCAGTCCGCTCGGCGAGGAATTTACGTAGTACGAACAACTGTCTTTTAAAGCCTTGTGCATCAAGCTCGGCAAGGTACTCGTCGGCGTCTTTGGAGGATTCTTGAGACTGGCGCGATGGTTCCTCGCAGCCTCGACCACAAGTTGTGGGAAAGCCTCCAGAGCCGCCAGAACGAAATCGTCGGGATGCTGCGCTTCGATGCTGAACTGGGCGAGACCCTGTTTCGGAAAGTCTCGCAGATTGACGGTCACGATCACACTCGCGCCGCAGCGAATCGCGGCGGCCAGGACGTGCCGATCATTCCTATCCGGCAGTTCAATCGAGTCGATGAGCTGCTCGTATCCAATCACCAGCGCGTCCGGCAGTGCGTGGTCCATCAGGTGCCGGGTACGTTCAAGTTTCGCGGGTGTAAGGTCAGGTCGGTTCTTGAGCAGATTGCCCATCCATTCTTCGTGAACGTCAGCAGACCAATGAGCACGGAAGATGCCCGTCAGCGCCAGATGCATGAGGAAGTTGCGCAGCCCGGAAGGGTAGAGCACATTTGCGTCGAAGAAGGCCCCGAATGTCGCCACGAATCAGATCCCGGTCTCCTGGTCGTAGGCAGCCAGTTCGTTGAGGGCCGCGAGGCGTTCCGCATGGACTCGCCGCTTGTAGGACATCAGAGATTCAAAGCGCACCCGGCGATGAGTGCCAACCTTCCTGTATTCGATCTTCCCTTCGTCGAGCAGTTGAATGAGAGAAGGCCGGGAGATGCTCAGCATGTCGGCGGCTTCCTGCGTCGTCAATTCCGCGTGAACCGGAATCACGGTGACGGTGTTTCCGCGCCCCATCTCATCCAGGATTCCGACCAGCATCTTTGCCGCCGAAGCGGGGATGACGACCGTCTCGTCTTCCGGGGCACCGACCACCCGAAGCCGAAGAGGAGTCTTCGAGCGGAGTCGGGAGGACAGGACACGGCTCGTTTCCTCGGCTTGTTTGGCCTCGGTCTGCGTGGGTAAAGTCAGGGTCAGAAGGGCTTCGGGCACGGTTTTTCACCTCACCTGATTGTTGCTCGTATTCGAAACAAACGCAATCAATCGAAGCATTCGACAACGTTTTTCGCGTTGCCTCTGCCGCGTTAAGGTATCGTTCTGGGCAGAGGTCTAGGGTCTTCGTCCGCGGAGTCTGATAAGGGTCCAATAACTGTTCCTTGGTGTTCCCAATAGCGCTAAAACGGGCCATCCGCTACGCATTGTTTCAACAAGTTACAGTTTTCCGGTTCACTCTCACGGCAGAGGTCGCGGGTTCGAGCCCCGTCGTCCCCGCCATAAACCCAAGCAACAGAGGGTTTTTGGCGATAGACCAAAGTGGCAGTCAGGATTGAGGG
>CAXTXE010000008.1:34706-54680 GCA_964248165.1 uncultured Terriglobus sp.
GGCGTCCAAAAAAAAGCCCCCCCCCCCCCCCAGCTGCACCAACGCCATGTAGGGCAGGGTCTCTTCGATCAGCATGATTGCCTTGTGCGCTCGCGGGGTGTATCACGGCGTGCGCTCTCACAGGAAAAGTTCCCATTCGACTGATCTTGGGAGGCACAGACCAGAAGTGAAACCCTTCGCCGGGTAGCCGATCCAAGCCGGTCAGATGCTCCACTATCGGTATGCTAGCGCCTAGAAGGGTGGTATGCACAGGGCGTTCTCCGCCTGAGACATCATCGATGTTGAAAGAATCGATACCGGCTAACAGCGCTCGTCGCTGTCGTAGATAGGGGGCAGCGGCGGCCGTGAGAAACGGATGGTTCTCGAAATCCTGATCGCTTCTCCAGTGGCAGTTCCAGCCAGTCTGTACAAGCACTGCACGAGCCGTCACCTCAATTGCTGCAAACATCGTCCAATCGACGGCAGGGGAACCACTTCCTTCTACTCTGACGACCACGGCCGGAGCACCGCTAACAGTCTCGAGTCTGAGATCGGCTTAAATTGGAACCCTCCGCGTATCGGTGAAATGGAGTGTCGAGATAGCTTCCGGTGTTCCCTACCGTGTTGATACTGCCACTCTGAAACTCTGTGCCATGAGCATACTTATGTCGCGATTGCTCACGGGAAAGAAAATCGCAGAGGAGGGGCGCTGGAAGTCCTTTGTATGTGATCATCCCCTCTTCTATGGTGTGGCTCAGATCGACGCAACGGGAGTATTCTCCTTTGTCGCTAGTCACCGGCGACGAACTTCGTTTGTGACGCTCGTCGATAATCTTTTTAACCAGGATGCGAGCTTTGCTGACCATCAGTAAACGCAGGTCTGAGATAACGAAGGCTGCCAAAGTGTCGTCGGCGATGTGCGTCCCATCGATGTCGAGCCGAAAGTCCTGTCCTTGTATGCCACCCCCGTGTGCGAAATCTATTTCGAAATCAACGCAAACACAATTTTCGATTACGAACCACTTCTCTCGGCCGCTTGCCGGTTTCTGAACTGCCGTACCTTGAAGCGGTTGCCGCAGCCGCTTGAGGAAGAGCACCACCGGCGGCGTCCTGGCCACGACCTGTCTACAAAGAACATCCCGCAGTCAGGACAGCGTCGTAATCGGTTGCGGGGCGGAAGTGACAGAACCGCGATAGCGTCGGCGGCCAGTGTCGACAAAGCTGCTTGTCCCTCATCAAGGGCTACATTGACGATTGCGTCACCGACTAGCCGTGGCCGAAAGGCTGGCATGGCCGCGATCGCATTGATGAAGGCGAGTTCGGCAGAGGGAAGCGGCTTTTCAGCAAGAGAAGCGCATGTGAAAACTGCCGCTCTGAGCTCCTGCGCTTACTTCAAATGCAGGAGTTCGGTTCTTGGTTTCGCCTCCACGATGTTGGCGCGGACAAGCCAATCACTGAACGTCTCAGGTGTGGCAATGAGGTCCAATTCCGCGCTGCCTTTGTTGCTGATCGTGTCAACCAGGTTCAAAGTGGCAGACCGGCGGCGAACTCGACCACACGCTTCATGTAACTACTAATAAGTGTCGCGCCAGTCGCCTTTTCAGTCCGTCTGCGCGCCTGTGCTGGTAAGGAACAAGCTTAGAAAGCACCCGTTTGCTTGCGCACCCAGAGTGAACCGGGTGAGTTCGGTTTTAGACGCCCGGAGAGAACTCTTTAAGGAGTGCCGGCTCGCCGCCTGTCTTCTGCAGCAGCTTGGCTTCAAGAATGGACTTTGTCCGGAGGCTACAAAACCACCAGCTCTGCCATTGCGGAACTGGGGGACAATGCTTTCCAAGCCCAAGCGAATAGGGTGGTGATCCGGGTCGAACACGTCGACGGTACCGATGAAAAGCGCATTACGGCCTCCGACAACGGATAGGGTATGTCGAAAGACATACTGCAGTTAGCCTTACAGTTTGGGGGATCTACGCGATTCAACTCCCGAACGGGAAGCGGGCGGCACGGGATGGGGTTGCCGAACGGCTCGTTGAGCCAAGCGCGGCGGGTCGATGTGTTTAGCTGGCAAAATACGCTTCACATCTTCGACGATGAGTCGCGATGTGGATGAGGTTGCCGCAGGCAAGGTCGAGGGGCCTCGGAGAACCGGTCCGGTTTACCCCAACGGCCAATACGATGCCGACCTGTCCCACAGGCACTGAGGTGATCCTTTCTAGGTGCGACCGTCTCGATTTCCAGCGCATACCGTGGCTCGTGCGCCGCCTCCATCAATATTTCGCCCGCTGGTTTCGTAACGGCCTCTGAGGGCAAGAGAATCCTGATCAATGGGATGGAGGTCACGGCATGGGATCCTATCTGCGCGGAATGCGCACGCCGAAGCATACGGTCCGCCTTACCGATACAAACTCGATCTCCCGGGTGGCCGACGGACCGAGGTGGTCGTGCTATTTCCTTTGCTCCCATCTAATCTTGGTACAGCCTTTCGAACGCGAAGAAGAACGCTCGCGGTATTTCGAAGGGGGCTGGAGTGTCAATTCTGCGTGCCGACGTGAGAGCGACTACGGGTGGTTCTTTATGGGGCCGAAGCGCAAGGAAAATTATGACGATTGGTGGCGGTGCGAAGTCGCATTTTTTTCCGGATGCAGACGAGCTTTTTGGCGTCACGCATACGATCAGGACCTCTGCCTTGTTCAGCACCTTAGTCAGCAACCTTAATTGCAAGAAGCAGAGGTCACCTGTCTGACCTCTGCCTTCCGCTCTAAGCTTCTGCCGTGCAACGGCTACGTCTTGGACGGCCACTGCCGTTGAACAGCAGAGGGTCTGCTGGAAATCCGTGCTGCTAGTGGGCATTTGGCGAAGGTGCTGGACAGTTGCGCAAAGGTGCTTTTCGATGCTTTTGAACGCGTTTGATAGCCATCAACGCTCATGTTTGCTACAAGTTAGCTTTGCGGGTAAATGTCACGGCAGAGGTCGCGGGTTCGAGCCCCGTCGTCCCTGCCATATCCTTAAACAGAAGCTCAGAGTGAGATGGGTTCGCATCATCGAATCTTCGATGGTGTGTGATGGCCGCGCTGTATGGAAGCTGGTACTCTGCTGAACGTGAGTGAACGGTGGCGCAGGCAGTGAGTACAAGTACGGCAGCTCCGGCGCAGACAGGCCGAGGCATTCCCGTCCCGGTGCCCGAGCCGCTAGGCATGGGTGCGGTACTTCGCATTGTTCCCATGCGGCGGCTTTGGTATGCGCAGATTGTCAGCGTCTTTGGTGATTTTGTCGCGTTGTTCGCGGTCATCACCGTGATGACATTTCGCATGCACGCCACGGCGCAGCAGGTCACCGGCTTGCAGATCGCCTACATGCTGCCCATCGCGCTGCTGGGCATCGTCAGCGGTGTCTTTGTGGACCGTTGGCCGCTGAAACAAACGCTGGTCGCAAGTGACTTTATCCGCGCGGTGCTTGTACTCCTGCTGATCGCGGTCCATAGCTTCTGGGGATATTACCTGGCGCTGGCGGCGGTCAGTGTCGTCTCCAGCGTCTTCGGCCCGGCGCAGGGAGTAGCTGTGCGCTCGTTTGTGCCGAAGCATGGGATGCGTTCCGCGCAGGCGCTGCTCCAGCAGGTCATGTTTGTCATGCGGATCATCGGCGGTCCCATCGCCGCGTTTCTGCTGGCGTACTTTTCGGCAAAGGTGTGTTTCATCGCCGACTCGATCAGTTTCATCATCTCCGGCCTCTTCATGGCGTCGCTTGCCATCACCGCGCCGGAAAAGAAAATCGCGGAAACGATGCTGACCGGCGTCAATCCTGACGGTGGCGTCAAGCGCATCTGGGCCGACATGAAGGAGGCCACGGGCTTCATCCTGCACCATGCGGCGTTGCTCTTCGTCATCACCGCGATGGCCGCGGGTATGTTCATTATGGGATGCTTTGGCCCGTCTATGTGCGCGACACACTGCACGCATCTACTAAAACTTTCGGAGTGGCGAGCGCCATGATCGGGGTCGGCATCATGGTTGGCATTAATGGATTGAACGTGTTCGGCAAGCGGCTGAGCAATACCGTGCAGGTGTATGGCGGACTGGCTGGCATCGCTGCCGGAACGCTGCTGCTGGCGTTGGTTCCACACCTTTCCACGACCATCATCGGGCTGATGATGATCGGCTTCGCCGTCGCGGGCATCATCGTTCCCGCGCAAACGTTGATCCAGCAGGAGACGCCGCAGACCATGCTGGGCCGCGTCGGCTCCACGGTGATGTCGCTCATCTTCAGCGCGCAGATCGCGGGCCTGCTTGTCAGCGGCGTCCTTGCGAACCACCTCGGCGTGCGCGAAGTCTTCGGCTTCTGCAGCGCCCTGCTCGTCCTGCTCCTCATCGCAGGCAAACTCTGGATGGAACCAAAACACTCTCCGGGCGCCCCCGCATAGCACCGCAAACGGGTGCCCCACCTTCGCGAAGCTAAGGTGGGTTTACCAAACGCAATCTTCTAGTCGCAAGTTAAGAACGTTTTATCGGGGTGAAGAAGTCTTCGGGGCGCTTCAACTGTGCCGAAACCCGATCATGAAGAAGCGGTGTTTGACCCGTGAGGGCCGCTTTAGAAAATGCGGATCATAGGTGTATGCAGAATACGCAAGCACTTCTACATGTCGCTCCAGGAACAAGCAACTATATCGCCGGGCGGAACACCGAATTGTTTAAGCAGCCCAACCTTTACAGTCTCTTCTGATTCAGTGCGACACGCTATATGCCAACGGCAGGACGCTGGTAGCACCGTGAGCAGTTTGTCAAAGTACACTCTGTCTACCTCAGATAGAGAATGCCCCAAAACAAAGACGTTTTTCACATTAGCTAGCTGCTCAAAGAATGAACGATATCGCTGGACAAGTAAGCTAGACTGCTTAAACGTTTTGGAGAAGTACTTATCAATGATATCGCTTGTCTCCATCAACCTCGTGTCGATTTGGTCCATATCATAGCGAGCGTTGCGAGGAGATCTATCTTTTGGATTCCATGCGTGACCTAAAACAAGTTCATCAGAAGGCGATTCGGCTTTTCCATGAATGTGGAGCACGTTCGAATCAGGAACGCTATACAAGGCTTCGATTGTGGAGGTGTAATTAAAATTGAGAAAGCTGGCTTTGGAATCAATCGTTTTCAGTAGCCGAATCGTCGGAAGCTGCACTCGGCTTACCCACGGTCTAAGCTGCTGGGTAAGCTCGACTGACAGACGCTTGACTAAACGATCAACCTCATATTGGAAATCATGATGAGCTGAGTCGCTCCAATCTTCGCTTCCATAGGAAGTAGCGTAATGCTCGAAATCTTCAATCATGTTGTCTGAATAGATGTGCGCAAGGCTTGCTTCTAAGTCGCTCCAGTCTTCTTTCGTTGGTAAATAGTTCTCAACCGCTTTGATGACTTCAGAATTGTGTTCCTCTACAAAATCTTTGTAATCGTGAAGCTTAGTTTGCATTTCGTGATGCAGATCAAATCCATTACCTATGACATATAGTTTGCTAAAGTTCATGGGGCTCATCGCTTCTATATAGGAGACGGTCGAGAGTATTGTCAAGCGGCTTTAACAGCCGAAGTAGAACACGAAGGGCCAACTTGGAGCGGCTTTAGGCGCTGAGATGACTCATCATCCCGGAAGCTAAAGCCTCCATCGTTCGGACCTTTCTGCTATATCGGAGAACAAAGCCTTGATGCTCTGATGCATTTGTTGCATCTTTTCGGCTGAAGCCGCACCAACGAAACATAGCCGCAAATGGCCTAAGCACTCGTACTGATATCCAGTCCTAAATCCAGCGCTCGCACGCTGTGCGTCAGCGCGCCCACGGAGATCAGGTCCACGCCTGTCTCCGCGATGGCGCGGAGGCGGTCCAGCGTGACGCCGCCGCTTGCTTCCACCAGGGCGCGCCCGGCCACCTGCCGCACACCGGCACGCAACTCCTCCAGGCTGAAGTTATCCAGCAGGATGGTATCCACGCCAGCAGCCAATACCTCTTCAATCTGGTCAGGGCGGTCCACCTCGACCTCAACATGCGTCGTATGCGGCAGCCGTGCACGGGCGTCCTTCAGAGCATCCGCAAGACTGCGCTCGCCATGCGACGTCAGGATGGCGAGGTGATTGTCCTTTGCCAGCACTGCATCCGAGAGCGACCAGCGATGGTTGAACCCGCCGCCGCACGTCACCGCGTACCGCTCAAAGGCCCGCAGCCCCGGTGTGGTCTTGCGCGTATCCACAATGCGAGCCTTTGTTCCGGCGGCTTCTGCGACGTATTTTGCGGTCAAGGTGGCAATGCCGGACATGCGCTGCACAAAGTTCAGCGCCACGCGCTCGCCGCGCAGCACACCGCGGGCCGGTCCCTCAACCTGCGCCAGCACATCTCCAGCGGCAAACCGGTCGCCATCATGCACACGGAAGCGCGTCGTGATCCCCGCGTCCACCAGCGTCATGGCCACTGCAAACACCTGCTCACCACTCAGCACGCCGTCTTCCCGCGCGACCAACTGCGCAGAGACTCGCGCGTCCGCCGGAATCAACGCCTCCGAGGTGATATCACCCCACGGCGCGTCCTCCTCCAAAGCCGCCTTAACGGCTCTCTCCACGACTGCCGAGGCAAGCATCATTGCGGCAAGGGCCCCGGCTTGGACGATCCCGGCTTGACTTCAAGCATCCGCTCCAGCGCCACGCGCGCGGGCACCGCAACCTCTTCCGGCACGGTGATGCGGTTCAGCACCTCGCCGCGCTCCAGCGCCTCCAGCACCCACGCCAGGTAGCTGGGATGAATGCGGTACATCGTCGAACACGGGCAGACAATCGAGTCCAGGCAGAAGATGGTGTGTTCCGGATGCTCCGCTGCCAGCCGCTGGACAAGGTTGATCTCCGTGCCCACGGCAAACGCCGACCCTGCGGGAGCCGCCCCAATCGTCTTCTTGATGTAGTCGGTCGAACCATTCTCGTCGGCCGCTTGAACCACTTCCAGCGTGCACTCCGGATGCACGATCACCCGGATGCCGGGGTGCCGCATCCGCGCGGCAGCAATCTGCTGCACGGTAAAACGCTTGTGCACCGAGCAGAACCCATGCCACAGCAGCACCCGCGAGTCGTGAAGCGCCTGCTCGCTCAAACCGCCAAGCGGCGCGTCAGGATTCCACACCGGCATCCGGTCCAGCGGTATGCCCATGGCGTGGCCGGTATTGCGGCCCAGGTGTTGATCCGGAAAGAACAGCACACGCTGGCCGCGCGCAAAGGCCCAATGCAGGACATCAGCGGCATTCGACGAGGTGCACACAATCCCGCCATGCTCCCCGCAAAACCCCTTCAGCGCGGCGGACGAGTTCATGTACGTCACCGGAATGACCGGCACGCGGCCACTCGCATCCGCCGCCGTACCGTAGATTGAATCCAACTGCTCCCAGCAGTCCTGCACCGTATCCAGGTCGGCCATGTCCGCCATGGAGCAGCCCGCCGCAAGATTTGGCAGGATCACCGCCTGATTGGGACGCGAGAGCATGTCCGCCGTTTCAGCCATGAAGTGCACGCCGCAGAAGACAATCGCCTCCGCGTTCGGACGCGTATGGGCCGCCTGCGCCAGTTGAAACGAGTCGCCAACAAAATCCGCGTACTGCACCACCTCATCGCGCTGATAAAAATGACCTAACATCACCAGACGCTCGCCGAGAGCATGTTTCGCGGCGCGGATGCGGAGGTCCAGTTCCGCGAGGGTGGCATTGCGGTACTCACGTGGAAGCACGCCTTGACGCGGCGTGGAAGCCGGAGTGATGTCCAGCATGGACGCTCCGGGTCCGTATCCTGTGGCCGCGTCATGGGTCCAGGGATCGTCCGCCAGACCTGCGGAGCAGGTGCTGCTTCCTCGCTGTTCGCCAATGCGAATCAACTGGATGGTGCTGTCAACCGATCCCACGACATCTCCTTTGGAGCGACTCGCCTATTTTGATGAAGAAAGATGGCGAACGACGCGGACTACCCTCACTCGAAAGACGAACGCGTTAAGCGGCCTTCTCCAGCAACGTTCGCTGCTGCAGCAGATTCATCAGCGCCATCTCTTCCCGTCTCAGCTCCGCCGAGTGGTGGTCCACCTGCTTCTTCTCCTCTGCGATTTCTTTGCGCTCTTCGGCAATCTCCTGGTCAATCTGCTGCTTGGCCTGTTCAGCGGAGATGTTTCCGAGATACCGCTCCAGCACTGCAGGATGCACATAGCACTTGCGGCAAACCGACGGCGTGTTGCCAAGCTGCGCCGCCACACGCTGGATGGCCTGCACCACATTTTTCTTGGCCTGCGTCAGCGTCGTGGCAGGCTCGAACTCGTTCAACAAGTCGCAGCACATGACAGACCCAGCCCAGGTGCGGAAGTCCTTGGCTGTGAAGTGCTCGCCCGTAATCTCGCGGAGGTACTCGTTCACGTCAGAGGAGTCGATGCTGTGCCGGTTGCCGTCATGATCGACGAATTGAAACAGCTCGTATCCCGGCAGATCGGAGATCTGCTTGACGATCCGGGCAAGTCTGCGGTCCTGCAGGTCAATGGTGTGATGCACGCGGCTCTTGCCTTGAAAATCAAAGGTAATCTTTGCGCCGTTCACCTCCACGTGCTTGGTGCGCATCGTTGTCAGGCCGTAGGACTTGTTTTCGCGCGCGTACTCTTCGTTGCCCACGCGGATGTGCGTCTCCTCCATCAGCCGGACTACGGTGCCAAGCACCTTTTCACGAGGCAATCCGGGCAGCCCAAGGTCATGCTCCACACGCTTGCGGATGATGGGTAACGCCTGCGCGAAGTACGCCATGCGCTCATACTTTGTCTCGTCGCGCACCTCCCGCCAGTGCGGATGGTAGCGGCTCTGCTTGCGTCCACGCGCGTCGCGCCCGGTGCATTGCAGGTGTCCCTTGGAATGCGTGGTGATCCAAACATCGTTCCATGCCGGCGGAATCACCAGCGACTTGATACGTGCCAGCGCTTCCTTGTCGCGCAGCGGCTTGCCATCCGGCGTGATGTAGCGGAACGCTTCACCCCGCTTGACGCGCTTGATGCCCGGCTGCCTGTCGCTGACATAGCGAAGGCCCGCCGCACGCGCAGCCTCAGCAGGATCGCGAATTAGTTCAGGGGCAGGTGCAGCCTTCTGCTTGCGGGTACGCGGTTGCGCGGCGCTGGCGGATGATGCAGACATATCACCCTATGGGATGCACACTGTACGCCGCTTGCACGGACACATGCTACCGGCGTGAAAAGCAGAGCGGTGATTTTCGTATGATGAGGTATCTCCCACAAAGGACACCCTTGCAGCGCACTGCCCTCGACCGCGTGGAACATTACTTCGACTTCGCAGGTCTGAAGACGACGTGGCGGACGGAGATCGTCGCCGGTCTGACGACGTTTCTCACGATGGCTTACATCATCTTCGTCAACCCGGCGATCCTGTCCAAAACAGGCATGCCCATTGCCGCAGTGACGGCAGCCACCTGCCTGTGCGCGGCCTTCGGATCGGTGCTGATGGGCGTGCTGGCCCGCTATCCGCTGGCGCTCGCGCCCGGCATGGGCCTGAACGCGTACTTCACGTACACGGTCTGCCTCAAGATGCACATCCCGTGGCAGACCGCGTTGGGAGCAGTTTTTCTCTCCGGGGTTATCTTTCTTCTGCTCACCATCGGCGGTATCCGGCAACTGCTGGTGGAGGCCATCCCGCGTGAGCTGCACGCCTCCGTCGCGGGCGGCGTGGGCCTGTTCATCGCCTTCATCGGCCTGCTCGAGTCAGGCATCGTCGCGCGCGACCCGGACACCGTCGTCACCCTGGGCAACCTGCGCGCGCCCGGCACCGGCCTTGCGCTCTTCGGCTTGCTGCTGATCGCGGTGCTCCAGATTCTTCGTGTCCGTGCGGCGATCCTCATCGGCATTGCGGGAACGTTGCTGACCGGCTACGTCTTCGGCCAGGTCCACTGGACGCCGCAGCACTTCGATCTTCACGCGATGACCAGGACTACGCTCAAACTCGACATCCGTGGCGCTCTGCACACCGGCGCGCTGGAGATCATCTTCGTCTTCCTCTTTGTCGATCTGTTTGATAACGTGGGCACGCTTGTCGCCGTCACCAAGAAGGCCGGCCTGATCGGGGCGGACGGCCGCATCCCACGTCTCTCACGCATCTTCTTCGCCGACGCCACGGCAACCATTGCCGGCTCGCTGACCGGCACCAGCACCGTCTGCTCCTACATCGAATCGTCTGCCGGAGTCGCCGCCGGTGGACGCACCGGCGTCCCTGCCATCGTCACGGGCCTGTGTTTCTTCGCGGCGCTATTCGTCGCTCCGCTCGTCGGCCCAATTCCGGGCGCTGCCACCGCGCCCGCGCTGATCATCGTGGGCGCGCTCATGGTGGGGTCCATCGCGGAGATCGAGTGGGCCGACCCGCTCGTCGCCATCCCCGCATTCCTGACCCTCATCATGATCCCGCTTACCTACTCCATCGCCAACGGGCTTGGCATCGGCATCAGCAGCTTCGCTCTGCTACGGCTGTTCAGCGGAAAAGCCTCACGGCAGGACTGGCTGCTCTTCCTACTTGCCGCCCTCTTCATCGCCCGCTTCTCCTTCCTCACACGGTCTTAAGGTCAACGGAAATGTCCGCTGTCGAAGAGGCGCAACGCAACGGGTGCCCCGCCTTCGCGAAGCTAAGGTGGGATCAGCTACTGAGCGCTAAAACTCTCGACGTGGTCCTACTTCGCGGTCTGAGCGCGGTCCCACGCGATGATCTGCTTCAACGTCTCATACGGCACGCCGCCCAGCGGCATCAGGTGTCCATTCACGGCAATCATCGGCGTCTGATCCACGCCGGTCTTCTCCGCCAGCGCGATCTGCGCCTCTACCTTCTCCTTCGCCGCGGGATTTGCAGCACACGCTGCAACTGAGGCGGGCGATGCCCCAGCGACAGTCACCGCGTTGTCCAGCGTCTGCTGCGCAAGCTGCGGCGTCAGCGACTCCTGGTGCGCGAAGACCTCATGCGCATAGGTGAAAAACGCCGCATCACCCTTCGCTGCTGCCACGCAGTTGCCATACGCGGCCGACTGAAACGCATACGGATGAATCTCCGTCAGCGGATAGTTCTGGTACACGATCCGCGCATCCGGGAAGTCGCGCCGGATGTTGTCCATCGTTGGCTCGGCCTCCTTGCAATGCGGACACTGCAAATCAGAGAACTCCACAATCAGCAACTTCTTCGACGCGCTGCCCTCGGCGGGACCATTCACCTGCTCCGCCAGCATCTTCGCCGTCGTGTCAAACGGGTGCGGACCAAAGGCAAATACCGTATCCGCGATGGCGTAGTGACCGTCCGGAGTGACGAAGAACCGCACGGGCTCCACCTTGTTGCCCTGGCTCTTATCCGCGACAAAGATCGTCACCTTGCTCACACCCGGTGCCTGCGTCTTCTGGATCGCCTCCACCCGCCACGAACGGTTCGCGTCGTACCCCCAGATTGCCTTCAGGAACGCATCCACATCCGCCACGGACGGCGACGGCGTATCGAAGAACTTAGGATTCGCAGGCGGAAACGGATCGGCAGGCGCAGCTTGCACCGCATTTGAAGAGGCTGGAGCAGCGGGTATAGCTCCTGTCGTCTGAGCACCCGCGCAAAGCAAGGCACACCCCAACATCGTCAATCCCGCAGCGAAAACCTGCCTTAGTCGCATCGTCCCTCTATCTTCGCATTAGACAAACCGAAGCTGCGAACGGTCGTTCTAGGCAAATACACCGGTCATTTAGCTCACCCGCGCACTTTAGCAGCCAGGGGAAACCGGCGTCCTGTCCCAAAGCTTTTCGCCGTCACCTTCAGCACCGGAGCGGCCTGCTGGCGCTTGTACTCGCTGCGTTCCACCAGGCGCAGCACCTGCTCCACGAGGTCGAGTGGCAGGCTGAGCGACTCCGCGATCTGCTGCGCCGATTCATACCGCTCCACATACGCCTGCAGAATCGGATCGAGTACCTCATACTGCGGCAGGGAGTCAGTATCCATTTGGCCCGGCCGCAGCTCCGCCGATGGCGGCTTGGTGATGCTGCTGTGGGGTATGACCTCGCGCTCACGATTCGCGTACCGCGCCAGTTGGTATACGCGCGTCTTCCATACATCGCCGATCACGGCCAGCGCGCCCACCATGTCGCCGTAGAGGGTGCAGTAGCCAGTCGCCATCTCGCTCTTGTTGCCCGTGGTCAGAACCAGCGCGCCAGTCTTATTTGAAAGCGCCATCAGCAGCGCTCCGCGCGTCCGCGACTGCAAGTTCTCCTCCGCCAGACCGAACGGTGTCCCGGCAAACATCGGCTGCAGCGCACCCGAGAGCGCGGCAACGCTGTCGTGAATCGCGATCACCTCAAACCGAATGCCGAGATTCGCCGCAAGGTCGCGCGCATCTTCAACGGAACCAGTAGAAGAAAACTCACTCGGCATCCCAACACCGGTGACGTTCTCCGCGCCAAGCGCCTCCACCGCAATCGCCGCGACAATTGCGGAATCGATGCCGCCACTCAATCCAACAAGAGCCTTGCTGAAGCCGCTCTTGCGAAGATAGTCGCGTACGCCAAGCACCAGCGCATTCCAGGTGGCTTCAGGGGCATCTTGAACCGGCAAGAGCGTCTCATCCGCCCCGGGTGCCCCATACATACGCGAAGCGGACGTGTGGGTTTTGTTTGCAGGCCGTTCCAACGTATCCGTATCCAGCAATAAAAAATCTTCCCGGAACGAAGCCGCCGTCCCCAGCATCTCGCCATCCGCACCAACCGCGAACGATCCGCCGTCGAAGATCAGGCTGTCGTTGCCGCCCACCTGCGCAGCCATCACGGCAGGCACGCCATGCCGATGCGCGAGTGCACCCATCATGCGGCGGCGCACCTCCTGCTTCCCCTCCCAGTACGGTGAGGCGGAGATGTTGATCAGCAGCGTCGGCTTGCGGCCATGCAACCGCTGCGCCATCAGCTTTTCCACCGGATCGTTGCTGTAGAAGCGCTCCGGCCAGAAGTCTTTGTCGTTCCACGCATCCTCGCAGATGGTGATGGCCAGCACTTCATCGCCAAAGGCCACAAGCGACTGCGACTCAGCAGGTTGGAAGTACCGCTGTTCGTCGAAGACGTCATAGAAGGGCAACAGCATCTTCGTCTGGATGAACTGAACGTGGCCGTCATAGCAAAGTGCCGCTACATTGCGGGCACGCTTGCCGGGCAGCGTCTCTGAACGCATCACGGAGCCGCAGAGTATCGCCGGCATATGTGCCTGCGCGGTGGCGGACGCAACCTGCTGCAGACACGCCTCGGCGCGCAACAGAAAGTTCTCATCTTCAATGAGGTCCTGCGGAGGATATCCCGGGATGGCTAGCTCTGGGTAGATGGCGAGCTCCGCGCCATGTTGCCCTGCGGTTGCGGCGGACTTCAGAATGCGGTCCGTGTTGGCGGCAAAGTCGCCCACCGTCGGATTCAGCTGAAAGGCGGCAATCTTCACAGAGCCATTCTACCGGCCACCACACCCGGACTAAGCGCCCGTGCCGCCTAGCACCACGCTGACCGTACGGATCAGAATCTTGAGGTCGAGCCAGATATTCCAGTTCTCAACATAGGCGGTATCGAGCGAGATGTAGCTGTCAAACGACGGATCTTGCCGCGCCTCGACCTGCCACAAACCGGTGATACCGGGCAGCACGTCCAGCCGTCTCAGATGCGACAGGTCGTAGCGCTCCACCTCGGAAGCAATCGGCGGCCGCGGGCCGACCAGGCTCATGTCGCCGCGCACCACATTGATCAGTTGAGGGAACTCGTCCAGCGAGTATTTACGGAGAAAGCGGCCAACACGGGTGACACGGGGGTCGTTGGAGAGCTTGAACAGGATGCCGTCGCGCTCGTTCATGTGGGCAAGCTGCGCCTTCAGGGCGTCAGCATTTGTGACCATGGTGCGAAATTTGTAGCAGTCAAACGTGCGTCCCTTGCGGCCCACGCGGCGTGCCTTGTACAACACCGGCCCCGGCGAATCCAGCCTTACCGCGAGCCCTATGGCAAGCAGGAAGGGGCTGAGAAACAGCAGACCGAGCGCTGAGACTGAGATGTCCAGGACGCGCTTGAGCATGAACGCACCCACGGGGAACTCCCGGCGATGCAGCGGAATGGTTGGAAACTGGCCCACATACTCGATGGGCGCATTCCACGCCAGACCGTCGTAGAGATCGGGCACCACGCGGATGTCAATCCCCAGATCGCGAGCTTCCTGTACCAGCCCAAGGACTGTCTTCTTTTCCGCCGGAACCGAAATAAAGATTTCATCGACAAACAGTGCCCGCGCCAGCGCAAGACAGTTCGTCACGTCACCGATGATATCCGCGTCCCCAGCCTCTGCCTCGGCCTCGGACAGGGCAATAAAGCCCCGGAAGCGGAAGCCCAGATGCCGCATGGACTCCAGATGATTGCGCAACGCGTGCGCCACGTGGCCGGAACCGACGATGAGCACGTTGCGTGTGTCAATGCCTTCGCGGTACCGCGTGTACACCAGCGATCGCCATAAAGCGCGCCGGGCACACAGCATGGCACCCGTAAGCAGCACGGTAAGAACGACTGCAATCCGTGAAAGAGCTTCAGCGCGGCCCAGGTAGATCGTGCCGCATAGAATCAACCCGGCTACAAGCGTTGCCTGCAGCGTCATCCGCTGCTCGTTCAAGCCGCTGCGGCTCTGGATGGCACCATACAAGCCGTACGACCGCGTGAAGAAAATCAGGCACAGCGCAAACCACCCCATGTACGCCCCGAACAGGCTGAGCAGGGAGTGCAGAACGTGCGTGTCAATAATGGCACCGCCGGCGCTGGACACATCCATGCGGAAACGCATGGCGATCATGCCGGCAACCATCACCGTAAGGATGTCCACCGCAACCCAGGCCGTTCCGGTAATGCTGTTCCGTTCAGGACCGGGAGATGCAGCCAAAGCTCCCGCCCTGTGCGGTAGTGCCGTCGAGATCACCTGCTGAGCATAGTCTTGGCTTGGCATCATGTACCCAGTCGTTCGCGGCCCGGACCGGCAGACGATCCATCCGCGTGGTAAACCAAATTTTCGAACTTGCTGGGGAGGACGGCGGCACCTCCCTGAGTATCAGGAGGCGCTCTACGTGATTCAAGGATAGCGCATGAATCACAATCGTTGACCACGCTGTAAATGATTTTCATGAACCTGTGACATGGTGCAATCCACAGATGCAGATTTCCGCCGACATTCCTCCCAAAGCGGGAATGTATTCTCCCCACATGCGCGGTGCTTCACCAGGAGTCCGGCTGATCGTTAACGCGGACGATTTCGGGCTCACCCCGGGCGTAAACCGTGCTATTGGCGAACTTGCGGCAGCCGGTGCCGTAACGTCAGCAACGTTGATGGCGGAGGGAGATGCCTTCCAGGGAGCAGCCGAGCAGGCCGCCGCGCAGCCGGGACTCTCCGTTGGCTGCCATGTGGTGCTGGTGGATGGCAGGCCCTCTGCGCGGAGCGGCATCTCCACACTTGTCGGCGAGTACGGACGCTTTCATGAATCGCTTACCCGCTTTTCCATGGAGTTGCACGCCGGGCGCATCGCAGAGGAAGAGATCGAACGGGAAGCCGAAGCACAAATCCGGCACTTGCAGTCCGCCGGCGTGCACGTCACGCATGTGGACACGCACAAGCATACCCACATGTTTCCCCGGGTTGCGCGTCCGTTGTTGCGAGCGGCGGTACGCTGCGGCCTGACGGCGGTGCGCAATCCATTTGAGCCTCCGTGGTCGGCGCGGCTCGCGCGCGCCGCTCCCCTCCGCAGGCTTCAGGTAGAGGTGCTTCGCCGGTTTCAGGCGAGCTTTGAACAACTCTGCCAGGAGTTTGGTGTGCGCACCACGGACGGAGCAATCGGCGTCGCCGCCACCGGCACGCTGGATGCCGGAGGCTTGCGCTGCTTGCTGCAGGAGCTGCCGCCGGGCACGTGGGAACTGGTATGCCATCCCGGCTACCACGATGCCGCCCTGGATGCAGTCAAGACACGGCTTCGCGGTGCCCGCGACGTTGAGCGCGAGGCGCTCCTCACGGAAATCACGGAGGCCGTGCGGAATGGACGGATGCAGGCTGTCAGCTTTTCTGATGTTTAACCGTTCCCCACCGGGAGCTTATTGCGAGTGACTCCGCAATTATGCCATGATGGATGGAGAGGTCCATCATGGCTGCGAGCACCAGAAATACCCGCCAGAAAGCCGCTCTGCGTGAGGCGTTCCTTCGCGCGGATCGCCCGCTCTCACCGGAGGAGGTGTTGCGCTTGTCGCAGCAACATGTGCCTGGCATGAGCATTGCAACGGTGTACCGCAACATTGGATCGCTTGTGGACGACCATTGGCTTACGCCGGTGGAGTTACCCGGTGCCCCGGCGCGCTACGAGGTCGCAGGCAAGCAGCACCATCATCATTTCCAGTGCAATGGGTGCGAAAAGGTCTATGAACTGGATGGCTGCGATCTGCCTCGGCAACCCGGCCTGCCAGCGGGCTTTCACGTCACTCGCCACGAGTTCTTTCTTTACGGCACCTGCGCTGAGTGCGGCTAGCCGAATGTGAACTCCTGCATGTTGGAGCATTTTTGAAAGACCGTACTGAGTTTCCATTCGCAATTCCTGTACGATTACTTCAAGCAGTTAACCACGTTCTCTTTCCTGCGCGAAACTTGCGGCACGGACTACACGTCTGCCATGTATACCTCGCGAGTACAGTTATTGCCGCTAACACAAGACTTCGTCCCTGCTAAAGGATTGAATGCTGGCAGACCACCAATCCGCAACGAACGGTTCACCTTCCGGGTGGATGCGAGTGCTTGCGGTATTCAGCTTACTTTTGCTGCTGGTCTCGTCCACCGCCCAGGTGATGCACAGCCATCCCGGCTTGGCAGCCCTTGAGAAACGTGCCGCGGTAGATACAGCGGGCGGTGGTTGCGGAGAGACAGACGCATTTTGTCCGCTGTGCGTGAGCCTGCATTCCGCGGTGCCCACCGGATTTCATGAGTGGGTGCACGCGCCGCTGCGATCAAGTGGGTATGTGTCCCCATCGCTGCGGGAGGCGTTCTCCGCGGAACGTCCGTATGCATTATTTACCCGTCCCCCGCCTTACCTTCTGTAGACAGCATCGTTCCGGACCGTGTGGGTAACTACCAGTAAATCATCCCGCCACGGTAAACATTGCGTCCACGTCCACGGAGAATGAGGTCTGCAAACCTTTCTGGTGCGCGACTCCGTTTGAGACATGAAGTACAGGAGTTTTCTCATGCAGAAGTATAGATACGCCGCTGCCGCCGTCCTTGCAGCCGGGCTTGGCTGTGTAACATCCGCCACTGCGCAAAGTAACTCTGGCACCGTCAGCGGGATTGTGAAAGATCCTTCGGGTGCCGTCATTCCAGGCGCGTCGGTCACCCTTACCAACACGGTCAGCGGATACACGCGTACGGCAACGACGGACAGCGCGGGCCAGTTTCGCTTTTATAACGTTCCGCTTAACCCCTACAGAGTAACGGTTACAGGGGTGGCGTTTGGCCAGGGGCAACAGGACATTGATGTCTCGTCTTCCATTCCCGTGACCTTGCCGTTTACATTGGCCGTGGCAGGTGGCTCGACCTCCATCACGGTGGAAGCGCCCGCTGACCTGAATGAGAGTGATCCGCACTTCCACACCGATATTGACCGCTCGACGATTGACAGGCTGCCGATCGAATCGCCGAGTTCAGCCCTGAGCTCCATTGTGACGGAGCTTTCTCCCGGTGTCGCCGCGGACTCCAACGGCCTCCTGCACGGTCTGGGCGATCACAATGAAGTTTCATTCTCCATTGACGGCCAGCCGATCACAGATCAGCAAAGCAAGGTATTCTCCAACCAGGTGCCGGCGGCGGCGATTCAGTCGTTGGAGGTGGTGGAAGGCGCTCCGCCCGCAGAGTATGGGGATAAGACGAGTCTGGTCATCGTGGGCACCACCCGGTCGGGTCAGGGTGTGACACGCCCGACGGGCAGTATTGCAGCTTCATACGGCACGTTCGGCAGCAGCAATCTTGCCGCGGACATTGCCTATGGCACGGACAGGTTCGGTAACTTCTTCGCAGGCAACGTACTGCAATCGGGACGCTTTCTGGATTCACCGGAGTTCGCCGTGTACCACTCGAAGGGCAACGAGGAGAACCTGTTCGACCGCATCGACTACCAACTTAGCGATGTAAGTTCGATGCACCTTAACATGCAATACACGCGCTCGTGGTTCCAGACGCCCAACAGCTATGACACGCAGTTTGGGTTTGTGCAGAGCGGCACAACGCCGGCAAGGACCGATCAGCGTTCCAAGATCGAAACTGTCGACGTGGCACCCACCTACACGCGGACTCTGGGTGATCACGGCGTGCTGAACTTCGCGCCTTACTTTCGCCGTGATAGTTATAACTACTACCCAAGCAACAATCCGCTGGCGGACCTTGGTCCCATTCAACAGGAGAGCGTCGCACAGCAGCGCTCGCTGACGAATGGCGGCGTTCATGCCGACGTTTCTTATGTCTCTGGCCGCAATAGCTTCAAGTTCGGCGGCATGTACCAGCAAACCTATCTGCGCGAGAACGATCAGATAGGCATTGTCGATCCCATGCTAAACCCAGTGTGCATGGACGCAAATGGCAACCCTGCCTCCAGCACGTCGGTCTGTGGCGCTGCAACGTCAACGGCCAATCCTAGCTTCAATCCGGTGTTGGCACCGTATGACCTGACAAGTGGCGGGACGTACTACCACTATCATGGGCAGACTGCGGTAAAGCAGCTCGCCCTGTACGCGCAAGATACTCTCACAGCAGGCAATCTGCAGTTGAATCTAGGATTTCGCGGCGATTTCTACAATGGCCTGGTAATTGATAGACAACCAGAGCCGCGCGCCGGTGTGTCCTACAACTTCAAAAAATCCGGAACGGTCCTTCGCGTCTCCTATGCACGCACCCAGGAAACGCCCTTTAACGAGAATCTCGTACTCTCCAGCAACGGCTGCCTCGATCCTGTACTCAACGGCATCTTTGTCGATAGCTTTGGCTACTGCACCCCCGCGCCATTCCGGCCAGGTTTCCGCAATGAAATTCATGCGGGGCTGTCGCAGAGTGTTGGCAGGCACTTCGTTTTGAGTGGCGATTACATCACCAAGTACACGCACAATGCCTACGACTTCAGCGTACTTGGTGCGACGCCCATTACCTTCCCGATTGAGTGGAAGAACTCTAAGATTCCCGGCTTCTCATTGAGCGGCATCCTGACTCAAGTCAAAGGCCTGTCTGCCCGCGTTACCATGTCGTCGGTCGCGGCGCGATTCTTTAACCCGCAGATAGGCGGCGTCGGCGCAACCATCGCGCAGGCGGGCACTAACTACCCCTTCCGCATCGACCACGATCAACGCTTCAATCAGACCACGCACTTTGAATACGCGATGCCCTTCCGCAAGAGCCTGTACTATTCGTTTAACTGGCGGTTCGACAGCGGTCTGGTAGCAGCGTCCACGCCGTGCTACAACGTCATCGATCCGAACACCGCTTGCGCCGCGTTCTCCTTCGATGCAAATGGAAATCCCCTCACTCTGAACGGTAAACCGGCGATTGATCTCAGCAGCCTTACACCGGACGAGCAGTTCCAGGCCGGTCTCACCTGCGACGGCGTTCGCGCCAGCCGTACGAGCGGCTTCACCATCTGCGATGCCGCGGGCCTCACGTCGAAACTGGTTCAAATTCCCGCGATCAACACGGGAGACGATGACCATAACCCGGCTCGCATTGCACCGCGCAACCTGTTCGACATGGCACTGGGCGAAGACCGGTTGGCTCACTTCGGAGGCGACCGTTACCGCATTGGCGCGCGAGTTACGGCGATCAATGTGATGAATAAATACGCGCTGTATAACTTTCTCTCCACATTTTCTGGAACCCACTACGTCACGCCACGCTCCATTACAGGCGAGGTAAGCTTTTACTT
>CAXTXE010000008.1:54690-66622 GCA_964248165.1 uncultured Terriglobus sp.
CTAAACTTGGGGGGGGGGGGACCCACCTTCAACCCGTAGCGGGTGCCCTCCAGGCCGCCTAGTGAAGCTGTCATCTTGAAGCTTCCCCTGAGCTTGTCGAGGGGCAAGCGAAGGATTCCCGATACACTTAAAACCGGTACGAATCCTCTACCTTTCCACTCAATCTCAATCGTTTGGCGATACGCTAGACTCACACCATTCGTGATCAAGGAGGTCAAAGCGTTGCGTTCCGCATCGTCGTCGATTCTTACTCTGTGTCTTGCCACCCTGCTGCTGACCGTCTCCAACGCACAGACCTCCAGCACCTACGATCCGCGCCTGACCTTCGCACCGCTGACGCTACCTGATCCCGTCAACAGTTACCGCAGCAGCAACGGCGCGCCCGGGCCTGCCTATTGGCAGAACGAGACGGACTACGAGATGCACGCAGCTCTGCATACGGCAGAAAAGCAGCTAAGTAACGACGAGATCATCACCTACACCAATAACAGCCCGGATGCACTGCCCAGCCTTTGGCTCCAACTTGATCAGAACATGTACAAGAAGGATTCGCGCTCGCATCTGGCGAACGGAGCCTATCGCCGTAGGCGTCCTGGCACGGACGCGCAGGCACCAGCGGCTGTTCCATCAACCGAGGGCTTCGTCTTTGAATCTGTTGATGTCATCAACGGCAGACAAACTGCAAAGGCGGATTACATCGTCAATGACACCCGTATGCAGATCCGTCTGGCCGAGCCACTGAAATCGCACAGCCAGATCAAGCTGCATATTAAGTATCACTACACCATTCCGGGCGTGTGGGGTGGGCGCACGTCGTGGGGCATGTCCAAGCAGGGTGAAATCTACGACATGGCGCAGTGGTATCCCCGCATGTGCGTCTATGACGATCTCCGGGGATGGGACACCCTGCCATATATTGGCGCGGAGTTTTACCTGGAGTACGGCCATTTTGATTACTACCTGACCGTTCCCGCTAACATGATCGTCGCGGGTTCCGGCGAGTTAGTCAATCCGAAAGATGTGCTCACCAAGACCGAGATAGACCGCCTGGACCAGGCACGCAAGAGCGATACGACGGTCTATATTCGCAAGCCGGACGAAGTAAGTGACCCTGCGTCACGTCCCCGTGCAGACGGCACATTGACGTGGCACTTCCACATGGATCACACCCGCGATGTCAGTTGGAGCGCCTCGCCCGTGTTCGTGTGGGATGCCGCCCGCATGAACCTGCCGGACGGTAAGACCGCGCTGGCAATGAGCGTGTATCCGCCGGAAAGCGTTGGACCTAATAAGTGGGATAAGTCGACCGAATATGTGAAGAATACGGTCGAGAATTTCTCCCGGCATTGGTATCCGTATGAGTGGCCAACGGCCGTCTCTGTTGCTGGCTTCTCTACGGGCATGGAGTATCCGGGTATCGTCTTCGACGGTATTGACGACAAGGATGCCTTTCTGTTCTGGGTCACCGCGCATGAGATCGGCCACGACTGGTTTCCCATGATCGTCGGCTCCAACGAGCGCCGCCACGCCTTTATGGATGAAGGCTTCAACACCTTCATCGATATCGAAGAGTCAGACCTGTACGCCAATGGCAAATACGGCCCCAAGCGCGACAGCGAATACTCCGCCGGCGGCGAACCGCCCGACATGATTCTGAAGGTACTCGACAACCCCGACGCGCCGACCGTGATGGCACCTGCTGACTCATACACGGGCGCGCTCGGCCATCCGGTCAGTTATTTCAAGGGCGCGTATGGCATGGTGCTGCTGCGCGAACAGATCCTCGGTCCGCAACGCTTCGATTGGGCTTTTCAGCACTACATCCGTGACTGGGCTTACAAGCACCCCTCACCTTCGGACTTTTTTCGCGCGATGAGCAGCGAAGCAGGTGAAGACCTGAGTTGGTTCTGGCGCGGATGGTATTTCAACAACTGGACCTACGATGTTTCTGTCGACAAAATTGAAGGCAATGCGGTGACCATTACCAATCACGGTCAGTTAGTCCTGCCAACACCCGTCGAGGCGATTTTGAAAGACGGCACAAAACAACGCGTTACATTGCCGGTGGAAACATGGGAGAACAAAGGCACTTACGTGTGGAATGTCAGCGGCTCATCGCCTGTAACATCCGTCACCGTTGATCCAGATCACAAATTGCCTGATGACAACAGGTCAAACAACAGTAAGTCGCAGTGAGCGACCACGTCACGAGGCAGTTAGCAGCGTGCCATCGACCAGCCGCAGATGCGTTGGCAGATTTGCGTCCTGGAGGTCCTCGGGTAGTAAATCGCCAGGAAAATCCTGGTAACACACGGGTCGCAAGAACCGTTCGATGGCCATGGCACCAACGGAGGTCACGCGGCTGTCTGACGTGGCGGGTGATGGCCCGCCATGGACCATGGCGAACGACACTTCCACGCCCGTGGGGAAGCCGTTCACCACGATGCGGCCGGCCTTTCGCTCCAGCACCGGAAGCAGTTCCCGCGCCAACGCCAGGTCACCCGGCTCCATATGCATGGTGGCGGTTAACTGACCCTCCTGACGTGCTGCAGCCTGCAGCATCTCATCGCGGTCCCTGCACGCAATCAGTAACGCGGCAGGGCCGAATACCTCCTCTGCGAGCACCGGATTCGTACGCAAGACCTCCGCAGTGGTGCTGAAGAGCGCCGGTTGCGCATCACACGAAGTTGCCGCCGCTCCGCCATCGGCAAGCCGCTCCACACCCTTTGCGCCGCCCAGCGCGTCCACGCCGTGCGTAAACGCCTTCTGGATGCCGGCATTCAGCATGGTGTTTGCCTGGGAGGCTGCAATGGCTGCCGCAGCCGCCTGCTTGAACTGCTGAAAGCCATCTCCGTCAATGCCGAAGACGAGCCCCGGCTTGGTGCAGAACTGGCCTACGCCGAGCGTTGCGGAAGCAGCCAAGCCTTTCCCAATCGCTTCCGCCCGTGCAGCCAGCGCTCCGGGCAGCAGAAAAATGGGATTCACGCTGCTCATCTCCGCAAACACCGGAATGGGATTGGGGCGATCCGCGGCAATCTTCACCAACGCCTGCCCACCGCGACGCGACCCGGTAAACCCAACCGCCTGGATAGCGGGATGACTCACCAACGCGCCACCCACCTCGTTTCCAACACCCACCAATAGCGAGAACACGCCTTCCGGCAGCCCGCACGCCTGCACCGCCTGCTGGATGACACGCCCGGCCAACTCCGATGTACCCAGGTGCGACGGGTGCGATTTCGTGATCACAGGACAACCGGCGGCAAGCGCCGACGCTGTGTCTCCGCCGGCGACGGAAAACGCGAGTGGAAAGTTGCTGGCACCAAAGACAGCCACCGGGCCCACGGGGATCTTGCGCGAACGCAAGCCGGGCCGAGGCGCAGGCTTGCGGTCTGGCTCGGCGGTATCCACCGTCAGGTTCAGCCACCGGCCCTCGCGCGCCAGCTTGGCAAACAGGCGTAACTGCCCGCAGGTTCGACCGCGTTCGCCCTCAATGCGGGGTCGCGGCAAACCTGATTCCGCCATAGCCCGCTCCACCAGATCGTCTCCAAGATCGAGCAGACCTTGCGCGATTGCCTCTAACAACCGCGCACGCGTCTCCAGGGGAGCGGAGCGAAACGCATCGAAATCGCGGGCGGCCAAACTGCAGGCACGGTGGACATCCGCCAGCGCGGCCCCGCTGAACTCCGGTGCCAAAGCAGCCCCTGTCGCTGGATTGACAGCGCGCTCCTCGCCCTGTGTTCCGCGCGTTTCCGCCCCGCCAATCAGCAGGTTCCCCGTGATCGTCATCTGCTCTCTCTCCAAAGGTGTCAAGAGCAGTGTAGGACGAAATCTATGTCTATGGCCTTAGCAGCCTTAAACGGAACATGGTTGCTCTATGCGCAACGTATCTCCTGTGCGCAAACCAACGTGGCGCACGCGGCCGGCGGGGAGTTCCAGAACACTGTGCGGTGTTGCACGAAACACACCAACGCGCCAGGGCTGCAGAGCCACGCATACGCCAATCACGCGCAGGTGGCAATCCAGTGCCACGGCATCAATGGCAAATCGCATCCCGAAGGTATGGATACCACGCGTTGGAAGTATCCACATGCCCGTGTCAGGTGGAAGTTCACGGCGTCCCTGTAATCCAACAAAGCGGGAAACAAACGTGTCCGCCACGCCCGCCAAGCAGATCCTTTGGCCACTCTCGCCATGGATGAAGCTGACCCGCCGCATCACTTAACCATGTCACCCAGGTGATGCATCATGCTGAGCACTGCCGGCCCCAGAAGAACGATAAAAATGCATGGAAAGATAAACAGAACCAGAGGAAAGGTAATCTTGATCGTCGTCTTGGCTGCCTTCTCCTCGGCCTGCTGTGTTCGCTGCGTGCGCGCATTGGCCGCAAAGGTGCTCAGGGCGCGGGCAATGGGCGTTCCAAACCGTTCCGCCTGAACGATCATGGCAACAAACGCATCAAGATCGTCGATCTTCAGGCGCTCGCTCATGTCCTTCCACGCCTCCAGGCGCGGCTTGCCGGCACGCTGCTCCTGTCCCAGCCGCACCAGTTCGTCGCTTACGTCCGGATGGCTCAGAGCCAACTCCTCCGCCACACGCGCCGTCGCCTGATCCAGACCAAGTCCAGCCTCCACGCAGATGACCAGCAGATCGATCACATCTGGCAGGCTGCGCGCAATCCGCGAGGCTCGCTTCTTGATCATTCGCGACAGAGCAAGCTCCGGCAAGAAGAAGAACAGGAGCGGCAGGAAAAACATCCAGAACACGCGCGCCACCGGAACGCACGCTCCCAGCAGCATGGCAAGCGTGGGCGCGAGCACGCGGATCAGGCTGTAGGTATCCAGGGCCTTGCTGCTGGAATAGCCCGCGCGCAACAGCCGCAACTGAAATCGCGGGCTTCGAAACATGCTGATGTTCTGCCGCAAGCCGCCGCCCATCAGGGCGATGGCACCGCCGCTTGCGGCTTCGCGCTTCGCCGACACTTCCGCGGCATGCACATGGGCCACCTGCCGCAGCAAACGCGCACCAGACGCACTGGCCTGCCTGCGGCCCATCATCTGTACGGTGACGATGGCACCCACGAAGAATGCCATGCACCCAATAAAGAAGATCAGAACCATTGCTTAAACCTCAATATCCACAATGCGCCGGATGGTAAATCCGCCCAGGATCAGCAGGAAGCCGCCGATGCCCAGCATCACCCGGCCCATGGGATCGGTAAACAGGATGGTGGAGTAGCCAGGAATAATCAGGGAGATGACCAGCAGCAACACAATGGGGAGGCCGGTGAGTACCCAGCCCGTCAGGCGGCCCTGCGCGGTGTAGGTCTTGATTTCGCCCAACACCCGCAGCCGTTCGCGGATGACATGTGCCGTGCGCTCCAGGATTTGGATCAGGTCGCCGCCCGTCTCCTTCTGCACCAGCGTTGCTGTAATCATGAACCGCAGATCCTGGAGCGGTACGCGGTCGCCCAGCGCCATCAACGCCTCACGAAATGGCACGCCCAGTTTCTGCTCCTGGCTCACCTGCGCGAACTCCTCCCGGATGGGATCGCGTGACTGCTCCGCAACCACCTCAAACGCCTGCTGCACGGAGTGACCGGCACGCAAGGCGCGCGCAATCAGATCGATCATGTTCGGCAGACCGTCGTTGAATGCCTTCATGCGCCGCGAGCGCTTCATCTTCAGCCACAACAGCGGCAGGGTGCATCCAGGCACCGCCGCGATCGCTCCCATGGCGATGTTGCGAGTCAGCAAACCCACGGCAAGGAATGTCACCGTGCCACTGAGCATGCATAGCATGACGAAGTCGCCCGCCTTCAGCTTGACTCGCGCCTGCAACAGCATCTTCGAAAGCTGGTCCTTGAATGCCGACTGCTCGATGTACGCGTCAATCTTCTTCGCGGTGACAGTCTCACGCTTCTTCACCTGAGGATCGCGGACGGCAAACTGCGGCAGTGCTGTTACCGTAAACAGCCGCCGGGCCGATTGCCGCGCGCGCCGTGACGGCAACATGACAAAAAACACCGGCCCGAAGCACAACGCAACAACTGCAAGAAACACCACCGGCAGTGACGGCACGGTTACACCTCGACTTCTGAATCAGCGAAGTTGATTTGCAACGGGAATCCAGCGGCCTGTGTCCGTTCGGAAAATTTCGGCACAATGCCGGTCGCCCGGAACCGGCCCTTCACCTTGCCATCGCGCGACAAGCCTGCCTTCTCAAACACAAAGATGTCCTGCATGGAAAGCACGTCATTGCTGTTGCCGGTGATCTCACTGATATGGGTGATGCGGCGCGATCCATCACTCATGCGCGACACCTGCACAATCAAATCCACGGCCGACGCAATCTGCGCACGGATCGCCTTCTCCGGCAGCGCGATGTTGCCCATCATCGCCATGGTCTCCACACGGGAAATTGCATCCCGCGGATTGTTGGCGTGCACCGTGGTCAGCGATCCATCGTGGCCGGTGTTCATGGCCTGCAGCATGTCGAGCGCTTCCTCGCCTCTGGTTTCACCCAGGATGATGCGGTCTGGACGCATACGCAAGGCGTTGATCAGCAACTCCCGCTGCTTGATGGCTCCCCTGCCCTCCACGTTGGGCGGACGCGTCTCCAGCCGCACCACATGTTCGCGCTTGATCTGCATTTCCGCGGAATCTTCAATCGTCACAATGCGCTCACGCGGAGAGATGAAGCCGGACAGAACGTTCAGCAGCGTCGTCTTACCAGCGCCGGTTCCGCCGGAGACGATGATGTTCAGCCGCGCCTGCACCGCCGCTTGCATCACGTCCAGCATCGCCGGAGTGAACGCCTTGTTGCGCAGGAGGTCATGCACACCCATTGGCGACGAACCAAACCGCCGGATCGACATGGACGGGCCATCCACGGCAAGAGGCGGAATAATGACGTTTACACGCGAACCATCCAGCAGGCGCGCATCCACCATCGGCGACGACTCGTCAATGCGCCGCCCCACCGCAGACACGATCTTGTCGATGATGTGCATCAGGTGGCTGTTGTCGCGGAACGCGATGGACGTTTTCTCCAATAATCCGCGCCGCTCCACATACACATGGTCAAAGCCGTTTATCAGGATGTCACTTACCGTGGGATCATGCAGCAGTGGTTCAATCGGGCCAAATCCGAAGATTTCGTTCAGGATTTCAGCATCGATCTGTTCGCGATCGGTAGAACTGAGCGGAATATTCTGCTCACTTACAATTTGGTGAATCACCGCCAGAATCTGCTGCCGTCCATTTACCGCATCCTGCTGCATGGCGGATAGCTTTTGCAGGTCCACCCGCTTCAACAACTCGTTGTGCACGGCTATCTTCAGGCCGTCGCGCGCTGTCTCGCTAAGTGTGGCCTGTACACGTACCTCCACCTTTGTGGCGGCAGGCACGTGCGGCGTCATGAATATTGTGGTTTCAGCCATTTCAAACCTCCGCCTGGTAATCCAAAGCTGAACCCGCGTTTCGCCTTCTTCATCGCGGGCTGCGCTGCCGCGCCATCCTCAAGGTCACCGGCAAGTTCCGCCGCCCATAACGCAATCGCGGTGCTGAACGATGAGGTACTCGTCACTGGTATGGGCTCGCCGTTATTTACGGCAGTAAGCAGTTCCATGAAGTTATTCGGCACCGATAACTTCACCTTGGTATGCATGGCCTCGCGTATGTGCTCTGGGGTGATCGATTGGTTTGAGGTGGACCGGTTAATCACCAGGGAAAGCGAATCGTCGTCAGAGTGGGTCCGCTTCATATGTTCCACCAGCCGGGCCAGATCGCGCAGCGACGCTACGTCCGCCGTTGATACCAGAAATACCTTGTCCGATTGGTTGGCAACGGAGAACGTCGAGCTTTCATATCCAACGGAAGAATCAATCAGCACATAGTCGTACTCGCGCCGGAGAAAGTGCATCACGCTCTCCAACTCACTCTGACTGCATTGGAACTGCTCGTTGGAATAGTCCGGCGAGGCCAGCACATCCAGGCCGCTTTTATGTGTCACGGCATATCCGCGCAGCAGCTCCACATCCAGCCGGTCCACATTGCGCAAAAGTTCATCAAAGTGGTATTTCGCCTCGTGCAGGCCAAGATACAACGCCACATGTCCAAGCTGGTGCTTGTGGTCGATGATGAGCGTCTTACAGCCGTGCGCCTCCGTCAAATGCAGCGCCAAATGGACCGCCAGCGTCGTGGTTCCAACGCCGCCCTTTGCTCCAAAGAACGTAAGGATCTTGCCGTTGCGGTTCTCTTCGGTCTGCGTCAGGCGCATGGCCTGCAGGAACCGGTTAAGCGCTGCCTCAAACTCCGCAGGCCGCATCGGTTTGCGCAGGCACTCCACGCATCCGGCACGCACGGCCCGCAGCAGCATCGCCGAGTCGATGTCGCTTCCCACCGCAACCAGGTGGATGCCATAGGAAAAAATCTGGTTCAGGCGTTCGGCAGTGCGCAGCGCGGCCTCTGGATCGGAGTCGAAGTCGATCAGCGCAACGCACTTACCGGCAGTCTTTACCGATGGAGGAAATTGCGGACGCCGCTCTGCAGTGATGTAATCCGCGAACGCGCCCGCAAAGAAAAATCCCTGCACATTGTTACTGCATGAGGCCGCCATGTTAATCACATCGGGATCCTTGCACACGCAGAAGATCGGGTACGGGTCGCGTTGCTTGCTTGCCGTCTGCAGCGCCGCCGCTGCTGCTTTTACGGTTCCGCTCATTTTGCATTCTCCTTCGCGGGTACTGCCGGTTCAGGTGCCTTCACCTTTTCCGTCTTCCGCACGGACGCGTCCAGCTTGTCGTTGTTCAGGAACGGCACCACCATCTTTGGATCGGCAGGCGCGGATGTTCCATTCAGTGGATCGACCACATGCGCGGTCACCATTACCACCAATTCGACCGTGGAATGATTGAGGCCCTTTGACTTGAAAAACTGCCCAAGAATCGGAATGCTTGCAATGCCCGGCATCTTGGCCAGCTGGTCTGACACACGGTTATCCAGTAAGCCGGAGATCGCAAAGGTGTCTCCATCGCGAATCTCCACCTCTGTCTCAGACCGCCGCGTGGAAAGCGCCGGAACGGTCGTGCCATACAGCGTCACGGAGTTGGTGTAATCCAGCGCACTAACTTCCGGTGCCACCTTAAGGTGAATGGTGCCATCCCGGTTTACCGTTGGTGTAAAGTCAACCTTCACGCCGTAGGGCTTATACGTGATGCTCACCGATACACCGGAACCCGAGGATCCCTGCACCACGGGAACCGGAAACTCGCCGCCTGAGAGAAAGCGCGCCGCTACGCCGCTCATGGTCGTAATATTTGGCTCCGCCAGCACCTGTAAAATCTGCCGTGTCTCCAGATCCTTAATGGTCATGCCGAGCGCGAGCTTGTAGCTGTAGAGGAAAAGGTTTTCCGGGTCTGAGACTTTCACGCCTTGTCCCTGGGGAATCTCGCTGGTATCCACCGTGTTGGCAAACTGCTGCGTGGATCCGGCGGACGCAGTACGTCCCGCCGTCATAAAGTTGAAGCCAAACTGTTCAGCCTTCGACCGGTCTACTTCCACAATGCGCAGCTTCAACTCCACCTGCTTACCATGCGGTGCCTGGACGTGCATGCCATTCACGACATCTTTGGAGTACGTTGCCGCCAACTTTGCCGCGGCGTCGGAAATTGCCTGGCTGTCGACGTCGCCGCTTAAATATAGGCGGCCTTCGCGGCTCTCCGCCTTGATGTGCGCATCCGGAAATGCAGCCTGCAAGGCATCGCGGCCAAGCTGGCTATCCATATCCACTGAAACAGAGTAGACGTGGCTGCGGTTGTACACGTCCCACATGACCATGCTGCTGATGCCGGCCGACTTCGCCGTCAGCACCAGTTCTTCATTCGCCGCGGTAAACGAGTCCAGAATGTTCTGGTCACCGATGTAGACGCGCTTGATGGGCACCTTCGCGTGCAGCACCACAGACTGGCCAACGATCAGGTGCAGCTTTTGCGGTGTGCCTGCCTCCTGCATCTCGAACAGTGTCAGGTCCGAGCCGGCTGCCATTGCGTGTGAGTCGTCCGTTGCGGGTACCTGTGCGCGTACGCATGTGCAGGAAAGCCCAAGCAGGAGCGCGGTCGAGAGCCGCTGCGTAAAGGAAGCCATTATTTGCCTCCCATTGCGGGCATTGTTGACACTGCGGCGTTCTCCGTGGCAGCGCTTGCGGCACTGCTCATGCCTGGCAGTCCTGCAAGAGGCGGTGCACTAGATCCACCAGACAGGCCCGGCCCCCCACCCATGCTCATGCCGCTCGAGGACTTGGCACTGCCGTAGACCACCTCCATCTGCGGGCCAGGTCTGGCCTTCGCTGCAGCATGTGGTTTCCCTGTCTGCGCAGCGCCAGACCCGCCAGCCGGCAGGCTTCGCGATGCGGTCATCGCCGGTTGCTGCGCGGCCATTGCCATCGGCGCGGTAGCACCCGGCGTACTTCTCGAAGCCGCTTGCGGCGCAATCTCTGACATGGAGACAGGTGTGCTGTGCGCAATGTTCTTATCCGCACCATTGCGCAGCGCGAACTGCAGCGACCCCTGATTGCTGGCCAGCAGGGCGCGCTCGGCCTGCTGCGGATCCAGCAACAGGGTCACCACGGTTGTGGTTGTCGGCTTGCCGTTTGGGTTCGGCTCCGTCTGCTGGCCGGTTGCGATTACCTCGGCGTTCTGCAGCACGGTCGCTGTCACGGGATCGGATCCAAACGACCCCTTCGACGTCACCAGCACATCCACATACGACCCTGGATTCAGGAAGCCCGCCACGCCGACCACTTCGTCGGACTTGAGCGCGATGGCGCGCATTCCCGGCGGAATCTTGCTGGCAAGGCCCGTTCCGCTGCCAGCCACCGCAAGATCACGGTCCAGAATGGGCTCGCCCGGTGCCAGCGGATACAGAGCGACGCGGTTCAATGCGTCAGCCTGTTTCGTGATCGCCCCATCCACCGGCTTGCTGGTGGGCCAGTAGATGGTCTTGAGATCCTCCGCGTGCAGCACCTCGCCCGATGCAATTTCCCGCTTGGGCGATTGGTACGGCTGCATCTTTGCGTGTTCCGATGCAGACACATGCGACACATGCCGGCTCAGGAAAAATGTAAACACCGCGGACATGGCGAGAGCGGCAAACAGCGCCAGCATCAGTCGCTTCGACGAATTCATCGGGGAACGCTCCAAATCTGTACACACAGAGCGAAGAGGCATCCACACGCCACGGGAAGCGCGAAGGGGATGCTGAGAGCGTTTGGTGCCTTGATGTTGAGGTGCCGGTTTGATGTCAGGCCCTCATGCCGGTGGTGTCGCAACAGCGTTTTGAGATTGGGCAATATGTGGCGGAGACGCTGATGGTGGAGTACGGCACCAACTGCAAACGCTGCAGCTGCCAGCGCGGTGGCAATCAGCAGGGATGGCAGTGCGTGCAAACCCGCCCAGCAGCCGATCGCCGCCAGCAGCTTTACGTCACCCGCTCCGATGCCCTTTGCAACATAGAAGACGAGTCCCATTCCCCCTGCCAGCAACCCTGCAAGCAGACAGCCAAACAGGGGACGCCAGCCACCCATTGCGTGAAAGACCAGAGCCGTAAGCAGGGCGCGTCCAACCAGCCAGTTCGGAATGCGCCGGTAACGCCAGTCAAACACCGCCGCCACCAGCGCAACCAGAGAGGCTGCCCCAAGAAGCGAGCTGTCAATGACGGCCTGATGCATAGCGGGGCAACCTCAAGGTTTGGGGGAATCGTTTTCGAGCAGGCAGTAAAAAGAGGACCACAAGAGCCTGGCCCTCTTTTTGTCTGGCGGGTGAATGGGACTGTTACTAGCTGTGCAGATTGCTTGCGATGTTCAGGAACAGCTGGTTGATGTAGTCCCGCAGAAGGTACATGAAAGCAATGCATCCTACGGCAATGATGCCGGC
>CAXTXE010000008.1:66722-146723 GCA_964248165.1 uncultured Terriglobus sp.
ATGCATCCTACGGCAATGATGCCGGCGATCAAGCTGTACTCGATAAGGCTCTGTCCATCCTCGTCATGAACGAACTGGGTGAGTTTGTTGTACATATGTTCTTCCTTTCTCCTTTTGGTCTCTCTCACCCGGCAACTTGTCCGTCACCCGCTCTGAAAGAGTGTTATTGCGTTTATCGGTAGTTCCCTGTCCTGACATGAGAACCGCTTCGCGTGAGTTTTCTTAATTTCTTCAAAGAAATGCGGTGAGCGCCCTTGTTCCAACATGCTTTCGTGACGTACCCAAGCAAGCCAATGACCATGTGGGCAAATACAACCTTGTAATCTGGCCATCAAAACCCTGACCGGGAAAGCCGCGTAGTTTCACCGCTGCTGCCGTTATCGGCGTGCTCTGCCTCTGCATGAGACATTACGCAGATCGCTGTGGCTCAAGATGAACCACTCCTCGCCGATAGGCACTGTATGGCAGAAGTACGTTCACATCCGGCACATGCAGGGGACAGCGGAGCATGATTCCACTGTTTGCCATCGTTCTGCCGGTCCTGCTCCTCTTCTGCGGCCTCGCCATTGATGTTGGCTTTCTTGAAAGCAAGTCAGTGGCCATGCAATCCGCCGCTGATGCAGCTTCATCCAGCGCGGAGCTGGAAGCGGAGCGCGGTGCCGGCAACAGCAACTGGATCACGGTGGGCCAGCAGACCGCAGCGCTCAACGGCTACACCGACGGCGTGGACGGCACGACCGTCACTGTGACCCGTCAGCCCGCAAGCGGATCGTATGCGGGCCGCAACGACGCGATCGCCGTGACCATCAGCAAACCATTGCCAACATTCTTCATGCATTACCTCTTCCCCACAAAACCGGTCTCCGTCACGTCGGTCGCGCTTATTCCGCCGTGTATATATCTCACAGGCGCGCAGAGCGGGCTGACGCTCAGCGGCAGCGGCGCAGCCATCAACGCCTTCTGCCCGGCATACATCAACGGGAGCGGCCAGCTCGGTGGCGGTTCCACCATGAATACGGCCGCGAACAACCTGACGGGCGGCTCCAGCCTGAGCGGGAATATCTCACCGGGTCCCACGCCGAACGTGCCGGTGCTCGCCGACCCGCTCGCCTCCATCGCGCAGCCGGTCTTTACCTCTTGCACGGTGAACAATTTCATCCAGAACGGCGGCAGCATCGGGCTTTCTTCTGGAGTGTTCTGCGGAGGCATGACGCTGCGCAACGCCACCGTGACACTCGCGCCGGGCCTCTACGTCATCACGGGCGGCGCTCACTGGACCAACACCACCATCACCGGCACCGGCGTCACGCTGTTCTTCACCAGCACGCCGTCCTCCGGCTTTGGGCAGTTCATCATCGATGGCAACAGCCACGTCACGCTCTTCGCGCCAACGGACACGTCAAGCAACGGCGTTCCGGGGTTGCTTGTCTTTGGCGACCGGCAATGGATCGCCTCCGGCCCGCAAGACTTCCAGATCCTTAACGCAACGGTTGCTGGCGACGGCATTTGGTACACCACGCAGACCGGCATCGCCGTCTCGAACACGCAGTGGACCACAAGCTACTATTTCGCTTTGGACACGGCCTCGCTCGTCGTCAACAACTCCAACCTGACCATGGCGGGTGACTTTTCAAACCTCGCGGCGGGCAATCCTTTCCGGCCATGGGGCGGGGTGGCGGAATGAACTTCCTGCGCCGCGAAGATGGCAGCGCCCTGATTGAGACGGCACTTCTGCTGCCGGTTCTGCTGCTGATTGTGCTTGGTGTCTTCGACTTTGCGTTGATCATCGAGCAGCGGCTCAGGCTGGCGGAGGCCGTCGCGGCGGGAGCGGCATACGGATCGCTGCCCGGCAATGCGCAGGATACAGCCGGTGCCCAGAACGCGGCCATGCAGGCGGCAGCGAACATGAGCGGCATGAACGTCACCGCATCAGCGTACTGGACCTGCTCACCGGGAGGTGGCCAGGTCACCGCGAATACCATGTGCTCCGGCGGCACCGCGCCTATGCAGTGGATGGAAGTGGATGCGACGGCGACACCCACGCTGCAATTCCAGTTTCCCGGGCTGCCGTTGAATGTGCCGCTTACGGCTACCGCCATCCATCGCGTGGTGCGCTGACATGAAAACCCACACCACGCACGCCCGCTTAAAAAGCCTCCTGCGCGACGAGGACGGTTCCACCCTTATCGAGTTCGCCTTCACCATTCCCATTTTCCTGCTCCTGATCTTCGGCGCGTTTCAGGTGTTTACCGCGCTTTTCTTGTTCTGCAATGCCAGTTACGGCAGCCGTGTGGGCGCGCGCTATGCCTCGCTGCACAGCAGCACCGCGCCCGTCGTTGCAACGCCCAGCTCCGTGCAGGCGGTGGTTACACCTCTGCTGTGGACGGGCGTGCTGACCACGCCGACGGTCGCCACCACATGGCAGTCCTCCAACAACATTGGCGGCACAGTCACCGTCACCGTCACGATGAATCTGCCGTTGCCCATTCCCTTCACAAGCATCCAGCAGATCCCTGTCAGCAGCACGGCACAACGCGCCATCGTGCACTGAGCAGGAAGCCAAGGTCCGCGCGGTCAGCAGCACACACGCTTGATGCCCGCGATGAGAGCGCATCACCAACCGCGCCGGTGTGCGTCTTTACGGAATTGTCATCGCGCTCGCTTTACCGCAATTTAGGCCGAAGGCACGAGCATTCAGAACCCAGAGCACCCGTCTTGACCACTGCGAGACTTTACAATCAAACTGTGATCTTCCGCCGCAGACTATGTTCCTCCTCGCGTTGGACCCGCGTGAAGCCGTCACGCGCGCTGTTGGCGTGCGCGCTTTTGCCCTCGATTCTGGCCGGCTGCCACGGTAACGAGCAGAAGCGTGAGGCGGCTGAGGCACCGCCCTCCACGCCGCAGGTCGTCGAGACAGGCACGGACAACGCCGTCCATGTGGACGATCCGAAACTTTTTCCGTTGGTCAGCGCGCAGGTGCGATCCGCCTATGAGTCGCTGAACGTGACCGGGACGGTGCAGCCTGACATCTCACGAGAGGTGCCGGTGCTGTCGATCGCGAATGGACGCGTGACCGCGTTGCATGTCAGCCTGGGCAATTACGTGCACAAGGGCCAGCTCATCATGGATGTGCAGTCGCCCGATGTCGCGCAAGCTTTTCTCGGCTATGAGACGGCCCTTGCGAACGAGAACCTGACCAACACCGTTCTGACGCGCGACAAGCTGCTCTACGACAAGGGCGCCATCGCGAAGAGTCAACTCGACATCGCTCAAAACGGCGAGGCAGACGCAAAGGCGGCGCTTGTTGCGGCAGAGCAGGAACTGCGCCTCCTGGGCGTGGATAAGAATCATCCCAGCGACACGGTCCACGTCTACGCGCCCATCTCCGGCGTCATTGTCGCGCAGAACACCACTGCGGCGGGAGCAGCCGGCATCACCTTCACCGGCTCTGCCGGATCGCTGACCATTGCCGACCTCTCCCACGTATGGGTTGTCTGCGATGTGTACGAGAATGACCTTGCCAGCGTGCACTTGGGCGAGCAGGCGGAGATTCGCCTGAACGCGTTTCCTGACAAGGTGCGCACCGGCACCATCTCCGATATTGGTGCCATCCTCGATCCTTCCATCCGCACGGCGAAAGTGCGTATTCAGGTGCAGAACCAGGATAACCTCCTGCGTATTGGCATGTTCGCCACCGCCACCTTCCATGGGGCGCGCGCGCAGACGGTTGTCACCGTTCCCGGGAATGCCATTCTTCACCTGCATGACCGCGATTACGTCTTCATCCCTTCTGGCGCGGCGGGCAACTATCACAGTGCGGTGGTAAAGACCGGCCAGACGTTCCCGGGCGGCGCGGTTGAGATTCAATCAGGCATCAGCGCTGGCCAGCAGATCGTGGCCAACGCCCTGGAACTGCAGAACACGGCAGGGCAGTAATGATCCGGAAACTCGTCGACTTTGCTCTCGACAATCGGTTCATCGTTCTTGTTGTCTCCGTGTTGCTCTTTGGCTGGGGCATCATCTCGTTCCACAATCTGCCCGTGGAAGCCTACCCTGACGTCGCCAATAACTACGTCACCGTGATTACGCAGTGGCCGGGCCGCGCCGCGGAAGAGGTTGAGCAGCAGGTTACCGTTCCGCTGGAGATTGCCTTTGCCGGCATCCCGCATATGTCGCATCTGCGGTCCACATCGCTGGCCGGCCTCTCCAGCGTCACGATGATCTTTGACGACGACAGCATCAACGACGTAAATCGCCAAAAGGTTGTCGAACGGCTTACGCAGGTGCAGCTTCCGAATAACCTGCAGCCGCAGATTGGCACTGACTGGAGTCCCGTCGGGCAGATCTACTGGTATACGCTGGAGAGCACCAATCCCAACTACGACACCATGGCCCTGAAAAGCCTGGAAGACTGGACGCTTGAAAAGAGTCTTCGGACCGTTCCGGGTGTGGTCGATGTGTCCAGCTTCGGCGGCCCAACGCGCGAGTATCAGGTCATCCTCGATCCCGCCAAGCTCGTCTCGTACGGCCTGAACATCGCAGAGGTAAAGCAGGCGCTGCAGGCCAACAACACCAACGCTGGCGGCAGCTTTATTGAGCAGGGAGCGCAGCAGATCAACGTGCGCGAGGTAGGGCTGTATCGCAGCGCGGACGATATCGCCAACACGCCGCTCAAGGCGCAGAATGGCACCGCACTGCGCATCCGCGACATCGCTACCGTCGTTCAGGGCCCCAAGATCCGGCTGGGACAGATCGGCAAAACGTACCGCCGGGCAGACGGCACGCTGGCCGACAATCCTGACGAGGTGGAGGGCATCGCGCTCCTGCAGAAGGGTGCCAACTCCGATGAAACGCTGGAAGGCATCCACAAGGAAGTGGACGAACTGAACACCCGCGTTCTGCCCAAGGGTGTCAAGCTGGTGCCATTCCTGGACAGGTCAAACCTTCTGCACCTGACCACGCACACGGTCCTGCACAACCTTACCGAGGGTATTGTGCTGGTGGTCATCGTTCTGTTTCTGTTCCTTGGCAATCTGCGCGGAGCGTTCATTGTCGCGCTCACCATTCCCTTTGCTCTTCTCTTCGCGTCCATCTGCCTTGACCTGCAGCACATCCCCGCGAACCTGCTCTCACTGGGCGCGCTTGACTTTGGCATGGTGGTCGATGGCGCAGTCGTCATGGTGGAAAATATCGTCCGGCACCTGAGCCATTCGCGGCGCGACGACCTGAGCGTTCGCCAGCAGATCCGCCTTGCCGCGCATGAAGTGCAGCGGCCCGTCTTCTACGCCATCGGCATCATCATCACAGCGTATTTACCCATCTTTACACTGCAATCAGTGGAAGGCCGGCTGTTCAAGCCCATGAGCTGGACGGTGGCCTTTGCTCTGCTGGGCGCGCTCATCTTCTCCATGCTGATCGCGCCCATGCTGGCCACGTTTCTTTTCAGCAAAGGCACCTCCGAGTGGGAAAATCCCGTGCTGCACTGGCTCACCGGACGCTATCGGAGCGCGGTGCAGTGGGCGGTTGAGCATCGTGCGATGACAGTGGGTGCTGCCGGGCTGGCCTTTATCCTGGGCAACGTGCTCCTGCTGAGCGGCGTCATTGGGTCGGAGTTTCTGCCGCATCTGGACGAAGGTGCCATCTGGGTGCGCGGCACGCTCGCCCCCTCCACCGGACCTTCGGAAAGCCTCGCGGTCGCCAATCGGGCACGGATACTGCTGTCCTCTTTTCCTGAGGTCACGGAGGTCGTCAGCCAGATCGGACGCCCCGATGATGGCACCGATACCACCGGCTTTTTCAATACGGAATATTACGTCGACCTGAAGCCAAAGGAAGACTGGCGTCCGGTCTTCCGCGAGAACAAGGAAGAGTTGATTGGCGCGATGAACCGCCAGCTCGATGAGCTTCCGGGTGTGATCTGGAACTTCTCCCAGCCCATCTCAGACAACGTGGAAGAGGCTGTCAGCGGAGTAAAGGGCGAACTCGCCGTGAAACTTTACGGTACCGATCTCCGCACCCTGGAAGCAAAGGCCGACCAGATTGTCCGGGTGATGGCTACAGTGCGCGGCGTGTCCGACCTGGGCCTCTTCCGCGTCATCGGCCAGCCCAACCTGAACTTTGTCGTTGACCGCGACGCCGCCGGCCGCTTCGGGATCAACGTTGCCGACGTTCAGGACGCCATCGAGACCGCCGTAGGCGGCAACGCAGTCACACAGGTCCTGGATGGCGAGGCGCGCTACGACGTGACGACCCGCTACGCGGGACCGTACCGCTCCACCCCACAGGCCATCAGTGACATCCGTCTGGTTTCACCCTCCGGCGAGCGCGTCTCCCTGGCCCAGGTAACCAAGCTGCAAACCACCGACGGAGCAGAGGAAATCTACCGCGAAGGCGGAACACGCTACGTCGCCATCAAGTACTCGGTGCGCAACCGCGATCTCGGCTCGACGGTCGAGGAAGCCATCAAGAAAGTTTCAGAGCAGGTTCCGCTGCCCGCCGGATACAAGATCGATTGGGCCGGTGAGTACGAAAGCCAGAAGCGCTCCACCAAGCGGCTGCTGATCGTGCTGCCCATCACCATCCTTCTGATCTTTATCCTTCTGTACACCATGTTCAGTTCCGCGAAGTGGGCCACGCTCATCCTGGCCAACGTTGCCATGGCGCCTATTGGTGGTCTGCTGGCCTTGCTCATCACGCATACGCATTTTTCCGTATCGTCGGGCGTCGGCTTCCTTGCGCTGTTCGGCGTCTCCGTGCAGACGGGCATCATCATGCTGGAATACATGAATCAGCTGCGTGAGAGTGGCCGCAACCCGGAAGAAGCCGCCATCGAAGGTGCCGTGCTGCGGCTCCGTCCCATCCTCATGACCATGCTCGTCGCCACGCTGGGCCTTTTGCCCGCGGCGCTGTCGCATGGCATTGGATCGGACTCGCAGCGGCCCTTTGCCATCGTCATCGTTGGCGGCCTGGTTGGCGCGGTCCTCATCAACATCTTCCTTTTGCCCACGCTGTATGTCTGGGTGGCCAGACCCACCGATACGCTGCCTCAGCGGGATGAGGAGCTTACCGTATGATCCGCACCCGCTTGCCCTTACGCGCGCGCCTGGCCGCGCTCCTTATGCTTCCCGCCGCGGCTTGCTTCGCTCAGGGAGGAGGAGGCGCGGGCGCAGGTGCGGGATCTGCCGGCAGCGGCGCGGGCGGTGCCGCAGCGGCGGGCGGTGCCGCATCTGCCGGAAGCAGCGCCGCGGGTCAGGCTGCGGGAGGCCAGGGTGCCACGGGACAGGCGGGACGCGGCGGAACACAAGGTGGTCAACAAGGTCAGCAGGGTCAGCCCGGCTCTGCGGCAGCCAGCTACGCCGCTGCAGCAGCACCCGGCACCGATCCGCGTAAACCACCCGCCGCCAAACCGGGCGCGCTGACGCTGAACCAGGTTCTGGACCGCGCCCGCCTGCACAATCCCACATTGCTGGCGGCCGCCGAAAACCTCCGCGCTATCCGTGCTCAGGAGATTCAGGCTGGCGTGCGCGCCAACCCCTATCTCGGCATAGCGGGCTCAAACGTCAACCAGGGCGAGGACGCTAACAATCCGTTCTTCTACTCATTGCAGGTTTCCCGGCTCTTTGAACGCGGCAACAAGCGTACCTACCGGCTGCAGAATGCACGCGCCACGACCGCGCAAACTGAAGCGCAACTGCAAGACACAACCCGCCAAACAGAACTCTCCGTCCGGCAGGCCTTCACGACGATGTTGATCGCGAAGGAAGCGCTCGAACTTTCCCGCGCGCAGCTCGCCGACTTCCGCCACGAGGTTGAAATTGCCAACGACCGCTACCAGGCCGGCGACCTGGGCAAACTTGACTTCGAGCGGCTCGACCTGCAGCTCGGCTCCTTCGAAGCCGACGAGCAGAACTCTGAGATCACTGTGGATCAGGCCTCGATTCAACTGCAAACGCTGATGGGCGTTCCCGTCTCGTCTGCGGACTTCGACATCACCGGCCCCATCGTTCCGCCGCCACTCACGCAAACCCACGATCAGATACTCGCTGAAGCGTTGCAGCGCCGCCCGGACCTGCGCGCTGCCCAATCCGCCGTAGTTGCAGCTGATGCCGCAAACAGGCTGGCCATCGCCAACGGCACAGCCGATCCCACCCTGGAAGCCGAGTACGACCGCAATGGTCCCGACAATTCCGCCGGGTTCAATCTCAACATTCCGATTCGCATCTTCGACCGCAACCAGGGCAACAAGGAAACGACCCGTCTCCAAGCAAACGCCGCCCGCCTGACCGTCGAAGCAACGCGCAACCAGGTGGCCTCCGACGTGAACCAGGCATGGAGTAACTACACCCACGCCCGCTTTCTCTCCAACCGCTTTGGCGAACACTATCTCGACGAGTCCGCCGATGTGCTTTCCATCGCGCGCTATGCCTTCGACCACGGCGGCATCGCCCTCATCGACTACCTGGACGCCCTGCGCGACGCCCGCTCCTCCACCAGCGACGCCCTCAACGCCTACTCGCAAACCTGGATGGCCATCCATCAACTCAGCGCTGCCACCGGCACCGACTTAGCCCCGTAAGCATGAAACAGATAGCGTCTCACCTAATTATCACTTCGCGGCTGCGGCAAGCCCAACCACAACACCAAGAAAGACTGCAAGGAATACAGCGAAGGCAACTGGACTAAGAGGGCCGCTGTGCCGCCTTGTGATGGGATTGTAGTCCCCGTACCCAATCTTGATCTTCTTAATCTGCTCGTACTGCAGGGTATTTTCGCTATCTGATTCCACGTCGTACAATGTAAGACTTTCTGCGTTGCTTGACAGGTATTCACCAAATTCCCGCTTGCCCTGAAGCGGCGATACGCGAATGCGGTCATGTGGACGCAAGCTGTCTGCCGTACGCTTGATCGCCGCTCCATGACGAGAGAGCGCAGTCACCTGTGCGCTGCTCGTCAAGCCTAAACTTGTAAGCATTACCGAAGACAGTATAGTAATGACAAGAATTCGCATGAGAAACCTTCCAAGGAAAAACGCCCGGCAACAACTTGCCGGGCGTTAAGCTAGAACACTGGATTGTTGAGCTTATCTGCCAGATTAAGAGCGCGAGATGAGTCGTCTTGGATGAAAGTGCTTCCATTAAGCGGATGGGAGACCTCACCGACATTGGTTCGCGGTTCCGCTCGCACCCTGAGCGTTGTAAGCCTGTATGGATTGCTGCATGCGCGGCGCGAAGACAGACATGATGTGCTGGTCCTGAGCCGCAGTCTCATTGTTCAGCGCGTTTTGCTGATCCGCTGTAGGCGTCGTAGCAAAAGGGGATGGAATCGTGAGTGACGGCTGCTGTCCGATGCCTGGAACGCTGCAGCAAGCAGCGAGTGCAAGTAACAGGAAAGAGCTATTGAGTACCGTGGAGAGTGGTTGCACTGGCATTGTGTCCTCCTGGAAACAATGAACCCTGCGTAAGTTGTTCGGGGAGTTTGTTCTAAGGCAAACGGTAACAAGCAATCTCGTTACGAAAGCTTAGTCTTTCGGTCCTGCTGTGATAGTACTACCTTTAGAGTGGATAGCAAGCGGGCAGAAAAAGGAGGTCGCATAACTTAAGTGCGACCCCCTTATCTTCTTCACGGCCGGTAACTTACCCGTTCTGCGCTTCCGGGTGAAGTGTGCGGTAACTGGCGTTGCCCTTCGACCAGACCAGCAGCAGCAGATCCTTGTCCGCGCCGCGCACCTGGCTGGCGAACTGGCTTGTCGAGCTTGCGGGCTGGCGGTTCACCTCCAGGATCACATCGCCAGGCTGCAGGCCTGCTTCTTCCGCCGGGCTGGCCGGACGCACGTTCTCCACCACAACGCCATGGACCTGCTCGGGCGCATGGATCTGTTGGCGCGTGTCGGCGGTCAGGTCGGCAACCGCCAGGCCGAGCTTCCCGCTCTGCGGGGCACCGGGTTCGCCATTCGCCGACGCCACCTCGTGGTCGCCGTGAAACTCACCCACGGTCAGGTCGATGTGCACCGGCTTGCCGTTCCGCATCACACCCAGCGCGATCCGCGATCCCGGAGCCTGCTCGCTTACCGCTACCTGGAGGGCGCTTCCGTTGGTGATGGTCTGCCCGTTCAGCTCCGTGATGACATCCCCCTGCTTCAGCCCCGCACGCTCCGCCGGAGACCCGGGCGTGACCTGCGCCACAATCGCGCCTGTCGCATCCTGCAGGTTGAAGAAGTGCGCGTTGTCCGGCGTCACGTCGTTCAGACTGATGCCCAGGTAGCCGTGGTCCACCTTGCCATGCTTGATGATCTGGTCTGTCGTCGCATGCACCAGCTGCGCCGGAATCGCGAATCCCGCTCCGGCAAACGACCCGCTGTCGGAGATGATGAACGTGTTGATGCCCACCAGCTCGCCATGCGCATTCACCAGCGGACCGCCAGAGTTGCCCGGGTTGATTGCCGCGTCTGTCTGGATGTATCCGCCCGGCTTGCGCGCGTCATCCGAGTACGGATTGGGCCGGTTCACCGCACTCACAATGCCGCGCGTCACAGAGAACTGAAAGTAGCCAAATGGGCTGCCGAACGCCAGCACCGTCTGCCCTGGAACCAGCTTGCCTGAGTCGCCCCATGAAATGGCGGGCAGGTCGGTTGCGTTCACCTTTACCACGGCCACATCGGTCAGCTTGTCCACGCCGACCACCTTGCCGGTCAAGATGCGGCGGTCATGCAGCGTCACCTTGATCTGCGTCGCGCCGTCCACAACATGGTTGTTGGTCACGATGTATCCATCGGGCGAGATGATGACGCCGCTGCCGATGCCGTGCTGCAGCTGCGGTTGCTGGGGCATCATGCGGCCGCGCCCACCACCCTGTCCGAAGAACTGCGCGAACCCGGGAGGCAAGCCTTCCATTTCGCCACCCTGCTGCGCGCGCTCTTCTTCTGACCCGCGCGATGTAACCGCGATATTGACGACCGCAGGCGTTACGCGCGCAGCGACGGACTCCATGGCGCTGTCGAGGGACATGAGCGCGGCAACGCTGTGGTCATCCAGCGCAGAAGCGGTTACAGCAGAGGCATGGACGCCAGTGTGACCGCTGATCAGAACGGCGGCAAGCGCAATCGTGCTGGCAACGCCCGTTGGGAGCGCAGCCTTCTTCGCAGCGCCGACTAGTTTATTAGTTTTAGACAGCATGGGTCTTCTCTCCAGGTGAAAGTGTTGAACGTTAAAGTTGAACGACAAGCCAGCCATTCCCAGTGGGAATGACGGCGTAGGGCATGGAAACCTGTTGGAACGCCGGTACGGTATCGCGCCCCTGCGGTTCCGCGGCGTATCCAATCATCTGCTCCAGCGGCATTGAGGTGAGACGTTCAATGCGACGCGCCTTCAGGGCAGCCGGGGTGCGAGTCCTGCGCGTGTTTCCGGCCTTCACCGCAGCGCGATTAAGGTGGGACAGCATGCGCCTTCCCGCACTCCGGTCGCGCACAACAAAGTTCGTGCGGACCAGCCGTGCGGAAGAACGATCCTGCGCAGTGGCAGGGATCGCCGTCGCTCGGATGCCACCGGACTCGACCGCAGCCACAGCTTGCGGGTTGTCACCGAAAACGATAGGAGATCCGAGGTGCGCCAGAGCCGCGGTCCCTGCACCCAGACCGCACAGCAACACGGCGGATGCCGTCCTGCACACGAAGCGTCTGTGAGCACGCGGGGGCGACTGCAGAATCCGGTAGACGCGGCGGCTCAAGTCCGATCGCCTGCCCAACGCCGCCACTGCCAACGCCGCAGCCTTGCGGCTGAGCAAGCCTTCAGCCAGGTGCGTCAGGCACGCTGCGTACGCTTTCGGTGCTCCCGTCACGCGCAACACCGCATCGTCGCAGGCCAGCTCGCGCTCCAGGCACAGGCGACGCTCCATCCACAGCAGCGCCGGACTGAACGGGAACAGCGAAGTACCAAGCTTTTGCAAGAGGTTTGTGCAGTCATCGAACCGCTGCACGTGCTCAAACTCATGCAGCAAAATCTGCTGGAGATCTACCTCGCTGGCGTCTTCCAGCACGGCTTCCGGCAGAAGAATGGTGGGACAGAGATAGCCGATGACGCATGGCCGGTCCACCTCACGGGAAAGCAGAACCTGCACGCGCCGGCTCCATCGCGTGCGCTTCACATCAGAAAGCAATGCCGAGAGCGATTGCACATGCCGGGTCTGCACTGCCCGCCGCTTCAGCGCCCGCAGGTGCAGAGTACCGGCCAGCAGACCATATGCACGGTACATCGAAAGCAATGCCCAGACCGCCACCAGTGGCAGCGCCCACATCATGTTCAGCCGCAGATGTGACTCCGGCATGGCTCTGCCAGCCTGCCCATGTCCAAGCATGGCAAGCGGCAAGATGATTGCGACCGCAAAGGTGGATATCCATAGGGACGAGCGAAGCTTTGCGGAAATTCCGGGCAGCAAACGCAGACACGCCGCAATGGAGATTGCCAGCACCGCGGAGGTCCACGCGGCGGCAACAAAAAGGTTGGCCAAGAGAACGACGGCGTGCATGATGACAGGTGGCATGTCAGCGCCTCCCCTTGCTCGTCCGCGGCCTTGGCCCAGCTGGGTCATCCCCCATGACCTCAATCGCCTGCTTCAGCCGCGCCAGCTCATCGGGGGAAACATCTCCATCGCCCAGCAGCGACACCAGCAGGCTCTCACGCGAGTTGCCAAAGAAGCGCTGCAGCACATGCCTCACCTCAGACCGGCTCGCCTCATGCTCCGCAACGCGTGCTGTGTACAGGTACGCCCGGCCATCCTGCCGGTGCGTCACGTAGCCCTTCTGCTCCAGCACGCGCACGGTGGTCAGCACGGAGGTGTACGCCAGCGGCACCGACTCCGCGACTGCCTCCATCACCTCGGCGACGGAGCTTTCACCCCGCTGCCAAAAGACACGCATCAGCCTCAGTTCAGCTTCGGTCAACGTAATGGAGCGTCTCGGCGGCATCCTTGCACCCGGCCAACCCGCCGGACACTGATTTGACGAAGCAACTACAACATTAGTTAGCAAGCTTTAGGAGCCATTCGGAAAGGGCATGGCTTCAGCCATGCTGTAAACGCCCTTCTTGAAGCGGGTTCAACCGCTGAGCCGCTTCTTACGTCTTCTTCGACATAGTTTTCATTCCCTAAAAAGGGATAGTCTCAGCCCTTAAAGTCATGAACAAAATGCAAATTGCTTGTCGTGTTTTTCGCCGCTCAACCAATGTTTCACGTGAAACATTCCGTAACGCGTTTGGGATTTGGTGACCCGGGCAGGAGTCCAACCTGCGACCTTCGCCTTAGGAGTGCGCCGCTCTATGCATCTGAGCTACCGGGCCACGTGCCCTTAGTGTACCGCCTGCTTTGGTAAACTTTAGCTGAGGGTCCAATGCCAGACATCGTTCGCCGCAAGGCCGTTTCCGTCAAGATCGGCAGTGTGCGCGTCGGCTCAGACGCACCCGTCGTGGTGCAGTCGATGACCAACACCGACACCGCCGACATCGAAGGCACGGTGCAGCAAGTCGCCGCCCTGGCCCGCGCCGGGTCGGAGATGGTGCGCGTCACGGTAAACAACGACGAGGCCGCGAAGGCCCTGCCGTACATCGTCGAAGGCATCGCGAAAAAGGGCTGGTCCACGCCCATCATCGGCGACTTCCACTACAACGGCCATCTCCTGCTGGCCAAGTATCCGGCCTGTGCAGAGGCGCTCGCGAAGTACCGCATCAACCCCGGCAACGTGTCCATTGGCCGCAAGGACGACGACAACTTCCGCACCATGATCGAGGTCGCGGTCAAGTATCAAAAGCCGGTGCGCATCGGCGTCAACTGGGGATCGCTCGACCAGGCGCTCCTGACCAAGATGATGGACGAGAACAGCCGCTCCAGCACGCCCCTGCCCGCGCGCGACGTGATGCTGGAGACGATGGTTCGCTCCGCCCTGGACAACGCCGAAGCCGCCGAGCGCTACGGCCTGCGCCGCGACCAGATCATCCTCTCCGCCAAGGTGTCCGGCGTGCGCGACCTCATCGATGTCTACACCGAACTGGCCCGCCGCTGCGATTACGCTCTGCATCTGGGCCTGACCGAAGCTGGCATGGGCATGAAGGGCACGGTGGCTTCCACTGCGGGTCTGGCACCGCTGCTGTTGAGCGGCATCGGCGACACCATCCGCGTCTCGCTGACCCCTACGCCCGGTGGTGACCGCGCCGAGGAAGTCCGCTGTGCGCAGCAGATTTTGCAGGCGCTCAACATCCGCAGCTTCGCCCCCCAAGTGACCAGCTGCCCCGGTTGCGGCCGCACCACCTCCACCTACTTCCAGATGCTGGCGGAGCAGGTGCAGGGCTACATCACGGAATCTATGCCGGAGTGGAAGCGCGAGTACCCTGGCGTGGAAGAGATGAAGTTGGCCGTGATGGGCTGCATCGTCAACGGACCCGGCGAAAGCAAGCATGCCAATATCGGCATCTCGCTCCCCGGCACCTTCGAGGAACCAAAAGCCCCCGTCTACATCGACGGCAAACTCGCCATGACGCTCAAGGGCGACCACATCGTTGACGAGTTCAAGGTCATCATCGATAACTACGTGAAGAGCCACTACGGCAAGGCGCAGGTGGAAGATCTCGTCGGCGTCTGAGTCATACTCTCAGTTGTTTGTCATCCCGCAGCGCAGCGGAGGGATCTGCATGTGCGCCGGATGCAAGTCGCAGCTTGGGCAGAAATGCAGATCCCTTCACTTCGTTACGGGATGACAAGAGGATTGTTACGGATGACAAGCAAATGCGACCCTCACTTCGTTACGGGAGACAGGCGCTTGCGGAACGGCAAAGCAGCTAGGCGAGCGCCTGTACAAGGAAGCAGCCGCCGAAGAGGCTGGACCGGATATACGCGACGCACTGTCGCTGCCATTCGGCTCTACGCACACGCACCGCAGCATCAAGCGCCAAAGGCGCGCCGGCATAACAGCCTGGGCCGAAGGCCCAGGTAAATGTCCATTCATTACCTCAAGGGCTGAAGGCCCGGCACAACAGCGGCATCAATCACACACGTGGCTCTCATCGTGACGATTGTTTCGGGCTTTCAGTCCTTCGCCACGACCTGATCCCCTAACCCAGGCCTCCGGCCTGAGCTGGAATGTGGGCGGGCCTACGGCCCTTTCGTTGTGTGCCCGAATACGCCACGTCTCGTTCTGAGACGTGAGGATTGCGCAGCCTGTCTCAGATCCACTTTCAACTCCAGGTGGTGTCATCCCGCAGCGCAGCGGAGGGATCTGCATGTGTGCCGGTGCAAGTTACAGCCTCTGCGGAAATGCAGATCCCTTCACTTCGTTACGGGATGACAAACGGAGAACGCCGGCCTAGGCGGCGACTGCCTGAGGTACTTCGATCCGCGCGGCAACGTCCGCCAGAATCTCATACGAGCGCAGGCGGTCGGCCTGCTCGTAGGTGTCTGTCACGGCGAGCACCTCATCCAGGCCGAGCCAGTCCACAGTCTGCTGTAGGCGATCCGCGACTGTCTTTGCGTCGCCCACGACGGCAAGTGCCAGCCGCGCTTCCACAGCCTGCTGCTCCATGGGGTTCCACAGGCCGTCCATGCTGTCGACCGGCGGCTTAAGTTCAACGGGCAGACCGCGCACCAGCGAGAGGAATCGCTGCTGTGGCGTGGTGAGCAAGCGTCGCGCCTGCGCCTCGGTATCAGCAGCAAGGACCGGCAGGCCAACCATCACATACGGTTCAGCCAGCGTGGAGGATGCGCGGAAGCTGCGGCGATAAAGGTCGAGCGCGGGCTCGACGTACTGCGGCGCGAAGTGCGCGGCAAAGGCGAACGGGAGCCCGAGTTGACCCGCCAGTTGCGCGCTGAAGCCACTGGACCCAAGCAGCGTCACCGGCACATGCGTTCCCTCACCCGGATGCGCATGGACCATCTGCCCCGCCCGCGGATCGCCCAGGTAGCCGCGCAGCTCCGCGACGAGTTCCGGGAAGTCATCCCCCGTAGAATGCAGGTCACGCCGCATCGCGCGCATCGTGGTCGCGTCAGAACCGGGCGCGCGGCCCAGCCCCAGGTCGATGCGTCCTGGGTACAGCGACGCCAGCGTGCCAAACTGCTCGGCCACCACTAGCGGAGCATGATTAGGGAGCATGACGCCACCGCTGCCCACACGGATCGTATTCGTCTTGCCCGCGACATGCCCGATCAGCACGGATGTGGCCGAGCACGCGAGGCCGGCTATGCTGTGATGCTCCGCCAGCCAGTAGCGCGTGTAGCCCAGTCGCTCCACGTGCTGTGCCATCTCCACCGTGCGCGCAATCGCCGCACCTGGAGCTTCGCCCGGCTTCATGCCGACAAGATCAAGGACAGAAGTCTTTAGCCTGCTCATACAGTTTTTGATGAATGCAGCAGACGGTTCGACGCGGGCAGAAATCGATGTGTCGCGCCTTCAGCGCTTGGTCATGTTTCTATCATCATCTACCTAGGCCTTCCGGCCTAGGCTTTTATGTCAGCGGGCCTTTGGCCCTGAGTAGAGGCTAATCGGGAGTTTGATTCTGAATAGAGGCGAAAAGCGTGCGGCGTCTTCTGAGTAGAGGCTTAAGCACGAGCCGGATCCTGAGTTGGGGCAAACCGCGCACCGTGAAGCTGGAACAGAGACGACGCCAGAAGCGCCAGCACCGTCACGCCCAGTCCCCAGCGCAGATTGCTGCGGTCGCTGACGTAGCCGATAATGCGCGGCGACGGCACGTCTCCGAAGAGGTGGATCAGGAACAACTCCCCAGCAAGCGCCGTGGCACGCACCCGTGCGCTCACCGAGTTCACAATGGCCGCATTCACCGGCCCACTGCCGAGAAACAGCGATAACTCCGCAAGCGCCAACGCGGGCAGCATTGTCACTCGCGGCCCAAAGAAGCACAGCAGAGCGAATGGCGTACACAGCGCGGGACCCGCGGCGCACACCCAGTACAGAGCGCGCCGGTCACGCCGAAGCCACCGCTGCGCCCACCATCCACCCAGAGCCGTTCCGGCCAGTCCCGTAGCCGCCGTGATCGCGCCTACGACGAAGCCTGCACGCGCTCCGGACATGCCTGCTTCACGCTGCAGGAAGGTGGGTATCCACGCAGAAATGCCGCCGATGGTGAAGGTGCTCATCGCGTATCCCATCGTGGCGGAAAGATAGCCGGGGTTGTGCAAGAGGCTCATTACCGACGCAGAGCGCTTCTCCTGCTTGCCCTCTGACTGCCCGCGTGCAGGCTCGCGCAGCATGAACAGGATCACCACAGCAATAACCAGCCCGGGTATCGCCGAAACATAGAACGCACTGCGCCATCCATGCGTCTGTGCGATAGCGCTGCCCAGGCTGTACCCGAGCGCCGCCCCCACGGGGATCGCAATGTTGAAGATGGTCAGCGCGCGGTTGCGTTGCTCCGGACCGTAGAAGTCGCTGAGCAGCGCCGGGCCGTAGATGCCGAAACTGGCCTCGCCAATGCCCAGCGCGGCATGCCGTACCAGCAGAGCGTCAAAGTTGTGCACCATGGCAGTAAACAGGTTGGTGCCGCTCCACAGTACCGCGCCGATGACGATCAGCGGCTTGCGCGGGAACCGGTCGCCCAGCCATCCCGTGAGCGGCGCGGCGATGATGTAGGTGATGAAGAACCATGTCGTCAGAGCGCCGATACGCTCATCGCTGACGTGGAACTCGTGCTTGACCATCTCCTGCACGCCCGGCAGGATATACCGGTCAATGTAGTTGACGAGGTTCAGCGCCGTCAGCAGGACCAGAGCCGTCGTGGCAGCCTTCGTGTTCGTGGCTATGCTGGAGGGACGGCTCGCTTCGGCCATGTCCGCGAGAATAGCAGGTACTTTATGGAGTCACAGAGGATGGCTGCTTTAAACCCTTAGGAAACAATCCCACGTTCATCTGCACTTCGTACACGACAGACTTTGCGAGCTCAGTGTCAGCTACGATGACAGCAATCCACTCTTTGCACGTGGTGTCGTAGGGCTGGGCTGGCTCTGCACAATGAACGAAGAACCTATAGCTTTGTTAAGAGGATCTTTGTCGTGCCATGAGGTGCTGATGCAACTTCCGTCGGCTTCAAAGCCTTGATCAGATCTGATTCTGTCGATGAGATCATGCAAGCCCTGCGCTACGCCGTTTGCCCATGTACACGCATACCGCATTCCCTTCTGCAAGAGAAGACCGGCTGCACTCCTCGCTGCGCTCTCATGTTGTGCCCACTTGCAATCAACCCATAGGAGAACGAAGCCGGAGGGTATAGGTTCTATACCGCTCAGTTCGTCAACTGTGTCTGCGAGTAGCACGCGATACCGTCTCTTACGGTTCTTCATGTCGTAGAGAACGGAAAGGGACACTTTGAACTCCTTGATTTGACCTACTTACTTGGTGTCACTTGGTCGTGCGGCCTCGGGTATGTTGCTGTGACGACAGTGCTGATGCCGCCGCGTGGACGGAAGTCGCCCTTGACCTCGGCCCAGACCGGGTCGCAGGCTTTCACCATGTCGTCCAGAACGCGGTTGACAATGTTTTCCTGGAAGATACCCAGGTTGCGGTAGCAGAAGAGGTATTCTTTCAGACTCTTCAGTTCCAGGCAGCGCTCGCGCGGCATATAGCGGACGGTCAGGTGGCCGAAGTCAGGCAGGCCCGTGCGCGGGCAGACACTGGTGAACTCCGGATCGTCAATCAGGATCTCGTAGGAGCGGAACTGGTTCTGGAAGGTCTCGATCTCCGGCATCGGCTCGTGGATGCCGGCGGCTGCGTGCTCGTCCGTATAGAGCGGACTGGTGTTCGTCATCATGATCTTTCTATTGTAGTAAGTCCCTGCGCGTCTCAGGTGGAACCTAGTTTGCAAGATGCTGAAGAAGTGTATGGAGCGGACTTCGGCGGCTAAAGCCGTTTTTTGCTTCTTCTGCCTACGGCATAGCTAAAGCTATGCCCTTCCGAAAACCTGACCTTTTCCGAGACCTTCCAAACCGATTTTCTTCGCCTCGAAAGACGGACCTCTTCTGCATTCTAGAGACCCGAACCTACTTGCAACCGGTGACGACTCCATCCACCACGACCAAAGCGTGTCCAGAGGCACATGTTCCGCTCCAGCCTTTGGAGAAGTGTGGCGTGTCGTCGGCATCGAAGCGGATCGGCGTATGCCCGGTTGCCTTGTTCAGGAGGAAAAAGTCCTTGCCACCATTGTTAGCCGCGTCCACGCCCAGGCTCCAAAGCTCGGCATAGGCATGGGTTCCTCCCGGCTGCTTGTAACCAAAGCTCACGCCTGACCGGTAACGCGCGCCGCTGACCGACATCACCGCCAAGGCCGGCCGGCCGCCATTGCTGCTGAAGCTGGCTGCTGCGGGCAGCCAATCCGGCTTGGCAGAGGGGATGCATCCCGCCGGATCAGGACAGGTACCGTCTGGCTTGACCTGGGTAAAGCCCGGCCCCAGCGCAACGCCCATACCCGGGATGGCGCGGAAGGTTGAGGTGAGGCTTGACGTGTCGTCGAACTGCGTGCCGTTGTTGAAGTGGTAGACATCCAGCGACGCTGAATCGTCCGTCTCCGCACCCTTCACCAGGCGCACCCGGTTCTGGCAGATCAGCAGGTTGCCCTTGCGTTGCAGAACGTATCCTGCACCGTGGCCCTCATCAGACAGTTGCGTGCACGCCTCTTCCCCATAAAGTGAGTGAAAGTTGAAGTACGGCATCGTCAGGTGCGAGGGGTCGCTGGCATTCTGCTTGTAGCTCATACCGGTCACCATGGCGGTGCGCATCTCCAGCGACGCGGGTCCGCCCCCGCCCAACAGGAAAAAGTTGCCAGTCCCCAGCCCGCCCGTGTCCTCGCCGGTAAAGTCAGCGGAGGTGCCCCGATAGATGGCACCTTCCTTGCGGATGGCAAGCGCGGGCCTGCCCGGTGCGCAGGGCGAGGTGGTGGTGTTAATGCGTCCACCTAGCTTGCCGCCCTGGATGGTGATGCCTGCGTCCACCTGGATGGCGGCGGCACCGCATGGCAGCTGGAAGTGGTTGCTCCACTCAATGGCACCGTACTCCATGGAGTCAGTTCCCTTCTCTTTCGCCAGTTCGATTCCAGCGACGGACGGGTTTTCGAAGTCATTGGCGTAGATGGAATGCTGCTCGGAGTAGCCGGGTGTCCTGCCATCCTCAAACAGCGTGTTCACCATCTTCAATTGCACCGCCCCGCCCACGAAGCGGTTCTGCGTGATCTCCACCCCAACTGCGGAGTCCACCTGCACGGCGGGCGCGTGCGCGGGCGTAATGACCGTGCATCCGCGCAGGACGGCCCCGCTCTGCCCGCCGTTGCTGTTCTGGGGCAGAACGTCTACCACCGGCGCGTTGGCATCCGTGCCGGTCAGCACCGCGCCCTGGCAGTTTAGTTCAACGTTGCGCACATAGGGAGCAGCCGTGCTGTTCGGCAGAACGACGGTCCGTGTCAGGTAGACCTCACCGGGGCTGACCTCCACGATCGCCCGCTGGACGGGACGTGCCGACGTGCCGCCCAGCGAGGCCAGCGCAGCCGCCACGCGCGCGGAAAGATCGCTGCCGGGAAACTCTGCGGCGTTTAACGGTCCAGAAGAGCGCGGAACCGCACCTCGCGTTTGGGAGTATCCCTGCGGCAGCACGCACAAGGCAAGAGGAAGGCAAAGCAGACGCACCATGCCTGCAGTTGTACGCGCAACACCCCGGCACTGCAAAGATGACTCACCTGCCATGACCGCTGGACCGGTCCGGCAATCTGGTGCACAATGAATGCAGCGCTAACTCCCGCGCAGGCCTGATCGCCGCGTTGGACACAGAAGGGACCGCCTGCCGTGCGCACAGGTCGCAGGGGCGGTACAGAACAGGTTTAGAAGCAAGAAGTTACAGTCGCCGGCAAGGGCAAGCAAGGTCAGTCCGCGGCTGGGTAAGAGATCTGAAGCGAAGAGGCACCGGATGGACACGGCCCCGCGATGTTCGCAGGAGCGGCCACGAAGCCCGGCGTTGAGTCAACGAGAGGATACCAAGGCATGCAGTTGCCACAATCTTCAGCCATACAGCCGCCCGGTGAGCGCTTCCTGCTTACCGGGGCAGAGCCGTGTACGCTGAGTTGGTTGCGGCAGACTGCGGCAATCTCCGCGTCAGATCCTTCCCCATCGCGGAGTACAGCGTAGCGCAGCGTTTCCGCGCAACGTTTTGATTTTGACGATGCCCTTGTTCCGGTAACCGGAAGAGGAAGGGCACCATGTCGAAGGAAATCTACATCTCCACTACCCCGCATGAGACGCGGCTGGCCATCGTGGAGGATGAACAGCTCGCGGAGATCCACTACGAGCGCGAGAACGAATACACCCTCGCGGGCTCCATCTACAACGGCAAAGTCACGCGCGTTCTGCCGGGCATGCAGTCGGCGTTTGTTGACGTCGGCCTGGAGCGCGACGCGTTTCTGTATGTTACCGACTTCATGGAAGAGCAGGGTGACGCCGCAGAGTTTGACGCGGATGGCGGGTCGCGCCGCCAGCCCAGTCGCGACAATGGCCGCGAGAACGGCAATGCTGCGCGTGGTGGCGGCCGCCGTCCGCGGACCGACGACGCCGCAGCTGAAACGGAGACCATAACATCGTTCGATGAGCCGGTTGCGCCTGCTCAAAGCGAGGAGATTGCGACGCTGGACGCGGGCGCAGGCAGCCGCCGGTGGCGTGGAAGGCGTGGACGCCGTCCCGCGCGCGGTATGCGCGATGAGCTTCCAGCATCTCCGGCCGGCGGGAGCGAACCCTCCAGCGCGGAAGACGATGCGGTGATCGAGGGCGGATATCTCGAGGAGATTGACGCTGCCGCTGGCGCGATTGAAATCAACCTCTCCTCTGAAGCGGAGCCTGAACCGAGCGAACAACGCCCTCCGCGAGAGAACCACGGCCGCCGTCCTGAGGGGCGTAACCGGAATGGCCGAGGTGACCGCAGCCGCAGTGATCGCCCCGCGCCGATGTATGACAACAGCTATGCCGGATACGACAGCGGCGAAGCTTTACCGCCAGCGAGCGGTGAGCCAGTTGTTTTGCCGGGGGAGTCGATCCGCAAGTACCGCGACCCCACCGAAGTTGCCGCGGAGGACCTAGAGGCGAAGCGGAACAGCAGTGCGCCCGCGGAGGTGATCACCGTCGCTCTGCCTTCCGTCGAGATTACGGGATGGGACGGAGGCGTGGTGCTGCCGGGTGAATCACTCAGCAGGCACGCGCGCGCGAACAGCCGGCCAGGCGGCGCGCCCGCTCGTCAGGCAAAGCAAGCTACGGACGCGATTCCGGAAGAATCGTTTGCGCAGCCAGAGCCGGTGCCAACCGCCGTTCCAGAGCCCACCTCCGCTGAGGGCGAACCGGATGGGACGGATGGTGCGCAAGTTATTGAAGCAGTGGAAGTGGAGTTCGAGCCCGGCGAGGGCGCGAGCGCTTCCGTTACGCACGGAACACGCAATGATCTTCGCCGGTACGAGCAGCTGGCCGAGCCGCAGACACTTGCCGGGGCGGACATGTCTGATGTCGCCGCGAGCGACGAGCTCGCGGCAGCCTCACCGGACCAGACCACCTACGACCTTCATGCCTCTGGCGAAGAGTCAACCGCGGTTGAAGAGCGCCCGGAACCACAAAGCGTACAGCCCGAACTAGAGCCGAACCTGACAACGCTGCAGGCCACCGGCGAGATGCTGTCCGCTCCGCAGGAACTCGACCGGTACTCGACGGAAGAAGGTGCGGGTTCGCTGCCCGCGCAAGATGTACCCGGATCGACCCAGCCCATTGCGCATGAAGGCGCGGTGGAGTCCGCCAGCCTTGACAGCGCGGACACGCTGCCCCTCGCCGTGGAGTACACAGACGAAACCGGGGATGACGCCCGCCCGGCCATCCACGCGTATGGCGATGGCGATCTCCAGGAGGAGGAGATTGAGGGTGAAGTGGACGGCGACGAATTCGAGTACGATGCCGCGCCGACCACCCTGGATGACGGGGAAGCTGAGGAGTACGAAGAAGAAACGCTTCAGGATGGCGTGGACATGGGTTCGGTGCTGCATGAAATGTCTCTGGATGGCGACATCGCCAGGGAGGACGACGGCGGGGAATCTGCTATGCCCGGCATTGACATGGCAGAGGAAGTTGATCAGGAAGATCGAGAAGAGGATGCGCCTGCGGAGGGTGCTCCCGTGGAAACGGAAAGTAACGGCCAGGAGCGCCGCGCCCGCCGGTCTCCCAATGGCCGCGAACGCCGCGGCAGTTGGAACGGTGGCGGTGACCGTGGACGTGGTGGCCGCCGCCAGACCATGCAGATGACCGACCTGCCGGCGATCAACGAGCTTCTGAAGCCTGGGCAACAGATCCTGGTCCAGATCGCAAAGGAGCCGATTGCATTGAAAGGCGCGCGAATCACCTCGCACATTGCGCTGCCGGGCCGCTTCCTTGTGTTTATGCCGACGGTCAACCACACCGGCGTCTCGCGAAAGATCTCATCGGACGAGGAGCGCCGCCGCCTGAAGTCGATTCTGCTGTCCGAAAAGGGAGATGCGCAGGGCGGGTTTATCGTGCGCACGGCCGCCGCCTCCGCCACGGAAGAGGAGTTGCGCAATGATCTGCGCTTCCTCATACACCTTTGGAACGACATCAAGGTGCGCTCCGAATCGTCCAAATCGCCCGCGCTGATCTACCACGACCTCAATCTGGTGGAACGCATTCTGCGCGACCAGGTGACGGACAACTTCTCTGCCATCTGGGTGGATACTGAGCAGGAGTACGAGCGTGTGCTGCGTTTTCTGCAGCGCTTTCAACCGGCGCTGGTGCGCCGCGTCAAGCTTTACACCAAAGAGACGCCGCTGTTTGAGCACTTCAACGTGACGCCGGAGATCGACAAGGCTCTGAAGTCAAAGGTGTGGCTCAAGTCTGGCGGTTCCATTGTGATCGACCAGACGGAGGCGCTGGTCGCCATCGACATCAATACCGGGAAGTACGTGGGCAAGACAGCGCGGCTGGAAGACACCATTCTGAAGACAAACCTTGACGCGATTCCAGAGATTGTGCGGCAAATCCGTTTGCGCGATCTGGGCGGCATCATCGTCATCGACTTCATTGACATGGACGAACGCAAGAACCGCGCCAAGGTGCTGCAGGCGTTGGAAGACGCCATGCGCACGGACCGCGCGCCGTCAAAGATCTTGCCGTTCAACGACTTTGGCCTGGTGATCATGACGCGCAAACGTGTGAAGCAGTCATTGGTGCGGACGCTCTGCATGCCTGATCCCGTCACCGAGGGCACCGGAATGATCAAGTCACCCGTAACCATCGCGAACGAGATCTACGTCGAAATGCGGAAGATCCATCGCCATCTGGAGAAGACGGATGTTCTTCTGCGGGTGCATCCGGAAGTGGTCAAGACTTTGAAGGCGAACGGTGGGCGCCGCCTGCAGGAGCTGGAAGAGATGACTCATAAAACGATTCTGGTAAAGAGCGATCCCGTGCTTAGCCCGGAGGCGTTCGACATCAATTAGGTCAGGCGGAAAGTGATGTTCCTCCGCTGCATGGATTTGCGTGGAACCGGCGCAGATCGGCGGTTATCTAAATGTGTCCTGCCGCCGTCCCACAACTTATAACAGCGTGCCGTGTCTCTACCGGCACGACTTCGTTGCTCAGGAGCGCCTTACCTTTATGACTTACCGCTTCACCACTTCTGTTTTTCGCAGTGCCGTTGCGCTTGCGGCGTTGGGTGCCGCTCACACGTTGTTTGCGGCGGCTCCGGCATCGTCCAATGACCCCTCAGCATCACCGTCTATCTTTAAGATGAGTACAAGCGTGGCAGACCCCACGCGCGATGTTCGCTACCAGCCTGAAGGTGTCAGCAGCAGCGTCGATCTCGAGGAGGCGTTCACGCCTGCGTCGTCCCTGGATGAAGAGCGTGCCAGCCTGACCGAAGGGTACGACGCGGGCCAGCCATCACCTGGACGCCGCTCGTACGGCAGGTCACGGTATCAGGACCGGCTGCATAATGCGGACGGTTCCAGCAAGATCGCTTTCGTTGCCGGGGCGGGTCTCAACGTAGCGGCCGGAAATACCGCGAAGTACTACACATCAAGCTACGCCTTTGGTGTGGGCGCGGGGATCAATTTCAACAAGATGTTCGGCATCCTGGGTGAGTTTCACTATGACCACCTGGGACTTACAGGCGGCGCGATCAACTACCAGTACAACAACTATCTGACGTATTCGACATTGACCAGCAGCGACCTGTCTGGGCTGGATGCCAATGCGCACGTTATCTCACTCACTGCCAACCCCATCATCAACTTCACGGGCGCGGGCAGGGACAGCAAACTTGGCGCGTATGTTACAGGCGGCGTGGGTTACTACCACAAGGTGACAAATTTCACCTTGCCCACTGAGGAAGTGACGTACTACTACAGCTACATCACCAACGCCACGTTCGATCAATACACCGCGAATGCGTTTGGCGTGAATGGTGGTGCGGGCCTGACCTATAAACTCGGTCAGTTTTCCAGCGAGCGGTTGTTCCTGGAAGCGCGGTATAACTGGCTAAAGATCAACAGCGCAAACAACACCGATTTCTTTCCGTTCAATCGCCGCAATTCGGAGTACATCCCGGTAATGGCAGGCATCCGTTTTTAGCAATCTCTGTTCCGCATCCGGGAGCGCACCCTTGTGGTGCGCTCCTTTTTCGTGCACCTGCGAAGATACTCCGGTGCCACTCGCGGCTGGGATGCCGTTAGGGTAAAAGGAGCCGCACTCAACAGCAGGAGCCTGGGTTGTCTTTGTTTCGTGTTGCGTCACTTTGCCTGCTTGTCAGCGTATGCGCTGACTGCCAGAACCGCCCGCCGCTGCAGACCGCCGACGAAGCCGCGCAGAAGATCTTTCAACGGACGGCCGCCACCGGTATGGTGGTAGCCATTGTGCGCGGCAATGAGGTCTGGGTGAACGGCTATGGCCGCGTGGCACCTGGCTCGCAGGAAGTCCCGCAAGCCAAGTCGCTGCTGCGTCTTTGTTCTATCTCCAAGATTCTCGCCACCGATCTCTTGGCCAGGCTGGTCGTGGAGAAGAAAATGACCTTTGACGATCCACTCCAGAAGTTTGCCCCACCCGGTGCCACCGTGCCGACGCGGACAGTACGCGGACCGGCACTGCGCCCTGTGAACCTGGGTGATCTGGCGACGCACACCGCGGGCCTGCCGCGTGAGATCGCCTATCCTCCTCCGGGGGCGGCTCACTTCACCTTTCCTGATTACGCGTTTCGCTGGAAGTGGCTGCCACCGTACCGGCTGCGTACCTCACCGGGAGACGCGGCGCATTACTCCAATGTCGGCTTTGATTATCTGGCCGATGCGTTAAGCGCTAGCACTGGTGAATCCTACGCCGCGCTGTTTCAGCAGCGAACAGGCCTTCCACTGGCCATGACGGATACGACTCTGACGCCCACGCCCGAACAATGCTCGCGCTTGATGCAAAGCCCTCGAGAGCCGTCACAATGCACGGACACGCAGGCAGCGGCCGGCTCGGGAGGCATGTATTCCACGGCGAACGACATGGTTCGTTTTATGAAGTATCTGTTGTACCTGCCCGGTGTTCCCGTGCACCAGAATGGTTGGTCCACCGGCATGTACCTTGACCCGGCGAAGTTGCACAGCGTGGAAGGCCTGGGACACGCTGGCTTGCCAACCGGCATCGGCATCGGGTGGATCGAGATCAATGCCACCCATGGCGAGTCGCGCATCGTGGAAAAGACGGGAGGTGGCGCGGGATTTCAGACGTACATCGCTCTCAACCCTGCGCGCAACGCGGGTATCTTCATCGCGCGCACGGAGAGCCGCAACCGGCCGGCAGGCAACATGTTTCGTGAGGCTAACGATCTATTGCTGGCGATGGTCGATCTGCCGCCGGTGCTGGCTGACCCGAACGACCCTGAGCGCGAACTGACTGCGGGCGAATTGAGGCAGGCGAATGCAGAGCGGCATTCCCGGCGCGGGCTAAAGGCTGAGTCCCGCGTACGCGCCGTCCCACCCTCCCTAGCGAAGCAACGCGCCGGAGCATTGCGCAAACAAGCCGTTGTGAGGCCAGGTGTCAGCAAACCGCGGCGCAAGTGGTAGCTTTCAAGCGCGAAGTGCATTGCCGCGTTTTGCCACAATAGGAGCCATCCGCGTATAGAGCTCCTGCAGCGTTTTGACGCCCGCTTCAGCCTCCGCACGGTCAGGCTCCTCGTTCGTGTCGTTCCAGCCCTCTTCTTCGCCGCGGTCACCCGCAGGTTGAATAACGATGCCGTCTCGCCGCGCCAAAACATTCAAGCCCTTGTAGTTGAGACCGTACGTGACGCCCTCCTGCGGGATGAGCCAGGCGATCTGGCCGCGCACCGGAACAATACTTTCGTCAGACCAGAGAGCGCGCGATCCATAGCCGGTGCAGCAGAGAATCATCTGCTGCGGCAGAGTTGCGAAGTCAGCCGGCGAGTGAAACTCGCGAGTTTCGATGTGTCCGCCTGCGATCTGGAACTCCTGCAGCAACTGCCTGGAGTAGCTGGCCACGTTGAAGCTGAGCGATGTGTTGCGCCGCACGTATTTTGTGGGGAACGGCGTCGATCCGGCTGGCATCATTTGTGACTTGGGCGTAATGTCGGCGATGCGGTCGCGGTAGCGTGCAAACTCGTGGTCGCCCTCGCGACGCGGTGCAGCAGGGACATTGCCGCGTGCGGGCGGCTCAGCGTCGTAAAGAAAGTAGCGGTCAGTCCACTCAATGGGTGAACCCGCTGTGCCCAGGTAACTCTGATACATGCTGAACGAAGTGCGTGCCATGGCCTCCCATTGCGCGGCGAAGGTGGGAGCGGCGACGTTGGCGAGCGCTATACGCGAGTCTGGCGTCCATGATCCGGTAGCCCGCGCGGAGCGAACGTATGGCGGACGCTCCTTCGCGTAGATGGTGACGTTCAGCCCCATGCGCTGGGCGGTGAGTGCGGCAGTCAGGCCCAGCGCGCCCGCGCCGATGACGGCAACCTCGCGCTCGCCGGGGCAGGCCTCCATGGCTTTCTGCACGACAAGTGCGGCTGAACCCCAGGACAGCGACCATCCGCTCCCGCCATGACCGTAGTTGGTGACGACGGTCTTGCTGCCCACTTTTTCAACGTCAAGACGCGGGCCAGCCGCGCGAAACGGACGCAGGCAAACGGTGATGCGGAAGATGCGGTCCAGATCAGCGCGGATAGGCACGATGGTACCCGGCATGTCGTAAAAGGGCAGCGTATCCGCCGCGGGTGCTGCCCCTGCCGCGGGAACGGTTGCGACTACCCGCTTCGCGCAGCCGCTGAGCAGACCCATACCGGCCATTGCGCCGGATCCTTGCAGAAATGAACGCCGGTCCATGCGTATCCCCCTTAAAAACCTAGATCGAAACAAGAACGGCACAACGCACCAAGATTCCAGAACCATGCATTTTGCACGTTGGCTACCATTGTGTTGTTGTCATGGAATCTGCTTTCGTTATAGCTGAGGCGCGCCCGATTCGCCATGGCGGCGCTGCTCACGCGACAATAGAAGTGATATGGCATTGAATGTAGGCATTGTTGGTCTGCCCAATGTGGGCAAAAGCACCATCTTCAGCGCACTCACCTCTGTCGCGGCAGTCGCGGCGAACTATCCCTTCTGCACCATCGATCCGAACGTTGGGATTGTGACCGTCCCTGATGAGCGGCTGGACAAAATCGTGGCCATCATTCACCCGGAGAGCATCGTACCCACGACGATTGAATTTGTGGACATCGCCGGCCTTGTCGCCGGAGCAAGCAAGGGTGAAGGCCTTGGCAATCAGTTCCTGGGGAATATCCGCTCCACTGACGCCACGCTGCACATCGTGCGTTGCTTTGACGATCCTGAGGTGATCCACGTCGCGGGAAAGGTCGATCCGCTGTCAGACATCGACGTTATTAACACTGAACTTCTCCTGGCTGATCTTGAGACTGTAGAGAAGCGTTTTGACAAAGTGCAGAAGCTTGCACGTAACACGCAGGACAGCAAGGTGAAGAACGAATTCAGCGCACTGACCAAGCTGCGTGACGCCATGAACGGAGGCAAGCCCGCGCGTGCCGTCGATTTGACCGATGAAGAGCGGCCCCTGACGCGCGATCTTTTCCTGATCACGATGAAGCCGACGCTCTATGTGGCCAACGTGGATGAAGCGGGCATGAGCGGGGGCAACGCCCATACGGCAGCCGTGGAAAGGCGTGCCGCAGAGGAAGGAAGCGAAGTTGTGCGCATTTGCGGCGTGATGGAAGCCGAAATTGCACAACTTGAGCCAGGGGAACGCGTTGAATTCCTCAGGGACATGGGGTTGAGCGAACCGGGCCTGAACCGGCTGATCCACGCAGCGTACCGGTTGCTTGGCCTGATCACCTATTTCACGGCGGGCGTGCAGGAGGTCCGGGCATGGACGATACGGAAAGGCACAAAAGCCCCAGGGGCGGCGGGTGTCATCCACTCAGATTTCGAACGCGGGTTTATCCGTGCCGAAGCGTATACCTGCCAGGACTTATTCTTGCTGGGGAGTGAACAAGCCGTTAAGGAAAAAGGGTTGCTTCGATCTGAAGGCAAGGAATACGTTGTAAGAGACAGCGATATTCTCTTTTTCAAGTTCAATGTGTAAGCCGTAGGCTACGGGTGCCTGCATGACGTCATGGTGAATGCTGTCGAGTTGATACAGAATGTCCAGCTTGCGTGCCTCGCCTTGATTTTTGGCTGCATGGTCCTGGGGCATCGTACCGACCGCGTGCTGCGGTTCATCTGGTACGCCTTCCTCGTGATGGGGGTCGGTGCTATCCTCGATCTTTCCGCACCGCATCTGCCGCGATGGCTGGGGTACGGCCTCGATTACGAGACAGCTCCGGTCAGCTATGGCCTGCTAAACCTTGCGATCGCGACCTTTGTGGGGCGAGAACTGTGGACGCGCTGGGTTTCTGTGGCTCTCGTGGCCGTTGGTTTACCGTTCTTTTTGTACTGGTCGGGCTCCGGCGCGTACCAGACACAGAGCGTCGCAGTGATCGACTTTCTTATGTTTGTGCAGACCTCGTGCACGGCATGGGTGCTGGTGCGCAGCCGGGAGCGCGCGACTGCTTCGCCGCGATACACCATGGCTGCATTTTTACTGTTGTTTGCCGCTGTTGGTTTGTACCGCTCCATGGCTGTTGCCCTGTACCACGTCTCTGCGGACCAGTTGCTGCCCTCGCTGGAGGTTGTGAGTGCCTCTGTCTACATCGTCGCAGTTTCCATCCTGCCGCTCAATCTCATCTGGATGGTCAACGCACGTATGCGCCAGGAATTGAAGGTGGAAAGCCACATCGATCCGCTGACCAATGCGCTGAACCGGCGCGGCTTTGCGGAGGCTGCGCAGCGTGAACTGGCGCGTTACGGGCGAGGAGGGCAGGATTTTGCCGTGGCTATCGCCGATGTTGACCATTTCAAGCAGCTAAACGATACGCACGGCCATGCCTGCGGCGACGAGGTGTTGCGCCAAATCTCCAGCTTCTTCCGGGAGGAGTTGCGGCAAAGCGATATTGCGAGCCGCAGCGGCGGTGAGGAGTTCACCTTTATGCTGCCCGTGACCACAACCGGGGAGATGTTCCCAGTGCTCGACCGGCTGCGCCTCGCACTGGAGCGGCAGACGCTCACCCTTGAGGAGGACCTCCGGGTCAAGGTCACCATCAGCATCGGTGTGACTAACAGTGCGGGCCGGGGCCATCTGCAACTGGACGCATTGCAGCGTGAAGCAGACCAGGCGCTCTATGCAGCCAAACGGGCCGGACGCAACCGCACCGTCTGTTTTCATGAACTTCAGTCAGGAGCAGAGGCGCGGAAAGTGGAGTCCACGCGGTTGACGACGGCCTGAGCGCTCCGCATTTGGGTCCCGGGAAACTGGCTGCGGGCGCGACGCAGCGGAGCGTAACTCTCCGGCGTAAACTGCGTCTAACAGCACAGGGCGAAGGTGCGTTTGCGCCCGGGAGCCACCCCATGAATCTAAAACGACTAGTCCTGATCACAACGCTGTGTGCCGCTCCGTTCGCGTCGAGCGCCCAGCAAACCCCCACAAGCACACCTACGTCTATCCCGGCACCTTCTTCCACCCCGAACCCATCTTCGACGAACCCTGGAAACCCGTCTTCCACCACGCCATCAGGCACGCCAAGAACGGGCAGCGGACCCACGGGCGACGGCCCTGTGACGGCCAGCAAAGAAGATTTGGATAAGGCCCGGGCCGAGGCAGCGAAGAATAACAACGAGCCAATCCCCGAACCGGGCGATGAGTTGCGCAAGAATATCAAGAAGGGCTCCGTTGATGACGTAGAAGCCGCCGGAACACGCGACATCGGCGGCCGCGGGCTCGGCAACTGGTTTTCGACCGACTGGGAGGTGCGTAACGGCAAATCCTATGCCATGGAGATCGAGCGCTCCTCGCACCTGATCACCGATCCGGTGATCGTGGAGTACGTCAACCGCGTCGGCCAGAACATCGTGAAAAACTCCGATGCCAAGGTGCCGTTCACCATCAAGGTGCTCGACTCCGACGAGATCAATGCCATGGCGCTGCCAGGTGGCTTTTTCTACGTGAACAGCGGCCTGATCCTGGCCTGCGATGAGGAAGCGGAACTCGCCGGTGTGATGGCGCACGAGATCGGGCACGTCTCCGCGCACCACGCGGCACGGCAGATGACGCGCATGGAATATGCGCAAATCGGCATGGTGCCGCTGATGTTTATCGGTGGCTACACCGGCTACGGCATTTACGAGGCCGCGCAGATCGCGGTGCCACTCAGCTTTCTGTCGTTTTCGCGCTCGTTTGAGGCGCAGGCGGATTGGCTGGGCGTGCAGTACATGTACCGTTCAGGCTACGATCCGCAGGCCATGGTGCAGATCTTTGAGAAGCTGAATGCACTGGAGAAGCGCAAGCCGGGCGTTCTGGCACGCGCCTTTTCTGACCATCCAGCAACGCCTGACCGTATCGCTAACAGCGAAGAGGAAATTGCGACTATCCTGCCTGCGCGGCCCGATTACGTCGTCTCCACCTCGGAGTTTGACGACGTAAAGGCACGGCTGGCGCGGCTGCAGAACAAGCGCAAGGTGGATGGCAGCAAGGATCCGAATAAGCCCACGCTGCGCCGCACCAATACCAGTAACAACGATCCAAACAGCACGCAGGACAAGAGCAACACGGGCGACGACCGCCCGACGCTTGGACGGCGAGAGTAAGCTACCTCCATGGTGGCGTGGACGCGGCGTGACGCTCTGAAACTGGCAGGTCTTACGGCAGGGGGCATCGCGCTGAGCGATGCCTCTCTGTTTGCGTCATCATCAGCCCGGCTTGCACCAGCGGCCTTCCGCATGTTGCCGCTGGGAGAGATCAGGCCGTCCGGATGGCTGCAGCGGCAACTTCGCATCCAGGCCGATGGTATGGGCGGCCATCTGGACGAGTTCTGGCCGGATGTTGGCAGCAACAGCGGCTGGCTGGGCGGTACCGGAGAAAGCTGGGAGCGCGGCCCATATTTTCTGGATGGCCTACTGCCGCTGGCAGTCCTGCTGAATGATGACGTTCTCATGACAAAGGCACGCCGCTTTATCGAGTGGACGCTGACGCATCAGCAGCCGGACGGCATGTTTGGCCCGGCCAGCAACAACGACTGGTGGCCGCGCATGGTCATGGTCAAGGTGCTGTCGCAGTATCGCGAGGCGACTGCAGATCCACGCGTCATTCCCGTGCTGACGAAGTACTTTCACCATCAACTGGCGGAACTGCCCAAGCGTCCCCTGCGGGACTGGGGCAAGTTTCGCTGGCAAGACGAGGTGCTGGTCGTCGAATGGCTTTATGAGCGGACTGGCGATCCGGAGTTGCTTCGCCTTGCGGCGCTACTGAAGCAGCAAGGTTTTGATTGGACGGGCAGCTTTGCGGATTTCCAGCTGAGGGAGCCGACGACACGCAAGATTCTGGACGACGCCAAAGCAGGCGGACTGAACGAGCGCGCCTTACAGTCGCATGGAGTGAACAACGGGCAGGCGCTGAAGACGGCAGCCGTGCAGTTCCGCCTCTCGGGCCGTGGAACTACGGTCTCGCCGTGGACGAAGCCTCCGCGCATCAGCTGGCCGTGACGGAACACCCGGTGGGCGCGCGCCCGTTTGCCGGAGCGGAACCGGCTGTAAGTATCACCGTCCCCGCGCACCGGCTAGATAAGTGGCGCAGCGAAGACGGCGTCGCCCTGCCCCTGCCGCAAAGCCCCGTGACCGCCAGTACACCGCAACAGACCGTCACCCTGATCCCCTACGCCGCAGCCAAACTGCGCATCAGCGCCTTTCCGCAGGTCACCAGCCTACCTATACGAACTTAGCTGCTTCTAAGTTCCAACTAATGCGCAGGTAGAAGTCGTTGAGCCGTGCTATAGACGAACTTGTAAGTAATCAGCTTGGGATAACGCGGGTCACGGTGAGTGGCAATCATGATGACCGACTTAAGGCATTCTAGTTCCGCGACTAAGCCGCCAGTATCTGTGCGCAGCGCGCGAGACGCCTCAGCGTACGAAGGCTGGATTACGTCGGATTTGAGTTTCCAACCCGAGCGTTGCAGGCGGCTCCTCAATTGGAATGCTGCGCCTAGCGCTGAAGCCGCTGCCATGTTGCCAAAGCTATCGACCTGAAACTCATCAGCAGTCGTGCCCTGAGTTCCGGTCAAAACAGCAGCATGTTTCGGTACTTTCGAGAGGTCGAGATCGAACGCACAGCCTTGATCGCCGCCCTTGAGGAACGTGGGTGTGGTTACTTCCCAAAAGGTGACTCCAACATTACCTCCATACGTTTGCACAATGCGCGTATCCGGCGACTTGGCTTGGATCGTGGCTATGTCATCGGGAAGAGCAATGCTCAATACCGGCGTAGACGGATGTGTTTGCGCCGGTAAACCATGGCTCCAAAGCAAACTCATAGAGAGTACAACAGTAATCTTCATCTTGTACCACCCTTTAGAGCAGCATCTGCGGCTTGCGCACCTCCGTTGAGGACCCAGATGCAGTAGTTCAGCGTATTTGTGTATTCCTCCACAGCATTGTTATTGTATGTAGAAGCTGCCTGGTAAGCGTCTATTCTGGTAAAGCTAAAGGTATCCTCAATAGAAATGTGACGAAACCTAAGTGTTGTTTCTGGTTGTAGCCTGCGTGTTAGGGAACTAGGATTTGATGTCTGTAACTCCTGAATTGTGGTGCTATCGCGGCGCGACATGTTGAACAAAGTGTCGTGTTTGCGAACTGTGTCGGCAAAGAACTGCCCGTTGTCGTCTATGACAGGAGTTTTAATTAGCGTCGATGCTCTTAAAAGCAGGTACCCGACGCCCGCTCTGATGTTGAAAACCGGGAGAGTTCGAACGTTGGAAAAAGTGAGTTCGTACATGCCACCCTTGCGGAACGAGGGCGGCAAGATAAGCATGCTTGCGGGCTTCGTACTAAGCAGCTCAGCCAATCCGGCATCTCCCGTATTCCCAATTTGCATCGGACGGCTCTTCCACTTGATGGATTCCGCTCCAGTCTCTGTCCAGCACATCGCTTTGATTAGAAGTGGGGGCAAAGGGCGAAAGCCGGCCTGACGCGCCAAGTAGTCGTTGTAAATTCTCACCGTGGCGGCGATGTCGGTGTCGTAGACGCTCCAGGCTGGTTCGAGCGGGTTGTGCGGGATGCCACGCACCCAGGCCTCACTGAGCCCGGAGGTATCAGGCCGTGCCGGAACCAGAGCACTTGTGCCCATGTCAGTTCCCCATCGTGATATTTACAAACTGCTTCTCATCCAGAGCGGGCTGCAGGCTGAGTTGAAGCGTATGATTGGCACCGCTGCCGCTCGTGGTTGCGTAGTTACTGATCTAACCGCGAAAGCTGTAGGTGCAGATGGCGTCTGTCTGACTTTCGTCGGTCCAAAACGTGATTTTAATATCCTTTACTGACTCCCTCGTGACATTGCTGGCGATCTGGAAGAGCGATTGCAACGTGGCGAAAGGCAGATTGCCGGTATCGTGCATGTCAACCGTGCAGTCAATGGTGCACATGAGCGATCCCATCATCGGCATTCCCACGTAGTCGTGATGAGAGGCAACGCCAAGGTGAGTGCTCAATGCATTGAAGCTGTTGCCATCGATCGATACCGTCGCGTTTGAAGGCTGGGCCATATGTGTTCGATCTTAATTGACGAAGCGGCTCATGCGGATGTTCATGACGATGCCGAGTGCGAGGAAGGTGAAGAGCACGGAGGAGCCGCCGTAGGAGAGCAGCGGCAGCGGGATGCCCGTGACGGGCATCATGCCGGCGACCATGCCGACGTTGACCGCGATCTGGAAGAGCATGACGCCCGCGATGCCCATGATGAGCAGCGTGCCGGGCGCGTCCTTCGCGATCTGCGCGTTCTGCACCAGCCGGATGAGAATGCAGAAGTACAGCAGCAGGACGATGACCGCGCCCACGAAGCCATGCTCCTCGCAGAGCGCGGCGAAGATGAAGTCGGTATATGGAATCGGCAGGAAGTCGCCCTGTGTCTGCGTACCTTTGGTCGCACCCTTGCCCCAAATGCCACCGGAGCCCACGGCGATCAGCGATTGCTGCACCTGGTAACCCTTGCCGCGCGGGTCGTCCTCAGGGTGCTGGAAGCTGGTGAGACGCGCCTTTTGGTACGGCTTCAGGATCTTGCCGCTCTTCCATACACCTGCGGCAAGCACCGCGAAAACGGCGGCAAGCAGCAAGGCACGCCGCCATCCCAGACCGCCCAGGAACAGGCCGACAAGCAGCACCGGAATGTAGGTGAGCGAGGTGCCTAGGTCCGGCTGCTTGAGGACGAGCAGCATGGGCAAGCCAACCAGAGCGAAGGCCTTGCCGATGTCCTTCCAGTCCAGTTCAGGCTTGTTCGCGAGCCCCCAGAAGTAGCGTGCGGAAAAGACGATCAGCACCAGCTTGACCCACTCCGACGGTTGGAAGTGGATGCCGCCCGGCAAGGCGATCCAGCGCCGCGCGCCCATGACTTTGTGTCCCACAACCAGCACGGCGAGCAACGCGGCGATGCTGATGCCGTAGGCCCAGTGCGCGATCTCGATCAGCTTGTGGTAGTCAATCATGGACATCACGAACATCAGCGGGATGCCGAGCGCGAGGAATCCGATCTGCCGCGTGTGGAAGCCGTGGAACTTGGTATGCATCGTGGCAGAGTAGATCTCCACCACGCTGAAGATGGACATCAGGAGCACAAATGAAAGCAGCGTCCAGTCAAAGTCGCGGTAGGAGGAGAAACGCGTCATCCGGCGGGCTGTTCTTTCGGCCTTACGAGAGGTAAGGAGGCCGTCGGCGCGGCGGGTTGTTCCTTGGGCTTTGCCGGGGCTTGCTCTGCTGTGCCGGGCTGGTCGTTGTCATGTGCGTCGGTCGGCGTAGGCAGACTTGCCTGCTCCAGCCGGAGATTGCCCGACCGCTTGCGCTGCTTTTCGACGAACGCCGAGACGACCTGCGCCGCCAGCTTGGCGGAGTTGGATCCCCAGTCACCGTTCTCCCAAAGGACAGCGACCACGATGTCTGGATTGCGCCGAGGTGCCATGCCGACGAACCAGGAGTTGGGCTGCGTCTTCTTGCCCTTGTTTGTGCGGGCCAGGGCGTCGTGGCTCATTACCTGCGCCGTGCCGGTCTTGCCGGCGAAGTCAATGCCTTCGAGGTGCGATGCAAAGGCGGTGCCGCTAGTGGTGGTGGCGGCCATGCCTTCGGTGATGGTCTGCCAGTTGTCGGTTTTCAGCGGCACATTGCGGTCGCCCTGACCGGGAAAGCTTTCCGCAAAGGCGACGCGCTGATCCGCGGGAATCTGATCAGGCGGCAACACATGCGGCCGCTTCAACGCTCCTCCGGATGCTACGCCGGAGAGCGCGCGCGCCATCTGCAACGGTGTGGCGGCAACTGCACCCTGACCGATGCCGACAGAAATCGTTTCGCCGGCGAACCACTGCTGGTGATAGTTTTTCATTTTCCAGGCAGTGGAGGGCATGGTGCCGCTGGCCTCTTCCGGCAGGTCGATGCCGGTTTTCTGGCCCAAGCCTAGCTCGCCCGCGTAGTGCGCGATCCGGTCGATGCCGAGCCGGTTGGCCAGCACGTAATAGAAGACGTCGCATGACCACGGGATTGCGTGATCGATGTCCACCGCACCGTGACGCTTGTCGCAGTGGTAGTAGTGGCCGTAAAAGTCAATGCCGCCGCCGCAGCTAACGCGTTGAGTCTGCGCAATTCCCTCTTCCAGCCCGGCAACGGACATGATGATTTTGAAGGTAGAGCCGGGTGCCACCTGCGCCTGGATGGCCTTGTTCAACAGCGGGTGCTCCGGGTCCGTAATGATTTTATTCCAGTAGGCACGCGAGAGGCGCACGGCGAACTGGTTCGGGTCGTAGTTGGGGCGCGAGACCATGGCCAGGATTTCGCCGGTATGCGGGTCCATCGCGACCATCGCCCCGTTCTTGCCTTCCATCGCTTTTTCAGCAGCGGTCTGGATGTCGAGGTCGATCGTCAGCTTCAGGTCCTGGCCCGGCTTGGCTAGCTCCTCGCCCAGGCGCCCAACCTCGCGGCCGTGGCTGTCGACGACCATGTCGCGGGATCCGTCAACGCCACGCAGAAGCGAGTCATACGCCTGCTCAACGCCGGATTTGCCAACCACGTCACCCGGCTCGTAGAAGGCGTACTTGGGGTTGTTCAGATCCTGCTCTGAGATTTCACCCACATAGCCGATCAGGTGCGAGGCGAAACCGTCGCGAGGGTACAGGCGCCGCTGCTCTTCCAGCGTCTCGAGCTCGGGAAGTTCGTTGCGGTGCGACTCGATGAAGGCTTGTTCGTCCGGCGTGATGTCCTGCTTCAGGGGAATGAGCTGGTATTTGGGCGAGTACTGAAAGTGCCGCAGCGTGTACTCCAGCTGATCCATGGGCAGGTGCAGGCCCTCGGCGATGACGCGGAGATGAGCGTCGCGCAACTGGTCCCGCAAGAGGAAGCAGGAAACGGAGGAATAGTTCTCCACCAGCGGCCGGCCCTCGCGATCGAACAGCCGTCCGCGCGGCGCAAGAATGGGCACCTTGCGCACGCGATTCTGCTCTGCCAAAACGCGGTAGTTGTCCGCACCCACCACCTGCAGCCGCCACAGCCCCGCCGCCAGAACCACCAGCACCAGCGTGATGACGTACTGCGACGCGGCAAGCTTTACCGGGGAGATTTTCTCCTCGGGCGGGATCAGATGATAGGGGTCGCTGGGCTGCATGGAAGCGTTCTCTTCAGTGTAGACGCGAAGAGCGCGGAGTCAGCTCCACGCTCTTCGCCATATTCACCGGCAGAGATGCCGTTTTAAGGCATTTACGCCGCTGCCGTGGCCAGCGCCTTCAAGCGGGCATTCAGGCGGCTCTTGTAACGCGACGCCGTGTTGTCGTGCAGAACGCCCTTCTGCACGCTCTTGTCCAGCAGGGAGACGGTTGCGCGATACTGCTCCTTTGCGGCAGCGGCGTCGCCCTTGGTCAAGGCCTCGCGCATCAGCCGAAGGCCGCCGCGCAGCTTGGTGCGGTTGGAGCGGTTGACGACGGTCTTGGCAAGCGTTTGCTTTGACCGCTTCAGGGATGAAACATGATTTGCCATGAATAAACTCTTTCGTATGCCGGACCGTACGCCGGGTCAGTCAAGTAAACGGTGAGAACATCGGGGGAAACTCGTGCGCTTCTGGAAGCCACGCGTTCTCCAGCCTTATAAGTTTAGGTCATTGGCCGCAGCGACGCAAGCACCTGAAAGGCGTCGAGCAGCCGTGCTCCAGCCGCAGTCCGGATCGTCGTGACAAGCGTGCATCTTAAGCAATCGGCATTGGTCTTCCGCGGTATAGAAGATCAGCGGCTCAGGCGGTTCAGCAGGGATCGCTTGTCTCTCACCATCCATGCCATCCAGGACGCTGCCAGCCACGCCAGGGCCGCGCACGCGAGCAGGACCGGCAGCGAGTGACTTGCGGCTTGCTTCCAGATGACCACTGCAAATGCTGCCAGTCCAAACGCACCCGCTGACGCACCCGCAGCCTCTACACTGGCTTCTCCACGGGCGGAGATCACGCCGGCCTTACCCTCCCCGGCCTCACGTTGAATCTTGTGCTTCGCCGCCAATGTCACGCCTGCGGGAAATATCCCCGGGAACGCCAAGAACATTCCGCCAATTACCGCGCCCCAGTGATCGGCGACCAAGGTAGCAGCAAGCGTGACCAGGCCACCAAAGACAAACCGCTGCGCGTACTCCGTCGCCTTCGTTTCACGCAAGGATGCCCCTGTCAGCCTTAAGCGCACTCGATCACCGCCGCAGCCACACAGCCCACATTGCTGCCGCCGTTCCAAACCACACCACCATCAACGCCGCGGAGGTTGCCAGCGCCCGCGTTCGATAGCGCATCAGCACGAAGCTCACGGCGCTTGCATACACTAAGAAGGCGGCAGCTCCACCGATCATGGACCGCGCTTCGACCGCCACGTATCCAGCGCCATGCTGGTGCATGGTCATCGCCAGTGTCGCCAGCGCGATGGTGGGAGCCGCGGCGAAAATACCGCCCAGGCTCTCTGGCTTGATCAGATCGCCAACTACGGCGAACATACTCACCACGGCTCCGCCAATCAAGAACCTGAGGAAAAGGTCGTGCATCGTGTGACCACTTTCTATGAGCTTTTCGCTGCCTTTCTCGCCTTTTCGATGAACTCCAAGGCTGTCTTTTCGCCCTTGATGCCTAGCAGCTTGTACTTCTTGCCTTGCAGCTTGTGATAGTTCACGAAGAACTCTTCGATTTCCTTGAGCGACTGCTTGGGCATGTCTTTCAGCTTCTTGAATTTTGCGTACATGTGCGTTGTCTCAGCAACTGCGACCAGGCGGTCGTTGCGCACCGGGTCCTTCTTTGGCGCAATCTGCTCGCCCTCAATGACGCCGATCAGCCGTGCCATCAGCGCACATCCCGGAAAGGCCGGTTCATCCATCAACACCAGCACGTCGATCGGATCGCCGTCACCGGCGATTGTTTGCGGCACAAATCCAAAGTCGCACGGGAATGACATGCCAGAAGGCAGCGCCGCCTTCAAGACAAAGATTTTCTGCTCGGCATCGAAGCTGTACTTGTTCCTGCAGCCCTTCGGCGTCTCGATGATCACCTGCAGCAGCTTGTCGCGCGCTTCCGCCGTGCCGCCGGTAGATTCGTCCGCTTGTTTCGTAAACGGCTTCAGCATGGTGGGGTCCACCATGCCCTTCCCCGTTGCGGACTTCTTGATCTTCGATTTCGACATACACGTTCCTAAACCCCCCCCCGGGTGCAAACTTGCGACTCTCACGCGATATTAATTTCTTGTGAAAATCAGTAGGATGCAAACGGGCTTGGTGAAGCGATGTTTGCCCGGGGGAGTGACCCATCAGAGTACACGTAGCCTGATACGTGAACGGTCGGCTCGTCCCGCTGCGCTTGGTCTTAGAGGTGTTTCACGCAGGAATCATCCAGGAGGATGATGTGCGTCACAGAAGTGAACCGAGTCTCACGGTTACACAGCCAAGACCATGCGCTCCCGTCGGTGAAAACGTGAGGCGTCTGTCTACGGCGTGCCGGGCCCGGCTGCGCTAATACTGTGGCGAACGTCGGCGCCGGTGACCCAGAAGATCACGTCTTCCGCGATGTTGGTGGCGTGGTCCCCCACGCGCTCCAGGTTGCGCGAGATAACAAGGGCGTTGAGCGCCTGCTGCGTTACTGCAGGGTCGGACTTGATGCGCTCTCCCAGAACACGAAACGCCTCGCGATTCAGCTGATCCACCTCATCGTCCATGGTCAGCACGGTGTTGGCAAGTTCGTGGTCACGGTCGATGAATGCCTGCAGGGACTTGCGCACCATGGATGCGGCGAGGGCAGCGATCTTTGCAATATCCACGGGCAGGTCGGCCTGGGGCATGGTACGGAGGTCCAGCACACGTGTTGCGATGTTGACCGCCTGATCGCCGACCCGCTCCAGGTCGGCGTTGATGCGAATCACCGCGAGTATGAAACGGAGATCTCCTGCCGTTGGCTGCTCGGTGGCAAGCAGTTCCAGCGCCAGTTCATCGATCTCGCGCTCCATGCGGTCGACGGTGGGTTCCGCCATGCGGACCAGCTCGCACAGGCGCGGATCGCGCGTTCCGTAGGCCTCAATGGCGCGCTGAATGGCCTGCTCCACCAGGCCCGCCATGGCCAGAAGGCGTTCGCGCAGCTCGTCCAGGCTTTGCTGAAATCGCAGACGCATCAGCCAAACCTGCCGGTAATGTAGTCTTCCGTGCGCTTATCCGACGGGTTCGTGAAGATCTTCTGTGTTGCGTCGAACTCAACCAGTTTGCCCATCAGAAAGAAGCCGGTATTCTCCGCCACGCGCGCTGCCTGCTGCATGTTGTGCGTCACGATGACGATGGTGTACTGATCTTTCAGCTGGAAGATCAAATCCTCGATTTTGGAGGTGGAGACCGGGTCCAGCGCGCTGGCCGGCTCATCCATCAGAAGAACCTCAGGGTCAACGGCAAGAGCGCGGGCGATGCACAGCCGCTGTTGCTGGCCGCCGGACAGGCTGGCACCCGACTTCTTGCGGAGGTCGTCCTTCACCTCTTCCCACAATGCCGATTGCTTCAATGAGCGCTCCACGACCTCGTCCAGCACGTTGCGTTTGCGAAATCCGTTCAACTTCAGCCCGCTGGCAACGTTGTCGTAGATAGACATTGTGGGAAACGGATTGGGACGCTGGAAGACCATGCCGACGCGGCGGCGAATCTCCACCGGGGAGGCGTCCTTATAGATGTCCAGGTCACCCATGTGCACCGATCCGGACACGCGCGCGGTTGGATTCGTCTCATGCATCCGGTTCAGGCAGCGCACAAAGGTGGATTTGCCGCAGCCGGAAGGGCCGATCAGCGCGGTGGCATGATTTGCCGGAATGTGGAGCGAAACGTCCTTCAGTGTATGGTTCGTGCCGTACCAGGCGTTCAGATCGTCAACGCGAATATCAAGTCCCAACTAAGTGCCTCCCTGCAGAACGCCGCGCGAGGTGACGTAGCGAACGAGGCCGACGGACACCATGATCATGGTGATAAGTACAAGCGCCCCAGCCCACGCCAGGCGATGCCACTCATCATAGGGGGACAGCGCGTACGAGAAAATCTGCAACGGGAGCGCGGCAATGGGCTCGTTTAAGGCATGGATTCCGCGCGGCCAGAACTGGCTGCCAAAGGCAGTAAACAGCAGCGGCGCCGTCTCTCCCGCCACCCGAGCAAAGGCCAGCATGCAGCCCGTGATGATGCCCGGCAGGGCTGTCGGCACACTGATCGATGCGATCATTCGCCAGCGTGGAACGCCCAGACCGAACGCGGCTTCACGGATGGAGGAGGGTACAGTCAGCAGCATCTCCTCCGTAGTGCGGGTCACCGTGGGGATCATCATAATAGCGAGTGTGATCCCACCTGCAAGCGCGGAAAAGTGATGCTGATGAACAACCACCAGCGCATATCCTACGATGCCCATCACGATGGAAGGCACGCCGTTCAATACATCGGCGGTGAAGCGGATGACATTGCCAAGCAGCTTGCCGCTGCCATATTCCGCAAGATAGACACCGCCAGCGATGCCGACGGGAATTCCGAGCACGCTGGAGAGCGCCAGCACGATGCCCGAGCCCACAATGGAGTTCGCCATGCCTCCGCCCCCCTCACCCACCGGCTTTGGCAATTGCGTGAAGAAAGCCAAGTTCAGCGAGCTTGCGCCCTTATAGATGAGGTACACCAGAATCGCGAACAGCGGCACCAGCACAACAACGGTTCCGCCTACCGCGAGAAACGTCATCAGGTAATCGGTTGCCACGCGGCCGGTTGAGTTGGCCCGGCTGGAGCGGATGTGAGCGCGAACAGGCACGTATTCCATTCAGCTTGCCTTGGCCGTGTTGCCGCGGGTGACGGCCCAGACCAGCAGCCGCGCGATGGTATTCACAAGAATCGTGACCAGGAAGAGCGCCAGGCCAATCTCAATCAGCGCAGAAACATACAGATCACCGGTAGCCTCAGTGAATTCGTTGGCGATCACGCTTGCCAGCGTGTGGCCGGGCGCGAAGAGGCTTTTTGAAATCTGCGGGTTGTTGCCGATGACCATGGTGACGGCCATCGTTTCGCCCAGGGCGCGGCCCAGACCCAGGATGATAGCTCCTACAATCCCGATGCGCGCGTTGCGGAGGACGGCGATGCGCACCATCTCCCACCGGGTGGCGCCCAGGGCAAGCACGCCTTCCTTCTGGCTGATGGGCACCGCGCTCATCACCTCGCGGGTGATGGATGAGATGACCGGCAAAATCATGATCGACAGGATGATGCTGGCGGTCAGGATGCCTTCGCCGAAGTTCGATCCAGAGAAAAATCCAGTCCATCCCAGGGTCTTGCTCAGCACCGGTCCCAGATGGTCGCGCACGATGGGCACCAGCACAAAAATCGCCCAAAGCCCGTATACGACTGAGGGAATAGCCGCGAGCAACTCTGTCAGAAACGCCACAATGCCACGAAATGGCTTGGGGCAGATTTCCATGACAAAGACCGCCACGCAAAGCGCCAGCGGAACAGCAATGCAGAGGGCCAGGATTGACGTCGCCAGCGTGCCGTAGATGAATGGCAGCGCTCCAAAGTCGCCGGAGACCGGGTTCCAGGCGGTTCGTACAAAGAATTTCAGGCCGAACGCGTGCAATGACAGCCGGGAGTTGGCGATCAGCACCCAGATAATCATCACGACAATGGCGATGATGCTCAGCGCACAGGCCAGGACCAGACCGCCGAAGACACCGTCCGCTCCTGTCCCGCCGCCGCGGCTTGCCAGGAACTGACGGATGCCTGAAGGAACAGGATTGACCAGGCCGGCAGCTACCGGGATCCGCTCCGGAACCGCGGCAGACAGCAACGGAGGAGATGTCTCAGTAAGGTTCGATTGCGCCATATGTTGGGATCAGGAAATCAAAGGAGCGATAGATAGAGAGTACCCGGTACGTGTCCATGCTAGAGGAGCGCATGTGTGAACTCCGTGAATTGCATGTGCCATGCCATGCAGGCGGTTGTTCCTGTGCGTCGCCTATGCACCGCACCCGGATCAGTTTACTTGAGGTAATTCAAGGCACCAGAAACCTTGACAGCGACAGGCTGCGGAAGAGGAGCGTACGCCAGGGCGGTGGCTTCGCCTTCGCCGTGCTGCAGCATCCACTCCAGAAAGTCGTGCAGCACCTTGCCCTTGGCCGGATCGGGCGACTTCAGCGGAATCAGCAGCCACGTAAACGAGGAAACTGGATACGAATCGGCTCCTGGAGCGTTCGTAATGGAGACACGGAAGTCATTAGGCATGTTCTTCGCCGCGCCCGCTGCGGCCGCAGTGACTGCCTCCGGCGATGCCTTTACGAACTTGCCGGCAGGATTTTTCACAGCGCCGTACGACATATGGTTCTGCAGGGCGTAGATCAACTCAACATAACCAAAGGAGAACGGGCTGTTCCGCACCATGCCCGCAACGCCCTCGTTCCCCTTCTGGCCGATGCCTACTGTCCAACGCACCGACGTGCTCTTTCCAATGCGTGACTGAAAGTCGGGCGAGCTCTTCGACAGGAAGTCGGTGAAGATGTACGTGGTGCCTGAACCGTCGGACCTGTAGACCGGCAATATCTGGTGATCGGGCAGGTTGACGCCAGGATTCATGGAAGCGATGCGGGGATCGTGCCAGTTGGTGATCCTTCCCAGATAGATGTCCGCGATCACGTCGCCAGAAAACTTCAGCTCAGCATTTAAACCGGGCAGATTGTAGGTTGGCACCACCGCGCCAAGCACCGTTGGGATGTGGAAGAGCTTGACCTTTGCCGCGCTCATCTGCTCGTCAGTCATGGGACCGTCGGTCGCGCCGAAATCCACGATACCTTCAGAGGCCTGCCTGATACCCGCGCCGGACCCGACCGACTGATAGTTGATCTGCACCCCCGGGTGGCTTGCGGAATACTCGCTGAACCACTTGGAATAGATAGGGTTCGGGAAGGTCGCACCCGCGCCGTTAAGCTGCTGCGCGTCGGCAAACGAGGTAAACGCAACCAGAACCGAGGCCGCCAGTGCAGAAACAACGTTGAACTTCATACTCTTCTCCTGAGGATGTGAGAGCCCGCGTCCGCGGACTCCTCATGTTGACCCTGCCAAGCGTAGGATGCACCTTGAGGACGAACTCCGGCAACACCGTTGCGCTGCCGGGGTCCGCTTTACGGGATGTAGTACCGCATGCCCGCGTGGATCATGTTGTCCAGAGCGCGCGGTCCGCTAGGCGTGGTTGTGCTGCCAACACCCGACCATAGATTCCGCTGCAGATACGAGTATGTGAACTGATATTGCAGGCGGCCGTACTTCGGGCTGTTTGCTAGACGGTAAGTAAAGCCAAGCATGCCTTCCTGGATGTAGCGCGTGGGCGACGCGCAGGTAACCGCGCTGATCGACCCAGCGGTTCCGCTGCCGTTACCGGCGTTTGTTGGAAGGTTGTAGCATCCCGCATCGCTGAGGTTCCTTGGACCATAGCCAATCAGCGCGCCCTGCGGCGTTGTGAAGACGGTGCGCTGCGCATATTCGCCACCGTAGTAGGCATACACGTCCAGCTTCGGCGTGGGATGCGTTTCCAGGCTGGCGAGGCCGTGATAATTGTGCAGCGGTTCCAGGGTCATGTCCGGGCGAAGCGTCGCATCCGCAAGCTGCGACGAACCGTAGCGCCCGACACCCTGACCTCCCATCGCCTGCACGGCAACGTCGACGTACTTGTCAAGAGAGACGCGGGCGCTGCCAAACACTCCGCCAGCCTTCGATACATTGTCCTGTACGTTGGCCGAGTAGGCGTAGGTCGGCGCTGCCGCTGTACCGGTATATCCCACCACGGGGAAGAAGAAATCCCGCATGAAGCGGGCGATGCCGCCCAGTTCGAAGTGCGCGTGCGTGTAGTCCAGCGTGCCCTTCACGATGACGTCTGGCGCAACGTTGTTGGCGTAGGTGCTGATAGCCCCAGTTCCAGCGGTGTTGCCCGCGCCAACGTTGCCTGCGGCGTTGTACAAGCCGCCATTCTGCCCCGCACCCGCGAAGAAGAACGCCGTGGGAATCGTACCGGCGGCGGTAAAGTTTGTGATCTGCGCCTGTTCCAGCGACATCGCCAGGGTGAGCATGCCCGTCTTCTGCTGGCCGAAGCGGTCCTGCAGACGAAGCGCAGGCTGGCGCGTCCAGTTGAAGCCGACCATGTATTGCGAATCAATCGTGTTGGGCAGCTTTTCCGTGCGATTGTTGGTGCTCAGGCCCGTTTCCGTCACCAGCGACCACATCTGGCCGCCTGTGAGCGTGAAGTTTTTGCGCGAACCCTGTCCCCAGAACTGACGCTGGCGGAAGACGTAGCTGTTGGACTGGTTGTTGTTCGACGACGTCCCCACACCCAGGAAGTCGCCTTCGAAGTATCCGGAAAGCTGGAACCTGCCCGCGTTGCCGTTTACCAGAACGCCCAGACGGCTCTGCCGCCCGGAGAAATTCTCTTCGCTCACATGGCCTTCATTGGCGCTGGGGAACGGGATTGAGTTGAACGGCGTATTGATGTCAGAGTTGACAGAGCGCTCGCGCCACCCGCCTTCCAGTGCGAAGAACCCAATGGGAGTGATGGTGACGCCCTTGTAGTGCAGCGCCGCGGGCGACTGGATCTCATCCTCGATGCGTGCCTGATTCGCGATCACCGTTTCCTGCAGGCCGACATTTGTGTTCTTCAGGTCCGTCACGCTGGTCTGCAACGCATCCACCTTGGTCTGCGCATCGGCGGCAGCCGTGGTGGCCTGAGTGGCAGCTGCAGTCGCGGTGGTCGCCTGCGTCTCCGCCGTCGTCACGGTCTGTTGCGCCGTGGTCAGCTGCTGGTCGCGCGCCGCTAGCTGCTGCTTCATGGCGTCGATCTCGGCCTGCTGCGCCTGCAACATCTCGCGCAGTTCGCGGATCTGTTTCTCGGCGGCTGTTTCGCGGTGTGCCGTGGATTTGCGCTTGGTGGACTTCCTGGCCGGCGGTTCGTCCGTTTCCGCGTGAAGTGTGCCGGAAACCAGGGTTGACGCAATCATCATTGCGCTCAGCGTTGTGAGTCGTTTCATCATTCCCCAGGAACGGACAGCTAAGGCATTCGCTCTCCGGCGCACGTTGGCACCTTCCTGCTCACCTTGCCAGTTGTGTCCGTTAGTTCCGATATTGGCCAGCGCGCATGAAGAAGAGAAGAACGGAGTGTGAATGGATGGTTATTATCCGAATCGCGAGCTGTGGAACAGTTGGCGACACCACAATGCTGTACACCGGCGGGACACGTCCCGGTGTCTTGTTCTGATACACGCCTCTTGACTGCGTTCCGCCACCGCGCTATTCTTTGCGCAACTCCAGAGCCGATTTGGTGATCCCCGCCAATCCGTACCGTTTCCTCCAGGTGGCACCCGCCGCCGCAGACCCGGCTCCTGTTCGCAGTGCATCGCATCCGTATTGCAGTCCATCCAATCCACACAGCAAAACGCACCCCCGCCGCATGGAGGCATAGTCCACTTGGTCAAAAGCTTGCTCGAAATCACGCCCAGCACGGAAGCCATGTTTGGGCTTCGCGATGAAAACCTTCGCATGATGGAACGGGAGTTGGGCGTGACGGTTGACCTTCGATCGCACGGCCTGGTGATCGAGGGAGACGAGCAGTCCGTTGAACTTGTGGAGCGGCTTTTTCACGACTACGACGGCCTGCGCCGCAGCGGTCTTCTCCTTGCCGGACCAGAGTTGCACGCCCTTCTGAAGCTGGCCATCGCGGAGCCGGGCTCCAGCCTGAAGGCGCTTGTTGACAGCGGCCGGCAGCGCACAGCGACCGGCGTCAAGCGGATGGTAAATCCGCGCTCGCCCAATCAGAAGAAATACGTCGAAGCCATCGAGCAGTCCGACATGACCTTCGGCATCGGTCCGGCCGGCACCGGCAAAACATATCTCGCGGTGGCGATGGCTGCATCTGCGCTGATGAGCAAACGCGTGAACCGTATCATCCTTGTGCGGCCGGCGGTAGAGGCTGGAGAGCGCCTGGGATTTCTACCCGGCTCCTTGCAGGAGAAGGTCGATCCCTATCTCCGTCCGCTGTACGACGCGCTGTACGATCTCCTGGACAAAGAGCGCGTCGACAAGATGCTGGAAAAGGGCATCATTGAGATTGCGCCGCTGGCGTTTATGCGCGGCCGCACCCTGTCCGACGCGTTCATCATCATGGATGAGGCGCAGAACACAACCAACGAGCAGATGAAGATGTTTGTGACCCGCTTAGGCATGAACAGCAAAGCCGTTATCACCGGCGATTTGACGCAGATCGATCTCCCCAATCCAAAGCGCAGCGGCCTCTTTGAGGCGTTAAGCGTGCTGAACGGCGTGGAGGGTGTCCGCTTCTGCCACTTCGAGGATGGCGACGTAGTCCGCCACACCCTTGTCCAGCGGATTGTGCGTGCGTATGACACGCACCAGCGTGAGCAGCAGATGACGCTGGGTCTGAATGAGGCATCGCTCAACGGTGGAGCCCTCAGCGGATCTGCCGCGCCGGGCGAATCGCGCGTTGCGGCCCGCAAGACGCAGTGACGCTCCGTTCACGGTCAAGTGCGCTTCCAACCGGCATGTTGCGCGAAGATTAGGACGCTGTGATCGTCGTCGAACGGTCCAGCAATGATGACGTGGTGTTGAATTCGCCGCGAAGACGCGCCCTCGCCCGTTTCTTGACGCGTGCCGTTAAAGCCGTGAACCTGGACGGCGAGGTCACGGTCCTGCTGGCGGACGACAAGCGGTTGCGGGCGTTGAACAGGCTCTTTCGCAACAAGAACAAGCCCACGGACGTCTTGAGCTTTCCGGCAGAAGAACCCCGCTCTGCGATCGCTGGCGACATTGCGATTTCGCTGGAAACTGCCGCACGCCAGGCAGCCGAGCACGGCCACGATCTACACACTGAGTTGCGCATCCTTGTCCTGCATGGCCTTCTGCATCTGACGGGCATGGATCACGAAACAGACGGTGGCGAAATGGTGGCGCGTGAAGCCAACCTGCGTGCACGCTTCAAACTGCCTGCGGGGCTGATCGAGCGCACGCAGCCACCCGCCGTACGCCGATCTGCTGTTCGGCATACGACGCTGCGGACCAAACGATGACACCGCTCACGATCACCGTTCTTTGCTTGGTGCTTGCCGTCCTGACCATCGCCTCGTATGCGGACCGGGTGTACTCCGAGATGGGCAAGTTTCTGGCCCGCGGATACCAGGACAACCTTGACGCCTGGGTGGAAGAGGTGGAGCCCCGGCTCGGACTTTCGCGGGACAGCATCGCGCTTTCCGCCATCACGCTTCGGCAACTCTCGCTGGCGGCGGTTGCCCTGCTGTTTGGCGCGAATCTTTTTACGGGCCGCGGACCGGCCGGAACGGGGATGTACCTGGAGTCCCTGGCGGAACTGGCGCTGCTCATCATGGCGTTTGACCGTCTGCTGCCGCAGTTGCTGTTTGCGCGAACGCGTGGCATGTGGGTCAGCCGCATTCGCCTGCCGCTGCAACTGCTCTTCTATCTGGTCCTGCCTATCACGCTGCTTTCCAGCCTTCTGATCTCCATTGCGTCGCTGGCCGATCCCGCGCGTGAAGAGATGGAAGAGCATCCGGATGAAGGCGTGGATGCGCTGCTGGAGGCGGGCGAAGAAGAGGGCATTCTGGAGGAAAGCGACCGCGCCCTTGTCCGCTCCGTGGTGGAGTTTGGCGACATGGTCGTCCGTGAGGTGATGACACCCCGGCCGGAGATGTTTGCCGTACCAGACACCACCACCATCGCCGACTTCACGCGGCAGATCATTGACAAGGGGTTCTCCCGCGTTCCGGTGTACAGCAGATCTCTGGATGAGGTCACAGGGATCGCATTTGCGCACGATCTTCTGCAGATTCCCGATGGGGAGGCGGAGAGACGTACCGTGCGCGAGATTCAGCGCGCCGCCGCCGTTGTTCCGGAACCCAAAAAGGTCAACGAACTGCTCCGCGAAATGCAAAGCGAGAAGCAGCACATGCGCATCGTCATCGACGAATATGGTGCTGTCGCTGGCTTGGTCACGATTGAAGACTTGATTGAAGCTATCGTGGGGAACATCGAGGACGAGCACGACAAAGCTGCCGTGGACCAGACCGCCGTACGTGACGATGAAGGCTCGTACCTGGTAGCCGGAAGCATGGACGTTGCCGATCTCCGCGATCTTCTGGTGAGCAGCGGCGAAGATCAGGCGGACGAGCACCAGCCGCTGCGCCTGCGAACCAACCTGGAAGCAACGACCGTCGGCGGCCTGGTGTCAGAACTGGCCGGCCACATCCCCCTGCCCGGCGAAGTGGTGGAGAGTGACGGTTTGCGCCTGGAAGTGGTTGCCGCGACGCCGCGCCTGGTGACCCGGGTACGCGTTCGCGCGCTGCCTCCACAAGAAGATGAAGAAGAGTGACGGCTACACTGGAGCCATGTCGTTTCGCTCCGGGTTTGTCACCATTATTGGCCGGCCAAACGCCGGGAAATCCACGCTGCTGAACGCGCTGCTGGGCGAGAAGCTGGCCATCGTCACGCACAAGGCACAGACGACGCGCACCCGCATTCTGGGCGTGCTGGAGGTGCCCGCGAAGCCTGCCGTAAAGTCTGCACCTGCGCTGCCCGCGGCACAGGTCATTCTGGTGGATACGCCCGGCGTGCACAAGCCAGGCAGCCAACTCGACCGCCGCATGATGCAGGAGGTGCATGACGCGCTTGCCTCCCGCGACGTGGTGTTGTTTCTGGTGGACGCCACGCATCGCGTGCGCGAGACCTCCGCCGCTCCTGCTGATGGTGTGCTTGTACGGTCAGAGAGCAAGATTGAGCTTTCGGCGGCGGAGGACGCGTTTGCGCTCAGTCTGCTGCGGGACGTGACATGCCCCGTCATCCTGGTGCTGAACAAGATTGACCGCGTCCGGCGCGAGAACCTTCTTCCGCTCATCACGCACTGGTCAGCCCAACACGCCTTTGCAAAGACGGTGTTGATCTCAGCTGAAAAGCGCGACGGTCTCGATCTGCTGGTTGACAAAGTTGTGACTCTCCTGCCTGAGGCAGCGCGGTACTTTCCCGAAGACCAGCTCACCGACCAGCCGGTCCGCTTTCTTGCCGCGGAATTGATCCGCGAGAAAATTCTGATGTTTACCGGCGAGGAGGTCCCGTACGCCTCCGCCGTTGTGATTGAGCAATGGGAAGAGCCAAAGCCGCAACGCCCGCGCAAACAGGCCGCCAACGCCGCTCCCCCGAAAGAACCGCTGACAAAGATCGCCGCCGCCATCTTTGTGGAGCGTCCAGGACAGAAGACCATCATCATCGGCTCAGGCGGAGCGATGCTGAAGCAGATTGGCACGGCAGCACGCAAAGACATCGAAGAGATGCTGGGGACGCGCGTCTACCTGGAGCTCTTCGTAAAAGTGCGCGAGGAATGGCGCTCCCAGCGCGGCTTCGTGGATGAGCTTGATTGGCGGCGTCAACTGGAAGCGATCGCGGAAAAGCCCAGCAAACCGGACAATGGGTGAAGCGTTTCCCCATTCTCCATCGCTGAGGATTAATGCATCCCCACACTGTTTGTCATCCCGCAGCTCTCCCTCAGCTTTGTCATCCCGCAGCGCAGCGGCGGGATCTGCATCTCTCCTTTCCTGGCTTGCTTGCTGAAGCAAAACGTAGATCCCTCCACTTCGTTACGGGATGACAAACGACTCTTCGTTACGAGATGACAAACAGTCGGTACGTACGACAGACCTGCGTCAAACTTCCCGCATGCTGACGCCCAGCGCCTTCATCTTGCGGTAGAGATGGCTGCGTTCCAGCCCCAGCGCCTCCGCCGCGCGGCTCATATTGCCGTGGCACTCATCCAGCTTGTTCAGGATGTAGTCTCGCTCGTACGCCTCGCGTGCCTGCAAGAGTGTGCCGAAGCCATCATGCCTGCTTCTCACCGCTTCCCTTCCGCCGCCTTTGTGCGTCAGCAGCGGCAGATGCTTCTTCTCAATGCGCTGCACGCGCGGGTTCAGGATAAGCACGCGCTCCATCACGTTGCGCAGTTCGCGCACGTTTCCCGGCCACGTGTATTGCTTTAGCGCGGCGAGCGCGTCGGGTGCCATGTCGATGCGGGGGCGGCCGTACTCCCGGCCAAACTCTTGCAGAAATTCCTGCACCAGCGCGGGTACGTCCTCAATGCGGTCACGAAGCGGCGGCACAAAGAATGGGATGACGTTGAGGCGGTAAAACAGGTCTTCACGAAAATTGCCGCGCGCGATCTCTTCCTGCAGGTCCTTGTTGGTGGCGGCGATGACACGTACATCAACATGCACGGCCTGCGACGCGCCCACCGGATAGAACCTCTGTTCGTCAAGCGCGCGCAGCACCTTGGCCTGCGTCTTCAGGCTCATGTCGCCCACTTCATCCAGAAACAGCGTGCCGCCGTCGGCACGCTCAAAGGTGCCGCGCTTCTCCGGCGGGCCACCGGGCACAGCGCCATGCCGGTAGCCGAAAAGCTCGCTTTCGATGTAGTCCTCGGGAATGGCGGCGCAGTTCAGTTCCACAAAGATGCTGCCCGCGCGCAAGCTCTCCGCGTGCATGGTGCGCGCGATGCGTTCCTTGCCCGTGCCGGACTCGCCGAAGATGAGCACACGTCCGTTGGTGGGTGCCATCAGCTTGATCTGCTGGCGCAGCGCCTTCAGCGGCACGCTTTCGCCCGTGACAAACGCCTTTTGCCGCATCTGCTCCTGCAGCTCCTGATTGTGGCGGCGCAGATCGCGCGATTCGCTCGCGTTCTTTAGAAGAAGCAGCGTCCTGTCCAGCGAGAGTGGTTTTTCCAGGAAGTCATACGCGCCCAGCTTTGTCGCGCGAACAGCCGACTCGATGGTGCCGTGCCCGGAGATGATGACGACCTCCGGCGGCGCGGACAAGCCCATGCCGCGAATCTTTTCGAGCGCGTCCAGGCCGTCCATGTCTGGCAGCCAGATGTCGAGCAGGATCACGTCGTATTCGACATCGGCGATCAGCGTCAGCGCCTCCGTCGCGGTGCCGGTGCTGGCGACGGCATAGCCCTCCTCGCGCAGGATGCTCTCAAGTGATGCGCGAATGTCGGCTTCGTCATCGACGATCAGAACATGGGTCACGCGGAGAGCGCCTCCACAGGTTCGTGATGCGCCGCGGTCTCCGGTGTGGGATTGGCCATAGGAACCTCCAGCACGAAGCGCGCGCCCTGCGGTGTGTTCTGCTCAGCGCGGATGCTGCCCTGATGGTCCGCCATGATCTTGGCGGCGATGGTCAGACCCAGCCCCGTACCGCGCCCCTTTGTAGAGAAGTAAGGCATAAAGAGCCGTTCGCGCATGTCCGCGGTAACGCCGGGGCCCGTGTCAGCCACAATCAACTCCAGCATGTGCGGTGACTGCCCGGAGACGCGCGTTTCAATGCAGATCTCACGCACGAGGCTGGACTGCATCGCCTCCGCAGCATTGTCGATCAGGTTGGAGAGAGCGCGTTTGATGGCTTCAGGGTCCGCCATCACAAGCGGCAGGCCAGGCAGCAGCGAATGCGTCACTCGAAAGTTCTGCAGCCGCCCCGCGAAGAGCGCCAGGGTATTTTCGACGATGGTGTTAAGGTCAGAAGGCCGTGGCCGCGCGCTGGGGAACTCCGCCAGCGACGCGAACTGGTCGACCAGCGACCGCATACTGTTCACTGAGCTGCTGATGACTTCGCTGCAGCGATGGATGACCGCGACGGAGGGTGACCCGATGCGCTCGTCTTCGAGTGCCTTTCCCAGGCGGTCAATGTGCCGGCGGATCTGCTCCGCCGAGAGCGAAATGGGCGTCAGCGGATTCTTGATCTCATGAGCCACCCGGCGTGCAACTTCCTTCCATGCGGCCTGCTTCTGCGCGTGCAGAAGTTCCGTAGCATTCTCCAGCACAACCACGTAGCCATTCGTGCTGCGCTGGCCGCCTGCGGTGTTTTCCAGCAGGGCAGCCGTCATGGCGATGTTCAGGGTTCGCCCGGGTGCCTGCATCTCAATCTCCGTGATGGCGCTGCCCATGCGATGGCTGCGGCGCAACACGCGGTCCAGCGGCTCACGCACTTCGGCGGGAATCACGTCCTTCAGCAGCAGACCACTGAAGTTCTGCTGGCCACCCGGGTCCAGCATCTCGCTGAAGGCGCGGTTCGCCACCTGGATGCGGCACTCCGGGTCCAGCATGACGACCCCGTTGGGGATCGTCTGCAGCATCGTTTCCAGTTCGCGGCGGCGCGCCTCCAGCGCAACGTTGGCCTCTGAGATGCGGATGGTGCTTTGCTCCACCATGTGGCGGCTGCTTTCCAGGTCGCCCGCCATGGTGTTGAAGCTCTGTGCCAGGTCGCCCAGTTCCTCCGTTGCCGACGCCTCCACCCTTTGGTCGTAATGTCCCTCCGCAATCGCGGACATCGCATCCGCAATCGCTTCCACGGGCTTTGTGACCTGCTTGGACAGGTGCAGCGCCAGCCAGCTTGCCACAAAGAGTGACAAGCCCGTAATCATAAGCATCAGCAGCATATACGTGCCGCGAATCTGGCGGCGGAGGCGGAACAGCGTCCAGTATTGCTGGCTGGCGCGATCCAGTTGGCCGATGTGCGCCGTCATCCCGGCAGGCAGCGGCATGGCGGTGACCACCTGCAGATCAGGCTTTAACCACGCCGAACTGACAATGTAATCCTGCCCTCCCGTGGAAACAATGGGACCGTCCGTGCGCTGTGACGCCTGCATGGCGATCGCATCAACGGGACCAACGGACTGCACACGTAGAGGAGGCACGTTGGCCGTGGAAATGCTGTCTTCGTCGAGAGGTCCATCCTGTGGTTGCCATGTGCTCAAGCGGGCCTTCGCCAGCGGATTGATCTGGTGCCGTGCAACCGGAATCCCTGCCTGATACACGATGACAAATCCGCCCTGCAGCGTAATGTCATGCTGCTGCATCAGCGCTTCCAGATCGGTCTCGCTGTGCAGCGCACCGCGGTCGTCCACGATGGAACCGGCCAGCTCCTCCGCCTCGGAGCGTGCATTTGCGGCCACGTAGCGCATGAGGTCCTGCGCCACGCGGGCGGACTCGTCACGCAGCTGCACCGCCGGCTGCGAGAACCAGCGTTCGACCGCGCGGTTCATCAGCAGATAGCTGAAGCCGAACATGAAGCAGATCGGAAGCAACGAGAGCAGAACTGCGCCCCACAACATGCGCGTCCGCAGACGCGCACCCAGCACGCGGCTGCGCTGTTCCGCATAGAGCTTCAGGGCGTTGCGCATCAGCAAGAGCAGCGCCGCGACAAACAGCAGAAACGCAAAGAACGAGGTCGCCGTAAACAGCATGATCTGCCCCGGCGTTGAGGGATTAAGAAAGCTGAGACGGAAGGCATTCAGCGCGCCAAGGCCCAGAAACAGCAGCAAAAGGCAGATGCCGATGACAATGATCGCTACCTTGCGCCGCCGTAACGCTTCCATGCCGCCGCCTCCGCGTGTGGCGATTATAGAAGCGGCAACAGCACAAGTGTTGAGGCTACAACAGGTCTAGAAACTCGCCGACAGACATGCGCGCGTTTCGGATGAGAGATCGAAGGGTTCCCACGGACAATTCTTTGTGCTGCGGTTACTGATAAGTTTGCGCGGACGCCTTCCTTGGTCATAACCAAATGGCTACCAACTTGACCCACTCTCATCCAGCCTGCTTTCTCAAACACCCGCGCCGCTTCTTTGCCTGAGATGTTCGCGAGCGTTCCCACTAGACGGCGACCGGACAAAGTTGAGATTTCTCACGCTCGCCCACGGCCTTCTTATCCTCAGCCCAAAGCCATGCGGTAATGGCCTCACGAATATTTTCGAGTGCTTCCTGTTCATCTTTGCCTTGAGAAACACATCCTGGCAGGGCTGGACACTCCACCACTATCCAGCCGTCTTCGGCGCTTTCCAACGTCACGTGCAGCATCACCGCGCGTACCCTTTCATGCGTTTACAACAGCCCGGCAACCGGTTTCCAGTCGCGGCCCTGGGACTCCGCGACCGCCTGGTAGGTCAGCGTTCCGCCGTATGTGTTCACGCCTTCCGCGATGCCGGGATCCTCGCGAATCGCTTTCTCCGCACCGGAGTTTGCCAGCTTCAGCACATAGGGAAAGGTCGCGTTGGTCAGCGCCAGCGTGGAGGTGTTGGGCACGGCGGCGGGCATGTTGGTGACGCAGTAGTGCACCACGCCATCCACGGCATACGAGGGAGCGCTGTGGGTGGTGGGACGTGCCGTCTCAATGCATCCGCCCTGGTCGATAGCAACGTCCACGATGACGGCACCCCGCTTCATGCCGGCGACCATCTTCGCCGTCACCAGCTTGGGCGCGGAGTGGCCCGGAATCAGCACACCACCGATGAGGAGATCGGCGTCCGCCGCAGCCTTCGCAATGTTGTAGCTGTTCGATGCCAGCGTATGCACGCGACCGCCAAAGATATCGTCCAGTTCGCGCAGCCGGTTCAGGTTCAGGTCCACGATGGTGACCTTGGCACCCAGCCCGAGCGCCATCTTTGCAGCGTTCGTGCCAACAATACCGCCGCCGATGATGACCACATTGCCCGGCAGCGTCCCTGGTACGCCGCCGAGCAGGACACCGCGTCCGCCGTGCTCTTTTTGCAGATACGTCGCACCCACCTGCACGCTCAACCGGCCGGCCACCTCGCTCATCGGTGTCAATAACGGCAAGGATCCTGCCCTGTCGCGCACGGTCTCGTAGGCGATGGCGTTGACCTTCTTTTCCAGCAGACGCATGGTCAGGTCCGGCAGCGGCGCCAGGTGAAGATAGGTGAAAAGCAGCAAGCCTTCGCGAAAGTAGCCGTATTCCTTTTCGGTTGGCTCCTTTACCTTCACGACCATGTCGGCGAGCCGCCACGTGTCGAACGCGGAGCCGACGATCTCCGCGCCCGCGTTTTGATAGTCGTTATCAGGGAAAGCCGACAGGTCACCTGCACCGGTCTGCACAAGCACCTTGTGCCCAGCTTCCACCAGCGCCCGCACACCGGCGGGAGTGATGCCTACCCGGCTCTCGTGATCCTTTGTTTCCTTCGGTACACCAACAATCATCAGTCGCTCTCCGTCCTCTTCAGAGTAACGAATGGATTGAAGACTCGCCAAAGGCACGGCTGATACAGTGGCGGCATGTCAAGGCTGTCGCGAAGTGAGGTCCGGCTCGCCACGTCCGCGTGCATCGTGCTGTCGTGCCTGGTCTCACTCACGTCGGCACTTATCTTCCACCGGAGCGATGCACACGCGTCCGTGTACGGGCTTGCCAACCTGGTAGGAGGAACGGCATACGGCGTACTGCATGGCCTGGGCCTGACCATCACGACAGATGCGCAGGGCACTGCGGCGCCGGTCCTGTACCACGCCGCCCGCATGCCCGTGGCAACGCTGGTCGTGGCTGCCGGCGCACTTCTCTTTGGCGAGCACGGCTTGCGATCCATCGCCGTGTTCAAGACGCTCTTGTTCCTCGTGCCGGTCTGGCTCACCATGGCACTTGTCCTGCGCTGGCGTGGGAGCACGGCGCAACGCATCACGCGGTGCGTGCTTCTGCTTCTGCCCTTTGCTGCTCTGCCGTTCGTGGCGGACGTCGTCAACCTGCAGGTGGAGGAGGGATACTCCTACTCCGCCCTGGCGTACGCCTTTGCACTTCTGCTGTTTTCTCCCACCGGCAATGCCATCCCTGTCCTGACACGCTTTGTTCTTCCGTTTGCCGTTGCCGTGGACCTGCTCTATCTCTCAAAGAGTTCCATGTGGCCCGCGGTGCTGATCCTTTTGCTCTTTGCGATGTGGCGCGTTCATGCAACCCGGCTGAATCTTGTGTTACTGCTTCTGGTCCTCGCCGCTCCCGTGAGCTGGGCCGCGCACCAGAAGGCGGTGGGCGGACGCGCCACCATTGGCACCAGCCTGGATGGGCTGAACCTTCACAAAGGCCAGAATCCACAGTTTCTCGAGCGTTATCCCCCGCCTCCAGGCGGCAGCCTGGATCAGTACGATCCCGAACTCAGCGGCTCACACGTGTTTGCGTCGGAGTGGGCCTTCCACGACTTTCACCAGCACGCGGCGCTCGACTTCATGCGGCGCAACCCAGAGGAGGCAGCCCGTGGCGGCGTTCGAAAAGCGGAGATCTTTTTCTTCTCCATGCGCAAGACCGGCTCCTCGGAACCCTCCAGCCGCGCCATGGCAATGCTGGAAACCCTGGGGATCGTCATCATGCGATGCGCGTTGTGGACGGCCATGCTGTGGGCAGCGTTCCGGCTGTTTCATCCCCATGGCAGCCGCTTCCCCGCCTTACTCTTTCTCTTGCTGGTTGCGGCATGCGCGGCTCCGTACTTGGTGGGGTTTGCCTACACGCGCCACGTCAGCATCCTGCTTTACCCATCGGTTTTGTTACTGTGCCGGTTCGCCAGTCCGGCGATGGAACCGCAACGCACCTGACGCCTTACAATGGACCAGATACACCATCAGTCAGGAATCGACGTACAGCATGCCGCAAAACGGATACCAGGGTCGCACTTCACGCGCGCGCAGCATGCGTTCGCTTTTTTCCTTGTTTTCTAACGATCTTGCGATCGACCTGGGAACGGCAAACACGCTGGTCTATGCCAGCGGAAAAGGCGTGGTGGTCAATGAGCCCTCCATTATTGCCGTGAACACTGTCACAAAAGAGGTGGAGGCCGTGGGCCGCGAAGCCAAGGAGATGGTGGGCCGCACGCCGGGAAACATCGTTGCCATACGGCCCATGAAGGACGGCGTTATCGCGGACTTCAAGCAGACCGAAAAGATGCTGAACTACTTCATCCAGAAGGCGCACAACCGCAAGATGCTGGTGCACCCGCGCATCATCATCGGCGTTCCAAGCGAGATTACGCAGGTGGAAAAGCGCGCCGTCGAGGACAGCGCCTACCGCGCCAAGGCAAGCGAGGTGTACCTGGTGGAGCAGGCCATGGTTGCCGCCATCGGCGCGGGCCTGCCCATCACCGAACCGGGCGGCAACATGGTGGTGGACATTGGCGGCGGAACGACCGATATCGCCGTCATCTCTCTGGCAGGCATCGTGTATTCGCGCTCCGTGCGCATGGCCGGCAATCAGATGGACGAGGCGGTGATGAACTTCCTCAAGCGCAAGTACAACCTCCTCATCGGCGAGCGTACCGCCGAGCAGATCAAGATTGAAATTGGCTCAGCCTTCCCCTTGGATAGGCCGCTGACCATGGAGATCAAAGGACGCAACCTGATTGAAGGCGTGCCCAAGACCATCACGATCGACGACTCTGAGATTCGCGAAGCCTTGAGCGAAAGCATCGGCACCATCATGAACGCCATCCGTGTCGCTCTGGAGCGGACGCCGCCGGAGCTTTCCGCGGATATCTCAGACCGCGGCATCGTCTTGACGGGCGGAGGCGCGCTCATCAAGAACCTCGACCGCCGCATCCGCGAGGAGACGGGTCTGCCGGTATCCATCGCGGACGATCCACTGGCCTCCGTTGTGTTGGGCACGGGACGTATGCTCTCCGACTTCGCCCTTCTCCGCAAGATTTCCATCGACTAAGCGATCCAATAAGCGATTCAGGAGCCGTCAAGCAAGCGCGGATGGAATCCTTCTTCAGCCGTTATAAAAGCGAACTGTTGCTGCTGGCAGTGCTGCTGGCACAGGTGATCGGGCTTGCAACGCAGGTCCGCCGGCCCGGATATGCGGCACGCCCGGACGGACACCACGTCGTCATCGCCCGCGCCTGGCCGGCGTTTTTCATCACGCCGGCCGAGACTGGACTGAAGCGGATGGGCACGGCGCTCCGGTCGGCCTGGCATGGATACGTGGACCTGCGGCATGTGCGCCAGCATGACCGCGACCTGCAATACCAGATCGACCAGCTTCGCCTGCGTGAAGCCGCCCTGGCTGAAGACGCTCGGCAAGGCCAGCGGCTGCAACGGCTGCTCGCCTTCAAGCAGCAGTACGTGGGCCGCACGGTTGCAGCCGAGGTGGTCGGCACCGGGGGCGGCGACCAGTCACGCCTGCTTGTCATCAACAAGGGTGCCAACGACGGCCTGAAGCCGGACATGGCGGTCATTACGCCCGATGGGCCGGTGGGCAAACTGCGGGATGTGTTTCCCAACTCCGCGCAGGTTCTGCTGCTCAACGACCCCGGGTCCGGCGCAGGCGTGATCCTGGCCAACACGCGCACCCGTGGTGTCCTGCACGGCGCACCTGGAGGACAGCTGGAGATCACCAATCTGATGTCCGATGACCGCATCAAGCCGGGCGAGCCTGTCATCACCAGCGGCGGCGATCAGATCTTTCCCCGCGGCCTCAGCATTGGCGTCATCAGCGCCGTCCGTCCTGACCGCGAACATCCACCCTTCGCCGCCATCACCATCAAACCGGCGGCGAATCTGGACCGGCTGGAAGAAGTTCTGGTGGTGACGGATGTGTCGGAGCAACTCGCCAAGCCAGTGGCGGTTAGCGACGACAACAACGATGGCAACACCAAGGCATCAGAGATTCTGGCCACGCGCCTGCCCGGGTTGAAGGAAACCGCGCCTCCCCAAGCAACCGCAGACAAGCCTCCCGGAGCAGACGCCGCGCAGCAACCCGGCGTAGCCCTGCCCAAACCGGCACCCACGCTGCACATCGACCGCTACTCGCCCGGCGCGATCCCACCCGCGTCCGCGCTGCAGCCCGGCGGCAAAGACACCGACCTGGTCACGCCCGGCACAAAAACAGCGAAAAAGCGCCCTGCGGAGACGCAGCCCTGATGGCGCGACGCTCGATCACCAACCGCCGTGAACTGGAGGAGCACCACTTCCACCCTGTAGTGGTGCTTGCCGTCTCGCTGTGCGCGCTGTTTTTACACGCCTTTCTGCCCAGAGTCTGGAGGCCGCTCGCCATCCTTGACCTGCCGCTGATCGTGGTCGTGTACTTCGCCATCTCCTGGCGCAATCGTATCGCGGGCACCATGCTTGGCACGGTTATCGGACTCTTACAGGATCTGCCGGGCAACCTCTACATTGGCGTCAACGGGATTGCGAAGGCCGTAGTCGGCTATGCCGCGTCATCCATCGGCCTTCGTATCGACGTGGAGAACGTCTTCACGCGTGTTCTGCTGAACTTTGGCTTCTTCCTGCTGCAGTCCGCCCTGCTGTTCCTGATCGGGCGATTTCTTCTGGCGGAAGGCAGCAACGGGATGCAGTGGATCCACGAACTGATTCGCGCTGCGGTCAACGCCGCCGTTGCCATGCCTCTGTTTGCGCTGCTGGATAGAACCCGCATGGACGGGTAAGCCGGAGCCGGATCTACTTTTCGACGGAATTGGTAAGCGCAACGCCAACGTCAGCTTCCGCCGAGGAATGCAGTGTTGCCAACGCCGCCTCTTCGCGCTCGTGCTGCTTCCTGTCTTCGCTTGAGACAGGCGGCAACTCGTAGACTTCCAGCTGGCCGGCATGCAGCACCGCGAGCTTCAGACCATCCGGCGAAAGCGAAAAGTTGCCTGCGGGCCGCTGTTCCGGCGAACACACCACACGAAGCAGCTCATCGCCTTCGCGGCTGCTGTACACACGTACTTCCTGCGCTCGCAGATCGGTTGGATTCAGCCGGTCGGCTTCCTGAGCGGGCACAGTGGTAAGCGTGTTGCGCACGGCGAAGCGCCCTGTTGCTGGCGATGTATCCACCGCCAGCCACAGCGGCGGATCATCAATGGTGAACACCCACCGTGCCTCGGCCAAGAGGTTGAAGCCGCCCATCAGACGCCGGTCATCACCGCCCCGGCAGCCATAGGCGAAAAACCCCGCATCGGAGATAAAAATCCCGCGGGGACGGCAGGTGCTGGTGAATCCGCCCAGCTCAATGTTCTTGCCTTTGTAGGGATGGAAGTCAAAGCCCCAGTGCATGCGGTCTTCGCGCACGGTTTGCAGCACACCCATGGAGGTAAATGCGATGGAGAAGGCATCCCGCGCCTTCGCCCGCCCACGGTTGGACAGGATCACCGAGTCGCCTTCCACGATCACGTGATAAAAATGCGCGGTCACGGGACGGTCCACCTTCTCATCGGGATCGTCGCCGATGCGTGCCGGTGGCGTCGTCTCCACCAGCAGCAAATCGCGTCCGGGACTCAGCTGAACGGCCTGGATGTCGTCCTCTGACTTCCACACAAGACGCCGCCCAAGCTCTTCCGGGTGATCGCTTCCCAGCGGGTGCAGCGAAAACAGGTTGCCACGCTCGCGGAGCAGAAACCTGCCTCCGCCAATGGGCCACAGGTAGGCCGCCCGGTCGTGCATGCGCCACTCTGTCTCACGCACCACCTTGCCGTCCGGCAGGTGGACGACGACCGCGCGCACGGTATGGTCATCATCGCCTTCACGCTGTTCGGGCGAACGCTTCATCAGCTTGCGCGCACTGAATGTCAGCAAGAGGTGATTTGAGTCAATGAAATTGATCGTGCCGTTGGTGTATCCGGCGTGCAGCGCCATGGGATTGAGGCCGGTACGGAAGCCGAAGTCCTCCAACGGCAGAGCCACGGCGGGCACCGGTGGAGTTCGCCTGGGTGCAAGCCCAGCCGCCCCGTCGGCCGCAACCATCGTGATGCACGCCATAGTGGCGAGGCACACTCCCAGCGCAATGCGCAAGGAGGAGTCTCGAATCATGAGGGAGCGAAGCATGAGATCGGCGTGCCTCTATCTTAGACTCACAGGAGCCAACACCGGCCATTGCCGCACGTTGATCGCGGCGGTTTTCATATGGTGCGGAATCCGCCGGATCAACGTAGTCCCGCAGCATGTCACAGGAAGACACGGACGTGTGCGACAGTGAGGAGATGCACTTGCCCGAACGGAACCGGCCCCTGGGCTTCACCGCCTGCGCTGCGGCGGGAGCTTTGTGGGGGACCGGATTCCTCTTCGGCAAGATTGCCCTGCGTGAGATGTCCGTGGGACACATGGTGCTGTACCGCTTCCTTTTCGCGCTGATTCCCCTCTTTCCGATCGCCGTCCGGCGGACAACGCCATGGAGCCGCCGCGACTGGGCAATCCTGCTGGTATCTGCGTTTTTCGGCATTCCGCTGCAGTTTCTTATCCAGTTTCAGGGTCTCAAAATAACCTCATTGGCGCACGCGTCGCTGATGATCGGCACCATGCCTGTGGTCCTGGCCGTGGGTGCGGCGTTGTTTCTGCGGGAACGTCTCCATGCCGCCGGATGGGCGGCGCTTGCGGCGTCCACAGCAGGGGCGTGCCTCATCGCACTTTCCTCAGGCGGAGCCGCAGGCCGGGCGTCGCTCCGTGGTGACGCGTTGGTCGTTCTGTCCATGGTCATCGCCCTGGTCTGGATCATGGGCAGTAAGAGCCTGCTGAACCGTCACGGCGCTCTGCTGGTGAGCGCTCGCAGCGTGGCGGTGGGCACCCTGATGCTGGCCGTCTGGGTCTGCCTGCAGTACGGGCCGCCGCCGGTACACCATGTCTCGCCGGCAGCCTGGGCGTCACTGGCGGCAAGTGGCCTGCTTTGCACTGCGGCGACGACGTGCCTGTGGAATTGGGCCATGACGCAGGTGCCCGCATCACAGGCCGGAATCTTCCTCAACATGGAACCGTTGATCGGCTCGGCATTGGGCATGTGGCTCTTTGGCGACCGGCTCGGCCCAGCGGCGTGGCTGGGCGGCATCCTGATCGTGGGCGCGGCGGTCTACCTCACTACGCACAACACCCAGCCGGAGCCAGTTGCCGCTCTTGTGCACGCCGAATGACGGCTATCGAACGCGCGCGTATGATCGCCATCGACATGGATGGCACGCTGGTCCATCCCGGCGGTTTCGTCAGCACGGTCAACCAAGCCGCCTTGCGCCGCGCACAGGACTCTGGAGCGCGCATCGTCATCGCCACGGGACGGCGGCACAGCTACGCCATGAAGATCCTGCGCGGCGTTTCGCTCGATACCGGCCATATCGTCCTTAGTTCCAACGGCACCGTGGCGCGCACGGTTGGCGGCACGCTACTTTTCCGACATCCCATGTCCCTGGAGACGGCACGCTGGTTGTGCACGCAGCTTGGCGAGTTCCGTGACAGCTTTGTGCTCACCTTCGACCTGTTGGGCAGCGATGGCGAGGACGTACCCGGCGCTCTGGTGCTGGAGCGGATGGACGCACTGCATGGCAGCATCCGCAACTGGATGGAAGCGAATGCGAAGTTCATTCGGCGGGTTCAGCCGATTGAAAATTCGCTCTCAGAGGCGAACCTGCCGATACAAGCCATGTTGTGCGGAACGATGGATCGTATGAAGGGGGCAGAGGAGATGCTCGAGGCCGCGCATGATGACAGGCTCTCGCTCTGCCGCACGGAGTACCCGGCACGCGATCTCTGCATCCTGGACATTCTTCCGGCTGGCTGCTCGAAGGGCCATGGCGTCACCGAACTTCTCTGCCTCAACAGGCTGGAGCTGAGCACGCTGATGTGCATCGGCGACAACTGGAACGACCTTCCCATGCTGGAACTGGCGCGATGGCCGGTCCTGATGGGCAACGCACCCCCGGCGCTGCAGGCGCTTGCCCGCAAACGTGGCTGGCCGGTGATGCAGACGCACGATCAGAACGCCGTCGCAGATGCCATCAACAGCCACTTCGCTGTGACTTCGTCTACAACAAGCTGACGCAAGAAAGGCCACGTTACCGTGGCCAAGCTCATGCGTTCGTGTACAGGTCTTAAGCGGCGCGTTCTTTTGCTTTGGCCACCCGCTCGTGCAACACCACCATGTCGGCGTGGATCTGATTGCGGAGTGCCACCATATCACCGCGAAGCTCCCTTATCTCGCCCTGGAACTCACCGCGAAGCTCCCTCATCTCGCCCTGGAACTCACCGCGAAGCTCCCTCATCTCGCCCTGGATCTCGCCGCGAAACTCTTTCATGTCGCCTCGCAGGTCCGAAAGGCGCTGATTCTGATGCAACCAGCCAAGGATCACCAATATTGAAGGAATGCCGATGGTTAAGAGTAGTTGCATGTTTGTCATGCGAGAAGCTCCATTGCGACGATCATAGCTCAGGGCCAGCATGGGCGCATATCCGCGCGATGTAAGATCGCCTAAAGTAAAGGCGTATACAGCGAATGATAGTCTGACCCTAAAGATGTTTTTCCCCTCTCGCGCTCTGACATACGCGCTGCTCGCCTTCGCATCTGCACTGCATATGCACGCGGCGGAACTGGTCACGCTGCGCAGCGGGTTTACCGTGACCTGCACGGCGCATGAGGTCCTTTCGGCGGAAACCATCCGGCTGCATTTGCCAACGGAAAACGGCAGCGCGCAAAACTATATGGATGTCGCTGCTTCCTCAATCGCAACGTTTGAAGAAGCGCCTGATGTGACAGGAGTGAACAGCCCGCCTAATGCGCCCGCTCTGACCGCGAGTGCGGCGATGTTGCAGGGAGCCGGGGCGGCGCACAACGTCAACGCGGCCCTTCTGGCGTCCGTTGTACAGACGGAGAGCTCTGGCAATCCGCACGCCGCCTCGCGTGCCGGAGCGCGCGGCCTAATGCAGCTGATGCCGGGCACTGCCGCGCAGTACAGGCTTTCGGACCGCTTCTCGCCCGGAGGCAACGTCAACGCGGGCAGCGCCTACCTGAGCGATCTGCTGACGCGCTATCACGAAAACCTGGTGCTTGCGCTTGCAGCATACAACGCCGGACCCGCGGCAGTGGACCGCTACCGGGGCCTGCCCCCCTTCCGCGAAACGCAGATGTATGTCGCGAAAGTAATCCGCGAGTTCAACCGCCGAGTGCTCGCATCGCAGCAGCATCCGGCCCAGTAGAACATGGCACCGCGAAGAACGGTGCTGTGGGCCGTCACCGCTGCTGTGGTCGCAGTTGCCGGATGGAGGCTGCACGTCTCGCACTTCGCATGGCTCGATTTCTGGCGCGCATGCCGCAGCGTAAACCTTTCGCTGCTCCTCTTGGCCGTTCTTGCCAACTACAGTAATTGCCTCTTTCGTTCCGCGCGATGGGCTATTTTCTTAAAACCTGCAGGCAAACGCATCCCATGGTGGAGTCTGACCGGATCGCAGTTCATCGGCTTTGCCGGTCTGGCCGCGCTTGGCCGCGTCGGAGAGTTGATTCGTCCCTGGCTGGTCAGCCGCCGCACGGATCTGACCTTTGCCTCGCAGATCGCGGTGGTCGCGGTGGAGCGCATCTTCGACCTGGGCGCGTTCGGCATCCTGTTTGCGGGCAATCTCCTGCTATCGCCCCATCTGCAAGCATTGCCCTACCACGAGCGCTACCGCTTCTTCGGCTTCGCCATTGCCGGTGCCATCGCCGTTCTCAGCCTGTTCGTCGTGCTGACGCGTGTCGCGGGTGAAGCTCTGGCGGAGCGCGTGCAAGGCTTCCTCGCCAGATTTTCCGCGCCGCTTGCTGCCTCCGCCGGTGACAAGATCAGGGCGTTTCGCGATGGCCTTCACGTGATTGGCAGCGTGCGCGACTTCGTCTCCGTGTCGGTCCTGAGCCTGCTCACATGGATCGTCATCGCTCTGGGTTACGTTTTCACGCTGCACGCGTTTCCCTCACCAGTACACGATCTTACGGTCTCCCACGCGCTTCTTCTGATGGGCTTCAGCGTGGCGGGTGGCCTTGTGCAGCTGCCCGGCATTGGGGGCGGACCGCAGCTGATGACGGCACTCGCGCTAACCAAGCTCTTCGGTATTCCGGCGGAGCTTGCCACGGGCGCTGCAATGATTCTCTGGATGGTGAGCTCCGTCAGCGTCATCGTTCCGGGTCTGCTGTTTGCCAGATCGGGGGACATCTCGCTGCGGGGCGCGGCTCGTGGCAGCAGAGGAGCCGCCGCGCTGCATCCGGTACACTGAACCGGATGAAGTGTCCGTTTTGCGGTTTCGCGCAGGATAAGGTGGTTGATTCGCGCGAAAGCAAGGACGCGGACAGCATCCGCCGGCGCCGCGAGTGCGAGAAGTGCGGCAAGCGCTTTACCACCTACGAGCGCATCGATGAGATCCCCTACATGGTCGTCAAGAAGGACGGCCGCCGTGAGAAATTTGACCGGCAAAAGGTGCTCAGCGGCTTGCTGCACGCCTGCGAAAAGCGCCCTGTCCCAACCGCGAAACTGGGTAAGATCGTTGACGACACTGAATCCTACGTCGTCGACTCGCCAGACCGTGAGCGCACGACATCCCAGATCGGCGAGATGATCATGCGTCAACTGCGCGAGATCGACACCGTGGCGTACATCCGCTTTGCCTCCGTCTATCGCGACTTCAAGGACGTGCGCGAGTTCAAGGAAGAACTGGAGCAGCTGCTGGCAGCACAGCAGCGCCCGCGCAAGCTGCCACCGGAACGCGGCTGAAACCCGGTACACCTGCAAACCGTATCTCTACGTCCCGCATCACACGGGTCGATTGACTAAAGGAGTGTCTCCATGCACGCACTCGGTCTGCCCTTCTGGTTTCTTGTTCTCAGTCTGTTTTTGCCGCGTATCTCGCTGCTGGTGCTCTACCTTGGCGCACACACCGGCGGCACCTATGTCATCAGCCTGGTGCCGCTGCTGGCTGCGGTTCTGGTGCCCCGCATCCTCATCCTGTTCATGATCTATACCGCGCAGGGGCTCAGTCTGTGGTTCCTGATTCACGCAATCGCCCTTGTCTTGGCGTGGGGTGGTTTTGGCGGTTCCCAATACCGCCGCCGCCGGTCTCGAGACGACTACTAGACCAAGATCGCTTTCACGTATCCTTGTGGAGTAGTCAGCCGCAGGGACGGAGATCGATGGAACGTCGTAATGTGGGGATTCTGGGCGCGACCGGCACCGTGGGTCAGCGATTCATTCAACTGCTCAGTGCCCACCCTTGGTTTCAGATTACGTGGATGGCGGCCAGCGAACGGTCTGCCAGCAAACGGTACGCTGACGCGTGCGCATGGAAGCTGGACACGCCCCTGCCGCCGCGCATCGGCGAGATGATCCTGCAGCCAAACACGCCTGCGGCAACCACCGGTGATCTGCCCAGGATCATCTTCGCGGCTCTGGATGCCGATGTCGCCCGCGGTCTTGAGCCGCAGTTCGTAGAGGCGGGATGCGCCGTGATCTCCAACTCGAGCGCCTTTCGCATGACACCGGACGTGCCGCTGGTCGTGCCGGAGGTCAACGCCGACCATCTACCGCTGATCGGGCAACAAGCGGCGTTTGACAGCGAGCGTGGCGGATACTTAGTGACAAATCCTAACTGCTCCGCCATCGGCCTGGTCTTGGCGCTCAAGCCGCTTGAGGAGCGCTTCGGTATCGAGAGTCTGTTCGTCAGCACCATGCAGGCGGTCAGCGGAGCGGGCTACCCCGGCGTGCCGTCGCTGGACATCCTAGGCAACGTCGTCCCGTTCATCAAAAACGAGGAAGAGAAGCTTCAGGAGGAAGTTGGCAAGCTGCTGGGCCGCTACACCAGTACCGGCATCCACATGCTTCCAGCAAACGTGAGCGCCCACTGCAACCGTGTCGCCGTTGTCGAAGGGCATACGGAGTGCGTCTCCATCAGGCTGAAAACGCCCGCGACGCACGAGCAGATTCTGGCTGCCTGGCGTGAGTTTCAACCGCTCCGCGCCCATCATCTGCCCTCCGCACCGGAGCATCCGGTGATCTACAACGACGAGCTCAATCGGCCGCAACCCCGCCTGGACGTGATGAACGGCAACGGCATGAGCACCACGGTTGGACGCCTGCGTCCCTGCCCCTTGCTCGACTGGAAGTTCGTTCTGCTGACGCATAATACTTTGCGTGGAGCGGCGGGAGCAGCAGTGCTGAACGCCGAGGTTCTTGCCAAACTGAACAAGCTGCCCGGCACGGTCCTGCATACAACAACGGGAAGCGGCCGGCCGGAGCTGGCGCACGCATGAGCACACCGCGTCCGCAGCTGGTAGTCATGAAGTTTGGCGGCACGTCGGTGGAGGATGCCACTGCCATACGCCGGACCGGATCCATCGTGCGCGGCCGGCGGGAACGTGGCTTGCAGCCACTGGTAGTCGTCTCCGCGATGGCGAAGGTTACCGACCAACTGCTGGCGTCCGGCAGCGCCGCCGGTGCGGGCGATAAAGCCGGCGCGCTGGCGTTGAGTGCACGTCTGCGCTCCCGGCACCTGGACGTTGCGAGTGACCTCTTGAAAGGCTCGGCACTGACCGGGACGCTGAGCACCGTCCAGCAGGAGTTCGACGCCCTGGACGACCTCCTGCGTGGCATTAGCGCCGTTGGCGAGCTGACCGCGCGCACCGCTGACCTGGTGGTCAGCTTTGGCGAGCGGCTGTCCAGCCAGATCGTCGCCGCTGCATTCGAAGCCGGCGGCTTGGACGGTGTCCACCTGGATGCGCGGCTCTGCATTGTCACCGATGAGCATTTCGGCAAGGCCGTGCCATTGGAGCCGCACATCGAAGACCGCTTGCGGAAACACGCTCTCCCATTGATCGAGAAAGGCAAGACGCCGGTGATGGGTGGTTTCATCGGCGCGACGCTGAGCGGCATCACGACAACGCTGGGCCGCGGCGGCAGTGATTTTTCCGCCGCGCTGATTGGTGGAGCACTGCACGCGGGAAGCATTGAAATCTGGACGGATGTAAACGGCATTATGACCACGGATCCGCGCATCTGCCCGGACGCGTTACGCGTGAAGACCATCTCTTTCGAAGAGGCGGCGGAGCTTGCCTACTTCGGCGCAAAGGTGCTTCATCCGGCCACGATCCTGCCTTCGGTGCAGAAGAACATCCCGGTCTTCGTGCTGAACTCGCGCAATCCAACAAACGAGGGCACACGCATCAGCGCGGTCGCGCCGCCCTGCCGGTCGCCGTTCAAGAGCATAGCCGTCAAGAAGCGGCTTACCATTGTGGACATTGTTGCCAGCCGCATGTTGATGTCGCATGGCTACCTGAAGGCTGTATTCGATGTCTTTGACAAGCACCGCGTGGCGATCGACATGGTGTCGACCAGCGAGGTGTCGATCTCCGTCACGGTGGATACCAGCGACCGCCTGCCCGCCATCGCCGAAGACCTATCAAAGATTGCCGACGTGAAGTATGAGAGCAACAAGGCACTGATCTGCCTGGTGGGCGAGGACATTCGCGGGCACGCCGGCATCGCGGGCAAGGTGTTCACGGCGATCGAACACGTCAACGTGCGCATGATCTCGCAGGGTGCCAGCGAAATCAACATGAGCTTCATGATCGAGGAAGACGATGCCTCCGAAGCCATCAGGTCACTGCACCGCCGGTTTTTCGCCGATCCGGATGAAAACATCTTTGACTGCGACGCCCGCGCCAACACAGTGGGCGCGCCGCCCATGAGCACGGCAGCGGCAGCCGTCCTGCACTAAAGCTTTAGGAGCAACACAGATGCGAATTCTGGTATTAGGCCACGGCAAGACAGGCAAGCTGGTGGCGGATGTAGCACACGAGCGCGGTCACGGCGTGCATGTGCTTGACGCAAAGGAAAACCCGCGGGGAGCGGCGCTTACCGCCCCGTTTGTCGCCGGCTTTGACGTTGTTATCGACTTCACCACACCAGAGGCGGTCATTCCCAATCTGCGCGCGTGCCTCGCGGTCGGAGCAAAAGTGGTCGTGGGCACCACCGGCTGGTATGCGCAGCTCCAGGACATGGCCGATCTCGCCACACGCAAGAAGGCGGCGCTGCTGCACGGCACAAACTTCTCCATTGGCGTTCAGGTCATGCTGCAGGTTGCCAAGCAAATGGCTGAGCCTCTGGCGCACGCCGGCTATGTGTTTTCGGTCCATGAAACGCACCATGCTACCAAGCTGGATGCGCCCTCCGGCACAGCTCTTACGCTGCAGCAAGCGCTCGCGTCAGTAGGTGAGGTGCCCATCACGTCACATCGCGAAGGCGACGCCGCAGGCCTGCACATCCTGGAGGCACGCAGCGACGCCGACCGCATTACCTTCACGCACGAAGCCTTCTCGCGCCGCGGCTTTGCCGAAGGTGCCGTGCGCGCCGCCGAGTGGCTCAGCAGCCGCACCGGCGTCTATGACTTCCGCGATGTTTTTGCGCGGCTGTAGGACGGGAAGTACACTCACAGTAAGTCACAGCGTCTACAGCAGAGGAGATGAGCGATGCACGATGTGCTTTCAGTTGCGATCACGGTTGCCACCATCCTGATTGCCACATACTTCAGCCACTCGGCCATCAACACGCTGCGCAACGATGTTCGCAGCGACATTAGCGCCGTTCGTGGGGAGATGCACTCGCTACGCTCCGAACTGCTCGGCAAAATGGATTCCATCCAGCGCGACATGCGTGAGTTTTATGCGGAGCAGGCGCGGCACGACACCCGCATCACAGCGCTCGAACGCGCATCGGAGCAGCGCTAACTCCTCACCCATGCCCGCATCTTCCTTCGCTACACTCTCCTTTGAAGAAAAGCTTGATCGTCTGGCACTCGTTGCGGTCCGCGTGGGCCTGAACCTGCAGCCCGGCCAGGAGGTCGTCTTGACCGCCTCGGTTGAGCAGGCCATCTTTGTCCGGCGCGTCGTGGAACAGGCTTACCGCGCGGGTGCCTCCATCGTCACCGTGCTCTACGCGGACGACGAAAACACCCTGTCCCGCTTCCGTCATGCGCCTGACAGCAGCTTCGACCATGCCGCCAAGTGGCTGGCCGACGGCATCGCGGAGGCATACCGCAGTGGCACGGCACGCATCGGCATTACCGGCACAAACCCCGCTCTGCTGAAGGATCAAGATCCGGCCAAGGTCAGCCGCGCCAACGTCGCGATGTCCAAAGTGGCTAAACCAGCAATGGAGCTGGTCACGCGCCATGCAATGAATTGGACGATTCTGGCCGGGGCAACGCCCGCGTGGGCAAAGCTCGTCTTCCCGTCCCTGCCGGAAAACGAAGCCGTGTCCGAGCTCTGGGAGGCCATCTTCCGCGCATCCCGCATTACCGGCATGGACCCGTTGCAGGACTGGAAGCGGCACGGCGCACACCTGGCCAGCAGCGTTGCCCTGCTGAACGAGAAGCGCCTTCACGCCCTGCACTTTCGTGGCCCCGGCACCGACCTCGTCGTGGGCCTGGCGGACGATCACCTATGGGCGGGCGGCGGCAGCATGAGCGGCAACGGCATCTTCGGAAACCCCAACATCCCCACTGAAGAGTGCTTCACCACACCGCACAAGGACCGCGTGAACGGCACCGTGTGCGCCAGCAAACCGCTCTCGCACCTCGGCACGCTGATTGAAAACATCCGCGTGCGCTTTGAGCATGGCCGCATCGTGGAAGCGACAGCAACCGCCGGTGAAGATGCTCTGCGCAAACTGATCGCCACCGATGACGGTGCCAGCCGCCTGGGCGAGGTCGCCCTCGTGCCGCACTCCTCACCCATCGCGCAGAGCGGCCTGCTCTTCTGGAACACGCTCTTCGATGAAAACGCCGCCAGCCACATCGCGCTGGGCCAGGCCTACTCCACGTGCCTGCGCAACGGCGAGACCATGGACGAAGCCACCCTCGCCGGCAAGGGCGCAAACAGCAGCCTCATCCACGTGGACTGGATGATCGGCTCCGGTGCCATGGACGTGGACGGCATACACACAGACGGCACGGCGGAACCGCTGATGCGGCAAGGTGAGTGGGTGTAGGGAGTGTCCGCGCATGAGATGAAAACATTCCGTCTGGAAGCCTTCTCCGATGGTGTCATCGCTGTCATCATCACCGTCATGGTGCTGGAACTACACGTACCGGAAGCGAACGGTCCGAGCGGTTTGTGGCACATCGCACCCAGGCTGGGTGTGTACGCCTTGAGTTTCATGATGACGGGCATCTACTGGATCAATCATCACGAACTGCTCCGTCGGACAGAGACAGCTAACTATCACGTGTTATGGACCAACCTGCTGTTTCTGTTCTCCCTGTCGCTGATCCCGTTCTTCACGGACTATGTTGGGGAGAAGCATTTTGACGCGTTCTCCACCATGCTGTACACCACCGTGATGGAGCTTGCCGGACTCGGCTTCCTGTTTCTTCGGCTGACGGTCAATGCCTTGCACCGCCGCAGAGGTCTACCGCTTTCCAGGCAAGAACGCGCGGAAACCCGGAAGCACATGACAAGCCTTGGCCTTTATCTCATCGCCATTCCGGTCGCACTCTACCGCCCATACCTTTCCTTTGCAGTGATCCTGTTGGTGACGCTCATCTGGTTCGTGCCGGAGATCGGCATCCGCCGTCCTCACGAACCCAACGGATCAGAACGCGCCTGAGCGATAAGCGCATCAGGCTCTCCCGCGATACACTCAAACCCGGCATGGAACCTGCAATTCTTACTGGCCTTGGTACGGCCCTGATCACACCCTTTCATCCTGACGGCAGCGTCGATCACGAAACGCTCGCTTCCCTTGTTCGCTTTCAAATCGAGAATGGCGTCGACTTCCTCGTCCCCTGCGGCTCCACCGGAGAAGCCAGCACGCTGAGCGAAGACGGAACAGACACGGTCATCCGTACGGTCATTAAGGCGGGCGACGGACACGTGCCGGTCTTCGCCGGATGCACGCACAACTCCACCGCGGAAGCCGTTCGCCGGGCGTCTCGTCTAGCAAAAATCGACGGCCTCACCGGCATCCTCAGCGCCAACCCTTACTACAGCAAGCCAAATCAGCAGGGCCAATACCTCCACTTTAAGGCTATCGTGGACGCAATCGACGGCAAGCCCCTGCTGCTCTACAACATCCCGGGCCGCACCGCCGCCAACCTGGAACCCGCAACCGCGCTTCGCCTGGCCGAGTTGCCCAACGTCATCGGCATCAAGGAATCCAGCGGCAATCTGCAACAGGTCGGCGATCTGCTCGCGAACGCGCCACCATCCTTCGCCGTCTTCTCCGGAGACGATCATCTCGCGCTCCCCGTCATCGCGGGCGGCGGAGCAGGTCTGATCTCCGTTGCATCCAACGTCGCTCCCCGGCAAGTCTCGCAACTTGTGCGCGCAGCACTGGCGCACGACATGCCCGCCGCCCGCGAGCACGCCCGCACGCTCCACGCCCTGAACAAAGCCCTCTTCTCCGAACCAAATCCGGCGCCCACCAAAGCGCTGCTCGCCATGATGGGCCTGATTGAGAGCGACGCGCTGCGCCTCCCGATGGTTCCGGTCACGGACGCCACGCGCGAGACGCTGCGCACGGTCGCGAGCGACTTACAACTTCTATAACCCCACGCGTGTCATCCTGAGCGTAGCGAAGGATCCCCATGACGCTCGTCGTGCGAATGCTGTTGACCGTTTTCGCGGCACCCGCTTAGGTCCTTGTGGTAAAGCTCGACAAGTTAAAACGAGGCGCAAAGTCCTCGGGATCCTTCGCTTTGCTCAGGATGACAAGCTGTTGCGTTGCTAAACTTGCCGTATGCCCTTTGACGACCTCCAGCAGCGCATCGACCATGCGTTCGCGCTTGGCCCAGCCTGCGTTGCGGAGCGCGATTCCATTGACGCCTTCAACGAACTGCGCAACGCCTTGGAAAGCGGCACACTCCGCTCCGCCGAACCGGACCCATCTAGCCCGCTCGGCTGGCGCGTGAACGCCTGGGTCAAGCGCGGCATCCTCCTGGGCTTCCGCCTGGGCAGCCTGGTCGAGATGGGCGCGGGTGCCTACGTGGACAAACACACCTTTCCCGCACGCGTCTTCACCCCGGAAGAGGGCATCCGCATCGTCCCTGGCGGCTCATCCGTGCGCGCCGGAGCATACTTGGCAAAGTCCGTCGTGTGCATGCCGCCCATGTACGTCAACGTCGGAGCATACGTGGACGAGGGCACCATGATCGATTCACACGCTCTTGTCGGCTCCTGCGCGCAGATTGGCAGGCGCGTCCACCTGAGCGCGGCCGCACAGATCGGCGGCGTGCTTGAACCCGTGAACGCCACACCTGTCATCATTGAGGACGATGTCCTTGTCGGCGGCAACACCGGCGTGTACGAGGGCACGGTCGTCCGCAGCAAAGCCGTGCTGGCGGCCGGCACCATCCTGACGCGTGGCACACCGGTCTACGACGTCGTGAACGGCACTACTATCCGCGCCACAGCGGACACGCCCCTCATCATCCCCTCCGGAGCCGTCGTCGTGCCCGGTTCCCGCGCCATCACCAAGCCCGGTGCGGAAGGCCTCAGCCTCTACACACCCGTCATCGTCAAATACCGCGATGAGAAGACGGAATTGTCGCTTGCTCTCGAAGATTTACTGCGTTAAGGAGAAGGGCAGATGCTGCGAAGTGCCTTGTTGCATCGCGAACACGACGAGATCGACAGTGATGGATTTCGCCTGCGCGGGCTAGGCTTCTCACGCATCGACGCCTTCTCTGACGTTGTCTTCGGCTTCGCGTTGACGCTGCTCGTCGTGTCGCTTGAAGTTCCCAGGACGTTCGAAGAACTGCACCATCTCCTATCTGGTTTCCTGCCGTTCGGCATCAGTTTCCTCCTTCTTATGCTGGTCTGGTACGGGCACTTCAACTTCTTCCGGCGCTTCGGAACGCACGACGCAGGCACCATCTGGCTGAATGGGCTGCTTCTGTTTGTCGTGCTGTTCTATGTCTATCCGCTCAAGTTCCTGTTCCTGTCGGCGTTTGCACAAACCGGTATGGTGAAGCAAGCCACCGATCTTCGCGAGGTTGTCCTGCTCTACGCTGCGGGTATGGCTGCCATTTACTTGCTCTTCGCAGCCATGTATGCAAACGGCTACAGGCAGCGCGAAAAGTTGGAACTTACGCCGAAAGAACAGATGCTGACACGTAACGCTGTGATGGAAGAGGCGGGAACTGGAGCGATCGGCTTCATCGTCTGTGCCCTGGCTCTGATTTTGCCACCACAGAAGGCCGGAACAGCGTGCTTTGCATTTCTGCTAATCGGCGCGTGGAAGAGCTTTATGGGCGCACGCTCCGGCAAGGCGGCGCGCCGCTTTACGGAAGTTGAGGCAGGCACGCGTGAAACGCCTCGCCGCACGCATTGACTTCATCCTACCCCCCCCCCCACGAATCTCGCGAGAATTGAACGAACGCGGGACGCTCTTCACTGAGCTTCTCTCTGCAACCGGCGACACTGCTAGCATTGCAAGTGAATGAATACTGACGCACTTAGAGTAATCCCGCTGGGCGGCCTGGGCGAGTTCGGCATGAACTGCATGGCCATCCAGTGGAAGGATGACATCATCGTCATCGACGCCGGCCTGATGTTCCCCGAAGACGACCTCCTCGGCGTCGACATCGTGGTCCCGGACATCACCTACCTCCTGGAGAACCGCGACAAGGTCCGCGCGATCATCCTGACGCACGCGCATGAGGACCACATCGGCGGCCTGCCGCGCATCCTCTCGCAGCTCAACGTGCCCGTCTACGGCACGGAGTTCACCCTCACCTTCCTCGAGGGCAAGCTGGACGAGCACAAGCTGCTGGACGACGCTGACCTGATCGAAATGCTGCCCGGCGAAAGCTTCGACCTTGGGCCATTCCGCATCTCGCCCATCCGCGTCACGCACTCGCTGGTGGACTGCGTCGCGCTCGCCATCCGGACGCCCGTGGGCACAATCGTGCACACGGGTGACTTCAAGATCGATCTCTCCTCCCCCGACGGCAAGCCCTTCGACCTGCACAGCTTCGCGCAACTGGGCAAGGAGGGCGTTCTTCTCCTCCTGCAGGACTCCACCAACTGCGACCGCCCCGGCTATACCCCCGGCGAACTGGCCGTCGTCCCGCGCCTGGATGAAATCTTCGCGCGCACGGAGCGGCGTCTCTTCTTCTCCTGCTTTTCGTCATCCATCCACCGCATCAAGCTGGCCATGAACCTCGCGCACAAGCATGGCCGCAAGGTCGCGCTCATAGGCCGCTCCATGGACAACGCCACCGAGATCGCGCAGGACCTCGGCTACATCGACCCGCCCCCTGGCCTCGTCATCCACAGCAGCCAGCTCAAGGACATGCCGCCGGAGAAGGTCTGCGTCATGATCAGCGGCACCCAGGGCGAACCCATGTCCGCCCTCAGCCGTGCCGCCGTTGACAACCACAAGCATGCCAAAATCGAGCCGGGCGACACCGTGCTCTTCTCCTCACGCGTCATCCCCGGCAACGAGAAGGCCATCTACAACGTCATCGACCACCTCTACCGCCGCAAGGCCAAGGTCATCCACGACGACGGGCGCAGCGGCCTCATCCACGTCAGCGGCCACGGCAGCCAGGAAGAGCTGCGCCTGATGATCAATCTGCTGCGGCCTAAAGTCTTCGTGCCCGTTCACGGCGACTACCGCCACCTGACGCAGCACATCGAAATCGCCACCGGCACCGGCATCCCGGACAAGTCCGTCCTGCTGGAAGACGGCGAAGTGCTTGAACTCACCGCGCAGACCGCCGAAATCACCAACAAAGTGCCCAGTGGACGCATCCTCATCGACTCCGGTTCCACCTCCGACGTCGTCGAGGAGATCGTAATCCGCGACCGCCGCCACCTCAGCGAGGCGGGCCTCGTCCTCGCCATCATCACCATCGACAAGATGAGCGGCCGCCAGCAGGGCCAGCCGGAAATCGTCACCCGCGGCTTCGCCGTCAGCGAGCAGACCATGATGACCGAAGCCCGCCGCATCATCGCGCAAACCCTCGAACAGTCCTCCCCCGAAGAAAAGCGCGACTGGATGCTGATCAAGGAAAAAATCCGCGCCGACCTCAAACGCTACATCCAGAAAAACACCCAACGCCGCCCCATGATCATGCCGGTGATTCTGGAGATTTAAGTTCCTAACATTAGCTGTCAGTAGGTGTTAGAAGGTTGGCCTATTTCCCGTTCTTACTTGTGCACTGCATCCCGAGTAGATGTGAGGATAGTATTTGTTATCGCAACGGGGGTTTGACTTACCATCCGGTCATCTGCACCTGAGTACGTTCTCGCGCGATCCTGCGACTGCCATACGCTGCAAACGCGAACACCACAGGGCCGCAGGGCCCGTAACATAACAGCCTGGGCCGAAGGCCCAGGTAGGCCAGCCATCAACCCTCAGCGCTGAAGGCGCGGCACATGGGGCGGGGCGGCTGACCCACATCTCCTTTTTTCGGGTCGGGATGGCGTGGGTGCCCTATGATCATGCCGGTGTTCTGGAGATCGGATCACAGTACTTAGGTACCCAGGCTGAGGGCGAGAAGGCGCGCGAAGACATTCGCAAACCCGAAATGTACTGAGACTAACGGTTGTCTCGTACAGGCAGGCGCGCTTGACAGCGGAGGCGCGGGCGGCGTACGGTATCGTCAATTTCGTTGGCGCGATCCAAACTGCTCAGGAATGGATCCGCTCTCTTGAGGGTTTTCGCGATGTCCCTGCCGCTCTCTCAGCACGGGTGTTCTATCCGCCGGGCATGGTTGCGCTCTTTCTGTTGGGGAGAGAGCCGGTTGGATGGCGTTCGCGCCTGCGCTCGCGATCAGGTGCCACACCACCCGCAAACGACGTCGATTTTTTCACCCCCATGAAGGAGTTCGTCATGTCAGTTGTTTCTTCCCACAGCAAAGCAGTCCTCTTCGCCCTTGCAACGGTTACCCTGTGCTTCACCGCGCCCAAATCGCACGCACAACAGATTGGCAACGGCAGCTTGTCAGCCTATCTCGACAACGGTTATGTCTCTAATGGAGGTTCCGATACCTCAGGGACGAATGTAGCAGTTAACAGCACCGTGAACGGAACGATTTACCTGCACGGCGTCTCCCTCAATGGAGGACCGACGACCTTCTACTGCATCGATTCGTCAGGTGCTGAAAATATGCAGATCTACTCAGGCTCAACGACAACTGACACTCAGATCAATTTTCAGTGGCCAGTCATGGGTCAAGGACCTCACACCGCCTACTGTTCCGCGACTTGGTCGGGTAACCACGTGAACGGCACGGTTACAACTTCGAATGTTAACTTTTCAGCCAATTGACCTGCTGCCATAAATAGCTCCGTCTTCGGACGATAACTGCGCTGGAGACGGGGCACTCTTCAGATTGTATTGATTGGGAGAAGTGTGACGCTAGCTGCTAAAAAATCCTGGCGCAGGCTTCGGAGGTTGGTCTTGCCTGGCTTTCTGCTAGTGCATGCGTTCTATGCGCAGGCGCAGCGCACATTGCATGTACCCGCGGAGTACGTTACGGTGCAGGCGGCGGTGAATGCAGCCAGCGATGGCGATACCGTGCTGGTGGCACCCGGCATCTACCACGAGAATATTGAAGTCTATGCGAAGTCGGTTGTGATTACCAGCGGTGCGACAGATGTATCGGGTGCCGTCAGTACCATTATTGAAGGACAAACCTCGCAGCCGACCGTACTTATACATAACAACACCTATGCGACCTTTCCATCTGTAACACTCAACGGATTGACCATCACGCACACGGCAGGTATTGCTACGGACAGCAGCAACACCGGTGATGGCATTGTGATTAGTCAAATGACCGTGATGGTCAGCCATAATCTAATCGTGGAAAACCCGGGTTGCGGTGTTGTTGAATTGTTTGGAGATATAACCGCGCAAGACAATACCGTCACGAGCTCTTCTAGCGGCTCGTGTGGGATGGTTCCACAAACTTTCCCTAATCAGCCTAACGAATACTATATTTCGAGTAGCGCACCCTTTGTCTTTGATGAAGGTGGGCTGGTGAGACTAACGGGCAACCGTATCGTCAACAATCATTCGCATGTGCCTGCAGGTTATGGCGCCCTGTCAAAATCGGACGTTGGCGCGAACTACGTAATTCTGCAGAACAATACCATCTCCGGCAACAGTGCTGAGCTTGGTCCTATAAATCTGGGTTCAAGTGAGGAGACTACGCTGGTGCAGAACCTGGTGGTAAACAACACCTCGACTGACCCTCTTGCGTCCGGAATCGCCATGACCGGTCCGATTCTAGGTCCGC
>CAXTXE010000009.1:0-125697 GCA_964248165.1 uncultured Terriglobus sp.
CTGGAGAGTCCATCATCCCGCAAAGGGCGGGATTCGTCAACTATATAATTGCCCTTGTTTTTCGATGAGTTCGCCAACTTCGCTGCACGGTGTTCGCAGCCGGAAGAGGAGATGCCCGCCTACTGCTTCATCGAGCCACGCTATAACCCGGAGAATGATGAGAATGGTGGAGTGTACGCGGCCAACGATCAGCATCCTGATAACGACGTCGGCGCGGGTGAGAGCTTGATCCTGAACGTCTATAACGCCATCCGCGGCAACGATGCCCTGTGGCAAACCAGTATGCTGGTCATCCTGTACGACGAGCATGGCGGACTGTACGACCATGTACCACCGGTGCCGATGCAATCACCGGATGGGCTGAGTTCAGCCGCACCAGCATTCGATTTCACCCTGAGTGGCGTCCGCGTGCCGGGTGTGGTGGTATCCCCCTACATCAAGGCTGGAACGGCGATGTCGCTGCCGGCATCGATCCTGGCGATCACGTCACCGTGGATACCACGCTTACCTACACCATGCCCGGTGAGTACGAGGTCATCGATGCGGACTTCCAGCCGGATGCGGTAAATCCCGGCAGCAACGGCTCGCTCAGCGGGCAGCCCAGCCAGGGAACCGCGACGCTGAAGCTCGGGCCGTACAACCCCGCCATCATGTACACCACCAGCGACATCACCGCGGCCGGATGGGAGACGGTCCCCGGTTCCGCGCCCGGCAACCAGGGCAATTACACGGAGATTCCGCTGGCCGATGGTTCCGCGTACTTCTTCACCGGCGGCTGCGCTGGCGGGCAGGTGGTGCAGCTTCCAGCGCTGGGCATCAACCCGGCGAACTTCATGGGATGGGTCTCGCCGGAAGGCCACATCGACGGCTCGGAACACCTGCACTTCATCCAGCAGTGCGACATCGACGCGAACCGCAAAACGAGCATGATCTACAGCTCGGACGTGGGCGTGACCTGGACCGGAGATGTCAACTACGCGGGTCTGGCGTGGAGTTCGCGGCAGTCCGCCAACGTCACCACGCTGGGCCCCATGACCTACGTCGAACTGACGTTGGCGGGCGGCGAAAAGGTCATCTTCGGGCGAGGCATGGTGGCGGACGGAACCACGATTCCCTTGCCGTCTGCGTACAGCCCAGTGGGCGCGTTCATGTTTGCCTATATGCGCGACGGCGTGAACACCGATCACCCGGCGCACGGCATGCGTGCCTATGTGGACTCAAACCAGGTAGCGCAGAAGATGCCCCTGTACTTCCCGCAGAAGACCACCGGGCACCGTACGTATAGCCACATGAGTCCTGGCTACTCGTCCAACTACGGCAAGGTGGTTGGACCGGGCAAGCCGAACACGGACGGTACCCGCTATCCGCGCAGCGTCATCATGTTTCCATCAGTCAATGGCCGTGATCGAGGCAGCCATCCCACGCAGAAACCCGTCGCCCTCTGCGACTACCTCATCCGCACCTACACCGAACCCGGCATGACCGTCTGGACTGCTGCATGGGATCTGGATCAACCGGCGTGGCCGCGGTTCAGACAGGCCGTTCCTTCATCGGCATCGAGCAGCTAGAAGCCTACTTCACCACCGCAACGGATCGCATCCAGGCCGCCCACAACTTGCAGCAAAGGACCAACGAAATGACGGGAGCTACGAGCCTAGAATGGCCGTTTTGCGCGCTATTTGATAGCAACTATCACGGATATCGCAACTCCACTATCACCGTTCGCGCAAAGCTACAACCATACAACGTGCGGTGACACGAGAGATGCCTGCTACACTCTGGCCGTGCGCACATCTTCGTTGATCATCGCCTTTGCTCTTGTTGCAACGTCATTTCCCACCGCTGCCCGGACGCAGACCGCGCCTGCCGCCGCGACTCGCCTTGCAACCCAGAACGCGCTGTTTCAGGAGGCGTGGGAGGCCCGGCTAAGGGAGCAGCCAACGCTGGCCACGGCCATTGGTGACTACCGCTACAACGATCAGGTGCCGGATTACTCGCTGGCGGCCACGGAGAGGCGGCATACGGAAAACGCCGCTTATCTTGCAAGAATTCAGGCGATTGATCCGGCAGGATTTGCCGAGGAGGATCGCGTCTCGCACGATCTGTTCCAGCGCAACCTGCAGGAAGGCATGGAGGACTATGACCTGAAAGGGTATGAGATGCCCATCAGCATGCTGGGTGGACCGCATACCGTACTGGCCGACCTGCCGCTTGCCATGCCGTTTGACACCGTGAAGCACTACGAGGACTACATCACCCGCCTGCACAAGATTCCAGGAGCGCTGTTGCAGACGGAAGACGTGCTGCGGGTTGGTGTGCGCGACCATCTGGTGATGGTCAACTTTCTGGCTGCAAAGATTCCCGGCCAGTGTGAAGGCATCATTGGGGCAGATCCATTTCTGCGTCCTCTCAAGAAGTTCCCTGCGTCCTTTTCGGATGCGGATAAAGCGCGCTTGAGGAAAGCGGTGACCGACGCTGTGAATGCCGAGGTTTTGCCTGCGTATAAGCAGTTTGCTGAGTTTTTGCGGAAGGATTACGTGCCGTACGGGCGGACGGAGCTTTCGATTGAAAGTTTGCCCGGAGGCAAGCGCCGGTATGAGGCGGCTCTGCGTGCTTCGACGACGACGAGCTACACGCCACAGCAGATTCATGCAACCGGACTAAAGGAGTATGACCGCATCGTGGGCGAGATGACCGCGCTGGCGAAGGCGAATGGCTATGCCGATCTCGCCAGCTTCCGGGAACACATCGAGAGTGACCCGAAGTACAAGCCAGCGTCAGAGCAGGCAATTGTGGATGACTTTGACGCGTACATCAAGCAGATGCGGCCCATGCTGCCGAAACTGTTCACCGTAATTCCGTCCGCGCCGGTGACCGTAGAGCCGATCCCAGATTTTCAGAAGGCGACGGCCACTCATTACCAGACAGGGACAGTCGACGGGAAGCGTCCCGGACGCGTCTCGGTGGCGGTGTCCGATTACGCGCAGCGCTCTCTGATCAATGATGAGGCGGTGGCATATCACGAGGGTATCCCTGGTCATCACATGCAACTTTCCATCCAGCAGACCATCCCGGGTTTGCCGGAGTTCCGCAAGCATGGTGGGAACTCGGCCTATACGGAAGGCTGGGCGCTGTATGCGGAGCAACTGGGCAAGGAAGTTGGCTTTTATCAGGACCCTGGTTCTGATTACGGCCGGCTTCGTTCCGAATTATTCCGCGCGGTGCGGCTGGTGGTGGATACCGGCATCCATGACATGAACTGGAGCCGCGATCAGGTCGTCGAGTTCATGCGGAACTCGCACGCGATTGATGAGCCGACGATCCAGTCCGAGACGGACCGCTACATCGCCAGCCCGGGGCAGGCGTGTTCGTACAAGCTTGGTCAGTTGAAGATCAGGGATCTGCGCGCCCGCGCCACGGAGCAGCTTGGGCCAAAGTTCGACGAGCGCACCTTTCACGATGAGGTTTTGAGTGGCGGAAGCCTGCCGTTGGACGTGCTGGATGCGCGAGTAAGCCGCTGGATCGAACGTCAGAAGTCCGGCGCTGGGAAACCGAGCTAATCTGGGCTGAAAGAGGTGGGAGATGCGAGCGTGCGTGATTCATGGACCACATCAGCTGTCCGTGGAGGAGCGCGATGTGCCGGTGCCCGGGCCCGGGCAGGTTGCGGTGCGGCTGGGCGCTGGTGGCATCTGCGGATCAGACCTGCACTACTACCACGCAGGCCGCGTGGGCGCGTTTGTTGTGCGCGAGCCGCTCATCCTGGGCCATGAGGTTGCCGGTGAGGTCAGCGCTCTCGGTGACGGCGTCACCAAGTTTGCACTGGGCGACCGAGTTGCCGTCAACCCCGCGCGTCCGTGCGGGGTGTGCGCCCAGTGCCGGGCAGGGCGCGGCCAACTTTGCACGGATGTGCACTTCTTTGGGAGCGCGTCACGCTACCCGCACATGCATGGTGCTTTCTCCGAAGTTTTCCTCGCACATGAGTCGCAGTGTTTCCCCATAACCGATCAGCTTTCCTACGCAAAGGCTGCCTGCGCGGAGCCGCTGGCAGTTTGCCTGCATGCGGCCCGGCGCGCGGGCGATCTGCTGGGACGGCGTGTGCTGATCACGGGGGCTGGTCCCATCGGCTTGTTCCTGCTGATGGTGGTAAAGCGTGCCGGTGCCAGTGAGATCGCAATTACGGACCGCTCGTCTAAGCCCCTGGAAACGGCGCGTGCTCTTGGCGCAACTCGAACGTTGAATATCTCGCAGCTTGATGCAGAGAGCGAGGAGATGCGAAGCCTCACGGGATTTGACGTGTCAATTGAGGCTGCTGGCGCACTTGCGGCGTTGACCCAGTGCATGGTTTCGGTGCGGCCGGGTGGACGGATCGTGCAACTTGGATCGCTGCCTGCGGTCAGCGATGATTCGCTGCACATGAACCTGCTGATGACGCGGGAGATTGATCTGCTGGGATCGTTTCGCTTCTTTGACGAATACGGCACGGCCGTCGCGATGATCGACCGTGGAGAGATCAACCCTGCGCCCTTGCTGACGGCGGAGGTTTCGCTTGCGAAGGCGGAGAGTGCATTTCAGCTTGCGAGTGACAGGACGCGTGCGCTGAAGGTGAGTTTGGTCCCATGAGGATTGCACCGGATGTGCTTCTCAAGCGTTAGAATTGAGACGTTTCAGCGGACGCACTCTAATGCAGATGAAGTGCGCTCATGAAGGGGCCGCATGGCAAGCACCGCAACGCTTAAATTTCTAGAGGACCGCTGGGATGAGGCGGTTGCCGCAACGCTCGATGCACCGGAGTTGCTCCGGTACCGCTCCAACTTGCTGGGATCGGATCTGCGGTTAACCAACTTTGGCGGTGGCAACACCAGCAGCAAACTGGAGGAGACGGACCCGCTTACCGGCGAGCCGGTGAAAGTGCTGTGGGTGAAAGGCAGCGGAGGCGATCTGGGATCGATCAAGCGCTCGGGCTTTGCGACGCTTTATCTCGATAAAGTGCTGTCGCTGACGAAGCGTTACCGCGGCGTGCAGCATGAAGACGAGATGGTCGCCATGTACCCGTTGTGCACCTTCAATAACAATCCAACCGCGGCGTCAATTGATACGCCTCTGCACGGGTATCTGCCATTCCCCCATGTGGATCACCTGCATCCTGACTGGGGCATTGCGCTGGCTGCGTCGGCGAATGGCCTGGAGAAGATGAAGCAGTTCAACCAGGAGTTCGGCCACACGTTGGTATGGGTGCCGTGGCAACGGCCCGGCTTCGAGCTTGGAATGATGCTGGTAAGGGCGGTAGAGAGCAATCCCGGTTGCGACGGCATTGTGCTGGGCGGACATGGCCTGTTCACATGGGGCGACACGCAGCGCGAGAGCTACCTGAACACGGTGACAATTATCGATCAGATTGGCCAGTTCATTGAATCGCATAACTTGAAGAAAGCTTTGCCTGCCTTTGGAGGCGTGAAGCACACCAATCATGCTGAACGTGAGCGTCTGGCTGCGGAACTGATGCCGGTCATCCGAGGCGGTGTTTCGCAGAAGCAGCGGCTGATCGGAACGTTCAGCGACAGCGCTGATGTGCTGGAGTTCGTCAATTCAAAGTATGCGAAGAAGCTGGCGCACCTGGGCACAAGCTGCCCGGATCACTTTATTCGCACCAAGATCCGGCCTATGTATGTGGAGTGGGATCCCACGGCAGACACCGCTGCCCTGAAGGCTGCCATCACGTCTTCGCTGGAGAGCTATCGCAAGGAGTATGAGGCGTACTACGCGACCCATGCGCTGCCGGAATCGCCAAGGATGCGCGATCCAAATCCTACTGTTGTGCTGGTGCCTGGCGTCGGCATGTTTTCCTTTGGAAAGAACAAGGCTGAATCGCGCATCACAGGGGAGTTCTACCTGAACGCCATTCACGTGATGAATGGTGCTGGCCAGCTTGGCGAAGGCCAATGTCCGCCGGTGTTGCCGCAGTCTGGACCGGCTGCGGATACTTCCGCCTTCTCAACGGAGGAGAACTACGTTGCGCTGCCGCCAAGCGAGGCTTTTCGTATAGAGTACTGGGCGCTTGAAGAGGCCAAGATTCAGCGTCAGCCGCCAGAAAAGGAGCTGAGCCGCCGCATTGTGATGGTGGTGGGTGGAGCTAGCGGCATCGGACGCGAGACGGTGCTGCTGGCCGCGCAACGCGGTGCACACATCGTAATTGCCGACCTCTCGCAAGAAGCCTGCGACAAAGTGGCGGCGGAGGCACAGGCCATCGGCGGCAGGGAGTGTGCGGCCGGTACGGAAATCGATATTCGCAGCCGCGACAAAATCAAGGCTGCACTGAATACCTGCGTGAAGACGTATGGCGGGCTGGACATTCTTGTGAACACGGCCGCCATTTTTCCATCGTCACCAACGGGTTTAATCAACGATGCGCAGTGGGGCACCACGCTGGAGATCAACGTGACAGCGAATTATCTGCTCGGCGACGAAGCGAACAGTATCTTCCAGGCCCAGGGTCTACCGGGATCGAGCATTGTCTTAACCAGTTCAGCAAACGCGGTTGTGCCGAAGAAGGGCACGGAAGTGTACGACGTTTCAAAGGCCGCGCTGAGTCATTTGGTGCGTGAGCTTGCCATTACCTTTTCACCGGACGTGCGTGTCAACGGCATCAGCCCGGCGACGGTGGTGAAGGGATCGACGATGTTTCCGCGTGATCGCGTCAAGGCGTCGCTGGCAAAGTACAAGATTGCGTTTGACGACAGCGAGACAGATGACAGTCTGCGTGACAAGCTTGCTGCCTTCTACGCACAACGTACATTGACGCATGTGCCCATCGATCCGAAGGATTGCGCCGAGGCGATTCTGTTCATCGGCGGTCCAAGAGCACCCGTGACGAGCGGTCACTTGATTCCCGTGGACGGCGGTTTGGCCGAGGCGTATCTGCGTTGACACCGGAGGACACGCGTGCGCTGGTGGCCATCGATCTGGGAGCGGAGAGTTGCCGGGTGACGCTGCTCCGCTGGCTGCAGGGTGGACCTCGGAGCACTCTGGTGCACCGCTTTGCGAACGGTGCGGTGGACAGCGGGAATGGTCTGCGCTGGCCTTTGGAAACCATAGAAGCAGAGTTGGACGACGGTCTGCGCCGCTGCGCGGAACTCGCACCGGAGGGCATCCGTTCCGTTGCGGTAGACGGATGGGCTGTGGATTATGTCCGGCTTGGGGCGGACGGCCAAGCTCTGGAACCGCCTTACTGCTACCGCGACATACGCACCATTGATGCTGAGGAACGCGTTCACGAACTCCTAAGCGCAAACGAGATGCGCGTGCTGACCGCAGTTGGCATTATGCGTATCAACACGCTCTACCAGTTATCCGCGGACAGGATGGCGGGGATTCCAGATGCGCCGTGGCTTAACCTGCCGGAGTACACCCTGCACCGGCTTGGTGGACAGCGGGTAGCGGAGTACACCAACGCGACGCACACCCAGTTGATCAACATGCAGAGTGGGACCTGGTGCATGCCCATCTTTGAGCGCCTCCGGCTTGATCCCAAGCTGGCAGCGCCCCTGGTCGCTCCGGGCACGGTCGTGGGCAAACTCACTGGCGATCTCGCGTCTCTGCCGGCGTTCGCGGAGACGCAGCTGATCGCTCCCTGCTGCCATGACACAGCTTCGGCGGTGGCCGGGATTCCAGATGCAGCATCCGATTGGGCGTATGTCAGTTCAGGTACATGGTCACTCGTAGGAACGGTGCTGCAGCAGCCAATCAATACGGTAAAGGCACGTGAATGGAATCTGACGAACTTTGGAGGCGCGGGTGGGAAGACGCTTTTTCACAAGAATGTGAATGGGATGTGGCTGTTGCGCAACTGCCTGGAGGCATGGCACGAGCAAGGGCGCGAATGGAGCTTTGAAGAGTTGCTGCCACTGGCACAAGCGCAACCACGCCCTGAGTATTTCCTGGACGTCGATGATCCAGGCTTGATGTTGCCCGGCGATATGCCAGGACGTATTCAGGCGCAGTTGGCCGCGCGCGGATTTCCTCTGGTATCCACCGCGCCAGAGGAGGCACCGGCGATGACGGCGTTGATTCTTCATAGCCTGGCCGCACGCTATGCAGAGGTGCTGCAGGCGATTGCGTACATCACGGGAAAGCAGTTGAAGCGTGTGTACGTGGTCGGCGGTGGAAGCAGAAACGAAGTTCTGAACCGGTTGACAGCCGCGGCAACAGGAATGGAAGTGATACGCGGAGCGGTTGAGTCATCTACGCTGGGCAACTTCGCCGTGCAGATGGCCACGTTGGAGAGTTCCGCCAATGCGGAGACGGTTGCTGAGTGGGCTGCTTTGCTTGGCCCGGCTCTTCAGTGCATGTGACATTTGCGCTGATTGGCAGCGCCGCATGTTCTTCTGGAGTTGCTTAACCGCGTGAACATCATGCTCGTGGTGTGTTGACGTCAGCCTTGCCACTACAATCGACTGTCAATGGCCCCAACGCAGAAAGAACTCGCCAAGCTGGCTGGGGTCTCCGCCGGCACGGTGTCTAACGTCATTAACGGCGTGCCGGGTGTGAGCGAAGCCGCGCGGCAGAAGGTGCTGGATGCCATTAAGAAGCTGCAGTACAGGCCAAACCTGATTGCCCGCAGCCTCCGAACGAACCGGACACACACGCTGGGCATTGTGGTGCCGGATATCACGATTCCCTTCTTCCCAAAGATCATTCGGGGAGCGGAGTCGGCAGCGCGCGAGGCGGGCTACTTCCTTCTGGTGCTTGATTCAGAAAATGACTACACGCGTGAGGCCGCCATGCTTGAGCTGCTGCGGTCGCAAAGGTCAGAGGGCACGCTGCTGGTGGCTGCCGGTGGACATGAATGGACCGGCGATGCCGCCGCTGCCGTGACGTCGCAAGCTCCCCTGGTCTGCCTGGACAGGCTGCCGGAGGGGCTGGCAGTCGATTCGGTGTGCGTGGACGATGCGCGCGCTGCGGCAATGGCAGTGTCGCACCTTGTGGAGCGCGGTCATCGAGAAATTGCCGTGGTAACGGGACCGTTGACGCTTCGCAATGAGCAGGCGCGACTGCGTGGTTATCGTACTGCCATGCAGCACCACGGTTTGATCGTGCGCGAACGGCTGGTGTGGCAGGGAGGTTTTCAATCGGCGGAGATCGACCGGGTTTGCCAAGGAGGGATGCTGGGCAGCCGAGGCGACCGCCCCACAGCGATCTTTGCAACCAACGGCGTCACCGGCATCGGAACATTGAAGAGCCTGGCTGCACTGGGCTTGGAAACACCACGCGATCTTGCGTTTGTCTGCTTCGATGAGTTGAATGCGGAAGAACTCTTCCGGCCCGGTATTACGACGGTCGTCCAGCCTGCGTTTGAGATTGGCTCACGCGCGGTGCAGGTTCTGCTGCGGAGGATACGTGCGGGCTCTGAGGAGCGGCGCCTGGAGAAGGTTCGTTTGCCCGCGACGTTAGTGGTGCGGGAATCATCCAGCAGCCAGCTAACGGCCTCCAGCAAGCGCCGGACGGGTAGAAAAGCGTGACGTGTTCCATCAAATGCAATTGCGGCGATGATGCTTGTCACGGTGAGGGAAGCGTGAAACCAGCGGCGTATAATTTTTCAGGGGAGATGCAGAGATGAGAATGATCAAGCACCTTGTTGCCTCCTTTGCTGTGGGCATGCCGCTGATTTTGTGGGGGGTCCCCAGTCAGAATTCCGCAGCTGCGGCTCCGTTCGTGCCGTCACTCTCGCAGGCTGCTCCTGATGACCACCCCGATATGCCCAATGGACCTGGCAAGGATGTAACCATCCGCACCTGCACAAAGTGCCACTCCATCACGAACATCACAGGCAACCACAAGGACAAGGACGGCTGGACCGCAACCATTACCAAGATGGTGGGATACGGTGCGACCGGTACGGACGATGAGTTTGAGGCGATCCTGAATTACTTGACCAAGAATTACGGCGTGGACTCCCCTGCCCCGGCGGCACCATCCACGCCTCCCGCACCATCAACCCCGCCCGCCAAGTAACACTGATTGGCACCGGTTAAGCGAGTGACGTAACCGTTTGCGGGATGCTCTCGCACATCGCGAGCCGGACCGAGTACTTGACCTTGATCTCTCCGTGACCTGAGAGCCAGCGATAGGCCGGAGTGTCCAGCAAACGGCCTCGCTCCACCATCTGACGGCGAGTCTCCGGGAACGGTGATGTGCCGAACTCCATGCCCCGTGTCACGCCGCATCCGTTCCATGGTTTGAAGCGGCGGCTCCGGTTTTCTTCCCAGATCCCGAGCCACGGAAAGTCACTTGCCTGCCAGATGTAACTGAGCGCCAGTTTGTATTGCGGCGACCAGGCTGTCCAGCTTGCCTCGCCGGGTTGCATGGCGATCGCGGTGTAGCTGCTGGCGGGAACATCTGTGCTCATTCTTTGCAGATTGGCGGTGCCGGAGCCTTTTGCGAGCGGGGCGTGTGGCCAGCGGAACTCAGCTCCGGCAAGGAGATATGGAGCTTCTCCGAGGTCAGCTTCAATAACCATGCCGCGTGTCCCGGTGGCGCGGAACTCAGTCGTCGCGGGGTCGAGAAATGGAGGAGAGAGCGTGACATGCTGCGTCCACGCCAGCGGACGATCGAAGGCCGTCAGGTTGCGCACGGTTTCGCTGATCAACACGTCTTCACGCAGAGGCATGAGGGTGCGTTTGAACTCAAGCTGCGCGAGCGGCATGTGTACGTGGCCCACCAATGAGCAGGTCTGCTTCTCAATGGTGTACTTCAGAATGGAAGCTTCGCCGTGTGCGGTCATGCCTGCCGCTTTCTCGGCTTGCGATGGTCCGCCAAAGAGGTCGAGGCATAAATTGTGCCCGAGAATACCGTAGAGCAGCTTTGCTTCCGCGCCGTTCCCGAAGAGGATTTCCTGCGCGGGGCCGAAGGCAGACGGCTCGCCGGTGGCCCAGTGCGGTGTCCACAGCGGGTTGACACCGGACTCTTTGTGGAAGATCTCCGCAATGTGCCCGCCCTCCTCGGTGAGCGTTACGCGAAGGTGTTCGTTTTCAATGTCCACAGCTTTGCGGCCCAGGTAGGTTGTTCTCGGCATGAGTTCAGGATAGCGGTCGCACCACGCGACCAGCGAAAAGGTTTGTGGAAGGGCAGATACCGGCTGCGGCCCAGAGTGCCCAACAGCCGCCGACGTTAGTCAGGATGATCGACAACACAGCAATGGTCAATTTGCGATAAGTCAGAGTCTTAGAGCTTCTTGATAAAAATATTGCGAGCCCACAAGTCTCCCGTTGACTCTGACTCTATGCCAATCTTTCCGCTAGCCCGAAAATATCTGGGATCGGTATCCACAAATTGCGTGACGAGATGTCCGTTCATGTAGATCGATGTGGAATGGCCGACGCAGACCACGATGAACTGGTTCCAGTCATCCTTGTGGAACCAGGAGTCGTGTGTCGCCTTGTCTGCAATCCTCGCGATCGCGTAGCTGCCGTTGCTGTCGGCGAACATGGACCATGCAGGCGTGGCAATGACAGAACGTCCGCTCTGCTCATAGAACATGCCGCTGTAATGATTAGCCTCATCGAAGTCCGCTTGAGGGCCCGCCATGTCCCACTTTGCTTCGGCTTCGCGTGAGGGAGGCGTGCCCGGGTTTGCGCATGCGCCGGGGCGGGCCGGACGCGGTGCTGCCCCAGCCGCAGCGGGCGTGCGCTGGGGCGGTGGCTGGCGAGGCGGAAACTTCGTGCCGGTCGAGGTGGGGTCTGCGGGGACGTAGCTGCGGAACTGCATGCCGCCGTTGATGTTGCCGGTACCCTTTAGCTCGTACTTTAGAATGAAGTCGCCATACTGGCCTGTGCTGGAGATCGCATACACGGTGCCTGTCGGCTTCTCGCACGTGGCCGCGATGTGGATGGCACCATCCTTGATGTCCCACAGGGTCGGGTCATAGTCCCAGCCCTTCAGGGTTCCGTCGTAAAGCGAGGTAAAGCCCGCGTTCTCAGCGAACTCCATCATCGGCGGCGGCTGGGTGATGCGCTCAAAACCGGACCGAAGGGAGGTTTGCGCGTGCAGCGTGCATACGATGAGGCTTGCGAAGGCGAGACCTGTGCTGAACTTCATTTCATTCTCCAGCATTGAGTAAACGCTTGACCGTCATCCCGACCGTGGCGCAGCGGAGTGGAGGGGCCTGCTTCCCGGTGCTGATTTGCGAGCTCCGAAGGAAAGCAGGTCCTTCGACTAGCCCTTCGGGCTTCGCTCAAGATGATGGTGCTGCTGCTTGACAGGAAGCAACGTTCAACCGACTTCAACCTTCTCCCATTGTTTGGTGTGGGCAGACTTCAGGACGGCGTCGGTGACGTATTCGGTCAGGAGGCCGTCGCGGAAGGTGGGTGCGGCCGATTTGCCGGAGCCAAGTGCTTGCAGGAAGTCGGCAACCTGGTGAATGAACGTGTGCTCGTAGCCGATCTGTAGTCCAGGGACCCACCATTGCTTCATGTAAGGGTGGTCGCCATCGGTCATGTGGATGTCGGTCCAACCGCGCAGCTTGCCTTCCTGCTTGTAGTCGAAATACTGCAGGTGATGAAGGTCATGGAGATCCCAGATCGCGGAGGCTTTTTCGCCGTTGATCTCCAACGTAAAGAGGGCTTTGTGGCCGCGGGCATAGCGGGTCGCCTCAAAGACGGCGAGCGAGCCGTTGGCGAAGCGGGCAAGAAACATGCTGGCGTCATCAATGGTGATGGGGACGCGTCCGCCGGTTTGGCTGTCTGTGCGCTCCTTGATGAAGATTTCGGTCGCGGCGGAGACTTCGACGATGGGGCCGTTGAGCCAGAGCGCCATGTCGATGTTGTGCGCAAGCAGGTCACCGGTGACACCGCTGCCCGCGACAGCAGCGTCGAGACGCCACAATGCTTCGCCGCCCATAGGCAGGTCCTGCGATATGGTCCAGTCCTGCAAAAATTGCGAGCGGTAGTGGAAGATGCGGCCGAACCGCTGCTCATCCAGGAGGTTCTTGAGCATGACGACAGCCGGAACACAGCGATAGTTATACCAGACCATGTTGGCGACGCCCGCGCGTTCCACGGCTTCGACCATGGCCCGGGCTTCGACGGCGGTACGCCCGAGCGGCTTTTCGCAGAGCACCATCTTACCCGCGTTTGCCGCCGCGATGGCGATCTCAGCGTGCGTGTCGTTTGGGCTGGCAATGTCCATCAGGTCGATGTCGTCACGATCGACCAGCTTGCGCCAGTCACTCTCAACCGATTGCCAGCCCCAGTTGCCGGCGAACGTTTCAGCCCTCTCAAGGTTGCGGGCAGCGACTGCCTTCAGCACCGGATGATATGGCAGATCAAAAAACTGAGGAGCTTGGCGGAAGGCGTTGGTGTGCGTGCGGCCCATGAAGCCGTAGCCAACCATGCCGATGTTCAATGATTTCTTCCTCGCCACAAGCCTCTCCTGATATCAATCCCAGCCATGCGCGTCGCGGACCTGGATCATCGTGGCGAGCACTTTGTTCCACGTTGCGGGCGACGTCATTACGTCGTTGGGAAACATGCAGCCGTCCCAGCAGATGTGCTGAAAGGCGCGGGTGGGTGTACCGTTGTCATCACGCATCCACAGGCCTGCGACCTCCACGAGGTCCATTCGTCCGTTGGGATCGTCTGGCTGGCAGTGACGGCCGGTGTTATCGTGAGAGCCCTGGCCTTTGACGGTGCCGTCATTCTGCGCGACGTGAAAGTCGATCGTCCAGGGACGAAGCGCGGCAGTGACTTTCTTGAGCGCTTGCACGATGACGGCACGGTCGCTCAAGGCAGCATCTTCAGGCAGAATGCGGCTTTCCGGTGAGTTGTAGCCGAGTGTGTAAAGCATGGTGTGCGCCATGTCGGCCTGGAAGCCGAGCGTGTGGGGCCGGTTGACGGCTTCCAGCAGCGCCGTCATGTGATCCCAGCCGTGCATGCCCGCCCAGCAAATTTCCCCTTCGGCGGCAAGACGTTCGCCGTAGCCCTCGGCGATGTTGCAGGCCTCCGTAAAGGTAGCCGCTATCCTTCGCGTGCTGCCTTCGGGGTCTTTGTACCATTCGTCCGGCGCGGTGGCTGAGTCGATGCGAATCACCCCGTAGGGACGCACGCCGAGCTCACGCATAGTCTTGCCGATGGCGCAGGCTTTGCGGACCTGCGTCAGGAATGCCTTGCGTTCACTCTCAGTGCCCATGGCAGAGCCACCACCCGTGGGAGGCCACACCGGCGCGACGAATGAACCGCAAACGAGATTCCGGTCCGTGAGTTTATCCGCAAGCCGCTTCAGGTCGCCGTCGCCGGAATCAACGCTTGTGTGCGGCGCAGACATGAACAGGTCCACGCCGTCGAACTTTTGCCCATTTACAGCAGCGGCTGCGGTCAGGTCGAGCATGGTGTCAAGATCGATAAAGGGCTCGGTTGAACCCGGACCCTTACCAACGATGCCCGGCCACATGGCGTTGTGAAGTGCGGGTTTGGAGTGGATAAGCGCCATATCTCTTACTTGCGTTTCTCCCGTGTGATCGATGTTCGTTTCTCGCTGTTCTTCTGAAGTGCGTCGAAGGCGAGGTGGCGAACAACGAGGAGACGTTTCACTTAGCCCAGCTGCTGGGACCCGGTTTTTGCTTTATCAGCGGTACGGCATCCGGATTACCGGGACCAAAGTGCTTCAGGATGACAAGCGGATCGGTGCTGCTTAGGTTCTTGATCGTGACGCCGTTCTGCGCGGCCGCAGCAGTCACGAACAACTCGTCTTCCGTGAGGGCACCAAAGCGAATCATGGATGGAGTGGAGACCGGGGTACCGCCGAAGTCACCATAGCCCTGCGTGAGGATCAGACCGTATGCCTCTGGGTCGGCAATCTTCACTGTTTTTCCGGGCAGCACCGTCAACTCCTTCGCAGAGTAGTAGCGAGTGCCATAGCTCACCCACTTCTCGATGTACCCCTCCATCTCGGCTTCCGGTCTGACGAGCTTTGGAAAGACCTTGTTGTTGGCTCCGAAGTTTGGATCGGTGTTGGCATCCCAGTCCAGCATGTCGAGCAGGTAGTCGATGTTTTGCTTATGTTCTTCGGGCACGTCTTTGACGAGGAGTTCCCAAGGCACAATGCGGCCTTCCACCTCGGACTGAAACATACCGAAGACGTCGGAGTTAACCTGCGGCTCGTAGGTGCAGAGCGAGCCCGGCGCGTGAAGAATGCCGGGGTTGACCTGCCAACCGGCGCCCGGTTCCAGGCGGTAGGCGCGGGCAAGAAACGTGATGCCGTTATCGCCCATGCTCCAGCGCTCCAGGCAATCGCGCACCTGCTGGCGCGTTGTGCCGGGTTCAAGGCCCATAAATGTGTGCGGGAAATTGTTGAAGGTCTGGTTATATTGCGGCGGGAAGTAATACGCCTCAGGCTTTCCTTTGAAGCCGACACGCGCCGCGAATTCGTCACTTTGGTGCATATGGTGCGGAATGGGACCTTCGTTGTCAAAGAACTTGCAGAAGAAATTCCATCCCTTCTCGCGTTCGAAGACCTCTTTGCCAAGGATGAGCTCGCCTGCAATCTCGATCGCATCCCGCAGCAGAAAGAGGCTGCCGCCCTTTGCAACGATGAAGCTGAGGCCTTCAAACTCCGTGGTGTCCGGGCCGTTGGAAGCTCTTGTTGTGGAAGAGAACCAGCGCTCGTTGATTCCGCCACGGTGCGCCCCAAAGGCATACAGGTCGTCAGGATGCAGCTTAAGCCTCCTGCCCGGAATCATGAATGACCGAGGAACCCAGGCAGGCGCGAGCCTGAGAATGCCAGAGCCTCTTTCGATCGCCTGTTCCACCTCGCTGCGAATCAATGCCATGAACTGTCCTTTGCGCCTGGAGTCTTTTATGGATTCGCGTGACGCTTGCCAGACGTCCATGCACACACGATACACGCTGGCGCACGGCATGAGACGTCTCAGTGACGGAAGCCTATGGCAACGACATGCGCGATGTCAACTTGATCCTGCGATACGCACCATGGCCGCAGCCCTGCTGCGTCTAAGCAGCAGATGCTGTTTGCAAACGGACTTCGCCGCGCGGCAAGGATCGCGGGCTGCGTGGCCGTGCTCATTCTGATCGCATGTTCGAAGTGCCCGGCAGAAGGACCGGGCTGGCTGCGCTATGCAGTTCCGCCAGATCCGCCGCGTTACCACGACCTGCCGCATGCGGTGGTTGTGCTGGGAGACGCACCGGAGGAGATTACGGCCGCCGAAGAACTGGATCGCGGCGTCGGCCACATGATCGGCGGAACGGACATTGTGCTGCACCGCTTTGACCCGGACTTCGATGCAATTGTGCTGGGATCAACGAATGCATTGCATGGCGCTGGGCTAAACCGCTTGCCAGGGTGGACGGAGAGAGCGCTGCCTGAAGAGAGCTTTCGCATCGTGCACCTCCGCAATGGAATCCGGCATTGGTACATCCTTCAGGGCGGTTCTCCGCGCGCGGAACTATGGGCCGCCTTTCGCTTTGCCGCGCTGATTGCTGAAGATCAGCAACTGCCGGAGGATATGACGGACGCGCCGCAGCTTGGCATACGCGGCATTGAGATCGGCGGCAAGTTGAGTGGATCTCTGATGGTGGCTGAAGATCAAGGCACTGGCCTGTTAAGGCTGCTCGCCTCCGTTGGATTCAATGCCCTCATTACCAGCGCACGTGGCGAGGAACTTATACGTCTGTGCTCAGACGCACGCGCCTTTGGCATTCGTGTCTGGGTACGCGTCGATGCGATGGACACGCCTGCCACTGAGAACGCAGAACGGCTCGCACGGGCGCTGCCGAACGTTGCTGGAATCGTTCTTAGGTTGCCAGACACTGTGGACCGGGAGCGGTTTAAGGCCGCCCTGCTTGCGGCGAATGCTTCGGCCAGAGGGCTACGCGGCAGAGGAGTCGCTGTCATGGTTGAGAACGCCCTGGGCGAGCCGCTGGTTGAACGAAAGAACCTGAACGCACTGTCTCCCGAGGAACGCGCCTTGCTTGTGCGTGATGGACTGGACCCAGGCGTGACAATCAGCGAGCGTGCGAACTCCACGCTTGTGCCGCTTGCCGGACTCGGGTCTGCGAACTTTAGCCTGTTGCCGGGCCGGCCGCAGATCGCGCGCTTCGAACTGTTTCCCGCTCCGCCAGACGCGCTGGCTTATCCGCTGCAGGCATGGCAACGGGTGCTGCATACCCCTGAGCATCAGGCGAAGAGCAACGGCTTCATGCTTGATGCGTTGGAGGCTGCCGGTCCGCGAGGAGGCATCGTCGCTTCGGTTCCACTCACTGCGCTGGCCGCCATGGCGCAGCAACCAATGCTGCAGGCAAACCTTTATGCGTTCGGCAGGATGGCATGGAATCCAGGGATGCGTCCATCTGCAGTCACAGAGGAGTGGGCGCGGCTGACATGGGGCGACGATGCGCGCGTCTACGCCGTTGCAGTTGACATCCTGCTGAAGAGCGCCGGCTTGTACACTGCAAATCGCGCGCCGTTGGGCCTCCCGTCGTTGGCTGCCGATGGAGGCAGTCCCGATCCGGCGCATGCGTCGATTGCACATGGAACGACTGTTCCGTTGGCTGAAGGTACTGAGTGGGGGACGGATCGAACAATCTCGGGAACGGACGAAGTGCGGCGCTATCCCGCGGAATTTGCTGGCATTCTGAGCTCACCATCAAAGTGCCCTGACGAGTGGCTGCTGATTTTTCATCGTCTTCCTTACACGTACAGGTTGCGGGATGGGAGAACTGCAATCCAGGCGTTCTATGACTCGCACTTTGCGTCGGCTGCGCAGATTACGAACGCGATGGATGCATGGGAATCGGTTGATGGCTTAGTCAATGAGCCGCGCTATCGCGCTGTTTACCGTTTTCTTTCACATGCGGCATTGCAGGCCGAAGTCTGGCGCGATACAACAAGCGAATGGCTGCAGCACGTCAGCGGCGTGAACGATGCGCTGGACTTTGTGGGTCACCATCCTGGGCGCGTAACAGCGGAGCAGATGCAGCTTTCCGGCTTTGTCCCGGCTGAAGAACAAGAGCCGGAAAATGTTTCCCGAGGATCCGGACTTCGTTGCACAAAGGTTCAATGTTCAGCTTCCACCATCTTTCGAGGAGGAGAGAATGTGTACCGGTTGGACGTAGGCTACTTCGACACACCTGCCGAGAGCACCTTTAAGCTGCAGGTCAATGGAGTCACGCGCGCTTCGTGGACGAGTGATGCACGGGATGGAAACGGAAGTACGAAAACGTCCTACAAAGCAGAACGATTCGTGGTGAACGGCGTCAGGCTGAAGCCCAATGACAAAATCGAGGTGGAAGTTGTGACAGACCAATCACGCGAAGCGCTGCTAGACTTTATACAGGTCACGCGCGACCCGCGTTGGAATTAGCGTCCGCGCCGGTGAGTGTATAACAGTGCCATGAGCACGGCCCTGTTCGCTGGTTTCGGTCTGCTATGGACCGTTACGGGAGTCATCGAATTTTTGCTGCCATGGAGCAGCATGTATCTTGTCGTGACGGTAGCAAGCCTGTTGATCACTGCAGCGGGAAGCTTGCCTAATCTCACGCGGAATGAAAGTCAACGGGCGAAACGCATGTTATTTGCCGTGACCATCGTCCAGGGTGTATCGATTCCCACTGCCGCCGTGATTTTGGCCTTGGTTCACTTGCCGGAGTATATCAACCCCGCGATCGCAATCATTGTGGGCCTGCACCTTCTGCCGCTGGCCGCAGTGAACCGCTCCGAGGTCGATAAGATTACAAGTGGCCTGCTGCTGGCATGGTGTGGGGGATGCATGACACTGTTGGCCCGTAACCGCATTGCAGCGGCTACGGCCTTAGGAACCGGATGCATTATGCTCGCTGGAATTTTCCTGCACAGAACAGAACGCCCTATGGAAGATGTTGCACCTGGTACGCCGCCGGGATCTTAGGCGTTTCAAACTGGTCGTCTTCCAATGTTTGATTGATCGCAAGCTGGCTGATATTCAGCGTCAAACGCAATTGATCCAACGGCCGCTGGATCGTGATGCGTGAGGGAAAGGCAGTCTGCCCAAATACTTTGTAATTGTCATACGTGGCCACAGTTACCAGTTGGCCTTTGCTGTCGTATATGTCTTGCTGATATGGCAAAAGCGTGGCACGTCCGATGTGGACGACGCGTTGTGTTTTCAACTCTGTGCTGTTTGCCACTGATTTATAGATGCCGATGTCATATTCTGGTTCATCCACTACATATTTTCGAGTTGGGTCGGGTTGGTAAATACGGTCGTCAGAAGTAAGTGAGACAAGTTCGTCAGGCAGAGCACTTTGAATCAACAAAGAATCAAAGAAGATATTGGGACGCAGATTTTCGAGCGGATTGCTCGACGATGTGCTTAGGAGGTTGGTCCCGGTAATAGCGCGATTCTTCGGCGGGATGACCATCGTGAAGGTTTTGCCATCAGTCACCATGTCGATCATCTTGCTGCCCACCACCGGCAGAAATCCGATGAAGTGAAGATCGCCTGGCTTGCGCAGAAGAATATATGCAGAGAACGAGGTGTACTCAATGACCTTGCCTTCCTTGCCACCGCCCGTCGAGGCCGCCACTTCCACGCGCGCGTTCAGGGTCTGAATGCTGTCGTACCGCGTCGTCGTCGCTGTGACAAGTGACTGGAGCGATGATGAAAGAACCCGCGCGGGCGGATGCGTCTGGATGACAGATCGGGTGGTGCGTAAGCAGCCGGTTTGAAATACGAGCAGGCTGCATCCCGCCAGCGCTCTCCATTGCGGATTCTTCATGTGCTGCGTTTCAGTTTACTCGACCGGCGCTGACTCCCGGCCACTTGTAGCAGTGGGCACACCGGAGGCGAATCACGGTGTCGAGGCTGAGGCCAGACGTTTGCGATAGGCCATGACCTTAGCCGCATGCTCTTTCAGAGTACGAGAGAACAACGTGTGACCAGTCGTGTCAGCGACGAAGTAAAGATTGTCAGTAGCCGCAGGGTGCATGGCAGCCAACAGCGCTGCCGCGCCTGGTGAGCAGATGGGGCCAGGCGGCAGCCCTCCACGAAGATACGTATTGTAGGGAGAATCGAATTGTAAATCGCTGCGGCGAATGGTCCCGGTCCAACGCCCGGCAATCTGCGCCGCGTAAATTACGGATGGATCCGTCTGCAGTGGCATGCCATGTGCGAGACGGTTTGTGAAGACGGCAGCGGCCTCCCCGCGCTCATCATGGAAGCGAACTTCTTTTTCTACCAGAGACGCCAGCGTCACCATCGGTAAGACGTTCCCGGTAAGAGCAAGCTTGCCAGCTTCCGCGTGGAATCGCTTTACCATCGTTTCCTGCATCGATCGTATGGTGGCTTGCCGGCTGAACCGGTAGGTATCAGGGTAGAGAAAACCTTCGAGTGATGTGGCCCTGGGTGCGTATGCATAGATCAGGTCGACGTTTGCGTGGGCGGCAGCCAGGAACGCACTGGCCGGCCCAAGACCGGCATCCTCCACCGCGTGGGCAATGTCGAAGAGGTTGTATCCCTCAGGAATGAGGACGGTTCGCGTATAGACGTCTCCATGCTGGATGCGCATGTAGACCGATGCAGCGGATGCAGTACCCGCAAACCGGTACTCTCCGGCCTGCAGCCTCCCGCCTTTAGCCAGGCGCAGCAACAGAAAGCCATAGCGGCTCCGAATGACGCCTGCCTGTTGCAGTTTGCTGCCCATCGCGCGGGCAGACGTCCCCGGAGGCAGATTAACGAAGATCTCCCTTGTGCGCGAAGGAGCGAAGAGGAGATATGAGATCCAAGCGGTTGCGGCCAGGATCGACACAACGAACAGTGCAGCGCGTCTCACGTCTCCACTGTCTCATGCGGGCGATCGAAGCCGACCACCCCTCATGCGGCCCTCCATGAGGCAAGAGATCACGGGAAAAGTATCCGGCGAACCATACCGAATTGGGAAGCTCGGTAGTTAGGAAAAGATTTCGCTTGCCAACGGCAGCGCTTGAGGCGAATATAAGGCGAAGAGACGGCGGCTAAGATGAAGGCTATACCCCTGTTGTCACCTGGGGGTGAGACTTAGGACTTTCGGCAAAATACTGCCCGGTAATTCACATTGACGCTATGTTGGCCCCTGATTAGAGTCGGGCAACTTAAGTGCGTTAAGGTACCGCACACGATGCGGAGAAAGGGACCACACACAAAGGTATGCGCGGGCATGATGTTACGGTGCCTTCTTCCAGTCGCGCAACCTTGTTAAACCGCAACGAAACTTCGCGCGGGCGCAAGAGCCAAAGAGCTAGCCCGGGTGCAGGCAACCTGCTGGGAGACCCACCTGAGAAGTCAAGCGGGCACCGGCAATAGAGGTGAAGAAACGAAATGAATTACTTGCGAAGGGACTTGAAGATATGCGAAGGGTGCGGCGCTTTATGGGTGCGCGCCGGACTATCGGCTGGAGTGTACTGCCGGCACTGCAGCTATACGATGTCGGAGATGCCGCCCCGGCGCCGGCTTCGTCCAGGACGGCCCTGCCGGGCCGGGCGCCAGCATGCAGCAACACAACAGTCAGGAGGTACGGAATGAAGCTGTTGCATATGCGGAATCGTGTCAGTGCGTCTGCCTCAAGCACCGCCGCTGAGGCGGGTACGTTGGCCCAGATCTGGGCCACGGAAGGCAATCTTGCGCATGCTGTGCAGGTTATGCATGCTGAACATGCAGCCCATCAGAAAGGCGAGACCAAGCCGGAAAGTGCGGAGCAGCCCAGACCGGGTGTCCGCGTGCTGTTAGCTCCCCAGACGGCGTTTTACCGGCGGTATACAGAGGGGATGCTGCGTCGTTATGCAGTGCTCTCGATGGAGAGCGGGCGTGTGCCCTCGCTGCTTGGCCGCGAGATGTTTCGCGGCAAAGTCACGTCCTACCGTGTGCATGCATTCGATGACGTCGTGATCTTCGTGCACGACGTGAAGCAATGTATGAGTACGCTCCCTTCGGAGCAGCAGCGTCTCCTTCTCCGCATTGCTATACAGGAATACACATTTGGAGAGGTAGCTGCCGGACTAAACATCAGTGTCCGTTCCGTGCAGCGCCGGTACACTGAGTCTCTGGACGAACTCACTGCCGTGTTTCTCGAGCGGCACCTGCTGGAACGGATCGCCTGTGATCCCTGTCAAGAAGGTGAACGTTCCGCGAAGCTGGTAAGTCACTATCCCCAATAGACTTACTGCTTCGTGGAAAGCTGGCATGGTATTTGGCGCCGGCTTGGTATTCTTAATAAGGCGAGAACACGGCGGAAACGCTGGGACTTCTCAACACAGACGCAATGACACGGGAGGTGCCTCGGCATCTCCCGTGCTTTTTGGGCGGCGAGATTGCAAACGAAAAAAAAACGGGTGTGCGCGGCAGGCAGGAAGCGCAGGAAGACTACCACGATTGATGCTGGCACTGGACTCACGATCACAGAACAGCGGCGGATGGATGCGTTGCCAGCAACGCTAGAACCAGTGCGCAGCGTGACTTCAAGGCAATGCTCACGCTTCGTCCAGCAGCAGATTGCAGCGGCCTTGCCCGCTATCTGCGAAGGTTTACTTGAAAAGGCGAAGAATGGTGATGTTGCGTGCGCGAAGACGCTGTGGCAGATGGCAGAGTTTGACCGAAAGTCCGGACAGGCCCGGACCAAGCCGCTGGCATCCACAGGCCGTGCTTTTGCACGTAAGGTTCTATCGGAGTTTGAGGCGCAGTGACATGGACAAGCGAAAGGAACGGTTTGCGAGAGCGAGGACATGAGATGAAAGGAAGAGGTAGCGCGCGGATGCGAATTGTGAATCTGCTGCTGTGGCCGCTATTGGTGGCCGGTATGACGTACAGTCGTACGGTTGTGGCGCAAGTCGCAACGTCAGCCATCAGTGACACCGTGTACGCTGCGGATGGCACGGCGGCCGCAGGCTCGGTACTGGTGAGTTGGCCGGCCTTTACAACAGCGGCGGGACAGAGCGTACCGAAGGGCAACCTGGCAGTTGCGCTGGGTGCCGGTGGCGCATTCAACGTATCACTCGCGCCAAATGCGGGCGCTACTCCCGCCGGAACCTATTACACGGTCGTGTACCACCTGAGTGACGGATCGACCAGCCGCGAGTACTGGACGATACCGGTCAGTGCCGGGCCACTGACCCTAAGTGCGGTGCGCACCTCTGTTCTTCCGTCCAGTATTGCGTTGCAGACGGTGAGCAAGCAGTACGTGGATCAGGCTATCGCGCGGGCCACGCTGGGCGCGACGCCGCAGGACGCATCGGCCTATGTCCTGAAATCGGGCGACACGATGACCGGCCCATTGACTCTGCCTGGAGATCCTGCTTCCGGCTTGCAAGCTGCTACGAAGAACTATGTGGATGCTGCATCGTCCGCATTGCAGGCCGGTTTGGGACAAAAAGTCTCTCTCGTTCCAAGTGGCACACAAACGGTGACGCAGCCTGCCGGGACCCAATTGCAGGTGAACAACCTGAACGGGCAACTGTATGCAAAGCAGTACCAATCGCAGGCCGGTAATGACGGTATTACCAACGCGTTGACCAGCAGCAACTGTACGAACGGTTGTACGGTTGTGGCCGATCCTACCTATGGCGGCACGGAACATTTCTCACTGCAAAGTAGCCGGTCGCAATTGACAGATCAGCGTGGTGGCGCGGTGGACGAATACTTTTTGAATCCGCAGAGCCCAAACCAGGTGTACGCAAATGGCCGTTCGATCACCGTCGATGGAACGATCAGTGCTCCGGCAAGCAAGGCTTCCGGCCACAACAACATTCAGCTAAACGGACTCTACATCCGGCAGAATGCGCTGACGGGCGGTAATAATCTTTACCCACAAAACCTGACCCAGGGTATTCCATACTTCAAGTCGACTTACAGTTCGAGTCTTACCGAGGGGTATAACGCCACAGAAGGTCAGCATGTGTTGGACAATCATACCCAGAACTGCTACGCGATTGGTGATTGCCTTATAGGTTCACAATATCTGTACAGTTCCGGCGGCTACAGGGATAACTCCGACGAAGGAACGCACCCGTTTGATCTTCAGATCGGCGAGCATACATCGGTGTTCCGCGGCACGTGCACATCAGGCTGCAGCAGCGGCTCGACCCAGATGAAGATCACCGCGACCGCCGACGCTGGCACACAGGGCGAAGGCCGCTTCCTAATCGACACCGCACCATCTAAGCTCATCACAGCGGGAACGCTGATTGGTCCAGGCAGCGGCGGGCCACATGCGTCGGCTCAGTTCAGCGGCACGTCGTTTCCTGTTAGTACATTCTTTTCGCTCGCTTCGTCAGCGCTGCCACAGGCTGGCGTGATGGCTCCCGGGACGGTTTCTGCTGCAATTCTGACCAGCGGCGTTGCTGGCGGTTATGCCACGAACACGGCAGCCGCGCCAGCAGCAAGCGGGATCGCTTGTATCGCGGACGCAGGCGTTGGTGGCACCGACGATTTTGAGACGGTGAATTATTCCATCATTGACGGAACACATATCCAGTTGACGCTGAACAAGCCGCACGGCGCGGGAGCAACGATTGCGATCGGCGGCCTTTGCGGTTATGGCATTGAGCAGACCGTGGATACGGCAAATAACCTGCGTCAGTTGTTTCCTGTCATAGGATCAATTTCCAGCACGGCACTGTACTATTCGGGTTTAGGCACCAGAGTCGTCGGCGTAAATAACACGACCAGCGGCTTCGCGAATATCCAGACTAACATCACGTCCCTGCAGCGTGCGGGCAACGTAGTGACCGCGACAATCAGCGGTACCTTCCCGCAGGATATCAATGGCCTGATGGTAAGCGTGTCCGGTGTTGCGGATTCATCTTACAACGGGACCTTTCCTGTCACCACCATCGCGTCGAACCAGTTTACCTATACGCAGACAGGCGCAAACAGCACCAGCACAGGGGGCACGGCCGCGTATCTCACCGGCGGGTATGTTCTGTACCCTGCAGCTGAGGTCATAAGCGTATACGACGCCGCTACCAAGGCAGTTGACGGGGCGATGACTCTCGCGCCCAACGCTGTCGCGTGGGCTGCGGGCGATCCCGTGGAACAGCCTCACTTTTTCCAAAGCCGCGTGGCAGCAGATGTAACGTACGTGACGCAGTTCTTACCCCGGCCAACAGCGCCCCAACCAGCCGGTGTGGAATACGACGGCATGAACGGGCCCTATCTGCAGGGATGGCTGATAAAGAATGGCACGCCAGCAACCGCCTATTATGGCAATGGCGGAACCCACCTGGCACCAGATTCCGGCCTGGCACTTCAGGGCGCGTGGAATACGTCCCTTGACTTGCAGGCGGGAGAAACGACCGGTATTATCATGCGTTGTAACTCCCATGGCTGTAACCGGTGGAATTCCTCGTACAATCTCTTCACGCTTCAAAGCAGTGCGTACTTTGACTACATCAACTATGCGCCACCAAGTTCCACGCTAGCGTTCAACATGCGCGGGACTCCGTACAGCTTTTCGCCTTCGGCATTTACGGCGGGAACGATCAACGCAACGACGATCAATGCCACCCGCATCAACGGATTACAGGCAGCGACCTCATCGGCGGTTGGCGGAGTCACGTTGGGTCCAGCGGCGGCTACTGCGGTGCTGGCCAACGTGGCCACCAGCGGCAGCGCGTCGGACCTGACAAGTGGAACCATCGATCCTGCCCGGTTGCCAGCAGGGTACGGTGGTGGAGGCGGCGGGAGCGGCTCCAGCGTATGCGCCAGCGCCGTTGGCTTCAGTGCGGCTCCGACGTTCGCGGTGACCTGCTCCATCGCTACCTTTCACATGCCACTGACAGGCAATGTCACGTCGGAAAGCTTTACCGGCCTGGCAGCTGGCCAGCACATCACCTTAATTTTCCAGGTTGGCAGCACGCCAGGGTACACGGTACAGTGGTCGCCTTCCATCCATGGTGGTTTTCTTACCAGCAGCGTGAGCGGCGCGGCCGGGTATACGCAGGCAGGCACGTATTTTGTACAACAACTCGTCGTCGATACGGACGGCGCGACCCTTCTGAATCCAGGAGCTATCAATGAGTAATGGTCGACAGCGGAGCGGCCGCGTGCTACGGGCAGCCAACTGGCTGCCCATTTTCTTGACTACCATCCTGCTGGTGAGCAGGATAATGACTGCGCAAACCTCTGGCAATCCTCCACTGATAAGTGGGGATTGCGCGGTCAATACAAGTGGTTTGATTGCCTGTACCAAGACGAACGGGGCCAGCTTTGCGGCTTCTGCAACCGTGGACACAACCAACGCGGCGAACCTGCTCAGTGGGGCGGTGCCGGCGGCTCGGCTAGGCAATGTACCAAATCTGGTGAACCCAGTCCCTGTACCCGCCGGCGGGGGGGAGTACCCCATGATGGATGGTACGGGTACTACCGTGTCCGATGTGAGTGGGAACGGCAACACCCTGAATTTTTGCGCCGCACCGAATGCGCCGAACTGGTACACCTACGGACTTGCGTTTCTTGATGCGGGCCCGATATCAGGAGCAAACGTTGCGTGCCTTAATACTCCGTTCAGTACGTTTAACACGGTGTATTTCGCGACCATATCGCCCACGCTGTTACAGAATACAGGGACGAATTACTCTGGCCTGCCGTTTGAGACAAGCCCAACGGTATTTGGCCGCAGTGGCGGATCGGGCAGTATCATCATTGAATCGCAAATCTACACGAACGCCTTTCAGCCTACTGTCTATCTAGGTGGCAACACCACTCTGGGGGACGGGTATGGGGGTGCCCATGTATTTGGATTTACCTGCGGAAGTGGTGGCAGTTCAGTCGATCATTGGATTGTGGACGGCCAAGAACCCGGAAACTATCTGGCGCAAGGTAATTCGTGTTCGGCGATTCCAATCACCGGCGGCGTGTATCAAATCGGCACCCTGCAGAATCAGGTCAGTAATGCCTTTCGGGGGGTAATTACCTACATGATCGTGTACCCAGGTCAGCATACTGTGGCTCAGATGCAGGCGGTGGAGAAGTACATTCAGGGAAAGCTTGCCGCCCGGGGCACAATGCCGGCCTACCCGAACCGGACGACATCGCGTGCGCCTCAGTTCATTGCATTGGGTGACTCACTGACAGCGACGTATCCAGGAACCAGCCAATGGACGACTTCGCTTACTCTCAACAACACATATCAGATAAATAATTACGGTATTTACGCCAACACGGCGTTTGATATGTGTAAGCTGGGCGATCAGGAGTGGGCGCAAAACATCGTTCCTGGCCGCACAGTGTTACATCTCTGGGCCGGCACGAACGACTTCAGCATCACGAACAGGTCTGCCTCGGATATCTGGACGTCTCTTGTGTCATGCGGCTTGAAAGCGAAGCAGATGGGCGCGCGCACGGCGGTTGCGACCATGATCGACCGTGGTGGCACCGGCAATCCATTCATCACAAAGAAGAACGCGCTGAACGCGCTGATCCGGGCGAACTGGAAGACCAGCGGAGCGTTCGATGCGCTGAACGATGTCGCGGAGATCCCGGCGCTTGGAGCGGATGGTGCCTCGGCAAACTCCACAGCCGGTAATTCTGGATGCTTCTTTGGTGATGATATTCACCTTGTGGGACCAGGTGCGGGTACCTGCGCGACACTTGTCGTCAACGGCGCGGCGTCAGCCCTGTCCGGTTACGGTCTTATAGGGCAGCTTGTATCAAACACCGTGAACACCCTGGATGGCAGTTCGCAAACGGCCCCGGATGCATCCACGGCGAACGCGTTCTCGGAGAATTACGCAAACAATTTCATCGTGCAGACGCCAACCGCAGCGGCGACACACACACTGGTGGATTGCCAGGGTCAGGCATCGCCACGTACGGTCGTCAACGGGTCCGGCACATACGCCATCACCATGGGCACGGTGAATTCCCAGGCCATCGTGGGAAGCGCGACGGTCGCGCCGCAAGCGGCGGCAACCTTCACTCCAATGCTGACAAGTGCATCCACCGGCGGCTGCAGTTGGCTGCGCACGCAATGATGGCAACGGATGAGATCGAACGGTCCGAAGCGGTCACGCAGCGGCGATGAGTGGAAGAAGCTGGGCAACCTGCTGCACACTCCCGAAGGAAGTGTTTGGATGGCGGAACGCTTTCTGAAGGTGCGCGGCAAAGACGGTCTCGTCCAGCCGCTGCAGGCGAACCGGGCGCAGCGGAAATTTGAGCGGCATCGCGTCCCGCAGAACATTGTGTTGAAAGCCAGGCAGATGGGCGTCAGCACATGGATAGCGGGACGCTTTCTGCTGAAGACGATCCTGGAGCCGGGAACCACTACGCTGATGGTGGCCCACACGCGCGAGAGCGCGGAGGCGCTGTTCGCAACGGTGGCACGGATGTGGGAGAACCTGCCTGCTGAAATGCTTACATCGATCGCAGGGCGCGGACGGGCCAACGTGGGGCAGATGACGTTTCCTGCAATTGACTCAGAGTTCCGCATTGCGAGTGCAAGTGATCCCAATGCAGGGCGCGGGCTGACACTGCAAAATCTGCATTGCAGCGAAGTGGCGCGGTGGACCGGCGATGCGGTGGGGGTGCTTGCAGGCTTGCGGGCGGCCCTTGTGCCTGGAGGCGAACTGATTCTGGAGTCGACGCCCAACGGTGCCTACGGCTGCTTCCATGCGGAGTGGCAAGGAGCGGTGGCCGAAGGCATGGCACGGCACTTCTTCCCCTGGTGGTTCGAGCCGTCGTATGTGGGTACGGCGGCTCAGGACTTCACGGCGGAGGAGTCAGCCCTGGTGGCGCGCGAAGGGCTCACGGCGGAGCAGATTGGATTTCGCCGTGAGCTCGCGCGACGCTACGGCCCGATGCGTGAGCAGGAGTTTGCGGAGGATGCTGTCTTGTGCTTCCGCGCGAGCGGATCATGCTTCTTTGAGCGGGACGTAATCGCGTCGCGGTTAGCTGACCTCAGTCCACCCATACAGACGCTGCGCGGGGGTGCGGTGCTGAAGGGGCGGCCCGCCTGTCCCGGCAGGGGTTTTGTCTTAGGTGTGGACGCCGCAGGCGGCGGCAGTACAGGAGACTTCGCGGCCATACAAGTGGTCGATGAAAAGACCGGCATGCAATGCGCGGAGTTGCAGGCCAGGATGTCGCCTCGTGACCTGGCGCGTGCAGCGGCCGAGCTTGCGAGCGAGTACAACGGTGCGTTGCTTACCGTGGAGCGCAACAATCATGGGGCAGCGGTGCTGGCCTTCCTTGAGCGCGAAGCAGCGGAGCGCGGCGGCCTAAGGATGTATGCGGGACGCGACCGCATGCCGGGGTGGCTCACGGATGTGTCGTCACGTACGCGGATGCTGAGCGAGTTTGCCGCATTGCTCTCGCGAGAACCCGAGTTGATGGAAAGTGAACGTCTGCTCTTGGAGTGCCGGAGCTTTGTCACCGACGAGCATGGGCGGGCCGCAGCGGCCAGGGGAGCGTATGACGATCTGGTGATGAGCATGGCCATCGCGCAGGCGGTTCGAAGCCGAACTCTAGCCGGTGACGTATGCTGCTGAGACGAAAGGTTTCTCAAGCTTGGCGATACAGGCGGTTCAGGCAATTCGCAGGATGCGGGGCGGTGCGCAGAGCCAGATGATGCTGGGCGCGGACGGCAACCTGTGGATTGTAAAATTCCGCAACAATCCCCAGGGCTCGCGCGTTCTGGCCAACGAGTTGATTGCGACAAAGCTGGCAGAGGCCGTTCAGCTCTCTGTTCCCGCTTCGGACACGGTTGAGGTAAGTGAGTGGTTGATCGCGAACTCTTCGGAGATGTGGGTCGACTTAGGGTACGGGGAACGTGCACCGTGCGCCGATGGACTCGCCTTTGGATCGCGGTTCGCGGGCGGCCTTATGCCTGGGCAGGTGGTTGATTACTTGCCGGATGAGAAACTTTCCGAATTGCGCAATCTTGAGGAGTTCTGCGGAATGCTTTGTGTTGACAAATGGACGGCCAACACAAATGGAAGGCAGGCGGTATTCTTGCGCAAGTCTCGCGAGAAGCGCTACCGCGCGGTGTTCATCGACCAGGGGTTCTGCTTCCACGCGAACGAATGGACGTTTCCGGATTCGCCTCTGCGTGGGGTGTTTCCGCGCAATCTGGTCTATGAGCACGTGACAGGATGGAAGAGCTTTGAGCCGTGGATCACGGCGGTCGAGGAGATGCCGGCGGAGACCCTGTGGGGTGTTGCGGACCAGGTACCTCCAGAATGGTATGGTGGCAATCCGGCAGAAATGGAAGCTCTAATGGAGACACTGCTGAAGCGGCGGAGCCGCGTGCGAGAGCTGATCACGAGCTTTCGCGAGTCGCAGCGAAATCCGTTTCCGGAATGGGGAACGGGGACGCGCGTTGCCGTACCGCGTTCGTTTGCGGGTCAAGGGATGACATCTAAATTCGTGATGTAGCTGGAGTGGCATTTGGCGGAACGTATCCAATGCGAGTTCTTTCTTCTGCGGTATGTGCCAGACGCGGTAAAGAACGAGTTCGTGAATATTGGTGTCATGCTGCGCGAAGCGGGACGAACGGATACGACGCAGGTGCGCTTTACGCGTGACTGGAGCCGCGTGCGCTGCATGGACCCGGATGCGGATGTCGAGCTGTTGGAGGCGATTGAAGAGGATCTGGCTTCTCGTGTGCGCGTTTCCGTGCAGGAGCAAAAGCCGGTGATGCAGGTCCTGGAAGAGTCGCTTTCAACGTCGCTGCAAATCAGTGAGCCGCGCGGTGCCTTAGCGCTGTCAGTTGCCGCGGAGATGGATCAGTTGATGCGGATGTACGTGGAGCCGGTGCGTGAGCGTGTGGAGCGGCGTAAGAGCGGGCGAGCTGGCATTGTTGCAACTATGAGGCGAGAGTTCGAGCGCACCGGTGTGTGGAGCGTGATGCGAAAGCGTATTGCCGCCAGCCAATACACCCGCGCCGGTGATCCGCTGAAGCTGGATTGCGGATACCGCCCGAACGGAGTGATCCGGATGTTTCAGGCAATCTCGCTTGAAGGTGACCTGGAAGCGGCAAAGGTCTTGGCGTTCTCCGCGGACAAGCTGCGCGCGGGTGTGCAGCGAGCAGAAAACGCATCGCTTGATCTTGCCGCCGTTATTGAGCCGCTGCGAAGTGTCGCCAGCGGAGCCGGTGAAGCGGAGGACCGCTACCGTTTTGGCGTGGAGACGATGGAGGAGCAGGGCTTGCGGGTGCTGACGGTGAATGATCTCCACCGCGCAGCGGAAACGGCACGGCAGGAACTGCGGATGTAAACCCGGATCTTGATCTGCAACAAGACGATTTGTGTGAGGGCGTAGCCGCTGGCTGCGCCCTTTGTGTTTTTGAGAAGGAGGTTGCGCGTGAATGTAGTCGACCGGATGCGAGGTGCGCTTCGCGGTTGGAAGGGTGAGGGTGCGCTGGAGGCTGCGGGGGAGGCAGGCACGCGTAAGACGATGAGCCTGCCGTCTGTTCTGAGTCCATGGCGGCCGGGTGGCAACCTGAGTGCCATGCCGAAGCCGACTCCGCAGAATCTGCGGCGCTTTGCGGAAACGCCGGTCGCGAGGCGTGCCATCAATGTGGTCAAGGATCGCATCAGCAGCCTTGACTGGCAGGTGCGGCCCAAGCGGGACGCCATCATCAACGACAATCTGCAGGCGCGGCTTACCGCGCTTCGTCGTGTGCTGGAGCAGCCGAACCAATACGACAGCTTTCGCACGCTGATTGAGCCGGTGCTGGAAGACACCATTGTTGGCGGCTTCGGCGCGGTGGAGATCGAGCCGACCGGCGATGCGGATGCGCCCGTTCGCATGTGGGCGGTCGATGGCGCGACCATTGCCATGGATGCGCAGTGGGCGGGCGATCCGGAGGGGACGCGGTATCTCCAAACGCCACTTGGCTCCGTGGACAGCGTGCCTCTCCTGGATCGCGAGTTGATGTATGTGCGGCTTAACCCGCGCACGCACACTCCGTTTGGCCTTGGCCGCCTGGAAGTGGCATTTGAGACGATCAGCCAATTTCTCTCAGCGCATCGCTATGCCGGACGTCTGGCCAGTAACAGCGTGGTGCAATATGCGCTGTGGCTGGATGAGGCGACGCCGCAACAGCATGAGCGGCTGATCCGCTGGTGGCAGGACGAGGTGGAGGGAACGGGGCAGGTACCCATTCTGTCCAGCCCAAACAAGCCAGAGGTGCTGCGCTTTGCGGGTGGGACGGACGCCGATCTCCGGCTGCAATGGCAGGAGTTCCTGATGCGGGTGATCGCCAACGCGTTCGACCTTCCGCCCATGCTGCTTGGAGTGCAATCAGATGTAAACCGCAGCACAGCGGGTGAGCTGGCGGAGGAGGCGTTTCAATCTGCCGTCGTGCCGTTGGCGAAGCTGATCGCGGAGCACATCACGCGGGATGTTTTCTCGAAGGCGCTGGGATGGGACGATGTTGAGTTCATCTTCAACGACCTGGTCTCACGCGACGCGACCGAAGAGGCCGCGATCCAGGCGCAACTGATTGCTGCGGGCGTACTGACCGTCAACGAGGTCCGCGCGGCACGCGGCTTGCCGCCGTTGCCTGAGACGAATGCGAGCGCTCCTGGCCAAATGCAGTGAAGGAACATCACGCAGCGAACGGAAGATGTGGAGGAAGAGTGCAGCTTCGAGCAATGGCGGTAGAGTTTCCAGCAATATCCGGTCATCCTAACCGGGTGTCGTTTGAAGGCGTTTTGACGCTCGTGGACGCCCCCAGCGACAAGGCTCCTAGCGGGGCACGCGGTCACCGCGTGGTGCTGACGCGTGAGGCAGCGGATGCAGCGCTGCCAAGTCTGCTGGGCATGGCCGTGGACTTCAAGACGGGATGGGATGGTCATGATGCAAAGCAGAAATGCGGCATCATTACGGCCGCGGAGATTGATGGCAACGCCATCCGGGTGCGGGGATACCTGTTTGCACGGGACTTCGCGGAGATGATGACGGAAATTCATGCGCACGGCGATGAAGCCCTGGGCATGAGTTATGAACTGGCCGACGCGCACGTGGAAAACATGCGGGCTGAAGTGTGGCGGCTGACAAAGGCGACCTTTACCGGGGCGGCGATCCTGCTGCGGTCAAAGGCGGCGTACCGCAACACCAGCTTCCGTGTGACACCGGCGGAGGCGCAGATGCCAATGGCAGCGTCCTGCAGCACGCGCAGGCAGGCAAAACTGCGAACAGGCCGTGCGCCAGCCATGCAACCGGTGCCGCACCGGCATGCCGAAGAGCAGAGCGCGATGCGCTGAAAAAGATGATGGAGAGAGAGGAACAGCGAATGGAAGAGAAGAACGTGTTGGAACACGTGGGTCCGATTGTTGCCACGGAAGAGCCGGCCGTCGACGCCTCACACGCGGCACTCGCCGATATGGACCGGCGGATTCGTGAGATCGAGGCGATGATCGGGGATCTGCGCAGCATGAAGGCGCAGAGTGAACACCCGTTCGCCGGCCGCAAAACGGTCGCTGCACATGGCACGTCCGTTTTGGCGAAGGGCAACCATGAGCAGACCGAAGGTGCATCGGTGGACGAGGCGCTTCGCAGCCTGAGCGTGGAGCAGCGCATCGCCGTGAAGAGCGGCCTTCTGCGCGCGGGTCTATTCCGGTAAGTCAGGCCCGCAACATCCTGGGCAACCACGGTGCGGCGTTTGCCGCGCCTTTTTGTTTTTGCGACAAGGAGAGAAGAGAAGAATGATCGCACAGTTTAGGGACATCCACGCCGCGGCAGACTACATCGGGCCGGGCGCAATTGAAGTTCCGCAATACCAGACTGAAATCACGGATATCGTTCGCAGGCGCGGTGCGTTTGGTCAGCGCATCAAGCAGGTTCCGGCAACCGGCCACCCCTCCCGCTTTTTTGAGGAAACGGGCATTCCGGCACCTTCGGTCGCGGCAGGCTTTGTCGATCCGCGTAACATCGTGCCTCCTGTCGTGAGCCCGACGCGCGTCGAGCGCTCCGTTCCGCTGAAGGCGCTGGTGGCACAGCTTAACTACAACCTGTTCGACATGGAAATTGGCTCGCAGCAGAGTCAGTTTGCCTATCTGCAGGCGAAGGACCTGGCCGACACCGTGGAAGGCGTCATGCGCACGCATGATCTTGCCCTGTGGAACGGAGCGGATACCAGCCTGAGCACGCCGACCAGCACGCAGTACTTCGGTGCTGCCGCTCAGATCGTGTCCGGCGGTAACACTGTCACGATCGGTGCCAACAACAGCATCGTGGACGGTCTTAAGTCGGCCGTTGCGCAGATGGTATCGAACACGAACTATGCGGTTCGCCCAACCGCGATCTACGCGAATCCGGTGCTGCTGGATCTCCTGGACCGTGAGTTGAAGGGTGTCTTCAATGTGGTCCTGAACACGAAGAGCATTGAAGGCGGCCTGACGGTAAAGACGCTGTCGACGCAGGCCGGCGATCTTCCGCTGATCCCGGAGTGGACGCTGGGTTACACCGGCACACCGGGTTCCGGTTCGGCCGTGCTGCCGGCGTACATCGTTACGGAAGACATGGTGGAGTACCACTGGCTGACCGACCCCAATCCCCGGGTCTTCCAGCTTGGCCTCCCGGGTTCACTGGCTTCGCAGTATGTCGTGGTGAAGTTTGGCGGCGTGGTGGTGAAGGGCGCAAGCTACGCGCACTACCAGGTGCTGGTAGACCGCTAAAGCGGTCTGATGTGAGCGTGGAGGGCAGCCGTCTGGCTGCCCTCCGTTTTCTATGGTTGGGCACGGAAGCGGGCTAATCAATTGCGTTGCCTAGCCTGCTTTAGAGAAAGGCCGAAAACAATGCAGTACCTGAACGCGTCGGATTACTTGCCGTTCGGACTGAGCGAAGACCTGAGCGATGATCTTGTCACAGCGGCTTCGGCACTGATCGATAGCTTCTGCAAACGGCCTTCGCTTGGCATTACGCAGTATGTGGAGCGTCTGCGGCTTGCGCGAAGACATGGCGTTCAACTCAGCAACACGCCGCTGGCGCCTCTCACCGCCGGGGCTTCGCCGTTGGTCACAGTTCGCGGACGTTTGCGCCGCCGCTATGCAGAGATGGCCTACCCGCTTATGTGGGAGAGCCTGTTGCTTCTTCCAACGGACGAATGGGCCGCCATTGATCCTTCGACCGTCGATCTGGCACCGGATGGTGTCTTGTACCTCCAGACCGGCTTGTTTGGGTACATGTACAGCGAGTTGGAAGTGACCTACACGGCGGGCTTCGCGGACACGCCAGTGCCGGTGAAAGCGGCCTGCGCGCAGATCGTTCGCAACGCACAGTCGATGCCTGCGCTGACAGTGCGTTCGCAGTCGATCGAGAGCATGCGGATGGAGTATTTCAGCGGCACGCTGCTGGATGCGGATGTGCAGCGCATACTGCAGCCCTTTGTGGCGCAGAGAATGGGGTAGGCATGGCGAACACGTATCGTGCGGAAGGCGCGCGGCGAGCGGCACATGCACTTATCGCCACCATGGGCGCTACCAGAGCACAGTTCCAAATCGCATTGCCGCCCGTAGCAGACGATGATGGCGAGGAACTGGGCCTGCGGACACCGCAGTTTCAGACAGAAAGCGTCGCTCCGGTTGCCATCAGGAGAGTCGCCCAGCGCACTGAAGTTCTGGTTCCCGCGGACACGCTGGAGACAGTCTTTGGCGTGGAGGGCAGCGGCGCGGTTGCTACTGCGCTGCTGACGGTGACCACCGTGCAGATCGAAGATGAATTGTATGTGGCAACGAGTATCGAGCCGGTCACGATTGGCAACAAGGATTGCCTCTACCGCTTGCTCCTTCGGCCACAAGGCACGGAGGTGGTCTAGCGATGCAAAACGCGAAAGATAGTTTCTATATCGCCTTGCGCGACCGGCTGGCCGCGTTGAATCCGTATCGCACGATTGCGATCCGGGGTGCGTTGCGGCCGGCGATCACTGTCCCAGAAAACGAACTGGACAGCGAGGCAGATGATCCACTCGAAGCGTTCTTAATGTTTTGGGAGGACGAGGCACTCGACACAACAGAAGCGCTGCCCCTGCACACCATGCCATGCCAGATCCGGTACACAACACAGGGAACGAAGGAGTTGTCCGGCATGGACCGCGGGCGGGTGCTGGCGGCGATGGATCGCGAACTTCTGGCCATGTTGCAGCCATCCACAGCGGCAAAGCAGGATTTCACGGTGAGTCCAGCGAGCGTTATGCAGACCATCATTTTCTGGTCTTCCGCAAAGATTGGCGCCGCCACGGTAAAGGATGGCCACATTTCGCGCACGGTAACGGTTAGCGTCTTCGCTCACCAGGAAGCAGGTGAGTGATGAGCATGACAGCAATTGCCGGCGTCTCGCTAGAAACGAGCGCCATGCAGGCGTACTTCGCTCCGGTGGACCGCACAAACGCAATCACGGTGCCGTTTGATCCGGGCAGCATGGGCCGCTTCGCCTTGAACAATCCGCCGCTGGGATGGTTCAGCGCCGGTCAGGTACTGGGCTTTAAGCGAACGCCGCAATCCACACTGACACCGGTTCTGAGTGGTGCACCGGCCGTGGCAAAGGTGCAGACGCGTACCGCGTTAGCCGAAGAGGTGCAGTTTGAGTTTTCCGCCTGGAGCCGAATCGGCATGGTGTTATCCGCCGGCGTGCAGACGATGAACCTGCTTGCCACGCAGCCCGGCGCGAACGCGAACTCCTCCGGCGCGGCAGCGGCTCCGGCAGAGACGCTGCTGAGTGGATCGACTGCATCACTGTTGCAGCTTGCAGCAGCGACCACGGTGCAGCCGGGCGACATTGTGGTCGTTGATCAGGACTACACGGGACAGACTGGCTATCTTGGCACGGGCGCGCCCGGTGCGTACTTTGTCAACGTGCCCTCGTCGATCGACGCAGACTTCATCCGGCGTGTGAGCTTCAACGTAAGCCGCGTGCTCACCGTTGCATCGGATGTGGTGACACTGGCGGCATCCCTTCCCGCAGGCAATCCCGCAAGCGGGATGAAAGTGTCGAGGGTGATGGGATTCGTGGATCGGGCGGGTGGTGCCTTTGCACCGGAGTGGTCGGGCCTGTTCGTTCTGGATGGCTTCCAGGGCGATCGCCTGCTGTTGCATTACCCGCGGCTGCAGCCTGCCGGAGGCGAACCACCTGAGGTAACGACGACGCTGGCTCCAGGCGTTAACCGGTGGCGTCCTGCCGCACGCCTGCGCGCGTTGCCGGTGGCCGACAGCAATGACGGCGCGGCTTCGGTGTGCTTTCGCAGCTACCTGCCCGCACCCATGCGGTTGGTATAAGGAGCGAGCATGACTCTGACCATCGATAACAACGACGGCTTGGGCGGCGTGGATTACACTCAGGCTCTCCTCGCGAAAGCACCGCTGACCATTACACGCAGAAACGGCGAGTGGGCGTCTTGCACTGGCGGATTGGACCTGCTCAGCACCGGCTTGCCGGTGCCGCAAAGTCGCGCGCGTGTCCAGGTCACGGATGCAGCGGGGAACGTGCTCTTCCAAGGCTTCGTCCGCGCCAACACAACATCGCTTGCGGAGGCGCAGACTGCCGCGGGCGGGGAAGACCGGCAGCAGATCTTCGCATTTGAGCAGGCCTGGCTTACGCAAGCGGAACCCGTGAAGCAGCTTCAGCCTGCGGCGGCATCGTCGCACATCCTTGCGGAGAGCGATGCAAAGATAACGGTCACAACTGTTTCCAACGGCCACGCGGAAGAGCTTGCCACAGATGTAACCGTGACAGGCGAAAATGAAGCTTACGGTTATGTGACAGAACTATTCGAGGGCGACGGAACCACCCTCGCGTTTACCCTCGGCCATGCCCCCTTTCGCGCAACTGGCTCGGAAACGCTGTTGACCGACAGCTTTGACGACGCGCTGCTGAACATAGCATTGTGGACGCGCACCGATCCCAGCAGCTACATCATGCTGGGTGCTGGCGGGCTGCAGTTGAACGGCGGCAACGGATTGGACGGCTCTACGCTGCTGCAGTACACCTCACCGGTGGAGATGGGTGGAACGCTGGTGGCGGAAGCAACCGGCGTAGCGCTGATGCCGGGCAGCGATGGTTTGCTGCTTGGCTTCTACAACGGCAGTGTGACGCACAGCGCATGTATGGCGGGCATCCGCGCCGTTGCCACTGCGGGAGCGCACGTGCTGGTTGCGGTCGTCAATGGCGTGGAACAGCCTGTAACGTACGATTCCGAGGCAGGCCATACCTATGAGTTGCGCGTCCGCATACATTGCAGCGAGATGCAGCGCACCGGCCAGACATATCAGGTTCTGGCCGGCAACCAACTACAGCAGTTTGGCGGTGCCGTGATCCAGGCACCTCTGCACCTTGTGATTGAGGCGCGCGACCTGGGGCTTGCGTCGAACACGCTGGCCACCGTGCTCTTCGACAGTGCCATCTCCAGTTCGCCGCCCCAATGCATCTTTGCACCGGTCAATAGCGTGCAACTGACTGGGAGCATCGCGAAGGTCAGCCTGATGCAGACTGGTTCCGCGTGGGTGGTAAGCACGTTAACGGATGGTACGGTGATCACGCGGCGGCAAGGTGCTGCTGGCACGGGTGCCGACTACTCGCTGAGTTCGACAGGGATCGTTCGCTTTGACACCGGCCGTGCACCGCAGCCTGGCGAACTGGTCACCGTGACATACCGCCGCAGCCGGCGTGCCGTGGCACACCTGAAGGACGCGACTGCTGATCAGTACCGGTTGCAACTTGCCCTGCCCGGTCTGCCGGTCTGGCGTGGAAGTGTATCCAAACCCAAGCCGCGGACCACTTCGGATTGCGAAGCGGCGGCACAGGCGCTGTTGGCATTCGCAAACGCATCCGCTGCCTCCCAGCAGGGCGAGCTTTCGTGGACAAGAGGTGCCGCGTTAGCGAACGACGTCTTTCCTGGCGACACGCTGATGCTGCAGAGTGCGGATGGAACGCAGCAACTGCCAGTGCAAGCCGTCACCATCACCGATGGCAATGCGTCGCCGGAGCTATTGCACTACAAGGCTGAGTACTCACAGCGGCGCGCAACGAGTCTTTCGTTCACCGTGTCGGCGACGGTCCCGGCGGATGTGCCAGCAGAGGTGGCGTACACGGTCGATACGCAGGGCTTGCCAACAATTCTGGCCGGTCTTCAAGTAGCAAGTGCAACGGCGGCTGCGTTGCAGATCGACAGCGGAATCGACCCGCCATCCGGCGGAGGTTTCGAGGTGCGGCGGAGTGATGCGAACTTTGGCGCAAATGTCACGGCTGACTTGGTGCTGCAAAGTCCGGTGCGGCACTTTACCATCCCGCGGCAGGCGTTCACGGAACGCTTCTTTGTGCGGGCGTATGACGGCTCCGCGCCGCCACGGTACTCGCCGGTTTCAAGCCTGGTACTTACCAGCCTGCCGCTGAGTTAGCACCGGAAGGAAAGGAGACAACATGACAGACTTCGAAGCGCAGGTGCTCGGTGACCTGAGCGCGCTGAAGAGCCAGATGCATGCGCTTCTCGGAGTGGGGCAGCCCGGGCGGTTGCACCAGTTGGAGGAGCGCGTCGCGAAACATGAGCGCACCGTGCAGCGCATGAAAGGCGTGGGGGGCGGATTCAGCATCCTCTTCACGGTCTTTCATGTCGCGATGGACCTGCTGAAAAAGTAACTGTTCAGCAAAGATAGGCGCTCCACTAAGGGGCTGCGGATGTCTGCGGCCCAGAACTCTTTAGGAGAGAGGATGAACTTTTTGAAACTGTTTCTGCGCGGCATTGCCATTCTTCCCAGCCTGATTCAAGGCGTGGAATCAATTTACGGAGCAAAAACAGGAGAGCAGAAGAAGTGCGCTGCGCTGGACGTAGTCAGCTCAGCCATCAAGATGACAGACGCGGTGGCAAATAAGACCATCATGAACTCAGACGGATTCACCACTGGTCTGGGCATGGTCATCGATGGCGTAGTGGCCTGCTTGAACGCAAGCATCTGGGCCAAGTAGACCTCGACGGTACTTGTCCGCTGTCATGAGGGCCGTATAATCGGCCTCATGGCAGCGGGCCCCCGTGTGGGCGTGGTGATGGGGTCGAATAGCTACTACCATTACAGGGCCGCGGCGGCGGTTACACTTGCGGAGTTCCTGGAACCGTATGAAGCGCGTGTAGTCTCGGCGCATCGCACACCTGACTTGTTATGGAAGTACGCAAGCGAGGCGCGCGACCGTGGTATCCGGGCCATCATTGCAGGAGCAGGCGGGGCAGCGCATCTTCCCGGCATGCTTGCCGCCAAGACCGTGGTTCCTGTTCTGGGTGTGCCTATCCCTTCAACAGCGCTCCAGGGCATGGACGCGCTGCTCTCCATGGTGCAGATGCCGAAGGGCATACCCGTGGGTACGCTGGCGATCGGTGAGGCCGGCGCGGTGAACGCGGCATTGCTCGTGATCTCCATGCTCGGCACAACGGACCCCCGTCTTGCCGACCGGCTGGAACAATGGCGCGGCGAGCGCGAGCAGACGGTACTTGCTGAGACGCTTGATGAGGAAACGGCGCATCCCGCATGATGCCGGAGGACTTGCTCGCGAAGCATCGCCGGCCCGTGCTGCCGGGTGCCACCATTGGCATCTTCGGTGGCGGACAGCTGGGCCGCATGATGGGTATCGCTGCGCGGTCAATGGGGTACAAGGTGCACGTCCTCGACCCCGATCCGGCGTGCCCGGCGGGGTACATCGCGGATGTGGTGATCGAGGCGGGATGGAACGACCGCTGGTCTGCGGCAAAGCTTGCACGTGAGTGCGCCGCCGTGACACTGGAAATCGAGCAGATTTCCATCGTCAGCCTGGACGAGGCTGCCCGGTGGGCACCAGTCCGGCCCGGCACCGCGATACTCGCCGTTATTCAAGATCGCATTGAGCAGAAGGACTGGCTGCGGAAGCACGGTTTTCCAACCGGGGCGTACCGCACGGCACGCTCGCTGGAGCAGCTTGACGCTGCGGTTCGCGAGTTGAACGGTCCTGTGTTCGTAAAGTCGGCAACAGGCGGCTATGATGGACGCGGCCAGGCAAAGTTGGGTTTCGACGGTGTTCCCGTGACCGGCGCGGCGGTGCTGCAGGCGTGGGACGATGTAGGTTCCTCCGCCTGCGTGGTGGAACGGGGCCTTGATCTTGCAAAGGAGATCAGCGTGATGGTGGCGCGATCTCCACGTGGCGAGGTGAAGGTCTATCCGCCTGCCGAAAACTTTCATGAGAACCAGATCCTTAGCTGGAGCGTCATCCCGGCCAATATCCCGCAGAGCCTTGCATCCGAAGCTACGAAAATCGCTAGTGAAATCGCCGACACCTTTGGCTTGGAAGGCTTGCTGGCAGTGGAGATGTTTGTCACCACGGCGGGAGAACTGCTCGTAAATGAGCTCGCGCCGCGTCCGCACAACAGCTATCACGGCAGTGAACGCGCGTGCGTTACCGGCCAGTTTGAGCAGGCGATCCGCGCCTCATGTGACCTGCCGCTGGGTGACGTGTCGCTGGTGCAGCCCGCCGCTATTGCCAATCTGCTAGGCGATCTATGGCTGAACAGTGACGGCACGGAACGCGAGCCTGCCTTTGACGCAGCGCTTTCCGTGCCAACGGTCCGGCTGACGCTGTACGAAAAGCTGAAGCCGCGCAAGGGTCGCAAGATGGGACACCTGAGCGCGGTTGGTGCAACGGCGGACGAAGCACGCGAACGGGTGTTGGCCGCAAAGGCTCAACTTTATTCCGCTTGATGGTTCGTGTTTGCACAGTCTGCGTCTAATATGTGGAAGTAAGTGCATCACTTAGTTCTTTGAAGGGCCTGTATGAACGGAAAAGAGATCGAACACCTGCTGACGCTGATCGATCAAAATATCGCTGCGAACCGCGCTTCACTTAGTGAAGAGTTCTTTCGCTACCTGGAAGGCCACCAGGCCGATGCCGTTGAGGAGTTACGCTCGACCGGCGGCGTGACCGTGCCAACAGCGTTCGGCCGCATGAGATTTTCCCTGCAGGAGCTGCAGCAAGCAGCAGCGTAAGTGATCGCGCTTCTCTTTAGTGTCCTGCTCGCGCTGTATCTTCTCGGCCCTGATCTGCTTGCGCGATGGCTGCTCGGTTTCGTCGTGCCGCGCAAGGCCGTGGTACAAAGCCGCAGCGAAGAGATTACGCGAGCGGCCATTTGGGCCGCCTTTCCCCTTCTTATCGCCTTAAGCGTGACTAAGTCACACGGCATCTTTTCTCGATATGGTGGGACGGCAACGCTGAAAACCTTCTTTGCTGGCCTTTATAGCGAGGCTGTGTTTCGCAACGATCCAGACCGCTGGTTTCGAAGCGCATCATCCATGCTGCACATCAACCTTGCCGTGCTTTCCTGGATGTATGCCGTCGTGATCGCGGCATCGCTTGCGCTCATGGTGCTCACCCGCAGGTACGCGACGATCCGCCACACTCTGCCTTACGGTTTGCCGCGCGACCTGCTTGCGCGCTTGATATTGCCTCGCGTCGCTGAGTGGCACGTCCTGCTCTCAGACATGCTGCTGCCAACGCGCGATCTGTTGCTGTACGCGGACATTCTGACCAGATCAGGCCTATACAGAGGCTTGGTTCAGGACAAAGTGTTGGGGCCGGATGGTGGTTTGCGGTCCATCACACTGGGCGAACCGCGCCGTTTTCAACGCGAGCAGTACCTGGCGGCTCGTGAGAAGCATGGCACGGCAGACGCAGAGACCTTCTGGAAAACAATCCCTGGCGACCTTTTCCTTATCGTCGGAAGTGAAGTGTTGAACCTGAATCTGCAATACATCGCACGAAGCGGCAAAGTTGTCACGCCGACCCGGCAGCAAAAGGATGCGCTACGAGAACTTCTCGCTCAGTTGCCGGACGTAGTCTAGCGCGTCAGGTTGATGGGGTAGATTTGTTCTGGGACGTCGATGCGCACCGGACTGCGCCATCGTATCCAAACCAGAGACAAAACCCGCCTGCCGTGCTCGAACCAGCTTTTCTAAGGGCCAGCGCTTGTTCGCGCGGTCGATCTCGACGGCGAGGCAAATGGGCAGACCATGATGAGTCAAAAGCCAGTCGATGCGCCCTTGTCGTCCATCCTTGCGGATCATGAAATCCGCGTTGAACTCCTCGAGAGCAGTGAATGGTAATCACGTGAAAACCTGAAGATTTCTCGATCAATCAGACCAGTTCCAATGCCTGCGTAAGCTGGCTGGCGCGGCAACTCGAGAGCATGAAGCCTGCGGCTCAGTTCTTCAAAACAGCTTTGAACCTCAAGATCAATGTAGAGCGGCACGACAGGACCTAAACCACTGCGACTTAGATGACCTCTTCGGACCAATTCTCCAGGAAAATCTTGAAGTCAGTCATGAACTTGCCTGCGTCGGAGCCATCGATGATCCGGTGATCAAATCCGAGCGTGAAGCGCTGGATCGAGCGGATCGCGATGACGTCGCCGCCATCCTTGTCCTGGATCACGAGCGGTTCCTTGTTAAGGCCGCCGATGCCGAGGATGGCCACCTGCGGCTGGTTAATAACAGGTGTGCCGAACTGCTCGCCGAAGATGCCGGAGTTTGTCAGCGTAAAGGTGCCACCCGCGACCTCGTCCGGTGCGAGCTTCTTATTCCGGGCGCGGTCCGCGATGTCCACGATGCCACGCGCGATGCCTAAGAAATTCTTCTCTTCAAGCTGCTTCAGTACAGGAACAATGAGTCCCCACTCCAGCGCCACGGCGATTCCGATGTTGATGTTGCGGTTGTAGCGAATGTTGTCGCCTTCGACAGCCGCGTTGACGATGGGATGCTTGCGCAGCGCCTCGACAGCCGCACGAGTAATGAACGGCATAAAGGTCAGCTTGACCCCATTGCGCTGCTCGTACTTGTTCTTTTCCTTTTCGCGCAGTTTCACGATGCGCGTCATGTCCACCTTGAAGACCGTATGGACGTGCGCGGAGGTGTGCTTTGACTCAACCATGCGTTTTGCGATGATGGAGCGCATCTTCGACATGGGCACTACTTCGCCCAGCACCGGTGCCGGACCGCTGCCGGCTTTCTGTGGAGCCGTTGTGGCTGGTGCGGATTGCGCGGCGGAGGATTCCGGCTTGACGCTGGTGACTGGTGTCGTAGACCCAGTGCTGACCGACGCGATCGAGTGCGACGGAGTTCCGGGAACAGAGGGCTGCGCACTTGAAGGTTGGGCTGCCGCATTGGGAGCCGCAGCCGGCGTGCCGGACGCTAATCGTCCACCATTCCCCATGTAACCCAGGATGTCGTTCTTGGTGACGCGCCCCGCAGAGCCGCTCCCACTGATCCCCGCAGAGGCGAGATCGATGCCGTTCTCCTTCGCGATTTTGCGAACCAGCGGCGATGAACGAGGCGCTTCACCTGTTTGGGCGGCTGCAGCCGCAGTCTGGGGCGCAGCTGTCTGCGATGGCGCGGCGGGTGCGACGGTGGTCTGCGCGGCAGCGGCCGCACCTATGCCGATCATGGCGACAACGGTGTTGATAGAGACCGTTTCGCCCTCTTTTGCACGGATTTCGGTTAACGTGCCCGACGTTGGTGATGGGATTTCCGCATCAACCTTGTCGGTTGAGATCTCGAAAATCGGCTCATCCCGCTGAACGCTGTCGCCTACCTTCTTCAACCACTTGGTAATGGTGCCTTCGGTGATGGATTCCCCCATCTGCGGCATCAGAATTTCCGTTGCAGCGCTGCTCTCCGCTGGAGGTGCGGCAGCCTGAGATGATGCAGGTGCAGCCTGGGCCGGTGCACTTGCGGCTCCGCCGATGACGGCGACCACGATATTGATCGAAACTGTTTCGCCCTCTTTCGCCTTGATCTCGGTCAGCGTTCCGGTTGCGGGAGAGGGAATCTCAGCGTCCACCTTATCTGTTGATATCTCAAAAATTGGCTCATCGCGCTGGACGGTGTCCCCTACCTTCTTGAGCCACCTGGTGATCGTGCCTTCGGTGATGGACTCACCCATCTGGGGCATCAAGATGTCCGTTCCACCAGAAACAGCGGGTGCGCTTGCGGCAGCAGCGGGAGCAGCCTGCTCCGGTGCGGGCGTTGCTGGAGCCGCTACAGCGCTCCTCTCCGCATCCAGGATGGCTACCACGGAGTTGATCGCCACCGTGGTACCTTCGCCCACCCTGACTTCTTTCAGCACGCCTGCCGCAGGCGACGGAATCTCCGCATCCACCTTGTCGGTTGAGATTTCAAACAGAGGCTCATCCCGCGAAACGGTGTCGCCGACCTGCTTGAGCCACTTTGTAAGGGTGCCTTCGGTGATGGATTCGCCCATTTGGGGCATAACAACATCGGTAGCCATTGTGTTCCTTCGCGCAGAGAGTAAGGGCAGGACTTCTGTGCCGTGAGATTCGTTCAGACCAGCAAATTATAGCCGCGCGGCATCATCGCTGGCCGCATACCGGTTAGCGTGCACCGTCTACTACAGCAGGCGCATGCAGCAGAGCGTCCGAAGAGTCCGCGTGGATCATCTGCCGCTGAAACACACCGCCGAACATCCGCGCCACGGTATTTTGTGCGTTCTCCATTGTGGGAGCAAGCGCGGGTGGATCATCCACCTCCAACTCCAGCGACGTGGGCTGCCGGTCAGCAATGCCGCATGGCACAATCCAGTTAAAATCACGCAGATCGGTCGTCACATTGAGGGCAAAGCCATGCGACGTGATCCCTCCGGATACATGTACGCCAATGGCAGCCAGCTTCTTTTCCTGAACAGAACCACCAGCAAGGGTCCAGATGCCTGTACGCCCGGCGATGCGTTGCGCTGGAACTCCGAACACGCGTGCGGTCCGAATCAGCATGTCTTCCAGCAGCCGGACAAAGTCCACCGGCCCCAAATGCGGTCCCTTCTTGCCCGGCAGATCACCCCGCAGATCGACAATGGGATAGCCCACTAGCTGTCCGGGACCGTGATAAGTAACATCACCGCCGCGGTTGATCTCGTGCACCTCGACGCCCTTCGCACGGAGAAGATCGTCACTGGCCAGGATGTTCTGTCGATGTGCGTTGCGTCCCAACGTAAGTACCGGTGGGTGCTCCAGCAGCACCAGCGTGTCGGCGATGCTGTCGGCCTTTCGCGCAGAGACCAGTTCCGCCTGTACACACAGCCCTTCGCTGTAGGACACACGACCGAGTTGTAGCAGATGGACGTACATCAGAGCAGCTTTCGAAACTGCTCGACGGTTAGTCCCGCGCCCTTGATGATTGTGCCCATTGTGAAGGCGTTGATAGGGTTACTGCGGGGAACCGTGACCGTTCGCACACCGTCGGACATGATGATGTGACCCCTTTGCCTGACGATGGCAAACCCGGCCTTTTCAAGTGCTCGGATTGCATGCAGATGTTGCACGCCGGGCAGAGCGCCCACTAAGCCACCTGCACTTCGCGGACGAGGAGCCTGCCTTGCTTCATCTCTTCTTCAACTTCCAGGTAGTCATGAATGGCGCTCTGGATGTTCGCGAGCGCCTCCTCTTCGGTTTGCCCCTGTGACGCGCATCCGGGGAGTGAGGGGCACGAAACGCTGTACCCCTCGTCTGAATGAATCAACACAACTTTGTAAGTCATCCGATCCTCCTCGTTACGCATTAAGTGCCATGCCCATGACCGACGAGTAGCCATCCAGCAGACTCTCCGACAACGTAGGATGCGGGTGCTGCGTGAACATCAGTTCCTCGATGGTCATCTCTGACTCGATGGCGACAACGGCTGATTCGATCAGCTCCGTGGCGTACGGGCCGATGATGTGGACGCCCAGGACTTCACCATACTTCGCGTCCGCGATCACTTTTACGAAGCCGTCATGCGCGTTCAGGATGGTGGCTTTACTGTTGCCTGCGAGCGGGAACTTGCCCACTTTGATGTCGCGCCCCTGCTCGCGTGCCATGGCTTCAGTCAGGCCGACAGAGCCGATCTGGGGCTCGCAGTAGGTGCATGCTGGGATGCGGTTGCGCGAGACCGGCTTGGCATATTTGCCTGCTATATGCGCCGCGGCAACGGCTCCGCACATGGCGCCGCCGTGCGCCAGTAGAGGTAGCCCGGCCACGATGTCGCCGATGGCGTAGATGCCCGGCTCGGCAGTCTGCTGATACTCGTCAACTTTGATGGATGTCTTGTCCATCTCGATCTTCGTCGCTTCCAGGTTCAGCCCGGCAGTGCGCGGCGCACGTCCGATCGCGATCAGTACCTTGTCGGCTTCCTGGACATTGTCCTTGCCGTCGCTGGTCTGGTAGTGGACCTTCACGCCCGTGTCAGTCTTCTCGATCTTGTCCATCTTCGCGGACGTGTGGATCGTGATGCCCTTCTTCTTGTACTGCCGGAGAAACTCCTTCGAGATGTCCGCGTCTTCCGCGGGTACGACACGGTCGGCCATTTCAATGATGGTTACGTCCGTCTTGAAGCTGTTGAATACTGAGGCGAACTCCACGCCCACAGCGCCCGATCCTATGACAATCAGCGACTTCGGCAGCGTGTCCAGCGAGAGTATCTCAACGTTGGTCAGTATCGTGTCGTCGGGCTGGTATCCGGGGATCATGCGCGCATCAGACCCCGTGGCCAGTACCAGCTTCTTCGCCTTGACCTGCGACTTCTGACCATTGTCATCCACGTCGACGGTGTGTATGCCATCTTTTGCCGCGCCAGTCAGCTTGCCGAAGCCCTGAATGCGTGTGACCTTGTTCTTCTTTACCAAGTAATTGAGGCCGTTCGTGTGCTTGGTCACAATCTCGTTCTTGCGCGTTAACACCTGTGGCCAATTCACCGTCCCGCCGCCAATGTTGTCGATGCCATACATCGCGCCCTCGTTGGCATGGTCGAAGATCTCAGCGGAGAACAGCATCGCCTTCGTCGGCACACATCCCACGTGGAGGCACGTGCCTCCCAGCTTGTCAGTCTTTTCAATCAGGGCCACTTTGAGCCCATACTGCGCCGCGCGAAACGCGCACGAATATCCTGCCGGACCACCGCCGATCACGGCCACGTCAAACACTGTCTCTGCCACGAAATGCTCTCCAGGAACACAGGCCGCCGCTCCATACAGAGCGACCCTGCCAGGCGCGAGCCTTGGCCCACGCAACCTCTTCAGTTTACGCTTCCTGAGAAGAAAACCTACACATCAGCCCAGTACGGCGCGATACTACCGCTATGGCAACCACGGCCTTTGTTCCGATTGAGGAGTACCTCTCCACCAGCTACAGGCCGGACTGTGATTACGTGGATGGAGAGATCCAGGAGAGAAACTTGGGCGAAGAATTGCACGGTTTAATCCAGAAGATGATCGCGGCGATCTTCACGGTGAACCGCCGTTCCTGGGGTTTTCGTTCGATCACGGAGCAGCGCGTCCAAGTGTCTCCAACACGCTTTCGCATTCCTGACGTATGCATTGTTCCCTCAGACAGGCCGGTCATCGGAGTTCACCGCATGCCGCCAGTCTTGTGCGTGGAGGTGCTGTCGCCTGAGGACCGTTTCCAACGTGTTCTGGAGCGGGTGCAGGAATACACGCGCATGGGTGTACCGCACGTCTGGATCATCGACCCAGTCTCACGCGAAATCTGGACCGTCGAGGGAAATGGCGGGCCGGTTCCACTTACGGCTGAGGAGCTCACGTTGGTGGGTACGCCAGTGCGAATTCCGGTCAAGGACCTCTTCGAGGAGATCGACGAAGCTCCGCTGGGTGACGAAAGCTAAGGGTGAGATACACCTCAGCTATGGCTTTTGAGGTCATTCCGCGAGATACTCATAGCATGGCTACCGCAACGTGCCTTCCGGTGAGTGCTTACCTTTCTACGGCATACCGGCCCGATTGTGATTATGTTGACGGTGAGGTGCTTGAAAGAAACGTTGGAACGCGACCTCATAGTCTTCTTCAAAGTCTCTTAGCACAATGGTTTAATGATCGCTTCGACCAGTTCGGAACTGTCGGTATGACTGAACAGCGGGTTCGCGCATCTGAAACTCGTTACCGCATCTCTGATGTGTGTGTAGTCCTGGGTGAAACTGAATACGGCGACATCGTCGAGACTGCCCCGCTTGTTTGCATTGAAGTGCTTTCACCTGACGACCGTCTGCCTGGTGTACAGCAGCGGCTCAACGACTACGTTCGCATGGGAGTGCAGAACATCTGGGTCTTTGATCCAGTGACACACGCGGTTTGGATAGTTGAAGACGCTGCTCTGCGGCAAGTCACCGGGACCGAGATACTCGTGAACGGCACGGGAATGACATTCAGCACCACCGATGTATTTATGCAATTTGAGCGGAGATTGTATCCGCGATCCCGGACGCTCGTAGTCTGAAGCTCCTCTTCAACCCAGCAACTTTGCGGCATCCTTCGCAAAGTACGTCACGATGAAGTCGGCACCGGCGCGCCGAATGCTCAAGAGGCTTTCCAAGGTGGCGCGGTCGCGGTCCAGCCAGCCACGCTCGAAGGCGGCCTGCAACATACTGTATTCGCCAGAGACCTGATACGCGCCCAATGGCAGGTCGAAACGCTCGCGCGTGGCGCGGATAACGTCCAGATACGGTCCAGCGGGCTTCGCCAGCAGCATGTCTGCGCCTTCGGCAACATCCAGTTCGATTTCGCGCATGGCCTCACGGAGGTTCGCTCCGGGCATCTGATATCCGCGCCGGTCGCCTTGTTGCGGAGCAGAGTCAGCGGCCTCGCGAAATGGCCCGTAAAATGCCGAAGCGAACTTCGCTGCGTAGCTCATGATTGCAACATCCTGCCGCCCGGCGGCGTCCATGGCATCCCGCATAGCGGCAACGCGCCCATCCATCATGTCGCTCGGCGCGACAACATCCGCACCCGCCAGCGCCAGCGATGCCCCCGTCTTCGCTAGCAGCGGCAGCGACGCGTCGTTGTCTACAGTGCAATCCTCGCCCTTACCCGTCAAGACGCCGCAATGGCCGTGGCTCGTGTACTCGCACAGGCAGGCATCCGCAATCAGCACCAGCCGCTTCAGCCGCCCATCCGCTTTCATGGCACGAAGTGCCTGCTGCACAACGCCGTTCTCCGCCCACGCGCCCGAACCCTGCTCGTCCTTGCTCTCCGGCAAGCCAAATAGCAGCAGCCCGCCGATGCCCAGCGACGCGCACTCCGCCGCTTCCTTCACCGCTTCATCGATCGAGAGATTGAAGACACCCGGCATTGAGCCAACAGGCTTACGCACGCCCTCGCCCGGGCAGATAAACAGCGGATAGATCAGTTGCGAAGGCTGTAAAAACGTCTCGCGGACCAGCGACCGCATCGCCTCTGTACGCCGAAGACGCCGCATCCGGGTTACAGGAAACTGCATAGCTTCATTGTAGGCTGCACATCTCACTGTCCTGTCCGGCCAGCGTCGCCATCAGGCCCGGGCGCGTCTAATCTGTGTGCCATTGCAACCCATCGGTACTCCCACTACTTCCGGTAGCTCACCCCTGCGCGAGACCAGTGCCACTGCCCTCGAATGGGCACGTCTCCTTGACCATCTTGCCGGTCGCACGCAGTCAACGCTGGGCCGCGCCCGCGTGCTCGCCCTCGAGCCAACCCGCGACCTGCAAACCATCGAACGTGCCCAGCAACTGACGGCCGAGCTTCGCATTCTCTTGAGCGCGGGCGGCAGCTTCGGCTTCGGCGGCCTGTTTGATGCGAACACGCTTCTGGACAAGGCGCGCATCCCCGGCACCGCGCTGGAGCCTCTGGAACTGCGCAGCATCGCCGAACTTGCCGAGCACATTGCAGATTGGCGGCAGCTGGTCGCCGAGCCGCCTGACTATATCGCGGAGAAGTGGCCGTTCGTAACCGCGCTGTCGGCGCCGGTTCTGCAGACGAACTTCTTCCGTCTGCTGCAACTCATCAGCGGCAAGATCGACCCTGATGGCACGCTGACGGACGATGCCTCACCTGAACTTGCACGCATCCGCAAAGCCATGGAGCGCCAGCACCGCTCGATTCAGGAGAGTCTGCGCCGTCAGCTTCGAGCCGTCAGTGATGCGGGCGGCACGCAGGAAGACCTCATCACCGTCCGTGGCGAACGCTTCGTCATTCCGGTCAAAGCGGAGTTTCGCCGCCGCGTGCCGGGCGTAGTGCATGGCTCCTCCTCATCAGGTCAGACAGTCTTCGTCGAGCCGATGGAGACCATCGAGCAGAACAACGAACTTGTTCGTCTGCTCGATGAGGAGCAGACCGAAGTACACCGCATCCTGGTGGAGATGACGCGGGCAGTGGGTGAGCAGGCCGGCTCTATCGCACGCGGCACGGAAATCCTTGCGGAAGTCGAGGCGCACTACGCCTACGCGAAGTTCGCGCAGAACCTCGACTGCGTTCGGCCCGTGTTTACCGATGGGAAGCCGCACGGCGAAGAGGCCGCGTTATCCCTGGACAAGGCTCGTCATCCCTTGCTTGAACTGCGTATGCGCACCGAACGAACACGCATTGTTCCCCTCACGCTAGGGCTACCTGGTGTCGCCAAGCAACTCATCATCAGCGGCCCGAACACCGGCGGCAAGACTGTCGCGCTCAAGACCGTCGGCCTGCTGGCGCTGATGGCGCAGGCGGGTCTGCCCATTCCCGCCGCAACGGCCAGGCTGCCCATCTTCTCCGCCGTCTATGCCGACATCGGAGACGCGCAATCCATTGAGCGCAACCTTTCCACGTTCTCCGCCCACATCTCGCACGTGAACCAGATTGCGCGCGAGGCCGACGCTCGCTCGCTGGTCCTGCTGGACGAACTTGGCTCCGCCACCGACCCCGAAGAAGGCGCGGCACTCGCAGTCGCCATCGCGGAGCGCTTCCTGAGCATGGGCGCGTGGAGCATGGTCACCACCCATCTCACCTCGTTGAAAATCTACGCGGCGAAGCATGACGGCGTGGTGAATGCCGCAGTTGGCTTCGACGAGCGAACGCTTGCCCCCACCTACGAGCTGCGCATGGGCGTGCCCGGGGCCTCCAGCGGCATCAACATCGCGGAACGGCTTGGACTTGACCCGGCCATGATTCGCGCGGCTCGCGCCAGCGTCACCACGCAATCGGCAGACATTGCCCGCTTCCTGGACGAACTGCATACGCAGCTCACCGCCGTCGCCAAGGAACGCTCGGACATCCGCCTGCGCGAGCAAGCCGTTGAACGCGAGCGCCAGCGCCTGGAAAGCGAAGGCAAACAGGAGCAGCGGCAGCGTGCCCGTGAACTGGAAGGAAAACTTGCCTCATTGATGAAAGAGTTTGAGTACCAGATGCGGGAGACCGTAAAGGCCATTGGAGACAAGGGCGCGCAAACAAAAGCGTCCGCCGAGGCGGAGCGCCGCACTGCCCGCCTGAAGCGCGAGTTCCAGGAAAGCTTCAATCAGGCTGTTGTCGCGCATGTCTCCGGCGCGGACCGCAAGGATCCCGCAGCCCAGCCCCACATCGTTCGTGCGGTGTCTGTCGGCGATACCGTGCGGCTCAAGTCCATGGGCCGTGAAGCGAAAGTGGACCGCCTGATTGACGGCAACAATTATGAAGTCTCCATCGGCCCCATGAAGATGCGGGTTCCGAAGGACGATATTGCGCAGGTCACGGTTCCAGCTTCTAAGCAATCGCCGATTCACGCCGCTAGCAAACGCGGTATCAACGTCGTGGCGCGTGAACCAGATACCATTCCCGGCGAGATCAACGTCATCGGCCGCACGGCAGACGAGGCACGCGACGAGGTGGAGCGTTATCTCGACCAGGCGTTCCTCGCGGGCCGCCCTTCTATTCGCGTGGTTCACGGCACCGGCATGGGTGTGCTGCGCCGCAGCCTGCGGGACTTCCTGCGCAAGCATCCGCATGTCGTCTCCGTTACCGAGCCGCCGTATAACGAGGGCGGTCAGGGTGCCACGCTGGTCGAGTTGAAGAGTTAGCCCCAGACGGGATCCGCATACGGCAGTGTGTCGCAGAGTGGATATCCGCTCGCAGAGTCTTCCCCAAGCTTCAGTCCTGGCAAATTGTCGGGATGGTAGGGCGGCGTGTACTTCAGAGCCCGCAACACAACGCTGTTTGACAGGTGAGCCTCGGGCGAAACGAAGCGGTGCTTCGGAAAGCCCCAAGTCACGCCCCACTCGTCATGCGACTGGCCGGTCGCGTGTGCAGAGGGCAGGTTGAAGTAGACCTGTTCCTTCTCCGGAAGGAACTCGATTCCCTGGGCCTTTGCCTTGCGCATCATCCAGCCCAGCGTAATGTCAGCGAGTTCGCACGCGGGGTAGCTCCCGCCCACATCGCAATGACCGCCCGTGAACCATACCTGTTCCATGCGCGCATCATTCGGCCGGTAGCTGCCGTCTGCATTGGTCCAGAGTGTCGGCTGGAAAGAAGCGCGCCGCTCATCAATGCTGACCGCATGGTACGCATAGTCAACGCAGTCGCTCAACGTGGTGTCCAGGAATCCGTACTTTCGCTCATTGAAGGATTCAAACAGGAAGCCCGGAACTCCTAGGGAGCCGACCGTATCCCATACGCCGATCATCGCGATGCGTACCGGCAGCAGCCCATACACTTCGGTCAGGTGAGCTTTCATCGCCGCGCGTTCCTCCTTGTCGCGCTCGCGGTATGCCGCGAAGATTTCCGGCGTGGTGCTGTTCGAGAGGTTCTTAGTCGGAATGCCAAATGCCGCAATCATCCCGCCAACGCTGCGTGCCGTGTAAGCTCCGCGGCTAAACCCGAACAGGTAAAGCTGGTCGTTTGTGTCGTGGACGTGGGAGAGATAGGAATACCCATCCTGAATCTTGGCAAACAGGCCGTCGCCCAGCGCGCCGCCGGTCAGGTGATCGAAGGTGTTGCCATTCGTCCCCACGCCGCTGTCGTAGAACTTCAGCTGCCCGGGCGTATTCGCCATGGCGCAGTAGATCTTCCAAACATTGGTGCCGCCGCCTGTCTTGTCGTGGACGCCCGGCGGGGTGTTCCATGTGCCATCCGCGCAGAAAACAATCTTCTTCACCTGTTCCTCTTTCCTTCACAACAATCAAAAGTGATCTGTTGCTGTTTGCGTGCAAAATCTTAAGACACAACGCGCTGGCTGGCAATGAAAAAGTTGGACACAGCAGCACTGCGGCGAGGAAGCAGATAATGATGTAAGCCAGCACCCTTGTACTGTGCTGCCTGCCCTGGAGTGCCACCCTGATGAACGGAACATTTGGTCCTGCCGCGGGAATCGTCCTGCTGATTCTTGCCCTTATCGTAATCGTTACGCTGCTGAAAACGCTGTTTACCGTGCGGACCTCGCAGGCTGGTGTGGTGGAGCGCTTTGGCAAGTTCAACCGTATTGTGCGGCCTGGTTTGCACGTGCTCATCCCGTACAGCGAGCGTGTCTTCTTTGTCAGCCTGCAGGTGCAGCAGGCGGCATTCCAGGTGGAAACCAAGACGCGCGATAACGTCTTTGTGCAAATACCAGTAAGCGTGCAATACCAGATACTCGACGACCGGATCGTGGACGCCTTCTATCGCCTGTCTTCGCCGCAAAAGCAGATTGAAAGCTTTGTCTTCAACTCCATCCTGGGCCACGTGCCCAAACTGACGCTAGACGAGACCTTCGAGCAGATGAGCGGCATCTCCATCGCTGTAAAGACGGACTTGGATCACACCATGAGTCAGTTCGGATTCAACATCCTGACCGCGCTCGTTACGGACATTATTCCGGACGGCAAGGTAAAAGCCGCCATGAACGACATCAACGCCGCGCAGCGTGCTCAGGTGGCCGCGATGGCTCGCGGCGAGGCCGAAAAGATCCTCAAGGTCAAGCAGGCCGAAGCTGAAGCCGAGAGTAAGGCGCTGCAAGGCAAAGGCATAGCCGCCGAGCGGCAGGCCATCATCGACGGCCTTCGCTCCAGCATTGAGCACTTCCGCGAAGCCGTCCCAGGTGCTACCGCCGAGGACGTAATGGCACTGGTTTTGCTGACACAATACTTCGATACGCTGAAGGACATTGGCATCCGCAGCGGCACCAACACGCTGTTTCTGCCGAATAACCCCGGCGCGGCGAACGACTTCCTGCAACAAATCCTTGCTGGTCTGCGCGGCGGCACGCACCGGGCGACACGGGGAGAGACGGCGGCAATTTCAACGCCTGATGCGCAGTGATCTGGACCCGGCTCTCATGGTGAGAGCCACTTACAGCATCAACAGAAGTACCTTCCCGCCCGCGCCGCCCTTTTCCGCGAAGCCTTGCGCATCCGCGGCCTCGCTCAGAGGAAACGTGCGCGCAATGGGCAAAAGGAATTTGCCGTCACGATAGTCGTCGGCAAACTCACGCACCTTGGTCGGGTCAGGATGAGCCATGATGCGTTTCACGGTGATCTCCGGGTGCAGTGTGGCGTCCGGCTGCGGCGTGACGACTGTGCCGCATACGCCACCCTCGCGGATGTGCCTCAGCAGCGGCGTTGTCGCCTCCGCACCCACGGTGTCCGCAATCGCGTCTACCGCGCCAAGCTGCTTCAACGCGTCCTCATCGTCAATGGCTACAGCGGCCACGCCCAGCGACTTGGCCTCATCGAGCTGGCTCTTGCGCACACCCGCGATCACACGCCCACCCATCTTCTTCGCGGAATGAACAGCAGCGCGGCCAACGCTGCCCAGCGCACCGGTCACCAGAACGGATTGCCCACTTTGTAACCCGCACGCTTTCCGGACAAGTTGATCTCCCGTGAGAGCAATAAGCGGTATGGCAGCCGCATCCGTGATGCTGACACCATCTGGAATATGTGTCACGTCCGAACCCTTTACCAATACAAGCTCTGCATAAGTCGCATTGCTCAGCGCCATTACCCGGTCGCCCACCGCTACCCCACGCACGTTGGAGCCAACGGTGCGAACCACGCCACTGACATCCCGGCCGAGAATGGCGGGAAAGGTCACCGGGAAGCGTTCCTTCGCAGCTCCGGATCGCATCTTCCAGTCCACCGGATTGATGCTCGCCGCAGATGCCGCCACCAGAACCTGGTCCGCACCGGGTGTTGGATCAGGAACGTTCTCTTCGAACTTCAGGTTCTCCGGCGGGCCATACTCATACAGCCGAACTGCTTTCATCCTCATCACCTCAACAATTCATTCAGATGCCTGCCGCCACTGGAGCAGCGGCAGGAAGGTACTTACGCCATTCCTCACCTTCCGCGATGCGCTTGATACGGGCGAAGCGGCTCGCCATCAGCCCTTGGATATGGCGCATGATGATGTACTTCGAGACAAGGCGTCCAAGTACGCCAAAGGGCAGCGAGAACCGCAACTCATCTTCCAGCACCGTGCCACCGTCCGGGGTTTCACGCAGGTGGTGGTCGTGCTGAAAGGTTTTGAAGCGTCCTGCTAGCATAGTGTCCTGCAGCAGGACCGGCGGGGTGTACGCCGATATGCTTGTCACATGGAAGTGCTTCAGACCAAGCTGCCAGCCCTCCCATCGCACCGTATCTCCGCCCTGAACAAACCCTGACATCCTGCCGCTTACCGGGTGCATGCCAAGCTCTTCCTGCACCAGCGCAATGGAACAAGTGAGCTGAAAACACCGCTCGACCGGTGCATGCACAAATGCGGAATCGCGCAAAACAAATTGCCCATCAGCCTGCTGAATTGTTTCCATATGGGTTGTCCTATGGGACCTAAAGACAAAATCGAGCCGCGTGGTCTCCGCATTGAGTTCCGTCATGGGTATGATGAGGCAAGACAGAGCAACGCCGTTCAACGCGACGAGCCACATTGACCCGATGAACGGCATCTGCCGCGCTTTGAGCTAATCCAGAAAGACAGAGGGCAGCAGACGTGAAAGACATGGATCGCAGGTCGTTTTTGCTGGGCGCGGCACCGGGCGGGCTTGCGGCGGCTGCGCTGATGCAGGGTACGCTTCTGGCGCAACGGACCAGCACCGCTACGGCGCAATCCGCCACCCAGCCGGCAGCCGGAGCCGTGCCCGCTGCTCCTATCACCTCGCGAACCGTTTTTGTAGCCAGCGATGCGGCGCCCGTTGCGCCGGAGCAGATGCTGCAGACGATGACAGCGGCACTGTCACGGCATCCGGGCAAAGAGGATACCTACCTGAAAGGCGGCGCTGTCACCGAATTGGAGCAGACCTTCGCCAGTATGCTGGGCAAGGAAGAATGCTGCTTTCTGCCCACAGGGACGCTGGCCAACAATCTTGCCGTGCGCATCCTGTGCGGAGACCATAAGCACCTCATCGTGCAGCAGGATAGCCACTTGTATGCGGATGAAAGCGATGCGCCGTCCACCATGAGCGGCATCACCATGCAGCCCATCGCCCCCGGCAAGGCTGCACCCAGCATCGACGAGATCCGGGCGGCCGTGGAGGATGCCGAGCATCGCGCGTATCCGCTCAAAGTAGGTGCCATCTCCATGGAAAGCCCTGTCCGCCGGCATGACGGCGAGTCCGTTCCGTTTGCGACGCTGGACAAGCTGTGTGGCCTCGCGAAGGAGAAGGGCATCGGAGCGCACTGGGATGGTGCGCGCGCGTTCATGCTGACGGGGACACCCGGTTTCGACATGAAGCGCACCGCCGGGCAGTTCGACACGGTCTTCGTTTCCCTGTACAAGGCGCTTCATGCGCCCTTCGGAGCTGTACTGGCCGGCCGCAAGGAGCACATTGCGCAGGCGCGTGATCTCCGGCACGTCTACGGCGGGTTGATTTATCACGGTTGGATCGCGGCGTTACCTGCACTCGATGCACTGGACGGCTTTACTGACCGCTGGACCCGGTCACGCGCGGCAGCCGAACTGGTGTTTGCCAGGCTGCAGGCCGCCGGTGGCTACACCGTGCGGCGCATTCCCAACGAGAGCAACATTGTCTACCTGCAGCCGGCGGAAGCACGCCTGCATGGCTTGCCCGAGCGCCTGCGGGAAGCCGACATTCGCGCGCGCATCGGCAAAGACGGATCAATTCCGTTCTTTATCAATGACACGATGCTGCACCAGAGCCCGGATGCCATCACCGCAGCATTCTTGGGATAACGATGCACCGCATCAATAACCTCACCGGTATACGAGCAGTGGCTGCGCTTTGGGTGGTTCTTTTTCACCTGAATATTCTTGATACTCCGGTCAATGGGCGGCTTGGCGAGATCGTTTCGCATGGTTTGTTTGGCGTGGATATCTTCTTTGTCCTCAGCGGATTTGTTCTGTCGATGGTGTATGTACGCAAAATGCCCAGCAGCTTCTCGTGGGCGTGGTACCGCCAGTTCCTGGGCAGGCGTTTTGCGAAGATTTACCCTTTGCACCTGCTCACCTTAATTGCGGTGATCGTTCTCTTCAAAGCCGCTGAAAACGTACACGTTCTTACTCGTCTTGCTAGTAATAACCTATGGAACGCGGTCTGTTCCGCGCTGATGCTTCATGCGTTTGGGCTGACGCGGTCGCTCAGCTGGAACATGCAGTCCTGGTCGGTGAGCGCAGAGTGGTTCGCCTACGCTCTGCTGTTTACACCGATGGTGTACGGTCTTGCCCGCTTCAGAACGCGTACTGTGCTTGCTGGCATGGCTATCCTGCTCGCCTGCATGGGAGCGATTTCGATCTGGGTGGGAACTCCCTGGACGATTCTGACGACGGCCGGCGTGCTGCGCATTCTGCCGGAGTTTCTTTGCGGCTATCTTCTTTTCCGTATAATCCGCGGCCGAACCTTGCTCCATGGCGACCTGCTTACAGCTGCGGGTATTGCGGGGATTGTGCTGGTCTGCTATGTGCCGTCTGCAACTCTCTGGCTGCTTGTCCCTTCGGTTATGACTATCCTGGCTGGTCTGTACGCTGGCGGCTTCATCGCTGATCGCATCTTTGGGAATCGTTACATGGTGGCCCTGGGTGATGCTTCCTACTCGATCTATCTCACGCAATGGATCACCACCCTTGTCATCAAGCAGGGATTTCAGCATGTACGGCTGGAAAACGCCGCGTTATCGCGCATACTGATTCCAACAGCAGTTCTGCTTGGTACTGCCATCACAGGTCTTTGCAGTTTTCGCTGGATCGAGGAGCCGCTGCGTCAGATGTTGGTGCGCCGGTTCGAAAGCAAACGGAACAACCCTGAGAACATCGCGTCCCCAACCGCGCCGGGACTGCAGGCAGATACTCAGGTCTCGGCAACCATCGGGTGATGCTGGGCACGCAGCGCTGGAGCATCTTCAACGCTCACTGATCCAGGCAAGACTCAGGGCACGCGATAAACGCGGAGATCGCCGTAGTACGGGTCTGTGATCTCACGCACCAACGTCCCGCGCTCCGCTATTTCTGCCAGGCTGCCGCGCAATGCAGCAGTAAAGTCTGGATCATAGGTGCCTTCCATCATGGCGCGGTCGCCCAGGATGAAATAATGCACACCGTCGTCACGCATGGCCATCTCCGGCTTGGTGCGCTCTTGAGAGATGTAGGTGCGATCCCGCATGGCCAGCCAGAAGGTGATGGTGCCGTACATTGGTTCGCCGGAAGGAACCGCAGCGTTCAGCAGAGCACCGGTTCGCTTGTAATCTGCCTTGTGTGCCGCATGCAGCAACAACAGGTTTGCCCCGCATTGCGCGACGATGACAAAGCCGCTGAGAAGAAGAACGAGACGGTGCAGCCGCACTCGCCCGCTGGTTGCTGTCACCGCAGCACCAAATACGAAACCCAGAACGGGTGCGACCAGGGCCAAGTACCGCGAGGACTTATTCACCGTCTCCACCAGCCACAGCAGCGTGGGCAGCAACAGCACCAATTCCAGGTAAAACCACCCGCGCGCATAGCGCCACAGCAGCCACGTCACGAACAGAAAGGCCAGCGGGATGGGAAGGCGTACCGGTACATACTGCAGGCCGCGGCCGTGCAACATGCCTAGACCCAGAACATCGGAATAGCGATGCAGCTCCAGCAGCAACCGCTCCGGCAGGCCGGCCTTCGTGGCGCGCTGCAGGTATTCTGCACGGAACGAGCGCGGTCCAAAAGGATTGGTCAGAACCCACGTGGCAAATGGCACGAGTCCAAGCAGAAACCCGGCACTCAGCAGCAGTGGACCGCGCACGCCAGATTCACCCCGCTTGCGGTCAATGGTAATGGCCAGCAAGCACAGCGAAACAGCATATCCGGCCATGGTGATGTGGAACATAGCTGCTCCGGCGGCGAGCAGACCGCTGAGGAGCGCCCAGCCCCATCTTCGCGCGTTGCTGCTCGCGTGGTAGCGGCTCATGGCCAGCAACGCGAGGAGCACCGCCATGGTCGTGAGCGCCTCCGGACGTGCGGTGCGTGCGGATGCAACCAGCAGGTTGTCCGTGGCAGTTACCAGAACTGCAATCACAGCACCGGTTTCACCCAGCAATGGCCGTGTTAAGCGCCACACCAGCAGCAGGACCAGCCCCCCCGCCAGCGCGGAACCGAGCCTCGCCGTGGCCACACTCGTCCCCAGGCTTCGAAATGAAGCCGCCATCACCAGCGCGGTGCCTGGCGGACGTGTGTCAAAAAAGTGTTCGAGATCGTTCGGCCCGATCTCTGGATCGGCCATGCCGTGCCCATGTACAAGCGAGTACGCGGGACCTGCGTACCAGCTTTCGTCCGTCACCCATCGATAGGAAAGATACGGCAGAACCTGTAACAGGAAGACTACCGTGGCGAAGAGAAGCCACGCAGACGTCCGTGCACGCGTTCCATGACGCATCTCTATGCTGCTCTCTGACGGGTACTCAACGGATTGCACAGCAACTCCATATGAAAGACTAGAAGAAGCCCGCGGACGAGGAAAGTGCAGCCCATTGGTGACTCATGTTCGTTCGACCGGATTGGCACATCCAGCGCTGGTAACCGCCGGTTTCGAGTACGCGTCTTAAGCGGGCGCGGGCGTATCATAACGTCATGCCTGTTTTATCCATAAAGCGTGGCATCGGCGCGCTGGTGCTTGCTCTTTTAACGGTCGTTGCGTCAGCGCAGTGGGCGTCCCCGGACTCCCCGTACCCTGCGTACCATAACCGACCGCCCAAATCTCCGCCGCCGCACCTGCTGAAACAGGATCAGTGGACGGGTGAGTTTTTCACCCACAAGTATCAGACCACTGCCTACCAGATGGCGTCTGCCATTCCCGATGTCATTTATCAGCTACCCTGCTACTGCTGGTGCAGCAAGGCGATGGCACACAAAAGCCTGCACTCGTGTTTTGAGAGCAGTCACGGTGCAGCCTGTTCTGTCTGCATGAGCGAAACCGCCTTTGCCTGGGAGCAGACGAAGCAGGGCAAGACACCGGCACAGATCCGCGCCGGTATTGAAAATGGTGACTGGCGCGCGGTTGATCTGCGTTCCATCCACATGGACTAACTCGCCGGACCATTTCGCGGTGACTTAGGCTCAACGCTCCCGGGCAGGCGTGGGCGGAACTGCCTGACTGCACGCTCCAGCCCCACTACAGGCGCGCACGCCGAAGAAGACATTGTCCTTTGACACCGGTACTCGCGCGGAGTTGGGCGATGCACCAGGATATTTGGCCGCGTCAGCGGCGTACTTCCAATCATTGTCGCTGGTTTCTCGCCATACAATTTGATAGTGCACCGCGCCTGACGCGCTCAACGGCGGGTCCCAGCGCAGGATGGTGTCATTGTCCAGGTTTGATGTGAGCACCTTTACGTTCTGCGGCCTGCCGGGAGACATGGCCAGCGTACCCAGCGTAGCCATGTTCAGCTTCGCTACCTGCGCAATGTAGTTGAAGTCGTCGAACTTCAGCAGGTCGCCGTACTCCTTGCCGTTCTCTGTGCGCACATGCTGATGCTGGTGGTCGAAGTTCTCCCGCCACTCCGTAAACCGCACCGCCGGAAATCCCTCGTTGGAAAATGAACGATGGTCGCCGCCACGCATAAAGCGGTCCAGCCGCAGTTCCATCACCGCTTGAAACGGTGTGGGTGAGCCGGAATAGGTGCGGTCAACCTCCAGGATTTCGCGTGCGAGCTGGCGTGAAGGTGTTTCGTTTTCCGCACCGATACTTAGCGCCGCGCGAATCTGCTCGAGGGGGTCCGATGGCAGAATGCCCTGGGAAAAGACACGGACACGGTTCTTGCTTTGCAGCGTTTCTCCTGGCGTGGTGTCGCCGCCCACGATGTCGTTGTTCAAGACGCCTTCCAGTTCCCAACCCTGTTCCTTGGCCAACTTCGCAAGATGTGTGCTGCCGTTCAGCCCCTGTTCTTCACCGGCGACGGCAACGAAGACGAGGGTTGCGGGGAATTTGTACTTGCTGAGTATCCGCGCGGCTTCCATGGACACCGCAGTCCCGCTGCTGTCATCGTTCGCTCCAGGCGCGAAGTCGTGCGTGTTCATGACGTCGGTTTCGCGGGTGTCATAGTGCCCGGTAACGAGATACATGCGCTTGCTGGCAATTGGATCGGCGCCCTTCAGGATGGCATACACGTTGCGCAAGGGAGTGGGCTTCACAATGCGGGGACGCCCGCCGCCAAACTCGCTGGCACGCTGCGGAGGTTGCTCCACAAACGCGTCCACCTCAACGTCAAGGCATCCGCCGCAGTCCTTGCTGTAGCTGTCGAACTGTGTCTTGATCCAGTCCGCCGCAGCCAGCACGCCAGTGCCCGGCTTTAGGTCGGTTTCCGTGCTGGAGATGGTACTGCGGTTGCTGAAATCCACAAGGTGGCTGATGTTTGCCTTAATGCGTTCGGGCGAGACTTGTTTCAGCGCTGCCGCAATCTGTGGATTGGCAAGCGCAACCGGCAGCGGGGTGCCTGCGGCAGCATAGTCAAGGTGTTCCGCGGAAGTGCCTCCACGTTGCGCGGGCACCGTGGAGCCAGCGAGCGAGAGCGCGAGAGCAGCAGCCGCCGAGGAACGCAGGATGTTCATGTTTAGGCTCCTTAACTACATTAGCTACGAAAAAGTTGAACTACACTCGGGAAAGCCAAGCCATCGGAGTCCAGTCAGATTGAACCTTCAGGGTTGAGCGATCTGCCGCATGATCTCTCTCAGGTGGAGTCTTGCGCCATCCACATGAGAAAAGTCTGTATTTTCAGGACCGAACACAAACGCCAGATCAGTTCCTGCAAGGAGAATGGCGTCCAGCTTTTCACGGGCGATCAGCGCGTGAGCAAGTGTGCGTAACGTTTCGTAGTGCTCTGGCCGGCCGGTTGCGCGCTCTACGATTTGAGCATAGGTAGCATCGATCCAGGCGATCTCGTCAGGCCGTGGCGGAACGACGTCCACGTTCCGCAGCTTTCCAAACAGAGCTGTTTCCATGGTGACGCGAGCGCCGAAGATGGAAACCCTGCGAAGGTTCTGACGCTGGACCTCCGCAACCACCGGATCAAGCGGGCTGATGAGCGGCAAGGGTGTCAACTCCGCAAGCTCAGCCGCGCATACCTGTGGACCGAAGGCAGGGATGCATCCCACATCTGCACCCGCGCTCGCCAGTTGATGAAGCAGACCCGCGAGATATTCAGCTTCGGCTTGGCCGTCTGCCGGTCGCGTCGTTACCCTGCGTACGTCCGCGTGCACCATGACCAGCCGCGGTGACAGCCCGAGCGCGAGATGCGCTTCCACCAGGGACCGGTAGTAGAAGATTCCCGCACCCAGACCGACGCCAGTGACAAGGCCCAGTGTGCGAGGATGCGGCCGATTTGTGCTTCTGCTCCCCATGCTTTCACCGCACTATAACCGTCGCGCTAACCGCTATTTTGCATCGGGTACATTGCTCGCAGTATCCGAATTGGTTGCGCGGCGCTCCGTGGCCCGCCGTGCAATCACTGCGAAGTCCGTGTTCCCTCAAAAGATGAACTTACCTACAATCTGCAGCTGCCGCGAGGATCCAAGGTCACCGACGGCGAAGCGGGTCGCCGAGATCAGGCCGAAGTTAGGATTGGCGGCAATGGTGGGGTTCGGGTTAGCAGCTGTCGGCGCGGTCGTGGTCACCCCAATCGAGGTGTTTGGATTGGCGAAGCTTGCGTGATTGAAGATGTCAAAGGCGTCCGCACGCAGTTGGAACTTCAAGCCCTCAAAGATGGTGGTGTTCTTCTCGATGGAAAAATCCGTGTCGGAGAAGCCGGGACCCACCAAAGCGTTCCGCGAGAGATTACCGAAACCCGTGCTCACCGCCTGAAAAACGCAGGTAGAAGTGTCCGTCAGGTTGTTCGTGCAAAGGTCCGGCGTAAACCAGCGCTCACGCGTCGCGCTGGCCTTTGTCTTCACGTAGTTCACCGGCCGCAGCAGGTTCGGGTGCAGAACGCCAGAGGTACCGGTAAAGGTGGATGTCGTCGTGACGTTCAGCGGGTTGCCAGTCTGCCACTGCGTAATGCCGGATATCTGCCAGCCTTCAACAAGCCGGTTGCCCTTGAACGGCAGTTGATACACGGCGTTCATAGAGATGCGGTGCCGCGTATCGAAATCAGATGGCCCGTAGTTCAGGTACGGGCGCGTAGCGTCCTGCAACGTGGTGCTGCCAAGCGAGCCAAGATCAAGCGATTTGCTGAGATTGTAATTAAAGCTGAAGTTGAAGCCGTTGCGAAGCGCCTTCTGCGCCGTGAGCCACATGGCGTTGTAGTTGGACTGACCAACATAATTCGCCTGGTTAATGTTCACTCCGATGGCGCGGCCCGGCAGGATGGGGCTGTTGGTGGAAAGTGCCGTAAAGGGCCGGACTCCGGTTGCCGAAGGCTGGTTGATGTTGATGGGCTGCCGCAGGTGGCGCCCTACAGAACCGTAGTAGCCGATGGAACTGACGATGCCGAGGGGCAGCGCCTGCTGAATATTGGCGTTGAAGGTTTGGGTGTAGGCGTTCTTGTAGTTTCGCGCGACCGCCGAAAGTGAAATGCCGGCTGCCCCAGCGGCGGCGTAAGGAGACTCGACAGGGATGTATGGAGTTGCCGTGGAGTTGGTGAACGTAACGCTGTTCTTATACGGCGGATTGCTGTTGAGGCCGCTCACCAGATTTGTCTCCGGCTGATCGGCCATGTAGCCGTAGGCGGCGCGCAGTACGGTTTTACCTTGGCCGTTTACGTCATAGGCGAAGCCGGCGCGCGGCTCATAGTTGAAGTTCTGGCTGTAGGGGCTATTTCCATACCCGTTGGTGCCCACCTGATACAGACTCACCGAAGGCACATCAAAGACAGTAAAGCGATTCTGTCCTTCAACAGGGGAGCCATTCCACTCGTAGCGGAAGCCAAGTTCTGCGGTAAAGTTAGGCGTCACCTTCCACGCATCCTGCACAAACGCGCCAACCGCGTTCACGTAGATGCGGTTGGTGATGGTGGACGGCGTGATGCTGAACGTTGTTGCGTGACCCGCTTGGAAGTTGGCCACGGAGTTAAAGCCAAGCGAGCCCGCATCGCCGGAGAAGTTGGCGTTGAGAAACCGCCGGAACTCTCCACCAAACTTGAAGTTGTGCTTGCCTTGCGTCAAGCTCGCGGTATCCGAAAAGATGCCAAACGTATCCTCACGCCCCTGAGGGAAACCGGCAGGACCACCGAAGTTCAGACCAGGTCCCGTGATGGTGATCTGTGGCAGTCCCGCCGGGCCGGTGTTGCCGTCCATCAAGCCGATGGAGGTGGGATCAGTGGTGTTATTGGGGTTAAAGGAGATTGCAATGCGGTTGAAGCCAAGACGCGCCTCGTTCACCAGCTTTGCGGAAAAGACGTGCGTCTCGTTAAGCGTGAGAATTTGCCGGGTTGCAGCCCGGTGATCGCCAAAGCCAGGAATGGTATTCAGTTGCAGCGTGGGCTCGGTGCGCACATCCTTCTGGATAGCGTAGAAGCCATGCAGCGTGTCGGCCGGGCTGAAGGTGTGCTGGATATCCAATGTGCCCTGATCGGTGTTGACCGGACCGGGCGCGATGCCAACAAAGCTGTCAGGTACCGAGGACGTGGATGAGGTCGCGTTGGGCAGCGGAATGTATGCAAGCAACTTCTGCGATACGGGGTCGGTCACGGCCGCTCGCTGTGCAAGGGTCAGAACGCCACTGTTGAGGATCAAGCCTTGATGTTGCCGCAATCCCTCGTAGCTGGCGAAGAAGAAGGTGTGGTTTCTCCAGATGGGGCCGCCCAGCGCTCCACCGAAGTTGTTCCTCTTGAAAGGAGCGATCGTGGTGCCTTTGGGGTTGAAGTAGTTCCGGGCGTCTAGCGCTTCGTTCCGGAGGTAGTCGAAGACCTCGCCATGGAAAGCATTCGTGCCGGATCGCGTGCTCACATTCACCACCGAACCGGAGGACCGGCCATACTCGGCAGAAAACGTCTGATTGTTGATCTTGAATTCGGACGTGGTGTTGATCGACGGCTGGAAGGTGATCTGGTTCTGCACCAAGTCGTTGAGATTGACGCCATTAATCTGGAAGTTGACCGAATCGTCGCGATTACCGGCAGTGATGAACGAGTTTGCACCAAGGCCGCGGCTGGGCGCCGTTAGGTTGCCATTGGCAGGTGCGGTGACGCCGCCCGGTGTCAGAACGGTCAAGTCGAGGAAGTGACGTCCATTCAGAGGAACCTCCTGCACCGTCACACGGTCGATCACCTGTCCCACTGTGATCGTCTCCGCGTTGATCAGCGAAGCCGTACTCTCTACTTGCACGGTTTCTCCGGTCGCGGCCAGCGACATGGGGATATCAAGATTGGCTCGTGCGTCCACCAGCAAGGTCAGGCGGTTGACTGTGAACGCACCAAATCCAGGAGCCGTCGCTTCCACGGAATAGTCCCCGGGAGGCAGGGATGCGGCCACATACTGGCCAGCGCTATCACTGGTCAACGTGCGTGCAACGCCTGTGCCGATATTCCGTATAACCACCTGAGCACCGGGCAACACCGCCCCGGAGGGGTCCTTCACCGTGCCGGCGAGGGTTGCGGTGGACTGACCAGACACAAGCGCGGGCACAAGCACCACAGCTGCTAACGCGAGTAGAGAAGAACGGTGTCTCATACTGCCTCCAAGATCGGTACTCAGCATTTCTGCGCACCAATGGGTCGCGCTCACGTGACGCGCCCTCCAAGTGTGGGCCGGGTTCGCTCGTCACCATGCACGGCACACAGCTAGCGCGTTCAGTGCTGAAGTAAATCAGTTTTTTCGATAACTTCAACTCTAACAGCTTTCTTAACCGTTCGTTAACCGCCATTTCATGCGAACGCGAAGAATTGCGATGCCGGCAAATCGTTCGGCGACCGGTGACGCCGTCGCATCCTGACTGAGCATGCAACACTGAAGACGCATGCCCTACTTTTTGGCGCTGGACGTTGGGGGTACGCGAACGACCTACGTGCTGGCCGATGAATCGCGTGTACTGGCACGCACAGAGAGCGGCACCGTGAAGCGCATACGCACAACGGCGCAGACCGCCGCCGCAACCCTGGAAGGTGCGCTGCGTGACATTGAAGCTCAGAGCGGCGTCGCTCTCCGCGACGTGAGCTGTACCTGCGCGGGCGTGGCCGGGATTACCATTCCGCTGGTAGCAGACTGGCTGCGGGACGCGCTTGGGCAACATGTTGGCGGAAAGATCATCCTGTTGGGTGATGTCGAGATCGCGCTCGATGCTGCCTTCCCTGGCGAGTCTGGCATTGTTGTACTTGCAGGCACTGGCTCCAATGTAGCCGCTCGCACGCGGGCCGGGCGGGTCACGTCCGCAGGTGGTTATGGGCCCGTGCTGTCTGACCAGGGGTCAGGGCACCGCGTTGGTTCGCAGGCGCTTCGTGCGGTTTTCCTGGCCATTGACGAAGGGAGGCCTAACCAGCTCCTCGACGCGATCCTGGCGCATTGGAACCTGCCGCTGCCGAACGATCTCGTTTCCTTCGCGAACACCTGTCCGGTGACGGAGATCTCCACATTAACCCCGGTTGTGTTGCGTTGCGCTGAAGCAGGCGACGCCCTTGCAACCGAGATACTGGAGCGTGAAGCGGGCGAGCTGGCTCACCTGGTGCTGCTGCTTCACCGCAGACTGCTTCTCGCGGACGGTGCTCTATGGCATCCCAGGGTGGCATTTGCGGGCAGCATCATGCAGCATGTACTCCCGCTTCGAACCGCCTTGCTCCGCAAGCTGCATGACGGCATTCCCGGCCTGTCTGCATCAGAAGGCACACTGGATCCAGTGATGGGTGCGCTGTGGCACGCGCGTCAAGTCACATCGGCGGAACCGCCGGGCCCGGACGTGCGCAGCGCTCCCCTCCCGTAAGCCACACGCGAGGCCTTCGCCGGTTACCAAGCCACATGTTGCTGTTACTTAAAATCGCCGCCGTTCCTACTTGTTGCCGTGCATGGCATGCTAACTTCTTCGATACACTTATTTAGTGGGCGAAGACCAGCAGGCACTCAGACTGAAAACAGTTGGATTCGCCACATGTTAACAAGTTCTACTGTTTGCTGATGAAGCCTTGGGATGTGTTATGACCGGAAACCAACAATCGAAGGATATGCGTTCTGTTAAGGTTTGGCGAGTTGCCCAGGTGGCGGGCGCTGTGGCAATCCTGACGTACGCACTTCTGCTGGCATGCTTGTCTCAGACGGGATTTCCCGTCTCCATGCACTCCGGCGCGCACTGGCCATGGTTGATGGATAAGCCGGTGGGTGAAGACGGATACTACATGCTTACCGTTGCTGATAACATCGCGGCGCATGGCACCATTTCGTACAACTGGGGAATCCCGGCAACCGGAATTCAACCATTCACAACCGTGGTGTTTGCCGGTCTCGACCTTTTCGTGAGAGCGTTTGGCGGTGGCCCGCTTGACCTGATCCGGACGGTATTTCTCTTCAGCAGTTTGTTATTTGTGTTTTTTGCATATCAACTTAGCCGGATTACGGCGTCTATCTGCCCGGCGGAAGTTGCGGTGCTGGCGCCGGCGGTTACGTTCCTTCTGACACTTTTTGACTACACCCTTTTCAGGCTTTTCACCTATGGGCTTGAAACGGGCGTTTACCTGGTCTGCATCGCGGCATGTGTTGCCATAACGGTAAGTATCGTGAAGGCACGCACAACCGGTACCAGGAGTATGGTTCTTCTCGGCGTTGCGGCGGGGCTGGCTGGCGAAGCGCGTATCGACTTTGGTCTGCTCTTCGCATGTGTGCTGATCATTCTGCTGCTCAAGCGCTGGATTTCGTTAACTAAGGCTGTGGGTGCGGGTGCCATCGCACTGCTTCTGGTGAGTCCGTGGTTTCTCTTTGTTCACAGGGTTAGCGGGTCTTGGCTGCCGTCCTCTGGCGCCGCGGAATCCACTCCTCTTGCAGCTGCCACGGCGGAGCCTCGCCTCCTCACGATGTTTGTCGCGGTGATGAGTCATCTGGCTCCATGGTCGTTTGGCGTGATGTCAAAGACCACATTGATCGCCGCGGTAGTCAGTTGTGGCATGCTGATCGGGTTGGTGCGGCTGCGTAGCTCTGCCGCCCGGACAAAGGATGATAGCTTGCTGCGAAATGTTGTCCTGTTGTGGTCACCTGGTATTGCCGTTCTGCTGCTTGCATATTACTTACTCTTTAACTCAAGCCAGTTTTATTATAGGTACGCATCTCCCGTGGCCGTGTTGGCTATTCCGGTATTAGCCGTTCTTCTCGCCAGGTTCGCGTCAGGTCGGTTGAATGCCGCCGTGATGGCTTTGATGGTCTGTTCGTTTGCATGTTGGACGGCGGGTTCATTACACGCGGGCAACGTCAGCAATAGCCAAGCCGTGGCCGCCGGATATGTACAGCGAACCTTTCCCCATGCACATGTAGGTTCATTTCAAAGTGGGGTAATGGGCTTTTTTAACCGCAATGTCGAGAACCTGGATGGGAAACTCAACGGACCTGCATTGCAAGCCACACGCAGGCATGCCTTGCCGCAGTTTATCGACCGGGAGGGCATTGACGTACTGGTGGATTGGCCAAGTCTGATTCACGTGAACCTGCCAGATGATTACCTTTCCCGCTCGTGGGTGCCTTGTCCCGCGCCTGTGGGGCAAACCGAAAGTATCTGCCTGATGCGAAAGCAGCCTTGACACCGCGAGAACACCAGTGACCTTCGCAGCCTCTACAGCAACACCCCAACGCGGGATACAGCCCGGCCTCCACCAAGCAAATGAACCCTCGGCTGCACGCCCCGGCACGCCCTTACGTGGGCGATGGATTGAACCTGGCTTCTGGTTGTGTGTCACCGTCCTGACCTTTCTCGGCGCGTTTGTTGTACCGTTCTTCTTCCCACTTAAGGAACCAGTCTACTCGCCTGCATACACCGCCGGAAGCAACAATCGCATGGGAGCGATGATGGTCGCGCTGATTGGGTGTGCGGCCACTCTGGGTTGTCTGCGATGGAGATTCGGTGTGCTTCGTCACAGTGGTGCACCGGCTGGCGAACAGATTCCGAGACGCTACCTATACGGTGCGATCGCCATGGTGAGTACCCTGGCCGCTGTCCTTGGCTTCCTGATGGTCCGGGGTGACTACTACTATGCCGATGCGGGCTATCTGCTCACACAACTGCGGGCGGGCATGATCTTCCACCGGCATCTGTACAGCGAGGTCGAGTTTGCCTACGGACCCTTCCTCTACTTCTGGCCAGCTGCGTTTATCAAGGTGTTCGGTGCTTTTGGCGTGTCGATGAACGCCTCTTACGTTCTTTCCCTGGTTGCGCTCGAAGCAGTTGGGACAATTTTGCTGTTCTACACTGTCTCGGCATTGCCGATGACGCGGCGCATGAAGGTTGCGGCATTCGCCTTCTTCGTGATCGTCACACTGGACCCGCAGGAAGGTCTCAACTACACAGCATTCCGCTTTATCATGCCCGCACTTGGAGTGGTCTTACTGAGCAGCCAGCGTTCTTCTGGCCGCGCCACTACGTTTGCTGCCGTCTGCGCGGCAGCGCAATTCAGTGTTTCTCCGGAGCTCGGCGTGGCGTTTACCGCAGCAGCGGTGGTGCTGGGCCTGTACCGCGCAATCCTGCAGGACCGCCGCTGGGCACCGATTGCGGCAGCCGCCGTTGCCGGGGCGGCTATTTACCTCGCGCTGGCGGGACCGGCGTATCTTCGGACACTGCGGGAGTTTGCCAAGGGCGGCTACAGCATGATTCTGGAGCCCGTGCCACACATCTACCTGCTCTTGTTCTACGCCGCCGTCCTCGGTCCAGTGATGGTTGCGGACGCCATCCGTGAGGACGTGACCCACACGGGCGAGAAGGAGTCACGTCGGCGGACGAGCGGCATGTTGCTCGGCCTGTATATCGCTGGATTGGCTCTGCTGCCCGCCGCGCTGGGCCGGTGCGACCCGCTTCATGTTTCCTACAATGGCTGGCCGCTGTACCTCCTGAGCTTTGTCGCGCTTGACCGCTTCCGCCGCCACTGGAAGATTGCAGGGGTATGTATCGCGCTCACCTTTGCTGTGTACAGCGTTGCCCAGGAATGCGCCCTGGGATCAAAGGAGCTTCGCGGGGTTCTGCTGCAGCTCCCTGATCCATATGGAAGTGCCGATCTTCCCCGATTAGAGCAGGCAGTGCGAGGAGGCCGCGTTGCCTTTCCCTTCTACAGGTCCTTGGGCGTGGTGGACGGGTTAATCGCGGCCGGGGAATACCAGCCCATGTATTTGTGCATCCCCGCGGTAGACGCTGCGGCAGATACCCGCACGCTGGAGGACATGCGAAGTGCGCAGTACGTTGCCGTGCCCGCAGGGATGCGGGTGGTCACTCAGAATCCAATTAACAACACCGGCATCAAGTACCGCTTTCGCTTTGGCTACGTCTACAAGCAGCGCCGTGCTCCGTTTTACCAGGGATTAGCTGAAATGCTCGAGTTGCAAGCGCATTGGCGTCCGATGGGAACGTTTGGTGCGTACGAGATCTTCGCGAAGAACTCGTAGCCGGCGCGCAGCTTCAATGTGCATCACGGGCCGTGTTAGCCTGACCGGAGGAGCCGACGCTCCGGAACGGTCGCCGCACAGACGGGTTAAAAGCGTCTGCGGTCCGCGTCTTTTCCGTAAGACTTGCGTCAACAAAACTATGACGGCAACCTGGACAGTTCGAGCAGATGCGCTCGCAGCCACGGAGCATGAAAATCTTGAGATCGCGCGCGGCCTGAAGCGGCAGGATCCCGATCTGCTCGATTACCTGATCGAGACCTATCAACATCGCCTGATGCGATACCTGACCTACCTCACTGGCAGGCGAGACGCTGCGGAGGATCTCTTCCAGGAGACGTGGATGCGCGTTCTGCTGCGAGGGGCGCAGTACAACGGCAAAGCGCGCTTTGACACGTGGCTGTTCACGATCGCGCGCAACCTCGTCATCGACCTTTCGCGAAAGCGGGTGATGGCGTCGCTCGACGCGCTCCAGGATCCTGACGGTGATGATCGTCCGTTCGAAATCGCGGAGGAGAATCCTTCACCGTATGAGCAGTTTTGTTCAAGGGAGAACGCGGCAGAGGTGAACGCGGTTCTACTGAACCTGCACGCCAGCTACCGTGAAGTGTTGGTGCTGCGCTTCCACGAAGACCTGGCGCTGGAAGAGATTGCCCTTGTCACGCGAGCGCCACTTTCCACCGTGAAGTCACGTCTTTACCGCGGTCTGGCAGCATTGAAGCCATTGATCGAGGATTTACGTCGCGAACGCAATGCTTCCCCTCATGAGGCACTCGCAGGAGGGCTTCTGTGAGTTCGCCCTCTCCAGATGTTCGTCCAGCACACTCCTCAACAAACGCACGGTCCGCGATCGTCAACCGGACGCATCGTGTGGTGCGGGAGCGTGCCGCTGCAATGGAGGCTCGCAAGCGCCGTCTGCGGGATTTGCTGCTGCCGTTCTGCATCTGCTCCGCCGTTCTGTGGATGATTGCACACGCAGTCTGGTCAACGGCGGATCAGAGCCTTGCGGGTATTGAGGGAGGTGCCGAACGCATTCTGGCTGAGGTCGGAAGCGACGCTGGCGGCTCTTTCACGATGCTTATGGTCTGGTTTCTGCCGATTTCGGTAATTACGGCGGCAGTGATCCTGCTGCGTAAGTCGCGGCCGGTCACCGGATACGATGAGGCATCGCGCTGATGGCGTGGTCCAGCGAGCAGAACCAGCGCCCTGACGTGGGCGAAAACGATGGCGAGTTGCGGCTGATTCCGGTCTGGTCAGTAATCCTCTCCCTTGTTGTCTTTGCTGGCATTCAGCTACTCAACTTCAAGGTGTTTCCTCCGCCTCCGCCCCATCACAATTTCCTGCCGTTCCGTATGCTTGGCAGCTACAGTTGGGGAGCGGCGCTTGCCAGCTACGTTCTACTGATTGGATATATCAGCCGCGATGTAAAACGGCGCAACATGAGTGCGGGCATCTGGATGTTGATCGTGCTCGTGATGCCTGGCGGGATCGGTGCCGTGGTGTACTTTCTGCTGCGCCAGCCCGTCATGACGCGCTGCCCTTCGTGCCGGACAGAACTTGCCAGCTCGTTCCACTTCTGCCCGCAGTGCCAGTTTCAGATGGCACCCGTGTGCGGCCAATGCTTCCGAGGCGTCCACATCACCGATGTGTACTGCGTCCAATGCGGCCATGACTTGACCCGCCACGAGGTGCCCGCGCGCCTCCGCTCCTACAGCGACTGAAGCAGAGGTCAGCGACTGATTGGCTGCAGAATGCTTGCCGCAAAAGTTCCCAAGGCAACGGTGGTCAGCAACCTTTGCTCAAAGAAGGTGTTCTTTCCCATGTGGAAGAAGGGAGACCACCTATGAAATTCCGATCGCGTGTTGCCGGTACCGCTATCTCTGCCGGACTTCTTTTTTCGTCTGCGGTGCTCGTCGCTCAAGGCCCGCCACCACCGTATGGCGGCCAGAATGGTTATGGTCAAAACGGCTACGGCCAGGGCGGTTATGGCCCGGGTGGTTATGGACAGGGCGGCTGGGATGCGCCACCGGCCGAGTTCACGCGTGACATTCAGCGGCGTGGATTCCGTGATGGGATTGAGGGTGCGCGCCGTGATGCGCAAAACCGCCGTGTTCCAAATGTGATGAACCGTGATGAATACCGTAACTATCGCGGCCCGGAGCGGCGTGTCTACCGCCAGGCATTTGAGCGGGGATACAACGCGTTCTGGCAACACCAGGGTGGGCCTGGACCGCGCCCTTACTAACCGCTAACTGTAGCAGTCGAAGGCCCGCTCAACAGCGGGCCTTTCTGCGTGAAGCGCCGGTCAGTACTTTGTGACCAGCCAGACCCCTGCAACCATCAGAGCACCGCCCACAAGTCGCATGGGGGACGCGCTATGCTGCTTAAAGCCAATCAAGCCGAAATGATCCAGCGTAATGCTGACGATTACCGCAGCCGTTATGCTGACTCCGGTAAAGACCCCAGAACCCAGCTTTTGTGCGAGCATCAGGCCGGCAAACGTTGCGATGATCGAGATAACTCCGCCGGTCCATGCCCACCATGGTGCGGAACTGGCCTGGGATCCAGAAGGGAGGGGTTGCCGGACAAAGGCCTGTACCAGCAAAACGCCAAGCAATCCCGACACATAGACCCATGCCGTAGCCCAGAGTGGCTGGGCGAGACGCGTCTTCAACTCCGCGTTGGTACCGGCCTGGAACGGGTTTGCCGCGCCAGCGACTAATGCGAAGAAAATCGCGATCCACTGCATGTCCGGTTAGATGGGCATTGGTGTTCGGCGCGTGACATTCTCAAACTTATTTCTGAGTTCCAAGAAAGAAGCCTTACGCAACAGCGCAAGTGCTCACCGAACCCCGTACTGCTCATTGAAGCGCTTGCCCTGCTCCAACATGGCGATTGCTAGCCCGGTGCGCCGTTGCCGAGTCTCTGGGCGTTTTGCCTCGGCGATCCAGTTCAGGTACTCCCGCCGGCAACTCGGTGCCAGCTCGTGGAAGACGGCCTCAGCCTGCTTAGACCCGGCAAGAGCATCGGCAAACTCGGGAGGCACCGCGATCGGTGCCTTTGAGGAAGTGCGTAGCCGTGCTCCATCTGAACCTGCCGCAGCAGGAGATCGTGCCAGATGTGCGGCATGGCAGATATAGCGCAACAGGTCAGCGTGGGATGGCAGGTCGTCCATGGAGGTGATCTTGCCGAATGAACCTGATCCCGCTGCGCCGTCCAAGCCCTCGTTATGAAGCATGGCCGTCATCTCAGGCGACCAGAAGCCAAAACCGCAATGCCTGGAGAAAGCCGCCATCTGGCAAATGATGACGCCGTTTACGGTAAAGAACGGACGACCCCACTTGATCTCTTCCGCCGCATCCGGGACTGCCTCGCGCACCAACTCGCGAAGGTATTTCAGGATTGGCTGCGCAAACGCCGGAGAGGAAGCAATGATCTCATTTACGCGCTGCCCCTGAACACCGGATGCTAGCAAGGCTGCGGCGGGCTTTGCTGTACGTGCCATGACGGAAAGTATAGGGACCAACACCCATGACCGCCAAGAAAAAACGGCACCGCAGTGAGCGGTACCGTTGAGGTTAGACCCCGGCCACAGGTTTACTCCGTTAATGGCTTTGCCATTTTGTTGTGCATCGCCGCCTGTACGCTGTCGGGAATCAGACCCATGAGCGCCCCTTCGATCTTCAGAGCGGTCGCGCTGGCGTAGACGTTTTCCTTGCCGTCCATCAGTGCGTCAATGCCGTCAACCGCCACATCGTAGGGGAGAGACTGTTTCTTGGTCTCAGTGCCTGCTTGCGTGTTGCCAAGGTGTGCACGGTTGAAGAAGTCCGTGTCTGTCGGTCCGGGCTGCAGAGCGGTCACGGTAACGCCCTCATCTTTCAGCTCGAAGTGCAGCGCCTTTGAGAGGTGCAGAACGAACGCCTTTGACGCGGCATACACTGCCTCGCGCGGCGCGGTCATCTCGCTGGCAATGGATGCTGTGAACAGTATCTTGCCGGCCTTGCGCGCGACCATCTGCGCTGTAATGTACTTGGCAAACTGCACGGTAGAGGCGCAGTTCAGTTGAACAATATCGAGTTCCTGATCCAGCGACGACTCTGTCGCAAACAGGCCACCCTCACCGATGCCGGCGTTAATGCACGCAACATCCAGCGGACGGCCCATCGACTGAATCGTGCTCCAGACCCGCTCTACCTCATCCCGCTTACCGGAATCCGCCCTGATGGCGAAGACATTTGTGCCGAGCGCACGAAAGTCCGCTTCAGCCTTGTCGAGGCGGTCGCTCTCAGCTGTAATGATGAGATCGTATCCGCGCTCCGCAAGGACCTTCGCCAGATTGTAGCCAATACCGGACGACGCGCCGGTTACAAATGCAAGTAGATTCGCCATACACTCTCCTGCGCGAGACTTCGTCTTCGCGCACGCTGTAGGATGCCCCGCGGCACAGCCTTTCGGCACCGTGCCGCGCGGCAAAAAGCGTCATGCTCTACAGCGTTGATGTTCTTGAAGGTCTGCTTAAAAAGGCAAGCAGATCGTTGTTCAGCTTGTCCGGTGCCGTAGCGTTCAGTCCATGCGGCTCGCCGTCGTATTCCAGCAATTCGCCTTGCGCCAGCAGTTTAACCGCTCGTCGCGCGGAGACATCGATGGGAACGGTGTGGTCGCTTGTGCCGTGGATGAGGAGCGTGGGCACGGTGATCTTTGCCAGATCGCCGCGGAAGTCGGTCCCACTCCATGCGCGTACAAGCTCGATGGTCGCCTTTGGTGACCCTGTCAGAGCCATCATCTGCGTAAATTCCAGCATGGCGTCAGACACAGTGTGGTGCACCAGACTGTACCCGTAGAACATCTTGCCAAAGGTCTTCAGAAAGTCTGGGCGATCTTTCTTCAAGTTTTCGATGATGCCGTCAAACGTCTTCTTGTCCACGCCTTCAGGATTGTCATCCGTCTTAAGCAGGTATGGCGTCACGGCAGAGATCAGGACTGCCTTGCTGACGCGGCTGCTGCCATATGTGCCCAGGTAACGCGCGACCTCGCCGCCGCCCATGGAGAATCCAACCAGAGTGGCGTCCCGCAGGTCCAGCGCTTCCATCAGGTCGTTCAAGTCACTCGCCAGCGTGGTGTATTCGTACCCGGTGCCTGCCCAGTCACTTCGGCCAAAGCCACGGCGGTCATAAGCGATCACGCGGTAGCCACTCTCGGCCAGGACGCGGGCCTGCCCTTCCCAACTGGCACTGGTTAACGGCCATCCATGAATCAATACGACCGGCGCGCCAGTGCCCCAGTCGTAGTAGTAGATGGCTGTCTTGTCTTTCGCTTGCAAATAGGGCATTTGCCTCTCCTCACTTCCGCTGTAATCAGATGCTCCGCGCCGGACGCAAGGATTGCGGTGCCAGTGTGCGTCGAACAAGGCGGGCACCGTTCGTGCTGTACACGAACATTTCACCTCCGGTTAGACCTCCGTCACTTGTGCAATGCCCCTGAAAAGGAGCAATATGCTGTTCTCCGTTCGCGGAGAGGTGCTCCATGATCCACCCATCACGTCACGTACCCGCCCTTCTCGTTCTGGCAGCGCCGTTGGCCATCAACGTACACGCCCAACAGGCATTTTCACCCGCAACGGCGGCACAGGACGCCAATACGCCAGTCATCATCACTGTGCCTCCGCCGAAGCCACCCACCGACCCGGTTCTCTCGTTGCCGCCAAGCGAAGGCCTTGCAGACACGTTGAGCGCGCGCGGCCGTTATCTGCTTGCCATCCGGACGTACGAGGCACTGCCGCCCACGCCGGTGATCGAGAACAAACTAGGCGTCGCATGCGAGCATATGCTGCTCTACGACAAGGCGCGTACCAGCTTCGAAGCGGCCATCCGCATGGATCCCCGGTACGCTGAGGCGTACAACAACATGGGCACGCTTGCGCATACCCAGGGCGATCTCTCCCGCGCTGAAAAAATGTACAAAAAGTCACTGAAGCTGAAGCCCGACACATCGAGCACGCTGAAAAACCTGGGAACGCTGTACTACGCGGAACACAAGTACAAGAAAGGCGACGAGGCTTATCACAAGGCTGTGGTGCTTGACCCGCAGGCGCTGGAACGCACCAGCGGGCATGACATTCAGGCACCATCCAAAGCGCAGAGTGCCAGCGAGATGCACTATCACATGGCCATGACGTACGCGCAGGCAGGCAGCCGGGATCTGGCGTTGGAGTACCTGCGTAAGGCAATCGGGGAGGGATTCCATGACCGCAACCGGCTGCTCCATGAAAAGGAATTCGCCGACCTGCGCACCTCAGAAAGCTTTCTGAAGATGGTCGATGATCTTAGGAATAACTGATGTATGGCCTCCAGCCCGGCGAGGCGTTACGGCTAACTTCGCGTGATGACCAGCTACCGTGCCGGTGGTCTATTTCGCTGCCTGCTGAATGCGCACCCAGTTACGGCCAAGATAAAGTTTGATAGCACCAGGACCATCCGGGAGGATTTGAAGCGGCCGGGGGCGGGTCATGGCCACGTCCTGAGACGCAGCTGCCTGCAACACCGTGTGGTTGCCGATGTCCAAAACGCTGAACTTCCCATTAACTACGCCCGCTCCATAGGCACCGGCGGGCAGGTGCTGGCCGCCGATGGTGAGCGGAGTTTCATTCAAGAGATACATCTGGTACACGTCCTGAATGCCGCTGGAATAACCGCTGGTATCCACCAGCGTGGCAAGAACAATCGCATCACCGCCAAAATTCACTCCGGCGGCGTTGCGCATCTGCACGGGCGCGGCTTTGCCCCGGAAGTAGACGGTGGCGGGAAGCAGTGCCTCAACTTGCTGTGGAGTGAAGGGCGTCACGGCGGCAGTCTGCTGCATAAGGGCGGCGTCCGCCCGGACCGGCGTGGACAAGGAGGTACCCATGCATGCGGTAAGGATAAGTGCGAGGGACATGGACCGGAAACGCATAATCCTGTTGTATCAAAGGTGCGGCTGGATGTGCCACAGGGGCATGCCCGCGCTTCACGAAGATGGGTCCTCACGAGGCTTCGTGCATCCAATGGCCGATGTCTCTCTTGCGGCGTGCGCGCCATGAACGTGGGATTTACCTGAACCCGGTGCCGACAGGAGTTGGCGCGACTCGTCATTTTCCTGAGATCTTCCGCAAGCTGCTTACAGGCAAGGAGGAGCGAACCCCACGAAAGAGCCTGGGGCCGTTCCACACCGATACCCGTGTGTACGCGGCTCCTCCCGCGAGTGGTTTACGCATCACGTGGCTGGGACATTCCTCGCTCTTGGTGGAGATTGATGGAACCACGCTGCTGATTGACCCCGTGTTCTCTCAGCGCGCATCGATGGTGCAGTGGTTCGGGCCGGAGCGGTTCTTTGCTCCGCCGTTACCCGTGCGCGATTTGCCGCCGCTCGACGCTGTTCTGCTGACCCACGACCACTACGATCACCTGGATGGGCCTGCGATTCCCCAACTGGCGGAACGTACACCGCTGTTTATCTGCTCTGAAGGCGTTGGTGGTCAACATCTGCGCCGGTGGGGCGTCCCGCCCGGGAAAATCCAGGAACTGAACTGGATGGACAGCTACACCGTTCGAACGGCAACGAATACGCCGCTAACGTTAACCGCACTTCCAGCCCGGCACTTCTCCGGACGCGGCGTAAAGCGGTTCGTCACGCTCTGGTCTTCGTTTCTGCTGCGGACGGACCAGCACAACGTATACCACGGTGCCGATTCCGGCTACTATGCTGGGTTTCGCGAAATCGGCGAACGATATGGACCATTCGATCTGGCAACGCTGGAGATTGGAGCCTTCGATCCGCTTTGGTCAGACATCCATCTCGGTCCGGACAACGCAGTGCAAGCCGCAGCCGACCTTCGCGCAAAGGTGTTGATGCCCATTCATTGGGGTCTGTTCAACCTCGCATTTCACGCGTGGTTTGAACCACCGGAGCGCGTGACAGAACGGGCCGCGGCAGCGGGGCTGCCGCTATGGCTGCCCGAACCAGGCCTGCCCGCGGAGTTCACGGGCGCTGCGAACAATTCATTGTGGTGGAGGCGCTACATGACCGTTACGGCGGGCCGGCCGGACGAGACGTACGATGCCATCGCGGACGCTGGCCTCTGAGGGAATCTGATTGACTGAGTCAACCGCCGCAGGCATGCTCCCTCTGGTAGTTGCCCTGCTGACCACGCTGCTGACACTTGCCGGGTTGGGATACCTCCTGCTGGTCTTATTCGCGGTGCGGCGATTTCGCCGGGAGCCGCTGCCAGCCGCCCCTCCGGAGTGGCCGACCGTCTCCATCTTGAAGCCTGTAAAAGGCTCCGATCCGCAGCGATATGCGGCGTTCGCCAGTATGTGCACGCAGCGGTACAGCGGCCGGTTCGAACTTCTGCTTGGGGTAGCCGACCCGGGAGACGCAGCGCTGCTGGCTGACATTGAGCGCCTTCGGACCGAATACGCCACTGTGCCCGTTCGCGCAGTGCTGTGCCCGGACAGGCTGGGGGCAAATGGCAAGGTGAGCACATTGCTGCAGATGGTGCCGCAGGCCCTGGGCGAGGTGTTGGTCATCAATGACGCCGATATTCTTGCAGGGCCGAACTACTTGTCTGCGGTTGTCGCCTCGCTTAGTCAACCTGGCACCGGCCTGATCACGGTACCGTACTTCGGGCGAACGTCCGGCGCGCCGACGCTCTGGGCGCGGCTGGAAGCGCTGGGTATCTCGACCGATCTTATGCCGGGGGTGTTTGCGGCGCGGCTAGTGGATCGCGGTGTGCGCTTCGGCCTGGGCAGCACGCTGGCGCTGCGGCGATCCACGCTGGAGGCGATTGGCGGAATGGTGCCCTTGCTGGACCGCATCGCGGACGATTACGACCTTGGCGCGCGCGTCCACCGTGCCGGACTGCGCGTGGTGCTGTCACCGGAGGTCGTGGAGACCTCCGTCCCGCGATATGCCGCAGCGGATTTCTGGGAACACCAGGTCCGGTGGTGGCGCACGGTACGCGACTCGCGGCCATGGAGCTTTGCCGGCCTGGTGCTGAGCTATGCGGTTCCATGGGCACTGTTGAACGTGGTCGCGACTGGATTCGCGCTGACCAGCTTTACCTTGCTGTCGCTGGTACTGCTGGCAAGGATCGCGGTGGCGCTCAACGTTGGGGTAGGTCTGCTGCGCGACGGGCAGGTACTTCGTGACCTGTGGCTCATACCCGTGCGCGACTGCTTCGGGCTGCTGCTTTGGGCGTGCAGCTACGCCAGTGACGAGGTCGTCTGGCGTGGCGAACGGTTCCGTCTGCGGCGTGGAACCATGACGCGCGTGTAACCCGTGGCTCGCGCGTTGCTGTGTGGCATGCAGACGTACCCGATAATGCACGGGAAAACAACGGTTCCAAGGCCAATACCGGCCCAGAGCAGAATGGCGATCATGTTTCCTCGTCTGCTTTATCGGACACGGCTTCCGGGCTAAGAGTCGCGCGCGTGATGCACGTTTGACCAGCCGTCCCACCGTGGGAGTGCGTGCGGTGAAATAATGACGATTGCCGCCGGCGTGTGCCGGCGGAGGAGAACCAGCATGCCCATCGACCTTCAAGCCCCGCTTTCGCTCACTGACCCTGAGATAGCCGCGCAAATAGCCCTTGAGGCGGAGCGGCAGCACGATGGGCTGGAGATGATTGCGTCAGAGAACTTCGTCTCGCGCGCGGTGCTTGAGGCAGCGGGGACCGTCTTCACCAACAAGTATGCGGAAGGCTACCCCGGAAGGCGCTACTACGGCGGCTGTGACGTAGCGGATACCGTTGAGAACATCGCCCGCAACCGTGCCAAACGTCTGTTCGGCGCGGAGCACGTGAATGTCCAGCCGCACTCCGGTTCGCAGGCAAATGCAGCGGCCTACATGACGTTGATCCAGCCTGGCGAGACGGTTCTTGGGCTGGATTTGGCCCACGGCGGCCACTTGACCCATGGGCACAAGCTGAACCTTTCGGGTAAGCTCTACCGCTTCGTTGGGTATCAGGTAAGCCGCGATACAGAGACCATCAATTACGACGAATTGGAGGCGATGGCGCAACGCGAGCGTCCAAGGCTGATTGTGGGTGGTGGGTCCGCGTATCCGCGCATCTGGGATTTCGAACGGATGCGCGCAATTGCGGACGGCGTGGGCGCGTTTCTGATGATTGACATGGCCCACTTTGCGGGGCTGGTGGCAGGCGGTGTGCACCCCTCTCCGGTGCCGCATGCCCACATGGTGACGACGACAACCCATAAAACGCTGCGCGGGCCTCGTGCCGGCATGGTGCTGTGCAAGAATGAATTCGCCGCGGGGCTCGACCGCTCTGTATTTCCCGGCCAGCAGGGCGGTCCGTTAATGCATGTCATCGCGGCAAAGGCAGTGGCATTTGGCGAGGCGCTGCAGCCTGAGTTCAATTCCTACGCCGCACAAACCGTGGCGAACGCGAAGGAACTGGCGGCGGCACTGGCCGGGGAGGGCTATCGCATCATCTCCGGCGGCACCGATACGCACCTGCTGCTGGTAGACGTCTTCGCAAAGGGCATGCTGGGCTCGGAAGCGGAAGCCGCGCTGGGCAAGGCGGGAATCACCGTCAACAAGAATGCGATTCCATATGACACGAATCCTCCGTTGAAGCCGAGCGGCGTTCGCTTTGGCACACCAGCGTTGACCACACGCGGCATGCGGGAGAGCGAGATGCGGCAGATCGCGCGATGGATCGGCGAGGCGCTGGAGCACCGGAACGACGCCTCGCGGCTGCGAGCAATTCACGGCAGGGTCTCTGAGATGGCGGAGCAGTTTCCGCTCTACGGCTGGCTGCGCGAGTCGTCGCTGGCGCTGGAAGGTGTCCTGGCGGACTGACTCGACCTGTCCACCAACTCGCGCGTTGATCGGCCGCCGGACGCGACGCATCATCCGGGGTGAAAATCTACTACGTTCGATCGGGGTCTTGACAGATATTTGATCCCGCATGTGAACTCTGCGCAGGGCAGCGCTGAGAAAGCGAACTTTGTGCCTCACGCGGTGTCTGAAGTTTCGACAGGGCAGGGTGAGTTCCGTTATGCCGGTGTCCAGCAGCGAAGTCGCGCGCATATTTCCATCCGCCTGGATGGGGTCGCACACTCGTCTCATCGTTTTCTACGGCTTCTATCTTTCGGTGCTTACGGGTTGTGGAAGCGGCGGGACAGTGGCCGCGCCCACTGTTACTCCTACCTCAACCGCGCCTCTCACCACGGGGAACTTTCCAGACCGGCGTCTCTGGGTCACGACGGTTGGGTACGGTCTTCCCGATTGCAACGACTGCTTTGGCATTCACTACGGAGACCTGTACCCGCTCAACATGCGCGAGAGCCAGGCCGCTCCAGCAGTGGCCTCTCCTGACAGTGCGCGCATGGTGGCGGCTGGCATCACGGGCGTGCAGCGTTTGGTGCTGAGCAGCGCAACCACCGATGCCGGTGCGTGGCTCCGGGCACCACTCACGGCGGCAGATACTTTCCCCGGGTTCATGGTCGTCCCTGAAATCAGCATTGCTGGCGGTTTGCCGTCCGATGTTGGCCGTAACGCAGCGTTAAACCTTGTCACAACCTATGTCGCGGAAGCACGCCTGCATCCCTCTGCGGGAAAGATCGGCGGTAAGTACATTATTGCCACCTATGGAACTCGTACGCTGGCACCGGCCGACTGGCAGTGGGTCCGAGACCAAGCCGCGTTAGCCGGCATCCCTACGTATTGGCTGGCTGATGTTAATGCTTCCTTTTCGCAGCAGACGTCTTTTCAAAGCTCACTTCCGCTGATCACACCCTATTTTCCCGTATTTGAGTCCTCGTACCTGTTTGACGACCAGACAAAGTACAATTCCGACCTTATCGCACTGATGGCGTAGGACAACCGGCCGTACGCGGGAAGTTTTTATGCCCGGCTACGACCGTCAGACTGTCAGCTCCGGCGGGTATGCCGACGCGGGCGGAACGAGCCGCCTCCGGCAGCAACTGCAGGCCGGACTTGACGCCGGCCTGCAATGGCAGACCATTAATACATGGGACGACGTGGTGGAGCGCACCAGCGTCTGGCCTAGCAGTAATTGGAACTGGACACGCGCGGATACCGCAGCCTTCTACTCTGCATTGATGCGCGGGACTCCTTTTCCGGATCCAAGGCCAGAGCTCTACATCACAACGCCGCAGTACATGAGAATCGGCGAAGCGCCGCAAGCGGAAGCAATGGTGTTAAATCCCACTGCTCAGGACGTGCAGGTTTCAATCACGCTTGTCGACGGTGCGGGTCAGGCTTTCGGCCCGAATGGGAGCCTCGCAACGGCACTGGTGCATGGCGCAACCAGCGGCGCGGCTACGACATCGGCCGTGCTTACAGTGCAAACTGCTCCCGCGCGACGATTTCTGCATGCCACTGCTCAGATGTCGGATGCGGCCGGCAACGTTCTGCAAAGCGTGACCAGCGCGCCCATCCTCGTCTACGACGCCGGAGAGACCCCAACCTGGCAGTAGTTACCTATTCATCGGCGCTACTTGTCCGGCGCGAGTATTACTCCATTCCTGCTTCTCGTGCGCTTCCCGGTGCGGTTCAGATCAGCCTGTCTGCATCTCCTGTCACATCAGCAAGTTCCTCCACAGCCACCGTAGTTCCGCCAGCTAACATAGCGCCACGCTTTGTCGAGGTGCTCCAGAACGCGCGCGAAGCGCAAAATCTCTACACGCATGCTCCATTTCAGGTCAAGGTGCCCGTTCCTGCAAGGACAATCGTCGGCGATGAAACGAACGCTCCCACTGCGGCAGGTTTCTACGTTGGCAGAGTAATCGACGCCAACGAGCGGGTGGGCTACTCCGATCCCGTTTATGTCAATTCAAACGGAATCATCCAGCCTTAAGACACTTTAGCTACCGTTTGCCGGAAATCAGAACAGCCGTTCGGTGCGGCGGAGGTTGCCGGCCGTGCCGATGTTGGCAAGCGTGAAGTTGAAGCGGTAGGCATTCTCATTGCGGACGCTGCCCAGTTCATACTTGCGGTACTCCGCGGAGAAACCGCAGCAGTTCCAGTTGTAGGCGAACTGCGCGGTGGCATACTGCGTTTGCAGGCCACGAATGATGTTGGTGGGGGTGGATTGCGGGCGCACGGCGCTCAGGTCCAGACCCACGTTAGCCGCCAGGCTCAGGCCCGGCTTGGTGGGAGTGCCATAGCCAAGCAAGAGGCGCAACTGCGAGAAGTCCGACGTGCCGGAACTAATGGTGTCCGTGCCGGTCCCCGTACCGGTGTTAAAGCGGCCAGGTGCGTTAAGCCGCGCGTGGCTTACACCGCCAAAATAGCTCCCCCGGTGGAAGTTGAGAAATGTATTGCTCTGGGTGAACTTTCCCGCGTGGGTGTCGTAATTCATGTCCCACTCCACGTCAATGTGGTCGGTTGCGCTGATCTTCATCTGAGATACGACCGGGGAGGTGGCCCGCTGATCGGTAAGAAAGGCAACTCCGCTCAGGTCCAACGTGGTGTCCAGCACATTGCGCCGACCGTTGACGATGATGCCGCCGAAGGTGGGGTCGAAGTAAGCGCGCTGCACCAGCTTCCAACGCAGGGTCTCGCGGGCACCGCCGCAGGTTGAAGGCGTGTCTTCACCTGTAGTATCCGGAACTTCGCTGGAGACAACGTCAGGCGCTTCGCCGGTCTCACAATCGTGCTGTCTGGAAGGTCTCAAAAACAGTCTCTGCACAAAGCCGTACTCCAGTTCGTTCTTGTTACTGACGACATCGGTGACGTCGAAGCGGAGAGTGCGGGTGAAGGCGTTAACTCCGGTGGCGTAGCGGTAATGGAGTTGCGGCTCAATGGTGTGGCGAGCCTGCCGCCCAAGAAATCGGGCAAATGGGCCGGTGTCGAAGTCGCGCTCCAGGACAGGTGCCCGCATGTCGAACTCAGCTTCGGCAAGCAGGCGGTTGAGGCTCGCTCCAATCTCCGTCGGTGCTGGTCCAGGAAGCGGGGTATCCACCCGCGAGTGCTGGTAGTACGTGTCGCGGAAGCCCACCTCCGGGCGGAAATGGAAACCTGCGGCGGCAAACGGCAGTGCCAGCCGGGGATGGAGGTCCAGCCGGCTGACGAAGTTTGTGGCGAAGCCGTTCTGTGCCGAGGGAATCCCTTGCGTGCGCTTCAAATCCGCGTACTCCGCTGCTCCGCTCCAGACAAACGGCGTCGTACCCACGTGCTGCTCCAATGCATCGGCCCGGAGCAGCGGTGCGTGAAAGATGCGAATCTGGTAGCCAGTGCTCACAATCTTCAAGCCCTGATACCGGTCGGCTTCAACGGATGTCACGAAGCCGTTGCGATCGTGCGTTCCATAGGCATAGGAAGTGATGTCCGATGACACGGCCTGGTTGAAGTTATTAGTGAAGGCCTCGCGATAGACGTAGCTGCTGAGGTATTCCACACTGGCAGCCGCGCGCGTATGCTCGTCGAAGTCTTTCCGTGCATTGACCGTGGCGTCTTCACCGCCCTGGTTTACGTACGTGTTCGTTGTGCCCGTGACCACACCGGCCGCATTGGTGGCCGGCGTGCTTTGATAGAAGCCGCGGTCCAGCAGACCGGAGTAGTGCGCATTTAGAAAATTCAGGCCGTTGCCGCGCCATCGCAGGGTAGCCGCCTGCTCCCACCCGCGCCGGGAGAAGTACTGAGCGCCAACAGTCAGCCCTGCGGACCGGCCAAGGACGAGATAAATCTGCTCGCCCGTAACGATGCCTTTCGAGGAGGAGTTGCCGATGATGGGAATCAGAAAACCGCTCTCCCGCTGCCCCGGGCGAGCAGGATGCGTGGCATATGGCAGAAAGAAGAGTGGAACGTTGAGCAGGCGAAATGTGGTGCGCTTTGCACGCGCCTGTCCGTCACGGACGGAGAAGTGTGCGGCTGCCAATTGCCAATCCGGATGGGGCAACTGGCAACTGGTCACCGTGCCGTCGTAAATGTCATATTCCTCCGGGCCGGTCTTCACTACCATGCGGCCGGTGAACAGAAAGGGATTCTCCGTGGTGTACACGTTGCCACGCGCTGTGGACCGTACGCCAACCGAGCCATGCACGTCGTAGAAGTGACCGGTCTCATCATGCACGTTCAGCGTGGCACGGCTGGCATTGATGATTTCCGCGTTGTTCTTGCTTGCGATGTGGACGTGCCCAGTGGCTTCGGCATCGCCAGTGCCGTCGTTGTACTCGATACGGTCGGCTTCCACCTGGTAGTCACCGTATTGGATCGTCACGTCGCCTTCCAGCGTGTAGCGGCCGCCCTTCCACGTTTGGTGCAGGCTTTTCAAGACGGTCTTGCGTGCTGTTGATTCCGGTACGGGAACGGCGTCAGGGTACCGTGCGGATGGATCCTCAGGAAGAATGGCCGGATCATTCGCGAGTTGCGGACCGCCTGGTGCCAGCGGCGTGCCAGCAGGGCTTCCGGTAGAGGTCCCGGGAGGTGCCTTTGCGGTTACCTGCTGCCCGTGCAACCCGCCAACAGCGACGGACGTGACCGTGATACACAAGCAGATAGAGCGCAGGTAAAGGCGTTCTGAAAAGCGCTCGACAATGCCTTTGCCCATCACTGACCGTTCTATTCTACGAAAGCGAGTGTACCTGTGAGTACGGCCAGTCCTGTTCCTCGCCAGACTTCGCCATCCAGCGCCCTCCCGGAGGCTGAGACGCGTGCCCTGAAGCAGCAGGTTACGCACCGGCTACGGGAACACCGGCAGAGGCGCGGCCGCCCGGCAGAGCCCCAGCAGGAACTGCCCCTGGGTGGACTCACGCTTACGCCAAGCCTCAGCCGTGTGGCGGATTCCGTCGCCGCGCGATTCGCCAAAAGTATGTCCTACCGTGACTTTCTCCAGCAGCAAGCAGAAACCGCGGTGGAGCAGGCGGAGGCTGCAGCACAGGTAGCGCGCCGCAACGCAGAAGCGATTGCAACGGCTCAGCAGGAATTGCTGCAGGAGATAGAGAGTTGGAGCGCGGCTGCGGGAACTGGGCAAGCTGACCCTTGCACGCTGCATGTTGTGGAAGTGCATTCAGCCGAAGGCACTGGACAGACAATGGAAGCTGCTCCCGCAGGGCAAGCTGTCCACGGCGCGGCAGAGACATCGCTCACCGCGCCGGAAAGCAGTGTTAGTTCAGCACTACGTGCCCGTGCTGAGGGCATTCTGTTGCAGGCCGAAGCTCACGAACCCGCCGTGCCGATCCCGGCAAACCTGATCGAGTTCCCACGGCAGCTGGTTGCTGCCAGGCGTGCGCGTCCCCGGCTGGCTGAGGGACCTTTGCGTGAAGAAGCCGATGCTGCGCCGGAGCGGGCGCAGTTGCGCATCTTTGAAGTGGAAGCAACTGCCGTCTCCACTGCGCCCACCGTCGACCGTGTTCTTCCTGAATGGCATCATATCCGGCTGGACGCCCCCGGTGAGGCAAGACCGGTAGCGGAGAATCCTGACGCGCAAACCTCGCTTGTCCTGCCTGTGTTCGTGGCTCCTCTGGCGCTGAGGGCGATGGCTGCGCTGGTGGATGGATGCTGCATTGCCGCCGCGTTTCTGCTGGCCGTTGCAGCCGCGGCATATGCTTCACCAGTATTGCCCACGGGACTCTATGCTGCTTTAACCGCCTGTGGAGCGCTGATGGCGTTCGCGGTGCTGTATCTGCTGTTGTTCTTTACCGTGAATGATGCCACACCAGGAATGCGCTATGCGCGCATCGGCTTCTGCACCTTTGCGGATGAGAATCCCACGCGGGCAAGTATCCGCCGCCGCATCTTTGCGCTGCTGCTCGCCGCGCTGCCGCTCGGTTTAGGAATCGTGTGGGCCTGCATGGACGAGGACGGCCTGGGTTGGCACGACCGCATCTCGCGCATGTATCCCCGGGCATATTGAGAGCAGCAGCGAGTCAGCAGGTCCGCTTACGCGTTGCGGGCGACTCAAGACTGCAAGGCACCCCAATACGCCTCCGCCGCGGAGGTCAGGTCGATTTCACGGCCCTCATCCAGAGCCGATTGCTGGACCAGATCGGCTCCTACGCCGAGCACGGAGGCGCCTGCGTGGAGGTAGTCTCGCGCGGTCTGCAGCGTGACGCCGCCCATCGGCATCAGCGCGATCTGCGGCAGCGGTGCCTTGATCGACTTGATGTACGCAGGGCCACCCATCGCGGATGCGGGAAACACTTTGACGCAATCCGCACCGGCTTGCCAGGCAGCGACGATCTCCGTGGGCGTCAGAGCACCGGCCAGGGCAGGAACGCTGTAGCGCCGCGCGACGCGGATCATGTGGAGCGAGAGCGACGGCGAAACCAGGAACCGCGCACCGGCAAGGATTGCCATGCGTGCGCTTTCACCATCCAGAACAGTGCCTGCGCCCAGCAGAATGCGGCTGTCCAGTACCGCACGCGCTTCTTCCAAGACCTGGAGAGCGCCGGGTACAGTCAGGGGAACTTCAAAGACGTGAAGACCGCCCGCATGGAGCGCTCTCAAGGCGCGCAGCGCGTCGGCGGCGGTACGCGTACGTACCGCAGGCACGAGCTTGGCGGCGAAGATGCGCCCCAGGATGTCATCGTGCTGGCTCATGCTTCCCTCCCCTGTTGACGGTTTTCACGGGAGAGAAGGAAGATGCCCTGCGCCGCAGTCTCCGCTCCGCCCAAAGCCGCCGTGCCACCGCATTGGCTGATCGCAGCAGCGTAGAGCTTGCACAACCCATCCGCTCCGAGCAGCAGCACATGACCTCCGGGTGGGAGCATCGCGCGCACCTCGCTGCCGATCAGCAGGCCGGAGAGGAATGCGCCGGTGGAGTCCTGTGGCAGCAGATTCTTCAACGGCAAGGTTCGCACGCGGAAGATGTGATGCAGCAGGCCGCCGGTTTGCGCCGAGTGTTCCACGCCTTCGTGGAAGGTGTTCATATCCTCGACAGCGCCATCGTTGAGGAATTGGGACAGGATGGTGTGCCGTCGCAGCGTGGAAAAAATCTCGCCGGTCATGGACGTCCTGAACGATTGCATCCGGCCATCGCGGACGGTCACCCACTTTGAGTGTGTTCCTGGCAGGCAGAGGATGCCATCACTGCCTACCAACTCCATTGCGCCGATGATGGCGGTTTCCTCGCCGCGCATCACCTCCGGGACGCCTTCAGCGGTTGTGCATTCGACACCGGGTACGATCCAGGCCCGTCCCCCGGCAAACGGAACTTCCACTAGCCCATGTGCGAGATCATTGGCTGAAGCAGGGCATGGCACGTAACCGGTTTCTGTCCATCCGCCCCGGCTGCCGGCCATTCCGCACACGACCAGCGTGGTTTCACCATCGGCAAGCCACGGCTGCACCTCCCGCTGAAGCACGGCCGGAAACTCGCCAGGAAGGACGTGGCGTACTCCTTTGGCACTGGAGCGGCGGTCTACGATCCCGCCCTTCCCATCCAGCCGGAAGGCCCGGAAGTTGCTTGTACCCCAGTCCGCCGCAATCACGCATTCTCCTCCTGCGTTGACCATTGTCACAGAGTGCGCGGCATACCTGTAAGTCTGCGCTTGACGTGCATTGCACGGCTTCTTTACCGTCGGGTTCTCGCGCGAAAGTGCTACATCGCACAGGCAGGAGATCCACGTGAATCGAAGACAGTTTCTCAGGGCCGCAACAGGTTCGCTGGCGATGGCCGCCACCGGCGTGCTGCCGGTGTTTGCGGCCATGCCGAAGATGAAGATTACGCGGGTGCGCGCATATCTGCCGCCCAATCCCAATCCGCTGTTCAACCAGAGCGATGTTGTCGTGACTGTCGAAACGGACGCGGGCATCACCGGCATCGGCGAGGGCGGCTCCAAGGACTTATTGATGCCGTCTGCCGGACGCCTGATCGGGCGCGACCCGCAGCACATCGAGCGCCTATGGCAGGACATGAATCGCGCCTGGTTTTATCCCGCCGGACGTGAGAAGGAAGACGGCATCGGCGCACTGGATATGGCACTCTGGGACATTCGCGGCAAGGTGCTGAAGCAGCCTGTGCACGCACTCCTTGGCGGCATGGTGCGCAACTACTGCGAACTGTACAACACCGCAGGACAGATTCCCGGCGTGACGGCGAAGACACCAACAAAGGAACGTGCTGCGGCCACGATGGCCGCCGGGTACAAGTGCTTCCGCTTTGGCGCGGCGGATAGCCCAGCGAATGGCGTGTTCGACACACGCGAGCGCATCAACCATCTGGCCCAGCAGTGCCAGCAGGCGCGCGAAGGCGTGGGACCGGACGGCAACTGGTGCATTGACTTTCACCAGCGTTTTGACTTGCCGGATGCTGTGCGCGGCATCCGGGAGATTACGCCACTGGCACCGTTCTTCGTGGAAGACCCGGTCCGCACGGAGTACTTCAATCAGGACCTGCCCATTATCCGGCAAAAGGTGGATGTGCCGATCGCCGCAGGCGAGGAGTGGGGCAACCGCTGGGACTTCAACCCGCTGATCGAGCACCACGACATCGACTTCCTGCGTGCCACGCTGCCCAACGTGGGCGGCATCACGGAGATGGTAAAGATCATGGCGTTGTGCGAGACGCACTCCGTTGGTATTGTGCCGCACTTCACCGGGCCGATTGCCACGGCGGCGCTGGTCAACACGCTGGGCACGTTCTCTGGGCCCGTCTTGATGGAGTACAACTATCAGGGCGCGGTGCTGAAGCATCTGCCGCAGTGTCTGGACTTCAAAGACGGCAAGCTGTACGCGAATGACCGCGATGGCCTGGGCGTGGATCTGGACTACAAATTTCTCACCCAGATCATGGAGGTAACGCAGCCCGCGACGTACCGCGCACAGACGTACTTCCGCACCGACGGTTCGATCACGAACTGGTAGTCGCGACGAGGCAGGGGGTGCACCTGAGCATCAATGTTTCACGTGAAACATTTTAGAAAACACGACAGAGGATCAGCAGTTTGCTTTCGTAGTGTGAACAGGTCTTTGCCCCAAGCTGTATTCTGCGGATCGAGCACGAATTGTTGGGCCCGATTCCAGGGTCGATGAGGTGTGACTGAGTGCAACGCAGCGTTCTGACGCGGTACGGACTTGTGATCTGGCTATTCGTGCTCAGCGCAATTGCGTACCTGGACCGCACCAACATCTCCATCGCCGGCCTGGCGATTGGCCGCGAGTTCCACGTGAGCAACACGCGGTTGGGATGGGTATTCAGCGCATTCCTGATCGGCTACGCGGCGATGCAGGTGCCCATGGGCCTGGTCGTAAACCGCTTCGGATCGCGGCGCGTGCTGGCTTTCTCCGCTATCTGGTGGGCGGTTTTCACGGCCATGATTACGATCCTGCCAGCCACGCTGGGTGCCGCAAGCGTTGCCCTGTTGATTGCGGTGCGCTTCGGCCTGGGCGCGGGTGAGGCAGCCATGTATCCGGCTGCCAGCCAATTTGTCGAGCGCTGGTTTCCTGTGTCAGAGCGCGGCAAGGCGAACGGCATTATCTTCGCCGGAGTAGGCGCGGGGTCGGGAGTTACGCCACCGCTGCTTACAGCGATCATCGTGCACTTTGGCTGGCGTGCATCCTTCTGGTTCAGCGCGGCGATTGGGCTGCTTGCGGGACTGGTGTGGTATCTGTTCGCGCGGGATACCCCGCGTTCGGAGCGCTCCCACGTTAGGGAAGCAGTGGCGGTACCGGTACAGGACGCACTCGCGGCACTGAACCCGCCGCCTGCGCCGCAGCCCTGGTATCGCGTGGCCCTGAAACGGGAGGTGCTGGCCCTGACGGCAAGCTACTTCAGCTTCGGATACATTGCGTGGGTTTTCTTTGCCTGGTTTTACATCTACCTGGCTCAGTCGCGCGGGCTGGACCTGAAGAAGAGCGCGCTCTACTCCACCCTGCCTTTCTTGTGCATGACGGTGGGATGCCTGTGCGGTGGCGCACTAAGCGACTTTGTGGCACGGCGGTACAGCCAGCGGCTGGGGCGCTGCTACCTGCCGTGCGCGATGATGACGCTAACGGCCCTGCTGCTGGTCGTGGGGTCAACGGCGGAGTCCGCCCGCGTAGCCGGCCTGGTGCTGGCGGCAGGTGCGGGCGTGATGTATGTGGGCCAAAGCTGCTTCTGGGCGGTCGCCGCGGATGTGGCGAAGGACTCTGTCAGCGTGGCCAGCGGCGTGATGAATATGGGCGGGCAGATCGGCGGCGCTCTCACGGCAAGTCTGACGCCGGTCCTGGTGAGTCACTTCGGCTGGCACATGCCGTTCTATGTGGCGGCAGCATTTGGCTTGGCCGGTGCTGCCTGCTGGCTTACTATCCCGTTGAGCCATCGCCCTGCAGACTTCACGATGCTATCGGGCATAAGTGAAAACTGAAGCAGGGATCTGCTGGGAAGATGAGGGGATTCGCATCCTACAAAGTGTGCAAACTGCTTCCGGCACCAAAATTGTTGAGGATGTGCCGCGCACCGGCTCCTTGTTGAGTGAAACCGTAGCCGTGCGCCATGTCAGCGGACAGACAGCCACGCAACGTGAGGACGAAGTCGCAATCGAGGAGCCGCTGGAGATACGGCTGATCTTTGGGCCACGTGTGGCACGGCAATCAACGGCGATTACCGTGACGATGCGTACTCCCGGGCACGACGCCGAACTCGCAGCTGGCTTCTTGCTAACGGAAGGCGTGCTGCGCAGCGCGGAGGACATCCTTGCCATCCGCTCCCATGCGGTGGGGGCCGAGGGAGGGACGAACCCCGTATTGGCTTCTCCGCACTATGCAAACACAATCATCGTGGAAGTGGCGGAGGACGTCGTCATCAACCCGCCGACGCTGGAGCGGAATTTCTACATGACGTCGAGCTGCGGTGTGTGCGGTAAAGGATCGCTGTTGGCGCTGCGCAGTTTTTGCCCGCCGCGCACGAACAGTACTGTACGCGTGAATGCTAAAACGCTGCACACTTTCCCAAGCAAACTGCGATCTGCGCAGGCAGCGTTCAACACGACGGGAGGCCTGCATGGAGCTGGTCTGTTCAGCCAAAAAGGCGATCTGCTGCTGGCGCGCGAGGACGTGGGACGGCACAATGCCGTAGATAAACTGATTGGTGCGCAACTGTTAGCTGACCAGGTGCCATTGCGCGACCATGTACTGCTGCTGAGCGGGCGCGCCAGCTTTGAGCTGTTGCAAAAGGCGGTGATGGCGGGAATCGCAGTTGTGGCTGCGGTGGGTGCGCCGTCCAGTCTTGCGATTCGCGTGGCGCAGGAGTTTGGTGTCACGCTTGCTGGATTTTTGCGGGACGGGCGCTTCAACATCTACACCGGCGCGGAACGAATCGAAGGTTTGCTGCCATCAAACAATTGGGATGCCGGCACCAGACATATGGCCGCGCCATCTGTGGTTTTTCCCAAGGAAGTAGTTGCATGAAGTTGCGATTAGCAGCGCAGGCGCTGCGGCTGCGCATTCTGCGCTCAGAACTGGCGGCACTGGAGGCTGGTGGCAGCTTGCAGGAGAGTGTGCGGCTTGCGCCAGGAGCGTTAGGCAGCATCACGTACTCACTAGCTGTCGCGGGGCAGGAGCAGAACAGTGAAGTGCAAGTGGTCTGTGTATGCGGCGATGTGCGCGTCACCGTGTCGCGCAAAGTATTTGCGCGTTGGTGCATGCCGGAGGAGAACGGCATTTATGTTCGCGTGGACACGGGTACCGGCGAGCCGCTGAAGGTGGTCATCGAAAAGGACTTTGCCTGCCTGGACAGCAGCGACGCTGACAACCGCGACACCTTTGAGCATCCCCATGCGGGCGCGGTGTGCTGAGACGCCCGTAATCTGAGGTGGTGAACGGCAACCTAGCCCGCATTACCAGCCAATGCGCCCACAAACTCCCGCAGCACCTCAGGGCCAGGCCCGGCTACACTCTTGCCGGCATCGATCCCTGCAGCCATCCAGTGGAACAGAAAGATCAGCGGCAGCCATCCCTCCGCATCCTCTTCCACCCGCTTGCCCAACTGTATGAGCGCCCGCGATGGCCGGACCGGCAGCACCAATCCCAAGGCCCGCATATGTCCCGGCTCCGCGCAAAACTCCGGCGGTGACGTAACCATGTACTCGCGGCAGATCAGGGGGCGGATGGGATGGATGCTGCAGCTCTCATCAACAAGGAACGGACATGGCACCCCGGCAGTGAAATACCCGGTCGCCAACTCCTTGAAGGCGTCGCTCGCAAGTACAAACATTTGCGGGTTAAGACGAGCGAGCACGCCTTTCTCCTGCAGTGAAAGCAGTGCGCGGTGAAATCGCGCCGCAAGCACCGCCTGCTGCTCTGCGGGAAGACTTCGGACCCACGCAGCCAGACCCTCCGCCTCAAAGTTGCTGATGGGCACCAGTTGGCGGCAGCATGCACCGCACTTTGGCCCGCAGCTTACAGGCTGTCCGCGCTCTGCCGCCACATTCGCCATTCGTCCGGCCACACCGCTGGTAAAGGTTTGCAGAATGGGCAACAGATCGGTGATCGTGACCTGTCCGGAGGGCACCGGAACCACGGTGCGCATCGTTCCCGTCTCCAGTTGAAGGGTGAACTCTACATCCACCAGCTCAGACACAGGCACGTCTTGCATAGCGGGAAGTATACCCGCCTCAAAGACTGCACGATAGAGAAGAAGAGTTTCGGCAGGAAAGTGGCGGAGAGTGGGGGATTCGAACCCCCGATAGAGCTTTTGACCCTATAACGGTTTAGCAAACCGCCGCCTTCAGCCACTCGGCCAACTCTCCGCGGCGCCCTCGCTCACGCGGAGCGACAAGGCAGCTTGATTATAGCGTGACCTCCGCCTATCACAAGCCTGCATCTCGAGCAGTTCGCATTTACAGTCTTGTTACGAGAGATGGCGGCGATCTCAGACGAACTCACGGGTAAACGTGTGCGCAAAATGCGGCTGCTGCCGCTGCTGGCAGCGACTTACTTCATGGTGTCAGGCGGACCGTATGGCCTGGAGGACATCATTGGGTTTGCGGGGTACGGCCGCGCTCTGCTGCTGCTGCTGATCCTGCCGTTCTTCTGGAGTCTGCCGACGACGCTGATGCTGGGCGAACTGGCCAGCAGCATCCCGGAGGAGGGTGGTTTCTATGCCTGGGTGCGGCGCGCCATGGGGCCCTTTTGGGGATTTCAGGAGGCGTGGCTCTCGCTGGCGGCGTCCGTCTTTGACATGGCCGTGTATCCCACGATCTTTGTGTCGTACCTGGGACGGATCGCGCCATCGCTGACCAGCGGCCATCGCGGCCTGCTGCTTGAGCTTGCCGTCGTGCTGCTGGCCGTGCTGTGGAACCTGCGTGGCGCGGCGTCCGTGGGCGAAGGTTCAGTTGGCCTATGGATCCTGGCGCTGCTGCCATTTGTTGCTTTGACAGGGTTTGCCGTGTGGACCGGCGCGCATACGGCGCACACGGCACTGGGGCCGCCATCGCGCCTGAACCTGCCTGGGGCGATTTTGGTAGCGATGTGGAACTACATGGGATGGGATAACGCCACCACCATTGCACGCGAGGTGGAAAACCCGCAGCGGACGTATCCGCGCGTGATGCTGCTGGCGGCGTTAATGGTCATGTTGACGTACCTGATTCCCGTAGCTGCGGTGGGATGGGCGGGTATTCCGGCAGAGCGGTTTTCCACCGGAGCATGGGTGGACGCGGCGCACCTGCTGGGCGGATCAGCACTGGCGGTGTGCGTGGTGCTCGCCGGATCGCTGGACAGCATGGGGACGTTCAACGCCCTCACGCTCAGCTATACACGGCTGCCCTACGCCATGGCCTGCGATGGCCTGCTGCCGCGCGCGTTCACCCGCCGCAACGCTCGGAATGTGCCATGGGTCGCGCTGGTGGCCTGCGCCGTCGCGTGGGCACTCGCGCTGAACCTGACCTTCGAGCGGCTCATCAGCATCGACGTCCTGCTGTGGGGCTTGTCCCTGCTGCTCGAATTCGCCGCGCTCATCGTCCTCCGCCAACGCGAGCCGGAACTCGTCCGCCCCTTCCGCGTCCCCGGCGGACTGCCTGCTGCGTACACCCTTGCCGCGGGACCAGCTCTGCTGATCGCGTTCGCCCTCTGGGCCGCGCGCAACGAACACGTGGGCCGCATCCCCGCCTCGCTGTTCGCGCTAGCTATTGCTGTACTGGGCATGCCACTTTATAGCCTCGCTCGTAAATATTTTCGTTCTGTTGCCGCAGAGCGGTCGTCCTAGCCGGAACAGCTAATATGCAGGTGCCCTGCAGTTGGAACACGCCGCGTTGCTGTGCCGTAGCCATTTCCGCCCTGCTGGATGACTGGCTGCAGCCGCCATTTCTTGCGGCTTGGTGGCTTAGGTGGTGTGTTCAGTTCGCAATGTCACGATCTTCGCCTTCAGACAGTGACACCCAGTCTGTGAAAGCCGAGTTCGTGTTGTCGGGATCGCCGTTCCGCCGGAAGAACAGGTAAGTTGTCGGAAAATTGAATGGTGACGACCAATGTTGCGGAACATTCCTGTTGAAGACGACGGTATTCTCCCCTCCATCCAGCGAATCCCCAGCCGTGACTTGCAGGTGTACATTGTCGTGATTTTCATTGCGAAGCGTGGCCGATGCCATGGTGTCTCCTCGAGTTGTTTGAAATGAACGTGAAGGTTGTGCGAGTGTCAGACAGGTCGCTGCGACTTAGCAACGTTACGGAGAAAAGCTTCCCGCTGCTCCGTCATCACCTTTGTGACCGTCGGAACCATACCGGCCTGCCTTCGAATTGGTACAGGGCCAGTGACACGTGTGACCTTCGCCGCCAGCTCCGCCAGATCCGCCTGAACCGCCCCTGCCGCCTGGGCCCGGAGCGCCGTAAATAACAATGCGTCCCGGCAGCTTGGCTTCAGCAGGCCGGTTGGAGGGTGCAATGCCAGGAGCACGTGTGGGGCTGATTGCAGCATCTTGCAGGCTGAGCACTACCTTTGCACTATTGCCACCCGTGCCCCCTACGCCGCCCTTGCCGCCGTCGCCTCCATTCCCGCCATCGGGGTTATCTGCCAAATCAAAAGGACCGGAGGATCCCTTACCGCCGTCACCGCCCTGTCCCCCCGGTTTGCCCATGCCTCCATCAGTCTGTATCCACAGTGAGCCATCCGTGGCATCCAAGCTGAGCACGTTGAGCTTGAGTGTGACACCGGGCAAGCCCGGCCGACCTGAAAGACCCTGCCTTCCTGTTGCTCCCGCTTGCTCATACGGTTGCTGGTCTGTTCGCGGCTTTGCCTGGGGCTGCTTAGGTGGTTGCAGTGGGATCGCCAGTGTTGCAGGGTCTGCATAGTCCTCACCCGGGACAAGGCTGAAGGTGGACTCGCCATGCAGCGTTAGGCGCTTACAGGTAATCTGCACCTCACGTATGCCGGGTGCAACCACGATTGCCGCTTTGTCGTTCAGAGTAAGTTCTTCAAAAACGATCGCCGTCTGACGAAGTACAAACAGCGTTTGCACCGGCACATTGGTTACGCCACCCTGCTGCGACGCACCGTTGCTTGTGGGTAGAGCAAATCCTCCCTGACCCTGCGCGCACGATGCTATGGCTAACCCTGTGGCCGCGGCGGTCCGAATTAGCGCCTGCACAACAACGCTGCCTTGCACGGAGATGTTGTTTCGATCGGGTCGCATGTTTGCTGCTAACCATATCCGCTCCGAATCATCTTGCCAAGCACTTTCTCGCAATACGTTGCGCGGGATTTTGGAGTTCTTTTGTGTTGTAGCAGCGGCATCCCACGAGTGAGATACGCTTGCTTGACGACGTTTCTGTCTCGAAGGCCTGCGGCAAGACAGCTTGCTAAGTCGTCACCCGCAGCACGTACGCGTACGGGTTGGGTTTGTCTGGCGGCATGGTCACTTCGAGGGCGGCGGCGGTTTGGGTGTAGCGGAGCGGGGCGGTGGCTCCGACCATCTCTACCCGCTGGATGGTTGCAGGGGCATGTTCGCCGCCTTTGCGGAAGGTTTTGATGCGGACTTTGCCATCGGTAGGCCAGGCGAGGACGAAGGCGTACACGATGTTGCCCTTGCGGGTGAAGCGGATGTCCTCCGCTGTGTGCGGGCGTGTCTTTTCGCTGAAGTTTTTCTCGATTGGCTCCGGCGGACCCTCGCCGTATACGGTGTACGGTCGAGTGCCATAAATGGCTTCGCCGTGCTTCGGGATCCATGACGCAAGTGCCTGCAGGAAGGCGTGCTCGTCCTCGTCGATGGCACCGGTGCCGCGCACCGGGATGGAGAGCAACAGATTGCCGTTCTTGCTGATGATGTCAATCAGCAGCGGGATGACCGTCTCCGCGGTTTTGTATTTGTGCTGCTCAAAGATGGAGCGCTTATAGTGCCAATCGCCGATGCAGGTGTCGGTTTGCCATGGCTCCGCCAGGATCTCCGTGGAGCGGCTGCGCTCAATGTCGAGCGTGAAGGCACCCATTGCTTCTGGGCGAGGTTTCTTGGCGAACACCACCATCTGCTGTGAGCCGTGCCGTCGAATGCTGTTGTTATACATATGCGCGGTGACACGAAGTCCCTTGTCGCCCAGGGGCAGTTCCGTGTCGTCAAAGTAGATAAGGTCCGGATCGTACTTATCGACCAGGTCCTTGCAGCGCAAGTACCAGAGTTCCGAAAAGCGCGGGTTTTGCGGTGGATCTTCCTCGTGCCATGTGCCGTCGTGGGTCTTGTGCCAGGCGTTTTGCGCCTCAATGGTGTTTACCCCATCCGGCATTGCGAGGTCATTGCGGCCGGTGTAGAGGTCCTGCGGGTCCAACCCTTCCCACCATTTGCCTATACCATCGGCCTTCGTCAGGTGATAGGCGTCGTAGCGGGCGTTGGCATATGGTCCCACCGGATCGTATCCATACGCCACCTGGAACCAATGCCATGCGTGCGAGCTGTGATTCGACACGCCGAACTTCAATCCGTGTGCGCGTGCAATCCTGCCCCACTTGCCGATGATGTCGCGCTTGGGACCGACGCGTGTGGAGTTCCACGGGTGGTAGGTGGAGTCGTAGTTATCGAAGTTGTCATGATGATTCGCCAGCGCGAAGAAGTATTTGGCACCGGCGGCCTGGTACAGACCCATCAGCTTTTCCGGCTCCCACTGTTCCGCCTTCCACAGGTTGTCGATGTCCATAAAGCCGGATTGTGAGGGATGGCCGTAGTGCGCGGTCTGCCAGTCGTGGTCAGGCTCGCCCTGGATGTACATACGGCGGGCGTACCAGTCACCCTGCTCCGGCACGCACTGCGCGCTCCAATGCGCCCAGATGCCGAACTTGGCGTCGCGAAACCACTCGGGCGTCTTGTAGTTCGCCTTCAGCGACTCATACGTGGGCTGAAACGGGCCGGGAGCGATCGCGCTCTCCTGCGCATACGCTGTGCGCAGGCGGCTAAGCGCGGCAGTGGCGGCGGTGTTGCGAAGAAACGCACGGCGGCTGATGGAGGAAGACATGCGCAACATCCTACGCCGGTGATGGATGAGTAGGAAACGGCAACGTTGGCGGACTGTTAGGTTCCTGTCTGGCATGAATGCACGCCCGCACACAGCAGCAACACCGGGCCGAAAGCTTCAGCTTGTGTACGATCTAGGGTGTCACTTCCCTCATGCCGCATGTCAACACTCCTCTAACCAACTGCCGCGCCGCGCCCGCACGCGTTCGAACATGGCCCGCGCGAAAGCAGATGACGATGCTGCTGGGCGTGGCGCTGGCATGGCTCATGCTGTCGGTGCCACGGAACCTTGTTCATGGGTTCTTTGACCGTGAGGAAGGCACAACATACTTCCGCTACGCGCGCCTGGTGCCGCCACTTACCGCTCTGCTGGCACCGCACCAGCAGTACTATGGGCTGTTCCCGAGCACGATGGCGCTGGTTGAGGCACGGGTGCTGCCACTCTCTTGGGCCGCGGTGTTTTCCGTGTGGATTGTTCTCTTCGTTCACCTGTTGACGGTCTACCTGGCTGCTACCTGCGAGCGCTTCTCGCGGGAGCGGTCGAAGTTGCTTGCCGTCGCCGTGACGTTCTTTGCGCCCGGTATGGCCGTCATCATGGTGGGCAGCACGCAGACGCAGTTTGCCTTCGCTCTGCAATGCCTTCTGGTGCTGATATCCGATCCGCAGCGGCACCGCATCGCACGGACGTTCTGCACGGTTATGGGCGGTCTCGATGGCGTGGTGAGCTGTGTCCTGACGCCTTTCTTTGTCTACCGGGCATGGCGCACACGAAGTGGTGTCGCGTGGATGCAGGCCGGCATCCTGTGCGCCTGCACCGCTGTGCAAGCGTCCGTTCTGCACCATGCTTTGCCCTACGCCACACGCGGCAACATGCCGCACCGGACGCTTTCTACCTTTATCAATATTCTGTCGAACCACGTTCTGGTGCTGCCGTTTCTGACACGCTTCGCGTACCATCCGGTGTCTCTGATGTGGCGCGCGCCAGCAATTGTTTCGTTCGCCTTCACTCTTGCGAGCCTTGCGGCGTTTGCCGTGCTTGCAAATGTGATCTGGCCCGCTGGTGCGCTTGCCCGTGCCTTGTTTTTCATAGGCGTCTTCCATGCGTGCTGCGGTGCGTTGGGTATGGAGGGGCAGGTACGAGACGTCCTTGGCGGGGGCGAGCGCTACTTTTACGTCGGCGACGCCGCGATAGGCCTAGCTCTCGTGCTGCGATGGCAGCAGGCACGGCAACCGGTGACATCCAGGCATTGTGCTGCCTCCTGGCTGCTTGGGCTCCTTCTTCTTTCGGGGGTCATTGACGGTGCGCGCTTTTGGCCTCTGAACCAGAGTGGCGCGGTCTGGGGGGACGAGGTGCGGGCATGGCGGCAGGATCCGGTGCACGTCACGTTAACCGCAAATCCATGGTTCTGGGGAACACACCGGATGTATCTCACGCCGCAGCCGCTCCGGATGAAGCTGCCTTTCTACATCTTTGACAGCAATACCCAGCGAGATGTGCTGGACCGTTTTCCGCGACGCCTGTTCGGACCTGATCCTGCTGGTATGGATCCTGCCATAGAGAAAGCGGACAGCCTTGTAGCCTTCCCATAAGGTCGAGCTGAGCGCCCCCAATGATCCCAATTCGATCAGCGCGTCTGGAGCTGCACCTCAAGCGGCGTGTCTTTCTGAAACGCGACCGGCTGACCACGCACCAGAAAGCGAAAGTAAATAGATTTCGCGAAGGCGTAGGCACCAAATCCTGTGGCGACGTTGCGGCTGTCAGCGGTCAACGCGATGACACGGGCGACCAAGCCAAATCCGTTGGATGCGACGGTTTGCCGGCCCAGGCCGCCATCCTCGCCGCCGTCGCGGTCGCGGTCATGCCCGGCAGCGGCGAGCACGCCAAGTAAGATGGGTGCGATGAAGCGTCCCTTCTCCGGGTTAGCTTTTACGCCGCCCTCGGAATCGATGGTGAGGTTCTGCCGGTTCTGGCCAACTGCTCCTTCCACGATGCCGTTCGCCCTCTGAGCAATGCCGCTGGGACCTTGCAATTGCTGAAAGACGAAACGTAACTGACCATTCCGCCCAAAGCTGCGCGATGGCTTGGCCGCCATCACGCGACCGGTAAGATGCGCGCCCTCCCCAAGCACGAGGCGGTGCTGCGCATCGAACAGCGGCCGCGTCACCACGGCATCCACCGTGTCACCCTTCTTGGAGGTGTCGCTGCTTACCTGCTCTGTCAGACGCGCCATCACATGAACATCGTGCAAGGTGAACTGGTCATTGGGAGCCAGTTCCGGCAGCGGCGTGCCGTTGTTCGGAAACTCCGCAGGGGTGGTCACGTCGGCAACAAAGGTCGTTCCAGCCCATACAGGCTGCGGATGGTACGGCAGTTGGCTGTACAGCAAACGCAAGGCGCGGTCCTTCTTGCCGGGCCCGAACACCGCCTCTCGCGTGCTTCGGACATGTTCCTTCACCGTGGTCTTTGCTTGCTGCACAAGGCCGGGACGCTTGCCTCCAACGAACCGTACGGGCTTCAGGTCGCGCTCGCTGCCCTCTGCAATCAAGGGATACTCTCCAGAGGGCGTGATGACGCTGCTGAAGCGCACCAGAGGGGTCTTCAGCGGAGTGACGTCGCCATTCAGCAGTGCCTTCTCACGCGGTATGCCGCGGACGGGAGTGGTTCCTGAGACCGTGCCGCGAACCACCGATCCGGCGGCCACCACCAGACGGTCATAAACATACAGGGGATCGATCAACGTGCCTTCGACCGCTTGCCCGGGCTTCATGCTGGTAGTCCGTGACGTTCTCACCGCCAGGGAGACGCCGACGGGGATCGTAATGGCTGCAAGAGCCGGGACCGTGTCTGGCACCGTGCCCTCTGACTTGGCGCTGTCTGCTAGGCGCGCGGCCGGTGACACGGCTGCGATGGAAGGGCTACCTCCATGAATATCCTGTGACGATGCCGGGAGAGTGAAGAACAGCACCACGTTGAGCGTACAGATAGCTACAAAGGATCGGGAGGTGCCGGGACAGACCATACGTCATTGTAGGAGTACTTGGCCTCAAGCCCTGCTGTATGGACGCCATAGACGTAAAGATTTACCACAACAGATGGAATGCCGCCGCGGTTAAGATACGGGAATCCCGCCAGCACCGCTTGCACGGTGCCAGGCCTCGTTCGAACTTGCGTGGTTAGAAGAGAATCTTCCCCGAGATCTGAAACTGCCGCGGGAAGTTCTGCTGCGTTGCGCCAATTGTGCCGTAGCCCGAAAAGGTGCCCGGCTGTCCTGGAAGACCTTTGCCAGTGGCCACGATAGCGGTATTGGCACCACCGGTGTTCGGTCCCCCGAAGATGGGAGTATTGGTCGCGTTAAAGGCTTCTGCCTTGAACTGGAACGTTGCATGCTCCGTCATCCTAAACTTCTTCTCCAGGCCAAATGCTTCCTGCGGAGCATATGGATTGCGAACAAGCGTGGTTCTGGGCTGCATGGTTACGGGGGTGTACTCGGAGAAGTTAGTGAAGCAGCTTGGATTGCTGTTGTTGATATAGCTGCTGTACGAGCGGTTCTGCGAAATGATGTTATAGGTTCCGCAGTTGTAGTTGAGGCCGTTCGGGAAGCTGATCGGGGTGCCGCCCTGATCGTTGACGATGAAGTCAAACTGCCACCCACCGATGACGGCATCCAAAGCGCCGTTGTCCGCGCCAAAGAAGCGTGCTCCCCGGCCAAAGGGCAGGTTATAAAGGCCGCTGAATGCAACCACCCAGGGGCGATCACCGCTATCCACGCCGTAATACGGCAACGCATCCACCAGACCTCCTCCATTGTTGTTGAGGAAGCCGGTCGCCGACATCAGCTTGGACCACGTGAATGCGCCAAGGATGCTGAGGCCTCCGAGCGGCGCGTGGTTGCCAGAAATCCGCTTCTCTGCCTTGACCTGGAGGGAATCGTAGTTGCTGTAGCCCTGCGGATTCGTATAGACGTACAGGTTAGCGTTGTATTGCGGATACGGAACCATCAGGTTGCGTACCGCCGTGGTGGGATTCTGCCCCAGAGAGGTCGTGTTTGGCAACACGCCGTAGAACGGGTTAGCCACCTGCTGATCCAGGTAAGCGTTGTTGGCATGACCCTTCGCGAAATCCACTGGGTTCAGGCCGTCCAGCTGCTTGGAGGCGCGGAGATGGTAGGTATGCGCCCCCACGTAGTCGATGTTCAGCACAACGCCGAGCGGCACCTGCGTCTGCACCCCGAAGGTCCACTGCTGCACGATGGGAATCTTACGGTCCTGCTGGTCGATTCCCAGACCGTTGCCCGTCAAGCCTAGCGCGCCAAGGCTTGTTCCCGGAGGTGCCTGCGCTCCATTGGGAAATGGGTTGCCACTCTGGAACAGCGTTGACGGATGCAGCCCGTTGTCTGGACTTGAGTTGTAGTTGGTTGTTTGGCTATACGGCGATGCTCCGCCCAGCTCGATCCCGAAAGCCTTCGACAACGTATATCCGCCATGGAAGACCATCGTGTTATTCGGCGCAAATGACAGGCCCAGCTTTGGCTGCCAGTACCCGGTGTTGTTGAGGTACGCCGGCATGTTGGAGCTAGCGTACTGCACCGCGCCCACAATCGGATTCGGCATCTGTGCTCCATTGGGCAAGGTGTTGCCCGCCGGATAGGTGATCATGCTCGTCAGCGGGTTGACGCACGTCAGGCAGATGCCAGCCAGCAGCCGGTTATGCCGTTCCACCGGGGACCGCTCCTCATCCCACCGCAGACCGGCGTTGATGGCAAACTTGCTGCTCACCTTGTAGTTGTCTTGCACGTAAAAGCCAAAGTACTTGTAGCTTTCATAGGGTGCGTACTGAAACTGCACGCTGCCGCCATTTGGAATGCCCAGCAGTGTCTCCGCAATCGTGGAGCCGTCGTTGTTGTTCTTGGTGTAGTCGTTCTGCGTGAATCCGGTGCCAAAGCTGAAGTTGCCGTTAGGCTGGCCAGGGCCACCGGTAATGTCGTGGTAGAGCGAGAACTCACCGCCATAGTGCAGCGAGTGCCGGCCGATGGTTTGCGTGATGGACGGTCCAAGATCGTATGTCTCAAAAATGGATGCGCCCACCGTATTACCCACAACGCCGCTGTATCCGTCAGCAAAGCTGAACTGCGGGGCAAGGTTTCTGCTCGACGTGGGAATCGATGGCATCGTCAGACCCAGATCGCCAGCCGACAGGGTTGCAAGGCCGGCCGCGACGCTGCCGTTCGGCGATGGATTGGAGTAGCGGTTGTAGGACAGGCGCACATCGCCCACAATGCTGTTGGAGACGACGTGTGTCAGGTCCAGCACACCCGTCCAGTCAGAACGCTGGTTATTGATGTTCCCGGTAATTGCCGGGCCGGTAAAGCCGTTGCCGTTGCGGTATTCCTCACCGCTCCAGAAGGCCAGGATGCCGTACAGCTTGGTGCGGTCGCTGAAGTTGTAATCCCCGCGGCCGATCGGCATGTTGTACCTGTACCGGTCCTTGCCGTTGAAAACGTAGTTGTTGATGTAGCCAGAGCGGTTGGGGGCGGGAAACAGCTTCAGAACCGCGAGTCCGATGGGGCTGATGCGAGGTCCCGGGATCGTCTCGTTCGGGAAGGGAAGCCGGTTATAGGTGGAGCAGCCACTGGCACTGGGAACCGCGCAGAAGCTGGTGTTCGGGTCGTAAATGCCGTTCTTTTTTCCAACCGCAGCCAGGTAGTTGGTCAGGTTCACACTGCCGTCGGCACCGGGCAGCATGTCGGCTGTCGGAACGGAGGTCACAATCGGCGCGGGCAGAACCTCGCGCCAACCCTCGTAACTGAAGAAGAAGAACCCCTTCTGGTTCTTCAGGAACGGTCCCCCAACCGTGCCGCCAAACTGGTGCTGGTTATGGAACGACTTGGCCACGTTCTGCTGGTTGGATTGGAATGTATTCGCTTCCAGGATGGAATTACGCCAGAAATCGTAGAGTGTGCCGTGAAAGTGATTGGTGCCAGACTTCAGAATGGTGTTGATCGCGCCGCCCCCCACCCGGCCGTACTGTGCGTCAAAGGTAATGGTCATCACTTTGAATTCCTGCACGGCGTCCACCGAAGGCGAGATGGTCCAGGTGCCGGATGGGCCGCCGCTTTGGATGGAGATGGGGGCGCCATTCAGCATGAATTGGTTGGTGGTGCCGGGCTGGCCGCTGATGGTGTAGGAGTTGTTGACGTCCCACCCGCGATTGCCGGAGAAACCGCCCGCGCCGAACTGCGTTTGCGTGAACCGCGCGCCGGGAACAAGCTGGATCAACTGATAAATCTGGCGTCCGTTCAGAGGCAGGTTCTGCACTTTTTCAGGATCCAGCACGGTGCCACCCGACGCGTCGGTGGTTGAGAGCAGGAATTGATCGGTGCTGACCGTCACTTCGTTGGTATTGGAACTCACCCGCAACTGTGCCGGAATATCCACTGTGGCGGACACCTGAAGCGTAGCGGTGTAGATGCCGCTGGCGAACCCAGGGGCCGTGACAGTAATGTTGTACGTGTTTGGCTGCGCGAAGGGAATGACGAACCGGCCCGCGTTGTCAGACTTGACGGTGTAGGTCTGCTCCCCGCTCTTGGCCTCGATGCTTGCTCCCGGGATCACCGCTCCAGATGGATCGGTGACCGTACCCGAGATGGTGCCGCGGTACTCCTGTGCCCCTGCGCAGGTTGCGAGAAGGACAATGCCAGGAACGATGTGCCGTGCTGTGCGTGCGATACCCATGGAGCCTCCTAAAACGTGACATGGTCAACGCGATGAGGCTCTTGTGGTTGGGCCCTACTCGCGGGTCACGCAAAGGTAAGCCAAAGGTAACGTGAGTGTCAAATCGGGAATGAACGGTCCAATTTGAAGCACCACGCATCTGGATTGTGATCACACTTCTACGGCAGCCTTGTGCCTGAGGCGTTTCTAGCCTTGTAGGCGGCAATTGATCGCTCGATGATCTCATGGGCGTAGCTCACGTCGCGCCAACCCTCGATCTTGACCGTCTTGCCCTCCAGGTCCTTGTAGGTGGAGAAGAAGTGAACGATCTCACGCAGTTTGTGGGGGTGAATCTGCTCATAGCTGGTGATGTCGAAGAAGCGTGGATTAGCGCATCCGACCGCCAGCACCTTTTCGTCTCCCTCGCCGTTATCCACCATCTCCATCAAGCCAATGGGGCGGACCTCCTGCAGGCAGCCGGGAAAGCTTGGTTCATCGACCAGAACAAGCACATCCAGCGGATCGCCGTCATCGCCCAACGTCGAGGGAAGAAATCCGTAGTCGCCTGGGTAATGCACCGGACTGTACAGGTTGCGATCCAGCTTGAAGACGTGCAGCTTCTTGTCATATTCAAACTTCATGCGGCCCTGGTAAGGGATCTCAATGACGGCGTTCACGATCTCGGGGCACTTTGTGCCAACCGGCAACTCCAGATAATTCGGCATAGTGTTTGTCTGGTTCCGACTTCCTGCTGGGATTTGCTGCCGCCACGGTACGCCTTGAGGAAGCACGCAGGCAACTCGCCCATCTTACCCGTCAGCGGCTCCGCTGGGAAGCGCCTCCCAGGCGAAGAGGGCAATATACTATCCCCATGCGCGCCCATGTTTACGTCACGCTGAAGCCCACGGTCCTGGACGCCCAGGGGCAAACCATTGCCAATGCGCTGCGCCGCCTGCACCATCCAGAGGTAGAGTCGGTACGGCAGGGAAAGTATTTCGTGCTGACGTTGAACGATTCGCTTGCCGGGGATGCGGCGCGGACCGAGGTGGAACGCATTGCGAGCCAGGTGCTGACAAATCCGGTGATCGAAGAGTTCACCTACACGCTGGACTCGTAGGCGGTCCGGGCCGGCGTGCGGCGTCACCATCCGCGCCCATTGCGTGTTGCCGTCTTGCCAGAAAAACTGAACCTGCAACCGGCCCATCTTCTTCGGATCATTGTGCGCGGTGACGCGCGCCGGAGCCACGCCTTCCCACACCCGCATCGCAGGCGGCGAGGGGTCACGGTAGTTCTTCCATGGTGTGCAGACAAAGTGGTTGAGGTAGCCCTGCGGCGTCCAGCGGTGTTCGACCGCGATGGGCCCGTCACTTGGCTGCGTCAGACTGCTTGTGAGTGTTCCGCGCCTGTGTTTCTCGAAGGTACTTGTGGCCGGGACCGTACTGCGTTATTGAGATGAAATCCGCATACCTGGGTTCTACAGACTTGCCGTCACTGCTTAGGGACGTCACAACCTCCTCCACGATAGGCACTCTGTACTTAGCACGTTCAAGCTCCCTCGTTTCGTGAGCGTCTTGATCGTAGTAGATGTACTGGCGGGATTCAGGCAACGTAGATGCGTCTATCATCTCGTCTGAATTGTTCCAGTTCAAGTGCACGTGGAGCTTTCCTGGGTGTGCAATGAATTTCTTCTGCGATACAGCGGACACGATGTTACTCCTTTGCTGAGGGACAGGTGGTCGCGTTTGTGTGCAGCCGCTGAGTACAATCAGCGAGAGTAGCTCCACGGCAAAGAATCTCCAATTTAGGCGTGAATGCATAAGGTGTCCAACTTTATAGGCTGTGAAGCCAATGCTCGAAACGGTCAAGGAGCGAAGGCGATGACGGTGGTGCGGATGGTTTTGGGTGCGCAGGCGGCTTGGGTGGTGCCGTAATTTTGTCCAGGACCGCATACCGGTGCGGGTATAGCTTACGTGCTTCAGCTTCGCAAGGAGTTCCTTTGCTGGCTCTATACATCACCATAGATTCAGCAAAATCCTCATCACGACTGTTGCTACCATACTGCGAGGGGTGTCGTTTATCGGCCGCCATCGCTGCCCCCCACTCATTCCACTTAGAAGTGTCTTCCCCGTAAAGGTTTTTCGAGAAAGTATGACCTGTCTCATGAACGAAGGTAGAATCCATTGCCATTGGATCGCCCGTGGGAACGGGGTAGAAGGAGACTATGCCATCCGCGCCTGCCGTGGCTTCCGACTGAAATCCTGGAATATTATATTGCTTCGCCCATGAGGCGTCGTCTGGATTATGAAAAGGGCTAAGTTGGACCTGGTGCACCATGTCCAATTGCTTCTGCGGGACCGCAGCAAGCGCACTTGCTACCTCCTGGTTCGTAGGAAGCTGACTACCCTTCACAGGTGCAACGCTACTAGCTCGGATGATATCTACTTGATGGCCGCCAATGGTTACATCTTGTGTAGTAGCTGCTATCCGACCGTGGCCAGGAAAGATGTGTTTACCTTTGTAAGTTTCGCCTAGTTGATATGGCTTCCTTCCCTTATCAAAGGCGCTTTTAGGCGGGAGTACTCGCTCGTTCGCGTTGTTTAGGTAATCACAGTTCGTTTTAGGTTTGCCACCCGCAGGTGCCGGATGTGCACCGGATGTAAGAACCGGCTGTGCTAGTCCCGCAGATGCCGCGCCGACTCTGGCGGCTGGAGCAGGCGTTCCAATTTCCCTGGAGAAGGTTTGGCTTTGGATGTGGACGCGTCCGCCTGCGCTCAGGACGATGTCGCCGTCGGAGTGGATGTGGATGAGGTTTCGTCCGGTCTCGTCGGACTTCTCCGTCATGCTAAGCGACGTGGTGTTGGGGGTGGCCAGGAAGACGGTCTCCTGGCCGGGCTTGTCGCTCAGGTGCAGCCGGTTGCCGGATTTGGTGACGATGCGCTTGACGTTGTTGGGCTCGATGTCGCCGCCGCGGAAATCATAGCGCGGCGCGTGCTGCACGCCGTTCCACACGGAACCGACGATGACCGGCCGTTCGGGGTCGCCGTCCTCGAACATCACCGCGACCTCGTCGCCGACTTCGGGCATCATCATCATGCCGCGGTCCGGACCCGCGTGCGGCGTCACCATTCGCGCCCATTGCGTGTTGCCGTCCTGCCAGAAAAACTGAACCTGCAACCGGCCCATCTTCTTCGGATCATTGTGCGCCGTCACCCGCGCGGGAGCCACGCCTTCCCACACCCGCATCGCAGGCGGCGCGGAGTCCCGGTAATGCTTCCACGGCGTGCAGGCGAACTGGTTCTCGTAGCCGGTGGGCGTCCAGTGGTGCTCCACGCTGATCAGACCATACGTCCCCGCCGCGTCCAGCACGCCCTCGATCTGGACGGTGTCGCCCGCCTTCAGCAGCTGCGACTGCGATGTGCCCCTTCCAGTGACGGCGCTGCCCATGACGCGTTCGCTCTCCGCTTGCAGCTGCTCCGAGTAGGTCGCCAGCGTCATGGCGCGGGCACGCTGCGGCTCAAAGCCGGACGGCAGCTGCTGTGACGCTGACTGCGCGGCGGCGGTAAACGTTCCGGCACCGTCGTAAAACTGCGGCGGCTTGCTGAGGGCCTGGAAGGTGTTGGATTCCATGGCATGGTGATCGTAGTGCGATCCGGAGTAGCTGGGCGGGACGCAGCGCGCGCTGAGGGCAAAATGCGTCAGTCCATCGTGATCTTTCCATTGCAGTGCGCTGCCGGATTGAAAGCTGTCGAAGACCTCCACGCCGCCCTGCGTGGGCCGCAGCCAGGCGCCGTAGTCGTCCACAACGCGGTTGAGGAAGGAGAAGTCGGTTTCGCCGTACTGGACGTAGTTGAGCGGCTTGCTGCCCGGCGCGTTGACCGCGACGCTGAGGCCGCTGCGGCCGGCGATAACGCCAGCCAAGGATTGCAGGGTACCCTCGGTGTAGTACTGCTTGTGCGCCGTGATGTCCATGGCATAGCTGTCGCTAACGGCGGTGAGCGTGGCACCATAGCTTCCCCAGGGTTCGTATTGGAGCGCGACATCATGGATGAAGCCGGCGAAGTGGAGGTGTTCGGTTCCTTGCTCGTCGACGGTTTTGATTTCGACGGGCTGCCCGACGAGGTCCTCGGTGGCGATGCGCTGGTCCTGGGTGTTGCGGCAAACGACAGTGCAGCGCCAATGGCGGTTGAGCTGCTGGGTCACGCTGACGGAGGCGAGCAGCGCTGTATCCAGCAGGTTGTCGCCAATCTGTACCTGCGGCAGTGGCAAACGAAAGCTCCCCGGAGATGCGGTGTGCCGGTTTCAATGCTAACCGATCGTGCTAGACCTGATCGACCAGCCCCTGCCAGCGGATCGGTCAGCAGCCACCGTTCCGCTCACAATGAGCTGGGGAGCTTTGCGTTCGGATGGCTTCCTTCGCCCGCGCCAAATCCAATATAGATCTGGAGAACTGTCTTCTTCTGCACCGATAACGTCGCGCCGAAACCGGCATCGGTGCGAAGATTGCCGAACGAGAGTTGGCCAGGCTTCGGTTCCACCTGACCCGCGTCGAAGAAGGCGTATGACCCCAGAGGTCCGGTAACCGGCTTATCAAACTGTGCCTGGATCAGGACGCGGTTCGGAGCGCGCCGACGGTAGTCCACCAGCCCACGGAGAGAATCAACACCCGCGATGTCTGTTCCACCAAGTGTGGGGCTGCAAATAGAAGGGCACGACACTTTGCGGTCCCGTGTAGGACGCCGTCACCAGACCTGACAAGGTCAGAGCGCCAAATGTACAGTGCAAGTCGTTCCCCTGCTGACACACGGCGTCCTTCCATCACGGACGGTTGTAGTTGAACGCAAGTTTCTTTTTCAGAGACGCGCTGGCGGCCGCTGAAGCAGAGAGCCGGCCAAAGCTGTACCGGGCTGATCCCACCTCAGAAAAGTGCTCGTAGAGTACCTTCGCATTGTGCCTTTCCCAGGGCAACTTCGATTTGAAGGTAGGGGTGCGCAGGCTGCCACCAATGCCAAACTGCACAAAGTCGGGCCGCGTGGTTGACGCCGGTGCCCCGGCTTCCCCATATACCAATGGCACGGAAGGAAGGACATCGCCCGTGACATTCTTGATGGCAGGGTTGAGATAGTGCAATGCAGCGTTGACGCCGGCCCAGCTTGTGACCGGAGTATATGCATCCGCTCCCAGTGAGTCCTCTTGCTGCCGGTACACGGCATGTCCTGCAAGCGTGTTGAACGGTCCAAGTCCATAGAAATCCTGGACACGCAGGCCGGCGCGAGTGGCTTGTAGTTTGACTTGGGCATTGTCGTCATCACGAATTGAGTCGTGTTCCTCCGAACGGTTTTCCAGCCGCCGGGCGGTGGCATGGTCATGGTGCACCTCCCGTCGAGCAGATAAAAGTTTTTCAGGGAATACCTGCCGCGTACGGTTACGTTGCTTTGGAAACGTCCCCGGTTGTAGTGATGCGTAAAGCGCAGGCCTCCGCGAAGCTGCTGCCGGAGCCAAGGCTGCCCACTGCCGGACCAACGGGTCCCACTTGAAAGCCGTCAGTCATGCATTCCTCCAGGTTGTGGTAATCCTTCTTTTCCCGCGCCCAGAACGCGCAGGCCTTTTTCGTAGTACGCCACGATTCCGCGTGCGCCAAGCCGGTCCACATTGCGACCGCCAGGCTCGCTCCGCACATCGTACAACCTGGCCGTCTCATTGAGCTTGCGCTCTCGTGTTGCTCACTGCCGCAGCTGCCACTTGCTTCATATAAGCCGCCGCACCGGCTGCCTGCGAAATAGCCGGTGTTCTGACTTGAAGGTTCACTGAAAGTGCCATATTAACGCTGTCGGCATGATGTACCGTTTCATGCTGCAGATCGGACAAGGGCGCGGCTGCCGCATGAACCGCCGTGAGTATGTTGCTGGACGCGTGGACTTCCCCGAAAACTAAACGATCCTCGCGCGGAGCCATGGTCAAGTTCAGCAGCGGAATCAGTGTGTTTGCCTTCTCCGCCCTGGACGCCAACGCAGAATGTGTCCTGTGTTTCTCAGTCACGCGGCAGCGGAGGTATAGCCTTTGGACCTACGATCAATGTCGCCCTCACCGGACCAACAGTGGCTGGGGTTGCCTTTTCGCCTGTTGGCGGAAGCTATGGTGCGGCGCAACCCGTCACCCTCGCCACGGCCACGGCTGGCGCAAGCATCACGTACACCACGGACGGCAGCACTCCGACTCAGTACAGCACGCCGTACACCGAGCCGATCTCTGAGCAGTACAGCGCTACGCTAAAGGCCCTGGCCTACAAGACGGGCCTGCTCAACTCTCCGGTCAGCAGCGCGGCATACAGCATCGCAGGCTCACCTGCGCAGCTTGCCGCAGTCACCAATGGAGCAAACAATAACAACGGCGGCGGGACGCTCGCATGGCCGGTCACGATCACGAATGCCGCGGCTGGCAATCTCAACATCATCAGCACGACCAGCCTTCACAACGTGTACCCGTCTGGCGCCCGCAGCTTCACGAAGCCCGCGCCAGTACTGTACAGAATCCCACCGCACCCCGTCACATCCCACGCCTTCCCGCCACTATCACCCTTCTCGCAACCCCACAATGGTGCCACCATGGTGGGCGCGACATAGTCGACACCTCGCCCGCTCAGTTGTGGTGACCCGAATCCTGTATCGGGTAGCATAAGTTGTCACTCCTGAAACGTCTCACACCTAGGTCCAATCGTTGCGCATCCACCTCTTCATCGCCTGCTATAACGACACGCTCTTCCCGCGCACCGGCATCGCCGTCGTCAATCTGCTGGAGCGTCTCGGCCATGAAGTCGTTTTCCCAATGGCGCAAACCTGCTGCGGCCAGATGCATTACAACACCGGCTACCATGCCGAGGCGCTACCCCTGGTCAAACGCCTGCTGACCGAGTTCCGCGACGCCGAAACAATCGTCGTGCCGTCCGCGAGCTGCGTGGCGATGATGCGGGATCATTATGCGCTGATGGCACGCAGCGCAAACGACACTGCCATGCTGTCTCAGGTTGGAGAGTTCCTTCCCCGCGTGTATGAGTTCAGCGAACTTCTCACAGACAAGCTCCGCATCACGGACGTGGGCGCATACTTTCCGCACCGCGTTACCTATCATCCGTCCTGCCACTCCCTGCGATTGCTGCATGCCGGAGACAGGCCGATCCGCTTGCTGCGGTCTGTCGAAGGTCTCGAGTACATTCCCATGCAAGACGCGGATCAGTGCTGCGGCTTCGGTGGCACCTTCGCGGTCAAGAACGCGGAAGTCTCCGCCGCCATGCTGCAAGAAAAACTCGCGTGTGTTCACAAGACCAACGCCGAATTCGTCGCAGCCCTCGATAACTCCTGCCTCATGCAGATGGACGGCGGCTTGCACCGCGAACGCGACCAAGCGCAGCGGATCCGCCCCGTCCACCTCGCCGAAATACTGAACTCCACCCACGCCAATCCACTCACCAGCGAGAGCCTCGCGTGGGAGCCTGTCACCGCATGAGCGTCCGCGTCGGACACACCTCTGAAAAGCCTCCTTTCCCCATCCTGGCGCACGCCGTCCTGCAGGATGGCCAGACTCGCCGCAACGTCCGCCATGCCACGGACGTCATCCGCGCCAAGCGCGCGCTGCGCGTCGACGAGATGCCGGACTGGCAGGAGCTGCGCACCGCAGCGCATGCCATCAAAACCCACACGCTGGAACATCTTCCGCACTACCTGGAACAGTTCGAGCGCAACTGCCTTGCCGCTGGCGGACAGGTGCACTGGGCACGCGATGCTGACGAAGCGAACATTATCGCCATTCGCCTCATCCGTGAGGCCGCCGCGCAGGACGAGCCCGGGAAACAGCGTCCTGAAGTCATTAAGGTCAAGACGATGACCTCTGACGAGATCGGCATGAACGCAGCGCTCGAACGCGCAGACATCATTCCGTGGGAGACAGATTTAGCCGACATGATCGTCCAGATGGGCCACGACGAACCCTCGCACATCGTCGTACCCGCGCTGCACAAAAACCGCCACCAGGTACGCGAACTGTTCCTTGAACACATGGGCCTGACAGACCTCGGCACCGAAGCCGCCAGCCTCACCGCAGCTGCGCGTCACTATCTTCGGCAGAAATTCCTGAGCGTCGGCATCGGCGTCAGTGGTGCAAACTTCGCCATCGCCGAAACCGGTGGCGTCTGCGTCGTCGAATCGGAGGGCAACGGCCGCATGTGCGTTACCATGCCGCGCACGCTCATCACGCTGATCGGGATTGAGAAGATCGTCCCGCGCTTTCAGGACCTTGAGGTCTTTTTGCAGTTGCTGCCGCGCTCCGCCACCGGCGAACGCATGAACCCATACAACAGCATCTGGACCGGCACCTCCGGCGAGGACGGCCCGCGCGCCTTCCACGTCATCCTGCTGGACAACGGCCGCACCCGCATGATGAGCAACACCCGCGAGCGCGAAACGCTCAACTGCATCCGCTGCGGAGCCTGCCTCAACAGCTGCCCCGTCTACCGCGAAACCGGCGGCCACGCCTACGGCTCCATCTACTCCGGCCCCATCGGCGCCATCCTCTCGCCCCAGCTCAACGGCATGGAGCACTCCCGCTCCCTGCCCTACGCCTCCTCCCTCTGCGGAGCCTGCTATGAAGTCTGCCCGGTCAAAATCAACATCCCCGAGACTCTCATCCACCTCCGCGGCCGCATCGTCGCGCAGGACCAGCAAACCCTCACCGGCAAACTCAGCCAGGAAGGCCTCGGCATGAAGATGGCCGCGCACCTCTTCCAGCACCCCCGCCAATACGCAGCCGCACAGCGCCTCGCCCGCACCGGCCAAGGCATCTTCGAGCGCGACGGCAAGCTCGTCAACCTCCCCGGCATGGCCGGCGGCTGGACCCAGTTCCGCGACCTCCGCGCCTTCCCCAAACAAACCTTCCGCGAATGGTGGCAACAAAGCCGCAAACAGAACAGCAACTAGTAGAGCAGAACGGCAAATCGGCAAGCTCCTAAAGGAGTACTCTTCTGCATAATCCTCGAAGATCTGAGACTTAGTGTCGTTAGAAGGGTCGAAGACCCGAGACATAACAGCCTGGGCCGCAGGCCCAGGTCAGAGGTAAGAAGTCAAACTCAAGCGCTGAAGGCGCGATACAACGAACGCTCTCACCTACAGAAACTCCCCTTCAAGCTTTCGACCGGGACACATGACCGACGCCCGCACCGTCATCCTCGACACCATCCGCCACCAACTCGCGCGCGACCCCGAACTGCCCGCGTCCCGTCTCACCGAATCACCCGAGACCGCCTACGCCCGCATCCCACGCACTTACCAACGCACCGCCCAACTCAGCCGCGAAGACACACTCGACCTCTTTTACGACCGCCTGCGCGACTACGACTCCGAACTGATCTTCACCGATGAAGCAGGCATCCCGAGCGCCGTCGCACAAGCCATGCAGCACGCCAACGAAACCCTCCTCCTGGTACCCGCAGGCATCCCGGAAGCATGGCTTCCGCAAGAGGGCATCCGCATCCTCCGCGACCAATCCCTCAGCATCCTTGAGCTGGACAGCGCCCCAACCGTGCTCACCGGCTGCACCGTCGCCATCGCCATGAGCGGCACCGTCATCCTGCAGCACGGCGCGGAGCAGGGCCGCCGCGCCGCCACGCTCCTGCCCGACCATCACCTCTGCGTCATCCGCCGCGACCAGGTCGTCGAAACCATTGCGGAAGCCCTGCCCCGCCTCGACAGCTATCGCACCGCGCCCATCACCACCATCGCCGGCCCATCCGCCACCAGCGACATCGAAATGATCCGCATCCGCGGCGTCCACGGCCCCCGCCGCCTCACCGCCATCCTCGTGTAGTTAACTAAGTGATTGACTCCTGTTGATCCCTTGTGAGGACCTCGTTGAGCATCTTTTCATGCATCGAGAAAGATAGCCGTAAGTAACAGAGGTGAAAATGAACGAGCTAATAGACATAATGAAATCCGGCGCTGCCGACAAGATGGCTGACCTCATCCACAAGCTGGCCGGCCCCATGACTGAGGAGTTCGGCCTCATGCTGGGTGACAAAGTACGTGCTTATCGTGCTAAGAATCTAGCTTCCGTGATGCAGAAGACGCAACGCATCTTGATCGATGCGCGAGCGTCGGTAAACGGGGTGCCTTCCCGCCTCTTGCTTCCTATTATGGAAGCAAGCTCAGTTGAAGATGCCGAGGTGCTGCAAGAATTGTGGGCTGGCCTGCTCGCGACCGCATCACAGGAGACCGACGCCATATCGCCCTCCTTCGTAGAAACTTTAAAGCAATTAACTCCCTACGAAGCTCAGCATTTTGAGAGGGTTGTCAAGGAATCTGCTAGGGAAGCAAAACGAGACACAGTTGAGGAAGATATGGACCTCGTACTGTGGGCTTTCGGAGCACAGCACTGGCTCTACAAAGCGCCAAAGGACTTCACAGTACCACCAAGCATCCACTCCGATACGTATGAGAGGCTGGGGCTTATTAGACGGAAGTACGTGGCGGGCAGCGAACTCGACCACTACGCCGGGAAAGTAGAGACCGAGTTGGACTACTGGTACGCCTTCTCCAGCTACGCTGTCAGATTCCTCAGAGCTTGTCACGGCCCGAAGGTTCAGAATGACTGAGAGGCTCATTCAAACTTCCGCCCAGATATCACGCCTGCCTGATCTTGCGCGGCTGGCTCACAGGGGAAGCCACGATCAAGAAGCGCGTATTCTGATGGACAGGGCGCAGAATATGGACTGGAAGAACTGTTCGGAAGTAAAAGTCAGGGCTGAGTATGTTCACGGAGCGCCGACCGTGGGCGATTCGCGGGTGCCCGTGGAGACCATCGAGAACGGCTACGAACTGGGCCAGACGCCAGAGGAACTAGCGGCTGACTACGATCTGCCACTTGAGCCGATCAGGGCCATCTTCGCCCACATCCGCAATCACGAGCACGCGCCATCACGTTGAAGCGCGTCCTGTTCGATCAATCGACGCCGCGCCCGGTAAGGCGGTACCTGACCGCTCACACGGTCAAGACGGCCGCCGAACTCGGCTGGGACCGGTTGAGCAACGGCGCGTTGTTGGCAGCCGCTGAGGAAGCCGGTTTCGACGTGTTTTTGTCGGGAGATAAGAACATACCTTCGCAGCAGACCATGAACGGGCGCAAGCTAGCGGTGCTGTGCATGACGGCAAACAATTGGCCGGTGGTACAACCCCACGTACAGAATGTAGTGGAAGCCGTGGACAGCGCGGAGCCAGGAACAGCGAAGGCTGTGTGGTGTGGTGAGTTCCAGCCGCGAAGGAACAGCGGTGCTACTCAATCCTGACGTTGCCGGCGTTGTACCGGTCCGCCAGCATCGAAAGCCGAGTTCCTCCTGCAAGTAAAATCATTTTGCCATTGAGTTCCCGGCTTTACTCAGTCGAACTTCCGCCACCAGATATCACGCACGCTGATCCTGCACGGCTGGCTCTCAATCTCAAATCCAACATTGCCTGACTGGTTGTTCGCATCATTCGCATTGTCATCGATGAAAATCGCCATCAGCTGCCCATTCATGATGTGCATCATCACGCCGCCGCGCGCGATGACCTCGTAGTCATTCCACTCATTCACCTTCACATAGCCGCCCAACGCCCGCTTGTCCCCAATGTTCGCCACCAGCCGGTTACCGTGCCCCGGCAGCGCCTGCGTCACCTGCCCGCGGTACGCCAGGATGCCCTGCATGGTGTTCTCGCTGTACCACTGCCCCGTGTAGTCCGCCGCGGCTTGCCGCACCGGAAACCAGAAGTCCGCCTGCGGCCCCGTCAAGAGCCACTTCGTCGGCGTACCACCCGGCCCGGCTCCCGGCGGCTGCGGTCGCGTCCACGCCTCGCTCACATGGCTGCGGTACTGGATACCACCGCCGCCGCCCATCTCAATCTTCATCTGCAGCTTCAGGTCGAAGTCCTTCGCCTTCGCCGCCGTGTACACGATGTAGCTGTTCCCGCGAGGCTTGCCCTCGAACGTCTCGCCGATCATCAGGCCATCTTCGACGCGCCAGATCGTCGGATCGCCATCCCACCCGGCAAGGCTCTTGCCATCGAATAGTTCGGTATACCCTCTGTGCTCATCGATGTCATACGGCAGCGGATCATGAAACTTCGGCATCCCGAGCAGCTGCCGCCCATCCGGCCCGGCAACCGGTGGCCGCGCTGGAGGCGATTCCAGTTCCTTTGGCACAACTTGTCCAAACGCCGCGCCTGCCAAAGCGAAGAGTAGCAGGGACGCAGGCCTAATCTTCCACGGCATCTGTCACCTCATGCAGCTTAAGCAGCAAAGAGCTTGATGTAACGCCAAGCTCCTTTGCTGATAACCGTCAGCGATTCAGAACGTACCTTTGATCGCGAACTGCAAACTGCGGTTATCCAACTGCGCCGCACCCGTCGCCGTCGCGGAGATCTTGCCCACGGAAGTCGGCGTGCCGAGATTGGCTGCGGGGTTCGCGAAGATAGGGTGATTCAGAATGTTGTACGCCTCTGCCCGGAACTGCATGTTGAACCGCTCGCGGATGCGGAACGTTTTAATGCCCGAGAAGTCGAACGCCACGGTTCCAGGACCGCGGCCGGTGTTCCGCGTGACCCAGCCCTGAAGATTGGGAATCGGACGTGCAGACGACGCGTAGTTACCGGGAGTACCGGTTAAGGTCGCCGCCGTGGGAGACTGCGAGTACGCCGTAGGATCGAACCAGTTACTAATTCCGCGGTTGGACCCCTTGTACGAGCTCGCTACGGTACGGCCAGGTGCCAGGTAGACGCGGCAACCGATGTAATTAGCAAACGAGCACCCCGATCCAGCGACGTCGAATGGGTAACCCGATCGAAGTTGAACGGCGGGCTGGAAGCTCCATCCACCCGCGATCGCACTAGCGATCCGGCCCTGCAGGTGATCGTGGTTCCCGCCGAAGGGTAACTCATACCCCCCGGAGATCACGGCGCGGTTTCGCACGTCGAAGTTTGAATACGAGTGATCGAACGAGGTGGTAGTAGCGTACGATGAGTCATTTGCCCCCGCCTCACCCGAGATATTATCCAGGTTCTTTGACCACTGATAGCTTCCCAGGTAGTACAGGCCGTGCCTCGTACGCTGCTCCACCTTGATGGATCCGCCGTTGAAGTTAGCCGCGCCAAGCGTGGAACTCGTCAAGATACCAGGTCCAAACTGCGGATATGGACGTACCGTCAGGTTCGCCGGAATCTGGAACGGATACTGGATATACATGTTCTGGTCATAACGCTTCCACATGTGATGCGTATTGCTGCCTGTGTACGCCATCTCCATGACGACACCGTGGCCCAGGTCTTGCTGCAGACTAGCATTCCACTCTTGGGTCAGCGGCTGCTTGTTAAAAGGAAAAATGGAGAATGGCGCCGGAAGAACCGTCGACGTGGTCGGATCCGGATACAGTCCGGGCTGGTTGAAACTAGCGCCGTTGTTGAAGTACGTGCCGCCATTGACAAAGTAGTTGTTGAACGATTGCTGGTAGTACAGGGGAGCGGCATACCGGGTGAACTGCAACTCGTTCGTGTTCAGATTATCGAAGTAGATGCCGTACCCTGCGCGAACGACGGTTCCCGGATTCACCTCATACGCAAGGCCCACGCGAGGCATAAAGCCCTTGTGGAACGGCTGAATGATACCCGGCGGGTATGTCCGTGTCGTATCGATGTACGGCAGGTACGCGGGGGGGATAACTGCGGGCAGCTTGACGAACGTAATCAGACCGGTGGTTGGATCGAGAGATCCCTCTAGATGGTTCTGCTCGTGGAAGGGCTGGTTGTATTCCCAGCGGAATCCAAGATTCGCAGTTAGACCGTGGCCGATCTGCCAGGTATCGCTAATGAATGCGCCGTAGGTGTTATCGCGATAATGACCCAGCGTGGTACCCGCGTTTCCATTGCAACCAGAAGTACATAGGCCGCGCGCGTAGTTTTGGAACTTATTGAAGAAATACGTGGTTCCGTTCAGACTATAGGTCTTGGTTCCGATGGGACAGTTACCTACCGAACTGACGTTGTTCGGGTCGTCCGGGCCAGTGGGCGTGTAACCGGCCTTGTAGGTGGCAGGAGTACAGTTGTCAAAGGTGGCGATGCCCCGGGAGTTGTTGTCCGCAATCTGCCACAGACGGCGGTTTTGAAACTGAAACCCAAACTTGAACGTGTGCTTGCCTAGAACGTCTGACAAGGTGTCGCCCGCGCTGATGACGTTCTCATGGCCGCCCTGATCGCCCGATCCGTCACCCACTGAAGAGAAGCCCTGAATGGTGTATGCTGCCCGGCCATTCTGTCGCGCGGACGTCAACGCGGTAACGTTTGTCAGCCCTTCTGCCGCGGCCCAGTTGCCGTTCGGACCGGCGCTCTGCAAAACTCCCAACGTGATGTTATAGAACTCGTTCCAACCGACACGAACCTCGTTCACCAGCTTGGAGGTGATGAGATACGTATCGCCTAAAACCGCGTTGCGTCCAAGCAGTGGATTCGAAGTGGAACTGCCGGTTACTGTTGGGGTAATCTGGGCTGAATTAAAGTTGATGTAACGGCCAAACATGGAGTGCTTGGAGGTGAGCGTCGCGTCGCCCCGGATGGAGTACTGGTCGTAGTTGTCGATGAATGGCAAGACCAGCGAGTAGTTGCTGTTCCCGTTGATTGTGATCGCATCGCTTGCGACCATTGGATAGGTTGGGTTGAGAACGAGAGCCACTTTGTTGGTCACGGCAAGACCCGCCGGATTCGTCTTGCTGTACCCGATGGGTGTAACATACGGTTGACTGGGGGGAGTTGGCGGCAGAGCTTGGCTGCTGACCGCATCCCACTGACCAGAAAGCTCCGTCTGTGTCGGAAACAGTGCGGTGTTCACGGTCCGCCGCTGCGAGCGCTGGCCTTCATACGCTCCAAAGAGAAAAAGCTTCTCCTTGATAACAGGAAAGCCAAACGTACCGCCGAACTGGTGGCGGTAGAAGTCCGGTTTGGGCGTAAAAACCCCTGCGGAGTTATAGGCGGGAGCGAAGTAGGCGCGAGCATCAAAGACAGCATTACGTGCAAATTCGTAGCCGGATCCATGAAACTGATTAGTGCCGGACTTCGTTACCATTGAGACGACAGCCTGCCCTTGTCCGTACTCCGTGGAAAAGGTGGAGCGCAGCAGATTGAACTCCTGAAGCGCATCCACATCAGGCAGCAGTGACATGTTATTAAAGCGCACGGAACGGACATAGGTCCCGTCCAGCACATAGTTTGTCGAGTTACCACGTCCGCCGTCTACCGTGATGTATAGTGCCCGAGAACTTGTGGCCGTACCTGTCTGCGCGGGCGAACCTGTCTGGCCGGTCTGCGGCGGCGAGACACCCGGGGCGAGCGTGGCTAATTGCAACACGTTCCGTCCGTTCAGCGGCAGATCGTTGATCTGCTTCTGATCGATGACCTGCCCGACAGTTGCCTCCTGCGTCTGCAACTGCGGAGGAAGCGTGCTGACCTCGATCGTCTCGTTGGTTCCACCTACTGCCAGCGTGACCGAACCGTTCGCTGTCTTTCCGATTTCAACTGGCAGCGAAGGAATTTCACTCGCCTTGAAACCCTGCTTTTCAACACGCAGCCGGTAATTGGCTGGCGGAATGTTGGGAATCGACCAGTCGCCAGTGCCGTTTGTTGTGGTCGTGCGTTCCGCGCCAGTTCCGTTGTTGACAAGGTGCACGGCTGCACCGGGAACGGACGCGCCGGTTGAGTCGGTAACCCTGCCCGCGGCGTCGGAGCTGGAGCTGGCCTGTCCGTATGCTGCTGGTAAAGCCACGTTCAGGAGTACTAGTGGCGCACCCGCAATCAGCAGCAGCGATGCCGTAGAGGAGAGCATCGCCCGAGCAGCACTGTTGCTCTTCCGTGGGCGGTAGGTAACTGCTTTTTGAGACGTTTCAAACATAGCGTTGTGCCTCCAAAGATCCAAGCTTGTAAACCGCTCAGCAACTTCATCAGCTTCCCGGTCACAGTCCGGTGGGCCGTTGCTGTGTTGCACCCGCCATTGTTTATCCACGGGAGTTGCGCGCCCATTGGCAGCGACGACGGATTATGCCACATTGCAAGAACGATTGGAAACCCAGAAGGTAAGAAAATTGAAACGTCTCAGGATTGGGCAACGGAACACACTGGCAGTACTCGCATGCGCTTCGTTTCAAGCGGGGATCACCAGGGGCAGTTTTCTCCCTGCTGACAGACATTCGTAAGAGCGGCTCTGCTGGTAGTGTTCACAAGGTGGGCGAACAGTCCCGCCAAATGCCTGCTTAGCCCAAAAAGATCGGCTCGATATGACGTTGGAAGAGAGTTGCAGTCACGTTGCGGGCAATCCCTGCTTCGTTGGCGGCGAGGGCGTCCGTGTAACGGGCACCCATCCTTGCCGCGACCTTGAAACCCACATGCAGCAGCTGCCGAAGGTCCGGGTTGTAATCCGGATCCGCATCGTTATGGCGCAGAGCGCGGGCAAACTGCTGCCCGGTCCATGTCTCCACTTCAGGAGGCAGCGGCAGTCTGCTACGGTCGATCTTAATCACGCTTGCGTAGGGCGCGCAGAGTTCATCCGCATGAGCATAGGCCTCCGCGTAAATTTCGCAGGCAAGTTCAAGCGCATCGCCTCCTGCTTCTGCGAGGCCGATTAGCTCTTCCAGCCACGTGGTGCCAGCAGTTTTCACATGCACGCCCGCGTCGAATTCTCGCAAACCGTCGCGAATGGCTGCGTAGATGGAGAACTTGTCCGAGCCGGAATGCACACTCAGCTTCAGATTCGCCGGTAGCTCGTACCGCTCAACCGCATACGCTATCGTCGCCAGGTCGTCGCGAAACTCCTTCGCAAACTGCCGGACATCGCCTACATAATCCACGCCCTTGTTGAAGCGGCCGGTGAACTTGGGCGCGATGGTCTGGATCGGCAGCCGCTCATCTGCGACCGCTGCCAGGATGATCAGCAACTCGGGCGGTGTTTGCGGCGAGTCTGTCTCATCCATGCTGATCTCCGCCACAAAGTTCTGCGCACCTTTTCGCGCGGCGATTGCGCGGTAAATCTCTCCGGCATGTTGCACGGCTGCAAGGAAATGTGTGGCAGTCCTGCGTACAAACGCCTCGTCAATGTGGAATGGTTCAGCGATCCGGGGAATCGAGATGCTGCCGGTCAACTCTGGATGACGCGAGACGAACGAACTGATCTCCGCCGGATCGCTCGCCTGGCCGATGTTATCCGCAACGTCGATAGTGAAGAAGTCGCACGGAGCAACGAAGCGCTCATAGGTCTTCAGGTTGATGTGGTCCGCGTCCACAAAGTGCGGGTTCGTCCATTCAAGCTCGCGCACCGCAGCGTCCGCCGCTGCGCGGGTACCAGCAGGCTCCGAGCCGATGATCAGGTGCTCGCGGTTGGACTTGTTCCACACGGGTGTGATTTCAACGCCAGCATCAGCGGCCATCATGCAGGCACGCAACTGCGCCTTTGCCTGATGCGCGAACCGGTCACCCACCCCAAGCGAATACTTCGGCAGCTCCATTGCGTCCTCTCCCTGCGTTGACCGCCTGCAACGCGACGAACGCAAGCTGCCGCCCGCCCTGCCAAGATACCCTGTAAGAACACACCGTCGCTAGTGTCACGTCCCGCCCGGGCAATGCTTCCTGGGTTCGAGCTAAATTCCTTGCCTGTGAGGCCGCTATGCCAAGCCGTTGTTGCATACTGAATGCCGTTCTTCTCCTGCCCCTCGCCGCACCCGCGCAATCGCTGGTCGACACGTACAAGGACCTCCACGCACACCCCGAGCTGTCCCACCATGAGGAGCGCACCGCAAGCATCGTAGCAGCGGCATTGCGGCAGGCAGGCTACACCGTAACCGAACGCGTTGGCCGCTACCCGGACGGATCGCAGGCCTTCGGCGTCGTTGGCATCCTGAAGAACGGCGCCGGACGGACCGTGCTGGTGCGCGGCGACATGGATGCGCTGCCCATCGTGGAGGAAACCGGCCTGCCCTACGCCTCAAGAGTCACGACCAAGAACGCCGCTGGCCAGACCGTGGGCGTGATGCAGGCGTGCGGCCACGACGTCCACACTACGGCTCTCATCGGCACTGCCCGCGCTCTGGCGACGGATCGCACAAAGTGGCACGGCACTCTGATGATCGTGGCGCAACCCTCCGAGGAGACGATTGACGGAGCGAAGGCCATGCTTGCCGACGGCCTCTACCAGCGCTTCGGTACACCGGACGCAATCATCGGCCAGCACGACACCAACACCCTGCCCGCAGGCAAGGTGGGGCTGCTGGCCGGTCCCATGATGGCCAGCTCCACCTCGGTGGACGTCGTCATCCATGGCATCGGCGGGCACGGTGCTTACCCGCAGCTTGGCCGCGACCCCATCACCCTGGCCGCGCTCTACATCACGCAGATTCAAACCATCGTCTCGCGCGAGCAGGACCCGCAGGACCCTGCCGTCGTCACCGTCGGCGACATCCACGGCGGCACCAAGCGCAACATCATCCCGGACGAGGTCAAGCTCGAACTCACCACCCGCGCCTTTACCGCGCACGCCCGGCAGGTCACGCTGGACGGACTCCGCGCCATGGCGGCCGGCATCACGGCATCGGCTGGCCTGCCTGCTTCAAAAGGCGTGCAGGTCAAAGTCCTCGACAATGAATCGACACCGCCACAGGTCAACGATCCCGCGCTCACAGCCAAGGTGCGAACCGCGCTGGAGCAGGCCCTCGGCAAAGAAAACGTGGTGGACGCGGAGCGCACCATGGGCTCAGAGGATGTCGGCATCTTCGGCGACCCAGCCTTCAACGGCGGCAAATCCATTCCGGTCGTCTACTACCGCCTGGGAGCGATGGACCCCGCCACCCTGGACGCCGCCCTCGCCGCAGGCACGCTGCCACCCGGCATGCACACCAGCCGCTTCGCCCCAGTGCCCCAACCC
>CAXTXE010000010.1:0-117617 GCA_964248165.1 uncultured Terriglobus sp.
GATGAAAATCGTTAAGCCAGTTGCGGTGCTGGATGCCTTCACTGCACCCACCAAGATTCCGAAGAAAATTGATCTAACTCATGAGGATCCGCCGCCCCCTGTACAGAGCACGGGAGTTGCGGGTATGTCAGGCATGAGTGGTGGTGCTGCTGGCGGTGTCATGGCTGGCTTGGGTGCCGCTCCGACTCCAGTAGTCAAGCCGGTTGAAAAGCCGAAGCAGGTTGGTCCGGCGAAGATCTCCAGCGGTGTGATCGCCGGTAACAAAATCTCCGGTTCCGCACCCGTCTATCCGCCGATTGCCAAAGCCGCGCACGTTTCCGGCTCAGTCGTTCTGCATGCCATTATCTCGAAATCCGGTGCCGTGGAGCAGTTATCGGTCGTGTCGGGACCGGAGATGCTGCGTGCCAACGCCATCTCTGCCGTGCAAGGCTGGCGCTACAAGCCATATCTTCTGAACGGCGAGCCAACCGAAGTGGATACCACCATCACCGTAAACTTTACCTTCGGCGGCTAGTCTCAGGCTGAGGGAGCTTTTCGAATCGCAGGGCCGGTGCGGTACAGCCTGGCCTTGCACCCAACTTCCCACGCAGTACAACCCAGGAGGACTGACTCACGTGATTCTCGCTCACGCAGCAACAAGCTTTGCTCATCTACCCGCCGCTCTCGGCATGTTGTTCCAGGAAGAAGGCGCAGCCTCTTCCGGCTTCTCAGTGCTTGGCATGTTGAAGAGCATGGGATGGATCGATCTTGTCGTTGTTGGCATTCTTTTCATCATGTCCATCTGGTCGCTCGCGGTGATGATCGACCGCGCGTTGTACTTCTCGGCAGCACGCAAGCAGTCCCGCGAATTCGCGCCTAAGGTCGCGGGCGCGCTGAAAGATGGCCGGTTGGACGAGGCAATCAAGGTTGCAGACCGCTCCAAGAAGTCGCACCTTGCAGAGGTTGTTACCGCCGGCCTGCAGGAGTTCCGCTCCTACGCTTCGGGCGGCAGTATCTCCGATGAGCAGATCGAGTCTTCCAAGCGCGCTCTGGAGCGCTCAGAGGCCATTGTTCACGCCAAGCTGAAGCGTGGTCTCGGCTCGCTGGCTACCATCGGTTCCACCGCTCCATTCATCGGCTTGTTCGGCACCGTGATCGGCATTCTGCACGCGTTCCAGCAGATCGCCACGCAGAAGACCTCTGGTATTGGCGCGGTTGCTGGCGGTATCTCTGAAGCTCTGGTGACGACAGCGTTCGGTCTGCTGGTCGCGATTCCCGCCGTGATGACGTTCAACTACTTCACCAACAAGGTGGAATCGTTTGACGTGGAGATGGACAACAGCTCGTCGGAGCTGGTGGATTACTTCATAAAGCAGTCGCAGCGCTAGGTACTCGCTTGCGCGGGAAGGCTGGGCGCTGACGCCAGGTCTTCCGCGCAAGCATCATCCGCAGGTCTGTGGTTCTCAGGACGGAGTAGGATTATGGCACTGGCAACACGTGACGACAGTAAAAAGGTTAATTCAGACATCAACGTAACTCCCATGGTGGACGTCATGCTGGTGCTCCTGATCATCTTCATGGTCGTCACTCCCATGTTGAATAACAAAGTCAATGTTGATCTACCCACGGCTCCCGCAGCGGTGGTGATGGAGGACGCAAGCAAGGAAGATGCTATCGTCGTGGCTGTGACGCGTGACGGCAAGACCTTCCTGGGTGGCGACCAGGTCTCTCCTGCGGAGTTGGGGGACAAGATCTCCGCCAAGCTGGAGAACCGGACGGACAAGCGCGTGTACTTTCGCGGCGATGTGCGCTCTAACTACGGCAAGGTGATGGGTGCCATTGACGGTATTCGCGCCGCAGGCGTAAGCCAGCTAGGCATGATCGCAGAGAGACCGCTGATGTAGGGATCGAATCGAGTTCTCGCGCGAGAGCGGCTGAACGCTGCTCTGAACGATCGTAATAAACCGGCTGAAAGGCCAACGAGGAGGATCGCCATGGGTATGGGAGGCGGAGGCGGAAAAGGCGCACGTTCCGACATTAACGTGACCCCGCTGATCGATGTATTGCTGGTGCTGCTGATCATCTTCATGGTCATCCAGCCCAGCACAATGCGCGGCCTGGATACGCTGGTGCCGCAGCCACCGAAGGACAAGAACGCCGATGTGGACACACGCACGATCGTTGTGCAGGTGCAGCCAAACGGCAGTGCGGGACCTTCGTACAAAATCAACGAAGATCCCGTGAACCTCTCGCAGTTAACGGACAAACTAACGGAGATCTTCTCCACGCGCAACGACAAGGTCATGTTCGTCAAAGGCGACAAGGACCTTGACTTCGGTCAGGTTCTGCCGGTCATCAACGACGGCCACGCGGCAGGTGTAGACAATATTGGCATCATCACGCCGGCGGTTGAAGCGGGCAAGTAAACGGTGCAACGCAAGGGGGCGATGATTGAAAGATCATCGCCCTTTTTTCATTTTCCTGATATAGCTCTAAGTACACATTTATTTGGTTTCCGGCAGGCGGCGGATCAGATGCTCGCACGCCGGTGTTTTGGCTCACCGTGTCTTTCGCTTGCGTCGCTCACAGCACAAGGCTTTTTGGATGCATGAACATGAGATGGCTACGTCCCTTGCGTGTTCCGGTTTGTAAAAAGCTGTTCAGCTGTGTTCGTATGCGGGTACAATCATGGCCACGCAAGGGTTATCATGGCTTGCGTTCTACCGGAACACTTGCTGATATGCGGCATTTGAAGGAGATCTCCACGCAATGAAAGTTCACGCACGCGTTTTCGCAACCGCCGGGCTAATGGTGTCGCTTGGCATGCTGATGGGCTGCAGTCAGCTGAAGGCTCGCGATCAGCTCACCAAGGGCGTCGCGGCGTTTAAGAATGCGCAGTACGAGCAGGCCACCAATGCCTTCCAGAGGGCGATCCAGTTTGACCCCAACTACGATCAGGCCAAGCTGTATCTCGCCACCGCTTACTCGTACCAGGTGGTGCCAAATCTTGATACTCCAGACAACATGAAACTGGCGAACAACGCCATCAATGGGTTCAAAGACTATTTACAGGCACACCCCGGCGACAAGGTTTCATTGCAGCAGCTGGCCTCCATCTACCGCAACATCAAGAAGTACCCTGAGGCCAAGAACTACGAGGAGCAGGTGATCGCCGTCGATCCAAAAGACGCGGAAGCCCACTACACCATCGGTGTGGTCGACTGGATCGAATCTTATGACAATGCCCGCAAGGCGTTGGCAGCCGACGGCCTGACCGATAACGGCGAAGGCAACGTGAAGATGAGCAAGGGGACCTGCGCCAAGCTGAAGGACCAGAACACTGCCCTTGTGAAAGATGGCCTTAAGAATCTGCAGCAGGCCACGGAACTGAACAACACGTATGACGAGGCGCTGCAGTATCTGAATCTGACGTGGCGCCGGCAAGCCGACCTGGATTGTGGGGATCCTGCCGCGCAGAAGACCGACATCGCCAACGCCGAGAAAGCGAGCCAGGACGCTCTGGGTGCTCGCAAACTCAATGAACAAAAGAAGGAAGACAAGACGCGCGGCGGCGTGACCATGCAGTAGACGCTCCGTAAACTGACTGAAAGGGGCTTCCGTATACGGAAGCCCTTTTTGCGTTCCAATCGTCTTTGCTGATCGTGCGGCTTGCGGGTCCTAAAATGCAGATCCCTTCGCTTCGCTACGGGATGACAAATGTTGAGGTCAGGATGACAAATGTTGAGGTCAGCATGACAAGTGGTGGGTCGAGCATGACGACTGCGGAGACGGGATGACAAGCGTGGAGAGTACGGGATGATGAAGCCGGCCGGCAGCGAACGGCTCCGGGGCAGCAGCTTCGTGGCATTCTAGTAATCGCTGCCGCCTTGTTGCAGATTTTCGAAGCGGGTGTAGTCGGCTAAATACGCTAATTTGATGGTTCCGGTGGGACCGTTCCGCTGCTTTGCGATGATGATTTCTGCCTGGCCCTTGATGTCTTCGTTGTCGCGGTCGTAGTACTCTTCGCGATGGATGAAGCAGACCACATCGGCATCCTGCTCGATGGAGCCAGACTCACGCAGATCGCTCAGCAGAGGCTTTTTGTCGCCCTGGCGCTGCTCGCTGCCACGCGAGAGCTGCGACAGCGCGACGACGGGCACGCCCATCTCTTTTGCGAGTGCCTTCAGGCCGCGGCTGATGGCGGAGACTTCCTGGTTACGGTTCTCCGGGCGGCGCCCTCCGGGGCCGGTGGACGCCATCGTCATCAGCTGGAGATAGTCGATCATGATCAGGTCCAGAGCGCCCTCCTGCTGCCGCAGCCGCCGCACCTTCGCGCGCATCTCCGTCAGCGTAATGCCAGGCGTGTCGTCGATGAACATTTTGGAGCCCATCAACCGGTCCAGCGCGTTGATGAGCTTCTGCTTGTCCTCGCGGGGCAGAAAGCCGGTTTGGATCTTGCGTGAGTTCACCAGCGCCTCGCTCGCCAACAGGCGCCGAAGCAGGGATTCCTTCGACATTTCCAGCGAGAAAACCGCGACCACCTTGCCGTCACGCACAGACGCGTTTTGCGCGATGTTGATGGCCCATGCCGTCTTGCCCATCGATGGCCGTGCGGCAATGATCATCAGGTCGCTCTTTTGCAGACCACTTGTCATGCGATCGAACTCGGTGTAATGCGTTTCCAGGCCGGTGATCTCGCGGCCTTGTTCATAGAGCTGGTCGATGGAGCCAAAGCTCTCGCTGACAATCTGACCGATATCGGAGAAGCCCCGTTTGATGGCGTTCTCGCTGATCTCCAGCAGCCGGGTTTCCACCGCGCCAAGCACGTCCAGCGATGCTTCACTCTGGTCGGCGGCGCGGTTCAGGCCAAGCTCGCACACCTGCATTAATTGGCGCAGGATGCTCTTATCTTTCACGATCTGGACGTAGTTCTCCACAGCCAGATGGCGTGGCAGACCCTCTTCCAGAGACATCAGGTATGAAGTGTTCCCAACGGCATCCAGTTCTTTACGCCGGTCCAAGACCGCTCTCAAAGTCGTCAGATCGATGGCGTGGCCGAGTTCTGAAAGCTCCAGCATGGCCGAATAAATCCGGCGGTGCGAATCAAGCGAGAAGTCATCCACCTGCAGCTTGGCGGTTGCGTCCACCACCGCCACAGGATCGGACATCATCGCGCCAAGGATCACGCGCTCCGTATGGACTGAAGCCGGGAGTCCATCGCGCTCCACGATTTGCAGAAACGTTGCCATGGATCAAGTGTAGGCGGCTGCCCTCGTGCTCTTGCGTGTGTAGAATCCGGTCACTGGGGTGGATATCACATCCATGCCGGAGAAGCAGTACGCCCGGCTGCGTTCAACCTCGCGTTCGGTAACGTGTTGCATGTGCCGTCGGGCCAGGACCATTTTGCGGATAATTCAGGTTTTTACCACGGACGCCGCATCACACACGATGTGTCACATGACGAAGATCTGATCTGCGATCCATCGCCGCAGAGAGGCCGTTCCGCCTCTGCCTGGCAAAACCCCATGCAGCTGTGGGGTGGCATCGAATGCACCGTGAACCGCGTCCGCGACACGTACCACGACCAAAGCGTGTGGTCTGGCCATTGCAAGCGCTTCCAGTTTGATTGGGAAGACGTGGCGTCGCTGGGTATTCGTACCGTTCGCACGGCTCTTTTATGGGAGCACTTCGAGGCGACGGGATCGTGGTCAAGCTTTGACAGGACTCTTGAGACGCTGCAGCGGCTTGGCCTGCATCCCATTGCAGGACTAGTCCACCATGGAAGCGGACCCGTCCACACCAGCTTGATCGATCCTGACTTCCCGGAGAAGTTGGCAGGGTACGCCCTCAAAGTGGCACAGCGGTATCCGTGGCTGACGGACTATACACCCGTTAATGAGCCTCATACGACTGCCCGTTTCTCCTGTCTTTACGGTTACTGGTACCCGCATCACCGCTCCATGGCGAGCTACCTGCGCGCACTTCTGCTCCAGATGAAAGGCATTGCCCTTTCCATGCGTGCCATTCGAACAGTGCAGCCGAGGGCTCGCCTGATCCACACGGAAGATGGCGGAGGCTTCTTCTCCGCGCCTGCACTGGAAAGTTTTCGCGCCGAGCGGGAAGTTCGCCGCTGGCTGGGTACGGACCTCCTCTGCGGCACTGTCACGCCTGGACACCCGGCCTTTCAACTGCTGCGCGAACACGGGATACCCGCCGGTGAGATCCTTTGGTTTGCTGACAATCCCTGTCCACCGGACGTACTGGGCCTGAACTACTACGTGACCAGCGACCGCTACCTGGACGACCGGCTGGATTTATACCCGCCGTACTTTCCCGGTGGTGATTCTGGATCGGAGCCCTTGGTGGATATCGAAGCTGTTCGTGTGAATCACGACGCTTCCATCGGCGTTACAGCCATGCTGACTGCCGCGTGGGAGCGCTACCGCCTGCCGCTCGCGATTACGGAGGCCCACCTGGGCGGCCCGCCGGACGACCAGGTACGGTGGCTGGCAGACGTGTGGAAGCAGGCATGCGCGGCACGCGCGCTTGGCGCGGATGTTCAGGCGGTCACCGTGTGGGCGCTGCTCGGTTCATGGAACTGGTGCAACCTGTGCATGGAAGACGCCGGGAGATACGAGCCGGGAGCCTTCGACGTCTCGCATGGCGTTCCCCAGCCAACGCCCTACACAGAGTTTGTCAAAGCCCTGGCAGCGCACGGGTCCGGCGATCACCCAGCACTTGCGGAGCCCGGCTGGTGGACGCGAGACGAGCGCTTCCTGTACTAAAGAACGCGCTGTATTTCGTTCTGCGGGACCTCACGTACCCTTGACTAGGAGGAATAATCGCGTGTCACAAAAGGACTCTCTGCCCATTCCTGCTGCCGCCTCGCGCGATCCGCGTTCCATGGAAGTGCTGCGTGTGTGGATTGCCAATGGCGAGCAGCATGTGGCGTTGGCCTTTGGCATGTGGGAGGATCCCGCGGCATGGGGTCTGCTGCTGGCCGACCTGGCTCGCCATATTGCCGAGGCACACGCACAACAGGATGAACAAGTGGATGCAGAGGACTTCCTCGAACAAATCCGCGCGGGGCTAGAGGCGGAACTCGACGGGCCAACGGACGAGATCAGTGGTACCGTCCAGTAGGAGATTCAACAATGCCAGCACCTGGTACGCTCGTCGGCTTTGTTCCCATCACGGATAAGGATCGTGCGCGTGCGTTCTACACGGACGTGCTTGGACTGGAGTTTGTGGAGGACAACGGCTTTGCACTGGTTCTGCGGTCTGCGTCAGGTCAGGGTGATCCGCGTAACATGATCCGGTTGGTTCCCACGGAGACGGTCGCGCCCGCACCGTTCACCAAGTTGGGATGGGAGACCACGCAGATCGAAGAGAATGTTCGGCGGCTTGCGGCAGCAGGCGTGGTGTTCAGCCGGTACGGTTTTCTGCAGCAAGATGAGCTTGGCATCTGGACCGCTCCAGATGGCAGCAAGGTGGCGTGGTTTACCGATCCCGATGGGAATGTGCTGTCCTTGTCGCAGCACTGATCTGATGAACGCGTTCTTCCCCGTGACGCTGGTGCGTGCTACAACAGAAACATCCTGAAACATTGGAGAAGTATGGGTGTGAGGCTGCTTTCGCTGGCCATTTGCGTTGCCACGGTGACACTACAGGCACAAACCGCGCGTCCTGGTGCGGGGGAGCCAGCATCGCCTCCCATTGCTCTGCCTGCGAAGCTGCCCCAGCTTCATGAAGCGCAGCAGGAACGCATGAATCAGGACCTGCTTGAGATCGACATTCCGCATCTGCAAGCGCTGTATGCGCAGCATCGCTACACGGTGGAGCAGGTCACGCGCTGGTATATGGGCCGCATCGCGCGGTACAACGGCATCTACCGCGCGGTGCAGACGGTGTACGTGGATGGCGCTTTGTCGACTGCCCGAAGCGAAGATGCCAGCGCGAACCGCGGCACTCACGGACCGCTGTGGGGCGTGCCTATCGTCATCAAGGCGAACACCGCCGTGAAGGGTCTGATCGACAGCGATGGCTGGCAGGGCTTCGCGCTCCCCGGTCACCAGTTGATTGCGGAGAAGGACGCAACCGTGGTGGCGCGGCTGCGCGCCGCGGGCGCGGTCATCCTGGGCATCACCAACATGCCGGATTTTGCGGCGAGTGACACAAACCGCTCTACTGCGTTTGGCCGGACGGGAAATGCGTACGATGTGCGCTTTTCGCCCGGCGGCTCCAGCGGCGGCACAGTCACGGCGGTGACCAGCAACATGGCCCTGCTGGGTACCGGAACGGATACGGCGAACAGCATCCGCATGCCCGCAGGCACCAGCAGCGTCGTCGGCGTGCTGCCGACACGCGGCCTGGTCAGCATCGCGGGGATTGCTCCGCTGGATTGGTTGCTGGACAACACCGGGCCGATCGCACGCGACGTCACGGACGCGGCCATTGCGCTGGGCGTGATGAGTGGCAGCGGCAATCCCGCCGATCCGCTCGACTTCCGGACGGAAGGCACAGGCCGCACTGCCGGAGCGGACGCCGCGCAACTTGGACCGTACCTGCCGTACCTGAAGAAAGATGCGCTGAAGGGCAAGCGCTTCGGCGTGCCTGCGTTCATCCTCAATGGTGACACGGGCTATGGCGTGAGCCAGGCCGCGCGGCCCACCAACGCGATGCGCCCGGAGACGCGCAACCTGCTGATGAAGTGCCTCGACGCAATGCGCGCCGCCGGTGCGGAGATCGTCATAGACGACACCCTGCTGCCTGCCAGCTTCGCGCAGACCATCCGCGCGATCAACACCAGCGCCTACCGGCTGGACGGCACCAACCAGTGGCTGGCGGAGTTCGGTCCGGCAGAATATCGCTCGGCTGCGGACTACGAGAAGGCGGTTGGATCGCCTCTGCCGGCCGTCATCACCGGCGTGCCAAACCCCAACGCAACAGCAAATCCGAACGGTCCGCAACGCCCATCCACACCGCAGGTGCTACTTAAGTCGGACCCAAACGCCGAGACAAATTACTTTGCGCCGCAGCGCGCTGCGTTAGCAGAGTACAACGCCGCGCTGGACCGCCTCCACCTGGACGGCCTCGTCTATCCCAGCGCGCAGATGCCTCCGCCAGACGAAACCATGCCGCAGAACGGGCAGCTCAGCAGCGGACCGCACAGCAACACGGGATGGGTCAACCGCATCGGCGTGCCCGCCGTGGTCGTTCCGGGCGGCTTCTACGAAAGCGGTCTGCCCTTCGGCCTCGAAATCAGCGCGCGCCCCTGGCGGGACGGTGACCTCCTCGGCTGGGCCTACAGCTTCGAGCAGGCGACCAAGCTGCGCAAGCCGCCGGTCCTGGTGGAAAGCGGCTTGCTGCCGAGCACACGTTGACAGTCACCCCCTTTTCACGGGAATGCGTATTCAGTCCAGAGACATCATTTCCAGTGCGACGCGCCAAGAATAAGCAAAGGCCCTGATGAAACTCAGGGCCTTTGTGCAGAGTGCGTTATGCGAACCGCCGCTTCACAGCGGCTACGGCACCTAGCAGACCAGTGCCCAGCAGGAAGAAGCTGCTTGGCTCGGGAGTGACTGTCGTCAACGTAACAGGTGCACTGCTGTCGTATTCGGTGGTACCGGTCAGGTTCGCGTCAATGATCTCGTAGGTGGATCCGTTGGCAAAAAGGTTAACCTGGTACGCGTTGTTCACGGAGAACAGAATGCCACAGTAATCAAGGACACCAGTTGAATTTACGCTTGAACAAGTCGTCGATGCGCCGGAGGGGTAGAACAGGTTGTCATAAACAATGATGCCCCCCGTGCTGGTAGACGGGTTTGCCGACGAATAGCTCCCTGGCAGAAGGCCTGTAACTGGCCCGGAAAAACCTCCCGCCGTTGATGAAAAAGTACCGCTAATTGCGGTTACGTCATCAAGAGTTGCGTTGCTCGTTGTCGTAAGGGTGAGGACGACGGAGCCTGATATACCAGATCCGCTGAATGTAAGTGGTTGGGTTGTTGTGGCGGCATGGGCAAAGGTCGCTGTAAGAACCGCGGCAGCACCTAGAAGAGATAAGAAACGCATACGTCCAACTCCAAAATGGAAAGTGGGAATACAGTATTACTTCCCACGTTCGGCGGCAATCATTCTTTGGTAACTGGCCAGGTTATTACGTGCATTGCCTTTAACCTGCATGGCTAAACCGCAACATGAATGATGCTTTGGAAGCAAACAGCCGCCAGTTATCCCGCAAGCGCGGTAGTTGAACCCGCTCGAGCCGCGCGGTAGGTTGGCGTTATGGCTAACACAGGGCGTTTTGAGTCTTAAGCCAGCGCGAGCACGATGGCTCCGGCAGAGATCAAAACTCCGCCAGCGACCTTAAGCGGCGAGAGGCGTTCGCCCAGCAGCGGCCAGGCCAGCAGGATGACGAAGACGACGCTGAGCTTATCGATGGGTGCGACCTTTGAAGCCTGTCCCAGCGAAAGCGCGCGAAAGTAGCAGAGCCATGACAGGCCCGTAGCAAGGCCGGAGAGCGAAAGAAAGATCCAGCTTTTCTGCTGGATGTGCTGCAACCCGCCATGCGCGCCAAAGCCGATGGCGATGGCCCACGCGAAGACTACAACAACGGTGGTGCGAACGGCGGTCGCAAGATTTGGATCGACACCGGCCACACCGAACTTGGCCAGCAATGCCGTCATGGCGGCGAACAGCGCCGATAACAACGCCCAGAAGAGCCATGGCTGCATCAGGCGCTCACCGTCTCCTTGGTCCGCGTATGCACCTCGATGAGCAGGTTAAGCAGCGTGAGCGCCGCAGGTGTGACGCCGGGGATGCGGCTGGCCTGCCCGATCGTCTGCGGGCGGACACGGTCGAGCTTCTCCTGCATTTCGCGTGAGAGGCCGCTGACGCCCTTGTAGGTAAACGCCGTTGGAATGACGCGTCCTTCCGCCTTCTTCAGCTTCTCAATGGAACGGCGCTGTTGGTCGAGATAGCCAGCGTACTTGAGTTCGGTCTCCACGGCCCGGAGTTCGCTCCTCAGGCGTGAGGAGAGCGGGTCAGCGGCGTACGCGTTTAGCTCCGCGGAATCCAGAAGACGTTGGCGCAGTGGGGGGATTAGAGTTTCGACCGAGACCTCAGGACGCTTCAGAACCTGCGTAAGGGTTTGACCGTCCTCACGAACAGTCTCCAGCAGTACGGTCATGGCGGCCATGCGGGCCTGGCGGGCTTCATAGGCGGCCCAGGAGGCATCGTCGATCAGGCCGAGATGGCGGCCGTAGGGCGTCAGGCGGCGGTCGGCATTGTCGATGCGCAGGTGCAGGCGGAACTCCGCACGGCTGGTGAACATGCGGTAGGGTTCGTTGGTGCCCTTTGAGATCAGGTCATCGATCAGGATACCGGTGTAGCCCTCCGTGCGGTCCAGCGTGAACGCCGGTTCACCCTTGACGGCGAGCGCGGCGTTGATGCCGGCCATCAAGCCCTGGCACGCCGCCTCCTCATAGCCGCTGGTGCCGTTAATCTGTCCGGCAAGGTAGAGGCCATCAATGCTCTTTACCTTCAGTGAGCGGTCAAGTTCCGTTGGATCAATGGCGTCATACTCGATGGCATAGCCCGGGCGCAGCATGACGGCCTTATCCAGCCCGGGAATCGAGTGCACCATGGCGAGCTGCACGTCCGCTGGCAGGCTGGTGCTCATGCCGTTAACGTAGATTTCGTCAGTGTCCAGACCTTCGGGTTCCAGGAAGAACTGGTGCTGCTCCTTATCCGGGAAGCGCACGATCTTGTCCTCAATCGAGGGGCAATAGCGCGGTCCGATGGCTTCGATCTGCCCGCTGTACATGGGCGAGCGATGCACGTTCGCGCGGATCAGATCCAGCGTCTCTGGCGTCGTGGTGGCGATATGGCAACAGACTTGCAGCAGCTGCGGCACGCCCTTTGAGCGGAACGAAAAGGGTGTGGGATCGGCATCGCCGGGCTGCTCTGGGAAGCGCGACCACTCGATGGTGCGGCCATCCAGGCGTGGCGGCGTGCCCGTCTTCAGGCGGCATCCGCGCAGGCCCAGCCGCTTCAACGATTCGCCCAGGAAAACGCTGGCGGCTTCGCTCGGGGTGCGCCCGGCAGAGGTCTTCTGCTCGCCGCAATGGATCAGCCCGTTGAGAAAGGTTCCGGTGGTGATGACGACGGCCTTCGCCCGTACTTCGCTGCCGTCGCGCAGCTTGAGGCCTATGCAGCGCCGACTGGCCGTATCCCGCACATCAGAAGCGATGTACGGGACACCCGCGGCTTCCAGCAAAACATCCACTACCTCGGCCTCGGCCAGCGTGAGGTTCGGCACACACTGCAGCAACTCGCGCATGCGCACCCGGTACAGCCGCTTGTCGCATTGCGCGCGAGGCGACCACACCGCCGGCCCCCGGGAAGTGTTCAGCAGGCGAAACTGGATGCCACTGGCGTCCGCGATCTCGCCCATCACGCCACCGAGCGCGTCAATTTCACGCACAAGGTGACCCTTGGCGATGCCGCCGATGGCCGGGTTGCAGCTCATCTGCGCAATCAGATCGAGGTTGAGCGTGAACATCGCCGTGCGCAGGCCCATGCGCGCCGCGGCAACTGCCGCCTCGCAACCTGCATGGCCTCCTCCCACCACCAATATGTCGAAGGACTCGCTTGCCACACTCTGATTTTACGCGGCCCCGCCTCAATCAAAGCGTGGCAGGTGGCGCATCTCATTCACCGGGACCGGCTCAGTGGGGCAGCCGGCGCGCAGCCATCCGCGCAGGCCGCCCTCAATCACCTGCACGGGCTGGCCGCGCTGCGACATGACATGCGCGATGCGCACGCTCGTGGCGTCGCGGATGCAGGAACAATAGACGTAAACGTCACACTCCGGCGCGAGCGTTTCGCGCAGGGCGTCCAGTTCGTAGCCAAGGCGGTTTGGCTCCACGCGGATGGAGTTCTTGATGCGCTGCATGCCTGGATCGTAGTAGCCGTGCGAGCGCACATCGGCGATCACGATGGGCCGGGAAGGGTCCGGATTATCCAACCGCTCGCGGACTTCTTCAATCGAGACGCGCTTCACATTGCGGTAGCGGCGGATCCGCATCTGGACCGTGATCCACATGACCGCGTAGCCCAGTAGCACCACTAACACAACGCCCAGCGCCACATGTCCTACCATGGCGAGTGCTGACCGTACGGCACGGATATACCGGCTCAGGAAATAACCGATGGCCGTCCAGGCCAGGACATGGAGCGTTGCACCCGCAATATCCAGCCGCCAGAAGCGGAAGGAGCGCATGTTCAGGCTGCCGGCCAGTGGCGGTGCCATGGTATTCAGCCCTGGGATGAAGCGGGCGATCAGCAGGACGCGGGGACCACGCTCATAGAAGAAATCGGCTGAACGGAAGATGCAGACTTCCGGGTCCATGGCAACACGGCACAGGCGCGACAGCAGCCACCACCCGGTGAGCCGTCCGCCGGTGTAGAGCAGGCATGCTCCCAGATTTTCGACGAGGATCGCGGCCGGCAGCAGCCAATACAGGTGCAGTGGTCCATCGTGAGCAGCGGCACCAGCCAGGATCAGTGCCAAGGCAGCCGGAAGGGGCACTCCTACGGACGCAATAAACAGGAGTACCGTGACGGAAAGGTACCCATGCGCCGCCACCCATGCTGTCAGACTCATACCACTTCCAGTTGCCTTGCGTTGTTGTTGGATGCGAGAATGACCCCGTCGAACCACCGGACAAGACATGGAGCGGGTTGAAGTGTCCTAAGTCCCGGCTGCTTTCTGCCCGTCGATGAGGTGCTCACGTGAACACGGACCCGGTCAGCGGAGGCAATGCGGAGGGAGGCACCGGGGATGTGCCGCCACCTGTGTACACCGCGCCATACCCGCCATACCTGACTGCGGATGATCCATACGCAGGTGCCCTTTCTGTCAGGGTGGCATCTGGCCTCGCCTACTTCACTGTGCTGCCCGCAATCTTCTTTCTGTTGCTCAAGCCATACCGGTCCAATCCCGTCATCCGCTTTCACAGCTGGCAATCCATCTTCTATTTTCTGGTGCTTGCAGGCGTGCGGGTTGTGGAGTCCCTGCTGGTCTCCATGTTGCCGTCACCGGTTGCGTTTACCATCAGCGGCCTTTTGTCCTTGGCGCTATTCGCCGGATGGCTCATGGCGACGATCAAAGCGTTCCAGGGCAGCAAACTGCACCTATTCTTGATTGGCGACTTTGCCGAACAGACGGCAAGTACGGCGAGCACGCGGTAACCCGGACGCGGTTTCGCATTGCGGCACGCCGACCACGCGAACTTGCCCCGTCTATGCGCCCGCAAGAACAATTGGCAGCGTCGGTTTCAGCGAACCACCAGCATTTTCAATCGTGACGGCAAACCCCTTCGCGGCTACCGAGCGGCGGAACTGCGTGGTGATGAGGGTAGCGTTGCCCAAAGCATCCGGCGCGAAGGTGCCAGCCGGGATGGGAGACGATCCGTCGCTTGGCATCAACCACAATTCATAGGTCTTGTTGGGGCGGAGCGGTGCGAGATTGCTGGCGGTAAAGAGGAGTGTTCCGGTTCCAGGGACGTAGGTGCCGCGACCCGTAGGATTCTTCTTCTGCTTTGGCACAGTCAGCGTCACACGCAGCGCGGACGGGTCAGAAAGCGCATCCAGCACCTGCCGTGCGTTGGCGGTTTGCGCATTTAACTGGGCGGTCTGGTTCTGCTCCGCAGCAAGGGCGTTGCGCAAGGCATCGCGTTCGGCGGCGTTTGCCTCTGCAACAGTGGACAGATCGTTGGCGCGGGTGATGGCCTGCTGCGCGGCGCGGCTTTGCTGCTGCGCTTTGGCTGCCTCGCTGGCTGCCTTCGCGCGCAGCGCTTCGGTTTGATCCTTAAGCGTTGAGGCCTCTGCCTTGGTCTGGACAATCTGCTGTGCCTGTTGCTGCACCTGCTGCGATTGCTGCTGCAACTCCGCCTGCAGATTTTGGCGTTCTCCTGCGGTACTGGCTAGAACGCTGGACTTCTGCTGCAGTTCCGCGTTTCTGCTCTCAATTGCCTGCTGTAACGCCCTGCCGCGCTGATGCTGCCAGAGAACACTTACCAGCAGCATTGCGGCAATCGCCCATCCCAGCCAAGGCATCACGCGAACAGCAGCAGACGGCTTCCGCTCCGCACCTTGCAAGCGTGTTTTGTGCGCCGGCATAGGCACAACATTGCTCTGCGGGCGTACAGCGTCCCTCTGGATCGACTGCATGAACCGTTCCATGCTGCCAGCTGGCACCTCTCCGACCGGCACGGTAGCCGTGGCGTACACACCCAGGGTCAGCTGAACCGCAGCCAGCCGCGACCGCATCTCGGGATTGCGCGCAAGAGCACCGGCAACCGCAGCCGCCTCCGGTTCGGAGAGCGCCTCCATGGCGTACAGGATGAGCTCGTCTTCTTCGATGTACCCGTTGCTCATGCTGCCAGGCTCCTTTCCAGCCTTTGAACAGCGGCCCGTATACGCGTCTTGATGGTGCCAAGCGGCTGATTGGTCTGCGCCGCGATCTCTGAATGGGTGAGGCCGTCAAAGAACGCCAGGCTGAGCGCAGTCTGCTGCTCCGATGGCATCTCGCTTACAACTTGGCGGACGCGCTCCAGCATGAGGCGGTGTTCTGTTTCATCTTCCAGGTTCTGCGAGGAAGCAATCTGCAAATCCTCAATGGAGTCGTTCGGCTTCCTTCTCCGCAGGACATCCACGGAGCGGTTTCGCACCATGACAGCCAGGAACGACGAAATATTGCCCCGCGCGGGATTGAACGCCAGCGGCCTCGTCCACACCTGCATAAACGTTTCCTGCAGAACGTCCTCAGCCTGAGCGGGGTCGCGCAACACACGCAGGGCGATGGAGTACACCAGCCGGGAATGCAATTCGTAGAAACGTGTCATCGCCTGTTCGTCTTTCTGCTCGATGCGCGCCAGCAGAGACGAATCGTCCTCTCCTTGGACCACCGGCCGGATTGTGCCATCGCTCATAGAAACGCCCGGTGCCGCGCGGCGGATTGCCGGCAGGTGAAATGCACTTTTATAGGATACAGACTGACCGAAGGAGAATCTTACTCCAAATCAACGCCGTCTGCCGACATGGGGTCGGGGCCGCGACTTCAGCCATCCGCAGATGCTTGACCCTGAACGCGGCTCCAACCGCCCAAGCCTGCAAGCTTGCTAGCTTGCTGTTGATTGATCCTGAAGACGGAACGCCCTTTAAACGTCCCTTCTAAATCGAAAGCTCCAGCACGCGGTTGAGCCGCTGAACAAACCCGGCCGGGTTTTCCAGCGGGACGCCTTCCAGCAGGAGTGCCTGATCGAGCAACAGCCACGCGGCATCCTGCGCAATGTTGTCGTCCTTGCGTCCCACTAGCTTCTTCACAATCTCGTGGTCCGGGTTGATTTCAAGCGTCGGCTTCGGCATGGGCATCTCTTTCTGACCCATGGCACGCAGCATCTGCTGCATCTGTAGTGATGGCTCCTCCTCGTCAGACACGATGCACGAGGGGCTTTCTGCCAGCCGCGTGGAGATGCGCACATCCTTCACGCGGTCGCCGAGCGCGCTCTTTAGCGTCGCAATCAACGGCTCCAGCGTTTTCTCCTGCTCCGGCGCAGGTTCGTCATTGAAGTCCTCAGCCGTGGCGTTCTTGCCGACTGCCTTCAAGGCGATGTCACCGAACGTGTCTACATTGGAGAAGACGAGTTCGTCGAAGTCATCGTCCAGAATCAGGACTTCAATGTCCTTCTTGCGATACAACTCCAGCAGGGGCGAATTGCGAAGGAGCGTTTCCGTTCCGCCGGTGATGTAATACAGGCTCTTCTGCCCGTCCTGCATCCGCGCCTTCGCGTCCTCGAGGCTGGTCAGCCCCTCAACTTTGGTGGACTTGAAGCGGATCAGCTCAAGCAGGATCTCCCGGTTGACATAGTCGGTGTAAAGTCCCTCTTTCAGTGGGCGGTTGAACTGCTGAATGAACTCGAGGTACTTCTCGGGTTCTTTCGTTGAAGCGCTCTTCAGTTCCGTGAGAATTTTCTTGACGCTGGCCGTGCGGATCGTCGTCAGAACGCGGTTCTGCTGCAGAATTTCGCGGCTCACGTTTAGCGGGAGATCTTCGCTGTCGATGATGCCGCGCACAAAGCGCAAGTACTGCGGCAGGAGATCCTTCGCGTCATCCATGATGAAGACGCGCTTGACGTACAGCTTGACGCCGCCTTTGTAGTCGGCCTGGTAGAGATCGAGCGGCGCCTTTGCTGGGATGAAGAACAGCGTGGTGTAGTCCAGGCTACCCTCGGCACGCGTGTGGAACCAGAAGAGCGGGTCAGTGGAATCGCCGGAGATGGACTTGTACATCTCCTTGTAGTCCTCGCCGGTCAGTTCGCTCTTGGAACGCCGCCACAGTGCGCTAGCGGCGTTAATCTGCTCGGTGGTCCGCGTCTTGATGGACTTCTTCTCGTCAGCGTTCCATTCGCTCTTGTCATACGTCAGGAAGATGGGAAAGGCGATGTGGTTGGAGTACTTCTTCACCGTCTCCTTCAGCCGCCAGCTGTTGCTGTATTGCTTGCCCTCCTCGTTCAGGTGCAGGACGACACTGGTCCCGGCCCGCTCGCGTTCGGCCGGTTCAATCTCAAAGCCGCTCTTGCCGTCGCTGGTCCAGCGCCACGCTTTATCCTCACCAGCCTTGCGGGAGATCACCTCGATCCGGTCCGCGACCATGAAGGCGCTGTAGAAACCGACGCCGAACTGGCCGATCAGGTTCGAATCCCGCTTGGCGTCGCCGGAGAGTTGCGAAAGGAAGTTCTTCGTTCCAGAGCGTGCAATGGTGCCCAGATTCGCGAGGAGGTCCTCCTCGTTCATGCCGATGCCCGTGTCAGCAACGGTGAGGATGTGCTTATCCTCATCCAGATCGAGATCGATGCGCGGCTCAAACGGCAACGCCTTGTACGCTGCATCCGTGAGCGTCAGGTAACGCAGCTTGTCCAGCGCGTCTGAGGAGTTGGAGATCAACTCGCGGAGAAAGATCTCGGGATGCGAGTAGAGCGAGTGAATGATGAGCTGGAGCAGTTGACTGACTTCGGTCTGAAATTCGCGGGTAGCCATACTCTCTCATTGTAAAAAATCAGAGCCGCTTTTGCAGCCACATCTCAGCCGAGACCCAACTGTCGAAGCTAGATCGACGCGTGCAGGCCGTCTGCGAGCGAATTGCGGTAGGCGCGCCAGGCCGGAACGACGCCGAGCAGCGCGGCACACAGAACGGTCGCAGCAGCGTAGATCTCGACCCGGTGCGAAAGGCCGCCAATGATGAGTGGCAGACCCGTGCGCGTCTCGAGGGTGCCTCGGAAGAGGAACAGGAAGGCGTACAGACCCGCGAGGCCGAGGACCGTGCCTGCCGCTGCGATCAGAGCTGACTCCGCAATGAACAGCAGGAATATCTGCCGGATGTGCAGACCGACCGCGCGCAGGATGGCGATCTCGCGGCGGCGCTCATTCAGCGCGGTGTACAGCGATGCGACCATGGCCAGCAGCCCCACCACCAGAACCGCCGCCGAAACCAGCGAGAGCGCCGTATCCGCGTAGTCCAGCAGCGCCCATAGCTGCTGCAGCGTGTATGCGGGGATGATGGCGGTCAGCGGCTCCGGCTTCCAGGTGTTGATTTCGCGCTGGAGATACAGCGTACTGATGCGCGAGCGCGTGCCCAGCAGAAAGGCTGTAATCTCATCGACCTTCAGCTTGGTGGGATCAAGCGGCGACACGGCTTCACCGATGGCCGGTGGCGTGCCGCCGGACCAGCCGAAGTGCATCGCCTCCTCACCCAGCAAGGTGATGTAGACGGCATCGTCAATGGGCGTCGCCGTGCGGTCCAGGATGCCAGTCACCGTGAACGGCGTGCTGCTGTGATTCAGGATGGACGTGGATTCCACGCCATGCGCCAGAACGATCTTCTGCCCCAGCGTGATGTGGAGCCGCCTGGCGGCTTCGGCACCCATGGCCGCATCCAGGTACGCCTGCGGCGCTCGGCCTTGCGCGAAGTGGAGTGTGTGATTGCCCCGGTACTGGTAGTGCGCATAGAGGTTCTCGTCCGTGGCGATGACGCGGTATCCATGGAACGAATCGCCCATGCTGATGGGAATGGTCCACGCTACGGCGGGATGATGCGCGAAATGCTGGTAGGTCTCCCACGTGACATTGTTGCTCGCATTGCTAATGTGAAAAATGGTGGAGAGCAGCAACGGCAGTTCGCCGCCGCGCGCGCCCACCACCAAGTCCGTGTGCGAGACGGTGCCGGCAAAGCCGGTCCGCGCTCCGTTGCGCAACGTATCCACGCCCGCCAGCAGAAGGATGGAGAGCCCGATCGAGAAGATGGTAAGGCCGGTGGTCACCCCCCGCGCGCGCAACGACTTGAAGGCCAGCCGCAGCAGCATCATGCGTCGTGCCTCTCCGCTGCGTGGGCCTGCCGGTTGATGCTTTCCAGCGAGAGCGTGCGGGCAAAGTGCGTAGCCAGCCCACGGTCGTGGGAGACGAAGAGCAGCGTCGTATGCGATCCTCGCTCCCGGGCTTCGGCGGTGACTTCGTTAAGCAAGCGCAGGAAGGCGTCGCGGCGGTCGGTGTCAAGAGAACTGGTGGGTTCATCCGCGACCAGCAGCGCGGGCGAGCCGATCACGGCGCGCGCGATGGCCACGCGTTGCTGCTGGCCTACGGAAAGCCGCGTTACCGGCGCGTTTAAATGAGCATGGATATCCAGGCGGCGCGCCAGCCGGGCGACCTCGTCCGCGATGGATGCACCTACGATGCGTGCGCGGCGTTGCGGGTGCAGCTGGCAGGGCAGCGCGATGTTCTCCGCCACGGTCAGGTACGGGATCAGGTTGAAGCCTTGAAAGATGTACCCCATGTGCGCGCCCCGCAGCGTGTCGCGGGCGGCGGGGGAGATGCGCGTCATCTCCTGCCCGAGAATCTGAACGGAGCCTGACCCGGCCAGCAGGACGCCGGAGATCAGGGAAAGCAGCGTCGTCTTACCGCTGCCGGAGGGACCATGCAGAAAGACGCTCTCACCCTGTTCAATGCGAAGATCCTCGACGTCGAGGATGCGCGGACCGGAAGCGAACGCGAAGGTGACGGAGCGGAGCAGAACCGCGTCGCCGGTCTGCTCCATCACTGTCCGTAAGGTTTGACGGACTCGCCGTCCAGATTGAATGACACATCCCCGTAAGGGCTCTGCACGGTCGCCACATGCAGTTGCCCGCTGACGATGATTGGCTCGGTGAAGCTCATTTTCGCTTTCTTGCCGGGTTTCAGCTTGACGTAAATCATCTGGTTGGGCGGCGGTGGCGGCACATGGATGCACGCGCCCGCAAAGGGCACCAGCAGAAATTCCGTGACCTGATCGGCGTCATCCTCCAGCGGCACCATAAAGCCGGGAACTGCGACCATCTTGCGGTCAAGATCGCGCGCGGGCGAGGGTGCCTTCGCGGAGGTCAGCGTCTTCAATGTCGACCAGCCCACCTGAACCGGCGCGGACGGCGACGCTGCCAGGGCGGCACCGGTCAACAAGACGAAACAGAAGACAAACGAACGCATGAATTCAGCCGCCTCAACAATACTTGTATACGATGCGGCGATTGCAGAGCGAGTCAGTACCCCCAGCGCGTTCAAAGGTGAACACAACCGCGTTTCTCGTACCTACCGCAAGCCTTATCAAAAGTTGAGACTGGCTTTCCTCAGCACGTTCCGGGCGCGCGAGGGATTGAAGCAGAAGCAGCGGACTGAAAGCCCTCGGAGCGGGCACGCTTTAGATAGTCTTCCAGGCGCTGTCCCGGCTTCTGCAAAAAAGTTCGATCCGCGATGGTGAGCGCTTCAATGTGATCGACTCGGAAATTCCTGAAGTCGTCACGTGTTTCACACCACGCAGCCAGGGTCCAGACGCCGGCCCAGAACGCAAGCGCAAGCGGGCGAACAGACCGCGATTCACTTTGCTTCTGGACATCTCCGACATGCGTGTAGCGGAACTGCAATACGTTTTGGCTGATGCAGGCAGCGTGCAGTACATCCAGCAAAAGACGTTGAGGTTCCTGCATCCGGTAAGGGGGCGCGTACAGAGCGATGCTGTCCAGTTGGACAGCGAGGTTGGCGGGCAGAACCGCTTCGATCCGAGCGAGTGCTGATGCAGCCCCATCCGCGATCTGTCGACCTGCCCACGCACGCGCAAGCCGCGCCCCGAGGACCAAGGCGGTGAGCTCCTGCACAGTAAAAAGCAACGGCGGAAGGTCGAAGTCGCGGCGGAGTGTGTACCCCACTCCGGGCTCGCCCTCAATTGGCTGGCCCGCCAGCTGCAGATCGCGGATGTCGCGGTAAATAGTGCGCTCGGAAACCTGCAGGCGTTCCGCAAGCGACCGAGCCGTTTTGAGACGGCCCGATCGCAGCATTTGCACGATGCGGAAGAGGCGATCTGCGCGACGCATAGGATTAGGCTACTTCCCCAAACGTACCGCCGGTATATAGCCGCGGAACCTGTTATCGGGTGTGCAGACCGACATGGTTTCCCTCGGAATCCGTGATGACAGCATAGAAGCCGAAGCCCCCATCGATCGCTGTACGAGGAACCAGCAGCTTGCCGCCGTTCAGCTGTGCGCGCTCCACCACTTGATCCAGCTTGCCGTCTACGTTCAGGTAGATTAACGTACCATTGGCCACTGACTTCTGGTCGGCACGCTCGATCAGACAACCCCCGACGCCGCCATCGCCGGTTGGAAACATTCTGCAGGGCTCGCTCCCTGGCCATGGACGCAGCGTCACGTTGAGGACTGTTTCATAGAACGAGGCTGCGCGTTCGATGCTTACGGTGGGGATCTCAAACCAGGTCACGGCATTGCTCTCAAACTTGCTCATGGGTCGTATCTCCAAAGGGCTTGGACTGCAAGAGCAGAGTAGAAAAGCCACCCTGACAGCGTTGTGTCAGGATGCTGCGATATGACCTGAAATTCTAAGTACAGAATGTTTTAGGATCATCCTCACTCTCATGACTCAATCCGCAAAGCCCAGGTTGAAGATCCCGCACGCATTCGTTCTAGAAGCGCTCGCTCCCTTGCACCCGGAGGTTCAACCGATGTTTTCCGGGTTCGCAGTCTACAACGGCGACCGCCTTCTGATGATGCTCCGGGACCACCTCAAATCGCCGCGGGACAACGGTATTTGGCTGGTCCTTTCAGAAAGTGTCGATCCTACGGACGAAAGCCTGCGCCAGGACTTTCCGTCTATCCGCCGCATCGATCTGTTACGCAGCAAAATAGGCCACTGGCTACTTCTCCCGAGCGATGATGCTGCTTTTGAGCAGTTGGCCCTGCACGCGTGTGATCTCATCCTGCGCCACGACTCGCGGCTGGGCCGTGTCCCAAAATCCCGAAGGTAGTCGTCCCGGTTCTCTTTGTGCAGTTGCGGTTGGCCCTCCTAAGTCGCATTGTGGGAAGTGATGATGATACGTAGCGCAAAACGCTTTTTCTGAATGCCTCCAGCCAAGCCGGCACGTGAGCGCTGCTGTCCGGCTCGGACCCAGATCATGGCACAACCAGGCAGATCGGTGGGCAGGACTGCGAGATGCTCGCAACATGGCGGAGGTAAGCCACGGAAAGGAACGTAGACACGGCGGGCAGATCTTGCAGGAATACAGCACATGTCTTTCGCAAGGCTTATTTACTCAGTTTCCTGCATACCCGGGTGCACGCCTGACAGATCGCACCAATAGCCACAGGCCTGTAGAAATCTCCGCGAACAGCATAGGGATCCATGCGGTCATCGTCATCGCTGGAAAGCCTGGCCGGAACAGGTGCGTGATGCAGGCCAACATGGCAACGAGCGATGCCACCAAACCTAACCAGCTCAACGAACGTGGTATCAACGCTCCCTTGATAAAGAGAAGAAAGAAGAGCGTTGACCCGATGGTGAAGGCAAAGGCAGAGAAGTTTGTCGCATCGTCCCACATGGCGAGACTCAGAGTTGCTCTTCCCGCGGACGATTGAAGGAGATCCGTCCGCACCATCGAGAATCCAACAGTAGTAGAAATGATGCCGAGCAGCGCTTCCAGAAGACGGCAACCTAGCGCGAAGAGCGAGGTAGCTGCTTGAACCGGTCGAAGGGTGAAGTAAAGTCCGAATGCCAGCGGCAAGGTTAAGAACGAGCCGGTAAGCATCAGCGATCTCCCTAGCACCGTCCGGTGAGACTGCATCCCTGTCAGGTCCACGGCAAGGATTAACAGGTACATTAATCCCGCCACTCTCGCCCATGCGCGTTGGAACCGAATCTGACGATCAACGTTCATTCTGTTCCTCACTTCGCGATCAAGATACGGCTGCGACCCTCTGCGAGTTCCCTGCAGCGGCTTACTTGTAAACGGGTTGCGGAATTGGTCTTCTGCTGTGCTGCTTTTGGGAACTTTCCTGAAACATCTTTCGTAAAGCGACGGCGGAGGGATTCCTGTGAAACGATTTCGCTTTGTCTTGTCCGCCGTCCTGCTGACCCTGTGTGCTGTAGCCTGCGCGCAGTCTCCTGGCAAGCCCGCTTCGGTCTCCGATGCGCAGAAGACCTTCGACACAATGAAGAGCCTGGCCGGAACTTGGCAGGGTTCGATCACGACTGACGATCCTGTGATGTCTACTGACAAGCCGCTGCCGCTTTCGATCCGCGTTGGATCACAAGGGAACGCGTTGATTCACGAGTTAAACACCGGAAATCCAGAGGTCACCATGATCTATGTGGAGAATGACCGTCTGACGCTCCTCCACTATTGTGATTTCGGCAACCGGCCACTTATGTTTGCTCAGCCCCTGCCGGATGGAAAAACAATCGATTTTGAGCTATCAGCCTTCTCCGGCAGCAACCAGATAGGACATGTGAGTCGCGGAGTGTTCACCATCATCGATCCCAACCATCACGTTGAGGACTGGACTTTTATGTGGGCGAACGGCAAGTCGGTGCACGCTCACATTGACTTCAAGCGGGTGCAATAACCTGGCCGATTAAGCTTATGGATTCGTGAGTGCTGTCGGCGGGTAGACGGTGAAGCGGGCACGGTCCGGCGGTAATGCTGGCTGGTATAGGGTTGTCCACCGCGCTGCGAGCGCCGGGTCCACGGAGCGCCGGTGGGTGTCCCACGGGTCGACGGAGATGCCGTTCAGGTCCCAGATGACTTTGCCGTTCAACACCGTCAGCTCGCAGACGATCTTCTCGTGCCCGGGGTACCGTGTGTTCGCGACATCAAGGAAGCCGAAGTCGCCATGTTCGACTGAGAGTACGGCGATGTCTGCCACCGATCCCGGCGAAAGGTTTCCCAGGTCCGTGCGCTGAATTTCGCGCGCGGGATTCCAGGTAAGTTGCGCGATGACTTGCGGCAGCGTTTCACCCATGGCCAGGAACTTGTCCGCCACGTTCAGGATGTCCTTCATCTGCTGCTGAACCGACTCATTGTGCAGGTCGGTCGAGATGGAATCGGGAACGAAGCCGCTGCGAACCAGCGGGTTTGCAACCGTCCAGTAGAACGATCCGTTGCCATGCCCCACGTCCATGTAGATGCCACGCTTGCGTGCCAGCAGCATGGGCGCGGAGGCAAGCCCGGTGACGGGGTCCTGCTCGCCGCGCAGGCCAGAATACATGTGGGTATATATATCGCCTGGCCGCAGATGGGTCGCGAACAACTGCGCGATAGGCCGCTCGATCCGGCGCGCGCCGTAGTCCACCATCACCGGAATATGCGCGATGTTGCCTGCAATGACAGCCTGATCATACGGTTTCCACTCCGGACCGGTGAAGTGCGCGCACTTGATGCCGACAATCAGGCCGGGATATTTCGTGGCCAACTCGCCGGTGAGTTGGCCGTCCATATCGTCCAGATTGTTTTCAAATGCGGGACCGCGCATGCCGGCGCCGACGATGTTGAGCATCGCCAGCACGCGAACCTTCGCTTTGTCCACAATGCGAGCCTTGAAGTCATCGAAGTCGCGCCAGCCGGAGCCGCCCGCGTCAACAACAGTCGTTACGCCGTAGCGCAGGGTAAAGTAGTCCGGAAAGAGCGAGATGTCCGTGGCGAACGAGGGCGTGTCCCGGCCGTTGGCGTAGACGTGTCCGTGAAGGTCGATGAGGCCCGGCGTGACGATCTTGCCAGTGACGTCGATGGTTTTGATTGCATCTGCCGCTCTCAGGCGGGAAGCGACGGTGACGATCTTGCCGTCCTTCATTCCGACATCCGCGATGCCGTCGAGATTGTTGCGCGGATCGATCACGCGGCCACCCTGGAGCAACAGGTCGTAGGGCAACGGGTTAGGCGGCAGGGAACGCCTGGCCTGGGCGCGCGTGAGCCCGCAGAGCAGGATCAGCAGTACACCTGCGGCCCACCGCAACGCTGGTGCTAAACGGCTCATTCTACATCTCCAGCTGCGGGCCAGTTGAGCCAAGACGAGCACCCTCATCTCTGCAAGATGTGGGACACCCAGGCAGTTCGCCCAGCGAATTTACCGGTTCGGTATCGCATGGTCTACCGTCTCCGGCTTGGCTGGTGTGTTCGGCGCTCCGACCGGCGTTGAGGTGGGGAACTTCTGACCGCGGCTGGCACCGAAGGGACGTTCGTTGAAGGTGGTCCAGCGGCGCGACTTGGTTTCATCGGCGGAGTGCTGCGTGGCGTCCCACATGTCGGCGGAGATGCCGTTCAGGTCATAGACGACTTTGCCGTCTTTCAGCGTTAGTTCGCAGACCAGCTTCCTGGTGCCCATCATTTTGGTGTTGTACATGTCCACAAAGCCGAAGTTGCCCGTTGCCACGGACAACACGGCAACATCGGCGATGGCACCTACGGAGAGGCTGCCAAGCTGCTCCTGCTTGATCTCGTGCGCCGGGTGGGAAGTCATCTGCGCGATCACCTGCGGCATGGTTTCTCCTACAGCCATCAGCTTGTCGGCGACGTTCAAGAGGTCCTTCATGCCGTTGTTCATGGAGCCGACGTGCAGGTCGGTCGAAATAGAATCGGGCAGGTAGCCGCTTTTTACGATGGGCGCGGCGACTGTCCAGGCAAAGCTGCCGCCGCCATGGCCCACGTCGCAGTAGATGCCGCGCTTCTTCATCACAAGCAGCGCCTCGGATGGCCCGCCGGTCTGCGGGTTCTGCTCGCCGCGCAGGCCGGAAAAGCAGTGCGTGTAGATGTCGCCGGGACGCAGGTGCGTGGAGACGAGTTCAAGCAACGGACGCTCAATGCGGCGCGCGCCGTAGTCGATCATGACAGGCACGTTCGCGATGTTGCCGGCGATCACGGCCTGGTCATACGGCTTCCACTCCGGACCGGTGAAGTGCGCGCTCTTGATGCCGACGATGACGCCGGGAAACTTCTTGGCTTTCTCGCCGGTCAGCTTGCCATCCATGTCGTCCAGATTGTCTTCGTACTTGGCACCCCGCATACCGGAGCCGACAATGTTGAGTTCCGCAAGAACGCGGGTGCGGGAGCGGTCGATAATCTTATCCTTGAAGTCGTCGAAGTTCTTCCATCCGGAACTGCCCGCGTCGACAACAGTAGTGACGCCGTTGCGGAAGGTAAAACCGTCGGGGTAGAGCGAGAGGTCACCCGCGTAGGAACCCTTTTCGCCCGTGCCGGTATAGACGTGCACATGAAGATCGATGAGGCCGGGCGTGACGTAGAGGCCCTTCACGTCGATGGTCTTCAGCGCGTCTTTCGGGTTCAGGTGCTCGGCAACGGCTACGACCTTGCCGTCCTTCATGCCGAGGTCGCGGTTTGCGTCGATACCATTCCTGTCGTCAAGCAGGTGGCCGTTGACGAGGAGGAGGTCGTAGGGCAGTGGGTTCGGCGGCAACGGGGTGCGGGTGGTGCCTTCCTGCCCGGCGGCGCTTAGGCAGGCGGAGAGGACCAAAGCAAGGATGCAGAAACTACGATGGCGAGCGGTCATATCGGTCCCCGTACGGTCCAGCTAAAACAAATGCAGATCCCTTCGCTTCGCTACGGGATGACAATAGATGCAGGTTCAGGCTTATGCTTTCACTGCCGTGAACGTCGCGATGCCATATTCTCCAAGATTGACGTTGCCGGAGTAGTTGGAGCCGGAGACGGTGCCGCTGAACGTGAAGATTATCTGCGATCCATTGGCGTCCATGGTGCTGCGCAGTTCGGCGTGGTCTCCCTGCACTTTGCCTCTCAGGTCCGCGTTGAAAATTTCACCAGCCTGCTTACCGGTGATGGCGGTTCCATCCTGGTGCAGCGTGAGTACCTGATGGCCGGTGCCGACACCGTAGTGGATGGTGACATCCCAGGCACCTGCGACGCTTGCGTCCGGCGCACTGGAAGTGGCTGGGTTCTGGAAGCTGCCCGGATTGCGCAGATACTGCGACAGCGTGTCCGCCACGATCTTGTGATCGCCGGGCTGCAACATGTACGGCATAATACCGATGGACGATTTCATGGAATCTGGCCGCCTGCCCTGGCCGCCGGTGACGAGGATGCGCGGCGTGCCCTCGTCCAGCTTCTTCACCAGTTCTGTGCCAGTGATGCCCACCTGCGCGGCGTCCCAGTGAATATCAAGCGTGGGTGCGCGATTAGAGAGATCCTCATCCGGCATGTTGATCTTGGTGGTGAGTGACGGGATGCCCTTGAGCGCGTCCGCGATGGACTGATCCCATGCGAGCCACTGCCTCTGCTCCGCTTCGTGATCACGCTGGTACCACATGCGGACGGCAGCCAGCATGCCCATGGCCTCCTCTTTGCCCACCTTCAATGCGCGGCCCCAGTTGTGGTGCGGCGCGGCATTCCAGAAAGCGGCTTTGACGAGATCAGGCGGCCCAAGCAACACGCCTGCCGCCTGTGGTCCGCGCATGCATTTGCCGCCGGAGTAGCCGACAAAGGTAGCTCCCGCCGCGAGATGAATGTTGGGCACAATGGGCTCTTCCGCCGCAGCATCGACGAAGACGGGCACGCCCTTCTCTTTGGCAATGGAGCAGATGCTCTTGATGGAGAGCGGCTCCTTGAAGGCTCGCGGGCCGGAGTAGATGTAGATCAGCGCGACCTGATCGTTGAGCTTTGCCCGCAGATCATCATCGCTCGCGACCTCGACGATGTCAGCACCAGCCATTCGGGTGGCAAAATCGTACTGATTGCGGGAGTACTTGGGAATGATGACCTGGCTCTTCGACTTCTTGTAGGGGAAGGCCTGCGACTTTTCCGGGTCAGTGCCGCACATGCAGGCCACGGTGGCGAGGGCAATGGCCGCCTCGCATCCGCAGGTGACGATGGCTCCGGGCGCCCCCATGTGTTGGGCAATCTCTTTGCCGACAGCAGCCATCAGTTCGTCCAGTTGAACGTAGTACTGCGACGCTTCGAACATCGCCTGCTTCACCTCTGGCAGCGACTGCGAGCCGGAGATGATGGTGAAGGTGCCGCGCGCGTTGATGATTGGTCGCACACCGATCTCGGTATAGAGATTTGCCGTTGGCGTACCCTTCGCGATGAGCTGCTTGACGGGAGGCTGCGGCTCCGTGACGCTGGCTGCTTCGGCAAGCGGGGTGGCTGCAGCGGCGGCAGTGAGAAGGCCTGCCTGCTTGAGCAGGTCGCGGCGGGACGGGCGCTGCATGTTGACCAGGGACATCAGTGACTCCAAAGATCGTTAGGAAAGTTTACAGCGAGGCGATGCAGTCGATTTCGACCAGCGACTCGCCGGGAACTCCTGCAACCGCGACAGTGGTGCGCACGCCGGGTTCGGCGCCGAAGCGGCCTTGATAGACGGAGTTCATCCCAGCGTAATCCTTCAGATCGGCGAGATAGACGTTAACCTTCAGCACCTTGTCCATCGAAGAACCGGCAAGTATAAGGTTGGATTCGATCTCGTCCAGGACATGCTTGGTGTGCTCCTCGATGGTCCCTTTGAAGTGCGCGCCGATGCCTGCGATAAAGACCAGATTGCCGGAAGTGACGATGCTGTTGAATAATGGCGGCTTGGCTGGCGTGGTGGGAGTCGCAGGGGTTGGCGTCAGCTTTTCGCCGGGCGCGGTCGCTGCGGGTGCGCGGCGGACGATTTTCTTCTTCCACTCGATGCCGGGCGTTTGCGCCTGCACTTCGGTGGAGAGGGCTGCTGCGCCGGTCACAACGGCCGCCGCCGCGGCTGCGTTCTTCAGGAGTCCTCTGCGTGTCTGATCCTTCATAGTGCGTTCTCCAATCACGTCTACGCTGAATTTTTCTTTGTCAGAGCTGCCCGGATGCGCTGGCCTACGACCGCGTCCTCACCCGGCTGCAGCATCCATACACCGACGACAAGAGTGTTGGCGTCCGACGGGATGCCCTGATTCGGTCCGTGGCCGGTGTTGGGATTGAGTTCGATGCTGGGCGTGCCGTTGCGCAGCGCCGTCACGATCTCTGGCGTGGTGAGGCCCGTCACAGATGGATTGAAGCGAATGAGCAGGTGGGGCACGTGGTTCGCGATTTTGGGCGTGACGGTCTCGGTGCGGACGGAGGGAAGGCCTTTCATCATGCCCGCGATCAGGTCCGCGCGCCGCTGGTAGTCACCCTGCATGGATTCCTCAGTATGCGACAGCACCCAATCCACGGCGGCGACCATGCCCACAATCTGCTCCTTGGCGACCTTCATGCCGCGCCCCACACCATCCGTGGGATTGTTGTTCTTTGCGGCGAGATCGGTCAACTGCTTGCGGCCAAGCAAGAGGCCGGCGTTCTGCGGTCCACGCATGCCTTTGCCGCCGGAGAACGACACCAGGTCGAAGCCCATGCCCGTGTACTTCCATAGATTAGAGATGGGCGGCATATCGGCGGCAGCGTCCAGGTGGCACGGAATGCCATGGTCGTGCGCCACGCGCAGCCACTCCTCGCGGCCGATCTGCGCGCTGCCTGCGGGGCCGTCCTCGTCCTCTGCGGCGTTGAAGAAGTTGGTCATGACGGCATTGCCTGCGGTGCAGGCACGCTTGTAGTCGTCCATGGTGACGACTTCCGTGACCCGTGCACCGCACAGAAACATGGCGTGATCGTAGCCGTAGCGGTGCGCACGCTGCACAATGACCTGATTCTTCATGTTCCCCGGATTATCCGCATTGATCTTCTGCGGCAAGTCCAGCGGGGCAAGACCGGGGTTCGCGTGCAATATACAGGCAGCGGTGGCGAGGGTGATGGCTCCGGACGCACCAGAGGTGATGACCGCGCCCTCACAGCGCAGTCGTCGCGCGACATACTCGCCTGCCTTTGTCTGCAGGTCGTGCAGGCGGACGGGGTGGAGCGCCGCGAGTTGCACTGCGGTCAGTACCTCGGGTGGCATGCACGCGGCGGTCAGCGTGGTATAGGTTCCCGCGGCGTTGATGATCTTTGTCACGCCAAGCTTGTCGTAGTAATCGACGGTTTCGGGAGCAGGAGGCAAAGCGGCGCGCAGAGGCGTGTTGATGACAGCAGCTCCGGAAAGGCCTGCCAAGCCGACGAAGCGGCGGCGGGAGAGCATGGAGCGCAACGGATTGGTGGGGAGTGCCATTGTTGGTTGAGATCGCCTCAGCGGCTGAAGCCGCTTTCATTCTGAACGCCTGTCCATGGCACGGCCGAAGCCGTGCCCCTCCGAAAACTTTGCGTTATGCCGTTATGGTATTGCCCTCCGAAGCCATTTGCAGTCTGTACAGCCGTACTCTTCCGGCAATCTCATTAAGTTGTGGTAGCCCAAACATGCCATTGACATTGCGGAACTCATGATGGTACGGGAAGCACGGTCACTGGCGTTAAAAGTTGATCTTACCCGCTAATTGCAGGATGCGCGGATCGCCCACGACGCCCGTGACCTGTCCGAAGGTGGAGCCGGTGAAGTTGAAGGTACCCGCCGTGGCGTTGAAGGTGGGCAGCGTGGTGTTGCCTGGATTGGCCAGGTTGGCGTGGTTGAAGACGTTGAAGGCTTCTGCGCGGAACTGCAGCTTCAGCCGCTCATAGACGGCGAAGTCTTTGAAGAGCGAGAAGTTGGTATTCGCCAGGCCGGGGCCCCGCTCGTCATTGCGATGGCTGTTGCCGAAGGTGTACAGCGCGGGCAACGCATATGCGGTGGTGTCAATGCAGCTTGTCTTCGCAATGTACTGCGACTTGCCGCAGGTAAAGGTGGGCGGGTGCACGAAGTTGGGCCGCTGCGTTCCAATGCCACCAACGTTCGCCTGGTCGTTGGTGATGGCCACGTTGAACGGCTGTCCACCCTGGATGATGACGATTGCGTTTGCGTGCCATCCACCTGCCAGCGTGTCGAAGGCGTGGCCGAAGCGGCCGATGTTGGGCATGGCATACGTCACGGTGCCCACGAAGCGGTTGCGGATGTCCCAGTTGGCATTGCCGTAATCGGCCTTCAGGTTGTACTGGATCATCGCCGTGCCGCCGTTGTTGGAATCGGGCGACGTATCCAGCGTGTGCGACCAGGTGTAGCTCAGGTTCGTTTCCAGACCGTGGAAACTACGCTGGCGCAGGACCACGGTGAGGCCGTGATAGGTTTCCAGGCCGTCGTTCTGAATCTGACGGATCTGGCCGAAGAGTTGGTACGGCCGGCGCGGATTGACCGCACCCGGGCCGGGAAGCGGCTGATTGGGATAGAGCGAGCGGTCCAGATAGATGGAGTGCGATCCGAGGTACTGGAGCTCAAGCGCGGTGCCGGGTGCCAGTTCCACGCCCGTATCCAGATTCCATTGGTAAAGCCGCGGAGTTGGTAGGTAAGGGTTGTCGGTAAACGCTGTCTGATAGGTGCCGGGCGTGCCTGCTGGTGCTGACAACGACCCGCTGCCTCCGCCGGAAGGATTGGTGAAGCTTTCCGTGGCAATGCCGCTGGTCGGTCCGCTGTATGTGGTGGACGCGGCAAAGGGATAATTACTGGTGGAGAGCGTGAAAGAGTTCAGGTGGTTGGGGTTGTAGTAGATGCCACCGCCCGCGCGCATCACAATCTTTTCCGTGGCGCGGTACGCAAGACCCAGACGCGGTGAGATCAGGTTGTGATTGGGATTGTGAAACTTAAAGCCGGGTTGCGGCACGTAGGTCGCGCCCGTGGTCGCCGTGCTGACAGGAATCAAAGCCGTATAGGTACTGTTTAATATGCGCCCAAGCCCGTTAAGACTGTAGGGCACCAACGGCAGCTCGTAGCGTACACCGTAGAGCACCGTGAGTTTCTTGCTGGCCTGCCAGTTGTCCTGGACAAAAAAGCCATTGCGCCACTCTCCGACAGCACCTTTGACCTGGAAGAGCGGAGTAATCACTGTCTGTGCGTAGCCGGTGAGGAAGTCAGCCGCGCCATTGCCAGAATAGACGCCCGTAAAGCTGAATTGACCGCGGTTCTGGTTGGTAGCAGCGCGGCCAATGGTCATACGCCGGATGTCAGCGCCCGCCATGATGTCGTGCTTGCCCCTGGAGTAGCTGATCTGGTCATACCCGTGCAGTGTTCGATCATCCTGGTACCAGTTGGTACCCTCCGCGCCCAGTCCCGCATACCCTCCACTGATGGCAATCGTAGGTATTCCCGGATTGTTATTCGCCGTATCTGCGGTAAAGCCGGGGATGCCAAGCGCCGTGCCTGCACCTGCCGGCCCGTTCACGGCGAAGTAGTTCAACTGATTGGACGAGAACTTGTTATAGCCGAGCCGAAGATCATTAATCATGCGCTGCGTGATGATGTGCGTGTAGCCGATCACGCCGTTGGAATCCGTCGTGGGCGAGTAGCTTTGCGAGGTGGTAACGATCGCGCCATTCTCCGCATTGCTCTTTTCGTAGGTGTAGCGGCCAAACAGCCGGACCTTCTCGCTCAGGTTATAGTCAACCCGGTCCAACGTAGCGTTCTTGTTGAAGACATTGGGCAAGAGGCCGTTGAAGTTGGTGCCAATTCCTGGCTGATTTGGGTGCGGATAGTACGCGAGCAGCGCCGTCGCAATGGGCGAAATGTTGGTGATTTGATTGTTGAGATAGGGTGTACCGGTCGCCGGGTTCTTCAATTGCGTGCCAGCGCCTGGGTTACAGATGCCAGCGGTGTACGCGGAACACAGGGCGGAAAAGTTTCCGTTGCGCATGGCGTCCGTGATCAGCTGGCCGGTGGCGTTGGATTGGGCGATGCGGCGCAGCCCCTCGTAGGAACCCAGGAAGAAGGCCTTGTCGCGGCCGTTATACAGGTGCGGAATGAAAAGCGGGCCGCCTAGCACGCCGCCAAACTGGTTGAAGCGCAGCACCGGCGTGCGTGACGTGGGCAGTGCGGTGAATGGCTTCGCGTTGAAGAAGTCGTTTTGCACGTAGTCGTATGCCGTGCCGTGCAGGTTGTTCGTGCCCGCCTTTGTTTCCACGTTGATATGGACGCCCATGTAGGCACCGTACTGTGCGGTGTAGTTGCCGGTCTGCGTCTGCACGGCCGCAACTGCATCAGGATTCGGTGTAACCGGAGAACTCGAGATCAGCGAGTTCATGATGGTGATGCCGTCCAGCGTGAGCGAATTCGTCACCTCGCGCGTGCCCGCACCGATGAAGTTAGCGCCCGGTGGCACACCCGTGTAATTCGTCTTTGGTCCAACGATGATGTTGGAGGCGGTGGCCGCAAGTTCCATGACGCGCCGGCTATTCTCCGGCAGGTTCTCCACCTGTTGAGTGGTGATCGTCTCGCCGATGACGGCGTCATCAGTAGAGAGCGCGGGCGTCTGCGCCGTGACAGTAACGGACTCCCCGCTAGAGCCTACGGAGAGGCTCAGGTCTGTCCGAACCGACAGGTTCAGCGTGACCACCACGCCGGTTTTCGTCTCCTTCTTGAAGCCAGGCATATCGACGGTGATATCGTAGGTGCCGGGCAGCACGAATGGAATGGAATAGTAGCCTTCGGCGTTGGTCTTGCCGGGGTATTCCACCTTCGTCTCGCGGTTGACGCCGACTACGTTTGCGCCGGCCAGAACCGCGCCGGAGGCGTCCGTGACCGTGCCGACAAGCGCGGTATTGTTCGCTACTTGGGAGCGTCCCGCAGCGGCGGCTGCGACCAGGGCGGTGCTTACAAGAATCCGGCAAAACATACGGCTCTCCTAGATCGTTCAGTTCTTAACAGCGCAGAGCGGTACTGGTGCGGCATCGCGCCTTCGCTGCGCGCCCTGATTCACTTGCTTGTAACGCTGTGTGCACACAGCATACACAAGTTGGTGCAACCAATCAGCATTCTTCCGCGCACACTGTCTCGAAAGAGGAATAGCTCGCCATGTAGGAAAAAGTCGTTACCGCCGGGATAGAAGCGGTGCTCAAAGGTCATCACATGGTGGACAGCCAAAAGTAGAGGTCACGGAGGCGGCTCATGATTCACGAGCGTGTTTGCTGTGGAGTACCCTTAAGCCCTCAGGAGTGCGATCATGATCTCTCGCCGCCGTTTCCTCGCATCCGCACCGGCAGCAATAGTGAGCAGCCACATGCAAAAGACCTTCGCCGCTGAACCGGCTCCGCATCGCATCTACGTGGGCACGCAGGGCCATGGGCCAGGAAACGGTATTTTCACCGCTCCATGGAATCCCGGAACAGGCGAAGTCGGCGAACTCACACTAGCTGCGGAAGTCATCAGTCCCACATTTCTTGCGCAGCACCGCAAGAGCAGCGGTGAGACCTATATTTATGCTGTCTCTGAGGTCAACGGCCCGGACGCGAAGGTAAGCGCGTACGTGACTGTGCCGGGTTCCGGCATGCTGAAGCTGCTGAACCGGCAGCCAAGTGGCGGCGACGGTCCCACACACCTTTCCGTCTCCCCGGATGGCAGCACTGTGCTTGTCGCGAACTATACCGGCGGCAGCGTCAGTTCATTTCACGTGGAGGCGGATGGTTCGCTTTCACCCGCCGTGTCGCACTTCCAATTCACCGGATCGGGACCGTACAAGGGGCGGCAAGAGGCACCGCATACGCACTCCGCTGTGACCTCGCCCGATGGCCGCTTCGCCTTGGTGAACGACCTGGGATTGGATCGCATCATGATCTTCCAGTTGAACTCGGCTACCGCAGAGATGACACCCGCGGACCCGCCTTATTGGGCCGCCCGTCCCGGCAGCGGACCGCGCCATCTGGCATGGAGTCCGAACGGCAGGATCGTCTACTGCACCAACGAGCTGGACTCCACCGTGGAGACGCTGGCGTGGAGCGAGAATCCGCCAGGGTTGCGTTCGCTGGGTCATGTATCGTCGCTGCTGCCCGGCTTTGCGCCGATTACCGCGTTTGTGGGCGAGGTTGCCGCATCCGCCGACGGCCGCAACGTGTATGCGGGAAACCGCGTGGCAGACCACACGGTCGCCGTGTTTGATGTGGATCGCACCAGCGGCTTGCTGATGCAGGTGCAGTTGGCACCCAGCGGCGGCAGGAACTGCCGCCATATCACCCTGGACCCAACCGGACGGTGGATGGTCATCTCTCACCAAGACAGCAAGGACTTAGCCGTGCTGGAGCGCGATCGCACCACGGGACGCCTTTCGGCGCCAGGACATACTTACCCGGCAGTCACGCCGCAGTGCGTGATCTTTGTGTAGAGGTTGGGCGGCGCTTGACCTGAGGCCCGCGTTCACGTAATGAGGTAGCATGGTCTTCACCATTTCCCGGCAGGATCAGCGTTACCCGGCTCTTTGCAGGGGCAAGAACGCTCGCTTTCCGCAAACAGACGCCGATGGCGTTTCGCAGATCGAGTTGTGCGAGACAGCAGACGATGTTGCTGCCGCGCTGGCACGGGCAGTCAAAGCAGGCATGCGCCCAACGGTCCGTTCGGGCGGCCACTGTTATGAAGACTTCGTCGTCAACAATCCCAACGGTCTGCTGATCGATGTCAGCAAGTTGAACACAGTATCGGCGGTCCCGGGCGGCGGCTTTCAGGTGGCGCCGGGAGCAATGCTGGGACAGATTTACACGGAGCTGTTCAACCAGGCAAAGGTGAATCTGCCGCTGGGCAGCTGCTACACGGTTGGCGCGGGCGGCCACATCTCGGGCGGAGGCTATGGCCTTCTCACCCGCTTGCAGGGGCTCTCCGTGGACTACCTGACCGCAGTGGACATCCTGACCGTGGAGCACAGCGGGAAGGTAGTCCTGCGGCGCGCGGACCGCCAACACTATCCAGACCTGTTCCGTGCGTTGCGCGGCGGTGGTGGCGCAAGTTTTGGCGTGATCACCAACTTCTACTTCGACAAACTGCCTGCCGCGCCGAAGCAGCTCAGCAGCGCGGGAGTGTCCTTCCCCTGGGACACGATGACGGAAGAGAACTTCATCGAAATCGCGCAGACTTACGGCAACTACTTTGCCACGCGCGGCACGGAGCCGGATACGTGGCCCATGTTCAACATGATGGGCCTGACCCACAAGGTGCTGAACGGGCGCATCAACGTCACGGCCACATGGCATGACATGGACGGCACCAACGACCTGCGCGTTCCCACGGAGTTTCTGGATCTGTTCCTGAAGTGCGATACGCAAATCGCAGAGTTAAAGGATCCGCAGACCAGCGCACACGCGCCCTCCAGTGGGCGTTTTCAATTGTCACCATGCGTGGAAGGAAAACACCGCTTCACCACCGTGCCGTGGCTGGAAGAGACGGTTGGACGTGGCAGCGGCGGCAGTGGCGGCTACGGCACCACACGCGGTAAGTACAAATCCTGCTACATGAAGAAGAACTTTACAACACCCGAACTGAAACGCATGTATGCGTGGCTGACCCGCGACATACCGGACGTGAATACGGGCTGCATCATCGCCGTGGATTCATATGGCGGTGCGGCAAACAAGGCACACCTGGCTGGCGAAACCGCGGTTCCACAGCGCAGCTCCGTAATGAAGCTGCAATACCAGATGTATTGGCAAAATCCCGCGGAGGATGAAGTCCGCCTGAAGTACTTCAACGACATGTACACGGATATTTACTCCGCGAACGTACAGGATAAGTATGCGGGAACTCCTTGGCATGGCGAGTATTACGATGGTTGTTACATTAACTATCCTGACGCCGACATGATCAAGTATACTTTTTGGCCGGAACTGTACTATGGCACGGCAGGGCTATACCCATTTCTGCAGCACGTTAAGAAGAAGTACGATCCGAATAACATCTTCCACAACAGTATGGCGGTGCGCGTATGAGCACGATAACGGGGCCATGGACACGGCGGCGGTTGGGGCAAGTGCTGGCAGGCGCAACAGCGGCTGGCGTGCTTCTACCGCGCTGGTCTCGTGCTTCCACGCCTGAGCGCACCAGCCTGAATGGCTTCGGGTTCGCCAGCACTGGCCCGGCCGACATCTACGGTTCGCTGCACGCCTTCCGGGTCAGGGGCGGCGAGTGGGAACTTCTCAGTGTCTTGCTGAACGTTCCGCCTGGCAAGCTGCTGATGCATCCCTCGTTGCCAGTCCTGTATGTGCTGCATGATGTAGCTTTGTGGGGATACCTGCCGCGCGGAGCCGTCAGTGCGTACCGCTTCCATGCGACCGAAGGAGTGCTTACACCGGTGAATACGCAGCCCCTTTCACTGGCCGCAACGCATCCGCAGGACGGTGCGGTGTTCTCGCGGGGGGAGGCTCTTTTTGTCTCGACCGCAGCTGGCATCTACAACGTACTTCGGCTGACAGCGGATGGCAGCCTGCTTCCGGTGTCCGCCATCCGCAAGGAGATCGGTTTAAGTGCCGCATCAGGATCACCAGCGCAGCTGCGAGTGTTTCTGCACCCCGACGGTGAAACGATCTTTGCCGTGAACCCGGGCCAGAAGTTGGTGAACGCCTTCCGGACCTCGTGGGGAGAGGCACCAGCTATCGAGCGGGTGGACTTCGATGCGGATGCCTGCGCTGCCTCGAAGGCGGCCCAGGCGAATCGCCGCGACATGGCACCAGCCCCGGGCGGCTCAACTACAAGCGTTCGCAGTTCTATCTTCTGGCCTTCGTAATTACAAGTGTGATTTATAAGTGCAAATGCAAAAGGCCCGGCGATGCTCCGCCGGGCCTTTCTCTTGCAAGTTGAGGATCAGAAAACGTACTTCGCCGAAAGCTGCAGCTGCCGGGGGCTGGAGCGCGTGCTTGTGATGCGGCCGAAGGCAGCATCCTGCGCCGTGCGATCTGGATTGCCGTAACTTGCGATGTTGAGGACGTTGGATCCATCCGCACGGAAGCTGATGAACTGCGATTCCGTGATGTGGAAGTCCTTGAAGAGGGAGGCATCATACTGCTGATAGCCGGGGACGCGTTCCGTGCCGGGCCGCTGAGGGCTGATGACGCCGTTCGCGGGCAAACCATAGGCGCAGGTGCCGTTGTCCACGCCAGCGGTGAGGCATGGTGTGGCGGACGGGTCGGTCCCGAACCAGTTCAGGACACTACGGTTTACTATGTGGAGCGGGCGGTACTTAATCATGCGTTGCTGCGGCGCATTGACGCCTGAGTTAATATTGCTGCTGGTGATTGTAGTTGGGAATCCGGTATAGACGAAGCCGGATACCGCCGTCCGCCATCCACCGATGATCTCCTCTACAGCTCGCGGCATACTACCGCCGAAAGCCCGGCCGCGGCCAACCGGCAGTTCATAGGTCATGATGAAGTTTACGTTGTGCGTGGCGTCGGTACCAGCAGGACCGTACTCCTGCGTGTTGTTGACCGGGTTCTCCGCGTAGGCGCTGTTCGTGCTCACGTTCGAGACTCCATAGAAACCGATGCTGTTGGTTAGAGTTTTGCTGTACGCGTAGTTGGCGGTGAACTGCAGCCCTGCCTTGAGTCGCTGCCGGAACGTGGCTTGCAACGCGTTGTAATTCATCATGGCTTCCGAACGCGTAATACGCACGTTACCGGTCTGTCCCACAAGTTGGTAGTACGGCGCCTTGTTCACCGCGAAGCAAGCGGCACTGTTGAAGGCCAGCAGCGTTCCCGTAGCCGAGAAGCAGGGTGTGCTGAGTTGGTTGCCGTTCACCGCTTGGATCAGGTGGTACACATACTCCCCGACATAACCGACCTGGAAAGATTGCGAATTACTGAGCTGGTACTCTGCAGTCAGACTTTGCTCTTGGGCGGTGGAGGGGCGAAGATTAGGATCCCATGCGCGGAAGAGCTGGCCGCATGTTGGACTTGTGAGAGGGTTGCAGCCTGCGCTGTTTGCTGAAAACGCAGTTTCCGCGGTTGTGCTGCTGCCAGCGTTGCCGGCAGTTGGTGCTGATGCAGTGTAAGCCAATGATGTCTGAAAAGGAGGATTGATGGTGAGCCGAAGGTTCGCTCCAGTTCCCTCGAGGTAGGTTGTCGTGCCATAACCTCCACGCAGCACAAAGCGCGGCGTAGGATTATAGGAAAAGCCCACACGAGGCATGAAGTTGGTGAAGACCGGATTGTAGAGTGCGCGGCTGTTGCCGTTCACACCCGCAAGCTGAACCTGGCCGGTGACAAGGTTAAGGTTTGCCTCTTTGTTGTGCACCTCATAGATGGGCTGATCAAATTCCCACCGCACGCCAAGGTTGATGGTGAGGTTTGACGTTGCTTTCCAGTCATCCTGGATAAAGCCTGCATCACGCCACTGCCGCTGCCCGGTATGGCCCGCCAGTGTGCCCCGCCCCGCGTAGGACACACGATCCAGATAAAAATCAGCAATGCCGAACCCGGTGTCGAGGATCGTTGTGCCAGCAGAATTAGTTCCCGGGGCCGTGCCGTTGCCGTTGCGGGCGGTGAAGTTGCCGTTGTAATTCAAATTGCCCTGTGCACCGTCATTGCCGGTGTAGATGCTGTTCTGCTGGTAGCGGATGAACTGCGCGCCCATCTTGATGGTGTGGCGGCCCTTCTGTACTGTGAGGTTGTCCTCATAGGTGAAATTGTTCATTTCGTTATCTGAGTAAATTGCTGCATTGCCGATTGTGCTGATATTGCCGTTGGTTCCACCGATGTTTTGGGCTGAAAAACCAGGCGTGAAGCTGCCGCCGGCGATTCCCACGATGTTGTTACCGCTGCTCCCGAAGACACCAGTGGTGTCATTGGGAACACCCTGGTGCCAAACGGTACGAAAGAATCCAACACGTGCTTCGTTCAGCACGGTCGGCGTAAAGGTGTGAACATAGTTGATCGCTGCGCCCTTGGTCGGATAGGTGGATGCGGTCGGAAACGAGATAGCGAGTGGCGCTGTGTTCGTGTCACCTGCCGTCCCCTGGCTGTAGCGAACGAACAGGGTATCACGGTCACGGTACTTATAATCGATCTTGACATCGAACTGATCGTTGTAGATGCGCTGCTTGGTCACACCACTGTAGTTGTTATTGATGAGGGTTCCGGTTGTCGCGGGCTGGTTCGGCAACGGATAGAGCTCAGGATGCGCGAACAGATAGCGCGCCACTGGATTAATCGCAGCCAGCGGGAGCCGGTTATTCATAAATGCTGGGGAACCTGGCGCGAGTGAATCGTATAGCTGAATCGGCTTGGTGATAGCGCTTGTGCTTGGATTAAGCAATTCCGAGAAGTCGCCCGTGCGCATCAGTGCAGTCGGTACGCTGGCAGTCGCATGGCCGCCGGTGTGGTAGCGATTACCGGAGTAGTCCGCGAAAAAGAAAAGGTGGTCCTTCAGGATGGGCCCGCCGAGCGTCGCGCCAAAAATATTGCTGGTCAGGCTGTTAAGTGCAGTTACATTGGGATAACTTTGCCCAGCGGCCCAGCTGTTCGCATTCCAGATGTTATCGCTGACATAGTAGAACGCGCTGCCGTGCAATCGATTTGTGCCACTCTTCAACAATGCGATCACGTCGCCGCCGTTCACGTTGCCGTACTCGGCCTGCGCGTTAGCGCTTATGGTGCGAACCTGATTCAGGGCATCCGGGCTGGGGTTGTAACCGATGGTGTTGTTGATGGTCTCGTTGATCTCAATGCCGTCCAGAAGAAAGTTATTTGACTGCTGGCGGTTGCCGTTTACTGAAACCTGTCCACTGCCGCCGGTGCTGCGCTCGATGGCGTTAGCTCCAGTGAAGCCACCGGGGTTGGTCGCGACAGCGCCTGGCGTGAAGATGGTCAATGACGAAAAGTTGCGCCCTTGCAGCGGCACGCTATCAATGGCATGTGTATCGAGTGTTGTGCCTAGCTCGGCATTTTCCGTATTCAGCAGTGGCACCAGAGCTGTGCTCACGTCCACGGATTGCGTGTTGCCAGCTACGCCCAGCTTGGCGTCAAACTTGGCATCCTGCCCAGCCTCAAGCGCAAACGGACCGAGCGTCTGCGGGGCGAAGCCCTGCGCTTCCACCGTGACCCTGTACTGGCCCACCTGCAAGAAGCGGATGTTATAGACACCCGCGCCGCTCGTTTGCGTACTTTGGCTCACGTTCGTCTCAACGTTGGTCGCGGTCACCTTAGCGTTTGGCAGTGCCGCTCCAGAGGCATCGGTCACGGTACCGTTGACGCTGCCGGTGATGGTTTGCGCAAAGGCGAATGAGCCGGGCGCGGTGACCGCGAGTGCGCCCGCCAGAACAATGTGGGTGTGCTTCATGGGCTTCTCCTGAAGGTGGCTGGTACGCACCGGCTGGTCGCGCATTGAACCGCAGTGCTTCTAATATGCTTGTGAACGCACTGTAAACCGTTTTAAGTGGTGCCACAAGTCGAATTTGGACATGGGTCTACTGGTCGGCAATACCCGCTGCCCGCGCGCCGGTGGTTGAATCGTTTCAAGCCGGCAAATGCCGCGTGGTACGGCCAAGGCTGGCAGTCCGCATCACGGTGAAGAGCGGATGACGCGCGTTGACGAAGACCCGGCATCACCCGCTTCTTGGGGCTTTCTCAATTCCGCGAGGTGCCGTTTCTTTCTTGTGCGATGCGCTTGATCAGATCAACTTCAGCCTGGCGGTAGGGACGCCCGTCTTCGTAGAAGACATCGTGAAACCACACAGGAGGTTCCCGGTCAGTATATGGAACCTTCCAGCTATCCCATGGCAGGTATGTCTGCATCAGGCCTTTGACCAGCCCCCAGTTGATGGCTCCCACGTTGTAGCGCGCCGCGATAGGCAGGCTGCCGTCGAACGTTGATCCTGCGCCGCGCGCCATGTACTCCGTGCACAGGATAGGACGGTGCAAGGTCTGCAACTGCTTGATGCGGGCTTCGAATTTCTCAGGCCAGCTGTAATCGTGGAAGGTGATGACATCGCTCTCGGTCAGTTGCGTGCGCTCCGTTGTGTTCCATGTGGACTCCTGATCCCAGTGGTCGTGATTCCATACGCCGGAGGAGAGCGGCTGCACGGGGCCGACGGAGCGGGCCCACGCAAAGACGCTGGGCAGCATGGCATTCATCAGCGCCACTTTGTTCGGGAACTTGACAGGATAGCTGCCACCGCCGGTGTTGTCCGGTTCATTCCACAGATCCCACAGCAGGATGCGGTTGTCGCTGGCAAAGGTACCCACGACGCCTTTGACATATGCTTCGAAGCGCGCCTGCTGCGCGGGGTCGGCCAACGCTATGCCGGGGCTCTGCACCCATCCGCTGTTATGCACGCCCGGAATCGGCGGGTGCTGCGGTCCCAGCTTCGGGTCCGGATCCCAGCATGAGTCAAAGAGCACCAGCACGGGCTTGATGCCGTGGCGTGATGCGATGGCCAGAAAATTATCCAGCCGTTGCGTGAATCCTTTGCTGTCCTGCTGCCACAACAGGTCGTGCAGAAAGACGCGCATGGTGGTCATACCCGCGGCCTGCGCCCACCCCAGCTCCTTGTCGATCTCCGCGGGATCGTAGGTCGCAGCCTGAAACATTTCCAGTTCGTTGATGGCGTCCTTGGGCAGAAAGTTCCCGCCAATGGCGTAAGGTTGCTTTGCCCAATAGGCCGCCGCCTGTGCCTCCGTCCAACGCTCACGCGGTGCGTTCGCGGCAAAGGCATCCGCGTACCCAAAAAGAAGAACGGCAAGAACGAGTGCTGCAATGCGGGAACGCTTAAACGGCATGTTCAATCCTGAAGGAAGTTGACAGCAACACAGTATCAGGCTGGCTTAGGCTCCCGCCACAAGCGCTGGGATATCCTGAAGCTGATGCTTGGGAAGTGGTATGCGGACTGGATGGTTCGCTGGGAGACCGCGCTGACCACACGCGACACCAATCGCGTGGTGCGGCCGCTGGAGTGGGGCTTCGACTGGCTGGCGGACTTTAGCGCGCTGGCGGCGGAGTCGCACGAAGACGATGACGACGCACCGGCCCGCATGATCCGCATCAATGAAGAGATTGTCGCGCGTGGGGAAGACTTCTACGGCTACACGACACCGGCCGACTTCAGGCTTGAAGAGCGGCACCCGGAGCTGTTTCCCACCAACGTGAGGCCGGAGACGCTGCGCAAGGCGGAGCAGGTGCGGCAGGACGCAACCACCGGCAAACTGCCGCACGCGCGGTTTCTCCGGTTCACCTCGCCAGCGCGGACCAAGTACCCGGTAAACGACATCGTCAACGCCCGTTGGTATCCCGAACCACCGCAGCCGCACGGCAGACGCAAACGCCAGGCGATCATCGTTCTGCCGCAATGGAACGCCGATGCTTTTAGCCACAATGCGTTGTGCAGCATCTTCAACCGGTTCGGCATTGCGGGTCTGCGGCTGTCAAAGCCGTACCATGACATTCGCCGCCCGTCTGAACTAGAGCGCAGCGACTATGCCGTCAGCAGCAACGTGGGCCGGACCATCGCCACGTGCCGTCAGGCTGTGGTAGATATTCGTGCCTGCATCGATTGGTTGCAGACGCAGGGATACGAGCAGTTTGGTGTTCTAGGCACGTCCCTTGGATCGTGCTACGCGTTCATGGCGGCGGCGTTTGATCCGCGCCTGCAGGTCTGCGCGTTTAATCATGCCAGCACATGGTTTGGTGACGTGGTGTGGACCGGGCAGAGCACGCGCCACGTGCGCGCCGCCTTTGAGCACCGCGCATTTACGCAGAATGATGTGCGCGCACTGTTCACCGGGATCAGCCCCATGAGCGTGATTGACCGCTATGCGGCGGAGCGCTCCCGGCAGTCGCTGGTGATTCATGCAACGTGGGACCTGACCTTCTTGCGCGAATTCTCACAGGATATGCTGGACAACTTCCGCCGCAGGGGTGTGAACTTCGTCAGCCGTGTGCTGCCTTGCGGCCACTACACCACTGGCGAAACGCCATACAAGTACATTGATGGCTGGTACATGGGGTCGTTCATCCACAAGGCATACAAGCAGATGCGCGAGCGTGCCGCGTGAAGGACGGCCTATTTGTATCTACGGTCTGTCATCCTGAGGCGCGCCCTGAGCCTGTCGAAGAGCAGAGCGAAGGATCCCGGCGGCGTTCATTCTCTAAGCGAAGCCTGTGGCTTTCCAGCAAGAAACTTTCAAGCGGATGCCCGGTGCCAGCATCACCGGGACCCTTCGTCGCTGCACTCCTCAGGATGACAGTTGTGTGTGGAGGTGCAGCCCTTAGCGGCTGCAGATCTGCGCCGCCTCCCAAGCCGCTGGAGCTGCTCAGTGAGCAGGAGCAGGCGGGACGCACAGCCTTTGCGGCGAACTGCGGCAGTTGCCACTATGACCGGGAGACAGGCTCACTGCACGGACCCTCCATGCGCGGTGTCTACAAGAAACGCTACCTGCCCAGCGGCGCACCCGCGAACGATGATCGCATCCGCTATACCATCCTGTATGGACGCGGCAATATGCCGGCGCTCGGTGGTACGTTGAGCCCGGACGACATCAGCGATGTTCTGGCGTACCTGAAGACCCTTTGACCATGGCGACTCCAGAGCAGATCGAACACAAGCGTATCAAGCTGCCGCCTGGGTCCGTGCGTCCCGCCAAATCGGACTCCGGCGAGCACGGGATGCTCCCCGGCATGGCGATGATTGCCATCTTCATCCTGTTTTACGCAATGATCAATGTTTTCGCGGCGTGGCGGGGTGCATATGGCACCGGCATCGTGCGTACCTCGGCGTTTTGCATCTGCACACTCTTCGTCATCGGCGTATATGGATTTCTGCGTCTTCGCCGATGGGGTTGGGCGTTGATGCTGGGTGGCACGTTGTTTCTGGCGATGTATGACGTGGTTCAGTTTGTCCGGTCGGGCCTGGGTGTAGCCAGAGGCGGAGCGATCCTGGTCCAGTCTGCTTTCGCCACGATCTTCTTTTTGTATCTGGTGCGCACGGAAATCCGTGATCGCGTCCACTAAGCGGGTACGCCGCACGGCGCAACGCGATACCATCGTAGGTGGATGTCTTTAGACGCGCACGTTCTTCGTCATGGGCCGGCAGCCCGCCGGATCGCCAGCGGCACTTTGCTCATCCTGCTTACCCTTGCCAGCGGATGCAAACAGCAGCACGGCGCGGACGTGGTTGCCAGCGTCAACGGCAAGGCAATCAATCGCGGCGAACTGGACCGCGTCTTCAACGACCAGCAGCGCAACCGCCAGAACCCGCAGGCGGAAACCGATGAGCAGACAAAGAGCGACCGGCTCACCATCCTGCGATCGCTCATCGATGAAGAGATTATCGATCAGCGCGCCGCCAAGATGAACCTGACCGCCACCAATGAAGAGGTGGACGCGAAGCTGAACGATATGAAGTCGCACTACACCGAGGAGCAGTTTGCCGAGGTGTTGAAGCAAAGCGGCCGCACCCTGGACGACGTACGCCGCGATATACGCCGCCAGATCACGCTGGACAAGCTGCTGAATAAGGAAATCAACAGCAAGATCAACGTGACCGACGGTGAAGTTGCAGCGTTTTATAACGCGCACAAGGCAGACTTCAACCTGATCGACAACAAGCTGCATCTGGCACAGATCGTTGTCACTGGCCAGCCCGCGGCGCAACCCGGTCCCGGCAATCTGCAAGGCAGCAAGGCTGCCACCGACGCCGATGCGCGCAAGAAGATTGAGACGCTGAAGGCACAGGTGGATAGCGGAGCCGACTTTGCGGCGGTTGCGGCTAACTTCTCCGAAGACGCGCAAACCGCGCCGAACGGTGGCGATATGGGCTTCATCGCCGAATCGCAGTTGCGGCAAAGCCCGGCTATCTACGAGGCCGTCAGTAAGTTGAAGGCAGGCGAGAACACTCCGGTTCTCCCTATCATCCCGCCTGGGGCGCGCCAACCCGTCGGCTATTCGATCATCCGCCTCCTCTCAAAAGAGGCGGCGGGACAGCGGGACCTGAACAACCCCGCAGTGCAGCAGAGCATCCGCGACCAGTTGCGCACCACCCGGGAACAACTGCTGAAGACGGCCTACCTGGAGATGCTCCGCGATCAGGCCAAGGTGGAAAATTACTACGCCGAAGACGTCTTCAAGGCAGGTTCGACTTCATAAGTTAACTTACTTAAATGCTGTCAGCGATGGTTCGCTGCCCATCCGCAGGCGGAGTTCGCCGCCGTGTTCCATTGCACTGTATGAGATGGATGGTATTGTGAGCGGCTTGCCGTTCAGCGTCGCAGACTGAATGTAGATCTTCGCAGGGCTGTTGTTGTGGGCGATGATGCGGAAGTCGCCGTTGCGCAGGTGCAGCGTGACCTCATCAAAGGCCGGCCCGCTGATCTGGTAACGCGGCTCGGCTGCGCAGCCGCCTTCCATGTCAAAAATGCCGATGCCGGCCAGCACGATGTACGCGCCCATCTGACCTTCGTCTTCCTCGCCCGGCCAGCCGTTCAACGGTGACGTGTCAAAGACGCGGGCGTATACATCACGCGCATACTTCTGCGTTAACCAGGGCTTGCCGGAGTAGTTGAAGAGCCATGGTGCCTGGAGATTTGGCTCGTTCGTCAGATCCACGTGGTTATCGCGGAAGCCTTCCTCCAGCCGCGCAATGAAGGTATCGCGTCCAAGCAGGTCCACCAGCCCGGGAACGCTTTGTGGAACGAACCAGCTATAGATCCATGCCGTGCCTTCCAGGAAACCCGGCCCGGCCCAGCCACCTGTCGTCCCGAAGTGATAAAGATCGTTCGGTTCGACCCAGTCGCCGTCTGCGTGACGGCGCTGCGCGTAGTGCGTCACGGGTGACAGGATGTTGCGCCAGTTCTCTGAGCGTTTCGCGAACAGGTCTGCGTCCTCAGTGTGGCCCAGTGAGCGCGCCAGTACGGCTGCACACGCGTCGTCATACGCGTACTCCATGGTCGATGACGCGGGGCCGTCCTCCTCCGGCACGTAGCCCAGCTTCATATACGCGGCCATGTGGCGGTCCCCCGCGATGCCCTGCGGAAAGCTGCCGCCGCAGGTATACGGCACGCCGGCCTGGGTGAGTACCTTGCGCATGGCCTGGTAGGCCTCCTCGCCGTCAAAGCCACGGAGGTGCTTCTGCCACGCGCCGGTCAGCAGCGCCATCTCGTGGTGCGCGTCCATGATGGGCGAGTAGCGGAGGTTCGCGGGTGCGTCCGGCAGCCACCCGCCCACCTTTGCCTCGATCAACAGCGCCCGGTCGAACGACTCCAGCAGGTCCGGCGCCAGCAGCGACCACATGGGGCCAAGGTCCCACTGCGCACCCCACAGGCCGTCGCTGGAATACAGGTGCTGACCGCGCACCGGCACCTTCCGCACCTCGCCGCAGGCGTCGCGATAACTGCCGTCCGCGTCGTCCACCATGGCCTTCGCGGTGAAGGTGCGATACAGGTTGGTGTAGAGCTTGACGCTGTCGTCCGGCGTGCCTCCCTTTACTTCAACGCGCGACAGCAACTCCGTCCACGCCGCTTCTGCCTGATGGACGACCGCGTCGAAGTCCAAGCCCAGCCCGCCAGTTTCTTGTTGCAGATTGCCTTTCGCCTGCTCCACGCCGGCAAGGCTGATGCCCGTCTTGACGATCACAGGCCCCCGTGTTCCAGCGGCGAAGTCGAGCCATACGCCGCCAGTCTTCGCGCTGCTAAAACTGCTCACGTTCCGCTGGATGGTGCGCGGTCGCCGCCACTCCGTCCCATAATTCTTATCCGCGCTGGTGTACTCGCCGTTTTGCCATGAGTTCATCGCGGTGATCGGTTGCGAAACCTGCATGTCAAAGAAGACGGTGAACTCGCCTGCGTACTTGTTGCTCTGGGTGATGGAGCCGGTCAGCTCGCGATCTCCGGCGCGCTCAACGGTGATGTGCAATATCGAACGCCGCTCTTCGCCGGGTGTATCGAAGTCGAGCAGCAGATGTGTTTCGCCTTCAGGCGCTGGCGTGTAGCGCAGCCAACCGGTGCGGTCGGTCGCCGTCACTTCGGCACGGGTTTGCGCGTCAAGCAGATCGACGGCGTAGTAGCCGGGACGTCCCGTCTCGGTCTTCTTGTCGATGCGCGAGCGGTAGCCCGCCGTCCACATGCCACCAAATGGGCCGTCGCTCGGACCGGCAAAAAGGCGCGGTTGCCCGGGGTAGTTCTCGATAGGACCATGCAGCGGCATGATGGAGAAGCTGTCCAGCGTCATGGAGTGCAGAAAGCTCAACCCAGCGATGCTGGCCACGGTGTACTCGTACCCGCCGTTCCAGACATTGCTCTGGTTATCCGGGCTCATCTTGACCAGGCCCATGGGCGTTGTGGCCCCTGGAAAGAGCATCCAGCGAGAGTTGGATGTGCCGGTAAAGACATTGACCTCGCCCAGCACGCCGCGCGTGGCAGGTTGTGCGAAGATAGCCTGCGGCATCGACAGCAATGCGCACAGCAGAACGCTGCAGATACTTCTCACGCGGCACGCCGCAGCCTGCATCAGAACATTCGTTGTCATGTCAATGCCCTCGAACAGGTTGTCTTGCACGGGTTTCCAGGCCGGTGCGCGTCGCGGCGTGCAGGTCGTTGCCGCTGGCGAAGATGGGTGCGCGGATCGCGCTCGCATCGAGATAGCGGTGGGTGCCGGATAGCGCGGTGCTGTCGCGCAGCGTTACCGTGTCACCGCGCGTGGTGTGGATGGCTGCCGCCGGGCTGTTGGGCGCTGCCCCGCCGGTGATACGTTGCAGGTTCAGCTCGTGAAAGTCTGACACGTCGATTGCGGAGGAGAAGTAGGCAGGGAAACCGGAGGAAGAAGTGGGCCAGCGCACGTCGAGGCCATCGATGGTCAGCGTGCCAATGTTGTGCGCGTAGACGGCGGGAATATCGTGCTTGTAGACGGCATCGTGATGATCCGGCGCGGTCGCGGTCCAGCGCATGTCGAAGTTGCCGCCCTCGCTTGCGGCCAGATTCGGCGCGGGTGAGTGCATGGTCATGCTGATATTGCACAGCGTAATACCCGTCACCACGTCCGGCACCGTGCTGTCCAGCAGAATGCCCGCGTCCGCGTCCGCGATGATATTTGTGAACGTCACATCGCGCATACTGCCGTTCTCCGGCGTGGCGGAGTTGGCGATGTAAATCGGCTCGCCCTTGCCCCACCAGTGGCCGTGCTTCAATCTCGTTTCGATCACAATGGAAGTGAACAGCACATTGCTGGTGTGCGCTCCCGCACGTGCAAAGAGCGCGATGCCGCGGTTCGCTCGGATCACCAGATTGCTGAAGACGGCGTTGTGCGAATCCTCAAAACGGATGGCCGCCGAGTACGACCGCAGCGTGCAGTTTGTAATCGCGATATCGTCGCTGCCGACGATGGCGAAGTCGTCATCGCCCGCGTCAAAGGCGCTGTCCGACACACGGAGATCGTGGCAATCCATGCAGTCCAGGCCGTCATTGTTGGGCAGGCGCATGTCGTTGCTCACGTGGATGGCGTGGACCACGAGGTTGTGCGCGTGTTGGAAGTGCAGCGTCCAGTTGGGGCTGTTGGCCAGCGTGACGCCGTCCAGCGTGATGTGATCCGCGTGGTCGAAGATGATCATGGTGCCAGGGCGTCCCGTGGACTTGGTCTCCAGCGGTCCATCCACGGTCTTGCGCAGGTCGGCCAGAAAGGCAGCGGGATTGCGGGTGAACTGCTCGTCGTAGTCGCGGCCCATGTGTGACGTGTTCTCGTCGAAGAATCCCGTCCCGTTGCCGTCGATGACGCCGTCGCCCGTGATGCGGATGTCCTCCACATGCTGCGCGATCAGGAGGCCCACGCGGGTTCCCTCGCCGGAGCTGTTCACGCCGTAACGCTTGTCCAGGCCGTACGTTTCAAAGCTGCCGTAGTCGTTCACATCGGGGCTGCCCTGCAACACCGCGCCGTGCTGCAGCTCCAGTGTCATATGGCTGCGCAGATTCAGCGTGCCGCTGCGGTACGTCCCCGCCGGAAACACCAGCGTGCCATGCGCCGCCGCCGCCGCATCAATGCCTCGCTGCACCGCCGCAGTGTCTGACGCTCGGCCATCCCCCACCGCTCCAAACCCGCGCACATCCAGCCGCGTCGCATCCGTCTGCGCCCGCGCAGCACCCCCAACAAACAACGCGACCACGAGACAGAACGCGCACCATCGAAACCCACGCATGATGCAGAAGCTTACGCGATAGGGTCCACTGCTGCCAAAGGAAAGTCTCGCCGGGGCCACGCCACCCACATCTCTACGGGATGGAGGGACACGCGCAATTGTCACGGAAGTGGATGAGACGTGGGCCAGCACTCGCGCCGTAATAACCCGTGCTGGCGCGGTAGCGCGCGCGCACGATAAAGTGGTGTCTGCGTGAGGTCGCCGAACATGGAACAGATCGCGGAACGCCTTTCTGGAAAGCTCCGCACGCTTACTCCGGCACAACTTGCTCAAGTGGAAACTTTCATTGAAGCGTTGCGCGCGTGGGAACGCGACCGCGACCTGACGCGCGCAGCCGCGCGCTTGTCAGAACCGGCGTTTGCGGCGGTATGGGACAATCCCGAGGACGACGCCTACGATGCCATCTGACGCGTCCGCCTGGGGTTTCGGCGATGTTGTTCTCGTGCGCTTTCCCTTCACCAATCAAGTGCGGTTCAAACAGCGGCCCGCTGTCGTCATCAGTAATGCAGAGTACAGCCGCACGCGCCCAGATGTCATACTGATGGCCGTCACCAGCCAGATGGATTCCGCCCTAAGCGCAGGCGACATGCACATAGCAGAATGGCAGGCTGCTGGCCTGCTGAAGCCTTCGGCGGTCAAGCCGGTTTTCGCAACAGTTGAGCAGGTGGCGATTGTGCGCCGCCTGGGTGCATTAGGTCTTGATGATGTCACAGGGCTACGCGAAGCCATCATCCATGTTATCGGGTAGCAGCACTCATTGACGTTCCCCTTTCAGCGGCCCGAAATAGTTGGAGAGTCAGCTACACCCAGTGATTAATGCACTCGCACCTCAATGGAATAGGCGTGTTCCCTGTTTGCAGATGTCGGCGAAGATGGCCCGAACCGGTGCCCGGCAGATCATAGTCTGCTGTCGGCTCCTCTGGTTTTTTGCCAAGCTGGAAGCCATTCCCAACGTCTCTAGGGTGTGCGCAAATCTTTGACCATCGGCGCTTCTACCGGCACCGGCCCTCACATTTATTCCGCGGCAGTCCATTCAGTCGATGCACTACCGTCAGCGAAAGAGTACGCTCCTCTAGGCGGTTTGACTATAGCAACTATGACTAACAACCTTCGACGTAGTTTGGCATTGTTTGGTCTAGCAGCTGTGCTGGCAGCCTGCGCAGTGATTGGTATTTACCTGAACCGACGATGGTTTCACACTGGTGATCACATTTGGCATTGCACAGGCAGCCGCTGGTATCGTGTTCGGTGTTCCAACGAGCGTATTTGCCGTAGCTGCCGTCATTGCGGCTCTTCGCGCAGCAGACGCGTCGGAAGCACAGGTCCACGCGGCATTCGCTCAGGCGGAAGCAGCGAGAGCACAAAGCGCTCTGGCTGCCGCTCAACTTAAAGAGTCACTTAGGCCCGTGATTCTACTCAAACGTGCGGATTTTGCAGAAGATGCCACGCTCGACAGTCCGTTGCCTCCGATGATCATGAGCAATGTTGGCAGTGGCACGGCCCGACACATGACCCTCGCTTCTACCCGTTATCGAAGAATTTGATGATGATTCACGTAACATCATAATCTTTTATGAATCGATGTCTGGTGATCGATATTGCAGTATCTTTCATAGGTTGGATGGCTCAATGAGTTTGAATTACGAAGATAACCCACCCCTCTGGCCGAGTTGACTCGCAGCCTGGCTGGCGATCAGCAGTTCACAGTTGCAATGACGGGGGCACGAGCTTCCCATCTGCGCCGAAAGCAAGGTTCGGTGTGGCGGACATGACGAAGCGGAGGGTGCCGCCTTTGGCGATGTCGGCGTGGCGGAACCAGGCTTCGTCCTGGCGTTTGCCGTTCAGGTAGAACTCGCGGATGTAGGCGTCCGACGGGTTCTTGCGGTCGACTTCGATGCGCAGCGTCTTGCCGCCGCCCATGTCCACGCGCGCGCTCCCCACCAGCGGCGAGCCGAGCACGTAAATGCCGCTGACCGGGTCCACCGTGTAGAAGCCCAGCGCGCTGATCAGGTACCACGCGGACATCTGCCCCACATCCTCGTTGCCCTGCATGCCGTCCGGCAGCGCGGCGTACATGGTGTCCAGCAGCGAGCGGACGCGGGCCTGCGTCTTGTGCGGCGAGCCCGCGTACACGTACAGGTAGGCGATGTGGTGCGACGGCTCGTTGCCGTGGGCATACTGGCCCACCATGCCGGCGATGTCCGGCGGCGCGTCGGCGGGCAGCGTGGGCGCGGCGTTGAACAGGCCGTCCAGGTGTTGCACAAACGTCTGCGGGCCGCCATGCAACGCAATCAGACCGGCGGGATCGTGCTGAATGCCGAAGGTGGTCTGCCAGGCGTTGCTCTCGGTGTAGTCGCGCCACTTCTTGGTGTGCCCCATGTCGATGGGGTCGAACGGCGTGGCCCACGTGCCATCATTCAGCTTGGCGCGCATGAAGCCGGTCTGCGCGTCCCAGTTGTTCTTGTAACCCTCGGAGAGCCTGACGCGTTCGTCACACGCGGCGGTGTCCCCGGTGTGTTTGGCCAGGTTGGCGACCGCCCAGTCGTCGTAGCAGAACTCAAAGTGCTTGGAGACGGACTCGCCCTCGAGGTCGGCGGGGATGTAGCCCTTTTCGCGATGCGCCTTCATGCCGCTGACGTCGTCCAGGCGTCCGCGCTGCAGCATGGTGTAAGCCTTGGCGTAATCGATGCTGCCCTTGCCGATGCCCTTGTTGCAGGCCTCGGCGATGACGGACGCGCAGTGGAAGCCGGTCATGCACTCCGTCTCGCGACCATAGAGCGGCCACACCGGCGCGCCCGCTGGACTCTCCTCTCCCATGCGGATCAGCGTATTAACGAACTGGGGCACGCGCTCCGGCTCCAGCAGCGTGTAGGCGGGATGCGCGGCGCGGAAGGTATCCCACAGCGAGAAGGTGGTGTAGTTCTGCGCGCCCGCTGGCAACGTATGAACCGCGTTATCCATGCCGCGGTACTGGCCGTTGCAGTCGTCAAAGCGCGTCGGACCCAGCGACATGTGGTACAGCGCGGTGTAGAAGATCTTCTTCTGCTCCGGCGTGGCAAAGTTCGCTTGAATCTTGCCGATCTGCGCCCGCCATTTGTTCGCGGCTGCTGCGCGGACGCCGTCGAAATCCCATCCGGGAACTTCGGCTTGGATGTTCTCCGCAGCGGACTCCGCGCTGACCGCCGAGATGCCCACCTTAACGTGAACGACCTCATCGGCGTGTGTCTCAAAGTACAGGACGGCCTTCAGGTTCGCGCCCTCGGTCTTGCCAACCGCGACGGTCTGATCGTCCTTGTAGAAGTGCATGTGCTTCGGCTTCTTCGACATCTGTAGCGCGAAGTACGCGTGACGGCCCGGTCCCCATGCGTTCGAGACGTGCCCTCCGGCGATGCTGTCGGTTCCTGTGCGGTCCAGATCGCCGGATACGACGACGGACTTGCCGCCATACAGCTGCGAGTGATGCAGATCGACGAGGATATAGGCCTGCTGGCTGGCCGGAAAAGTATAGCGGTGGACGCCCACGCGCTCGGTCGTGGTCAGCTCCGCGCGCACCTTCGGCGTGTCGAGTGTGACGGCGTAGTAGCCGGGCGTCATGATCTCGGTCGCGTGACTGAAGCGGGAGCGGTAGCCGCTCTCCGGATTCTCGCGCGTGCCGGGCTGCAGCTTGGCCTCGCCCACGCCGGGTGTGACCAGGAAGTCGAGCAGATCGGCCGCGCCCGTACCGCTCAGGTGCGTGTGGCTGAAACCCATGATCGAGGTGTCGGTGTCGTGGTAGCCGGAGCACCAGTCCCAACCCTCGTTGTAGGTATCGGGGCTAAGCTGCACCGCGCCAAACGGCAGGCTCGCGCCGGGATACGTGTGGCCGTGACCACCCGTTCCAATGTGCGGATCAACCCATTGCAGGACATCGTTGTTCGCGGCGGGAGCCTCGGCGAGGAGCTGTTTTCCTGCAAAGGTGGACTTTGCCAAAGCGGCAACAGCAGTGACGGACTGAACGAACTTACGGCGCGTAATCATGAGTGTCTCCAGCGCATCCATGGTACCGCGTTACGGTGGTCCGGAGACGCCGGGAGGCCATGTAGGACGATCAAACATGAACCGGCTTCAGGAAACGTTCCGCATTTCATCAAGGAAACTTCGCAGGATTTCGTCCAAAGTGCTTAGTGGCGGGTATTTATGTAAGTGCCTCGCAACGTCTTCGATGATTCGTGTCTGCGAACGGGCATCTTTCATGTTCACATCGCGCGAGGCCCAGTCTCGACCGGGGTGAAGGGTATCCCACGGTGAGCGAAGATTAGCGCGTGTAGCAGGGTCGTCGCCATGCTTACCTAAACCGTAGGCAATACCTACTTCACTGTTCCAGATGGGTTTGAACAAGTGAATCAGGTAGCTTTCGGCCGCGTTCTGCCAACCGGTCTGCACGACCAAGGCCCGGTACTCAAAATCTTCGACCCGTAACGTGCTTGTTGCCTTCGCGATGTTTTTGCGGTGCTCATCGAGTCGACCGGCGAGTCGGGCACCTTGCTCAAAGGCCGACTTGCTGGACGGCTCAGCAGGATCAGCTTTTCCGACGTAAATCGGATGCTCCTGGCCGCTGAGGCCCGCGTATGCTGGGAACTTGCCGTTGTAATAGAGCGCGTACACGCCGGAGCCGTAGAAGCGCTCAATGTTTCCAAGCAGCTTGCGCGGCTGCGCAACCAAGGTAATCCCGATGATCCTGCCAGCAGCCTCGGGGTTCGACGGATCGAAGACGAACCCTGGGTGCTTTATTGGATCGAGATCCTCGATCACCTTGCGCAAGGTTGCGGATGCTTCGGTAATGACGTTGCGTACCTTCTTCGCCCGTGCTGGCGAAAGAGTGGGTTGCTGCTGCGACCGCAACGCTTCCGACAATTCCTTAAGCTGCGATGCAAGCGTTTCTATCTGGTGTGGACCCGCTTGCTTAGCCGCTGCTGGTCTTGTCGTCATGCGCGAAGCTGCTCCATGACGGACTGGCCAACACGCCGGGCTAATTCCACAGGAACCGCGTTGCCGATCTGGCGCATCGCCTCGGTCCAAGAACCATGAAAAACGTAACTGTCAGGAAAGGTCTGCAGGCGAGCACTCTCGCGAACGCTAAAGTAACGTACAGAGCCGTCTGGCCGTGAGAGCATATTTTCCCCGCCCGGAACACCGTGGACGCCGGCTTTTAAGGTCTTGGCAGGCTCATCTAAAGGACTGCCGGTATGGCCAGGGTATGTCCTTGCTCCGGGCTGGAACTGATGATTGTGAATACTGCCCAGCTGCCGTGGCTCCTTTTCTGGATCCGATAAGCCTTGCCACGCGTCTCGGACGGTCTTCCATGCACCCGTTTCCGGCCTCGTGTGGAGGGCGCGCGCTCTCTCTAGAACTCTCGGCGCAACCTGACGTAATCCTTTGGGAACACGATTTCGTTCCCAGTAGGTCAAATCGATCACTTGCTCCCAGATAAGCGCGTCTGCGGAATGGGTCTCGCCAGGGAAGTTCCAACTAATCCCAAGATCATCCCGGAATCCCACGAAGAAGACGCGCTCACGCCGTTGCGGGATGCCAAAATTCGCCGCATTCAGAACGCGCGTAACGACACGATAGTGCAGGTCCTCGCGCCTGCTGCTTGTGTGGTGTCGCTCCAACCTGGCGAAGTGATCCTGCCAACTCTCGTCCTCACTGCGGGACACCGTAGGATGCTGCATTTGTAGCTGGATATACTCGTAGTAATTCCTGAAGGTCATGCGCGTCAGGCCCTTAACATTTTCGAAGATGAATGCCTTTGGACGGGCTTCACGAACGGCGCGTATCGCTTCCGGAAACATATCGCGCTTATCGTTATAGGCTTGATGCCTGCCTCCTACGGAGAAGGGTTGGCAAGGAGGCCCGCCAGATACCAGGTCGAGCTTGTCCTCATATTCCCGAAAGTTGAGTTTGCGCACGTCCGAGCGAAGGACCTTCCAATCGGCAATCCCTTCCACATTGCGTGATTGATTCTGGCGTATCGTGTCACAGCAGTATGAGTCGCGCTCGATCACACTCACGGGGCTGAAGCCCGCTTTGTGCAGGCCTATACCTAAACCACCTGCTCCGGCGAAAAGTTCCATCGATTTCATGCTTCTAGAAATCTTCTCACCCTTCTTGCAACTGCATCCACGTTTCCTAACTGACACTCCCATACGGTTAAGGTTCGCCATCCCAGTCCGGCCAATTGTGCACGTACACGCGTATCCCTGAGCCGGTTGCTCTCGAGCTTCGGTTCCCAAAAAGCCAAACGGCTCTTGGGCATGCGTGCTAATTCGCAATTTGGTGAGCGGTGCCGGTGCCAAAAACATCCGTGCACGAAGATCACTTTTTGTCGGCTTGTGAACACCATATCCGGCTTTCCTGGAAGTCCTTTGTGATGCAAGCGGTAGCGGAAGCCGAGGCTATGAACGAGTCGGCGAACGGTCATTTCGGGGCCAGTATTCTTGCCGCGAATGAGCGCCATGCGTTGGCTTCGTTCCTTAATGCTTAGGGTGTCGGCCATTGCAATTTGGATGCTGTCTTCCAGTATTCTGACTGCGTGGGTGGCCGGGGCGGAGGAAACCTCAAAGCGCAGAGCAGCAGGCGTGCCTTGTTTGAGGCGGGTGTTGGTTACCTGCTGATCTTGATTGTTCTGTGGACACCGCGTCCGTGGCAGCGGTCTCTTTACTGGTTGCCAGTTACCTGGATCGCTGTAGCGACCTGGCTGTCGTGGCCAGGCGCAGCGGCGTTTGGTCTGCGCGCCGTTAACTTTCTTCGTTCCCTTTGGATTGCTGGCGTCGCGGCTCTTCTTTCTGTGATCTCCGTTGCCGTCGCGTGGCACCGGCATACGCTTCATGCTCCGCCGGGTGCCGCGTTGTTCATGAGGACTTACATCGGATATGCGATCTGGGCGTTTGTGCAGCAGTTCCTGATGATGGACTTCTTCTTGCTGCGGATGTTGCGTGTGCTGCGGCGGCCAGCATACGCCGTGCTGGCGACGGCTGGCATCTTTACGTTGGCGCACCTGCCAAACCCTGTGCTGACTCCGTTGACGCTTCTTTGGGGACTTATCGGCTGCTGGCATTTCCTGCGGTATCGTAACCTCTACCCGCTGGCGCTGGCGCATGCCATTCTCGGCATCACGCTTGCCGTGACTCTGCCTGGTTACATCACGCACAACATGCGGGTGGGTTTGGGATATCTGGTCTACCGCCGGCCGGTCGCGACTCATCGCAAGCACACCGGCCATATGGCATCGAAGCTGCGAGGATCGGAACCGCAGACTGATTGGGTATACTCGACGCAATCTCAAGTATTCAAAGGTCAGCCATGCCTCTTGCGCAACGCGTTAGGACGCTCCTCGTTTGCCTGCCTGTGACGGCGCTGGCGGTCATGTTTGGGCAACAACCCGCAACGCCCAGCGAGAGCGCGCCACCGGCGGTTGCGCCTCCTTCGTCGGCGGCGCAGGCAGTCAGCGTCCGGGACAACGCTCCCCCGACCACGCCTGTGCCGGGCAGCCCGGCGGACTCTACGACGGAGGGAACAGTTACCGTTGGAGGGCAGCAGATTGCATATCGCGCTGTGGCTGGAACCATCACCGTTGGTGCGACTGACCCGCAGGATGCAACGATTGGCTTCGATGGCAAGCCGCTGCCGAACTCCGGCGTGAAAGCGGATGCGACCGATGCGCCGCCCACAGCACGCATGTTTTATGCAGCGTACTTCAGGAAGGATGCCGCGCCCGAGCGCCGTCCAGTCACGTTTATCTACAACGGAGGTCCTGGCTCACCGACGATGTGGCTCCACATGGGCACGTTTGGCCCAAAGCGTATTGTGACTCCAGACACGCAACACCAGGAGGGCGCGCCCTACTCCATTGTGCCGAATGAGTATTCGCTGCTCGATGTCTCCGACGTTGTGTTCATCGATGCACCCGGTACGGGCCTGAGCAGGACGTTCGGCAAAGGCAAGACAGAAGCCTTCTACGGTGTGGACGCGGACGGCCATGCGTTTGAGCGCTTCATCCGTCGCTTTCTTTCCAAGTACAACCGGTGGAACTCTCCCAAGTACCTGTTTGGCGAGAGCTATGGCACGCCGCGGTCGGCAGTGCTCGCGGCGGATCTGCGCTCGGTCGACCTGAATGGAATTATTCTGCTCTCGCAAATTCTTAGCTTTGACAACTCGGTTGACGGGCCCACCGCAAACCCGGGCGTAGACCAGGCGTATGCGCTGGCGTTGCCCACCATGGCGGCTACCGCGTGGTTCCACCACAAGCTGTCCAACCAGCCGCCAGACCTGAAGGCGTTCTTGGCGGAGGTGGAGAAGTTTGCGCTAGGCGACTACATGGCGGCTCTCCTAAAGGGCTCGGAGTTGCCGGATGCTGAGCGCAGGGCAGTAGCGGAGAAGCTGCATGGCTACATCGGCCTGCCCGTTGACTATCTCATCCGTTCCGAACTGCGCGTGCAGGGCGGTGAATTCTCCGAACGGCTGCGTTATGACGAAGGCATTTCCGTGGGCCGCCTGGATACACGCTACGCAGGGCCCGAGCTCGACCCGCTGGCGCAGTCAACCGGCTATGACGCGCAGTCTGCCGCGATTACCTCCGCGTGGAATACGGCGATTAACCATTACGTTCACAACGACCTAAAGTACGCTACCCAGGATACCTACCTATTGTCCGGCCGTGACGGCGGCGAGTTCAGCTGGAATATGACGCATCGTCCACCAGGACGCGGTGCCGGTGGCCCGGGCGGCGCGCCGGGCGCAGTGGAGACCGGAGCCAACGTCATGCCGGACCTGGCATATCGTATGAAGCTCAATCCGCACATGAAGGTGATGCTCGCAGGCGGCTATTACGATCTGGCAACACCGTATTTCGAGGGCATCTACGAGATGCATCACCTGCCCATGCCGCGAACGCTGCAATCCAACATCAGCTACCACTACTACGAAGCGGGTCACATGATTTATGTGCGCGAAGACATCCTGAAGCAATTCCACGCGGATGTGGCTGCGTTTATCCGGTCCACTGAGAACGGCCACTAAGTGCGCTTTGCGTTTCGCTTCGCCGGCTGGTGCTTCAGCATGGCTTTCCAGTCGTCCATGGTCTGCTCCGCGTAGGCTTTGGCAAAGTCAAGGATGGCCGACGAGAAGCGCTTGCCGGAACCGATGTAGCCAGCGATGGCGCAGGGATTGCCGGAGCGGCCATGCCCGCGCGCCAGCAGTTCTCCGCAGACGCTTGCGTACTCGGTTAACCCCTCCGCGTCCACTTTGGCGAGGTCCAGCGCGGCCTTGTGGTCGTTGAGTTGGCGCACCAGATAGTCGCGGCCGTCCATGCGCGTCCAGCCCAGCAAGGGGTCGCTCTGGAGCTGCATGGCGCGCTGGCCGCGCGCGGCGCGGCGGCCATTGTTCTTTTCTTTCTGCGCACCGGGCAGATACGGTGCATAGCAGGACGGAGCTTCTTCCTTGATCTGCAGAAACATCGGATCTTCCGGGCCGTTGCCCTCCATGTAGACGCAGTAGGCGTGCAGGCCGACGGAGCCTGTGCCGACCACCTTAAAGGCGGCATCCAGGGGCTTGAACTGCGAGAAGAGGTGCTCGCGCTCAGGAAGCAGCGATTTGCGAAATTCCGTCAGTGACTCGATGACCGCGCGGCGCTCCGATGGCTTCAGCGTGCGCAGCAGCGGAGGGTCCGAACGGAAGACGCGCTTGCCTCCTTTGTTCTCCGTCAGCTTGTCCAAGAGGTGCTGCGGAGAGGCGCGCTCGGCCTGGTTCAGAATGCTATGGATCGAATCCACCGTGTGCAGCCGGTGCACCTCATACCGGGCTGCTTCCAGGAACGGCATCCGCGAAAGGCGGTGCATCAGGTCCGTATACGACGTGAGAAACGCTTCCGCCGCCGCGTGCCGTTCACCGGGTTTCAGCTTGTCCGTTTCACCCGCCAGCAGGATGCTGGTGGCCATGCGCTTAACGTCCCACTCAAAGGGTGCGCGGATCGTCTCGTCAAAGTCGTTCACGTCAAAGACCAGCCGGCCATCGGCTCCGGCAAACGCACCCAGGTTCTGCACATGTGCGTCACCGCAAATCTGGCAGGTGATGCCGGTGTTCGGCATCCGCGACAGGTCATACGCCATGACCGGCGCGGCCCCGCGAAAAAAGGCAAACGCATTGACGCTCATGCGCTGGCGCTTGAGCGGGATCAGCGACTGGATGCGCTTGCGTTCGGCAGCCTGCAGCAGCTTCATGGCATCGCGCTTGCCCAGCTTTTTTGCCCACTCACCCAGCGCGTGGCGCGCGGCGGATTTACGCGCCGCGCGGCCCTGTTCAAAGCGTTCGTCCATGGCTCTCCTCTACGCCGCGACTGCGCCTGCGTTCAACGCATGTGCCGTGTCCGTACAGATTCGAGGGTGATGTTACTGCACGTTCGCCTGAACGGCGAGAATGTTTCACGTGAAACATTTTGAGAAACATGACAGGAACGTCGCAGATCGTTTTTACGCCGTAAACAGGTTTGTTGATCGTGATCGTTGATCGTGTCTTCACGTTAGCGCTAACGTAAAACACGTTTTTCGCATAAAAAGACGCGCTAAAAACCGTCCATTTGCGCGCTTGCTGCGAGCCTCAAAACACGTCTGAACAGCTTGGCCGTTGCGCGTCCGCACCTGGCCGCAGATCACAAGAGACACTGTCCTTGTCTTGGAGGCGAACCGGCGGGAAGGCGGCGGCATCCTTACCGATCCGTTGGATGGAAGCCAAAATCCCACATCTCTACGAGATGTGGGCCACCCGCCCAGATGCCCTGCCTGCTCTTTGGGAGAGCGCAACGCCCTTCCTGTGCGACCGTCACTCCGGCCACCTTCGCTCCTCACATCTCGCGCTACATAAACCGATGAAATTAGAACATGCGTTCAGCGAGATTTTTAACCAGAACAATCTAAATGATCTATGTCCCCAGAATCATCCTTGTATGAGTAAGCTCTTAGACGAACTAAAGAAGCATCAGTAATGCGGTCTCTTTCTTCAGAAAGCATCCAGACTCCTTTAGATCCCAAACCGACGATTCTACTGGCAATCTGTAAGGCTGTAGCATTGTTGTACGTTTTTAAAGAAAGCATTTGTGCTTCATCGCTGTACGCACTTTCATTGACGTAGCTGGTTGAATGATTTATGGCCACGGAAAGTCGTCCCTGAAGAACCGCTCCCATGCTTTGCATCGTTTCATCTTTTAGCTCTGGAAATGAAACAAACTTGTGCTCCCGTTCCAGGATACTATCCACGGATTTGGGGCTGAAAACTATCGCACCTTCAATCTCTGAAGTTACGTATCCAGCCTGCGTTGCAAGTCTCTGTAAGACCTGTTTCGGCTCGGGTTCCTGGCTTAGAGCAACGTCAGAAACTTCTCTGCACAAGGCTTGATCATCACTTTGTATAATGCCGATTGCCAAACTATTTGACTGGCTCACCCTCAAAATTTCATGTAGAAGATTTGCGGCGTTAAAGGACTGTAAACGTGTTGGTTCCTGTGCTCCGCCAGTTAAGCTTGCGAGCAATGCCAATGTTCTGAAGTACCGCATACCATCACCTACTGTCCGTTGATCGTATTTTTTGAGCAGCTGTACACAAACTTGTTAGGCACCAAAGTGTAGTTCTGGTTATTGAGGGTCACCGTCTGGTACTGAGTAGCCCAAGTCTGCGCAGAGGGGTTTGTTAGGCAAGCAGAACTGCAAAATGTTAGCCTGTCGCTGTAAAATCCCGTGCTTGTATTAACGTTCATTTGCTGAATGTCAGATTGCTTAAAGCCCAGTTGATTGTGTGTTGTGTCAAGTATGACATTCTCTTGCCAGTATTGCTGGGCAGCTATCAAGTTGCCATTCTGATCAGCTATGTATCTGCTTTCTATCTTAATACTTCCTGCGAAACCAGAGTCGCAATTATTCGGTCCGTTCGTGATCACATAGTTAAACTGAGTTGAAGTTGGTATCTGAACGGTGGCTGCACCTCCTTCGTCTCCCCCGTCGTCTTCAACGGTACAGTTATCAGTATGGCTGCCAAGACCAGATGCGGTCTTGGCGTGAAAGAAGTAGTAAAACTGTGTCGTGCCACCGTTCCCGGTATCCATTCTCAATGTGTAGTCGCTATTGATTGATGTTGCCGCCAAGATGGACGAATCGTTCGTGCCATACGGAGTCATCGATCCTGCGGGCATGCTGTTGCTGCTCGAGTTGCCGTATGCGTCCGTGTAATCATCGTGCATGGTCGCTTCAAGCGCATCCTGCAAATCAGGAATGGGATAGTTTCCCCATGGAACGTTGTCATCGAAATATGGGTAGTACCACGATTGGTATGGGCAGTCGCCAGCGCAGCTGAAGCTGCTTGCGCGTTCAGCTTTGCGGCTCGCCAGTTCTGTTCGTCCATGAAGGCTAACCTGTGCCCCTCCGCCGAGAACCGGCGTCCAGTGAAACTTGCCAAAGAGAGCCGTCAGGGGAATTTTGTTGCCCATGGAGTCAGCACGTTGCTCCGCACGTGCTTTGTCCACGTCGAAGTACACGGTTTGACCAGGTTGCAGGTAGTGTTCGCAAAGGTGTACGTAACACCTCCGGCGATCACTGAGGCACGTACGGTAGCCTCGTTAGATGAGGTGTTTGCGACCATGGGTGTGTTCGTGTAGTCGCCCTCCCAGCGCAGCGGGTAGAAACCACGCATATAACGTAAAGGATTGCCTGTCTTGAACGGGATATCCTCCAGCAGGTCGGGCATGACACGCTGGTCCAGCGCTGCTACAAGCGCGCCTGCCGGAGCATCGTTATTTAGAAACAGTGTCGCCCGTTGGACGCCCTGAAGGCTGAGGGCCTTCAACGACGGGAGCAGCGGGATTTCCACGGACGACAGCGGCGGCACCAGCACTGGCGTGCCCGTGACAGACTTCGAGAGGTCGGTCCCGACAGGCGTGAGCTGCGGCGTGACCACAACGGGCGCAGCCGTGAGGTTGCGAATACTGGCGTGGGTTTCGTCGGCTGTGATCAATCCGACAGCGCTGAGGACCTGCGAGGTTGCGGCTTTTGGGTCGTAGGTGCGGATAGGCAGCGTGCCGTCGCTCCGGCTGGCTACATAGCCAAAGACACGAAGGGCATCGTTCGGTCCGGTGAAGCTGACGTCAAGGTCAACCAGTGGAGACGTGGCCTCTTCCACAGTATCCCGCGTACGGACTGCTGTTTCGTTCGGTTGGAGGTGCAGAGTCTCGGGCTTGCCGCTGACCGTGACTGCGGCATCGATTGGCGTTGTTGCGACGTTCGTAATCGAGAAGGCAGCCGTGGAACCCGGTGGCGTCCATGCGACGGCATGGCGCTCCGTGCTTGCAAAATCAACACTTAGGCTGCGAGTCAAGGCCGCCGCGATCCTCCACAGGGTAGAGTGTCAGTTGAGAGCCAAGCTCCATGCTGAGGCCCATGTAGTGCACCTTCAGAAAGCCAAGCGGTGCCATGATGTTGAGCGAGCGCAGCACCCCGCCAAAGTCCAGCAGGCGGCTCTCTGCCGCGTCCAGTTCGAGTGGCGGCAGCGTGCGTGGATTGCCGCTGAGATCGTAGACTGTCAGGTCTGCTGTAAGTTTGTCCGGCCTGTTGTTGTTGAGCATCAGCAGCACCTTGTCGTTGGCGGACCGTCCCGCGAACAGCAGCAAGACATCCTGGTCCGTTCTTGGCCTATTGGGCTGGACGGGTAACGCGTGCTGTTGGATAGCAGTGTGCTTCGCCGGAGTCGAAGCAAGGGTGATCTTGGGGGAAGATCCCGTCTGGATGACGGGGGCGACGCTCTGGGCGGACGCGGCGGATGCCGTGGCGAAGAGCAGGATGAGAGAGCGCAGGGCAAACCGCATGCAGAACTTCTTTAACTGCCATACACCAAGAAGGATCAGGGGACGTGCGGGGTGGTGTCTTCTTAGTGGCAGCCATACTGCGCCTAGTCCAACCTTGCTGTAAAGTGAACATTGCGTGAACGGCAAGGAACGTATGTGCCCCACTTCGTTCCGGTGGCATGCAGCTGAATGTGCAGGGGCCTGGCTAGGGCATTGCGCGGATGATCTCTGCGTCTTCGCTTGCGCGGATGGTGAGGGTCGCCACGGAGGCGGGCACCACAACGGCGCTGCCTGGCTGCAGTTCCGTCGTGCTCCCATGCGCCTGGATCTCAGCGCGGCCAGTCAAGGCGATGAAGCAATGCGGTTTGCCGGCGGCGTCTTCCAGATGCAGACTCTCGCCGGGCGGGAGAACAAAGCGGTCCACGGTGAAGTATTGCTCCTGGATGAGGCGGGTGCCGTGCGCGGTAGGCTGGGATTTGACTTTTCCTGCGCGAGTCTCCATCTTGCTTACGACCAAGCCTTGGTCCAGGTGCAGTTCACGTGGGCGGCCGTAGTCGTACAGACGATAGGTGATGTCGGAGGTCTGCTGGATTTCGAGGATGGTGACGCCGGGCAGGATGGCATGCACGGTGCCGGCGTCGACGAAGATCATGTCGCCCTCCCTGACGGGGATAAGGCGCAGCAACTGCTCCATGGTGCCTTGCGCGATGGCGGCGCGCAGCGTTTCCGGCGTAACACCGGGCTGGAGGCCGCAGGCGACGGTTGCGCCGGGTTGTGCCTGCAGGATGTACCAGCACTCCGTCTTGCCGCGTGACTCACCGATGAATTGCGCCTCAGTGTCGTTGGGATGTACCTGCACGGAGAGCTTCTCATCAGGAAACAGCAGTTTTACGAGAAGCGGAAACTCCTTCAGAGCCAGGTTTGGACCAAGCAGTGCATCGCCTTCGCGCCTGGCCACGGTAGCGAGCGTTTCGCCTTGCAGCGGGCCGGTTGTCACGAGAGCGTCTGGACCGGTCAGCCATGCTTCGCCGACCGGTTCATGGGCGAGCACGGGAACATCCGCCGCCGTGTACCAGGGAGAAAGATCGCGGCGGCCCCAGGTGCGCGGCGAAAAGGTAGGTTTCAAGCGGAAAGGTGCGAGTGCGTTCATTTCTTCATTGTGCGGCACGCTCGCTGCGCGTTGCAGGAGGAACATGCAGATCCCCCTCGGCCGACTCAGGGCAGGCCTTCCCTTCGCAACGGATGACAAGGATTTGCGTCAGCGCAGATGCGGGATGCCGTGGACGAAGGTTCCCGGAGGGCAAAGGCTCTTGCGCACCGGCGGCGCCGAGAAATCGCGCGGCGCGCCGTTGAAGATGGCATCCTTCTGCGACAGGATGTAGTCCGCCGTACGCGCGGCAAGCGCCTGGATGGTGAGTCCGGGGTTTGCTGAACCCTGGGTCGGCATCACGCTGCCATCCATCACGAAGAGATTGTTGACGTCCCACGTGCGGCCGAACTTATCGCACACACCCGCGTCTGGCGTCTTGCTCATGCGGGCACCGCCCACCAGATGCGCATACCGCGCTTCCTGCACCACTTCCACAGCACCGGCTGCACTCATGATCTCCATGGTCTTGTTCTTGCCATACTCGATCAAGCGCTTGTCGTTCTCGTGCAGGTTGAACGTAACCCTTGCCACCGGCAGGCCGAAGCGGTCCTTTTCGTCCGCGCCCGTGGCCAGTTCGACGCGGTTGTCCTCCCATGGCAGGATCTCACCCAGCAGACCAAACCCAGACCAATGGTTGTAGTCCATCATGGTGCGGCGCAGCGCCCATCCCCACTCGCCTTTCGCGGCGGTCATCTGTTTGGAGAAGGCAATGGGCAGCGGGCCAACGGTCTGCACGGCAAAGCCGCGGGCGAAGTCACGCTTGGGGTCTGTCTCGTAGAACTGCTCGGTGAGCGCGTGCGCTGGGGGCGCCTTATACATGCGAATCAGATCTTCGAAGCGTCCTGCAATCACATTGCCGGCCTGCGCCATCAGGTATTTGCCCACTGTGCCGCTGCTGTTTGCCAGACCGTTCTCGTGGCCCGGGCAGGCGGAGTTCAGCAGGAGGCGCGGCGTCTCAATGGCATAGCCGCTGACGATGACCATGCGGGCACGCTGAAAGTGCTCCTTGCCTTCACGGTCGAAGTAGACAACGCCATCGGCACGGCCGTCCTTGCCCAGCGAGACCCGCGATACCATGGATTCGTCGCGAATCTCCGCGCCGTTCTTCAGGGCGTCCGGCACATGCGTAATCAGCGTGGAGGCTTTAGCGCCCACCTTGCAGGCCTGAATGCAGAAGCCGCGATAGATGCAGTGCGGGCGGTCGCCACGGGATGAAGAGAGGATCGCGACCGGACCACCGGCGGAGACGGGGATGCCGAGCGCTGTGCATCCACGGATCAGCGTATCTCCTACTCCGCCCATGGGATGCGGTGCGTACGGATACCCGTGCGGCTTGCCCCACGGATAGTAGGCTGGACCGGCGACCGGCATCTCCATTTCTAGAAGCTCGTAATACTGCTCGATGTCGTCGTAGTCGATGGGCCAGTCGGCACCGACACCGTCTTGCGTGTAGACTTCAAAGTCCGAAGGATGGAAGCGCGGTGTGAAGGAAGCCCAGTGAACTGAGCCGCCGCCCACGCCCTTGCCGCTGTTGTTGCTGCCCAGAGCCAGGGGATTCTTGCCGCCTGTGATGCGGAGATCGTTCCAGTAGAGATTGTGGGAGCCAGCTTCGTCGCTCACCCAGTCACGCTCCGTATCCCAGAAGGGACCGGCATCAAAACCGACCACGCTGAAGCCCGCGCGCGCCAACCGCTGCAGCAACACGCCGCCAGCCGATCCAACGCCTACGACGGCAACATCGATCAGATCGCCATCCTGAAAGCGGCGGCGAGGAATAGTGATCTTCTGCATCGACCCAAGGTGATGCAGGTTATCCTTTGGCGCTTCGAACTCGCCAAAGAGCGGCTTGTCTGAGGAAAAGAAGCTCAATGCGTGCCTGCCTGTCCGTGATGCGTCATGTGTTCACGCCCGCTCACTTGCTTACTTTCGTCCGAGAGCGTATCCGCGGGAGGTGCCCATTCATAGCGCTGTTCGCCCACCTCCCATGGCTCGGGTTCGCCCTCTTCCAGGCGCATGTAGCCGCGGGGATACGCCGGTCCGCCAAAGCCGACTTCATTCCACGCCCAGGGGTGCGCGTAGTAGGCAGTAGAGGCATCGGAAACCAGCAGCGACCAGAAGCGATCGACATTCATGCGCTTCCACAACTCCTTCGCCGCCACCGGGGCACCATCGTGCAATGACGTGAGCAGGACTTCCTGCGACGTAACGGTGATCTTTGTGAAAGGCAGGCCGTACATCTCCTGCGCCATGGCTTCGAAGGCCTCAGCCGCCCAGCGGTACGCCTGCCGGTCACTTGGCATATCTTCGTAGCGGTAGCCTTCGATTCGATTCACATAGAGCCGTTCGTCGAGCGAGGGCAGCAGCGGGATACGCTGCGCCGGAAGGCGGTCTTCCTGCGGCAGAATGCGGTCCAGTACCGCAGTCATCGTGGAGGCTTCGTCCGCGGTAAAGAACCGCACCGGCTTCGATTCGCTCAGCCGTTTCTCGACGAGTGTGCGCGTGGCGTCATCCCAATAGGCTCGCTGCGTCATCACGTTCCAGCCGGGATAGTAGCCGGGTTGCACGCACTTTGGAAGCGGTCTGCCGGTCTCTGGATCTGTAAGCGGTACTGTGCTCTCACTCATACAGTTCACCTCCTTAACGATCTACCGCCGTTCACGGCGCATCAGGTATGCCATCATGCCCAGCAAGCCGGCCGCGGCAAAGAGCATGGGCGCGAAGATGGGCGGACCGTACAGTGTGTTGTACAGTGGCTTCTTGCGTCCGCCGGGCCGGCGAAGAATGCCGCGCACGTGGTACGCCGTGCCGATCACACCGTTGGCCATGGCCGCCGCCGATGCAAGCGGAAGCCATGTATTGGCGCAACGTTCACTCCAGACGGATGCAAGCGCAGCGCCCGCCAGCAGCGGCGTTAACACGAGCGGCGACCATTGCACCTTGTATTTGAAGTTGTCCTGGTAGTGCGAGTACCACGACTCACCCCCAGAGCACAGCGTGCCGACGGCGGCGACAAGGCAGAGATGTTTCTGGAAACGGCCAATGCGGATGTCCTCGCGCCAGTCATGCCGCGTCAAGCCCCGTGCGGCACTTACCGCGCGTGAACCCAGGCCTTCGTCTTCCTCGCGCTGGAGGTACGAGGCGATCACGCCAAGGTACGCAGCCGTGCCGAAGAGCAGCGGAGCAAACAACGGCGGCCCCATCACGATGTTGGTCACCGGCAAGCGCCATCCGCCGGGCTTGCGCGCCACGCCACGAATGTGAAATCCGAAACCAACGACGCCGTCCACCAGCGTAAGAGCGGCGGTATAGCGCATCCATGTTTGCGCCGCATGGCGGGAGAAGAAGGCTGCAGCGCTGGCGACGGTGAGCGCGCCGGAAAGAATCACCGGTGTGTACATCACAGGGTTGGAGTAGCTGCCGCGATAATGCTCATAGCCGACTTCCATGGCGCTGACTGCGCTTGCGCCGGAGACCATTAACGCCAGCGAACGTTGGAAGGTACCGTGCTGGATGTGGCGCAGCGCGAGCATAGCTCCATCGCGAAAAGGCGGCGGCAGCAGCGCGACCACGGCACGCGGCGAAGTGTCCATGGGCAGAAGCGTCATGAGGGACCTCGCATCAGACTGATCTGCGCGGCCACGCTGGCGGGAATCACCGGTCCAGTCTGCGCCGCGGGGGTTGCCGCTTCCAGGTCACCCGGATCCCACACAATGGCCCGCACCCACGCGCCGCCCGCATTTGCAATCAGGATGGGCAGCGCCATGAAGAACCGCTGCTTGCCATCCAGAAGCGCATCTGGAATCATCACGTCTTCCAGCAGGAGTTTGTTCGCGCCCAGCAGCAACTCGTGGGCGGCACTCTCCGCCTCCTTGTTGGGGTACCCTCCGGTGGAAAGCCCGTCCAGGCCCATTCCTTTCACCTTTCGATCCAGGAGGTACTGCGCTCCGTCGCCGCTCATGTAGGGCCACTGGGTCAGGAACTCTTTCGTGTTCGCGCGCTTCTCGCCCCATCCTGTCTTCAACAGAACGAACATGTCTTCTGTGATCAGCGCCTCATGTTTGCGCAGATCATCCGCGTTCATGCCGTGCTCCGGCGGCAGACCACGCATATCCAGGGCCACGCAGCGGCCATAAAAATGCGACAGCGGCAGCTCACTGATTGCAGGCAGATCGTGCAGGTAATGGAACGGCGCGTCCACATGCGAGCCGCTATGCGTCATGAAGGTGACGCGCTCCACCGTTGCCCCTTCAACCACAGCCAACTGTTGGTACTCCACGGAGTTGGGTGGCTGCTTGGGAAATTGGGGCGCGCCGTTGAAGTGCGGCTGACTCAGGTCGTAGATCATGGTCGTAGTCTCGGGTGGTTAAATGTTGTCGCGATATTGTTCGGCGTCCTGTTGCTTGAACACCAGGCCAAGTCCGGGGCGCTCGAGATGGGGGATCATGCCGCCATTGACCGGCTCACAGAATCCGTCGAAGAGCATTTTTTCGATGCGCACGTGATCGTGAAAGTACTCCACATTCCGCAGCGGCCGTGCCGCGCAGGCAAGATGCATGTGCAGGCTTGGCGCGCAGTGCGCTGACAGCGGCAAGGGATGCGCATCCGCCAGAGCCGCCGCATCCATAAAGCCGGTCACGCCGCCGCAGCGCGTGGCGTCGGCCTGGATCACATCCACCGCCTCGGCGGCAATCATCCGTTGCAGATACATCGCGGTAAAGCCGTACTCACCCGCAGCGATCTCCATGCCTGCCGGACCGTTGTTGCGGATCAGGTTCAAGCCGGCAAGATCGTCGGAACTCACGGGTTCCTCAAACCATGTCACGCCGTAGTCAGTGTGTGCACGGAGCGCGAAGTGAAGCGCCTGTTTGCGGCTGTACGCTCCATTGGCATCAATGAAGAGTTCTGTGTCAGGACCGATGGCGTCGCGTGCAACTGCCATGCGCCGGAGATCATCGTCTGGATGGGTTCCGATCTTCATCTTGACGCGGGGAATACCCTGCTGCACCCATCCGCCCAGCTGATTCCGCAACTGCTCGTCGGTGTAAGTTGTGAAGCCGCCGGAGCCATACACCGGTGCGGCATCGCGCATCTGCCCAAGCACGCTGACCAGCGGTTTCCCCATCAACTTCGATTTCAAATCCCACAACGCGACATCGATTGCGGAGAGCGCCGTAGCCGCGATGCCCTCGCGCCCATAATTGCGCTCTTCATAACGCAGCTTGGTAAAAATTGCGTTAGTGTCAAAAGGGTCTGCACCCTTCACCGATTTCGCAAGGAGATCGCGCGCAAGTGGTGCCGTCACTTTGTGGCTATAGGTGTAGCCGAGACCCTTCGTGTCGCCACAATCTAATTCCACAACAATCAGAGTCGTGGAGTCCCAATGGAACGTGCCGTCTGCCTCCGGCGCATCGGTGGGAATGGTATAGGCGGCCACAGCGCCGTCGGCGACGATGAGCGAGGAAGTCAACGGTGTCCCCCTTGTTGCGTTGAAGGAGGCGAGGGGCGAACTCAACCGCCCCTCGCCGTTGATGAGGTTTAAACGATCTGCCGGACCATGTCGCTTGCGGCCGTCAACGCAATCCTGATGCGATTGGGCTCACCCTTCGCAAGCGCTTCGCTGAACTTGGCAGCCTGCTTTGGCGTGATCTTCGGAGGCAGCATGGCCGTCAGCGGATCGACGACCGCTTCGATAATCACCGGCCCCGGCATCGCGAGTGCCCTGTCGAAGAGCGCGCCAGCGGTCGCCTGGTTGTCGATCCGAACGCCTTCAGCGCCCACCGAGCGCGCCAGAGCAACAAAGTCAATCGGAAAGAGCTCGCACTGGTATTCGGGATTTCCCTCAAAGACCATTTGCTCCCATTTGATCTGGCCCAGAGTGTTGTTCTTGATGATCACGAACTTGATCGGAAGCTTGTATGCAACGGCGGTGATGATTTCGCCCATCAGCATGGTGAATCCGCCGTCCCCCACTACGGCGATTACCTGCCGGTCCGGAAACGCGACCTGCGCCGCGATTGCGTAGGGCATGCCGCACGCCATGGTTGCCAGGTTTCCGCTGCAACTGTGTTTCTGGCCTTTTTTGGCCAGCATGTAGCGCGCCCACACCGTGGTGTTGGTCCCGGAGTCGCTGACGATAATTGCGTTCTCTTTGGTGCGCTTGCTCAATTCGTAGCCGACGACCTGCGGCTTCATCGGCGACGCTGAATCCGTACCCTCTCTCTCGAGCTGCTTGTGCCAGTCCTTCATGTCGCTCTGCGCACGCGCCAGAAAGCGCCGGTAGTCGTTGCGCTTCAGCAGCGGCAGAAGTTGATTCAACGTCTTCTTGGAATCGCCAACCAGGCCAACTTCAGCAGGGATCCGAAGTCCGATACGTTGCACGTTGGAGTCGATCTGCACGCAGTGGCACTCACCGGGCTTAGGCAGGTACTCCATATAAGGATAGCTGCTGCCGACCATCAACAATGTGTCGCAGTTTTCCATCACATCCTGCGACGGTGCCGTTCCCAGTAGGCCGATCTGCCCGGTCGTGTACGGCGACGTATCCGGGACAGAAGCTTTGCCCAGCAATGCTTTCACAATAGGTGCACCCAGCAGCTCGGCAACCTTGACGAGTTCATCGCCTGCGTCCAAGGCACCGGCACCGGCAAGAATGGCGATGCGCTTGCCGTTATTCAACACCTTTGCGGCTGCCTGCAGATCACCTTCCACCGGCTTGTTTCCGCTGATTGCATAGACCGCGTTGGTGTGATCCGCAACGTTGCGGTCTGACCGTTGCGAACTCTTCACTTCCTGCAGCTGAATGTCAATCGGTATCGTGATGTGGGCTACACCACGTTCTGTAATGGCCGTGCGAATCGCCAGATCGGCGGTTGGCCTCATGTGCGTAGGACTCATGATGCGCTGGTTATAGACGCATGCGTCCATAAACAGCTTGTCCAACTCCACATCCTGCTGGCCGAAGCTGCCGGTGACGTCAGTGAACTGCATGCCCGTGATAGCCAGCACCGGTTGCTGATCCATCTTGGCATCGTACAGGCCGTTCAGAAGGTGAATGCCGCCGGGGCCGCTGGTAGCCAGACAGACGCCAAGCCGGCCGGTGAATTTCGCATAGGCGCATGCCATAAAGGCCGCTGATTCCTCATGCCGCACATGGATAAAGCGGATCTTATCCTTCGCCTTGCGCAGCGCTTCAATCACGCCGTTGATCCCGTCGCCAGGCAGGCCGAAGATCGTATCAACACCCCACGCCAACAGCCGCTCTACCAGAACCTCTGACGTATCCACGCAATCACCTCGTTCGCAATTTGATGATTCGCGTGGTTAAAAACGTTTTCCCTCTTTTCGTGCGAATAGGCGTGACATTTTACGCAACAGTAACGGCGGAGCGGAGCGTCGCAGCCGCGCTCTCCGGTGTGATGTCGCGCTGTGGTGATCCCAGTAATTCAAAGCCCACCATGAACTTTCGGATTGCCGCCGAACGCAGCAGGGGTGGATAGAAGTGCGCGTGCAGCACCCACTCCGGATGCGTGCCGCCATCGCACGGAGCAGGATGAAATCCCATGGAGTAGGGAAACGGCGCGTTGAAGACGCGGTTGTACCCGGCAGTCAGTTGATGCAGCATCGCCCCAAGCCCAGCGCGTTGCGCATCGTTCAACGCGGCCATGCGCGTCACCTGTGTCCGCGGCAGCAGGAGCGTCTCAAACGGCCACACCGCCCAGAAGGGCACCAGCACAACCCACTCTTCGTTCTGTGCAACGATGCGCTCAGCCTTCGCAAGCTCGTCGCGAAGGTAGGCCAGAAGCATCGGCTCACCGTGTTGCTGCAAATACGCCGTCTGCGAGTTGAGTTCCGCCACCGGCTCGTCCGACACATGTTCGGTCGCCCAGATCTGGCAATGCGGGTGCGGATTGCTGGCGCCCATCATGGCTCCGCGGTTCTCGAAGATCTGCACGTAGCCAATCTCCGGCATTGCGGCGAGTTCCGCCTCTTGCGCGGCCCAAGTTTCGACCACGCCACGGATGGCGGGCAACTCCATGGTGGCCAGCGTCAGGTCATGCCGCGGGCTGAAGCAGAGCACGCGGCAGGTGCCACGCTCCGTTTCCGCCCGCAAAAGGCCGGTCGTGCTGTCATCGCCGGAGTAGGTCTGGATATCCGGCTTAAGGGCCGCGAAATCGTTGGTGAAGACGTAGGTGCCCGTATACTTTGGCGTCTGCTGGCCGCCCGCGCGCGGGTTGCCGGGGCACAAGTAGCACGTGGGATCGTACCCGAGCGCAGCGGGCTTCGCTACATCCTCGGTCTGCCCCTGCCACGGCCGATCCGTGCGCTGCGGGGAGACCAGCACCCACTCGCCCCTTAGCGGATTCCAGCGGCGATGCGGCGTTTGCGCCAGCAAGGGATTCATCGTGCCTCCTTCAGCCGTGCCAGAGCTCCGTCCGCCGCGGTGCAGACGTAAATTTCCGGCATGATACCGTACTGCCCGTGGTACGCCGCAGCCAGCTGCTTCTGAAAGCTCTCCGCATCCGCGGTCTCCACCAGGTTGACCGTGCATCCGCCAAAGCCGCCGCCAGTAAGCCGCGCACCATGGCAGCCCTTCTGCTTCAACGCTGTCTCAACAAGGAAATCAATCTCGGGCACGCTGTCCTGGAAGTCGTCCCGTTGGCTCTCATGCGAGCGGATCATCGCGTCACCCAGGCACCGTGCATCGCCCGCGCGCATGGCTTCGGCTGCCTCGCGCACGCGGGCATTCTCTGTGATGACGTGCTTGCAGCGCAGATACGAGGCTGGTGGCATGTCGGCTTTGACGCGCTCTAGCTGATCCATGCTTGCCTCGCCCAGGTCAGATGTTTGCGGAAAGTGTTTGCGCAGGACCCTTTGGCCGCGCTCCATTTCGTCGCGCCGCGTGCCGTACTCGCCGGTGGCAACCGAGTGCTTCACCATGGAGTTTGCAATGACCACGCTGCAAGCGGCCAGGCCTCCCGTGTTCATGGGCAAGAGATCGTAGCTGAGATCGCGCGTATTCAGCAGCAGCGCGTGCCCGGCAGTCGCGGCTGTTACGACGAATTGATCCATGATGCCGCACGGCGAGCCCACGTACTTGTTTTCCGCGCGCTGGCATAGCAGCGCAATTTCCGGCGCGGAGAGTTGCGCGCCCGCATGAGCCAGCAGCGCAACGGCTGTCGCCACCTCAATCGACGCGGACGAGCTCAGCCCCGCGCTCAATGGCACATCGCCAGAGAAGTGCAGCGCAAACGCCGGTATGCCGATACCCAACGCAAGAACCTCACGGAGAACGCCCACCGGGTAGTCGCTCCATTCGTGCCGAGCCGCGCCCGTGTCTTCGCGGCCGGTCTCACGCACACCTGGCGCGTCCGCCGAGGTGAAGCGATACCCGCTGACCTCGGCAGCAAGCTCTGCCACTGTGGTAAACGGAATGGCCATGGGCAACACCAGCCCACCGGTGTAATCGGTGTGCTCGCCGATCAGGTTGACGCGGCCCGGCGCGGAAAATCTCTGGATCGCTCTTTGCTCGGTACTCAACCTCAAGTCCTCCGTCTATCCGCGACGTCTACATCGTATCCCGTTCGCGTGCGGCGCGGCATGGCTGTGATGCGGTATGCTTGCTGCGCACCGCAACAGCACCTCCTTCAGGAGTTACTCACCATGCGCCGTCTCGCTTTCACACTGCTCGCGCTCGCCACGTTGTCCCCGCTCGCCGTTGCGCAACGTGCAGGCGATTCGTCAACCGCCCTGGCGCAGACGCCGCCCATGGGCTGGAACTCCTGGAACTGGTTTGCCGGCAAGGTCACGCAGGAGGACGTAAAGCAGGCCGCGGACCTGATGATTTCCACGGGGATGCGCGACGCGGGATACATCTACGTCAACATCGACGACACGTGGGAGGGCAAGCGCGACGCCAGCGGCGTTCTTCATACCAACGAGAAGTTCCCGGACATGAAGGCTCTCGCCGACTATGTGCACAGCAAAGGCATGAAGCTGGGCATCTACAGCTCGCCCGGCGACCAGACCTGCGCGCATTTTGAAGGCAGCCTGGGCCACGAGCAGCAGGACGCCGATCTGTACGCCTCCTGGGGCATCGATTATCTCAAGTATGACCTCTGCGGTTTCCGCCGCAAGATGCAGGCAGATGCGCCCGGCGACACCGCTGAGGCTAAGTCGCAGCAGGACAAGATGATGCGCGATGCGTACATGAAAATGCATCAGGCGTTGCTGAAGACCAACCGTCCCATCGTGTACAGCCTCTGCCAGTACGGGTGGGACGCGGTGTGGCAGTGGGGACCGGAGGTCGGTGCGAATCTGTGGCGCACAACCGGCGATGTGCAGGCGAACTTTCCCAGCATCGCCCTGATTGCCCAGACACAGATCGGCATTGGCAAGTACGCCGGTCCCGGTCACTGGAATGATCCTGACATGTTGGAAGTGGGCAATGGCAAGTTAACGTCTGACGAGAACCGCACCCACATGGGTATGTGGGCCATGCTGGCGGCTCCGCTGCTGGCCGGCAATAATCTCACCCAGCTGACGCCAGAGGTCACCGCTGTCCTGCTGAACAAGGAAGTGATCGCCATCGATCAGGATCCGCTGGGCAGGGGTGCCGACCGCGTCTACCAGGAAGGTCCCGTGCAGATCTGGTCACGCCCGCTGGCTGACGGCGGCCACGCCGTGGCGGTCATCAATTTCGGCGAGGACTACACCTTTCTGCGCGGTATCACCCTGCACCTGAAGGAAGCCGGCGTCCGCAGCGGCGCCAAGGCTCGCGACGTGTGGGCCGCGAAGGACATCGCCAGCATGGACGACACCTACAAGCCCGGACTGAAACGCCACGAAATGCTCCTGCTCCGGTTCGGCAAGTAACGCTCGTAGAATAGATACGAGGCAACTCATGACGGGTCGTGATTGGTCACAGTGTCCGGCGGTTGAGAGCGTTCCAGACAGACGCAGTGGCGCATGGGTTTTTCGTGGAACGCGTACTCCCGTTTCAACTGTCTTCGAGAATCTTCAAGACATGACCGTTGACGAGTTAGTCGATGAGTTCGGGGTCAGGAGGGATCAGGTACAAGCGGTGCTGCAGTTCGCGGCTCGCAGTACGGAAGCAGAATCGTTGCGGCAGTAATGCTCGTCCTCTTTGATAACGGTGTACCACGTACGCTCGCCCGGAGGCAGTGAGTGCAGCCGCACCCTGCAGCTTTATGGAAGTAGACATACCGGTGCGCTGACAGCTAATGCCGGTGGCCTGCGTGGCTATGGGCTTCCATGCGGCAGAAGAGCGCTTCCGTCTCGGCCATGCGGCACATCCCGTCCTCTTCCGGCTGAATCGTCGCGTGTTCGATGCCGAAGTCGTCATGCAGCATTCGGCCGATGCGGCCAACGATGGCGGTGGTCTCCAGCAGCGTCTGCGCGGGCGGCAGAGCGACATGGCAACTGAGCAGGTTGCGGCCCTCACCCATCGTCCATACATGCACATCGTGCACGCCGCAGACCGGATCAACTGCGCCGATGGACTGGGCCAGCAGCACCGGGTCCAGGCCGCGCGGCGCCTTCTCCATCAGCACGTCGGATGCCTCGCGCAAGATGCCGAGCGCGGACCAGAAGATGAATGCCGCAATCAGCAGCGAGACAACCGGATCGGCATAGGTCCACCCGGACGTCCGCACCACTACACCCGCGATGACCACGGCAAGCGCGGAGAGAGCGTCACCGCTCATATGCACGAACGCCGCCCGGCTGTTCAGGCTATGTTTCGCGTCGCCCGCCAGCAGCAGCGCGATGACCGTGTTCATCAGGACGGAGACGATGGCGACGGCAATCATCAGATTTCCCGCAACCGGCTCAGGGTGGCGGAAGCGGCCTACCGCCTCCACTGCAATGAACAGCGCGATCACCACCAGCGTGCTGCTGTTGAAGAGCGCCGTCAGCGTGGAGATGCGCACATATCCATAGGTATGCCTGCCGCCAGCAGGCTTCTTGACCGCAGCCACGGCGTATGCGGCAAGGCCAAGTGCCACGGCATCGCTCAGATTATGTCCCGCGTCGGACATCAGCGCCAGCGAATGCCCTATCCAGCCGGCAATCGCTTCACCCGCGCAGAACAGCAGCGTGACAGCGAGCGAAACCCACAGCCGCGTTCCGCTGGTGGGTCCGTGCACATGTCCGTGTCCGTGGTGGCCAGCCATGTCACTATCAGACCATACCGGCGGTGCATGTGCACTCTGACAGGCGTAGGGAGTGTCCGAGCGCGAGCATTATGTGGGCTGAAAAAGGTGCTGGATGAGGAGTGTACGACAATCCAAGAAGCGTACCTCAGCGGCTGAAGCCGCAGTTCAAGCCGTGTGCTTGCGGCATGGCTGAAGCCATGCCCCTTCCGAAAGCGCGTTCTCAACCGGATCTCGTACGAAGCGTGTTGGCGGTTATGCCCAGAAGGGTTCGCCCGGCAACAGGTACTTGTGGAGGTAGTCCGGATTCAGGTCCAGCCCGAGCCCCACGCCTGCGGGAATCTCCATCATGCCGTTGCGCACCACGGGGCCGTTACTGGCGGCCATGGCCTCCACGTAGCGGCCCTGGTGGGCTAAGGCGCTTTCCACCATGAACAGGTTCTCGATCGTGCTGGCAAACTGCGCATTCGCATACGTCATGACGAGTGAGCCAACATTGTGCAACGCCACCGGCGTGCGCGATAGCGCGGCATAGTCGGCGATCTTCTTCGTCCCGGTAATGCCGCCCGCGAAGGCCAGGTCAGGGTGCGGGATGTCGATGGCACCGCTGTCCAGGAAGGGGCGGAACTGCCGCACCGTCTCGAGCTTTTCGCCGGTTAGGATGCGGATGTTTGTGCTGCGCCGCAGGTCGAGCCACCCCTCGTGGAAGACGGGGTTCATTGGATCCTCAAACCACAACGGGTTCATCGGCTCGACGGCCTTTGCCACCTGAATGGAACTGACCGCATCCAGCTCGCCGTGCGCGTGCACCGCGATGTCGATGTTCTCACCAACGGCCTCGCGCGCGTTCTCATACGCGGTACGGACCATGCGCAGTTGCTGGGTGGTCAGCGTCTGCGCAAAAACGCCGGAGGGCACGCCCAGCACCTCATGCAGGTTGTTCTTGTAGACGGTAAACCCCTCTGGACGGGCGCGGATGCGTTCTGCCCAGTCCTGGCAGCTCGCCTTGTCCAGCATGTTCACGTTCTCGCCATGCGAGTACATGGGGATCGTCTCGCGAAAGCGGCCGCCCAGCAACACGGACACGGGCTGCTGCAGCAGCTTGCCCGCCAGATCCCAGAGCGCAATGTCGATGCCGCTGATGGTAGGGATGTGGCCGACGTAGTTGTACATCAGCGACGTCATGCGCTCCCAGTGCACGCCGATGTCGAGCGGGTCCTTGCCTAGGAGCAGCGGCTTCATCGTCTCAATGCGTGCGCGTGCGATGGGTCCGGTTGCGCCCGCCTCGCCGATGCCGCTGACGCCCGCATCGGTGTCCACGCGGATGAGGCAGTTGCCGGCCATGTGGTCCAGCGCCATCGCTTTGACGGCGGTGATCTTGACCTTGCCCTGCAGCGGTGCCGCAAACGCCCGCAAGTGGCCAAGGCAGCCTGCCAATGGTGCCATCGCCATCAGCCGAACCACATCCCGCCGCGTCCATTTTTTTGTCTGCATATGTATCCGCCCTTAACGGCAGCATCATAGCCGAGCCAGGTAACAACGCGCGCCGGCCTGTTCTCAAACTTGCGTCAATGTCTCTGGCGGCCCGCTCTGCAAGTGATTACCGAAAGGACTATGAGTACCTGGGCGGCCGCTGGCGCGGCCACTTATTGCACGCGTCTCAAGCCAGATCTAAGAGTCGCCAAGGTGTGCGAGATACTCCGCTGGTGAGATGACCTTGACGCCTTGCCTGAAACTCTCTGGAAAATGCCTTAAATTACCCGTCACAAGCCAGGCTCCCGCCAATCTTGCAAGAGCGAGAAAGGGCAGATCTTTCGCATCCGGCCCGCGTTCCATCGAGGCTGCAGGATCTGGAAGCTGAAGACTCTCGTCAATCAGGAACTCCAGCCATTGCGGGGGAAAGCCGTGGGGTTGGAATTTGGGACGGCGGGCGACCTCGCGATACTCAGCCACAATCCACGGGCTGGTTACGATCTGGAGCTGTCCTTCAAGTACCCAATCCATGACCAGTGTTGCGGGAGCGCTTCCAGGTTTAATCCCGGCCGATACGATGACGTTCGTATCCAGGACGGCCAGCCTCATCCATCAGTCCGGCGTTGGCGAACGGCTCGCACCTGCTTGATTTCCTGTTCAATCTCCTCGTCACTCAGAGCTTCACCGGCAACCTCAGCAGCGGTCCAGTTCTTACCCAAACTCGCCTTCGCCATGGCCCGCCGCAGTTCACGGTCTTCCAGCACAACATCTCCGACGACCGGAACCAAAAAGTACGCAGGCCCTTTCTGACCGGCCAGCAACACGGTCTCTCCATGCGGCACGGCACCCAGGGCTTTGGAACCGCGGGTTCTGAACTCTCGTAACGAAACCTGACGCATTATCGCTCCACTTACAGTGTAGCCGCCTTGGCTACGTCCCCGCAATCCTGCTCTGCGCCGGCGCCTCGAAGGCGCGGAGTTAAGTAGGGGTGACGCCTGCGGTGCCGTCGCCATCAACCGAACCCATCCCGCCGCGTCATTGCCCTACTTGCATATGCGCTCTTAACAGCCGCCTCATAGCGGAGGACGGCAATAATGCGCTCCTAGGTATCCAAGTACCAGTTCAGTCAAGATGTCACAGCGTTTGTGAAGGCGATGCCAATCTTCGAGGTTACTTCCGCTAATGCGACTTACGAGGAGTAGTCTGGCTCAACTTTCGGGTGCCAACACACCGGCTGACTACCACTGATGGCCGTTGCATTTCTGAAGTTCTTCAGGCCTGTTCTTGCGACGCGCATACGACCAAATTCTCAAGACACTATGAGCCGCCTAGCCTGTAGCTAGGGCTCGTTCCTATCCAGAAATCAAATGTTCCAGGCGGGGGAGACTTGACTGCGCCCACGTACTCGTCATCGAACTCGGTCCGAACTTTGAACCCGATACCCTGTAACAACTTCACAAGTTCTCTCCCCGTCGCAACCGTACTGCGGTCATACTGGAAGAAGCGGATGGTCGTCTCGTGAGGGGAGTTGCTGACCGGCTCAACTTTGAGAGCTTCGACCGTAAAGCCATGTTCTCTAAAAAGGTGGTCCGCTTTTTGCGCTTCGGCCATATCTCTCGTTTCAGCGATGTAGATGTGTATCTTTATCGGTTGCCCAGCTATCGTCGGAGCAGGAGCGTCGTGTACCGGCGGAGCAGATGCAATGTAAGCGTTGATCTCCTGCTTAAGTCTTTCCCTCTGCTTCTGAAGCGTGTCCTTCTGAACGGATAGGGTTGCGATTTCATCTTGCAAAGTAGACCGGGTTACAGTGAGCTGACGAACCTCTCGGATGGCTCGTGTTGTTTGCACGTAGCCAAACAGGAGTGCTCCCATCACGATCACCGAAGATGCAACCGTCGAGACCGCAACGATCTTCGAAAATTTACTCGCTCTCTCTAGATCGGTCGTCACGCGAGCGTCTCCTTCTCGGTTTCGGCTGCTCTGTAAAGACTATCTGTGTCACTCGGTTAAACATCCACAGAAGCATTCCGGCATTCGCTGCAATCAGCCCGCCGGAACCGAACAACAAAGTCAGCTCCGCTCGTGAAGGATTGTTGTGGAAGAGAACCTTCCATCCAGCAAACAAGACCATGGCTGCCGAGCAGAAGGAGACGATTAGGTGAGCGAAGCGCTCCCATCGGAACAGCCTAACGATCTCGCTCGCGCTCGCAAGACGCTGCTCATAGGATTCGGCCACGTACAGAGCTTAGTCTGGGTTTATCATCCTCGCAAGTAAAGAAGTGATGTGGTCGGGTTGCTCGGCAATTGTACCGAGAAACGCTGTTGCGTTGAGACAATGTGCAGTTCAGCCGATTGCAAGATTTAAACCGACTTATGCGTTGTCAGGGCTGGAGGCCGCTGCCCTCCACCACCTTGAACATGCGGTCTACCGCGGTTGAATGTAGCTGCTCGCGTTTGCCGTCGGGCCAGCGGATTTCTGCTGTGTCAATCTTGCTTGCGGTGCCAAGGCCGAAGTGGGGCCGCGGGTCCGGTGAGGAGGCGAAGGAGCCGCCCGCAATAACATCCGCGCGTTGGCGGATGCCGCTGGCTGTGACGTAGACCTGTGCGCCGATGGCGCTGCGATTGCTTTTGCCGGTGCCGGTCAGGTCGAAGGTGATCCAGTGATTGCCCGTGCCGCTGACGTTGCGGAAGAGCGCCGGCGGGCCCTCCAGGTTGTTGATGACAAGGTCCACCTTGCCGTCGTTGAAGAGGTCACCGTATGCCACGCCTCGCCCGGAGATCACCTTAGCCAAAGCGGTGCCTTCCACCGGAGGCACCGGCTCCAGGCGGCCTTTCGCGTTGTGGAACAGGAGCGTGCGCTGCCGAAAGCTGGTGCCCCATGCGCTGCTGTCCGCCTGCGGGTAGACGTGGCCGTTCGCCACAAATAGATCCAGGCAGCCGTCGTTGTCGTAGTCGATCATGGCGTCGCCCCATCCGAGGAACGGCACCATGCTTTCCGCAATGGGCAGGTCCGGCGTAATGTCGGTGAAGCTGCCCCTACCGTCGTTGCGGTAGAGCGGCTTTTGATCGTCGGAGAAGGTGGTGTTGAACAGGTCGATGCGGCCGGTATGGAACAGATCGCCCGCGGCGATGCCCATGGATGCCGTTTCGCGGCCTTCGCCATTCAGCGCGTACCCGGACGCGAAAGACTCATCGGCAAAGGTGCCATCGCCCTTGTTGATGTACAGGTAATTGGGCGTGGAGTCGTTCGCCACCAGCAGGTCCGGGCGCCCGTCATCATTCACATCGATAAACAGCGACGCGAGGCCGTAGTATTTGCCCCTATCCTGCACGCCTGCTTTCACCGTCACGTCCGTGAAGGTGCCGTCGCCGTTGTTGCGGTAGAGCTTATCCGCCTCACCCGCCAGGCCGCGAGGGCCGCACATGACTTTCATGCCGCGAAAGGTGCAGTTTGCGGGTGCTTTCCTGGCGAGGTCCGCGAGATTGAAGTGCACATAGCCGGGGACGTAGAGGTCGAGCAGTCCGTCGCCATCGTAGTCGCCCCAGGTGGCACCGGTGGCCCAGCCGTCGAAGGTGACCTCGGCCTTCTCCGCGACATCGGTAAACGTGCCGTCGTGATTGTTGTGGTACAGGCGGCTCTTGCCATAGTTGGAGACATACAGGTCCGGCCACCCATCGTTGTCATAGTCCGCGGCGACTGCGCCCGTGCCCCAGCGCTGATTTGCCACGCCAGCCTTGTCCGTAACATTGGTGAACGTGCCATCGCGATTGTTATGGAAGAGCGCGGCTTTTGGCGCGGGCGCGCGGCCTGTTTCTGCCTCGTAGGTGCTGCCGTTGACCAGGTAGATGTCCAGCCATCCATCGCGGTCATAGTCCAGCAGAGCGACACCTGATCCGATACTTTCCAGGATGTACGCTCGCTCCAGAGTGCCCGCCTGATGCTGGAAGGCAGCCAGTCCTGACTTAGCCGTGATGTCTTCGTAGGGCACCGGCCCGCGCTTCACAAATCCGCCCGCGGTAATGGGCCGGTGCTCTGTGTCGAATACGCCCTCATGCGGCGCGCCCGTTGTCGAACCCATGGCTTGCGCGCGCCCGCACAGCGGCAACGCTGCCAGCAGCAGAAGCACGAGCCAACGGAGCGGTGACGAAGACTGCACGAATCCAAAGTCTATCGCGCCGCTCAAGTCACACACCAGCTCTAGGAGAAGAGGGCCGCTCGCCCGGTCATGCCGCAGGATCAGGGCGCGGGGACAGCCTGCTGCGTGCTCTCGCGGTTGGCTGTTTCGACAGCACGCTTCTCCGCATCCAGAGCTGTCGCATGCAGGGCAGCGACGCGCTGCATCCACCCGTTTGCCTCCTCCAGGTGGCCTTGTGTGCGCAAGATGCGGGCCAGAAGGTACGGCGCGCCTGGCTCGTCCGGGTTCAATCTCGCTGCGAGTCGCAGATGTTTCTCGGCCGCGGATGTGTCGTGCAGTTCCAGCTCCGCCTTGCCGAGATAAAACGCTGTTGCCCACGAGTCCGGTGCAGCCTTCTGTGCCTGCTCCAGCACCGCGCGCCCTTCCGCAAAGCGTGACTCCTGCACCAGCAGAGCGCCCAGCGCATACAGCGCGCTTGAGTCTGAGGGACCGGCTTTGACCGCCAGCCGCAACTCACGCTCGGCGTCCGCGTTCTGATGCATTCCAAGGTAGGTCCGGCCCAGTTCGCGGTGCGCCCCGGGGAAGTTTGGATCGCTGGCCAGCACCGCCTGGAAGGCCTGCGACGCACCCGGGTAGTCAGTCGCGTCCGCGTACGCTTCGCCCAGCAGAAAGCTCCCTTGCGCAGCCGGTGCCTCGGCGAACACACGATTCAGCACAGCGCGCGCGTCCTCTGTCTTGCCGGCCCGCAGATACGCGATTCCCAGCAGGTACAGCGCCGCACGGTTTTCCTGCCCGGCGGATGTGAGCGGCTGCAGCAGCGTAATCGCCTCCTGCGCCTTGCCTGTGTACGCAAGGCACGTGGCGGTAAGCATCGCGATCCGCGCATCCGCCGGGTGGACCTCATGCAGGTGGGCAAAGTAGGGAAGCGCCTCTGCGTACTCATTTTGCTTGAGGTATGCGAGGCCGAGGTTCAGCTGAATCGCCTCTTGCGTGGGCAGAATGTGCAAGGCGTGCTTGTCGATGTCTATTGCTTCCGTGTAGCGGTGAGTCTTGGAGTACAGCACGCCCAGGTTGGCCAGCGCCGCAGGGTTATCCGGCTGCTTGCGAAGAATAGACTGCAAACCCTCTTCCGCGTCTGTGTAGGCTCCGCTGTTCATCGCCTGCATGGCCCGGTTGAAGACCTGTTCCAGCGAGGCGTCTGCCGGTGTGGTTTGCGCGGCTGCGCCTGCCTGCGCCGCGAGACAAAGCAAACCGAGGAGAGTAATCAAAAGTTCCATGATGTTGCAACCGTTTGCTTAGTGTATCTTGAGCGGAACTTAGCTGATGCAAAAGAAGAGAGGCTTACCGGGTAATGGTAAGCCTCGCTTCACTTACAAAGGATCAGTCAGAAGTAGAACTTTGCACCTACCTGCATCTGGCGTGGATCACGCACGGTTGTGATCTGGCCAGAGCTGCCGGCATTGCTTCCGGCGAACGACTGACCCGCGCTTGAGGTCGACAAACCAGTGTTGATGTTGCCCCATTGGGTGTGATTGAAGACGTTGAAAAACTCGAATCGAAGCTGGGCGCGCATTGCTTCGGTGAAGATGAAGCTCTTGTTAAGCGACATGTTCCAGCTATTCACGCCAGGTCCATAGATAGAGTTTCGACCGAAATTACCGAAGCTGCCATTTGCGGGCTGGGCAAACACGCCAGGATTAAACCACATTGGGGCCGCACCCTTCGCCACGTTGTGGGTGTGATTTGCCAAGATCTGTCCTCCGAGGTAATCCGGGCGGATGTGGCCAAAACCGCCATTGCCCAGATTACCGCTGGACGAAAGATCACAGCCGCCACCGGCACCAGCACCGGAGAGGCAGGGGCTGCCGCTCCAGAACTGTGCAGTGCCGGAGTATTCCCAGCCACCGGCCGCCAGTTCAGCAATCTTACCGAATCGCCTGAAATCAGGAAGGGTATAGACCCATTGCGCGTTGGCAACGTTGCGCCGGTCGTATCCCGCGGGAGCGTAGAAGCGGTACAGCTGTGTGTAGTCAGGGAATTGGTTGAAATCGGTATCGACGTCATCCAGGTTCATGGCTTTGGAGTAGGTGTAATCCGTATTGACAGTTAAACGGTTGCTGAAGCGGCGTACCACGTGAACCTGCAGGCCGTTGTAGTTGCTGCTGGCACCGAAGCGGGTGTACTGAATGGAGTTATATCCCTTGTAGGGAAAGAGAGCCTGAGTGACATTGTTGACGGTGGCCAGCGCGTTTGTGCTGGTCGTATAGCCCAAGGGCAACTGTTCAAGCTGCTGAACGTATACCTGATGACGGCTGACGTTGCCAATGTAAGTGACATCGAGGGCGATGTTGTAGGGTAACGCCTTCTGAACACCCAGGTTGTACCCGTATGTGGTGGGGATTTTTCCGTTGATATCCTGTGCGTTCACGGACGACGTCGTCAGTGGTTGCCCGTTCACGATAGACGCTGACGTCGTGTCGATCTTGCCGCCGTATACCGTGGGGGTATACACAGTGGGCGGATTGCTGATGGCGCCGAAGTTAAAGATGTTCTGCTGATACCGTTCGTAGAACGCGCCAAACCCGCCGCGCAGAGCCGTTTTGCCGTCTCCGTTGACGTCGTACGCGAAGCCAAAGCGCGGTCCGAAGTTGTTATACCGGTTGTAAAGTCCTCCCTTTGGAAGGCCGTTTGTGCCTTCACGCACCATGCCGTTATACGGATTGCCAGATCCGGTCACAATCGATCCTTGCGTCGGTGCCTGCCCTGGTACGTTGTTTGCAGTGTTCAGCGACACAGCGTTTGCCGGACTATAGGCAGTAGGAAGGAAGTAGTATTCGTGGTACTGGCCCGTTGTATAAGTCGGCCCCACATACTCGTAACGTAAGCCGTAGTCCAGGGTCAGCCTTGGTGAAGCTTTCCAACTGTCCTGGATGTAACCTTCCAGTTGGATGAAGTGGAAGTGTCCATACGCGAAGATATTAGATTGGCTGACGGAGGTGTAATTGCCCATTAGCATGTTGCCAATCCCGGAGTTGCTGTTGTTGGAATTCTGATTGCTTGCGCCGAAGTAGAAGTTAGGATTCTCCTGCCAGGTCCCCTCCTGTCCATTCTCGTTCAGGTCACCGAATAGCCCGAATTTGAGTACATGATTTCCCGCTACCTTCGTGACGTCGTCTGTCACGACCACGGTGTTGCCCGTGGACGTCCATCCTGACGGAAACAAGCCCGTACTCACATAACCATCGCCGCTGTTCAGGCTGGGTGCCAGATTGTGCGTGTTCGTCGATGGGTAAATATCGCTGAAAGTGTATCCAATGGTTGTTTTGTCGTAAAGTGCCTTGTTTGTGCCGGGCACGATATCCACTAACTGATTCAGATGCAGCCAGCCGACCGTCACTTCGTTGGTCAGCGTCGGCGAAATTACGTTCACCAGGCTCCAGGCATAGCTCTTTCCAGGCTTCTGCCGGAATTGCGGGTAGACCGGAAAGCTTGGACCCGAGAAGATGCCGAAACCGCGCTGCTCCTGCTGGCGGTCATCCACATAGCGAAAGAAAGCGTTGGCCTTTGGTCCAAACGTGAAGTCGACGCGTGCCGCGTATTGATTCTTGCGGAACGTGTAGGTGTCCTGAAATGGAATCTGCAGCAAATCACCAAAGCCGTTAGAGTACACAGGCGCATTCAGGTTCCCGCGATAGCCCGGCAGAATGTTCTTGATCATGGCTCCGTATTGGTTGCTGAAGTAACTGGAAGGAATGCGGTTGTTTGGAAACGGTGTTCCCGTAATCACCTCGCCTTGCGCGTTGTACTGAACCGTTCCAGGGATAAACGCCTGCCCGTTCCGTACAAGGTTGCCGTTGGTGTCGGTAATTGGTGTGCACGTTGATGTTCCATTGTTCGCGCACTCGTTCCCCGAGCGGTAGGCCGTCGATAGATCGGCGTAGCCGAGCGCAGAGCCATTGACGGCGTTGATGCCCAGAATTGCTGGGTTTGGCATGGTATAGAAGGTGCCGCCGCTCGGTGTGCTGGCGCGTGTTCCCTCGTAGTTGAAGAAAAAGAACGCGCGCTTGTTGCTGGGCGGAGAGATCTTGGGAACAGGAATGTACCCGCCAATGTTCGCACCGAAGATGTTGTAGTGGAGAACCGAACGCGCTTTGCCCTGGTGATTGCTGAACCAGTCGTTGGCGTCAAACGCAGTATTCCGGTCAAACTCCCACAATGTGCCGTGGAATTGTTTGCCGCCAGTCTTGGTGTTGACCAGGATCATGACACCGGGACTGCGGCCGTATTCCGCGTTGTAGTTTCCGGTAAGTGACTTGAACGCGCCTACTGCGTCAATGCTCAGGTTGGTGTACTCGCCGTCATTCGCACCCACGTCGGTGTTAATGACGCCATCCAGAAAGAAGTTGTTCGCCGAGCCGCGCATGCCGTTGACGAAGAAATCGTTGGTCTGGTTGAAAACAAGCCGGAACTGCGACGTATTATTGGTGACAATTCCGGGCAGCGTGGTCAGCAGCGATTCAAAATCTCGCCCATTAAGTGGCTGCTCGGTTACCTGGCGCTGATCGACGATGGCAGAGTTATTGGAACTCGCTGTCTCAATCAGCGGTGCTTCCTCGTTCACCGTCACGGTCTCAGAGGTGGAGCCAACGTTCAGGCCCAGGTTGCCGACGCTTAGCGTCTGCTCCTCATCGAGAGTGACATTGTTGCGCTGCAGGCTCTGCATTCCAGAGGCATTGACTTTAATCGAATAGGTGGAGGGCGGCATGTTCAGTGCGCGGAAGGTACCGTCCGCACCTGATGTTGCTTCGCGCACCAGGGTGCCGGTTTTCTGATCGGTGATCTGCACCGACGCGTTCGGGATTGCCGCTCCGGTAGAGTCAGTTACGACACCGGTGATCTGCCCGGTCTGCGCGAGCAGCGATCCGCCCCAGAATAGGCACAGCACGGCACAGAGACCGGTCATGCTGAAAGACGTAAAGCGGCGCTTTACATACCTGAAGATGATTTCAAAGCGATCGGTGCGTCCGCCGACTGTGTTTCTGGGTAGAAGTTTTGAGTGCGTCAAGTGTGGCCTCCACAAGGATGGCGGAACTATACACACCCTTTTGAGCAGGCTGCAAGACACACGATTGACTAGACTTGTATCTGGCTTTCTCCGAACCTGAAGCATCAGGAAGCGCAGAACGAGCGCCCAGTTTTGCACAGGCTCAGGCTGAAACTGCCGCCTGTTTGCTGACCGACTCCATCAAGCCCCTGATGTATCCATTGGCATACAGGCACCCCAGCACGCTGTAGCCCGGGTGCGCGTTGCTGTCGCCGTACATGGTGGGGACGTGGTCCGGGCGGATGGGACCGCGAAATCCTATGTCGTAGTAGGCCTTCATGGCCTCGTACATGTCTATCTTGCCCTCGTCGTGAAAGCATTCCGTAAAGCTGAAGTGGCCGCCCTGCACATTGCGGAAGTGCACAAAGTGGATGAGGTTGCGCTTGCCGAAGTCGCGCACAACAGACGGGATGTCAGCGCCCATGAGGGCAAAGTTACCCTGGCACATGGTGATGCCGTTGCAGGGGCTGGGATAGATGGCGAGCATGCGGTTGAAGTTCTCCACCGATGTCATGATGCGGGAGATGCCCTTGATCTGGTCCACCTGCGGATCATCAGGATGCATGGCCAGCTTGATACCGGCTTTCTCCGCCTCCGGGACGACGGCTTTCAGGAAGTACGTCAGCGTCTTCCATAAGTGCTCTTTGGATATTGCACCGTACTTTGTCATCGGCTCGTCTTTGACAGCATCGTTGTCGAAGGCGGTCATCAGAGCGCCGCCCCGCCCGGCACGCGCGTTGTCTGTGCGATACCATCCGATGACCGGCATCCAGTTGTAACAAACCGTGTCGATCCCCGCGCGCGACAGGCTCTTCATAAAAGTGATGAAGTTGGCGATTTCCTGATCGCGCCCGTCCAGGCCGAGCTTAGTGATCTCGCCCAGGGCTGGCGGTCCCTCAATCACGCGCAGCGTCAAGCCCGCCTTCGCGTACGCCTGCTTGGTCGCCAGCACCGCCTCGTAGTCCCAGGGGTTTGTGTTGGGAACGCGATCGATACCGGTGACCGCTCCCAGCACATCCATCTGCCGGCAGAAGGCCATCTTCTGCTCATCGCGCCCGGCAAAGTACGCCTCTGACATCTGCATGCCTGCATCGCGCACGAACCCGGCGTGCTTCTTCGCCCCTTGCCTCGCAGCCTGCGCCAGCACGCGTCCAGAACCGCTCGCGGAAGCTGCAGCAGCTGTGATACTGGCGCGTTTAAGAAATTCTCTGCGATTGTTCCTCATCGTGCACAGCACTATACCAGTTGGCTATTCCGATGCACCATATTGCACGTCTTTGTGTGGGGTACAAGCGCGGTAGTACCATGTCTTCGCTTGGCGTCTGTCCAAAGCTGTTAAGGAACGCCCACATTCGGAAGGTGATTGCCCATGCAGAAACGTTCTCTGGCCACTGTGTGCGTTCTGGCGCTCGCCGCGTGTTTCACGGCGTACTCTGCCGCGAGGGAGCACGCCGCAAAGGCTGCTCTCCCCAGCGACACGACAACCACGACGTGGCAGACCTATGGCGGCCAGCCAGCGGGCGATCATTACTCCAGCCTGGAACAAATCAACAAATCCAACGTCACGCAGCTTAAGGTTGCGTGGACCTTTGACACCGGCGAGACCGGCGGCCTGGAGACTAATCCCATCATCATTGGTAACGTCCTGTATGCCACCACGCCACGGCACAGTGTCATCGCTCTGGATGGTGCCACGGGCAAGCTGCTGTGGAAGTGGGATGCGCCCATCAAGGGATTTGCGCGCAACCGCGGCGTTACATACTGGGGCGGCGGCACAGACGGCCGCATTCTGGTTGGTTATCAAAACTATCTTTTCGCGCTGGATGCCCCGAGCGGCAAGCTGATCCCCAGCTTTGGCGAAGATGGACGCGTTGACCTGCGCAAGGGTTTGCGCGGAGACGACTACGAGTCGCAATCCATCAGCCTTACAACACCGCCAAGTATCTACAAGGACCTGATCATCACCGGCGGTGCCGACCCGGAAACCTATCCTTCGCCTCCGGGGGACATTCGCGCTTATGATGCGCGCACCGGTGCGCTGCGCTGGACCTTTCATACCATTCCGCATCCTGGCGAACCCGGTTACGAGACCTGGCCGAAGGACGCGTGGAAGACGGCAGGCGCAGCCAACAACTGGGCCGGTATGACGGTGGACACCGCACGCGGCATCGTCTTCGTTCCCACGGGTTCAGCGGTATTCGACTTCTATGGCGCGTTCCGCAAAGGCGACGATCTTTACGCCAACTCGCTGCTGGCGCTGGACGCCTCCACCGGCAAGCTTTTGTGGCACTTTCAGGCGGTGCACCACGATCTGTGGGATCGCGACTTTTCCTCCGGACCGGCGCTTGTCACGGTCATGCGCGATGGAAAGCCCGTGGACGCCGTCGCGCAGGCCTCCAAGACGGGGTACCTGTACGTCTTTGACCGCGTGACCGGCAAGCCTCTCTTTCCGATTGTCGAGAAGCCATTCCCGGCCAGCGACGTTCCTGGTGAGCAAGCCTCCAAGACGCAACCCATACCTACCCTGCCCGCGCCGTACACCCGCCAGGCCATCACGCAACACATGCTCAACAACCTCACTCCGGAGGAACACGAGTGGGCGCTGAAGCAGTGGAAGACCATGGCGGGCGGCAATCAGTTCCAACCGCCGAAGGTGGACAAACTGACCGTGAACCAGCCCGGCATGGCAGGCGGCGGCGAGTGGGGCGGCCCCGCTGCTGATCCAAGAGCGGGCATCTTCTACATCAACGAGAATGACACACCCTGGCTTGTGGGACTGACACAACCGCCGCCGCCGGGCAGCGCGGGAGAGCAAACCTACCAGAGCCAATGCAGCGGATGCCATGGCATCAACCGCGCCGGATCGCCTCCGCTCATCCCGTCGCTGCAGGGTGTTGAAGGCCGGCTGACGGAGGACGAAATCTCCGCCACCATTCACGGCGGCAAGGGGCGCATGCCTTCCTTTGCCAGCCTGGGCGACGAGAGGATCACGCAGGTGGTGCACTACCTGACCCGCGCTCCCCAGCAGACGGAACGCGCCAAGCCAGGCGAGAAGCTGCCCGGCGACGACATGATGCCGTACAAGACGCTCGGCTTCCGCCGCTTCACTGATCCGCAGGGATACCCGGCCGTTGAGCCGCCATGGGGCACGCTGAATGCTATTGATCTGAACACGGGAAAGTACCTATGGCGTATTCCCTTCGGCACATACCCGGAGCTTGAGGCAAAGGGCATACACAACACCGGCTCTGATAACTACGGTGGTCCTGTGGTAACGGCAAGCGGTCTGCTCTTTATCGGCGGATCGGTGTTCGACAGTAAGTTCCACGCCTACGACAGCCGCACCGGCAAGCTGCTGTGGCAGACGGACCTTCCCTTTGCCGGCCTGGCTACGCCGTCCACGTACAGCATCAACGGCAAGCAATATGTGGTGATTGCGGCGGGCGGCGGACAGTCAAGCCCTAAGCCGTCAGGGGGCGTGTATGTGGCGTTTGCTCTGCCCTAGCGCTGTATAAGGAGAACGATGAACTTGACTCGATGGACCGCAGGTTGCTTTCTAATGAGCGGGGCGATCGCCTGCGCACAAGCCACTTCATCCCAGCCAGCCGTGCACGATTGTTCCACTGCGGAGCAGACAGCTATGCCGAAGGCCATCATCAGTAACGGCGCGGTGAAAGCAGTCGTCTACCTGCCGGACAGCAAGGACGGCTACTACCGCTCCACACGCTTCGACTGGTCCGGTGTTGTCGGCTGCCTCTCGTACAAGGGCCACACCTACTTTGGGCAGTGGTTTCCCAAGTACGACGCGCTTGCTCACGATTCCATCACCGGCCCGGTAGAGGAGTTTCGTCCCGCAGGCGAAGCACTGCTCTATGACGAGGCAAAGCCGGGCGGCACTTTCGTCAAGCCGGGCGTTGGTGTGCTGCGCCGTGTGGATGACAAGCCGTACTCGCCGTACACCGTCTACCCCATCGTGGACAGCGGCACCTGGACCAGCCACGCCACCAGGGCCGGCGTCAGCTTTACGCAGCAGCTCAAGACGGACCTCGGCATCGCCTACACCTACCGGAAAGACCTGCAACTCGAGGCTAAAGCGCCGGTGCTTGTCCTGGCGCACAGCCTGACCAACAACGGCGCGCAGCCGTTGGAGATGGATGTCTACAACCACGACTTTTTCATGCTGGACAATGCCGTTACCGGGCCGGGAATCGTCGTGCACTTTCGGTTCCATCCTGTCCCGGAGAAGCCGCTGCAAGCAGGTGGAGAAATCCGCGGCAACGACTTGGTCTACACGGCCGATCTGCAGCCAAAGCAGACCGTCAGCGGCTTCATGTCTGGCTTCTCTGACAAGGTCTCTGACTACGACTTCACGGTCGAGGACACGCGCACCGGCACCGGCGTGGAGCAGACTGCGGACAAGCCTCTCTCACGCTTCAACTTCTGGTCCATCCGCACCACGGTCTGCCCTGAAGGCTACATCCACCTGAGCATCGCCCCCGGCCAAACCGCCCACTGGGCCATCCGCTACCGCTTCTTCAACCGTAATTAAACTCGCCTATTAACATGGTTGATCATCTCAATTGCCCATGTCGACTTTGATGTATTGCTCCCGTTGCAGCATGGGCTGGAGGCTGAGATTCAGCGTGTGGTTGGAGCCGCCGCCGCTGCCGGTGGAGAACTGGCTGATCCATCCCTGAAAGCTGTAGGTGCAGATGGCATCGGCCTGGCTCTCGTCGGTCCAGAACGCAATCTTGATGTCCTTCACCTTGTCGCGAGTGACGCCGTTCGCCAGGGTGTAGATCTTGTTCAGGATGGAATAGGGCATGTTCTCCGTGTCATGCAGGTCTACCGTGACTTCAATGGCGCACTGCACAGAGCCCATCATCGGCATGCCGGTGTGGTCGTGTAGCGTGGCCGGGCTGACGTCTGCCGATAGTGCGTTGAACTTGTCACCATCAATAGTGATGGTCGAATTGGATGGCTGGGGCATGGATACTCCTTTATCTCAGGGGTGCGTTTAACGGGGTACTTCGGCAGCAGTGACGGGATACATGCCGCAGCTATCACTATCCGCGCCCGGTTGATGGAGGTCTGATGCTTTGGTATAGCCGGTCACATTCCAGAAGTAGTGGGCTGGATCGTTGGGCGCGGCCTCCACCTCGATCAACTCATAGGCACATGTCTTGCTCTTCTGAACCTTGAGGAGCCAATGCTGACCTTCATGAGAGATAACGGCGTACGGGGACCGGCAGGAGACATAGACAGACTTCCAGTAAAGCGTCTTGTCCGTTCGCCAGAGGTGACCCCAGCAGGCACGTCCCCCGCCTTCCAGGATCTTGGGGAAGGTGACGCCATCCTGCGCGGTGGAGGACAAGGACAAGGCGGCGAGGCAGGCAAGAACGTGTAGTTTCATTCGTTGCTCCCAGCACGGCACGCCGTGGCCTGCGGCCCTGGAGGCGTAGTTCAGAACGAGTTTACTTTCTTCCGGCGTGAGCCTCATCGACCCTCTGGATCACGGTTCTTCTAGCGGCGCGGATTTACTTTGCCAGCAGTGACGCGATACATCCCGCAGCCCATGGTGTCAGCTTCCTTGTTATGCAGGTCTGAAGCGTGGAAGTAGCCGGTCACATCCCAGAAGTAGTGGTCTGGATTGTTGGGCTGGACCTCCACGTCAATCAACTCATAGGCACATGCCTTGCTCTTCTCCACCTTGAGGAGCCAATGCAGCCCCTCATGCGCGACGACGGTGTAGGGCGATCTGCAGGAGATATAGACGGCTTTCCAGTAGAGCGTCTTGTCCGTGTGCCAGAGGTGCCCCCAGCAGGCACGACCGTTGCCTTCAAGTATCTTCGGGAAGGTGACGCCTTCTTGCGCGGTGGAAGAAAGGGATAGCGCGGCGAGGCAGGCAAGAATGCGGAGTCTCATTTCGTTACTCCTGATGGTTTTGGCACGCCACGCGCGGCGACATCGTAGGCGTGGACCAGTTTGTCGTAGTAATTGCCGTCGCCCTTGGCGTTGTAGCGATCCGCGAAGAGATGGAAGTTAAATGGCCGCCAACTGGTGATGCCCAGCGCCTTGCGCGTCTTCGGTTCCGGCAAGCGCGGCGGCGGAGCAGCGTTCGACAGACGACCCGCCTCAGGCGGCCTCCATCCCGGCATTGACGCTGGCTCCTCAACGGGAACATCCACGGTGCCGAAGCGTGCCGCGCGGTACAAGAGGTAACCAACGCCCGCGCGGATGCTCTGTGTGGGATCGTGCTTCACGATTCGTTGCGTTCAGGAAGGGCTTGTACTGCGGAAGCATGAACAGTTTCGCTGCGGGCTTGGTCAGGTAATCGTTCCGGCCGGGATCTCCTGGCTTTCCGACCTGTAGGACGTCGCCGTTCCAGAACCGGCTGTTTGCGCCGGTTTCTACCCAGGCCTGCGCCCGTACCATCATCCAGTCGAGACCTGGGTATCCTGCCTTGCCCCTTAGCCAGATGTTGTAGTCGCTCACCGCGTTCATGATGATGGCGTCGTATTGATGCCACGGCTTTGGATCTGTGCGATAGCTGGCGTCTACTTCGTCGCACCATTGTTTGAGCTTCACCGGATCGTATGGGTATGGCATGGTTTAGACCTTACGTTCTGTAGTTGGCACCAGAGGCAGCGGGATTTGCCGCGAGGCGCTCCTGGCTGCGTTGGCCCGGCGGGGCAGTACGGGGCGGGAGAGGATGCCTGCGATCTCCTGCAGTTCCTGCCGGAGACGGCGTATTTGGGGGCGGCTCTCGACCGGCGCAGGTTGCGGTGCTGGCGGCTGCGGCTTACTGGTTCGAGAATTGCCTTGCAGGAGCTGGCGTGCGCCGGGGATCGTGTAGCCCTCGTCGTACAGCAGGCAGCGGATTTCGAGCGCGGTTTCCACGTCGCGGCGACGATAGAGGCGCTGGCCGGTCCCGCCCTTGCCAGGCTTGAGCTGCGGAAACTCGCTCTCCCAGAAGCGCAAGACGTAGGCAGGAAGATCCAGCAGGCGCGAGACCTCTCCGATGCGGAAATAGAGCTTTTCCGGGATCTCCGGAAGTGGGCCGGCGGGGTTCGTCTTGCTTCGCTTTGCCTCAGGTCGCGCCAGGAGATCCTCCTCACCAGGTGACAAGTGCGGCCAGTGTAGCGCCACCGCTGCAGGGTTTGCCGTGCGTTTCAGCGAAAAAGAGGCCCCGCAACCTCGCGGGGCCTTGCTCATGGACAGGAACACCAGCGTGATGCGTTCCGTGTGTGCGTTTCACTGCCTCCGCCGGCCTGATTCCCTGAGAACAGACCTGAACTTACTTCGTTAACGCTACAAATGGAATGGCACTCGCCAGTCACACACTATGTTGTAGGTACCATGCAGGAATGTCAAGATTGGATTCGCGATCTTCTGTGTGGAAATCTTGCACTTGACCGCAATGGAACCAATGCGCTTCTCTCCGCGTATGTTTGTGCGTCCGCGTTCAACCTGAAAGGTGCGCATGATGAATCTTCGTTTGGATCTGGTTGTTGTTCCCGCGCTTCTGCTTTCGCTTTCCGGCTGCATGGTGCAGTCCAAAAAAGGCGCGAAGGGCGACGACGTTGCCATCTCCACGCCGCTGGGCGGTATGACGGTGAAGACCGATCCTGCGTCCGTGCAGGACAAGATCGGCCTGCCGCTCTACCCCGGAGCCGTGCCCGAGAAGAAAAACGATCACGACAACGGGTCGGCGGACGTGGACATGAACTTTGGCGCGTTTCACCTGCGTGTTCTGGCCATGGGCTTTACCTCGGCGGATTCGCCGGAAAAGGTCAGCGCGTTCTACCGCAAGGCGCTGTCGCAGTACAGCGACGTGATCGAGTGCCAGGGACACCAGGCGGTTGGGCAGCCAGCAAAAACTGGGCTGGGCCTGACCTGTGCGGACGACAATCACGTCAGCACGCATGTGGTGGACAGTGGCAAGGTGAGGGTGATCGGCAATGAGACGGAGCTGAAGGCAGGATCCGCATCACGGCAGCACATTGTGTCGTACAAGGCAGAGGGTGGCGGCACGCACTTTGGCCTGATCCGGCTGGAGCTGCCCCACGGCGACGGCAATGGTGCCTAGAGCAGAGCACGGGCATCTTGCGATAGCCTGAATCCTGCATGAGTTTGAGTTGTCCCCGCTGCGGCGAACTGCTGCAATTAATTGACGGCAGCCCGCCACCATTCTGCGGGCATTGCGGCTTGCCACAGCTTCGTCTCTCCCCGGAGGCAATGGTGCCGGTGCCTGCGGGGAACGAGGCCGCAAACGCTCCTGCCACCGTAAACTGGGTCCGGGCACTACGGCTGGTTGCCTTGGCGTCGATTGCCGGAATTGGTCTCCCATCGTTGGTGCCGGGCGCGGTTGTCAGCGGAGCCCTTGCCGGGATGGGGCTGCTTGTGATGCCGGTGCTTGCCGCCCTGGTGGTGTTCACCTACAGCCGGAGCCGCCCGCCCCATGTGCTGGAGCCGGGCGACGGCGGCCGCCTGGGAGCTCTGCTGGGATTAAGCATGGGGTGCCTGCTGGCGCTCGTTACCGGAATCACCGGATTTGTGCTGCGCTACATCCGTCACTCCCATTCCATGGATGAGTGGATCAGCAAGGCAACCGCACAGGTGCCCGCGCAGATCAGCGCCGCAGGTCCACCTTCCGCGGATCTGCTCGGCTTGATTCAGTCACCGGAGTTCCGCGCCGCGACCTTTATCCTGAGCCATGTCTTCTCACTTCTGCTGCTGGTCGCGGTGGGCACTCTGTGCGGATGGGGCTCCGCCAGCATCGTGCGGCACCGAAGGCAGCGCTCCATCGGGCGGCAGCAGTAACATATTGCCAGCCTTGCGGCACCTCCAGCCGGACCGTATCATCAGGGCACGATGAGCACACCTTCCATGCCCGAACGAGCTCCGGCACCACGCATCCGCGACAAAGGGCGGCTCATGTCCGCCTCTGAGATTGAGCGGACGCTGGTCCGGCTTGCGCACCAGATCGTAGAAAAGCACGAGGGCAGCAGCAACCTTGGCCTGGTGGGGATCAAGCGGCGCGGCGTTCCACTGGCGCAACGCATTGCGAAGATTATTGAGGGTATCGAGCGCCAGCCGGTACAAACGGGCACGCTGGACATCTCGTTTTACCGTGACGACCTTTCCACCAGCGGACCGCGTCCCACGGTGCAGCCGGGTGACATCGGGTTCGATATCGCCGGGCGCGACATCGTTCTGCTGGACGACGTGCTCTACACCGGCCGCACCATTCGCGCGGCCATGGACGCTCTGTTCGATCACGGACGCCCGCGCTCCGTGCGCCTGCTGGTGCTGATTGACCGGGGCCACCGCGAACTGCCCATCGAGGCGCAGTTTGTCGGCCGCGTTGTGCCCACTAGCGCGCGCGAAATTATTGAGGTCAAACTCAGCGAAGTAGACGGCAGCGACCAGGTTCTGCTGGTGGAGCTGACTGAGTAGAAAGCGGGCTTCCGCGCTAAACGGCACGCTCATCTCAGGTAGTGACTCAGTACTGAGGCACTACCTCATCTCACGTCCACTTGACACACGTTGCCGCCGGTCCCTATAAGGGTGGCCGCACGGACGCAGAGTCTTCCCGCGTTGGTTTTCAGCCATTCGGTGCTGGGCGGCGCGCCGTTGTACGAAGGAGTGCGCGTTTTCACGTTGACGACTCGCCGCCAGTTTCTCGAGTCCGCCGCCGCTGCGGGTGCCATCTGCCTTGCGCAGCCGTGGGCCGCACGCGCAGACGCGCTTCGCCGCAAGGTCAAGATCACCGGCGTGAAGGTGATGATCGTGCGCGGCACGTGGGACTGGAACCTAATCAAGGTTGAAACCGACTCCGGCCTGTACGGCATCGGCGAGGCATATTGGGGACCGGGCGTAAAGGACATGATCCTGCGCCAGTTCAAAGACCTGCTGATTGGCGAAGATCCGCTCAACGTCGACCGGCTCTACACCAAGATGCTGATGCGCAGCGGCGGCTACGGTGCGGTGGGCGGCGTGACCATCACCGCAGCTTCCGGTGTGGAGATCGCGCTCTGGGACTTGGCTGGCCGGATTCTGCAAACACCTGTCTGCAACCTGCTGGGCGGACGTTTCCGTGACCGGGTTCGCTTCTACCGGACGCTGCAGGCACCCGCGACCAATCCTGCGGATGCCGCCTCGTGGCCGCGCCAGATGGAAGACGAACTGGCCAACAACAAATATGGTTTCACCGCGTGGAAGGTGCAGGGCGACGCCGTTCCGACCACCGCCGATCCCACCTTCTCCGAGCCAGGGCACGATCCATACACCAATCAGCTCACGCTGCGTGACATTGACCGCATCGTCGTCCGCATGGAGGCGGTTCGCAAGGTGCTCGGCCCGGATGCGGACTTCGCGATTGAGAACCACTGGAAGTACAACATGGGCGACTCCATCCAGTTGCTCAACGCTCTCGAACACATCCGGCCCATGTGGGTGGAAGACCCGTTGCCCGCCGAGAACATTGACACCATGGCGAAGCTCTCGCGCATGACACGCACGCCGATCTGCACCGGCGAAAACCTCTACGGCTTCCACGGATTCCGTCCGCTGATCGAGAGTCAGGCGTGTGCCGGCGTGCACATCGACATTCCTAAATCTGGCGGCCTGATGGAGTCCAAGCGCATCTCCGACTTTGCCAGCCAGTACGGCATCTGGACGGCGGCGCACAACCCGGCCAGTCCGCTCGGCACGATCGCTTCGGTGCACGCAGCGGCGGCGATGAAGGACTTTCGCATCCACGAACTGGCCAAGTGGGTTGATTGGTGGCCCACCCTGGTCACGCACGAAGGCCCGTTCTGGACAAACGGCTACTTCACCGTAGAAGATAAGCCCGGCTACGGCGTGGAGATCGATCCGGACGTGGCCAAGGCGCACCTTGCGCCGGGTGAAGTCTGGTGGGGATAACAAAGACTATGGCAGCAAGAAAGCGCGAACGCCGTGCATCCACCGCGCCCACCGTGTTCAAGCCGTAAGTAAACCGACTATTAAGGGGACTCAACATGGCTTTCTACAATCGCTTCACCACCTCACGCCGCGGCATGTTGCAGTCCACGGTGGCAATGTTTGCCGCCGGTCTGCTGGGTAAGGGCGTCCCGGCCATCGAGGCGCAGGAGTCCGTCAAGAACGTCAACAAGCACTCCCGCCCATCCACGCTTAAGATCACGGACCTGCGCTACACCGTCATCAAAAAGCCCGGGCCAAGCCCGTGTCCCATCATCCGCATCGACACCAACCAGGGCGTCTACGGCTTGGGTGAAGTGCGCGACGTGGCCAACTACCAATACGCCATGGTGCTCAAGAGCCGCATCATGGGCGAAAACCCGCTCAACGTCGATTACCTCTTCGAGAAAATCGCGCAGTTCGGCGGCGTCTCTCGCCAGGCTGGCGGCGTCGTTGCCATCGAGATGGCGCTCTGGGACATCGTGGGCAAGGTCTACGGTGTGCCCATCTACCAGATGCTGGGTGGGAAATGGCGCGACAAAATTCGCATCTACGCCGATACACCCGAGGCCGACACTCCGAAGGAGTTTGCCGCCATTGCCAAGGAGCGCAAGGACCGCGGACTGACATGGATCAAGGTGGATATTGGCACGGACCTGCTCAAGGGCAAGCCAGGCACCATCATGGAGCCCGCCGACCAGCACTCCATCGAGTACGACAAACGCCTGCCGCATACCTTCACCGGCAATGAACTCACGGACAAGGGCATCGACGTTTATTGCGAATACATGTCCACCATTCGTGAGGCGATTGGCTACGACACACCACTCTCCACGGATCACCTGGGCCACCTCGGAGTGAACTCGATCATCCGGCTGGGGCGCGCCTACGAAAAGTACAACCTGGAGTGGATGGAGGATGTAATTCCCTGGTGGGAGACCGCGCTTCTAAAGCAGATCACGGACGCGACCGTTACGCCGACCATCACAGGAGAAGACATCTACGAGATCGCCGACTTCGAGAAGCTGTGCAGCAATCACGCTGTCGATAAGATCCACCCGGATCTCTCCACCTCCGGCGGCATCTTGCGCACGCACAAGATCAGCGACATGGCATACAAGTACGGTGTGCCGATGGCCATGCACTTCGCGGGAACGCCCGTCGCCTGCATGGCCAACGTGCACTGCGCCGCCGCCAGCCGCAACTTCCTGGCGCTGGAGAACCACTCGCTCGACGTTCCGTGGTGGCAGGATCTGGTCAACGAAGTCGACAAGCCCATCATCCAGCGCGGCTACATCCCTGTGCCGGACACGCCAGGCCTGGGCGTCACGCTGAACGACGAAGTTATGCGCCAGCACCTGGCCCCCGGCGTCGGCTACTTTGAACCAACACCCATGTGGGACGAGAAACAGTCCTTCGACGACCAGTTATTCAGTTAGAACGCAGAGGAAGCGAAGGTAGAAGCAAAGAACTCTATCGTATGAGAGAAACGCCGGAACAGCTACATAAGGATCGTGGAGATTCGTAGCGTCCTTTGCGAAACCTTTGCGTCCTTCGCGTTCAGATTTCCTTTTGCCATCATGAGCCTTATGCACGGAGAACAAATGCACCGCATCCTGAAAACCGCCCTCGCCACCTGCCTGCTTGCGACATCCTTACCGGCACTGTCGCAGGTCAAAATGACCCATGAGCAGATGATGTTCTACACCTCGGAATGGAAGGGTGACCGCTTCCCCGACGGCCGTCCGAAGGTGCCCGACGCTCTGCTCACCCGCGCACTCGACGTTTCCATTGAGGACATCTGGGAGTATCTCCGCGCCAAGGGCTACGATTGCCAGTTTGATACCGGCTTCCAGGCGCTGCATCCGGACAAGCCCTTTGCCGGCCGCGCGCTTACCGCCCAATACATGCCGTCGCGCCCGGACATGGCTCGCGCCATCGCCGAGGAGGGCAAGGCAGAAAAGCGCATCGCCTTTGGGAACAACAACAGCTGGCCCATCAACGAGCTGCAGATCGGCGATGTTTACGTCGCGGACGGCTTCGGCAAGATCGTCGAGGGTACCCTCATCGGCTCCAACCTGGGCAGCGGCATCGCGGCGCACACCCACACCGGCTTCGTCTTTGACGCGGCCATCCGCGACGCCGAAGAAAACCGCGAACTCCCGAACTTCAACGGCCTGTACCGCGCGTATGACCCCTCGGCCTGGAAGGACATGGTGCTGACCTCCATCAACGCGCCCATCCGTATCGGACGCGCCACGGTGCTGCCCGGCGACGTGGTTCTCGCCAAGCGTGATGGCGTCATCTTCATCCCCGCCATCCTCGCTGAGGACGCTATCTCCAACGCGGAGTTCACCAACCTGGAAGATGCCTTCAACTTCTACCTGAACAGCCAAGGCACGAACGGCGGCAACTTTGAAGGCGGCTGGAACACGCGCAAGTACGACGCGCTCGCGGCGTGGGTCAAGGCCAATCCAGACAAGCTGAAGATGACGCAGGCGCAGTTCGACACCATCGAAGCCCGCCGCAAAGCCCGCGCCGAGAAGTAACGCTCTCGACAAAAGCAGTACACGCGGCTGCTCAACCGGGCAGCCGCATCGCCTTATGTCCAATGGCACTCTAACGAAGGTGGACACACAATCATCCGAACTCGTCCGTGATCCTGTCTGCGGCATGATGATCCACCCTGAAAAGGCTGCCGGTCATCAGGACTTCGACGGCGTCACGTACTACTTCTGCGGACGCTCGTGCGTGGCCAAGTTCGCCGTCGATCCGCAGCACTATCTCCAGCAACCGGCTACGCCAGCACCATCACCCCCGCAGCAGCAGGCCGAGTACATCTGCCCCATGGACCCGGAGGTCCATCAGCTCGGTCCCGGCAGCTGCCCCAAATGCGGCATGGCATTGGAACCGCGCGAACTCACCGCCACCGGGGAAAGCAACCCTGAGATGGCGGACATGACGCGCCGCTTCCGTATCAGCATCGCGCTGGCCGTTCCTCTGCTCGCGTTGATGCTCTCAGGGATGTTCCGGTCCATGCCACTGCAGCACCTTGTCTCAGCGCGCGCAGGGGCATGGATGCAATTCGCGCTCGCCACACCCGCTGTCCTCTGGTGCGGTTGGCCGTTCTTCGTGCGCGGATGGCAATCGGTGGTGAACCGCAGCCTCAACATGTTCACCCTGATCGCGCTCGGCACGGGAGCAGCTTACCTCTACAGCGTGGTTGCAACGGTCGCGCCATGGCTCTTTCCGGCGTCATCTCACGTGGCAGGCGGTGAACTTGCGCTGTACTTTGAACCGGCGGTTGTGATCGTCGCCCTTGTGCTGCTTGGCCAGGTGATGGAGTTGCGCGCACGCAGGGAGACCGGCAGCGCGATCCGCGCACTGCTGGGCCTTGCGCCCAAAACAGCGCGGCGCGTCGATGCGGGAGGCAGCGAAGCCGATGTCCCGCTAGATCAGGTGCACGTTGGCGACAGGCTGCGCGTCCGCCCGGGCGAAAAAATTCCGGTCGACGGCATCGTGCTCGAAGGCACCAGCGCCGTCGATGAGTCCATGATTACTGGCGAACCAATCCCAGTCGAAAAGACCTTAAACGCAGCCATCACCGGTGGCACAATCAACGGCACAGGGAGCTTCATCATGCGGGCACAGCGCGTGGGTGCCGCGACGCTGCTGGCAAGGATTGTAGCCATGGTCGGGGAGGCACAGCGCAGCCGCGCTCCCATCCAGCGGCTCGCGGACCGGGTCGCTGGCTTCTTTGTCCCGGCCGTCATCCTTGCGGCAATCCTTACGTTTGCGGTGTGGTATCTCGCCGGACCGCAGCCCCGCTTCGCGCATGCCTTGGTCAACGCGGTTGCGGTGCTCATCGTGGCGTGCCCCTGCGCACTCGGCCTGGCGACGCCCATGGCCATCATGGTCGGCACTGGGCGCGGTGCAGGCGCTGGCATCCTCATCCGCAACGCCGAGGCACTCGAAACGTTCGGCAAAGTCACCACGCTGCTTGTCGACAAAACCGGCACGCTGACCGAGGGCAAGCCCACGCTCACCAGCGTTCTCCCGCAGCCGGGCATCACGGAAGACGACCTGCTGCTACTGGCAGCAAGCCTGGAGCGCGGCAGCGAGCATCCCCTGGCGGCCGCTATTGTGAATGGCGCGGAAGCCAGACATTTGCCGCTGGTCGCGGTGCAGAACTTTGTGTCGAGTACCGGCAAAGGTGTACGCGGCATTGTCTCGGGCAAGCAGGTCGCCGCCGGTACCGCGGACTATCTGCGGGAACTGGCCATTGATCCCGGCCAGATTGCATCGATGGCTGAGGCGGCTCAGCGAGGGGACGGCCAGACCGTCGTTCTGGTCGCCGTAGATGGCCGCGCGGCCGGTCTCATCGGCGTCTCCGACCCGATCAAGCTGTCCGCCCCCGAAGCCATCCGCGATCTGAAGGCAGCCGGGCTGCACGTTGTCATGATCACCGGGGACAACGCCATCACCGCCGCCGCCGTGGCGAAGAAGCTCAGCATCGACTTCAAGGCCGGTGTGCTGCCGCAAGGAAAGGCAGACGTGGTGAAGGCGTATCAGCAACGCGGCGCACTCGTCGCCATGGCGGGCGATGGTGTTAACGACGCTCCCGCACTGGCTCAGGCAGACGTTGGCATCGCGATGGGCACGGGTACCGATGTGGCCATTGAGTCCGCAGGCATCACGCTCCTCACCGCAGACTTGCGTGGCATTGTGCGTGCCCGCCGCCTCAGCCAGGCCACCATGCGCAACATCCGGCAAAACCTCTTCTTCGCGTTTATCTACAACCTGCTGGGCGTGCCACTCGCTGCGGGCGTGCTCTATCCCTGGTTCGGATTGCTGCTGAACCCCATGATCGCCGCCGCCGCCATGAGCCTCAGCTCCGTGTCCGTCATCGCCAATGCCCTGCGTCTGCGGCAAACGCGCCTGTAAGACAACTGGTTAACCTTGGGTGCCCCACCAGCCTGCAATGCCGAAGGGCGAAGCTAAGGTGGGTTCAGACATGAATCACGCGGCTGCTCTCCGCCGCACAATCGCATTCGGCAGTCCGGACCGAGTCGCCAGCAGAACGGCATACCCAATCAGCAGCCATATCACGGAGCCGAGCACGATTCGCAGCAGATTCGCCGCATGCGTGCTTCCCAGCGGCACTGCCCGCAGCGTTACGGCCACGCATACACCGCTCAGGCACGCTGCCAGCAGTGACTTGCCCAGCTCTGGGTAATCCATCTCCGCCAGACTGACCATGCGCCTGCGATGCAGCAGCACCGCCAGTGCGATCATGTGCGCCGCAATCCCCAGGTCGGACGCGATCACCAGGCCGCGTATGCCATCCCCATGAAAAAGCCCCGCATACACCGGCAGCGAAAGGGCAGTCACAATCGTCCCGGAGATCATCGGCGTCAGCGTGTTGCCCGCGCCGTAAAATGCCCGCGCATACAGATTCTGCGACGTCCAGAAGACCAGCGACAGCGCGAACAGCACGAAGAGCTGCGCAGCCACGGCAGCATCCGCCGCGTTGAAGCGTCCGCCGCGCAGCGCCACATCCACCACCGGCCCGGCCAACGCCACCATCCACGCAGTCAGCAGCAGACTGACGGAAAGCAGCCGCGAGACCGCGCGGTTTACCGCCGCGCTGAACTTCGCCACATCGCCCGCAGCCCACAGCGACGCAAAAAACGGCAGCGACGCCGCGCCCGCCGCCGGCCCAATCATGTTCATGGGCGCATTGAACAGTTGCCGCGAGTAGTTCATCAGCGCGATGGCACCTCGCACCTCGCCTGCAAAGTGATTGCGAATCCAAGGGTCCAGCGTCACCAGCGACTGGCCCAGCATCAGCGGCAAACTCAGCCGCAGCCACTCGCGCAACGCGGGATGCCGCAGATCAAACACCGGCGTCCAACGCATACCAATCGACCGCGCACCAATGAAGTTCACCAGAAAGAACCCCAGAAACGCGCCCAGCACCGCGCCCAGCGCCAGCGAGTAAACACCCAACCGCGCATGAAGCAGAACCGCGCCCGCGATGATCCCCAGGTTGTACAGCAGCGGCTGCATGGCCTGGAACAGGAAGATCTTGCGCACCAGCAGCCGCGACCCAAAGACGCCGCCCGCAAACAGCAGCAGTTGGTTGACCAGCAGCATCCGCGTCAACTGCACGCACAGCCGCGCCGTAGCCGGCGACTCAAAGTTCTGAAAGGCATAGCGCACGTACAGAGGCGCAAATACCGCCGCGACCCCCAGCGCAACGGCCAGAATCACTGCCATGACATTCAGGATGTTCGACAGCGCGCGGTCGCCCTCCGTCTCGCGTCCCTCGGCCCCGTATTGGGTAAGTAACTTAACAAACGTCGTTGACGCAATGCCGCCAATCAAGAGGTACGAGATGGTGTCCGGCAACTGAAACGCACCCGTGTACGCATCCACCTGCGGCCCGGCACCAAACAGGTAGGCAATCAGCTTCCCGCGCAGCAGCCCCAGCAGACCGGACAGCAGCGCGGACACCATCAGCAACAGCGACGCCGAATACGCCGTCTGCCCTGCACCGGGGCGCAAACGTTGCAGGAAAGCGGAAGGGAGCGAACGCCGCGTCTCCGGCGGCGCTCCGCTACCAGATGCCGCTGTCGTCACTGCGTCTGGAGGGCGTGCGAGCGGGTGGCTGCGTAGGCACGGTGGCGTGTGCCGGGATGGCTGCGACTGGCACAACGGTCCGAGGCGGCTGAGCGATGGGGGAAGGGTCCTGGTACGGCATGTCCAGGTGCGCGGGCGGCCCTGGCTTGAATCCATCGTCCAAGCGCTGCGCCACCGGCTGTGCCGCCGTTGTAGCGGGACGCGCATGCGGCAGGCTGCTGGGAACCTCGCCCGTGAACTGTTTCCAGCTGCCGGGTTTGTCTGGTGATGGCCCGGTAGTTTGCGTCTTGGCAGGTTGGGCCGCCGCCGCCACCGCATACGCGACATACTGCCGCTGCCCGCAGCGCGTGCACCGCACCGGCAGCTTCAGCATGACGAGATGCACGAGATCCGTAAAGCGCAGCCGCGACCGGCGAAATCCGCTGTTGCCGCAAAACGCGCATGCCCGGTCAGACTGCTCGTCCACCACGGGTGTTTCGCCATACGGCTGCACCAGATGTTTCGTCCCGGCACTCTCATTGTTCGTCACGCCGATGCGGGGATCACCTGCGCTCGTCTCTTTCATGGCTCTAGGCTAAGCGTCCCGCCGCCCCGCCGCAACCCTGACAGCGTCAGAGGTAAACATGCTCAAACGCTGCGCGCCTGTTTCAGACCGCATCGAACTCACTGCGGTGACGTGCCGGTGGTTTCGGGAGGTGTTGCAGGAACGGCGCGCAGGCTGAAGCTCCTGATCGTGGCCGGGCTGGAGTCCGCACGCACATGGAGGGTACCGAGGACCTCCGTGGCCGACGGTGTCTGGTCACGCAGCCGGAAGACTAGGACACCCGCCTGAACTTCTCGCGCGGACAGCAGGTTGAAGCCGCCGGTCTGTTGCCGAAGCTCCATCTGCGCAGTCATGGTGGAAGCAGGCGCGCCGTTCGGCAGAGCGTCGGCCAGCGCGGCGGAACTCGCCTGGTTAAAGGCAGCGAGCCAGCGGTAGAGCAGGTGACCGGCAGGCGTGTCCGGGATAAGCCCCACCTGTTCGCCAAAGCGAGGCAGATGAACCAGGATGGTAGGGTGGACGGTGCTGTAGTGCTCTCCCTGCCGGGCGCGGGGGCGAGCGGGCACAGGAGCGTCGGCCGGATCGCCCAGCGCGATGACGTCAACCTGGGATGGGTCGTCCTTGTCGCCGTCTGCGGAGGTGCCGCCAGGTCCCGCGTCGGCGTAACGCGCGGCGGAGTTGCCGGACGCGAAACGCGCATGTCCGCCCCGGCCCAGCGCATAGGAGATCGTGCCAAGCCCCGCCCCTGCGGCCACGAACGCCATCAGGATGGCTGCGGGACGCAGCGGCTCGCGTCCCGTCAGATAAAAGTTGGGAGCCGTGAGAGCTGGCGATCCCGTAGCGAGCTGCTTCGTGACGATGTGATCCTCGGACGATCCGCCGGCGGCCCGCCGCGGAGCATTTTCATGGAGCTTGACCACCATCTCCAGTGTAGACGGTGCTCGACAAAACTAGGCTCTGCTGTAGATCCTGACGGGAATACGTGCGTGCTCGCGACGAGCCAAATGAAGTTGCATAAGTGCTTATAGAAAATGATATTCTACATCTTATGCAGCGCGGTCTGGGTACCCAGCTTCGGCACCTTGTCGAACTCCTTGACGGAGCGGTTGCCGAGGTATACAGACGGGAAAGCCTGATCTACCGGCCGCGGTATACCCCTGTCATGCGGGCGCTCATGGCACGCAGTCCTCTCAGCGTGACGGAGATCGCGGAGAGAGCCGGGATCAGCCAGCCAGCTGCCACCCAGACCATTGCTCTCATGATCCGGGAAGGTCTTCTGATCTCAGGCCAGAGCCGGGAAGACAGCAGGCAGAAAGTCATCAAGATGACGCAGCGCGGACGTGATCTGCTGCCGCGCCTGCAGGCATGCTGGCAGGCGGTAACAACAGCAGCAAACAGCCTGGATGCCGATCTGCCATTTCCTCTGTCACAACTTCTAGACCTCGCCATCGAAGCGCTAGCGAAGGACCCGTTCGAAGCACGTATTCAGGTTGCGAGACAGGGCCGTAAAAGCTGCTGTCGAACGGTGCCCAAGTCACCTAAATTGGGTGTCCAGAGTGCTGCGCTTAAATAACGGAGAGTATACCCATGAATAAGCAATTCCTTCCTCGCATGTTGAGATGTGCGCGCTGCGGAACCTTTCTATTTTCACTTACATCGACTTTGCTGACTTCACAGCCTTGCAGCGCCCAGGCCTCGGCCAGCCATCGTGCCGGCGGCACTCAGCACGCGACCCCTGAACCTGCCATCCCGGCCATCCTGAAAGCTTTGGAGACGTTTGAAGTCGTAGCGATGCCAGCAGCCCATGGTGAGAAAGATATCGACGACTTGATCCTGTCTCTAATTCGTGACCCACGCTTCCCGGCATCCGTGAACGACATTGTCGTTGAGTGTGGCAACATGCGGTACCAGCCTGTTCTGGACCGGTATATCGCCGGTGAGAACGTTCCGTTTAGTGAAGTTCAGCATGTTTGGCGAGACACTACGGTCCAGCAAATGTGCGGGGCATCCGGTTTCTACGAGGAGCTGTATCCGCTGGTCCGCTCCCTCAATCAACGTCTTCCTGCCACAAGCCGCCTCAGAGTCGTTGCCGCGGACCCCCCAATCGATTGGAGCAAAATTCGCTCCTACGATGATCTCAGGCCATTTTTCGACCGGGATGGGAACATCGCTTCTGTGATGGAACGAGAGGTGCTTTCCAGGCACCGCAAGGCGCTGATGCTCTTTGGAACCTTCCATCTCCTGCACGGAGGCGGTCCCGGCGAAGGAGATGCCGTTACCAGGTATGAGCGGCACTATCCTGGCAGAACCTTCGTGGTCGGTGAATTTTGGGACTACGACGTCAGCAACGAGCCGCTGGAGTCTTTGGGTGCTCCGGGTGGGGTTTGGCCGTCGCTCCTGAGAACAAAAAGCAGCAGACTTGGCTCGTTAAGCCTTGACGCATTCATGGAGTCCCCGCTCACAACTGATGAGGACTGCAATGTCCGCGAGGCGTTCCCGTCCGAGCCTTCAAGGAACATCGCAGACCGGATCGATGCTTTTCTCTATCTCGGTCCTCAGAGATCACAGCTGATGGAACCTCTTCCAGCGGATATCGCTCTTGACCGCGCCTACCGCGCCGAATGGCTGCGCCGCATGAAGCTTGTGGGCATGCCTGGACCTTCGTCTCTGGAGGAGCTCGATGCTGGGATCGTCGCGAATGCTGCAAACCCCGTGTTGCCTCCCCCTTCCAGAGGATCGGTCTCACAAGAGATGAAGTTGAGGATCAGGCAAGACTGTCTGAGCAGAAAGAGTCCTGCCGCAAACACAGCGCCGTGATAAGGATGAATCACTGTCAGCATGGGTGCACGTCTCCCGGAGATGTGAAATTCTTCCGGACTTCGTAGAAAGTGGCTTACCTCAATTGCGGCACCTTTACCACTCCAGCCGCACGCCGCCTTGCAGCCGCCGTTCCCGCGTGGGGCTGCCGGAGGAACTGAGAGGTGTTCCGAATGCTTGGGTGGTCAGGCCCTCGGTCGCGATGGTTGCGGCATCCTGAAAGGTCAACGGCGTGATTCCGCTGACGGCAGTGCCAGGCAGAAACGCGCGCTGCTCCACACCGGTGACGTTGATGTGGTTCAGCAGGTTGAACGCCTCCGCGCTCAGCCGCACGCGCCACCGTTCCCGCCGCGCTGCCTCTCCGATCGCGAAGGCTCGCGATACCCGCAAATCGACGTTCTCCGTCCATGGCAGACGCAGCGTGTTGCGCCCCACTGACGGCAGATACGTCGCTCCCCCGGAGCCATTCAGGCTCTCGCGCCCACCCGGCAATGCCGTGCCACCCACAATCTGGTAGCTGTACGGCAGGCCGCTCGTCATCAGCACCACAGGCGAAACGCTCCATCCGTGCGCGACGGCGCGCAACGCGCGATCCGCGTTGCCGAGGGAAGCCGCAGATGGCTCCCAGACGGCAGCAACGATCACCCGGTGCCGCCGGTCGAAGTTTGAGGATGCCCGGTCATACAGCGGATCAAACGGATCGAACTGCGCATTTTCGTTGGGCGTAGCTCCCGTGCTGCGGACGGTATCCAGTGTCTTGCCATACGTCCATGACATCCGCCCCGTTAAGCCATGCCCGGCACGGCGCTCCATCTGAAGGGCCAGCGCGTTGTACGTTCCCGTGCCGTTGGAGATCAGCGCCGTGATGGGACCATAGGCCGTCGAGCGCCGCGCCGTATATAGCGGCACGTTGAATATCTGACCGTTCTGGGCGCCCGGTTCGCCACCGTTGCGCACAATCTGAAACGGTATACGCGAGGTTGCCGGTGCGATGTTCAAATCTACGGTGTTGCCCAGCTGCCGCATCAGCGCAAAGACATAGCTGCCGCTCAGCGTTGTGCCGCGGCTCAGCTCGCGCGTCACCGAGGCCTCACCGGTCTGCACCGCCGGAGCCTGAAATCCCCGCGCAAACACTGTTGCCGCGTTCTCTGCCACTGGCCCAAAGGGCGAGCAGATGTAGGTCGCGGGATACCCGAAGTTGGTCCCGGCGGAGGCACACGCCGGGTCAATCACCGTGCCTGGAGTCAGCCGCAGCCGCGACTGGCTGGCCGGCTCCGCCGTGTTCTCCAGAGCGGCCTGGATCGTGCGGCCCGGAACCGCGCCAAAGTGGTAGCCATAACCTAATCGCAGCACCGTGCGCTGTCCAGGTGCATACACAACCCCAGCGTGCGGGGCCAGATTATTCGTGTCGGACGGCATGGTTCCACTCGCAGCGAAGCCGCCGGCCACTTGCACCAGCACAGTATCCAGCGCAGCGTTCGGGTGCTGCGGCGGAGGCAGCCGGTTGTACTCGTAGCGCACACCGGCGGAGAGGCGCAGATGCGGCGTCGCTCGCCACGCATCGTTGGCAAACACGCTCAGTTCCGCCGTGTGGAAGCGCGTCTCCGGCACCGCGCCAAACGTCTGCCGAAAGCTCTGAAAGCAGAACAGGTGCACCGCCGCGTAGATCGACGGGCAGCCGCCGTTCGGGTAGCTGGTCGCCGAGTAGGTGTAATCCGTGATGAAGTCCACCAGCCCGCCCGCGCGCCCGTTCGTCGTTCCGCTGCTGTAGATGTACGCCCCGCTGGAGGCCTCCTGGCTGCCGATCCGCTCATCAATCCCGCTTACGTCCATGCCCAGCGTCATCGTATGGGCGCGACCGTTGTAGCTCCCCTGCGCGGCGCCCTCGGTGCGAAACTCCTCCGGAAGCCGCCGCGCGCCAATCGTTGCCGCGTTGCCAAAGATAAAGTCGCCCGCGATGGACACCTCTGGTGCAGCCCCACCCGGACCGGTGTGCGGCTCCGCGGCGAGCGGCGGCGGCACCTCAGAGAAAGCGGCATCACGGCTCCACTGGCCGCGCAACTCGCCCAGCCAGCGTGGCGAGATCGCAATCGCGCCATGCAGCAGCGCTGAATCCGTGTGCGTCGTGACATCGCCAAAGCTGGCGCGCCCTCGGTTCACCACCGCCGAACTCCGCTGCCCGGACGGCGAACGAAACCGCACCCGCGCCCACTCCGCCGTCAGTGAACTCCTCGCTCCCGGTTGCCAGTCCACCCGTGGCAGCAGCGCCAGCTCATCCGCGCGCCGGTCCACCGTGCCGGTCAGGCTGTCGATGAACGTCAGCGCCTTTGCCGTTGCTGCCGCATTTACGCCGCGGTTGGCCAGCAGTGCTGTTTGGATTGCGGACAGGTTATAGAAGTTCGGATCGCTTGGCGACGAAACCGCCGGAAAGCTCCTCCGCTGCCCCTCCGCCGCAACGAATCCGAAGACGCGCGGACGTGTGGCGGGGGATCCCAGCAAAGGTCCGCCCACCGACCCGCCAAACTGCTGCCGCAGATCATGCGGCTTGACCAACACCGTGACCGGCGCACCGCCGTTGTACCGTGTGCTGATTGCGAACGGATTCGCCGCTCCGACGCCGCTGTCCCGCAGCAGAAAAAAAGCCGACCCATGCAGTGCCGCCTCGCCGCGCCGCGTCACCGTGTTGACGGACGCGCCCGCGTCGCGGCCCAGCGACGTGCCCGCACCCACGGCCCGCACCTGGAACTCGCGCACACCCTCTTCCGTGACGGTGAAGGGCAGCGTGCGTCCGCCGCGCGGCTCACCGGTGAAGGCACGCGTCAAGCTCAGCCCATCCAGCTGATAACTGTTGTGCTGCGGGTCCAGTCCGCGCGCGGAGAGCCGCACCGCGTCGGTGTCGGGCTGCGGGCCGTCCGTGTCGCTGGTTCCATTGCTCTCTTCCGGGTCGTTGTCCGGCGCGGCATCCTCCGCGGACACCAGCGGCGTCAGTGGTGCCAGGCTCTGAAACCGCCGCCCATCCAGCGGCAGCCGCTGCAGCTCCGCCGGTGACAGAGTCGCGTTCACCGGTGGCTCAAACTCCGGCAACTCGCTTTCCGTCTGCACCTCTACGGTCTGCGCCTGCGAGCCAACGCGCAACGACGGTGCAAGCCGCACGGTGCGTCCCAGTTCGACAGTTTCCTCTGCCACGCGCAACTCGTCGAAGCCCGCCGCGGCAATGCGCACACCGTACGTTCCTGGGGGCAGTTCCCCGAACAGAAACTCGCCCGTCCGGTCACTCACCTGCTGCAGCGACGTACCGTCAGCCGGATTCTCCAGCGTCACCGCGGCTCCGGGGATCGCCGCGCCAGAAGCGTCCGTCACCACGCCGCCCAGCCCACCCCTGCTCACGCCCTGCGAACGCGCCGCAACCACGCCGCTCAACAGAAGCAGCGGAGGCAACGTGAATCTAAGACAGCAACTCCAGCGCACCAAACAGAACCCCTGGGAACGGTTGCCCCAACCTTCGCGAGCGAAGATGGGCGAAGCGGCACAAAGCCACGCAGCCGATGGTTCAGACCTGGAGCACGAACGTTTGCCGGCATCGCAATGTACAGTCCCGCGACGCCTGGAGGGAAGAAACGGGTGTACCGGAAGCCTAGCCGCTCCGCACCAAACTTGCAAAGCAGGCTTGCGTGCAGTGAAAAGGGGCGGCAGCCCGAAAGCCACCGCCCCGAAAATGTATCCGTACTACAGAACAAGACACGCAACAGGAACCGATGTTGCGCTTATTCCAGCCGTTTAGAACGCTACACGCAACGCGAATTGGGCTTGAAGTTAGAAGGTGACGCGGCCAGCAATCTGGAACTGCCGCGGACTGTAGGCGTAATTGCTGTTGGTGTTGCTGACGGTGCCAAAGTTGGTCGTGCTGACCAGGTTCGCGGTGCCGTTGGGCGCACCGGGCGTGGTCGCAGTGGACGCTGCTGGCGAGTTGATGGTGAAGGCGCCCGCATTCACGCCCGTCTGGTTCTGGTGGTTGGCCAGGTTAAAGCTCTCGATAAACAGCTGGAAGTTGATGCCTTCCTTGATGCGGAAGTCCTTCTCCAAACGTACGTCCACGTTGACCATACGCGGGTTGTTGAAGGTATCACGCCCGACCTGCGGCAGGTAGGTCACACCTGTACCCATAAGTCCGGTGTTGGTGGCCGAGCTGGGTGCCTGTGAGGCGACCAGTGGCGTGGAGGCGCAAAAGGGAGTGCCGCTTTTGTTGTTCACCGTATTATCGGTGCAGAAGTTCGGCGTGGATCCGCTTACCGATGCGGAGTACGGCAAGCCGCTCTGCGCCTGGATCAGCGGCTTGATCGACCAGCCATTCGCCGCATACGCCAGGGCACTGTGCTCTTTGGAGATGCCAGGGATGTTGAAGATCGCCCAGCCGACCACGCGCTGACGCACGTCATAGGTCGAGTTGCCGTAGTTTGCCCGCTGGTTGCCGAAAGGATCCAGCCAGCTGTTAACGGACGTGCCGGTGTAGGAACTTTGCGAGAAGTCCAGCGCATGCGACCACGTGTAGTTCGCATCAAACGTCGCCCGGCGGAACGAGCGGTTGGTCACGTCGAACGAGAGCGCATTGTAGCTGGTGTTGACGTTGCTGACCAGCTGCGTAATGGCCCCGTAGATTGGATTGGGAGCGATGCTGGTCAGCGCCGGCGATGTGCCCGTGCCGTACTGCCGGCCGGCGTAGACGCGGTTTTGCAGCTTGGTGCCGCAGGCAAAGATTTGGCACATGCCAGTCGATGCGTTCGGCGTCACCGTGTAGGTTTCCGTGTAGAAGGCGTTCGGGTTCTGGTTGATGTTGATGAAGTTGGGCAGCTCACGTCCAAACGAGCCGAGGTACGCTACGCTTAGCACGTTGTTGCGGCCCATGTCCTGCTGCACCGTCAGGTCCGCCTGCATGGTGTAGGGGTTCTGGAAGTGCGGGTCGAGATAGACGATGTTTCCGCCCAGCGAGTCGCTGGCCGCTGCAACCTGCTGCTGGAACTTTGGTGCGTTGGCTGACTGGTTAGTGTAGCTGACGTTAAAGGCACCGGCGGTCGAACCGGTCTGCGTCAGCGCGCTCAGCAGCACCGCGTTGGCAATGCGGCCGTAATACAGGCCGTATCCGCCGCGCAGTACCGTCTTGCCCTGGCCGTATGGATCCCATGCAAAGCCCACGCGCGGCGAGATGTTGTTCTTGTCGCTGGGGTGGCCGCTTGTCTGCGGCGCGGTGGCGGTGTTGTTCAGTGAGGCAAAGGGTGAGGGAATGGACTCATAGTCGTAGCGCGCACCCAGGTTCAGCGTGAAGTGCGGTGCCAGTTTCCAGTCGTCCTGGGCGAACACACCGTAGTCGATTGTCGAAAAGTCGAACGCATACGGTCCAAAGCTCTGCAGGTAGCTGTTGTAGCACGGCAGCGTGCCGACACCCGTCAGGCCGGAGTTGCAGGTGCCTGCCGGTGCCAGCAGGTCAGAGACGTAATTGACGATGCTGGTGCTGTAGGTGAACGCGCCGTTGATCTGGTTGGGGGCGTTCTGCAGGTCGTAGTTGTGGATGATGTCCTCACCGACGCGAAGATTGTGCCTGCCAAAGGTGAACGAAACCGTGTCGCCGATCTGCCACTTACGCTCGTCCGGATAGGCCTTGCGGTAGCTGTAGTAGGGCGAACCCAGGGAGAATCCGGTGGTGCTGTAAATCGAGTACTGGCCCACATTGCCCGTGGCAGGGTTTTGCAGGAACTGCTTGGTGTAGTTCGAAAGCGGCTGCTGACCCTCGTCATTCAACTCGCGGCCATACTGAAAGCGCACTTCGTTGGCAATGCGGCTGGTGACCAGGGAGTTGAGCTTGGCCAGACCGTAGTCCAGCTTGACAAAGTCGGTGCCGAAGTAATCAACCGCGTCCGTAACGCTGGAGGCAGTCTGCACGCCGCCCGGGGAGTCCCAGCGCATGCGGTGGTAGAGCAGGCTCAGGTTGTGCTTGGGCGTAATCTGCCAGTTGATCTTGGGCGTGTTGATGTCCTGATTGCCATAGCGCGGCACCTGGCCCAGGTCTCCAAGGAGGCTGGTCAGCTGGCCGTTGTAGGCTGTCGCCGCAGCCGCGTACGCCGTCTTTAGACGAGCCGCCAGGAGGCAGACCGAGCTGTCGGTGGACGACTGAAAGGTGGTGGTGACACCCTGGGCATTCATGCCCGTGCCGCTGGGCAGGCCGGTCGTTGTACCGGCGGGTGTGCAGGTCGCGCCGGCAGGCAGCGCCGCATCCGCGTTGTCAAAGAACTGCACCGCATTGTTGGCTCGCGCGATGCCGGGGAACTGGCGGTTGAAGACGTCAAAGGCGTACTCAAAGAAGACGCGGTCCTTGATGACCGGTCCGCCTACATTGAATCCGTATTGGTTGCGCTTGTCCTTGGGCTTGAACGGCACCACCGTAACACCCACGCCGCTGCTGTTGGGCTGCGCCAGTGTGGTGTACGGGTTGAACGCGCCAAGTTCGCTATCCCGGCGGTAAAAGTACGCTTCACCATGCAGGGCGTTGGTGCCGGTCTTCGTCACGGAGTTCACCACGCCGCCAACGGCACGGCCAAACTCCGCCGAGTACACCCCGGTGTTCACCTGGAACTCGCGCACCATGGCCTGCGAGGTCGAATAGCCTGCGCGCGTACGTCCGCGCTCTTCGGCAAAGAAGGCCTGGTTGTCGTCGGCACCGTCGATCTCCACCACATTCAGGGTGGGTGCGATAGCACGGAACTGCAAAAGGCCGAAGCCGCCGGTATCCACGGTCACGCCCGGGGTAGTCAGGGCCAGCGTGGACCAGCGGCGATTGTTGATGGGGATGTTCTCGATCTCGCGGTTGTTCAGCGCGCCGCCAAAGACCGGGGAATCGAAATTAATGGCCGGAATGTCCGCCGTCACCTGCACCGTTTCTGAGCTGGCACCGGCCTGCAGGTGCGGGTTCAGCTCCGTCACCTGATTGACCGCCACTACCACCTGCGATGTCTTGGAGGCGGAGAAACCAGGCGCGGTGATGGTGACGGTGTACGTGCCCGGCGTCAGCTGCGGCGCCCGGAACTCACCGCCGCCGCCGGACTGAAGGGTGACATCCGCGTTCGTGCCCTCGCTGTGGATGACGATGCTCGCGTTCGGCACCGCGGCATCGCTGGCGTCAAACACCGTTCCGGCAATGGCACCCTGGGTGGTCGACTGCGCAAACGCCGCACCGGAGAGGCCCACAGCGCTTAAAACACAGGCGAGGGACAGTGTACGAGTAGATTGGAAGTGCTTCATGGGTCTCCTAAGGCTGCTGAAGAATCACCCTGCGTGCTGTCCGTGCGCACGCCCGGGCAGAAACTTCTGGATTCAACTGCCCCGCTGCGGGCGCAAACTGTTCAGATAGCGTTCCAGTTTCTCATCCACACATCAATATCCGGTAAACGCGGGTGGAAACGGCCGCGCCAAAGCCGCACGTAAAATGGAACAGCCGCATGTTTATCGACGAAGCAAAAATCCGGGTCAAGGCTGGCGACGGCGGCAATGGCTGCATGGCATTTCGCCGCGAGAAGTTCGTTCCGCGCGGCGGCCCGTCCGGCGGAGATGGCGGCCACGGCGGCGACGTGCTCATGCGCTCGTCGGAGAAACACAACACTCTGGTCCACTTCCGCTTCAACCCCGAACACAAGTCCACGCGGGGAACCCACGGCGAAGGCTCCAACATGAGCGGTGCCAGCGGCGAACACCTCACCCTCGCCGTTCCCGTGGGCACGCAGGTCTTCGACAACGAGACCGGCGACCTCCTCCACGACTTTCAGTACCCTGACGACGAAATCGTCGTTGCGCGCGGCGGGCGCGGTGGCCGCGGCAACCAGCACTTTGCTACATCGACCCACCAGGCTCCCCGCGAGCACGAACTTGGCCGCCCCGGCGAGGAGCGCCATCTCCGCCTGGAGCTTAAGCTGCTGGCCGATGTTGGCCTGGTCGGCTACCCAAACGTGGGTAAATCCACGCTGATCTCACGCCTCTCCGCCGCCCGGCCCAAGATCGCGGACTACGCCTTCACCACGCTGGAGCCGAACCTGGGCGTTGTCAAAGTCGGCGACTCCCCGCACCAGCAATCCTTCGTTATCGCCGACATGCCCGGCCTCATCGAGGGTGCCAGCCAGGGCGCGGGCCTCGGCATCCAGTTCCTTCGCCACATCGAGCGCACCGCCATCCTTGCGCACCTGGTGGATGTTTCGGACGGCAGCGGCCGGCCAGACCCTGTCGAGGACTTCAAGGTCATCAGCGGCGAACTGAAAGAGTTCGGCCACGGGCTCGAAGACAAGCCGGTAATCCTCATCGCCGCAAAGATCGACGCGGCCAACCCAGAAAAGCTCAAGAAACTGCAAGCCTACGCCAAACGCCGCAAGCTGCCCTTCTATGCCATCTCCGCGGTCACCGGCGAGGGTATTGAAGCGCTGAAGTTCGCTCTCGGCCAGGCTGTCGAAGACCACCGCGCAGGCA
>CAXTXE010000011.1:0-114198 GCA_964248165.1 uncultured Terriglobus sp.
CTCAAGCTGGTCGTAGAGCAGGGGGTGTAGAGCTCGGTCGAACATGATCTTCAGTTTGTCTTGCACGACGCTTCGTGGAATGGCTTCGTGCTGCGCGGCAGGATCATCCGCACGCAGGCAGATCAGGAGCTTTTCAGAACAGACGTACTGAATGTAAAGTTCTTCGTCAGCAACCGGAAGATTGACCAAAGCTGCACTGAGTTGGCCGTCCAAGACCATCCTTGTGAGTGGCCCCGAACTCTGGCTTGAGGGCTCGATCGCGGCGCCTGGTACGAGTTCCTTGTAGCCGATGATCGCTTCGTGAATCACGTCGCGATTCAGCCAAGGGGAATACCCAAGTCGGAACGGTGTCGTAAGCCCGGCCTGAGCGAGCGTCGTCTGTTCGACTGCCTGTTCTCTCATGCGCAGCATCTGCTTTGCGTGAGGAAGCAGCGCCGCACCTGCAGGAGTAAGTGACGTACCAGCAGTAGTGCGCATGAACAGCTTCGCGTTGAGGCCTTCTTCTAACTGACGGATCTGTGCGCTCAAGGAAGGCTGCGCAACATGGAGCCGGCGAGCTGCCCTGCTGAAATTGCATTCTTCGGCGACTGCGACGAAGTACCGCAAATGTCGGAACTCTGGGCCCTCGTACATGACGCACACCGATCCGTGAGGGTGCAAGTCAGCCTCAACGTATGCATAAGATTTGACCCTACAAACGTGAAAACGTCGCACTCTCTCTGATCGCAGACCGGAGAGGTGCCTCGAAGTTCGGTGCTGCTACAAACAGGACAGCCGAAAGCCATAGGCAATCAAACGCGGGGTATAGGCAGGAAGTATTGGACATTTAGAGGTCACGGCAGTGAGTATCGGCCATATTCGGGGCCCAGGCCCCAGAGGAGCCGCGATGATCTCCATCTTAAGCAATACTGATTCGCCAGCAGGTGCTGCGGAGAGCGGCCGCAAGCCGCCCACAAGCGAACGCTTCACCCCCGAGCCTCTTTTGGACAGCGGACAAGCCGCAGCCATCATGCAAATCCACCCCAAGACTTTGCAGAAGTTCGCGCGTCAGGGAATCGTCCGCGGCGTGCACGTTGGAAAGCTGTGGCGGTTTCGTGCGAGCGAAATTGATCGCTGGATACAGGAGCAGATGGCTGGCTAATCAATCGACCTCTGCCCCAAGTCGCGGTACGCTAGAAGCAGCCATTCGTGCCGCCTGGACTGGAGAAGAAATGGCTAGGCGAACACGGTATCAACAAGGAAGCGTGCAACGCGAGCATCGGCAGAGCGGGCCCGATGTATGGATTTTTCGGTGGCGTGAGCCCGGGCCAGATGGCAAGAGCAGACAGCGGAAGGCCATCGTTGGAACGGTAACGACACTGCCGACAGAGACATCAGCCCTCAAAGCAGCACAAGCGTTGCGCATCGACGCCAACCAACAAACCCCGTTGACGGCTAGTGGACCTAGCACAGTCGCCGAACTGATCGATCATTACCGGCTGAAGGAGCTGGCTGGCGATCATCAGAGTCGGAAGGCGTTTTCGACCTGCTCGGCTTACGAATGCTACTTGAACGGCTGGATTCTGCCTCGTTGGGGCAATCACCGACTGGATCAGATCAAACCAGTGGCAGTAGAAGAGTGGCTGGGAACGATCAAACGGGCAAAAGCAACAAAAGCGAAGATCCGAAATCTAATGAGCGCAATCTTCCATCACGCGATGCGGTACGAGTGGATTGATCGTAATCCAATTAAGCTCGTGCGTCAGAGCGCGAAGCGGGAGAGACTGCCGGATGTTCTCGAACTTTCGGAACTTCAACTCCTGCTTAGCAAGTTGTCCGTTCGGGAGCGCACCTTGGCTCTTCTGGATGCGGCAACGGGTCTGCGGGTAAGTGAACTGCTTGCTCTTCGATGGCAAGACGTTGACTTCGAGAACTTGGAGCTACGGGTCACGCGTTCCATCTGGCATCAGGTCGTAGGCGACTGCAAGACAGAGGCTTCTGCCAAACCGGTTCCGATGGACAGCTACATGGCGGAGGACCTATTGCGCTGGCGTCATCAGAGCCCGTATCCAATGTCGGATGATTGGATCTTTGCGAGTCCGACAATGGCAGGCAAACAGCCTTACTGGCCGGACAACCTCATGAAGCGGTATATCAAACCGGTTGCACGGACAGCGGGTATTACCAAGCGGATCGGCTGGCACACCTTCCGTCACTCCTTCGGCACACTGCTGAAGGCAAACGGGGAAGATGTGAAGACCGTACAAGAGCTCTTAAGGCACGCCAACAGCCGAATCACGCTGGACGTTTACACCCAGGCCGTGACCTCGAACAAGCGAGCTGCACAGAGCAAAGTTGTAAGGATGATGGTTCAAAACGTGGGCACAATTTCTGTGCCCGTAGGCACAGTGGAATCTGGGGAGATCGCGGTCAATGCACACTGAGAGCTTATTGTGCCCATGTCGTGCCCAGATTCTCTTGTCACTTGGTCTCCACACATCCCGTAAGCTCTCTGGAATGAGTGGCGGGGACGACGGGGCTCGAACCCGCGACCTCTGCCGTGACAGGGCAGCGCTCTAACCAACTGAGCTACGTCCCCTGATCGTTCACCGGGCGGGGGGAACGGTTCAGAGCGCATCGTCTGGCCAAGGTAGGCCGCAACGCAAATGTCTCGCGACTTCGAAGCAGCTTCTCTTCGAGCACGCTTTGTCAGGGCGCTGGCAACCACGAGACAATCCAAAGCTTAACAGAAACCGCCGTGCTGTTGCATCAACAGACCGGGAGGCAGCGGCTCGCCTGCTGATGGTCAACAACCAGCTTGCGATACTCTCGCGCCGTATTCGTCACCTTCGCGGCGTTGCCTTCGCGGATGGCCTTCGCATCGGCCAGGTCTGTGCCCACGCCCAGGGCCAGAGCGCCCGCTTGCAGGAACTCTTTAGCGTTCGTCAGGGAGATGCCACCCGTCGGGATCACCTCCACGTGCGGCAGCGGCGCGCGAATGCTGCGCAGGTAGCTGGCCCCGCCCATCGCGTTTGCCGGAAACAGCTTGATGATGTCCGCTCCCGCCTCCCATGCCTGCATGATCTCGGTCGGCGTCAGAGCGCCCGGCAGAACCACGCAAGAGTAGCGGCGGCAGATCGCGATGGTATCCAAGTTCGTCGAGGGACTGACGATGAACTGAGCGCCCTCCAACATGCACGCGCGCGCAGTCTCCGCATCCAGAACGGTTCCCGCACCGACCAGCAGCGACGGGTCCTCGCGCCGCAGCGTGCGGATCACCTCCAACGCGCCCGGCGTTGTCATCGTGATCTCCAGCACATCGATGCCGCCAGCGGCAATGGCGCGTGCAAGCGCCAGACCTTCTTCAACCGAGCCACCACGCAGCACGGGAACAATGCCTGTCGTGCGCATCCGCTTGATGACTTCACTCTTCGAAACACTCATCGACTCTCCCCTCTACCTGCTTCAGCGTTGCACACCGGCACCAATGCCGTTCATCAGGTTCTCGACCTCGGCCAGCGAGGCAAAGCTGCTGTCTCCGGCGGTGGTCATGGTCAGCGCTCCATGCGCGATGCCGCAGCGCAGCGCGTATTCAATACCCTTGCCCTGCAACATGCCGTAGATCAGGCCGGAGGCAAACGCGTCGCCGCCACCCACGCGGTCATAGATCTCCAGATCGCGCATCTGCTCGCCCACATGCATCGCGCCACCGGCATAGGCGAAGGCTCCCCAGTCATTGCGGTTCGCGGAGTGCGCGCGGCGCGTGGTCGTGGCGATCACGCTCAGGTTAGGATGCTGCGCCATCACACGCGCAGCCATCGCGGCATAGCTTTCTGGCGTGTGCGGGGGAAGCCCCCTCGCTGCTTCGCTCAACTCCGTGGCGAGATCACCTTCATGCCCGAACAGCACATCGACATACGGCGCAAGATCTCGATTCACGGCGGCTGCGGCGAGGCGTCCACCACGCGCACGCCACAGGGACGGGCGATAGTTGCAGTCATAGGAGATGACCGCACCATGCCGCTTGGCAGCCTGCATTGCATCCCGCGCAACACGTGGTGTCGTCTCACTCAGCGCGCAGAACACGCCGCCGGTGTGAAACCAGCGCACGCCTTCCTCGCCGAAGATACTGTCCCAATCGATATCACCCGGCTTCAATTGCGAGACTGCCGTATGGCCGCGATCCATGCTGCCCAGAGCGCCGCGCACGCCAAAGCCGCGCTCCAGAAAGTACACGCCGTTGCGGCAGTTCTGGCCGATGCCGTCGTAGTCGCGCCACAGTACGTGCGACGTGTCCACGCCGCCCTGCAGCATCAAATCTTCCACGAGATGACCGACAGGGTTGTCCACCAGCGCCGTCGCAACGGTCGCGCGCAGGTTGAAGCATCGCCGCAGACCGCGCGCGACGTTGTACTCGCCGCCACCCTCCCACACGCGAAACTGCCGCGCCTGCGCAATGCGAAAGTCACCGGGGTCGAAGCGCAGCATCACCTCGCCCAGGCTGAGAATGTCCCAACGTGCGTCAGATACCGGCTTAATGGTGAAAGGCGAAGACATGCTCTCGAACACTGTACATGCTGCCGCACTCACCAGTCTGACAGCGTTCCGTCCAGCAGCCTGCTCACGGGCAGGTACGCGCGCTGATACGGGTGCTTCGCCGCAAGGTCCTCATTGATCTCCACACCAAGCCCGGGAGCATCACCAGGATGCATATAGCCTGCCTCAAACCTGTACTGATGGGAAAACACTTCGTCCGTCAGCGGCGTGTGAGGCATATGCTCCTGGATGCCGAAATTGTGCACCGCAAGGCCAAGGTGCAACGCCGCGGCTAAAGTAACCGGGGACATATCCGTCGCTCCATGAAAGCCCGTCTTCACGTGGTACACCGCCGCAAAGTCCGCGGCCTTTTTCAGCGGCGTGATGCCACCGCCATGCACCACCGTCATGCGCAGGTAGTCAATCCACTGATCGCGGATCAGATCATGCGCATCATGAAATGAGTTGAAGACTTCGCCCACGGCGAGCGGTGTCGTCGTGTGCTGCCGGATCAGCGCGAAGCCCCCCTGCAACTCGGCCGGCACAGGGTCTTCCATCCAGAAGAGATCAAAGGGCTCCAGCGCCTTGCCCAGCCGCGCCGCCTGGATAGGTGTCAGGCGATGGTGCACGTCGTGCAGCAGGTGCACATCCTCACCAACGGCTGCACGCGCCGCCTCCATCAGTCGCGGGGCGAACCGCAGATACTTCTCGGTGGACCAGACCGTCTCCACGGGTAAGCCGCGCCCTGCCGGTTCATACGCTTTGCCGTCCTTCGGCACGCCATACGTCGCAGCCAGACCCGGAACGCCAGCCTGCGCGCGGACGGCAAGATAGCCTTCTGCAACATGCTTCTGCACGGAATCAATCGTTTCAGCGATATCAGCCCCGTTCGCATGCGTGTACACCATGCATCCGCGCCGGCTGGCACCTCCCAGCAGGTTGTAGACGGGTGTGTTCAGCGCTTTTCCCTTGATATCCCATAGCGCCACATCCACGGCGGCGATAGCGGCCATTGTCACCGGCCCGCGCCGCCAGTACGCACCGCGATACAGGTACTGCCAAATGTCCTCCGTCTGGAATGGGTCGCGGCCAATCAGGCACGGAATCACGTGCTCCGTGAGATAGCTGACAACGGCCATTTCGCGGCCGTTCAGCGTCGCGTCGCCCAGCCCATAGATGCCCTCGTGCGTCTCAATGCGCAACGTGACGAAGTTGCGGTCAGGCGAGCAGACGATGACACGCGCATCCACAATCTTCATGCCGTTTAGCCTACCGCTCTTGAAGATACGACAGTGTTCATCGCGGCAACTCCTGACTGCCCGCGACGGTAAAGCGGACCATCTGCGCGGGTTCCACCGCCATGGGATCACCGGGCTGCGCGCCGCCAATCGCTAGACCATAGGTGCCCGCCTGCACGCTGCGCATACCTTGTGCATCCACCTCGCTCATTCCACGCGGATCCAGCGCAAAGGTCAGCGTCCGGATTTCACCAGGACGCAACGAAACACGCTGCACCCCTTGCAGATGGAGCCTTGGCGAAAGACCTCCGTTGCCTGCGCGCGGAGGTATCAGGTACAGTTCCGCGACCTCTTCACCAGCACGCGCCCCGGTATTTTTTACGTTTACCGTCGCGGTCAGCGTGGCACCGGCTTTCACCGTGTTCGCGGAAAGCCTCAACGCGCCATAGTGAAAGCGCGTGTAGCTAAGTCCAAAGCCAAACCGGTACAACGGTGCGCCGGTGAAGTACCGGTACGTCCGGTTCTTCATCGAGTAATCGCTGAACTCCGGCAGATCCTTATTTAAGGCGTAAAAGGTGACCGGCAAACGTCCGCTCGGATTGACAGCGCCTGTGAGCGCGTCCGCAATTGCGCGCGCACCAGCCTCGCCGGGATACCACGCTTCGAGAACTGCTTTCGCGTGCCCCTGGGCAAAGTTCACCGCCAGCGCCGATCCATTCATCAACACAACCACGAGCGGTTTATCTGTCGCGGCCAGTTCTTCCAGAAGGCGCTCCTGCGATGCGGGCAATGCGATATCCGTGCGGTCGCCACCCGCGAAACCCGGCACCGCAACCGGCATCTCCTCACCCTCAAGATCAGGCAAAAGCCCCAGCATAGCGATCACAAGGTCAGCCTTCGCCGCAGCCGCAAGCGCCTCCGGCAGCAACGTCTCCGCCGCCGGGGTCCACTCCAGCGTGACGCCCGAACCCTGCTCCGCATGCGGGCGAACAAAGTCAATCTCTACCTGGTGCTGCTGACCTTCGCCGAAATGCAGCGTGAAACGTGGCAGATCGTTTGGCGCAGCAGGACGCAACGGAATCAACTCCACACCGTCCACCACAAGGCGAACACTCTGCTGCCGCGCACACTGCTCACACATTCCCGCGCGAACGCTGAAGGCGTAATCACCCGCACGCGGAGCGCCGATCGTCCCCGTCCAACGCACAGCAAACCCGCTCTCCGGCGAACCCGGCAGCGGATTGACGTTACTCCAGTCAAAGTCAATCTGCGGATCAACCGCCGTCCGCACTGGCACGCCATCCAAGCTGGCGGAGCCAAAATACTCAGCTTTCAATCCGTGCTCCGCCGAACCTGCCGCAGGAAGCAGCATCGTGCGTGGCACCGGCGTCTGGAAGCCCTCCACATACGGCGCACCTTGCGCGTACAAGACAGTGACGCCGGGCAGAGCCGCCTTCAGAGCATCCACGGGCAGCACCGGGTCGTGCGGCGTTCCGTTGTAGTTGCCCTCCAAAGCCGCGAGCGACGTGGCATTTGGCCCAATGACCGCGACAGTCTTGTACTTGCCCGGCATCAGCGGCAGCACACCATCGTTCTTCAAGAGCACCAGCGACTCTTCCGCCGCACGCTTCGCCAGCGCCGCGTGAGCCGCTGAGTGCACCTCGCTGAAGGGTATGCGCGCATACGCCACCTTCTCCGGCGGATCGAACTGGCCCAGCCGCATCCTCGCCTCAACCAGCCGCGTCAGGCTGGCATCAAGGTCTGCCTCCTTCACCAGCCCCTTGCGGACCGCAAACAGCAGCCGCGCATAGGTGCCGCCGCAGTTTGTATCCGTACCCGCCAGAAGAGCGTCACGATCCGCGTGCTCGGCGTCCGGCTCGGTCGCGTGTGTTCCAGGCCGGAAGAAGTCGTCGATGGCACCGCAGTCCGACGTGACATATCCGTTAAAGCCCCAATCAAGACGCAAGACATCACGGAGCAGCATCGTGTTGCCGCACGCCGGCACACCATCCAGGGCGTTGTACGCGCACATGATGGAATCCGCCTTTGCATCGACGACCGCCGCGCGAAACTGCGGCAGGTACGTCTCCCACAGATCATGCGGTGAAGGCGACACGTTGAAGCGGTGCCGGTCGATCTCCGGCCCGCTGTGCACGGCAAAGTGCTTGGGCGTGGCGATCACCTTGAAGTACGCCGGATCATCGCCTTGCAGCCCGCGAATAAAGTTCACCGCCATCTGCGCCGTCAGGTATGGGTCCTCGCCGTAGGTCTCCTGCCCGCGTCCCCAGCGCGGATCGCGAAAGATGTTGATGTTTGGCGACCAGAACGTCAGCCCAAAGTAGATACCGTGATTGCCGTGCCGCAGCGCCTCGTTGTTCTTCGCGCGCGCCTCCGTTGCAATGGCGTCGCCGATCTCACGCAGCAGCGGAGGATCCCACGTTGCCGCCATGCCAATCGCCTGCGGAAACATCGTCGCATAGCCCGCGCGCGCAACGCCGTGCAGCCCCTCGTTCCACCAGTTGTACGCAGGCACGCCCAGACGCGGAATCGCATCAGACGCGTTCCCCATCTGCGACACCTTCTCGTTCAAGTTCATGCGGCCGACCAGGTCCACCGCGCGCGCATGCGCCGTCAGCGATCGATTGAGGTATGGCACCTGTTCCGCCTGCTGCGCCCTAACATGGGAGACCAGAAAGATCACGACAGCAGCAAGGCTTTCAAGGGCTGTATAAGAAGGCACGCGAGTTCTCACCGGTAGACCTGACCACGCCAGCTTAGCGCAAACGTGGCAACCCGCAGAACCCGGGTGCCGGGTTCAACCCGGGTGCCCCGTACATACGCAGCGCGGATGTGCGGGTTCTCGCACTTGGAGCCAACTTCAGCGGGACTCACGTAGCATCGGACAGTTGTCCTGGCGCACTTGCACCATCAAACGCTCGGAGGAGCAAGGCTCATGCCATGCACGGCTCGCTCTCGTTACAATGGTGCGGCTAACACATCTGAGCCGGAGATCAAGCACATGACCACCATCAAAGGGCCAGCCATCTTTCTGGCCCAGTTCGCAGGCGATGATCCCCCCTTCAACAACCTGGCGGAGATCGCGAAATGGGCCGGGAGCCTCGGCTACAAGGGCGTGCAAATCCCCTCATGGGACGCCCGCTTCATCGACCTGAAGCAGGCTGCCGAAAGCAAAGCTTACTGCGACGATCTGCAGGCCACGCTCGCCAGTGCGGGCGTTGCGCTCACGGAGCTTTCCACTCACCTGCAGGGCCAGCTCATCGCTGTCCATCCCGCCTACGACACGCTCTTCGACAGCTTTGCTCCCAAGTCCGTTCATGGGGACTCCAAAGCCCGCCAGGCGTGGGCCACTGAGCAGTTGCACTTCGCCGCACGTGCCTCCCGCAACCTTGGACTCACCGAGCACGCCACCTTTTCCGGAGCGCTTGCCTGGCCCTACCTCTACCCATGGCCGCAGCGTCCCGCTGGCCTGGTTGAAACAGCATTCGGTGAACTCGCCAAGCGTTGGCGTCCCATCCTCGATGTTTTCGACGAGAACGGCGTCAACGCCTGCTTCGAGATCCACCCCGGTGAGGATATCTGCGACGGTGCCTCGTTCGAGATGTTCCTCGACCTGCTCGGCGGACATCCCCGCTGCAACCTGCTCTACGACCCCAGCCACTTCGTCCTGCAGCAGCTTGATTACCTCAGCTACATCGACCTCTACCACGACCGCATCCGGATGTTTCACGTCAAAGACGCCGAGTTTAACCCCACTGGCCGTCAGGGCGTCTACGGCGGCTTCCAGTCCTGGGTCAACCGCGCCGGTCGCTTCCGGTCGCTCGGCGATGGACAAGTTAACTTCAGCGCGATCTTCTCCAAGCTGGCGCAGTACGGATACGAAGGCTGGGCCGTGCTCGAGTGGGAGTGCTGCATCAAGAGCTCTGCCCAGGGCGCGCGCGAAGGCGCACCCTTCATCCAGCGCCACATCATCGAAACCACCGGCAAAGCCTTCGACGATTTCGCCGGCGCCACCACGGACCAGCCAGCCATCAACAAACTCCTCGGCATAACGCAATAAGAGTGAAAGCGGAAGCCCACCAGCTTCGCCTGAGCATGTCGAAGGGCGAAGCTAAGGTTGGTCTGAAAGAAGCGGGTGCCCCACCTTCGCGAAGCTAAGGTGGGTTTCTCTGCACAATACGTTGGTTAGAGCTTCCGAAGAAACGCGCTAAAGGCGCGTGTTGTAATAGCCCAGCCCAAAGGGCTGGGTACAGATGCCGCAACGGACCTGCGGGCTGTAGCCCGCGTTAACGAATCACGAAACGGGAGAACGTCATGAACACCAAACTGAACCGCCGCCTGCGCTTGGGCATGGTGGGCGGCGGCCCCGGAGCCTTTATCGGCGCGGTCCACCGCCTCGCCTCCCGCATCGACGACAAGTACGAACTCGTCGCCGCCGCGCTCTCCTCTGACCCGGAGCGCAGCCGCGCTGCAGCCGCCGATCTCCACATCCCGCGCCCCTACGCCAGCTTCCAGGAGATGGCGCAGGCGGAAGCACAGCGCGAGGACCGCATCGACCTCGTCGCCATCACCACACCCAACAGCACGCATTACCCCATCGCCAAGGCATTCCTCGCCGCTGGCATCAACGTGATGTGCGACAAGCCGATGACCACCACCTTGCCTGACGCTGAAGACCTCGCCACCGAGGTCAAGCGGAGGGGCCTGCTCTTCGGCCTGACGCACACCTACGCGGGCTATCCCATGATCCGCCAGATTCGCGACATGGTCACCTCCGGCGAGCTTGGCCCTATCCGCTTCATCAACGTCGAATACGCGCAGGACTGGCTCGCCACGCCCGTCGACAACAAGCAAGCCGCATGGCGCACCGACCCCAAAGTCAGCGGCCCCGGCGGCGCGCTCGGCGACATCGCCACCCACGCCTACCATCTCGCCCGCTTCACCACCGGCCTGCAGCCGACGGAGATTGCCGCCGAGCTGACCACCTTCGTCCCCGGCCGCCCCGTCGATGACAACGTGCAGGCGCTGCTCCGCTTCGAAGGCGGTGCGAAGGCCAGCCTCTGGGCCTCGCAGGTCGCCACCGGTCACGAGAACTACGTGCGTCTGCGCATCTTTGGCGAAAAGGCCGGGCTCGACTGGGAGCAGGAAAATCCCAATTACGTCCGCTTTGCCCCGCTCAAGGAACCCGCGCGCATCCTCACCCGCAGCGGCCACGGCACCACCAGTCCGTACGCCGCCTACGCCACGCGAGTCCCCTCAGGCCACCCCGAGGGCTACCTCGAAGCCTTCGCCCAGCTCTACCGCGACATGGCCGAACAGATCACCGCCCGCCTCGAAGACCGCGCCCCAAACCCGCTCGCCCTCACCCTGCCCGGTGTGGAAGACGGCGTAGCCGGCCTCCGCTTCATCGACGCCGTCCTCCAATCCTCTGCGCACCACTCGGCCTGGACGCCGCTGTCATAGCGGACCTAATGTCTAAAGCGACCAGAATCAATCAACACACCGTTTGCAATGTTAAGAGACTTGAAGTGGACTGGATGCTTTGCATCGAACGAATCCGTGATTGAAAGTTCAGCATCGGTCACTCGAAGAAGATGCCGCTCATCGCAATTCCAATCGTGTAAACCGGGAAAGGCAAAAACGAAGAATCCTTCTTGAGTAATGCCGCGACGCAGGGGCGTTTCTGGCGTGACACTCGACAATAGCCGTGGAAACCGCGACAGTGTGTCGCCGAATACTTCTGTCGCTGCTTCACCACCTAACCTAAAGTCTGTCACGTGCTCTAGTGCATTACCACTCTTTGACACGTCATCGCCGTTTCCTACGTATTGTTTCCCGGCAACTGTGATCGCGAGCGCTCCTGCTTTGATAAGCGTTTCGGGCGGGTTCTGGTTTGTCACCTTGAGATAAGCGTAAATGTGCACCTGTAGCTTGAAACCTGGCAACGGGGAGACGTCGAAGAATGCACGCACCAACTCGATTCTGAGCTGCGGCAGTGCACTCTTACAGATTTGTTGCGCAAGTGCCTTGTCTGCGTTTAACCACGCGTAGTATGCCCCTCCTACGAACGAGGCACCCGCAGCGAGAACGAGCCAGTAGGCATGAATATTTCTGGCAACAAAATGCTCATAAACGGAAAACCCGAACAAAACGATGGAGAGTACAACGCTGCCGCCACCTATTCGGCCGGCTGCCGTAATGAATCTAATGAATGCTCTCATAAATGTGGCTCTCTAATTATAGAGAGGCACTCGTGTCCCACATCTTGCAAAGATATTGGACACGAGTCGCATGAACGAAATAAGGGTGTGTCAAACAGAGTGATTCGTTATATTGAGATGTGAGGTGCTTATGCTGGCCATACAACTCCCGGAAGAGATCGAGAACCGCCTGGACGCTCTGGCACGGAAGACCGGGCGCAGTAAAGACTCCTACGCCCGCGAAGCGATCCTGGAATATCTGGACGACTTGGAAGACCTCTATCTTGCTGAGCAGCAAATGACCGACGTCCGTGCCGGTCGCCTGAAGACCATTCCGCTCGAGGAAGTCATGGACCAATATGGCATGGGAAGTTGAGCTTACCCCAGCCGCCCTGCGGGACCTAGGTAAGCTTGACCCTCAAATCGCCCGGCGCATCCTTTCCTTCCTGCATGACCGTATCGCAGTCTTAGACGATCCTCGAAGCCTTGGTGAGGCCCTGAAGGGCTCCAAGCTCGGAGAGTTCTGGAAGTACCGCGTTGGAGATTATCGCATCATCAGCGGCATTGACGACGGTCAGCTAACCATCTTCGTCGTCCGCATCGGCAACCGCCGTGAGGTTTACCGCTAGCCGTAGCAGAATCAACTACGAAGACATGTTCCAACCCACCCAATGAGGGTTGAAGCGGTACTCCCCAGCACTCCATGCGTGCTGAAGGCGCGCGCTATCCTAACCTTGGGCGAGGCCCTAGGTTGGCTGCCCCGCCGATACGTTAATCAACATCCATGCTCACATCTCTGCCAAAGTGTGGTGCACCAACGGAGCAGGCCGGTGATTCATCTAAGAGAAACCACGGTGATCCGCGCTCCTGTCCAGCGTTGTTTTGACCTGGCAAGGAGTGTGGAAGTGCATCTCCTATTCAATGTCCACTCGGGCGAGCAGGCGCTGGCGGCCGGCGGCATCACCACGGGCCTGGTGGGCTTGCACGGTGAGGTAACGTGGCGCGCGAAGCACTTTGGCGTGTGGCAGAACCTGACCAGCCGTACGACGGAGCTTCGCGCGCCGGAGTTCTTCCAGGTGACGATGGTCCGCGGCATCTTTCGCCTGATGCAGGCCGACCACTTCTTCCGCGCGCTGCCGGACGGCACGACGGAGATGCGTGATGACTTCCGCATCGCGGCTCCGCTGCCGCTGCTTGGCCGGCTTGCCGAAGCGCTGTTCCTGCGGCGTTACATGCGTGGGCTGATGCTGGAGCGCAACAGGGTCATCAAGCGCGTTGCCGAATCAGAAGAGTGGCGGCGTTACCTCCCAGCCCAAGCAACGGAGTACCCGCAATGAAGGTTGTTCTGGCGGGCGGCTCCGGTCAGGTTGGCAACATCCTCGCGGGGCACTTTCACGCGAAAGGCGACGGCCTGGTTGTGTTGAGCCGCAAGCCGGCGGCGGGCACACCGTGGCGTACGGCGCAGTGGGACGCCCGGACACCCGGCGCGTGGCAGGCGGAGATCGACGGGTGCGATGTACTAATCAACCTTGCCGGACGCAGCGTGAACTGCCGCTACAACGCGAAGAACCGCGCGGAGATTCGTGACTCGCGCGTGGACTCCACGAAGGTACTGCATCAGGCGGTAGCCGCTGCGCAACGCCCCCCGGCCGTGTGGCTGAACGCGAGCACCGCCACCATCTACCGGCACGCTCTGGACCGGACTATGGATGAGGCGACAGGCGATCTGGGCGGCAATGAACCCGGCGCGCCGGAGACGTGGAACTTCTCCATCGACGTTGCCAAGGGATGGGAGGAGGCGTTCTTCGGCATTGCAACACCGGGCACGCGGCAGGTGACACTGCGCAGCGCGATGACGATGAGCCCGGACCGCGGCGGCGTTTTTGATGTGTTTCTCGGCCTGGTCCAGCGCGGGCTGGGCGGCACGAATCTGCCGGGAACACAGTTCGTCTCGTGGATCCACGACGCGGACTTCTGCGGTGCCGTGGACTTCCTGATCGCACACGGAGAGATGAGCGGTCCGGTGAATCTTGCCTCGCCCAATCCCTTGCCAAACCGCGAGTTTCTGCGACTGCTCCGGCAAGCCTGGGGCATCCGGTTCGGCCTGCCCACCACGCGATGGATGCTGGAGATTGGCACGTTCCTTCTGCGCACAGAGTCAGAGCTTGTATTGAAGAGCCGGCGCGTTGTGCCGGGCAGGCTGTTGCAGGCCGGCTTTCAATTCACCTATCCCACATGGCCGCAGGCCGCGGAAGATCTAGTTGCACGCTGGCGAACCCAGCGGTAGTGCTTGGGGCGTAACCTGCATCTCACTTCCTCCGGCGGCGCAGTGTGTGTCCCACATCTCACAGAGATGTGGGACTTCAATCGCATGCCAACAAGTCCGTCAGGTGAGGCCTGGACGATCGTCTCGAACGTGCCGCTAGCCTAGGAAGCGTTTTCAAGGTCGCCCACACGCGGATCGAAGCCGTACTCGGTGCGCGGGGCGTTCTCACGCGCTTGCTGGATGGCCGCTGCGCGCTCCTCAGCTGGCAGGGACAGAAATGCGCGCAACGCCACATTCACCGACTCAGAGTTAGGGAACTTGTCAACCAAAGCGGAGTCAAGAATGACAAGGTTAGTCCCCTTTGCCAGCCGGTCGTAGTATTTGCCCCGAACCGCAGTGGCGCTCCGCACCGGGGTCACCGATGTTTGAGTCGCGCTTGCTTCAGCCTTCTTCATAGAGACTCCTTTCCCGGGTGGTCGCACGACGTGCACTGATGAGACGGATCATTTCGTTCTCTAGCTCATTACGAACGATGTAGAGCAGCTTGCCGCGATCCGACATGCCATTGGTGAAGAATCGCACGTCCGCCTCGGAATGCGCCCAATCGAAATCAGTGTAGGCGAAGTTGTCATTCTCGAACACACTGGTTGCCTCTTCAAAGCTGATGCGGTGCTTGCGCAAGTTCGAAGCGGCCTTGCGTGGATCGGATTCAAAGTTAAGCATGAGAACGTTGTAGCTGAGATCTTAGCGTTTTCAGGCACATGCGGCAGGTGCCGCGCTGGCGGCGGATTGAGTGAAGTCGCTGGCGCCGCATCTCGCAGAAACGTGGATTTTTCACTCTGCTTGGCTAGACAGTATGGCCGAGCATAACCTGCGAATGCTGTATGTACTTGGCTAGAGTGCCGCCATCTTGCAGCGATGCGAGGTCGAGGTCTGACTTTAGGTTTATGGGACAGATGTTCAACGCGTGCCTTCAGCCCGCCTGCCTACAGAAGTGACTTCGAAAGGTGACGCCGGGTACTCACATCCTTCGATACGGGTCTGTTTTGAAGCGCCCGTATCAGGTGCAAGGGTGCCGTAAATCACTGCTTGAATCTCAGTTTTTGTGTGTTTACGTTAGCGCTAACGTAACACTTGGAGCGGTCTGGGATACATTCAAGCAGCATCTGGAAGGCGGCAGGATGTTGAAAATCCTGTTGATCACGGAAAAACAATCTGCAGATACTCTGTCGTGTTTCGCAAAATGTTTCACGTGAAACATTTTCCCATCCGGCACGGCTTCTCAAGCGCGGTGCACGCGCTTAGAACTACCGTCCCCACTTACCGGAGAGGGGAAGTCAGGGGTTTGGTGATGTCATCGAGATAGTCCGGGGTGCCGTCGACGCGGACCAGCGCCGGGTAGCGCTCGCCGTCGTGGTAATCAATGTCGACGGACGAGATGGCGGATTCCTGCTGCACCATAAGGTGCATGGGCGCGTTTTCCGTCTTGGACCTCCCGACGGCAGCGCGCAGAGCGTCCGCTGAGAACACCTCACCATTGACCGCAGTGATCTTTTCGCCTGGCGCGAGCTTTGCCTTGTCTGCGGGAGAATCCCAGCGGATGTCGGTGATGGTGCCTTCCGGGTTCAAGCGCAGGCCGAGTGAATACCACACATTCAAGCCGCCACCCCGGCGGCTGTTGCCTGCGCTCAAGGTGCGCTCGCCCTTGCTGGGATGATCCTGGTAGACCAGCTTGTAGCCGCCGTGTTCAATGCCGTCCAGGTCCGCGCGGGGATTGATTTCTGTAATACGGTCATGCAGAAACTTGGCCCATTCGTAGGCCACCACTTGATTCAGATCCTTAACCAGTTCGGGGAACTCGTAGCCAACCACCACCGGGCCGGTGTTGCCGCCCTTGCCGAGGAAGATCTTCACAAAGTCATTCAGCGACTTCTTGTTATCCGTCAGCTTGCGGATGGTGGTGTCCGCGTCCAGCCAGACCAGTTCGCCCTCCTGGTAGTAGTCCTGTCCACGCCGCCAGTTGACCCACTGGGGATTGCCGCCCCGGATCAGGCTGCCGGCAATCGCGGTGTCTTCAGTGGAGCGCCATGCGCGCCCGGGCTTGTAATCCAGCTGCGCGGCGGAGAGCGCCAGCAGATCGCGGTATTGCTCCTGCGACTTCAGCCCGGCGCGTGTGGCCAGCACATTGCCCCAGTACTGCGTCATGCCCTCGTAGACCCACATCAGGTCACCCTGCTGCGGCGTGGCAAAGTCAGCTTGATACAGCCGTCCCGGACGGCGGTATTTCCCGTTCCAGGAGTGGGTAAACTCGTGCGCCAGCAGATCTGCCTCGCCCAACTGGTGGGCGTCATCAGCGAAGCCTTTTTCTCCCACGCCGTTGTCTGACGACTGGTGATGCTCCAGGCCCTCGCCGCCGGCGCGGTCAGAGAGAGTCAGCAGGAAGTGGTAGTCGTTGTAGTGGTGTGAGGCGTAGTTAGCGTCCGCTTCACGCACCAGATTGCTGACTTCAGCCAGCACCTCCGGCCGCATCTCCGCGTCTCCCGGCTCATCCGCAACAACGTCCAGATAATGCTTCGGCTTGATCTCCGGTGCAAGAGCGAACTCGTGGAAGTACTTCCCAGTCATCACTGGAGAATCCTCAAGCTGCTCGACGTTGGTGACGGCATACTTCGTGGTCACGGAGCCAGGTGCCGTGGCATGTGCTGACTCAAGGACGCCCGTGCCGAGCGGGGCGGTGACTGTGCCCACCGGAGTGAGCGCGGTGCCCGTGCCCCACCCGGACGGAACGGTGACGGACGGCTGTATGGGAATGTCGCGGACGGGAATGTGCGCCGGATACATCATCAGGCGCTCCCACTCCAGCACGGCCATTTTGGTGGTGACGCGGCCCGGGACGATGGAGTCAAGGTGAACATGGACGGTGCTGACGCCCTTCGGCACGGTCACGTGGAACTCTGCCAGCGTCACGTCGTCGCGCCGCCAGCGCAGTACCTGTCCGTTGCCGGTAAAGACGACGCCCACAATGTCCTGGAGCGGGCCGCTGGGAGCATGAGTGCCGGGAATCCACTGCGGCGTAATCAGGTCAACAGTTCCCGCCTTCACGGGAATATCGATCTCAGCGTGATAGAGGTGACGCGCGCCCTCGGTCAGGTCCGCCGTGATCTGGATGGGCGTGTTCTGGGCGCGGAGCGGAAGGGTTGCGGTGAGGGAAGCGAGGAGAAAACGGCAGACGGCAGTATGCATTATCAGGTAGTCTCAGCCTTTTGAAGACGGGAGAATCTCGTGCGGGTTCTGCTGTTTTCATCCTAGCACCGGCCAACCTGCGGAGCCCGTCTGAACAGAGCGTTGAGGGCTGGTGAACGCTGCACCAAGCGATGCTTTCGACTACGCCAGGATCAACTCCTTACACTGAGGATGGCCCGGCATTTCCTTGCTGGGGGCAAAACATGGCTGAAACGCTCTCAGAACACGTTGAGATCGCCCCGGAGTTGCGCTCGCGGCTGACCGCGGCGGCGCTTGCCGCAGGCTTCGACCTGGCAGGCATCGCGTCCGTGCCATTGCCCGGTTCACCGGAGGAGGAAGCGCAGCGTGAGCGTTTTCTTCGCTGGGCAGAAGCAGGTTTCGCTGGCGAGATGGCGTGGTTGCTGCGGCCAGGCGACGATGGACTTCCGCAGCGGTCTTCGCTGTCGCGCACCGTTCCCTGGGCACGCTCCGTGATCGTATGCGCGGTCAACTACAACGCGGCACAGCCCACCTCGCTCGAAGCGTCTCCGCCCGGCAGCGGATGGATTGCTCGCTACGCATGGAGCGGATCCACAGGGGAGGACGGAACGGCAGTTCCCTCTGACTACCATGACGTTTTGCTGCGGCAGCTCCGGCAGGTGGAATCTGACCTCCACGCGATGATGCCAGCGGGTAGTGAACCCGTGCAGACGCGAGCCTATGTCGATACCGGCCCCGTCGTGGAGCGGTGGCTGGCTCAGCTTGCGGGGATCGGCTGGACGGGGAAGAATACCTGCATGCTGAACCAGCAGCTTGGCTCATGGCTGTTGCTCGGCGTGATCCTTACCTCCATGCCGTTCGTGGAGGATGTGGTCTCGCTGCCCGCTGCGGACCGCTGCGGCACTTGCACGCGCTGCATCGACGCTTGCCCGACTGACGCGTTGATCGCGCCGCGGCAGATGGATGGGAGCCGCTGCATCGCGTATCTGACCATCGAAAAGAAGGGAAGCATTGGGGAAGAGCTTCGGCAGCACATGGGGCGGCAGGTGTTTGGCTGCGACATCTGTCAGGATGTGTGCCCGTGGAACCGCCGCGCTCCGATTGGGATCAACCCGGGGATGCAGGCGCGGACGGAGCTCGTCAACCCCGCGCTGGAAGATCTTGCGGCCATGGAGAACACCGACTTCAAAAGGAAATTTCGCGGCTCCCCGGTGGAACGGACGGGGCTGAAGCGGCTGCGGCGGAACGTCGCGATTGCCATGGGCAACAGCGGTGATCCGGTTCATCGCGAACGTCTTCAGCAATGGTCTACCCACGCGGACGCGGCGATTGCGGAAGCGGCGCAGTGGGCGCTCGCACGGATTGCTGAGAACACGCCACGCAATGAAGATGAGCACTGCGAGGCTCTGCTAGCATCGGTTGCACCGGATTCTCCAGCGCCGGTTCCTCCGCCATGTCCTTGATTCCGCCACCAACAAAATCCGCTGCTTCAGAAGCGGAGAAAGCGCCAGGCGAGCGCGAACTCTGGCCTGAGCCGGTGGAAGGCGGCTCCGGCGCACAGATATTTGCGCTGTTGAAATACCTGACACAGACTGACGTTCACACCTATGCGTTTTCTGTTGCGGCGAACGTCATCCTCTCGCTGTTCCCGTTTATTGTGCTGTTGCTCACATTGTCGCGGCGCGTCTTTCACTCGCAAGCTATGTTTGAGGTCGTGGGGCAGCTGATGCATAGTTACCTGCCCACCGGCCAGGACTTCGTGATGCGGAACATGGGCCTGCTTGTGCATCCACATGCTGGCGTGCAGGTCTTCTCAGTCATCATGCTGCTGATCAGCAGTACCGGAGTTTTTCTGCCGCTGGAGGTTGCGCTGAACAACGTCTGGCGCGCCCGCAAGAACCGGAACTATCTCCACAACCAGATTGTCTCCCTTGGCCTGGCCCTGTCCGCCGGTCTGCTGGCCATGTTCTCCGTTGCGGCGTCGGCGGCGCAGCAGGCGGTTCTGACGTTTATCTTCTTCGGGCACATACAAAACATCGTCTACGCAGTTCTTTCCCGCGGATTTCTCAGCGTGCTGGCCACGGGGAGCAGCATCACCCTTTTCTTTCTGATCTATTGGATACTGCCCAATCGCAGCATTCCGGCGCGCGCGGTGCTGCCCACTGCCATTGTCACGGGCCTCTTGTGGGAGGCGGCCAAGCATGTGTATATCGCGGTTCTTCCGCACCTTGATTTCGCGAATGTATATGGTCCGTTTCAGATCTCCGTGAGCCTGATGCTATGGGCGTTCCTTTCCGGCCTGCTTCTGCTGGCAGGCGCGCACTTTTCCGCCACGCGCTATGCCATGCAAGTGGCAGCGAAGTCTGACGCGGAGCGCTGAGCCCGATGCCGCTGGTTCTTCGCCCCCGCAAGCAGAACCGGGTCTCGGATCCGCTGTACACAGCCACCACTGGAGCCTTTCGCAGGGGGCTGCCGCGTGTGCCGCTCTACCTGCGCTGGATATGGGGCGGGACCGCGGCTGCCTTTTTGCTGGCGTACGTTCCTGGGCAATACGGTAGTCCTTTCACTTCTCTGCGTTGGCTGTTGCTGCTGTTTTCGGTACTATCGTCCGTGCCGTATCTTTATCGCGCGATCCGGCATGGGCTATTGTGGAGGCTCCGCAACAAGCTGATCCTGACGTATCTCCTGATCGGCCTCACGCCGGTCATCCTGTTCTTTACCCTGGTGTTTCTTTCGGCGTATGTCGCCGCAGGCCAGTTTGCCATCCATCTTGCGGCGGCGCGGTTTCAACTTCAGCTGGATGACATGTGGACGATCGATCAGGGGCTGGCGATCGCGATCCGGCAGCGCATGGAGCAGGGCATACCGCGGGAACGGCTCCTTGACTTTCTGCAGCGGCCTCCGGGAGTACCGCGATCCGCACCCGACCGCCAGATGGCTCTCTACGTAAATGATGAGCGGGTTGAAACCCCCGGGTTTGCAGGGAACGACAAGACGCCTCTGCGGCTACGAGAATGGATTCCGCATGGGCAGCGCGGGCACCAGATCAAGTTGTTCGCGGCCGACGGCGGCGTGCTCTACATCGCGGTTGTGAATCAGTTACCCGCCGGAGACAACCGGAGCATCACCGTGATCGGCAGCATGCCTGTCACGCCCGAGCTGTTGAGCCGTGTTGGAGAGGGCGTTGGCCAGGTGACGCTGCTACCGGCAGCCGCGTTGCAGACGCGGCCAAGCGCGAAGATTCCAGTCCCACTGTTGCGGCGTCAGCGGTTGACCGGCGGAACCAAACTGCAACGGGCAAACCTGCTGGATGGTGAAGTTGGCTTCTCCTCCACACTGTCTGTCATCGACTGGGATACAGGCCAGGCTCGTCCTGTCCCGCTCACGGTGGTGTCGCGACCGTCCGTTCTGTTCAACCAGCTCTTCGGCACTGGCCTGACAGGGCGGATCACAGATACGGTGCGGGTCGCCTTTGTTGCCGTGTTCGTCTTCTTCGCATTGCTGGAGACGCTTGCGTTCTACCTCGCGGTACGGCTTACACGCACCATGACCGGCTCTGTTGAGGATTTGTATGCGGCCACGCTGTTCATTGACAGTGGCGATCTTTCGCACCGCATCCAGGTGTACCGCGACGATCAGCTGGCCGATCTTTGCCGCTCGTTCAACCGCATGTCGTGGTCACTTGGCCGACTGATCGAGTCGCAGAAGGAAAAGGAGCGGATGCAGAGTGAGCTTGGCATTGCGCAGGAGGTGCAGGCCAATCTTTTTCCGCGTGCCCATGTCCGCGTGCCATCGCTTGATCTTCACGGCATCTGCCGTCCCGCACGGACTGTCTCTGGCGACTACTACGACTTCCTTCTCTTTCATGACGATGCAGAACACCGCCGCGAGATCACCGGCGTCGGCGTGGCTCTGGGCGATATCAGCGGCAAAGGAATCTCCGCCGCACTGCTGATGGCCACGCTGCACTCTGCCGTGCGCGCCTACCGGTTTGCGCGTGAGGAGTTGCTTGCAGGCAATGCCCGCGCCATGACGGATGCGCAGTCGCTGGAGTGCGGCGAACTGTTTGAATCACCCGGCCGCATCCTTGCGCTGCTGAACCGTCACCTCTACCGGTCCACCCAGCCGGAGAAGTACGCCACGCTGTTTCTGGCGCACTATGACGACCGCTCGGGACGTTTGACTTACTCCAACGCAGGACACTTGCCGCCATTTCTGCTGCGGAGTAACGGCACGGTAAAGAAGCTGAATTGTGGCGGCACGGTCGTCGGCCTTATCGACAAGGTCCGGTACGAGCAGGAGACGCTGCTGCTGGAGCCGGGCGACCTTATCATTGCGTACTCCGATGGCGTGACCGAGCCGGAGAACGATTTCGGCGACTTTGGCGAAGACCGGCTTCTGGAGGTCGTCCGGCAACATCGCGACGAGCCGCTGGAAGCCATCTCCACCGAGGTGATGCGCGCGCTGGACGCGTGGATCGGCGGCGGCGAACAGCCCGATGACATCACGCTGGTGCTGGCACGCAAGGTCTAGCTGCCCGTAAGCGATGGATGCGCGGGCGGCGCGGTAGGATCGTGCCCCTGCATCATCACGGTGCTGGTTGGCGTACCGAGCGGGATGCCTTTCTTGGCAAACGTCAGCAGGATTTTTCGCCGGATGGCGCGCAGAACGCCGTCGCGCTGGTTGGCGCGGACCTTCAGGGTCACTGGATAGGTCACCTCGCGGCCGCTGATTTTGTCCACGCCGGGGACGTCTGGATCGCCAAACGCAATGTCCGCGAAGGATGGATCGGCCCGTACCTCCGCGGCGATCTGCCTCAAGACGTCCACAACGCGGTCAGGGTCCGCCGCCGCGTCCACCGAAACACCAAGCGACGCCATGGAGTATTCGCGGGAGAAGTTCGAAACGGTCGCGATCTGGGAGTTTGGAATGATGTTAAGCGTTCCGTCGCCATCACGTACCCGGGTGGAGCGCAACGTCATGTCTTCCACGCTGCCGGTGATGCCAGCCACTTTGACGACATCCCCCACGTTGAATTGGTCCTCCACCAGGATCAACACGCCGTTCAGCATGTCCTTGAAGAGCGACTGGGCACCAAAGGAGATGCCCAGCCCAACCACGCCGGCCGAAGCCAGCAGCGGCTTCAGGTCGATGTTGAAGAGCGGCAAGATCTGCATCAGGGTGATGAATCCGATGAGGCCGTAGCAGGTGGCGCGCAGGATGGCGGCAATGGTGCGCAGTTGCGAGGCGCGCTGGCTGTTAGCGACGTAGCTGTCCGCAAGGCGGCGCATGCGATGCACAAAGAACGAGACAATGCGTTGCAGAACAAAGGCAAGCAGAAGGATAACGATGATTTTTGGCACATCGTGCCGGACAAAATCGACGGTGTCAGTGTGCCAGCTGCGGCCAAGTTCGTGGAAGTTTTCGTCCTGCGATGCTGCGATCGCCGTATTTGGAGCAGCCGCTAAAAATGAGAGCACGATGGAACCGCCTGTCTTCCGCTCTGCCGGGATAAGATATCGCTGTGGGGCGGAACGCCCGTTTCAGCATCGCGCAGGAGCAGCGTGGCTGCAAGCGCGCCCCGGCGTTTTCTTCAGTCCTGGCAGGGAGGAATGAGCGCATGCGCATAGGAAGCAAACCCGCTGGGCTTGCCATGGTGCTCGCGGCCGCGCTGCCCTTAACCCAGCGTGCGCAGACCGGCCGTGCACCGGACCTCCCGGTTGGCAATACACCGTCCAGCGTTGGTCCGAAGATCGCCGGCGATTCCAGCGATTATTTGTACGGCGTTGACCCGGACATTCACCACCGCATGTTGACGGCGCGCAGGGATGAGCTGAAGAGGCACATGTTGGAGAACGCTTCCAGGCTGCTGGAGATGACCCGCCAGCTTGACGCCGACCTGCAGGGGCACGAGCCTACCCAGGCCGATCTGAAACGCCTGGATGACATTGCAAAGCTGGCACGCGCGGTGCGCGACCAGATGCGCCAGTAGGATGCAGCCATGACGCCGCGATCAGATACGGGAAAAAGAGTCATGAATGGCACACTGGCGGCCGCGATCTGCGCCGTACTTGCCATGGCCGCGGCGGGCCAGGTAAAGCCCGCACCTGCTCCGGTACAGACTGCAAGCCCGGTTGCCGAAGACAAACGAAAGGCCGCTCATGCGGATGCCGACCGCCTTCTGGCCCTGGCGCAGGAACTCAAGGATTCCGTGGAGAAGAGCCGCAAGGACGAGTTGAACGTGCAGGTGATCCGGGAGGCGGAAGAGATCGAAAAGCTGGCGCGATCTCTGCGCAGCCGGGTTCAATAGCTCACGGGTTATAGGCCAGCGCCGCAGCGGCGTTCGCCACACCGTAGCTCATCGTGGGAGTTGGGACGGCAGAGGCCCGGACCGCAGCAAGTACGGTGCTGGCGCTCCAGTCTGGATGCGCAGCTCGAACAAGGGCAACCACGCCAGCAACCAGCGGCGCAGAAGCGCTGGTGCCGATGGCCTGCACGTATTGCGTGTGGCCAAGATTGAAGCAGCCTTCAGAGTGGTTAGCGTCAACCGGCGCCCCATCCGCCGTGCCAGGCAGACCATTGGAGCAGGCACCGCGAACCCACCCGGAGACTCCGTCATCTGTGCCAAGCGGGTAGCTTCCGCCGGGTGCAGCGACGGCGTTCAGGCCGGTTCCATAGCTGCTGTAGTAGGGCATCGTCACAGGTCCCGGCTTGCAGGTCGATCCCTGGGGGAGGGCCTCCGCGCAGGCCGTATTGGTGGATGCGATCACGGGAAGCACGTCGCGTGACTGTGCTGGGATCTCGACGTAGCGGGGATTTGATAGATCGAGCGCGTCGTTGCCGACGGCGGCCACCAGCACGGCTCCCGCGTTGGCGGCGGCGTGCGTCACGCGGTCGAAGCTCGCCTTCAGACCGGCGGAATCGCCGCTGTACAGGTCAAGCGTTGTGTTTACGGAAAGAATGATGATATCTGCGTGCTGTGCGATCGCGTCGTCGATGCCTTGCAGAACCCATGACATCAGGCCGGCAGCCTGGCCGTTGTGGCACTGCTCCGCCAGGTTGCTGCCGGAGCCGGGCATGCGTTGCAGCACCTTGATGTTGAGCAGCGTGGCAAAGGGCGCAACGCCCACGACGCGGCCCGTGCCGTTCCCAGCCGCTCCCGCCGCCAGCGATGCAACCCACGTTCCGTGGCCGCTCTGGTCCTGCGGCGAGCCGTCGTCGCAGCTGCTTGGCTGCACGGCCTGGTCCACTTCGGAGAGGTTCAGCGCAAGATTGGGCGCGATGTCAGGATGGAAACGGTCCACGCCGCTGTCCAGCACCGCGATACGTACTCCCAGCCCGGTGGATGTTGCCCACGGGCCGGCGGTTTCGCTGTCCGCAACCGCTCCGCCGTAGCCTCCGACGGCGTGCACGGCCCACCGCTGCGGCGAGTTCGTGTAATACGTGTCCGCTGTGTCCGCCGGCAGGTGAAGCGTGGGGACGTTTGAATGAACCGGAGTGGCCGTGTGGACCTGCTTCGGTGATTCTTCTAGCGGCAAAGCACGCGGCAGCAATGAACTGGCCGCAACCGGGCGATCCTGTACGACATACTCAACGCTGGGGTCCGCGCGAAGCTGCTCCTCTGCCGCCGGGGTGGCGCTCACGATGGCGGCACCCAGCCGCTCATAGCGCCGCCTCATGCGCGCGCCTGCGACCCTCGTCATTGCTTCAGCGTTGCCCGGGATCGAGCCATCTCGGTAGACGACAATCAGGTTATGAGGGGCCGCCGTCTGCGACTGGACGGGTGACTCGAATGAGAAGACAGCAGCGGCGACGAGCACGGTGCGGAGCGCGAAGCGGCTGAAGCGGGCGGACCGAGACATGAACGGTGTCCTTGTACGGAGTTGATTGGCACACCGGCCGCGCCTGCCGCGGCTGCCCCAATGTGCAACATTCCCTTTATCGGCACGCCGGGCGGGGGCGTGAAGCGCTTCACAGATGCGCGTGTCGCTTTACAATCAGCAGGGAGCAAAGCGGAACGTTCGCGGCGCATCCATCATCTGGCAAGAGCGGGAAGGCGATGGGCACACACGCGACGACAGCACCGGAGACGACCTCTTCCGCGCCAGACCCTGCGCTGGGTTCGCTCTCGCCGGACGAGCTGATCCGTTTCTACCGGCTTATGTACCTCTCGCGGAAGACAGACGACCGCGAAATCCTTCTGAAACGCCAGCAGAAAATCTATTTCCAAATCTCCTGTGCCGGGCATGAGGCCTTGCTGGTGGCTGCGGGCATGGCGCTGCGGCCCGGGTATGACTGGTTTTTTCCCTACTACCGGGACCGCGCGCTTGCATTGACGGTGGGGCAGAGCGTGACCGATCAACTGCTGCAGGCCGTGGGTGCGGACGACCCCGGCAGTGGGGGGCGGCAGATGCCCTCGCACTGGACCAGCAAGCCCTTGCACCTGGTATCGCCGTCTTCGGCCACTTCGACGCAGTGCCTCCATGCGGTCGGCTGCGCGGAAGCGGGGATGTACTTTGCCGCGCATCCCGGTGCGGCGCGCTCCAGCGACGGTGCTCGCGATTACCGCGCATTCAAGGACGTCAGCTTCCAAGCGGATGAAGTGGTGTACGTCTCGCTGGGTGAGGGATCGACCAGCCAGGGCGAATTTTGGGAGGCGCTGAACACGGCCTCCAACGGCAGGCTGCCGGTCCTGTTCGTGGTGGAGGATAACGGCTACGCCATCTCGACACCGGTGGAGGCGAACACGCCCGGCGGGAATATCTCGCACCTGGTGGCAAACTTTCCGCACTTCCACTTCGCGGAAGTAGACGGAACCGATGCGGTTGCCAGTTACGAAGCCATGCGCGAAGCTGTGGCGTACTGCCGCGCGCGCAAAGGGCCGGCGCTGGTGCACGGGCATGTGATCCGTCCCTACTCGCACGCGCTGAGCGATGATGAACGCTGGTACCGGCACACCTCGGAGCTTGAGGCCGACGCTCTGCGCGATCCGCTTGGGCGGATGCAGGCGCTGCTGCTGCGTACTGGCGTGCTGACAGAGGATGCGCTCAACCTGCTGCATCGCGAGGTGGACCAGGAAGTACGTGCCGCCGCGGACGTTGCCCTGGCTGCACCGCTGCCGCGCATCGCGGACATTGAGAAGCACGTGTATTCCGAAGACCTGCAACCGGGTTCGCCCGTCTTCGCTACAGAAGCCGCACCAACGCAGGATGACACGGATCACACCATCGCGGATCTGATCAACAGCACGTTGCGCGATGAGATGCGGCGCGACCAGCGCATCGTGATCTTCGGCGAGGACGTTGCGGATGCCAGCCGGCATGAATACCTGAAACGGGGCGAACTGAAGGGTAAGGGCGGCGTCTTCAAGATCACAGCAGGACTGCAGACGGAGTTTGGTTCGGACCGCGTCTTCAACTCGCCGCTGGCGGAGGCCAACATCGTGGGCCGGGCGTTGGGCATGGCTGTGCGCGGCCTGAAGCCGGTGGTGGAGATCCAATTCTTCGACTATATCTGGCCCGCGATGCACCAGATGCGCAATGAAGTATCGAACATTCGCTGGCGTTCCAATGGGAACCATTCCGCCCCGCTTGTGATTCGCGTGCCCATTGGCGGCTATCTTACCGGCGGTTCCATCTATCATTCGCAATCGGGCGAGAGCATCTTTACGCATACGCCAGGCATTCGCGTCGTGATGCCCTCGAACGCCCTGGATGCAGCGGGCCTGTTGCGCACCGCCATCCGCTGCGACGACCCGGTGTTGTTTTTGGAGCACAAGCGGCTCTACCGTGAATCCTACGGTCGCGCGCAAAATCCCGGGCCGGAGTACATGATTCCGTTCGGGAGGGCGAAGACGGTGCGCGAGGGTACGGACTTAACGTTAGTGACGTATGGCGCGGTTGTTCCGCGAGCCCTGCAGGCGGCTCAACGGCTCCAGCGGGAGAAGAATGTCACGGCTGAGATAATCGATCTGCGGTCGCTTTCACCGTATGACTTTGAAGCCGTCGCGGAAAGCGTCCGGCGCACGAACCGTGTGATTGTGGCGCACGAAGATATGCGCAGCTGGGGCTTTGGCGCGGAGCTTGCCGCCCGCATCGCGGACGAACTCTTCCACGACCTTGACGCTCCGGTGCGGCGCGTCGCGGCGCGCGACACCTTTGTTGCCTACCAGCCGCTGCTGGAGGATGCCATTCTGCCCCAGCCGGAGGATCTGTTCCGCGCCATGGCAGACCTGGCCTCGTTCTAAAGCTCGGTTCCGCTTCGGGCGGGTATTTCGCAGCTTCTTATGTTGTCCGCAACACCTGCCAAGGTCGAGGGTCTACTCTGGTGGCAGCGCGATTGCTGCCTGCGATCCTCCGCTTCCTGGAGAGTTCTATGCGCTCTGTCTCCTTTCCGCACCGTTCGCTGCTCGCTGTGCTGCTCTCTGCAAATTTGTGCCTGGGAAGCTTTCCGGTGCGCCTTGCAAGTGCAGCGACGCAGAAGCCTCCACTTGCGCCGCAGCGGCTCGACAGGAACGCGCAGGTCGATCTCGTCTTGAGCCGCTTCACCTTTGGCCCAACGTCCGCAGACAAACAGGCGCTTGAGCGGATGGGTGTAGAGGCGTGGTTTGAGCGGCAACTGGACCCGGAGAAGATCGACGATTATGCCATGGAGCGCCGCCTGGACGCGTACCCCGCATTGCGCATGGCGCAGGCTGACCGTCTGGCCCGTTACCCCGAACCGAATACGCTGAAGCAGATCGCGAGGACCGGTGTCTTGCCCAGCGACCCAGAGGAACGGGCCATCGTCGGCGATCAGGTCGAGTTCTACGAGATGCAGCAGAAGAACAAGGCGGCGGCAAAGGCTGCTGAGGCGCAGACGACTGCCCCTATCGTGCGCCAGCCTGACGGCATGGGCGCGCAGACGCTCGTCACTCCGGCTGTCACAACCGCACAGGCCAACGCTGCCGATGTGCAGTTTCAGAACCTGGAGCAGAGCACGGAGGCCATGCCAAAGCCGCAGGTGGACACGATTCTTGCTCTGCCGCCGAACGAGCGGTATGGACGGCTGCTGAGTATGCCTCCCGCGCAGCTGATTGCGCTGCGCAAGGCGGCGCGCGGTCCTCTGGAAGGCAAGATCGCCGACGGCATGTCGCCGCTGCAAAAGGAAACGTTGCTGGCGCTTGCCGGAACCAACCGCATGATCAACATGGAGACGCAGGGATCACGCCTGCTGCGGGATATCTACAGCCAGCGGCAGATGGAGGCCGTGATGACAGACTTCTGGCTGAACCACTTCAACGTGTTCTCCGGAAAAAATCAGCAGGAGCCATCGCAGCTTATCGAATACGAAAAGACGATCAGGGCGCACGCGCTGGGTAAGTTTGAGGATCTGCTGGTGGCCACGGCTCAGAGTCCAGCGATGCTGATGTACCTGGATAACGCGACCAGCGTGGGGCCAGACTCACAGGCGGCGATGCGCCAGCATCGCAACGCGAAGAACAAGGCAGACCTGGGCCTTAACGAGAACTACGCGCGCGAGTTGATGGAGCTGCATACTCTGGGCGTGAATGGCGGCTACACGCAACACGATGTAACTGAGGTGGCGAAAGTCTTCACCGGCTGGACGCTGGACAAGCCGAACGATGGCGGCGACTACACCTTCAACTACAACCGGCACGAGCCGGGATCGAAGACCGTGCTGGGCACCACGATCCACGAGGATGGAGAACGCGAAGGTTTGCAGGTGCTGCACATGCTGGCTACCAGCCCAGCCACGGCACGCTTTATCTCGACCGAAATTGCGCAGCGCTTTGTCAGCGACACACCTCCGCCCGCGATGGTGGACCGCATGGCAAAAGCGTTCCTAAGCAGCGGTGGCGATATTCGCCAGGTGCTGCGCGCGATGGTACATTCGCCGGAGTTCTTCACCGCAACGACCGTCAACGCCAAGCTGAAGACGCCGCTGGAGTATGTAACCTCTGCCGTGCGTGCCAGCGGCGCGGAGGTGACGAATCCCATGCCTCTGGTGCAGTCGCTGCAGCAACTGGGCATGCCGCTGTACGGGTGCCAGCCACCCACCGGCTATAAGTGGGACGAGGAGACATGGTTGAGTTCATCCGCGCTGATCAACCGCATGAACTTTGCTCTGTCTCTCAGTACGAACCGCATTGGCGGCGTCGCGGTGGATTGGACGCCGGTGTTGCAGGGTACCGGTGAGACGTTGAAGAGCGTGTCGATGCCCTTGGCTGGTGCCGATCCCGATGCCGCACGCAAGGAATCGCTGCTTGAAGCGAAGCTGATGGAAGTTCCGGTAAGCGCGCAGACGCGGGCTGCGGTCATCTCGCAGGGCAATGATGCAACCGCGCAGCAGGCTGCCCAGCAGTTTGCCTCCAACGGCAGTGGCCGGCAGCTGACCGATGCCGAGAAGCAAGCAAAGCAGCAGGACCAGCTTGACGCAATGATGGCCGGCAAGCAGAAAGGCATGAAGCCGGAAAAGGGCCAAGCTGGGACGGACCGCAGCCTGGGAGCGACGCCGGTTAAGATGGGACCTCCGCCTTCCGACAAGCAGGCTGCGGCGATGGCTGGGTTGCTCTTGGGTTCGCCAGAGTTCCAACGGCGGTAAGTGCGGTGAACAATGGGTGCCCCACCTTCGCGAAGCTAAGGTGGGCTGGTGCCGGCATAAACTTCTTCGAAGAGTAAAGAACCCACCTTAGCCGCTGTGCGGCGAAGGTGGGGCACCCGTTGAGAGCATCAGTAAGCGCAGTGAACTCCAGGACGACGGCGCGCTTGGCGGAACTTAGATCAGATACAAGGATCAAGAAGAACTGACGAGGTGAACGGCGATGATTTCCAGACGTGCGTTTATGAAGAACGGAGCATTGGCTCTGGTGGGAACGGCCACTGTACCCAGCTTTCTGGTGCGGTCCGTGATGGCGGAGCAGACCGCCGCGCAGGCCAATGGCAAGAAGTTGGTGGTGCTTTTCCAGCGTGGCGCGGCCGACGGCCTGAACATCGTGGTGCCGTACCGCGAGAAGAACTACTATGCCATGCGTCCTTCGATCGCCATTCAGCCCAACGAGGTGCTGGACCTGGACGGCCAGTTCGGCCTGCACCCGGCGATGGCATCGCTGCGCCCGCTGTTCCAGCAGGGCCACCTGGCGGTCGTGCACGCCGTGGGATCGCCGGACGTGACGCGGTCGCACTTTGACGCGCAGGACTACATGGAAAGCGGCACACCTGGGGTGAAGAGCACGCAAGATGGATGGCTGAATCGTGCTCTGCAGGCTGAACGTATGGATCCAAAGACCGCCACGGCCTTTCGCGCGGTGGCACTGGGCAGTCAGGTGCCGCGCACACTCCAGGGCCGTTTACCTGCCGTTGCCGTATCGAACCTGCAGAACTTTGCGGTTGGCGGGCAAGGTACGGCGGGTGCTGCGGCGTCCAGCGCCTTTCAGGCGATGTATGCGGGCACGAACGACCGCATTCTGAGCGGCGAAGGTCAGGAGACCTTTGAGGCGGTCAGGATGCTGAGGGCCGCAGACCCCGCTCACTACCAACCCGCGCCCGGAGTGGTATACCCCAACACGCAGTTCGCCAACAGCCTGAAGCAGGTGGCGCAGCTGATGAAGGCAAATCTTGGCGTGGAAGCGGCGTTTGCCGATATCGGCGACTGGGACACGCACCAGGCGCAGGGTGGCACGCAGGGCCGGCTGGCCAACCGTCTGAAGGAGTTTTCTGAAGCGATTGCTGTTTTCTGGAACGATATGGGTCAGGATGCCGAGCACATCACGCTGGTGACCATGAGTGAGTTCGGACGCACGGCACGGCAGAACGGCACTGGCGGCACCGATCATGGTCATGGCAACGTGATGTTCGTGCTCGGTGGTGGTGTAAAGGGCGGCAAGGTGTATGGCCGGTGGCCGGGCCTTGACGAGGCGCAACTGAACGAGGGCCGCGATCTGGCGGTGACCACTGATTTCCGGCAGGTTCTGGGTGAGGCCGCGTACCGGACGCTGGGTACACGCGACCTTAATGCGGTCTTCCCCGGTTCATCAATCACGCCTGCGCAATTCCTGCATTTCGCGTGATTGTTTAATAGCTGCGTTGCCTGTTGTCGCCCTCTGGCGGTCACTCTGGCGTGCCTTGCCGCATGCGGCAGTACGATGTTCCGTTCTGAGACGTATCGCTTCTGATTCGGGCAATTGTCACATTTCGACAGCGCAACCTTTCATGTAGAGTCGCGTCATAACCGATGTAGCAAGCAGTACGCCGGAGTCACCCTTCCACGATTCCGGTTTCACCTATCCGCACCAAATCTTCCCACCTCTATGTAAGGCCTCCTGAATACCGGAGGCCTTCACTTCATGCGCGGGAGTTGAAGCGTTGCCGGTGCGGAAGGCAGGTTTTCGTCCAGAAAGCGCGACAGTGCTGCGCGCTCGTCGTCCGCGTTATGCGTTGGGACTTCGACGGTCAGCTTTGGGTCTGCGGCGGTACGGTAGACGGCGCTCCTTGCAGCGTTCCCAGCTCCCACGGTGTAGAGCAGCTTTGGCTGATGCAGACGCAGCAACGCATCCAGCGGGAACCGGTCATGAAACACCAACCGCAATGGGAACAGCCTGGCACGCGGATCGCGGCTGGCGCGGGCATACACGTCAGGGTCGGCGTTGTAGCCGATCAGGGCCGCTCCTGCCTTCTCCTGCTGCAGCAACTGCGCGGCAAGTGAGACGCCCGTGCCGCTGCCGAAGACGATGATGTGATCTGGCGCGATCTTGCGCACACCGGTGAGATAGGTCCACGCTGCATTGGCATCCTGCAGCATGTGTTGTTCGCTTGGGTGCGGCTGCGCGGCGCTGCTGCCATAGCCACGGTAGTCGAAGGCCAAGACGTTCAGGCCGAGATCGTGCAGGGTGGCGATCTGCGTGCCGTCTGCAGCATCCAGTTGACCGTCTCCGCTGCGCAGAAACAGCACGGCATAACTGCCGCGGCCTGCGGCGTTGCTGACCGGCAGCCATTCGCCTGCGAGTTGCGGTACACCCGCTTGGTCTGGGTCGAAGCGCACCTTCTCACTGGGCAGTCCGGTGCCGCCATCTGCGGTCCGCGTGGGCCGAAGCACCAGTTGCCACGACCCCAGATAAAACAGCAAGCCCAGCGTGAGATATCCACACACGAGTGCCAGCAGAATCAGTAAGCCCAGTGTGCGGAGGAGCCAGCGTGGATCCACGATCTCGGGTTGCGGCGCAGCGCGGCGGGAAGTGGTTTGCGGACGTTGGGTCTGCTTGGCCATGCAGGGTTCACGGTAGCATGCGGCGGGCTTGCCTGGGCTGCGGTTCAGAGGAGCAGGAACGCGAAGGGACGCTGAGGCAAACGCAAACGCGAAGGACGCAAAGGGCAAACGCAAAGTACGCGGTGACATAAGCGTTCTTCGCGCAACCTTCGCGTCCTTCGCGTTCCTGCTCTTTAAGTAGACCGCTATTGAGAGCATCTCAACCATGGGAGGCGATATACATGGGGCAGTGGGTCAAGGTGTGTCCGGCTGTAGAGGCACCGGACCCGGGCAAGCTGGGCGAGTACAACGCGCAAGGTGTCGCCCTCTGCGTGGCCAACATTGATGGCAAACTCACGGCCTTGGACAACCTTTGCCCGCATCGAGGCGGTCCGCTTAGTGAGGGCTGGATTGAGGGCAATGCCGTCGTTTGTCCGTGGCACGCGTGGGCGTTCGACGCGGGCACCGGCGACTGTGCGGAGGAGCACTCGCGCGTGCCGGTTTACCCGCTGAAGCGCGAAGGCGGCGATGTCCTGGTGAGCATCGACTGATGTGCCGGTTGCGGGCTGTTAGAATCGATTGAATCCACTTCATTGGAGAGGCAATGCACGCCATCCTGGCGCTCGAAGACGGGCGCGTCTTTCGCGGAAAAGGCTTCGGCGCTCCTGCCGAATGCTCCGGCGAAGTTGTTTTCAATACCGCGTTGACTGGGTATCAAGAGATCTTTACCGATCCTTCCTACGCCGGGCAGATCGTCGTTCTCACAAATCCGCAGATCGGGAACTATGGCACAACGCCGCGCGACGATGAGAGCGCAAGGCCTTACATCGAAGGCCTGATAACGCGCGAGTTTTCGCCAATGTCGTCGAATTGGCGTTCCACTCAGGTTGCGGACGAGTATCTGGAGAAGTACAACGTTCCGGTGATTGCTGACGTGGACACGCGTGCGATTGTGCGTCATTTGCGCGCCAACGGCGTCATGCGAGGCGTTATTTCTACAAAAGTGACAGACGTCGATGCCTTGGTGGCAAAGGCGCGAGCCATCCGCAAGATGGACGGCACTGACCTCGCGAGCACCGTCAGCACGAAAGCGCCCTACGAGTGGACCGCGAGCGATCCCCGCAACGAGACCGGGGACAAGTTGCTGCCGCCTGACGCTGCCGGTGGTTCACGGCCCATGCACGTGGTGGCCTATGACTTCGGCATCAAGCAGAACATCCTGCGCATGTTGGCGCGCGAGAATTGCCGCATCACCGTGGTGCCCGCCATGACATCCGCCGCGGACGTACTGGCGATGAAACCGGATGGCGTCTTCTTTTCGAATGGACCGGGTGACCCAGAGCCACTGGAGTACGCACAGAAGAATGTTCAAGAGCTTGCGGGAAAGACTCCGATGTTTGGCATCTGCCTGGGCCATCAGATTTTCGGGCTGGCGCTGGGTGGAAAGACATACAAATTAAAGTTTGGACATCACGGCGCCAACCATCCCATCAAGAACCTGGAAACGGGCAAGGTTGAGATTACTTCGCAAAACCATAACTACGCGGTCGATCCAGAGACCCTTGACAACGACACTGTCGAAGTCACGCACGTCAACCTCAACGATCAGACGGTGGCAGGGCTGAAGCATAAAGAGCACCCGATGTTCAGCGTGCAGTATCACCCTGAGGCATCGCCTGGACCGCACGATTCGCACTATCTCTTCAAGCAGTTCCGGCGCATGATGGAGCAGCACGGGCGATGAACCAGTGGCTGAATATCTTCGGGTCGAAGGGGTGGTTTGGAACGGGACCGCAGGCGCCAAGGTTCTGGTGTTTGCTGGGCGTTCTGTTAGGAGTACTTGGCTTCTGCAAAGGCATCCGCCTGCCTAATTACTGGAGTGCATCGCAGGCACAGGTCGACTACCGGTTTGGGATCGTTAAGCGCGGTCTGTTTGGAGCGGCAGTCTCGCGGCCCTTGCACCTGGAGCACTACAGCAGATTCGCAGTCGTTTCGTTCGCTCTGCTTGCCATCACGGCAATCGTTTTCGTCTTGTATGTGGCTCGGAGCGGCATCTTTCGGGCAGTGGGTGAGGGCGAAGCAGCCGCGCTATTTTTGGCCAGCTTCGCCATCCCATGCGTCGTTAACCTTATCGGATACTTCGATATTGTCCTGTTTGGCGTCACGCTGGCACTGCTGCTCGTTCGGTCGCCTCACCTGCGGTTTGGGCTAGCCATTCCAGCCAGTGCGCTTGCACTGATGGTGCATGAGTCGTTTCTAATGCTCTTTGTGCCGGTGCTGCTCTTCAGTTTCTTCCTGGACGCGGCAGGAGGCCGCTCCAAGCCGCGTACAGCGTGGATGTATGCCACGACGCTGGGTGTTTTATGCGTCGCCACGACGTTGCTGCTGGCGCGGGGAGCATCGTTGTCACCGGCGAAGACGAATCTGTTGATGCATGAAGTCGCCGCACAGGCAGACTTTACAGTGCGGCCGGATTTCTTCAAGGTGATGCAACGGTCGTTCGGCGACAACGTTCAATTAATGCTGCGTAAAGTTCTTGAGCCGTTGCAAATGGAAGAGCAGCTTTCCGGAATCATCGTGTTCCTGCCTTTGCTTCTGCTCTTGTTGATCTACATTCGCCAGGTATGCCGCCAATCTCTTGATCTCTGGTTGCGTAAACGTGGGTTTGCAGTTGCGTGCTGTGTCGCTGTGGTACCGCTCTTGATGCAAGTGCTGGGCTGGGATGTCTTTCGATGGGATGCATGGTCCTGTGTTGCCGCCTTTCTGGCGCTGACGCTGCTCGTACGCGTACAGCCATCGCTTCACGTCGCTGTGAGCCCGCGTTTACGCAATGCCACATTGTTTGTGATGTTGTTGAACGCCGGCACGGGTGAAGGTTTGCTGGACGTCCCTCCGAATCAATATCCATTTCTCCAGGAGCTTTCAAGCACGCTGACTCGGCTACATCATCAGGGACTTAAGCCTGCAACCATGATGTGAGCCGCAGGGCAGACAATAAGAAAAGAAAACAGGAACAGAGATGCCACGCAGGAATGACATTGCGAAAATTTTGGTGATCGGCTCTGGGCCAATCGTCATCGGCCAGTCGGCCGAGTTTGACTACAGCGGCACGCAGGCCTGCAAGGCTCTGAAAGCTGAGGGGTACGAGGTGGTGCTGGTCAACAGCAACCCGGCGTCCATCATGACGGATCCAGAGGTCGCCGACCGCACATACGTGGAGCCGCTGACCGCGCGCTACGTGGAAGAAATTCTTCGCGTGGAAAGCGAGATGCTGAGGGAGAGTGGCCGGCCTGGTGCATTTGCGCTGCTGCCCACAGTGGGTGGCCAGACAGCCCTGAATCTTGCGGTGGACATGGCGGACGCTGGCATCCTGGAGAAGTATGATGTCGAGCTGATTGGCGCAAAGCTAGATGCGATCAAGAAAGCTGAAGACCGCCTTTTATTCAAGGACGCGATGAACCGCATCGGCCTGGATATGCCGCGGTCTGCACTGATCAACAATCTTCGCGACGGTCTGGACTTCACCCAGAAGATCGGCTTCCCGTGCGTGATCCGTCCATCGTTCACCCTGGGTGGGACCGGTGGCGGCATTGCTTACAATCGCGAGGAACTGACAGAGATACTCTCGCGCGGGCTTGACCTTTCGCCCGTGAACGAATGCCTGCTGGAAGAAAGCGTGCTTGGTTGGAAGGAGTACGAGCTGGAGGTGGTGCGCGATCTGGCGGACAACGTCATCATCATCTGCTCGATTGAGAACTTCGATCCGATGGGCGTGCACACCGGCGACAGCATTACCGTGGCTCCTGCGCAGACGCTGACAGATCGCGAGTACCAGAGGATGCGTGACGCGGCCATCCGCGTGATGCGCGAGATCGGCGTGGAGACCGGCGGCAGCAACGTGCAGTTTGCTGTCAATCCGGCGAACGGCCGCATGACGGTCATTGAGATGAATCCGCGCGTATCGCGGTCGTCTGCGCTGGCATCGAAGGCGACTGGGTTTCCCATTGCCAAGATTGCGGCACGGCTTGCCGTGGGCTACACCCTGGATGAGCTGCAGAACGACATCACGAAGGCAACACCGGCCTGCTTCGAGCCGACGATTGACTATGTCGTGGTGAAGATTCCCAAGTGGCAATTTGAAAAATTTCCGGGAGCGGACGAGACGCTGGGTCCGCAGATGAAGTCTGTCGGCGAGGTGATGGCCATAGGCCGCACCTTCAAGGAAGCGCTGATGAAGGCGGTGCGCTCGCTGGAGACCGGCAAGAAAGCAAGCGATGCCGATATAGAACCGCGCCGCCTGACGCAGCGGCTGGTCACGCCGCACCCGGAACGGCTGCGCTACATCCGCTATGCTTTTGAACACGGCATGACGGTGCGCGAGATAGCCAGGCTGACCGGCATGGACCCATGGTTCCTTTACCAGGTAAGGATGATCTCCGAAAAGCTTAGGACTCTGGCCACGGAGACGGCGGACAGCGTGACGGAGGAGCAGTTACGCGATGCCAAACGCATGGGCATCAGCGACGACCTGCTGGCTGCGGCATGGAAGCTGGAAGGCAAGGACACGGGCGCGCGGGTGCGTGAGTTGCGTGAACGTCTCCGTGTGCTGCCGGTATTCAAGCTGGTGGATACGTGCGCGGCGGAGTTTGAAAGCTTTACGCCGTACTTCTACTCCTGCTACGACGAGGAGGATGAGGCCGTGCCGACCACCCGCAAAAAGATCATCATCCTGGGCAGCGGACCCAACCGCATCGGACAGGGCATTGAGTTTGATTACTGCTGTTGCCACGCCGCATTCGCGCTCCGTGAGGATGGTTATGAGACCGTCATGATCAACTGCAATCCTGAGACGGTCTCCACGGATTACGACACCAGCGACAGGCTCTACTTCGAGCCGCTAACCTTTGAGGATGTGCTTGCGGTCTACCGGCACGAGGCGGCAAGCGGCGCGGAGATCGGGATGATCGTGCAATTTGGCGGCCAAACGCCGCTGAACCTGGCTCTGCCTCTAAAGGCTGCGGGCGTGCCTATCATCGGCACGTCGCCAGAGTCGATTGACCTTGCCGAGGATCGCAAACGCTTCGGAAAGCTGATTGAAGAGCTCGGCATTCCTCAGCCCGCGGGAGCAATCGCCACCAGCGTGGATGAGGCGCTTGCTGGGGCCAACCGCGTGAGCTACCCCGTTCTGGTCCGGCCGAGCTACGTGCTGGGCGGCCGTGCCATGGTGATCGCGTATGACGATGCCGCGATTGTGCGCTACATGCAGACGGCCATCGAATATTCGCAGGAGCGGCCGGTTCTGATCGATCATTTCCTGGAGGACGCGACCGAGGTCGATGTTGACGCGCTCTGCGACGGCAAGGACGTGATCGTGGCTGGCATTATGCAGCACATCGAGGAGGCCGGCATCCACTCCGGCGATTCATCCTGCGTCTTGCCGGCGGTTGATCTTTCCGCCGATGTGCTGGCACAGATTCGACGGTATACGCGGCAGCTTGCGTTGGCGCTGAAGGTGATCGGTCTGGTGAACATACAATTCGCAATCCAGCGTGGCACGGTCTTCGTGATTGAGGTCAATCCGCGCGCCTCGCGTACCGTCCCGTATGTGTCGAAAGCAACGGGTGTGCCACTGGCCAAGATTGCATCTCGGCTGATGACGGGGCGAACGCTGAAGGATTTGCTGCCGGAGCAACTGGTGAGCGGGAAAGATCTGGACACCGGCGCGCACTACTTCGTTAAGTCACCCGTGTTTCCTTGGGGCAAGTTCCCCGGCGTGGACCCGGTGCTTGGGCCGGAGATGCGCTCCACGGGCGAGGTCATGGGCGTCGCGGAAACCTTTGGCGAGGCGTTTGCGAAGGCCCAAGTGGCCGCCGGACAGAACTTGCCGGTGAAGGGAACCCTGTTTATCAGCGTCAACGATCACGATAAGTCCGCCGTGGTTCCTCTGGCAAAGCAGTTTGTCGAGATGGGCTTCCATCTGGTTGCGACGCATGGAACGGCGGCTGTTCTGAGTGATGCCGGTCTGCTGGTGGAGCGTGTCTACAAGGTGCAGGAAGGCCGGCCGAATGTGGTGGATCTGATCAAGGGTGACCGCATTCAGTTGATCGTGAATACGCCACGCGGGCAGGACACGTTCTTCGATGAGAAGGCCATTCGCCGCGCTGCGGTGCTCGCCCGCATTCCTGCTATCACAACCATCGCAGCGGCGCGTGCTGCCGCGGAAGGCATCGCGTCACTCCAAAGCGGGCGCGTCAACGTGTATACGCTGCAGGCGCTGCATGCGGAACGTGTGGCCGTGCCGGCCTAACGGTACGATGAAGTCATGCTTCTGGAGGGCGTTCACATTCCGCTGACAACGCCGTTCTATCCGGACGGGCCGGCGTACCTGCGCAAGTTGGAACACAACGTTCGCCGCTGCTCCTTGACTCCGGTCAGCGGTCTTGCGGCGCTGACGGGCATCTCTGAAATGGAGATGCTTTCCGATGTGGAACGCCGTGACGTGTTGCGTGTGGTGGGTGCGGAAGCTGCAAAGGAGAAGGTGCTGCTGGCGGGCGCAGGCCTGCCGGGTGTACGCGAGTCGCTGCTGCTGGCAGAAGCTGCCGCTCAGGCGCGATTCGACGCGGTGCTGCTCAGCGCTCCGGTGGAGTTCCGTCATATGCTGTGGAACAATCTCGATGCGTCTCCGACGTTGCTGACGTACTTCGAGGCGATTGCCGACCGGACTCCGTTGCCCTTAGTTCTCGTGTCCGATGCCGAACGCGCCGTGCTGCCCTTATCGTTGATCGAGCGGCTCAGCACCCACCCCAACGTGCTCGGTCTGCTCGAACAGTCAAGCCACGTCAGCCGCATCGTGCAGGTTCGTGAGCTCACCAGGAATATCCATCGCATGGTGACAACAACCATCACGTTTACCGCAGCCACGTCGCGCATGCTCCATGCCGCAGAGCCGCTCCAGCAGGTGGGGGGCAGCTTTGTCAGTGCGGAAGCACTGAGCGGTGGAGCTGCGGTGGCTACCGCACCGCCCAAACCTGCCCTGAAGACGCGCACAAAAGAAGTGGGCTTTCAGATCCTGTGGGGACGTGCGGAGGACTCGATCAAAGCGTTGCGTGCAGGAGCCACCGGCTTGCTGCAGCCCATCGCGGCCTCGGTCCCACAGGCTGCATTCGAGGTTTGGGCTGCATGGAAGGACGGTGATGCGTCGCTCATGCGGGAGAAGCACGATCGGCTGGCGAGGGCGGAAAAGGGCATTGCTCCGTACGACATCGCTGCTATTAAGTCGGGTTGCGAGTTAGCTGGCTACTTTGGGGGGCGTCCGCGGTTGCCGCTGCTGGCACCGACAGGCGAGCGTCAGAGTGAGATTGCCAGCCTGCTGCGGGGAATGCGGTCATAGCATCTATCGTTCCGCAGGCCGTGTGCGGGGAACCACGGTTACGCCCATCCCGCTGAGTTTGCTGCGCGCCGTGGACGCCTCCTGCGAGTTGGGATAGCGCTGGATGAGCGAGCGCAGTTCGCGCACACCGGCTTCTGTCTGCTTCAGCGCGAGCAGCGACTCACCTTTGCGAAGTTGTGCGGTCGGTGTCTTCGCGTTTCCGGGATACTGCTCCAGCACCTTGTCGTAGTTCTTTGAGGCGGGTGCGTACCGCCCGGCCTTGTAGTCAATCTCACCAAGGTAGAAATATGCATTGCCCGCCAGATTGGAATCCGGGTAGAGCTTCACCACGTCGTTGAACTCGGTGCCGGCTAACGGGTATTTCGCGCCGTTGTAGTCACTGAGCGCGGTCTGGTAGAGGTCGTCCACGGACGGAGCCGCTGGTGTGCTGGCTGCAGGTGCAGGCGTGGCCGTGGAGTTGTGCCCACCTCGCGCTGGAGGTGTTGAGGTTGCAGGCGGGTTTATGGCGGGTGCAGGTACAGGCGCGACAGCCGCACCGGCATCAAAGCGTGCATTCAGACTTTGCTGAGAACTCTGCACGTCTCCGAGAGTCTTCTCAATGCGCGCCAGCCTTGCCTTCAACTCATCCACGGAATCGTTGAGCGACTGCATCTGGCCGGAGACCTGCTCGACACTCTTGCCCGAACTCTCGCTCTGTGTGCGCAATTGCTGCTGCACCGCAGTCATCGTCTGCGACATGCGATTGACGGAGTCGGTGGTCTGCTGAATAAGGTCGCGCATCACGCCCATGCGCTCATCGTTCGATTGCTGCAGGCGCGCGACGGCATCCTGCAGCGCCTGCACCTGGGTCTGCAGTTGAATGATCTCCTTGCTGACGGCGTAGCTCCGCTCTGGGGCAAGCAGAACCGCACCGAGCGCAAGCGTTGCGACAAGTGAGTACCGTGAACGGTTCATAGCATTCTCCAACGTGAACGGCCAGACTGCGATCTGCGTCCTGCCGTGCAACCAGATTCGTTCGCTTACCTATCCATCGAGAACTGAGCGCGCCGGTTCTGTTGCCAGCAACTTTCGTCTTGCTCGGTGCAGAACTGCTTTTCCTTGCCGTATGAGACTGCACGGATTCGGTCGGCGCTCACGCCTGCGTTCACCAGCGCGGTCTTGGCGGCGTTGGCACGGTTCTCGCCGAGTGCCAGGTTGTACTCCGCTGAGCCACGGTCGTCGCAGTAGCCCCCAATCACCACCCGGATTGCCGGATGCTGATTCAGGTAACTGGCCGCCTTTGCGGCGTTTGCCTGCGCGTCTGGGCGAAGATCGTAGCTGTCGTAGTCGAAAAACGCGTCCTCAACGGCAGCGTGAAACGCCGCATCGCTGACCAGGTCGCCGGACGTACCATTAGCGCCGTTGCTCCCGGTCGTGGGGGCTACGGGTACGCGAACCGTCACGCGAACGTTTGCCTCGGCTGAGCCGCCCTCGCCTGTTGCTGCCAGGTGAAAGTTGGTGGAGGTCGATGGCGTGGCGTTCTGGGTCCCGTTCGGGTTTACCGGGCCAACTCCGTCGATCGCGACAGAGGTTGCGCCGGTTGTCCGCCAGGTGAGCACGACGGACTGACCAAGATCGATCGCCTCCGGCGACGCCGTGAGTGTTGCCGTAGGCGCGGCTGCGGCAGCCATGGCAGGTGCAGTGGCGTATGGAGGGGGAGCGGTGGCCTTTTTGTGACATCCCGCGAGCAGAACGGTAAAGGCAGCCGCAAAGGTGAGCGCGCCGGTGCGAAATCTAGGGCCTGTCATCATCTCTCCTGACCGCATGAGTTTTCAGCGGGGTGAAACCGAAACAAAGTGAACTCGTACAGTTTACGAGCCGCCGGATGTTTGCGCTCAGCGGAAGCTCCAGTTCGGCATGTCGCTGCCGGTGCCGGCCAGTTGGCGTTTGCCGGTGCCGTCGGCCAGCATGGTCCAGATGGAAGCACGCGGACCAGAACCAACCGCGAAGACGATGTGCCGCCCATCCGGCGACCAGGACGGAAAGTCGCAGCGCCCGATGCCGTTGGTCAGTTGTATCCACCGCTTGCTGGCAATATCCATCACGTAGATATCCTGCCCTCCTGGCGCGCCGGGCCCGTACTTGCGATCCCACGCGAAAGCGAGGAACTGGCCGTTTGGCGACCACGAAACGGAGGTTGCATAGCCGCTGTCTGTCATGCGCTGAATGCCTGCGCCATCCGCATCCATGATGTAGACCTGCGGCAAGCCGGTGCGTCCGCTGATCCACGCAATCTGCGATCCGGTCTTGGGGTTCCAAGTAGGTGAAACATCTGGACCGCGCGAGTTGGTAATCCGGCGCGCGTTGTTGCCACTGCCGTCCGTCACGTAGATTTCTGGATCCCCGGAACGCGACGAAGAAAACGCCAGCTGACCGCTGGTAGACCACGCTGGGGATAGATTCGTACCGCCTCCGCCTGAAGGAAAGGCAACGGCGCGGTTCAGCAGCAGTGAATACATACGGATCTGAAATCCATCGTTACCAAGGGACGACATGGCAATCCGTGAGTTGTCGGGTGAGACACGCGGCGAGAGCGAGATGGTGCCAAGATGCGTGACCGCGTGCGGGTTGGCCCCGTCATAGTCCATGGCCCAGATTTCCTTCGTGCCTGCCGCAGCGTGAACGTAATAGATCTTGCTTTCGCAGATACCAGGAATACCGCCGCCGAGCCGGAGGATGATCTCGTCAGCGAACTTATGGGCAATGGTGCGCGCGCCGTTTTCGTCGGCGTTCTCCGTGTATTGCTTGCCCAGAACCTGCGGGTACTGGGCGTTGTGCGTGTCAAAGACGTACCCGTTAACCGTTGCGCGTCCGCTGCCCGTGCTGAAGGAGCCGAACGCGACAAAGGAGGCATTGACCGTGCCACCACTCCAGTCCGGCAGGCGAATCTCGCTGGGCGAACCAGGTGCCGTTTGCGGCTGCAGGCTTTTGGAGACCAGGTCGAAGACACCCGCATTGCCCAGGTCGGTAAACAGGACGGTGTCAAAGGTGCGTTTGAGACCTGCGGCATCTGGCGAGCCTGCCTTGAAGTCGGCTGCCGCAATGCGCACGCGGTCCGCGCCGGTGTTGGTGCCGGTAAAGACATTGTCCTGCGCGAAGAGCAGACCTGGTGCAAGCGCCATAAGCACCAGCAAAGCGTTACGTGAAAGAGATAAGCGGGTATGCTTCGACATCGGCTTCTATCGTAGACGCGCGGCGCGGCAAACGGTTGGTGGGGTTGCCGGAGTGAGTACGTGGTAACGGCGGCAATGACTGCCATGCCGTAGCGCAGCGAAGCAATCCCTTCCCGTATGGTCACAAAAGTGAAATGCAGATCCCTTCACTTCGTTACGGGATGACAAAGCTTAATTTCGCGACGTTGTGTGGAGTCGCCTGCGCTGGAAAGCTATTGTGCTTTCGGTTCGAAGTAGTACTGCACGTTGATGTAGCTGCCGGAGTAGCCGTCGGGCAGCGGGCCGAAGGTGTCGATGCGCTGTAATGCGCGGACGGCGCTGGAATCCAGCGTTGCATCGCCGCTTGGCTTGGCAACGGTGATATCCGACGGCGTGCCGTCACGGCCTACCCGAAAGCTGAGCGTCACGCGATGGCCGGGCGCGCCGCTGTCCAACGTCTGCGTGTACCATTGCTGCGCCACTTTCTGGGTCAGTGCACGCACGTAGTATGCGTAGCGCTGGCCGAAGCTGGAATCGGCCACCGTGGTGGAGGATGTGCCCGCGCGATTCTCCACCGCGGTCATGGCAACGCGCAGGCCAGCCGTTTCGCCACTGGTCGCGCGATCGGGCTGCGACGGTTGCGGCTGCGGATGTTTTGGCGGTTCCGGGGCCGTGCGTTCTGCTGCTTTAGGCGGTAGCTGTTTCGACTGCTTCACTACAACGGGTATGTCGGTGGGCTTTGATGGCGGCTCCGTCCTGGGCGCAGGCGGCGGCGGAACTGTGCTAGGTGATTCTGATGCGAGAACGTTGTCGACCTTTGGTTGCACGCGCGGCGGCAGCGGGATGGAGTTGACCATCGTTGCCTGTACAGCTCCGGCCAGGTCGGCCTTGTCGCCCCACTTCTCTCCGGTTCGATGGAATATCCATGCCGAACCCAGCAGGCCGCCTATCACCACGGCGTGCAGAAACAGGGCCACGATGAAGTTCTTCTTGGTCGCGCTTGTCTCGCGTGCCTGCTCTTCGATCGTGGGCATGGCTACTTCTCGAACGGCCTGGTCACGATGCTGATGTTTGTAATCCCCGCTTGTTTGACGGCGTCCATGACTGAGGCGAAAGCTCCAAAGGGCACCTTCTGGTCAGCGCGAAGGTAGATCACCTTCTTGGCAGCGTCGCTCTTGCCGGAGCGCAGCAACCGCGGCAGGTCGGCTATGTTCACCGGCCTGTCTTGCAGGAAGACGCGCTGCTCAGCGTCGATCGTGACGACCGTGCGTTCGTCGGTAAGCTGGTTGACGGTGCGCGTTTGCGGTACGGCGACTTCAATGCCGGACTGCAGCACAGGCGCAGTCAGCATAAAGATCAGCAGGAGCACCAGCACCACGTCAACCAGCGGCGTGATGTTGATTTCGGCAAGTGAGGATTGCGTGCGGCCGCCACTCGAAAAAGCCATCTGTTACTTCTCCTAAAAACGTGGGAGTAGACTGCTTACACGCGACGGCGCGTCTCGTCTGCGGCCGGTGCGGCACTAGCTGCAGCGTTTTCCAAGGCGTTCAGAAGTTCGCGGCTGAAGTCGTCCATGCGCGCGGCAAACTCCTTGAGCCGTGCCGTTAGCTGGTTGTAGCCCACAACGGCGGGAATGGCGACGACAAGGCCAGCGGCCGTGGTGATGAGCGCCTCGCTGATACCCGGCGCGACGGCCCGCAATGTTGCGGCGCCTTGCGTGCCAAGACCGTGAAATGCGTCAACGATGCCCATCACGGTTCCCAGCAGACCAATAAAGGGTGCAACCGCGGCAATCGTGGCCAGCCAAGTGAGCTGGCTCTCCAGCCCGGTAAGCGCCTCGCTGGAGGCGGTCTGCGCAGCACGTTCGATGGCGACGGGGTTGCGGGGGAAACCGCGGCCGCCGGTCTGCCGCTGATACTCCTCCACAATCTCGTTGAAGACGGAGACCAGCGGAGATGGGCGGTACTGCTCGGCGACGGCCGCGATCTCACTCAGGCGTGCGGACTTGCGAAAGGCGCGGATAAAGCCTTGCCCCTGCACGCGTGCGCGGCGAAACGAAGCAGCTTTCGCCAACATGATCGTCCAGGAGAAAATCGACAGGCCGAGCAGGATCGCCAGCACCGCTAGCGCGACGGGGCCGCTGTTGTGCAGCATCTCCAACAGAGCCGAGCCATTTGCCGGACTGGCAGGAGCAATGGGCGCGTCTTCCTGCAGCAGAAAAATCGCAAAAAGCATGGACATACTAATGCAGTGTACGTTTGCGTACTGCCCGGACGGCGGGCGTGGCACCTTGCAGGATGCGTGTTCTCTTCTAGGCACCTCGACGGCGCAGAGAACGGCATCAGGTGCCAGAGCGTGCTATCCTCTGCGCGAAGACGAGGCGAAGATGCTGCTGGAGTTGCGCGCGGAAAACTATGCCGTCATCGATCACGCCGTGGCTGCGTTCGGCAGCGGGCTCAACCTGCTTACCGGCGAAACGGGCGCAGGCAAATCCATCCTGGTGGACGCGCTGGCGTTGCTGATGGGCGGCCGGGCCGCCAGCGATGTGGTGCGGCACGGCGCGGAGAAGGCTGTGGTCTCCTGTGTCTTTGAGTCGACTGCGGGGGCCGAGGCCATTCTGGAGGCGAACGGCATTGATGTGGAGGGCAACGAAATCCTGCTGCGGCGTGAGGTCAACGCCAACGGTAAGGGACGAGTTTTCCTGAACAATCAGCCCGCGACGGTTGGCGTTCTGCGGCAGCTGGCACCGGAACTGGCGTTGGTTCATGCGCAGAACGAGACGATGGGCAGCTTTGACCAGGCGCAGCAGCGTGGCTTGCTGGACCGCTTTGCCGGCATCAACACCACGGGCGCGCTCCCCCGCGAACTGACGCTGGATCTGCGCGAGCGTCTGCGTACGCGTAAAAACCTGAACACAGCGCATCTCGGCGAAAACATCCGCATGGCGTATGCGCTGTGGCGCGAGGCGCGTGAGGAACTGGACCGGCTGAGCGGCGAGGAGCAGGAGCGGCTGCGCATGGCCGACCTTTGGACTTTCCAGCGTGGCGAGATCCAGGAAGCGGCAATCACCGGGCCCGATGAAGACACCACGCTTGAGGCTGAGAAGCGTGTGCTCGCCAATGCTGAAAAGCTCTATGCCGCTGCCATGGGTGCGCATGAATCACTGTATGAAAGCGAAGGTTCCGCCGAGACAACGTTGGCCGCCGCGCAAAAGCAGGTGGAGGAGCTTGCGCGATTCGATGCAAGCTTCATAGAGGCGGCCACGCAGCTGGCGAACACGCGTGCCATCGTCGCGGACCTGAGCGCGACCTTGCGGCACTATGGAGAGAACATCAATGCGTCGCCAGAACGGCTGACAGAGATCGAGGACCGGCTTGCGGTTCTGGACCGGCTGAAACGTAAGTACGGCAAGACGCTTGTTGAGGTCCTTGCGTATGGCGAAGATGTCGCGGCCAAACTCGAGGAGGTCGAGAATCGCGATGCGTTGATCGCAACTGCGAAGCAAAGGGTTGCGGATGCTGAGCACGTGTATGTCTGCGTCGCACAGGACGTGACAGAAGCGCGCACGGCAGCCGCACGCAGATTGGACAAGATTGCGGAGCAGCAGATCAACGACCTCGCGATGAAGGTGCAGTTTCGCGTGGAAGTCGCGCCGCAAAAAGAGCAGAGCTTCTGGACGGCCGTTGGCTGGGATCATGTGGAATGCCTGATCGCCACCAACGCGGGCGAGCCGCTCAAACCGCTTGAGGAGATCGCCAGCGGAGGCGAGATGAGCCGCGTGATGCTCGCCCTGAAGGTCTCGGTGGAAGAGGGAGGTGCGGACCGCACAAAACGGCGCATCGCGCTGCCGCGCACACTGGTCTTCGACGAAATTGATATCGGCATCGGCGGCCGGGCGGCAGAAGCTGTCGGGCAGAAGCTGAAGGCACTGGCCACTCATCAGCAGGTGCTTTGCGTCACACATCTTCCCCAAATTGCAGCCTTTGCCAGCCAGCACTTCCTGGTGGAGAAGTCAGAGCGAGAGGGCCGCACGCGCACGCAAATCCGGCAGATCAAGGAAGACGAGCGCACTGGCGAGATCGCTCGCATGATCTCCGGCGCTACCGTGACCGAGACCAGTCTGCGCCACGCCGAGCAGATGCTCAAGGCAAGCCGGTGATCCGCGTCCTGTAAAACGCACACTCGCCAAACTGGCATCTTACATGAGGATCCGCTTTGCGGCCCGGAGGCGTAGTATGTCTGATGCGAAGAAGTGCGCTAACGATCGTTGTACTTGTACTGTGGGCAAGGATCAGAAGTATTGCTCTCAGGCGTGTGAGGGTTCTGCGTCGAACGAGATCATTGGGTGTGACTGCCCGCACGCAGGCTGCGGCGGCAAGCTGTAGACAGCAGGAGATTTTGTCAACGTGCACGGGCTGAGTCATTATGCTCTGTCACGGGCTGCCGCACGGTATACTTAGATGGTGAGCCTCTTGACACTCGAGTCTGCGAGCGACACCGTGATTCCGGTCGAAATCTCCACCAAGCGCGTTCTCCTGCTGAAGCCTCGTGGATTCTGCGCGGGAGTGGTGCGCGCCGTGGACATTGTGAAGATCGCGCTGGATACCTTTGGAGCGCCGATCTATGTGCGCAAGGAGATCGTCCATAACAGCTATGTTGTCGATGATCTGCGCCAGAAAGGTGCCATCTTCGTTAACGAGCTGGACGAAGTACCTGAGGGCATGCGCGTGATTTACTCCGCGCACGGTGTTTCCCCGGCGGTGCGTGAACGCGCGAAGGAGCGCGGCCTGAAGGTCATCGATGCGACTTGCCCGCTGGTCACGAAGGTTCACGTCGAAGCCATTAAGTTTGCCAAACAGGGCTATTCGCTTGTGCTGGTCGGACATCGTGACCATGAAGAAGTGGAAGGCACGCAGGGTGAAGCGCCTGATGTGACACAGGTCGTCTCCACGGTCGAGGAAGTGGAAGAACTAATCGTGCCCGATCCGGAGCGCGTGGCATATCTCACCCAGACGACGCTGTCTCTGGATGAGGCGAAGTACATGATCGAGGCGTTGAGAAAGAAGTTTCCTAAAATTGTGGGCCCGCATGCGCAGGACATCTGCTATGCCACGGAGAACCGGCAGACTGCGGTGAAGAACGTGGCGCATGGTGCCGATCTGGTGCTGGTGGTGGGATCACGCAACAGTTCAAACTCCAACCGGCTGGTTGAAGTTTCGATGAACCTGGGCACCGCGTCATACCTTATCGACAAGGCCGAAGACATCCAGCCGGAGTGGCTGGAGGGGATTGAAAAGGTCGCAATCACAGCGGGTGCGTCCGCGCCGGAGGTTCTGGTGCAGGAGGTCGTCGCGTATCTTCAGCAGCGCGGCTACGGTTCTGTGGACGAGGTAGAGGTAATGCCGGAGAATGTTCGCTTTGGTCTGCCTCCGGAGATTGTGCAGGCGATCGCATCTGCACCAGGAACGCGGACGGTAAGCGCACAGTAGTGCGCAATAAGCTATGCAGAGCAGGCGCGAATCGGATGCGCTGAAGGGTTCGTCTAATCGACATGCAGGAAGCGATTCACAGAACGGAGACGACCGCGCGCCTGGCCGTTGCGGCCCAGCCACGCTTCGGCCGGCTTGATCTTGGTCTGGACCGGGTACGCGATACGGTAGGCCGTGCCCGTGACTGGCTGCTGGGGCAGCAGCATCCTGATGGCTACTGGTGCGGCGAGTTGGAAGCCGACGTGATGCTGGAGGCTGATTACATCTACCTGCACACGCTGCTTGGCACCGGCGACCCTGGCCGCATGTCGCGCGCGATCAACGAAATTCTTCGCCATCAGAACGATGACGGCGGATGGAGCCTGTATCCGGGTGGACCATCGAACATCAATTACGGCGTAAAGGCGTATCTTGCGCTGAAGCTGATGGGCTGGTCCGCGGAGCACCCGGTGCTCAGTAAGGCCCGCGAGTGGATACTGGCCAACGGCGGCGTGGTAGAGTGCAACACCTTCACCAAAATTTACCTCTGCGCGCTTGGTCAGTATGACTATGACGCTGTTCCGGCGGTCCCGCCTGAGATCGTTTTGTTTCCTAACTGGTTCTACTTCAACATCTACGAGATTTCTTCCTGGTCGCGCGGCATTCTTGTGCCACTCTCGATCACCTATGCGAAGAAGCCGTATAAGAAACTCTTGCCTGAGCAGGGTATTGAAGAGCTGTTTGTGGGCGGTCGCGCCAGTGCGGATCTCCATCTGCGTTGGGACCGTAAGCACCTCATATCATGGCGTAACTTCTTTCTCTTTTGGGACCGTGTGGCGCATTGGGCAGAGCGGGTGCATATTCGCCCGTTGCGCAAGAAGGCGCTGAAGAAGGCCGAGCAATGGATGCTGGAGCGCTTTGAGGATTCCGACGGGCTGGGTGCCATCTACCCCGCAATGCTGAATTCCATCGTTGCGCTGCGCTATCTCGGCTACTCGCTGGACGATCCGCAGATGATTCGCGCGATGGATGAGTTTGAGAAGCTTGGCATCGACTGCCCGCATGGCGAACCGGAGTATCGAACGCCGACATTTCGTATGCAGCCTTGTTTTTCACCCGTCTGGGACACCGCGCAGGTGTTATCTTCGCTGGGCGAAGCCGGCGTTTCCCCGAAAGATTCGCGTATGATCCAGGCCGCGTCGTGGCTCTTCTCCAAGGAGATTCGCCACAAAGGTGACTGGTCGGTGAAGGTACGTAATGTGGAGCCGGGCGGCTGGGCTTTCTTCTTCAACAACGTGCATTACCCCGACGTGGATGATACGGGCGAGGTCCTGCTGGCGTTAAAGTCAGTCGATCATCCGCATGAGCGTCTGCAGCATGAGATTGCGCAGCGTGCCATCCACTGGGTATTTGCCATGCAATGCCGCAATGGCGGATGGGCGTCGTTTGACCGCGATAATACCAAGATGATTTTTCAGTACATCCCGTTTGCAGATCACAACGCGATGCTGGACCCGCCGACCGTGGACATTACTGGCCGCATTCTGGAGATGCTGGCTGCGTACGGCTACACGCGACGCGACAAGCGCGTGGAAGCTGCCGTGCAGTTCATCCTGAAAGAGCAGCAGCCGGATGGCAGCTGGTTTGGCCGCTGGGGAGTGAACTATCTGTACGGCACGTTCCTTGTGCTGCGCGGGCTGGAGGCCATCGGCTACGACCAGAACGAGCCTGCGGTGCAGCAAGCGGTTGAGTGGGTGCGCTGCGTGCAGAACAGCGACGGCGGATGGGGCGAGACCTGCGGCACCTACGACGATCCAACCCAGCGAGGTGTGGGGCCCAGTACGCCGTCGCAAACGGCATGGGCACTACTTGCGCTTTTGGCTGGCGGCGACACACGGTCCGACTCCGTTGCGAAGGGTGTGCGCTGGCTGGTGGAGAATCAGGCCGCCGATGGCTCATGGAGTGAATTGGTGCCGGGCCGTAACGGAGAAAGCTATTACACCGGCACAGGTTTTCCTCGTGTCTTTTATCTGGGGTATCACTTGTACAAGCAGTATTTCCCGCTGCTGGCGTTAACCACTTACGATAAGGCGATGTCGCGGTCGGAAGCGTAAGTCAGAACAGATCTGAGCATGCGCAGGCAGGCGGTTTCAGGAGGCAAGACGGATGGGCATTCCGGTTTCTCAGATGTGGACGGTTTCAACCTACGTCCTGAAGCAGAAGTTGAAGGGGCGCAAGCGGTATCCGCTGGTGCTGATGCTGGAACCGCTCTTCCGCTGCAACCTGGCCTGCGCCGGCTGCGGCAAGATTCAGTATCCGGCCCGCATCCTGAAAAGTGAACTAACGCCTGAAGAGTGCTTCAAGGCGGTTGATGAGTGTGGCACGCCGATGGTGTCCATTCCAGGTGGCGAACCCTTGCTGCATCCGCAGATGCCTGAGATTGTGCAGGGTCTGGTCGATCGTAAGAAGTATGTCTACATGTGTACGAATGCGCTCCTTCTCAAGGAGAAGCTGCACCTCTTCAAGCCATCGAAGTACCTCAGTTTCTCAGTCCATGTGGATGGCGAGCGTGAGCATCACGATTTCAGCGTCTGCCGCGAGGGGGGATACGACATCGCCATGGAAGGCGTGCGTGCTGCCGTAGCGGCTGGATTCCGCGTGACCACAAACACAACGCTCTTCGACGGTGCCGATCCAAACTCAGTACGCCGCCACTTCGACCAGTTAATGGAAGCTGGCGTGGAGAGCATGATGGTTTCGCCCGGTTACACCTATGACAAGGCACCAGACCAGAACCACTTCCTGGGCAAGGCGCGCTCCAAACGGATGTTTCGCGCCATCCTTTCCAACCGGAAGAAGTCCTGGAGATTCAACACGCATCCGCTCTTCTCAGAGTTTTTGATGGGCAAGCAGCACTTTGAGTGCACGCCGTGGGGCATGCCCACATACAGCATCTTTGGCTGGCAGAAACCTTGCTATCTGCTGCAGGACGGCTATGCAGACACCTTCGCCGAACTGATGCAAGCCACTGAGTGGGAGAACTACGGCGCGAAGAGCGGCAATCCGCGCTGCGCAAATTGCATGGTGCACTCCGGGCATGAAGCGTCCGCGGTTGACTTTAACTTCGGCTCGCTGAAGGGCTTTCTGGTGACGGCTAAGAAGTACATGTTCCCGTCGCTGTACCCGGATGAGGGTGCGCAGAAGCTGCTGAACGAGTGGCGGCCTGCGGAACACAAACCGTTGGTGCAGATTGCCTCTACGCCGGTAAAAATGTCAGTTAGTACGGCGCGGGATGAGTCACTGGTAGGTGGTGACTAAGTGACCACCGAACAGCAGGAACACCTGAAGATCGAACAGTTACACGGGCATTCGCAAGACGAACTAGAGGTGATGGCGGGACGCGAGCGCGAGAACCTGGAAGGCTGGGTTCCGGCTCTTGCCACGGAAGCCGAAACCCGCGACGCGCTGGAGAAAGCCTTTGATTACCGCGGGGATGTCAGCCTGACACTCCGCTCCGGTGAAGTTGTGGAAGGTTATGTGTACGATCGCCGCGCTGGGTCCACCCTGGATGCTTGCATGGTGCGCGTGATGCCCTCGAAGGGTGTGGACCGGAGCCGCCGCAGTATTCCGTACAGCGAGATCGCCGCGCTGAACTTCAGCGGTCGCGACACCGCCGCTGGCAAGACCTTCGAAGCCTGGGTCAAGAAATACTGGGAAAAGAAGGCTGCAGGGGAGAAGAACATCCAGATCGAACCGGAGAGGCTGGACTGATTGCGAGAATATACTTCTAACAGGAGCCCACAATGGCCAGCCCAGCCTTCCTTACGTTCCATGATGGCAAGCTCGAAATGCCGGACGACTTGCAACGTGAGCTTCATTTATTAAAGGGCACAAGGCTGCAGGTTTTGGCTGAGCCAGGACCGCGCCTTGTTCTTGTTCCTGATCAAAATTCAAGAACCGGCGTAACAGACTGGACTGCCTACGAAGGCATTCTTGCTGGTCTTGATCTTGACCTGAATGTCGATCTTGAAGCGGAGCGCATCCGGGAGAATGAGCTGGACGCAGCGTTGTGACATCGCTGCGAACTTTTGTTCTGGATGCGTGGCCGATTGTTGAATGGCTCTTAGGCAAGCAGCCAGCGGCTCGCAGGTTCACTCTATTCCTGAATGAGGCGGAGCAACCGGGTACACAACTGCTCATCACCCGAATCAATCTTGGTGAAGTGAGATATACGTTAGCCAAGCGTCTATCCGTTGCGGAACAGGCCCGGGCAAATGCAATGTTCTACCGGTTGGCATTAACAATTGTCTCGGTAGATGATGCACTTGTCGACACGGCCGTTGGAATCAAAGCGAATCATGCGTGTTCCTACGCGGATTGTTTCGCCGCAGCGCTCGCGATCCGGGTCGACGCGCCTGTCGTCACGGGTGACAGCGAATTCCTGAAGTTACGCGATGATGGCCCGATCGAGTTGGTATGGCTGGGCTAGTGAAGGTCTTTCTTACCGGCGCGACCGGTTTCGTCGGCAGCCATGTGGCCCGTGCTTACGCCAATGCGGGTGCTGACCTTCGGCTGCTGGCACGGTCCAGCAGCAATCTTGCTTCCATTGAAGGTTTGCGAGCCGAGACGGTGACCGGCGACCTTCGCCAGCCTGAGGCCCTTCGTTCCGCGCTCACCGGGTGTGATGCGCTCGTACATGTCGCCGCCGATTACCGCTTGTGGGTACCGGATCCCACGGAGATGTACAAGGCGAATGTGGATGGCACGCGAGGGCTTTTGCGCATCGCGCGCGAGGCGGGCGTTACGCGCGTTGTCTACACGTCAAGCGTCGCCACGATGGGGTTCACGCACACCAACACCATAGTGGACGAGACTACGCCGGTGGGCGAGGCGGACATGATCGGGCACTACAAGCGCTCCAAGTGGCTTGCGGAGCAGGAGGCGATTGCTGTTGCGCGTGCCGGGCAGCACGTTATGATCCTCAATCCCACGACACCCATCGGCACCGCAGACCGCAAGCCGACGCCAACCGGACGCATCATCGTGGACTTCTTAAATCGCAAGTTTCCCGCGTACGTTGAGACCGGTCTCAACCTGGTGGATGTGGAGGAAGTTGCGCGCATGCATGCCGTCGTTCTGGAGCGCGGCACGCCAGGCGAGCGCTACATTCTGGGCGGCGAGAATCTCACGCTGAAGCAGATACTTGACCGTATGGCTGCCATCTCCGGCCTGCCCTCGCCCACGATGAAGGTGCCGCACGCCGTTGCCATGGCGTTTGCCTTCTTCGACGAGACGATTACCGGCAAGCTGCGCGGCAAGGAGCCACGCGCGACGGTGGAGGCTGTCCGCATGGGGCGCAAGATGATGTTTGCATCATCCGCGAAAGCAGAGCGTGAGCTTGGTTTCACCCTCAAGCCAATTGATGCGGCGCTACGCAGTGCGATGGAGTGGTTTGCCGCGAATGGATACGCGCCGTACAGAGCGCATCCGTGAACGACGCAATCGTCATCATTGCTGCCATGCCTGGAGAGATAAAACCGCTGGTCCGTAGCTGGGCGGCGCTGGAGACGCGCGAGGGCGTGGACGGCTGGCAACATCCCTCGGGTCCCATCATGGCCTTCTGCGGAGGCATGGGGGCCAACGGGGCCACGCGAGCGTTTGCGCGTGCGCGGCAGGTGTGCGAACCCGTGCAGTTGCTCTCCGTGGGATGGGCCGGTGCACTGCGCGAGGACCTGCTGCCCGGTGCCACTGTCAGACCCAGTATGGTCCGCGACCTGAGTACGGGTGAGATGCTCTCCGCCGAAGGCAACGGGGGCTTGCTTCTGACCTCCACACGCGTTGCCTTGCGCGAAGACAAGCGTCGACTTGCCAGAACCTATGATGGTGCAATGGCTGTGGACATGGAAGCCGCCACGCTTGCCCGTTTGGCGGAGGCACACGACCTCCACTTCCGTGCTATCAAAGCCATCAGCGATACGCTGGATGAAGATCTGCCGGACATGAACCCTTTCATCACCCCGACGGGCCAGTTCGCCATGGGACGCTTTATCGCACACGTGGCTGTGCGGCCGGGGCACTGGAAGGCGCTGGCACGCTTCGGTAAACAGGCGGCGCTGGCTGCAGAGAATCTCTGTGCCGCCATTGCTGACGAGATTGGAATTGAGAGGCCACGATGAGTACGGCAGCCGCACCTAGCCAAACTGAAGCGTTCAGAACCACTCCTGTTACCCAGCGTGCGGCCGTTTACCACGGGGTCAACGACGTGCGGGTAGAAACGGTACCCGTGCCGGAGATTGGGCCGGGGGAGGTCCTGGTAAAGATCGCACTTTCTGGCATCTGTGGAACGGACCTGAAGAAGATTCACACAGGATCGCACTCCGCGCCACGTGTCTTCGGCCATGAGATGGCGGGTACGATTGTCGCAGTGGGTCAGGGTGTGCAGGACTTCGTTCCCGGCGACCGTGTTATGAGCTTCCATCACATGCCCTGCGGACACTGTTATTACTGCCGCAAGCAGACCTTTGCCCAGTGCGAGACCTACAAACGTGTTGGCACAACTGCTGGCTTCGGCGAACCGTCTGGTGGCGGTTTTGCAGAATACATTCGCGTAATGGACTGGATCGTGCGGCGCGGGCTGATCAAGCTGCCGGATGACATCCCGTTTGAGCAGGCGGCATGGATCGAACCCGTCAACACCTGTTACAAAGCAATCGAAAACCTGAAGCTGCAGCCTGATGAAACGGTGCTGGTCATCGGCCAGGGGCCTATCGGCATCCTGCTGGCCGCGCTGGCAAAACGGAAGGGTGCAACCGTCCTTACGAGTGATCTCTATCCTGAACGGCACGCGGTGGCGGCGACCTTCGGCCTGGATCACCCGCTCGACGTGTCCGCGGACGTGGTGGCGGAGTGCAAGGCACTCACAGAAGGCCGGGGTGCGGATGCCGCGCTGCTTGCGGTTGGCGCAAACAGCCTGATCACGCTGGCGATGAACGCCGTCCGCCCCGGTGGGCGCGTCTGCCTCTTCGCTCAGACACAGCATGGGGAGACACCCTTCGACCCTGCCGCTGTCTGCATGGACGAGAAGACGCTGATGGGATCGTACTCGTCCTCAATTGCGATCCAGGATGAAGCAATCAAGCTCGTCTTCGACGGCTATCGCGATGGCAGCTTTGACTTGACCCGGTTAATTTCGCACCGGTTTTCCCTGGAGGATGCCGTTTCCGGCATTGAACTTGCATCGCATCCTGTGGCAGATTCGATGAAAGTCATGATTCAGCCGTAAGACGCGAGATTGGCGAACCATTTGCGCGTTTGCGCAGTCATACCACCGTATGACAGGGCTTGCGCAGAAGACTCGTGGCTTTCTTCGGTGCCGGATTCTCAGGCCCCTGCTGCGGCTCGTTCAAAAGGGTGTCAGCCCACGACGCCTGGCATGGAGCCTGGCTGTTGCCGTGGTCGTCGGCATCAATCCCTTCCTGGGGATTACGACAGTCTCGATGATCCTGCTCGCTGCGGTGTTCAAGCTGAACCAGATCGCAACGCAGATCGGCATCCACGTTGTTGCTCCGTTGCAATGGCTGCTCTTTCTTCCGTTTATACAAATGGGAATGCTGCTGTTCCACTCGCGCCGTATGCCGCTCACGCGCGCCGAGATCATGCGCATGAGCGAGCGGCATCCACTGCATCTCATCAGGATCCTGTGGCAGTGGGAGTGGCACGCCCTTATCATCTGGGCAGTCGTGGCGGCGGTGTTGCTGCCATCGCTTGCCGTTCAGATTCGCCGCACTCTGGTCTACTCGATGCGCCGGCACAAGAACATGACATGCGCCGGGTAGATTGTTGGAAGCGACGCCAAGGTATCGTAAACAGAGGGTATTGCTGAGGTAGACAACCTTCGCCTGCCAGCGTTAGAGGTGCGTCAGTGGGAGTTTCTTCCGTATCTCATTGATGGTCAATCTGACTACGATTGAAACCGTGCTAACTCTGCACCCAAGCCCGGTTGACTGACTACTCCCGTCCGCGCTTGCGTATCTCGACATTTAGCCGTTTGATTTTCTGGTTCAGCGTGGAGAGCGGAATTTTCAGGAACTCGGCGGCTTCTGTTTGGTTCCAGTTACAGCGCTCCAGGCGGTCGGCGATGATGCGACGCTCAATTTCCTCGATGATGTCGAAGAGGGACGCGTCTGCTTTGTGGTCCAGCAGCGATGCCGTGTAGAGATTGCCTGTCAGCTGCTGCGGCATCAGGTCTGGCGTGATGACTGGAGCGTTGGAAAGGACAACGCCGCGCTCCATGGCGTTTTCCAGCTCGCGCACATTGCCCGGCCACTCGTAATCCATCATGGAGCGCAGCGTCTCAGGAGCAAGCGTGCGCAACTCAAAGCCGTTCTCGTCCGAGTAGAACTTGAGGAAGTGCGCGGCCAGCAGAGGAATGTCCTCCTTGCGCTGACGCAGCGGCGGCAGATCCAGATTGATGACGGAAAGGCGGTAGAACAGATCCTCACGGAAACGCCCATCCTTTACCGCCTGCTGCAGGTTGACATTGGTGGCGGCAACGATACGCACATCCACCTGAATCTCATTGTTGCCGCCCACCGGCATGAAGCGCCGCTCCTGCAGCGCACGCAGGACCTTGGCTTGGGTTTCCAATGGCATGGTGCCGATCTCGTCAAGGAAGAGGGTGCCGCCATGCGCCACCTCAAACAGCCCTTTCTTGGCAGCGATCGCTGAGGTAAATGCGCCCTTGACGTGGCCAAACAAGGTAGATTCCAGCAGGTCTGTTGGAACCGCACCGGTATTGATCGGGACGAAGTCGCGATCCTTACGCGGGCTGTTCAGGTGGATCGCCTTCGCGATCAATTCCTTGCCGGTACCGCTTTCGCCCTGGATGAGAACCGTGGAGCGCGAGGGTGCGACCTGGGCAACGGTGTCCAGCAGCCTGGTCATGACGTCGGACTTGCCGACGATGTTGCTGAAGGAATAACGCTGTTTCAGCGTCTTCTTGAGTTGCACTACCTCCTGCTGGGAGCGCTGTTTGAGGATGGCTGTGCGAATGTCAGCGAGCAGCTTCTCGTTATCCCACGGCTTCTGGACGAAGTTGTCAGCACCGGCGCGCAACGCGTCCACTACATTGCCGACCGTTCCGAAGGCGGTAATCATAATGACCGGAAGATCCGGTCGAAGGCGTTTGATGCGCGGCAGAAGATCGATGCCGCTCTCGCCGGGCAACGACAAATCAAGCAGAAGCAGGTCGTACTCTCTGGTGCTGAGCATGTCCAGGCCGGAGTTCCCCTCCGGTGCCATGTCCACTGAGAAACCTTCAAGGTTGAGTAGCGTGTCCAGCGAGTCGCGAATGCCAGCCTCATCGTCAATGACGAGGATGCGTGCGTTCATTGAGGATGTCTGAGCGGGCGAGAATGGGGCCGACAATGTTGCCTCAGGCATGCACTGGTCCCGCTTCAAGTACTGCGTCGTTCAACATGCTCTCCTGCGATTGATGTTCCACTGGGAAGTCAAGCCTGAAGGTAGTGCCGCGGCCAACCGCGCTCTCCACTTGAATGCGCCCGTTGTGTTCCTGCACGATGCCGTAAGAGACAGACAGGCCAAGCCCTGTGCCCTTGTGCTGACCCTGCCGCAGGCCGTTCTTCGTCGTAAAGAACGGATCGTAGATGCGATGAAGATGTTCCGGGTCGATGCCCGTGCCAGTGTCGCTGATGCGCAGGGTGACGTTCTTTACGTTGTCAAAGGTCTCCAGCCGCAGCACGCCGCCCTCGTTGTCCACCATGGCGTCTTTTGCATTCAGCAGCAGGTTCAGGATGACCTGCTGCAGCTTGCCCTGGCTGCCGTAGATGCGGTCCAACGGAGTCTGCAGGTCGGCTTCGACGGCAATGCGTGACGTCCGGAGTTGATGATCCAGCAGTGTCAACGTCTCGCGTAAAACGGTATTCAGGTCAAGAGACGTGAACACGCTGGAACTGGTGCGCGAAAAATTCAACAGGCTGTTGACGATCTCCGAAGCTCGGAAGGTCTGCTGCGTTATCTTTTCCAGCACCGGCTGCAGCCGCTGATCGTCGCGGGTATGCTTCTGAAGCATCTGCGCATAGGAAGAGATCACGGCAAGCGGTGTATTGACTTCATGCGCCACCCCGGCGGCGAGCAGGCCGATGGAGGAGAGTTTCTCCGCTTGCGTGAGCTGACCCTCAAGGCGAGTCCGCTCGGTGATGTCCTCGATCATCACGATAGATCCGACCGGGACGAAGTCCCGTGTAAGCAGCGGCGCGATTGCCAGGTTGGCCGTGCGGCTCTCACCATTGCGCAGTTCCAACTGCATCTTGGAGACGTGATGCGTCCCCGATTGCCCGTGCGCGGCAAGAAACGGCTCCAAAACGGCAGGAGGGAAGATGTCCTCCAAAGCTTGTCCAATCGCCTCGGCGCGCGGCAACGCGTACATCACTTCCATCTCGGCGTTCCAGCTTTCGACGCGGTCGTTCAGATCAAGCGTGAAGATGCCTACCTTGATGGATTCGACGATGTTCTCGTTGAATTCCTTCAGGCGCTCGAATTCGTTGATCTGCTTCTCCAGCCGTGCATACAACTGCGCATTCTGAATCGCAATGCCGATGTAGCCAGCTAACGAACTGAGCAGTTCCATGTCCTCTGAGGACAGGAAGTCACCCTCCTGCGTGCGGCCAAGACCGATGACGGCAATCGTTCGGGATCCATCACCCTGACGGCCAAAGACGCGGCAGGGAAGGTAGTAATTGAGGTCAAGAAGCGCAGCCATGTGCTGCTCGGCGGGTTCCAGATGGGGCAGCAGAGCAGGATTTTCAAAGAAGAGATGGTCGTGCGATAAGAGGCCGAAGTTCAGGAAGGAGTTGCGGGAGGTGTATGCCGGCAGCTGCACGAGCACACTGGACGGCAGTCCATGTGCGGCGGCCAGGGAGAAGACGCGTCCGGTTCCGTCATCGCTGGCCACAAAAATGGCCACGCGCGACACCAGCAGGGTCTGTGAGAGTCTTTCCACCACTGAGTGCGCCAGCGCCGGGAGGTCAGTCTGCGAGGAAAGCCCACGGCTGAACTCGATCAGGGTTTCCCGGTAATCGTAACGTTTGCGGTCAAACACCCGGTCCACGCGCGCCTGGATCGCTGCCTTGATTGGCTCAAAGATCAGCGCCGTGACCACCAGGGCGGCCAGCAGCCCCCAGACACGAAGGCTGGGCAACCGCGTGTGGACCACCTCTCCAGAAAGCCCGACGATGCCGAAGTACAGACCGATCAGCGCTGCTGTGGCCAGCGTATACGTCACACCGCGCTTGAAGATCAGGTCCGTGTCCATCAAACGGTAACGAACGATGGCCCAGGCGAACGTGAGCGGAAGGAAGATCAGCGAGAACCCGGCAACACGTGCAAGCGTCAGCGGGAGCTCGGCATCCAGCAGATAGGGGATTGCATAGAGCGCCGTAAACGGTACCACCGACAGGAGTGCTCCCCGGCTGAGCCACTTAAGTTGTTGACGCTCCAGCGGTTTGTCTGCCGCGCGGTACCGCAGCCAGAAGGTCGCCGCCGCGATGACGTAGTACAACGCCAGATATCCGACGCCAATCTGATCCAGCCGGTGCTTCAGCCTTTCCGTCGCGGACCATTGCGTAATGGCGGCAACCTGCAGGGCAAACAGCGCAGAACCGGGCAGGTACAGCAGCGCCATTGCCAGACGGCGGCGCACTGTAGAGGCAAGCTCGCCAAAGCTGACGCCGAAGTGCAGAAACAATGCTGGCTGGACTGCTCCGGCCAGAAGAGCGCCCCAATAACAGATCCAGTCCAGCGTATCGAAGACACCTGTGTAGCGGAAGCTGTACAGCACCCCTGAGACCAGGCAGAAGACGTAAAAGTGCGTGGCCTTCGGGGCGGTCCAGCGCCGGAGCAGAACGTACAGACCGATCGCCAGGTAGGCCAGGGCGATCAGCCGAAGGCCTTGATTTCGACTGCGATCGACCGGCTCAAGTATGACCGACGCCTCAAGCGGTGCGGAACCGCGCAGCAGCGAATAACTGATGTGCCCCCACGTACCGGCGCGATGCATCTCGCGCTCGAGCGGTGCTGTTGTAGGGGTGGCCCGGTGGTCGGCCGAGAGCAGAAGGTCGCCGCTACGGACACCAGCGCGATGCGCCGGTGAGTTCACGGGAACACGCTTCGCGACGAGGCCAACTGCAGGGCTGGGGCTTTCAAGCCACCAGACGCCATCCGTCGGTGCCTCGTAACTGTTTTCCTGCAGGAAGTTGGCAATGCCCACCGCGCATACCAGAAGCGTGAGCAGCGCGAGAACCACCGCCGTTGTGCGAGTTTGGAGCGCTTTGCCCATCGTTCTGCCGTGCGTCTCCCTGTTAGCAACGGGCGATATACACCTCGCCTGCACGTCAGAGACCATTCTCCTCGCGGCGAGTGCAGGTGAAAGAAGTGCTGCGTAACAACCATCATACCGGGCAAACACAGCAGGGGCTGTGAACCGTTTCCATGCACTGGAGGAGACCTACTGTTTCCCATATAGGGTTTGCAGGGCGGTGTACCTCAATCGCGACGCTCACCATCTTGACCCCTACGCGTATCTGCGATGAACTGGTACGAATGGCTCGATTTCGGCAGGACTCCGCGGCAGAGCAGATTCTGCGCCGCGACAGCGAATATCTGTTACCCGTCTACGCGCGCTTTCCGGTTGTGATGGAGCGAGGCAGCGGCGTCCACCTGTGGGACAGCTCCGGCAACCAGTATTTGGACATGATGGCAGGCCTAGGCGTCAACGCGCTGGGTCACGCACACCCGCGCATGGTGAAAGTGGCGGCGGAGCAGGCTAGCCGTCTGGTTCACCTCTCCCCACAGTACTGCACCCCGTACGCCGGCGAGTTGGCCGAACGGCTCTGCGCACTATCGGGCATGGCGGGGGTCTTCTTTTCGACGGGCGGCGCGGAATCCGTCGAAGGTGCTCTAAAAGTCGCCCGCATCTACGCCAGGCAGAACTACTCCGCCGCGAAACACAAGGTGGTCTCGCTGCTCGGCAGCTACCATGGCCGGACCTACGGCTCCATGTCCGTTACCGGCCAGGCAAAGTATCGTGATGATTTCGAGCCAGGCCTTCCCGGGGCTGACTTTGTGCCCCGCGAAGATATCGAAGCACTCCGCCACGCAGTAAGCGAGGAGACGTGCGCGATCCTGATCGAAACTGTCCTGGGCGAGGGTGGAATCTACGAAGTTTCAGCGGAGTATCTGCGGGAGGCGCGACGTCTCGCTGATAAGCATCGCGCCCTGCTGATCCTGGATGAGATTCAATGCGGGCTGGGGCGTACCGGCAAGTGGTTCGCCTTTGAACACCATGGTGTCCGGCCCGATGTGTTGATCATCGGGAAGCCGCTGGGCGGAGGTCTGCCGCTTAGTGCATTTCTGGTGACGGCGGACCTGTTCCACGCACTTGGCTTGGGTAAGCATGGCAGCACTCTGGGTGGCACTCCGCTGGCCTGCCGGCTTGGGCTGGAGTTCCTCGACGTTGTGGAAGACGAGAATCTTCTGGCACGCGTCACCGATACGGGAGCGTACCTTCGCAAGCAGCTGGAGACGCTTGTTGCTGCGCACGACATCGCCATTGAAGCGCGCGGTATCGGCCTGATTCAGGGACTGGAACTCAGTAATCCCGGACGTCCTATCGCCGAGGACGCCCTTGAACGGGGCGTAATGCTGAATTTTGTGCAGGGCAACATCATGCGCTTCCTGCCTGCTTTTCTGCTGGAGCGCTCACATGTGGATGCGGCCATGCAGGTGGTCACGCCGTTGCTGGCTGAGGCGGAGAAGGCGCTACAGGAAGAAGCTCTGGTCCCGGCAAACTGAGCGGGGTGTTGCCAGGATCAGCCCCGTCGCATGGGAAATCCGTGCCTTGCCGACCCTTGGCGTTCTTTGCGCAAACCTCGGCGGCCTTAGCGTTCTGCCTTCAAACGCCTCAAACAACGGCGCCGGGGAAGAAGTGCCGCTCAAGCCACTGGCGCACTGCAAGGCCCATCCGGTCAAGCTTCGGCGCGGGTGAGCCGGGAACGCCCATGAAGAAGTGCTCCGCGCCTTCGATCCACCGCATTTCCGTGCTGCCGGGTGCGTTCGCGAACGCTTTCTGCATGATGTCGCGCGGCGCGAACGGATCCTCTGCTCCCGTGAGCAGCAGCTTGGGAACGGTACATCTCCGCACAAACTCGTAGCTGTAGTGTCGCCCACCTGCCTCGAGCGGCATCCCAAGCCCGATCAATCCATGCACCCGCGGGTCGCCGCACGCCGCGCGGAAGCCGATGTTCGCGCCAAACGAGAAGCCCGCCAGCAGAATCGGAACATCAAAGGTGTGGTGGAGCCAATCGATGGCCGCGCGCGCATCCTCTACCTCGCCCAGGCCGCCGCTGTGCTCGCCCTCGCTCCTGCCCGCGCCCCGGAAATTGAACCGCAGCACCGGCAGGCCGAAGTGCGAGAACGCCTTCATCGCGTGGTACACCACCTTGGTGTGCATCGTTCCACCGGAGGGCGGATGGGGATGACAGACCACTGTGCTGTATCTTGCGTCCGCGTGCCCAACGTTTAACAGCGCCTCCAACCTCCCTGCAGGCCCTCGAAGAGTGTCTATCGTTTCGATGGTTCCCACGGCCATGTCCTCATCGTAACGAGTATCACGAAACAAGCCGGGCACATGCACGCAATAGGCAAACGTATCAACGGTGAAATCCTTTGCGTCCTTCGCGCAAACCTTTGCGTACTTTGCGTTCGGCTCTTCCAACAAACTGCTCGACGCCGCAGCCTCAGGTATCCTGAAGGAAGTTACCCGACAATCTATGGCCATCGATCCTATTGCGTTGACGCGCCAGCTCGTCGACATTGAATCCACCACTTACCACGAGGGCCGCTGCGGAGCGTTCCTCTACGAGTATCTGCGGAGCCTCGGCTACAACGTTGAAAAACAGAAAGTCGAGCAGCCCGAACTTGCGCGCACGCCAGGCGGCGGCACGGGCGAACGCTTCAACCTGTACGCCACCATGCCCGGCTCTGCGCCTCCAATCACTCTCTCCACACACTTCGACACCGTGCCGCCCTGGTTCGGCTCGTCCGAGGACGATACCTGGGTCTACGGCCGCGGCTCATGCGACGCAAAGGGCATCCTCGCCTCGCAGATTTGCGCGGCAGAAAAGCTGTATGCAGGCGGTATTCCGGTTGGTCTGCTGTATGTCGTCGGCGAGGAGCGCGATTCCGCCGGTGCAAAGGTCGCCAACCTTGACGGCCACGGCTCCCGCTTCCTCATCAATGGCGAGCCGACGGAGAACAAGCTGGCGCTCGCTACCAAGGGGGCGCTGCGCGTCGAACTCCGCGCTAGCGGCAAGATGGCCCACTCTGCCTATCCTGAACTAGGCGAGTCTGCCATCGAGAAGCTGCTGGATGTTCTCCACGATCTGAGGGCAGCCGAACTGCCAGTGGACCCGGAGATCGGTGCCTCCACAGTGAACATCGGCATCATCTCCGGCGGCCGCGCGCCCAACGTCATCCCGGACGCGGCAGAAGCGCACCTGCTCATCCGCCTTGTCGGCCCGTCGGAGGAGATCAAGCCCATCCTCGAGCGTGTTGTCGCGGGCCGGGTAGACGTCGCCTACTCGCTGGACCTGAAGACCGTCCGCATGAAACGCATGAGCGGATGGGACACCATGATCGCCAAGTACGCCACGGATATCTCCTCGCTCACCAACTGGGGTGAGCCGATGTTACTTGGCCCCGGCACCATCCACGTAGCCCACACACCCGAAGAAAAAGTCCTAAAGTCCGAGCTGCTAGAAGCGGTGGACAAGTACGCAGAACTCGTCGGGAGTCTCGCGTCTCAGGTGAGTATGTTATGAACCCTGAGCGCTGAAGTGTAGTAAGTTCAAGAGTAAGAGAGTCAAAGCGATCAATACGACTATGATCGAGAAATACTTTAGGAGCCGGTACGAGAGCTCGCCAAGCTTCACTCGCTTCCACTCACTTTTCAACACAATCCTTGACTTGGCTATAAGTATCTTCTGGAGGTCATCTATGTCTTGGGGCTTCTCAGTTTGAACATCAGGACAGAACCGCCGACCGATTTCATGCATGCAGTTCAGCAGGTCTTGCGAAGGTTCTTCATTGTCGTTTAGTCGAAGCTGAATACGGCTGAAGCTATCATTCATGGCGATGACGTCCTGGCTAACGACTCTCCAAAGTTCTGCGCCAGTTGCGAAACCTGCTGCCTTTGCATCGTAGGCTGCGTTGATGCGTGACAAATAGATCGCAAGATCATTCCGCAATCCATCTATCCAAGCTTGCCGAAATTCAGAAGTCTTTTGTTCTTTGCTTACTATCAACCCTACCAACGCAACTCCTGCAGCAATGATTGCACCAAGTATGGTTGCTGTCGCTGATGAATCACTCACCATATCGGAAATGTCACTGCCCGTAGATCAGCAGTGCGAACAGGAAGATCCAGAGCACGCCCATGGTGTGCCAGTACCAGGCGGCGCTGTCAATCAGGATCTGCCGCGACTCAATCTGCCGGATCGCTCCCATACCGATGACTGCCGCCACTAGCATCGCCAGCCCCAGCAGCAGGTGGACGCCGTGTACGCCCGTGATCAGGTAGAAGAAGTGCGACGATGGATTGTTCGCATACGAAATGCGCTGCATCGCCAACTGCTTCCAGGCAAGATATTGTCCCCACAGGAACATGCAGCCAAAAACAACCGAGGCAATCAGCCAAGGCAGCACCTTCCGCCTTGTGGGCTTGCCCAGACCGAACCACTCTTCCAAGATGTCGATCTCGCGAAAGATGCCGCGGCGCGCAAACTCCACCGTCAGCGAGGAGAGGAGCAAAACCACAGTATTTAGCCAAAGAATCGATGGTATTTCGATCGGCAGCCATGGATTGATCCACCGGTTGTAGGCGTCGAAGTGGCCGGAATGCTTGGTGACGAAGAAAGCGCTGATGATCGCGATGAAGAACATCAGGTCGCCACCGAGCGCGAAGAACAGACCTAGCCGGTACCGCTGCAGCCGTTCACGTGGCCCGCGGCTGCCTACCGGGCGATTGCTCCAGTTATCGCCCTCGCCGCCGCCGCCAGTGTGTTTTGGCTCGATGGGTGGCAGCTTGCCGCCGCCGGTATCGCCCTCGTCAACGCGACGCGGTGGAAGCTGCGTAACCTCGTCGGGATGGAGGATGGCGGGCATGAAGGATGCCTGTTGCCCGATATTACTCCAGGTTCGGAATTACTGCACGAAAGCTGCGCGATGAGCGCTCAGGCGGCAGATTTCGTTTCGGCATGGCGTTTTACGGCGTCCAGAAACAGTTGGTGAACGCGCGTGTCATGCGCCAGTTCGGGGTGAAACGTGGCGGCTAGCAGATGGCCCTGCCGTACTAAGGTAGGGAAGCCGTCGCGCTCGGCCAGAGTCTCCACGCCAGGGCCGATTTCCGTGATGCGTGGCGCGCGAATGTAGACCATCTCGATGGGGCCACCCGGCACGCTAGTCTCCGCTTCCAGGATGCGCGAGTCGTTCTGCCGCCCGTAGGCGTTGCGCTCGACGGTCACGTCCAGGGCTTCCAGCGAGCGTTGCGGCGGATTCAGCACCCGTTTCGCCATCAGAATAACGCCCGCGCACGTGCCAAACGCCGGCTTGGTCCGCACAAAGGTGGCGAGCGCGTCAAAGAAACCCGCCCGCTCAAGATGCTTCAGGAATGTCGTCGATTCGCCACCGGGAATGACCAGCCCATCCAAGCCGTCAAGTTGCTCCGGCTTGCGCACCAGCACCGTCTCCGCGCCAAGCGACTGCAACATGCGTGCGTGCGCGTCAAATGCACCCTGCAGCGCAAGTATGCCGATGGCTTGCCGCTCAGTCAACTTCGGCTCCTCTTCGTTCCACTGCAAAACATACTGTTTCGCGGCAGCTTCGTACGATTCATTAGAGCCATCGACTCTCGCAGCAGGCTTCTCGTAAGTCATCCACCATGTCACAATCGTGTCAGTCTCGTTGAACTCGGCGCGAACCGCATAAACTTCTAAGAACCAATGAGGTCCGGGCGGCTGTTTCTGAGTGTAGAAATGAACACCTTGGCACGAGGGATCTAAAGATGCAGCCTCAATGAAAGCGTGGACTGCCTCCTCATAGTCGTGAAGATCAGCATTGCCGATCCACATCGCTGCTTCGTTAAATTGGGTTCTCTTGCAGCTAGCGGAGAACAGCAGCATGAGGCGTGAAGAGGCGTACGCACCTGACCAACTTTACCAGCCGCGTGTCTGCATCAGGTGCTTTTCTTCGATGGCCATAGCGGCTAAGCCCTTCATGGTGCCGGTGACGGCTTCGCTGGCTTCGGCGAGAATCTTGGGGTCATCGTAATGCGTCGCCGCAATCACGATGGCCTTTGCGCGTGAGATAGCCTCCTCGCGCTCAGAGGGGCTGTTCTCAACATCCAGTGGAGTGGCGCGCTCCTTCATGAAGATACCGCTGCCGACAAAGACCGTTTCCGCGCCAAGCTGCATCATCAGCGCGGCGTCTGCGGGTGTGGCGATGCCGCCAGCGGAAAAGTTCGGTACGGGCAGTTTACCCGTTTGCGCCACCATGCGGACCAGTTCATACGGCGCGCCGTGCACCTTGGCGGCGTTGTAGAGCTCTTCTTCGCCCATCACTGTCAGCTGTTTGATCTCTTTGGTGATCTGCCGCATGTGCTGCACCGCGTGCACCACGTCTCCGGTGCCCGGCTCGCCCTTGGTGCGGATCATGGCCGCCCCCTCCGCAATCCGCCGCAGCGCCTCGCCCAGGTTGCGCGCGCCGCAGACAAAGGGCGTGGTGAATGCGTGCTTGTCGATGTGGAAGGTTTCGTCGGCGGGCGTCAGCACCTCGGACTCATCGATGAAGTCCACGCCAAGCTGCTGCAGAATCTGTGCCTCGGCAAAGTGGCCGATGCGTGCCTTTGCCATCACCGGGATGGAGACGGCGGCGATAATCTCCTTGATGAGCTTGGGGTTGGCCATGCGGGCCACGCCGCCCTCGGCGCGGATCATGGCGGGCACGCGCTCCAGGGCCATGACGGAGACGGCACCGGACTCCTCGGCGATGCGCGCCTGCTCCACATTCATCACGTCCATGATGACGCCGCCCTTCAGCATCTCAGCCAAGCCTGTCTTCAACCGCAAACCGTGCGGTGCGTAGTGGCCGTTCTGGGGCAGGTGGTTGCCGTTTGACGAGGAGAGATCAGCCATGGCGAAACTCCTTAGTGGTTCTGTGTTGTGAGGCGGCTGCGAGCGCGATGCGTGGCGCAGCGTGCGGTCCGGCCAGCAATACCAGTCTAGCAGTGAAGTGGAGCGGAACACCGCGAAGTTTCGCGCTTCCACAATGACGTGCTTTCGCCCGGTTGGGCAGGCACTCAATGTTGGGCAGGAGGATCTTCCAGCCACGCGGTCGGTGGCAGAGTCCTGGCAAAGGCCTGCACCTGGGCCCGCATGGCAGATGCTTGCTTGGGATTCGTGGCATATAACTCCACACCAGCAGGTACGATGTCCTTGAAGACGTGCTTGTGACGCAGTACCCCAAGCAGAACCCACTGACGCGGCACCCCTCCAAACCCATACACCATGGCTAGCGCGATGTGATGCTTCCTGGTGATGGCATCCAGCCATGCGGGGGTACGGTCGCGAACATTCAGGGTGTCGTTTGAGCCAAGCCCCAGCAGGTCCAGGATGTAGTATTGTCCGTCGTTGTCGCAGGCCACCCAGCCCAGATCGTTGACCGCGACATTGGCACGGATGTAGTCATGCTCCAGACGGTGCATCTGGAACTGTTGTGATGCGATGGCTTGTGAGCCCATCGGAGTCTGCACGGCAGCCACCATGTAGATGCTCGCAAGCAACGCCGGAGCCAGCCAGAGCCATGTGCGTTGCACTGCCGCGGAACGCCAGACATCAAGCGAGGCAGTGACAAGAACCAACAGAAAGAGGCGAAGCGCTACCTCATACCGGTAAAACCAGCCGTGGGGGCCAAAGCTAAGGACAAGCAGGACAGCGGCCAACCCTGTTAAAAGAAACGGACATGCAGCGTCGCGCCTGCTCTTGTACACCTGGACGCATAGCGCAAGCACGAGCGGCAGCATGACGATCCGCTCCGGGTTGGTCAGCAGATTTCGCCAGTTGCCCAACGGCGCGGCCAGCACGCGATCAATTGCCGGATGTTGAGCAAAGAGGTGGGGCCGTATTGTTAGAACGCCGCTCTTCGCAACAACCGAGTTGGGCAGCGAAGGGAGTCCATGCCCATGAAGAAACACGGCCAGGGCCGCCAGTGGGACCAGGCTGGCCAGAAACACGGACATGCTCAACAGGTAGCGGCGTTGCAGCATGAGAACCGCGGACACCGCTGCCGCGAACACAATATCTTCATACCGGACGGCTGGCGCAAGCACGGCGCAAATCAGCAGGACAGGTCCAATGCGGTCCCCGCGCGCGCCGCGCACGACAGCAATGCCGCATCCGGCACACACCAAGACCTGCAACGTGTGCTCCATTCCCACGAACGCCAGCCCGGCAAGATTGGAGGCGAGCACAAGAAGAAAGGCCATACCCCACTGCTGAAGCGCACCGGTCAGCCGCTTTTGTAAAAGCTCGCCAAAGTAGTCTCCGGCCAAGGCACAGAACATGAAGCCGAAGATCAGATTCTCAGCAAAGGGCACCCAGTACCGGAACGCAGTATGGCTGAAAGGCACAAGCAGAAAGGGCCAGAAGACACTGGAAGCAGGTGAAGTCGTTTCACCTGGATTGATTCCATAGGTGCCATAGGCAATGTCCTGCGCCAGCGCAAGATGAATGTACGGATCGTCCAGCGTGTACGAAAATCGCGGCGCAATGTGCAGCGTGATCAGCAGAAGCACACTGATCAACACCGCGTACACAACTGCCATCTTGAGGGAGAGATCTTTCAACACGTTTGCCCGGCACCCCTGCTTCGATGTGATTCGAGGAACAGTCTAAGTAATAGCATTGCGGGGTGCAGTAGTTTCTCAGTACTTGCCGTCCTCCCGCCCTTTCTGTTGTGCCTCGCTCCGAAGGACAGGTAACCGGAGGTGATTACGAATACGCTAGCCATGCGCAACAGATGCTGTTCAGTGAAGGCGTTCTCTGTTGTGCCCCAGAGGGATGCACGCTGCTGAAGGGCGCTTCCTTTCCGCGCATGGTGCGCCAGCAGCTGAAAACTGGTCGTTAGCAGGCGACTCGCAATCACTTCAAAGAGTGAATCGAATCTTCAGCGTACTGCTCGATGACCGCACAGACGGCGTGTCCGTGTTGTTTCGCCCAATCAGCGTGAACACCATCTACATGGAGCAGATCCGTGATGCAGCGAGGCCTTTGCGCGACGATAATTTCGATCAGGTCATTGCTAACCAGATCGAGGGGCGCGATCGCAAGCCGCTTCGCTTCATGCATGCGCCAGACCTTGAGAGCATGTTCTAGTGACGAGGGCGGGCGAGGCGGTTGCGTCTCCGCACGTTGGAGGTATGAGAGACCTGAGGCGGACACATCCTGTACGGCTGTATCTCGCGGCAAAGAGCGAGATGGAACGCGGACCCGTGCGCCTTCCGTCATCGCTGCTATTGGTGCGCTGTTTACGATGGCTAGTATCTCGTCTCCCCAATTCCTTACTTTGGAGTCGTAAATATCGTTCACTGCTTGAAGTTCTTTACGCGTGAATGGGTGCTGGAGCACGATCTCCCTCAAGGTGCGATTGTCCAGTATTACGTAAACGGGTGAGCTTAGAGCCTTCGCCTTCTCCTTACGCCAAATAATTAATGCCCTTGCAATCTTCTTTTGCCGTTCATCGAAATCCTCGCAGAACTGAGTGAACGATTTCTTCGTACGCTCAGTATGAACGCTGCGTGCTTTCCCACGAGACCGCCTTGCATTCGTAAGGTGTTGAAGCGCCGGATTCGAAGCGTGAGCAGCTGTCATGGGCGCGTTTGCATTGACGCCATGCAACGCAGTGAGGATTGCGTCGCCCCAGCGCTCCGCCTTGGCCGGACCGATTCCTGAGACTGACTGTAGGTCTTTTAACGTCGCGGGCGCTTCCAGCACGATGTTGCGCAGCGTGCGGTCACTGAAGACGACGAAGGCGGGTTTGCCGAGCGACTTGGCTTCGGCGGCGCGCCACGCGCGTAGAGAGGCCTCCATCGTCTTTTGCGCGGCAGTAAGCGGTGTATCGTCCGCTTCCTGCCTGGCGCTACCTTTGCTGGAAGCCTTGCTGCGTTCGCGGGTGCGGCCAGCGTTCACCGCTTCGGCGTCGCGCATTTGCAGGCCTGCGAGTGGTTCGCCATCGGCGGCTTCGTGGCCTTCGTGGGTCAGTAGGGCGCGGCGATAGCTGATATCGCGTCCATCCTCGGCGGTAAAGCTGGCGGATTCGATGCTCGTATACCCGGCGCGGGTCAGTGCGTCCAGAAGCGTGTCCATCTCCTTGCGGTCGAGCTCGGACCGAGGGTACAGATCCGTATAGAGCTTGCCCGTCGATTTGCCAGAAGGCGCGGCGGCCAGCGCGCGCAGGATGCGCTTCATCTCGCTCAGTTCGTCATGCGCCGGTGCACGGAACGCCTGCGCGGAGGCCCGCTCCGGTGAGCAGAAGTCACACACGCCACACGTGCGGCTGGCATCTGATGAATCGCCGAAGTGGCGCACCAGTGCCGCCATGCGGCACTCCGCGCCCTCGGCAAAGCGCATCATCGCGTCAATCTGCGCGCGGCGATGGCTCACCTGTGCGTCGTAGCTCCTGCGCCAGGCCGCGCCCGTTCCTGCGGTGCGCGTCACGTTGCCCGCATGATCCAGATACGCGGCTCCCTGTGCCAGCAGCTTATCCAGCGCCGGTCCAAAGACGTCCAGGTCAAGCTTCAGCGCGATGCGCAGGTCGTCAGCATGCGCCGGCTCTGTGCGCAACGCCGCGGCGATGCGCGCCAGCGTGTCGGCGGGAGGGTAGTCGCGCTCCAGAAAGAAGTCATGCAGGCGCCGGTCGGCGTAGCTGTACATCAAGACGGAGCGGGCGGGCTTGCCGTCACGTCCGGCGCGGCCAATCTCCTGGTAAAAGCTTTCCACCGTAGCGGGCATGGCCATGTGCAGAACCGTGCGCACATCGGCCTTGTCGATGCCCATGCCGAAGGCGATGGTGGCGACGACGGCTTGCATTTTTCCGTCAAGAAACGCCCGCTGCACCCGCTCGCGCGTTCCCGGGTCCAGGCCCGCGTGGTAGGTCGCGGTGGGGAAGTCGGCGTTCAGTTCCGTGGTCAATGCCTCCGCGTCTTTGCGCGACGGCGCGTAGATGATCGCCGGCCGGTTCGCGGAATCGCGCAGCAGCTTGCGGGCAAGCTCGGTGCGGCGCGGCTTCGACACTTCGACAACTTCCACTGCAAGGTTTGTGCGGCGAAAGCCCTGGATGAATTGCGCCGGTTGTTTGAGGGCAAGCTCGCTCACGATGTCGCGCTGCACCTGCGGCGTCGCGGTTGCCGTCAGCGCGATCACCGGCGCGGGGCGCAGCGCTTGCAAATGGGAGGCCAGGTTGCGGTAATCGGGGCGGAAGTCATGCCCCCACTGCGAGATGCAATGCGCCTCGTCTATGGCAATAAGCGCCAGCGGACGCTTCGCCAGCATTGCCGTAAATCCCGGCACGCGGAAGCGTTCCGGCGCGATAAACAGGAACTGCAGCTTGCCGTCCAGGTACTCGCGGCAGACCTCGCGGCTGCTTTCGCGGCCCAACCCGGAGTGAATGCGACCTACCTGCAGGCCGAGCGATGTCAGCTTCTGCGCCTGATCGTCCATCAGCGCAATCAGCGGCGAGATGACCAGCGCCGTGCCGCCGCGTGCCAACGCCGGCAGCTGATAACAGAGACTCTTGCCCGCGCCCGTTGGCATCACCAGCAGGACGTCGCGGCCTGCGACGGCAGCCTCGCACACGTCCTGCTGGCTGGCGCGAAAGGCAGGGAAGCCGAAGGTCTGTCTCAGCAGGATGTGCAGGTCAGGGGAGGCCATGCGGATGCCGTCTATTTTCGCACGCCGCATAGTTGTGAGTTGTCAGTTAAAAATTGTGAGTAGCGTGGTGCTGGTTCAAGCGCCTACTCTCTACACGCAATCAACAAGTAAACTGACAACTCAGAACTCTCAAATCACAACCCTCTACGCGGGCGCGCGTACCATCCAAAGTGCGGGCTGGCGAACAGGGAAGTACCGCAGCAGTTCCGGCGTGCGCGGCTCTAGAGGCAACCGCTTCCACAGCGCGATGTACTCCGGCCGGCCATACGCGCGCCCGGCAAACAGGAGGCTCGGCTGACGCACGGGCCAGTCGCTAAAGTGTTGTGCGTCGGAGGGCAGCTTCCACGTGCCGCGGTTCTCCAGGGCCGGATACAGGAACGCCACTGCCGAGCGCATCCCGCGCCCATCCGGCAGCGCATAGTCCCACAGCCGGTCCATGGGCGTGGACAGCACCTCGCAGGTCAGTGACAGGCAGTCCAGCGTGAAGATGGACGCCGCGTAAGCATCCGGCCGGTGCAGTTCCAGCGGAAACTCGCCGTCGAAATTCATCTGCCGCAGCAACTTGTCGCGGAAGCGGTGGGAACACTCCAATTGCAGCGCATCGTTGTGGACAAAGCGCGCGCACTCCGCCGCTTGCAGCGTCCAGCAGATGGCGAGCCGGTCCTTCGACTCGCGCGCGATGAAGCCCTTCTTCGACTCGTTCAACCAACTGGCAAAGAAGCCGAACCAGGCCCGCAGCCCGGCTGCTTCCTCTTCCGTCGCAACGCCGGTGTAGGCGCATAAAAACGAAACCGTCCGCACCACCTCAGCCAGAGCGACCGTTTCCTCTACACCCCTCGGTGTGCCTTCCGTCTGTTTGGGAATGCATGCGGCATGCTCCAGGTCCGGCTGCATTTTAGTGGTTTCTTCCAGGAACCAGGCGCGCAAGTGCAGCATGGCATGGTCCGCGTAGCGCTTTTCCGCCGTGAGCCGCCAAGCCGCAACGCACGCGGCAACAATGCCATTCAGGCGGACGACCGCATCCCGATGCGCTGTAAATGCTTGGGGATTGTTGCGGCCGGGGCGGTGCTCGTACGGCGCGTCGGCATCACCATTCTTCGGCCACCACTCTGTGTCTTCGGAGTAGTACAGATGCGGATCAAGATCGTTCACCGGAGCGGGCGTAGCCGTTACGGTTTGGGGCTTCTGCGTGAGTGCCTGCGCGGCTGCGGAGAGGATGCGGTCGCGATCGTACTCGGCCACATTGAAGTGGATACTTTCCGGTGTTTGAGTCAGGGCAGAGCAAGGCAAAGTGCAGGCTGCCGCGCCAGACACGCAGAACTGGCGCCGTGTCATGCGCCGCTCTGTCGTTCGTAATTGAGACATGTCGCGTGAAGCCTATCACTTCCGCCAGGTAAGCGGGTACTGTCTACTGCGTGCCTATGGTACGCGGGGAAAGCGCGCATTGCCTGCACATGGTTTGACGCATGCAGCCCGCAAATCACCTCAGCACAGGTTAGCCGCGCAAAGTACCGTTGACGAACCCTGATCCCTTGCCATCTTCGCCACAAACGGGCACTCAGCTGCTTCTCCCAGATTCTCCCTTGTGCCTCAATGGGTGGCCTCGATGGGCTGGGCGTGCACCTAGGAACAAAGTTGCTTGGTTCAACCGTATGATGGAATAAAGAACGTATGACGGTCCGGGCGGTTTAGCAAGACCGCTACAAGCAGGAGGCGGCATTGGCACACGGCAAGGTAGTAACGGGGATTGTTGCAGCGGTCTCCATCGCCGCCGCGGCCTGGGCTTCGTCAAACAAACGGTCGGCCTTTGGCTATGAGTCCGCGCCCATGCCGGCTTCTGTGCGCATTCTTGCGGTCAGCAGTTCGTCGCGGCAAAGTTTCGCTGGGAATCGCGACGTGTACTTGGCGGATGTCCAGGTGAAGAAGGGTGAGCACCATTTCGCACGGCTCATCGATCAGTATCCGGGGTTCGCGCTGCCTATCCGTCACGATCTTCTGCAAGACAGGACGCCTCTGACCATGAAGGTGATGCGGGAACCAGAGTGTGACGAACCTGGAGCGAAGGTCTTCCTGCCGCCGGGTAACGCCGTGGTGTACGATGGCGGCGTGCGGGAGACGCTCGCGAATCATGCTGCCGACGCGATCCCGTGCTACAAGACCCTCCACCAGACCATTCAGATCGCCAAACGGTGATGCCTAGGCGGTGGCATCAGCGCCGCACAGGAACTGCTCGGATCGGCGCATGGAAGAGTTGCGCAAAGCCACAAAGCCAGCGCTTAAACCCATCGGACCGCCCACGTACGTGCTTCTGTCTTGCATGGATTGCAGTACACTAGCGGCAGGCACTCGTAGCTCAGCTGGATAGAGCGGCAGCCTCCGAAGCTGTAGGTCAGAGGTTCGAATCCTCTCGAGTGCACCACCTTTCCGCGGCTCACAAGAAAGCCCTGAGCGAGTGCTCAGGGCTTTCTTGTCACGGGCTAGGAGCGCTTAAAAGGTCAACTTCGCGGAAACCTGCAGTTGGCGCGCGCCGTACAGGGCACTCGTCGTGCTGCTCTGGGTTCCGAAGGTGCTTGCACCCGTCGCAAGGTTAGGCGCGATGCACCCCTGCAATGCGGATCCAGCCGGAACGGGCGAAGCAGTACATGAACCACTCCCACCCGTAATGGCCGACCCGACGTTGGTGAAGTTGGACAGCGTTGAATTCACACCTGTGATGATGCGGTGGTTCAGCAGGTTAAAGGCTTCTCCGATGAACTGCATCTTCATGCGTTCGTGAATCGCCACGTCACGCGTGATACGGAAATCCACGTTGTTGAAGCCTGGTGCGTAGATAGAGTTCCGGCCCACCTGCGGCGGACGTCCGTTGGTTGCCGCGCCAGAGCCGGAGCTCATCGCGCCACCGTAGATTCCGCCCTCGGCACCATAGCTGGCCCCCAGTCCGTTATAGATTGTGGCTCCGCCCAGCCCAAGGTAGATGGGCTGGCCGCTTGACGCAGTTTCCGCACCCGAGAACTGGAAACCATCCAGGATGTGCTTGACCCAGAAGTTGCTCATGAAGATGCGAGGCTGATATACGAAACTGAGAACCATTCGGTTGCGGATGTCGATATCGGAGTTCCCGTTATCGCGCTTGATGTTGTTGGGATCGAGCGGTACGTCACCACCGTAGAAGGTGCCGTTCGCTCCGCCCACCTGGCCGGTATCTGTTGCGTGCGACCAGGTGTAGTTCATCAGCAGCTCCAAGCCGTTCGCGAAGGGTCGTCGCACCGTAGCACCCAGACCGTTGTACCAGGTGTTCGCGATGCTGAAGCCGGTGTTATACGAAGACAGCGTTGGAATAACACGATCCGACTGCGTATACACCGGCACCGTGATCTGGCGCTGAACGGCCCCCGTGCCGTCGACGACGTTGTAGCTGCGCAGGCCGTGAGGCGTCTGTCCACGCAGGTTCGCGTCGAGAAAGACAGGCAGGCGCATGCCGCGCGTGCCAACGTAATTCATCGTCAGCGACATCTTGCCGGGCAGTTGCTGCTCCACGCCAAACTCCATTTCATGCGAGTAAGGCGGCACGAAGTTCGGATCAAGGCCGTGGAAGCTTTGCGTGCTGAGGGCGCCAGAACCCAGGATGACCGGTGCCGGTGCACCCGCGGGACGTAGCTGACCTGAAACATCTGGCCCCGGAGGCGTGAACGGCAGGTTAGGGAACTGCAGCGCCACTGCGGCAGCCGAGGCTGCGGTGCACGTGGTGCTGCACCCGCCGTAGTTGTAGTTAAGCTGAATGACACCGTTCTCCACACGCATGGCGTAGTAGGTTGAGCCCTGGTTCAGACCCGAGAAGATACCGTAGCCGGCGCGCACGACTGTCCCGGGCATCGCGTTCCAGGCAAAGGCAACTCGCGGCGAAACGCGGTTGGTGTTCTTGATGGTGCTTGAGTAATAAGTCGAAATCGGCGGATAGTTGGTGTTGTTTTTCAAGGGAGGCGGTGTGATCTGGATGTCGTAACGCACACCGGCCGTAAGGGTGAACTTCGGAGTCAGCTTCCACTGATCTTCCGCAAAGCCGTCGAACATCTTCATGTAGAAATCGTCTAGTCCGGCGTTCGCGGTGGAGTTCAGGATGTCATGCACCTGCGTCACTGAGCTGAAGTGATCGCCCGCATATGGATCCGTGTCGCCAGCGACGCCATGGTAAACATCCGATGCCCATGAGGTGAACTTTGCCGAGTCAGTACCGCTGTAGCTGTAGGTTCCACCACCCGTGTACAGGTTGATCATTCTTTCGTGAACGATGTTGACATCGCCGCCGAACTTGAAGGTATGGCGGCCGCGCGTGGTGGAGAAGACATCGGTAATCTGTGCGCGCTTTTCGTCAGGTTCGGCGACGCGCGGCAGACCCACATTCATACCGTAGGTCATCGCTCCCATTGCGACGGACGGACCGGGAGCGTAGGCTCCTGCAGTTTCGAGATCGCGCCCAAGCTGGAAGTGAACCTGGTTCACTGAGCGATCTGAGACCTGAGTGGTCAGGCCGGCAACCAGAAATCGCTCATGGTAGACGGTAGGAGCATTCGTCGAGGGCGATGATCCGGTAAACGTCGGGCTCTGGTTGTAGCCGTACGACGAACTGTAATTCGCCCGGTTGAAGTTCACGAACATGTCGTTATGTTTCGAGATGTGCCAGTCGATCCGTGGAAAAAACAGGTCCTGCTTGGAGAAGCGCGTGGGTGCGGCAAACGTGTTTGCCAGGATGAAGTTAATGGCATTCGTGCACAGAGCCGCAGACAGGGTTGCTGGGCATTGCGTCGGTGAGATCACCGTACCCCCACCCGTCGGTGTAGGTGTCAGGGTGATGGTGTCCGTGTTGTAGTAGAGGGCCTTACCCACCTTGCGGAAACCGTCGTAGGTAAAGAAGTAGAACAGGCGATCCTTGATGATGGGTCCGCCTACGGAGCCGCCGTACTGGTTTTGCTGATGGACCGGCTGGGTCAGCAGGAATTGGGAAGCCGCGACGTTGGTGGTGTGAAGAGCGGAGTACTTCGTCTGCGGATCGAGAGCGTTCAGAGTGGGGTATCGCAGGAAGTAGAAAAGATCCCCGTGAATGGCATTCGTGCCGCTCTTGGTAATGGCGTTCACCTGGCCGCCGGCGGCTTGACCAAACTCGACCGAGTAGTTCGAAGTCTCAGCCTGAAACTCCTTGATGGAGTCAATCGAATAAACGTACGGCGCACCGGAGGCGCGTCCGCGTGCTTCGCTGAACAGCATCTGATTGTTATTTCCGCCATCAACGTAGTTCTGGTTGTACAGGCCGCTGATGCCGTGGAAGCTGACCAAACCGCTGTTGCCATCCGGTGTGACATTGGGCGTGTTCAGAACGAACGCGCTCCAGTTGCGTGTATTCACCGGAAGGTTGTTGATCAGCTGTTGATCGATCACCTGGGAGACTTCGGTCTTATCGGTATCCAGAATCGGAGTTTCGCTGACAACTTCTACCTGCGACGACACATCGCCGGTCGGCAGCGCAGCATCCACGCTGAGTGTCTGGCCCACGTTCAGGACAAGGTCCTTGCGGTCCACCTTGCCGAAGCCCGGCCCGGTCGCGATGACCTCATAGTGGCCGGGCTGCAGGAACTGTGCCTGGTATTCGCCCTGTCCATTGGCTCGGAGGTCGCGGCGGATGCCGGTATCCGTGGCGATGATGGTGACGGTTGCATTCGGAACCGCAGCACCGGTGCTGTCCGTCACTGTGCCGGAGATGTTACCCACGCCGGACGTTTGCGCGAGGGCGTTTACCGCGGAAAGGGTGCAGGCCAGAACTGCCGTGCCCCAAAATTTTTGAATCTTCAACTGACCGCTCCTGAGTTGTGCAAGCTCCGCATCGCCGAACAAAGCAGACTGCGGGGTGAAAAAGTGCGCACCGTCATACGGTGGCGTGGCTGACGTTCCGTGTCTCACAGACGCCGGAATCGCAAGAATATCGAATACTTCTAGCGTCGGCGACGGGCAGCGGGCTGTCAAGCCGAAATCTGTGGAGTTTAGGTAAATCAGCCAAATCGGGAGGCGGCTACACGCGGAATGTAGCGCATAAAGCCGGAACGCATAGACTTGTCCACAATGGCCTGTGTCGTCCGTTCCTTTGCGAAGATCAACCTGGGCCTGCGCATTGGGCCGCTGCGCGAGGACGGCTATCACCAAATCTGTACCCTGTACCAGACGATCGGCCTCCACGATGAGCTGACGGTGACGGCGGAACGCTCCACAAGGAACGCCATTTTCCTGGAGTCGAACGATCCGCGTGTGCCGCTCGATGGGCGCAACACCGTACATCAGATCATGACCGCCGCAGTGGACGCGATGCGTATATCCGCCCGGGTACACGTCAGGCTGCGGAAGAATCTGCCGCTTCAGGGAGGCCTGGGAGCGGGTTCGGCGAACGCGGCCGCGGCACTGCTTGGGCTGGAGCGGGAACTGGGCACCATGCTGCCACCATCCCAGCGCCTCTCGCTTGCGGAACGCGTAGGCTCCGATGTGCCGCTCTTCCTGGTTGGAGGCACGGTCTTCGGCTATGGCCGGGGGCAGCGTGTGCTGCCATACCCGGATTTGCCTGCCATGCCCTGCGTGATTGCAATCCCCGGGGTAGGATCTTCCACGCCACTGGCCTTCAAAGCATGGGATGAGCGTGCGGCGGCATTGACCACGGAAGCAGCAGAGGATAGACTTACTGAGTTGAGCCGTGTCTACGCGTCTGCCTCCACTCCAGTGGGGCTGGGCAAGACCGGCGCCTCCGGTGCTTTCGCGGCTCGTGACCTGAAGGGGTCGGCCGGCGAAGGCCTGGCCGGGAATCCTCTTCCTGCGCTTGTCCGTACCGGGATTGAAAACGACTTTGAAGAGGTCGTCTTTCAGCAGTATCCCTCCCTGCGCGACATCAAGCGTGCCCTTGCGGGCGATGAGGCAGTCCCGGTGGAGAATCGCGCCATCGTGGCGATGCTCTCCGGCTCCGGATCTTCGCTGTTCGGCCTTTACCGGACGGACGACGATGCTCACGCGGCACAACTCCGTGCCCAGACTCTTCCCGTGCCGACGTTTCGAACGGAAACGCTGCCGCGGAACGAGTACTGGCGTAGGGTCTTTTCCTGATCCAGGCACTTCCTGGTGACGGCAACGCAACCCGCGGCGCGCATCCCCTGTGCTTCAGTACACTGGGGATGGCAGACGATGGGCGATCGACTAATGGTAGGTCAAGTGCCTTTGAAGCACTTTGTCTAGGTTCGAATCCTAGTCGCCCAGCCAATTATCAGGTCGATGTTCCCGCGGCGCAGTGATACATGCTGGTGGAAGGGAGCAGAGGCAGACATCCTGGCAGAACCAACCAACGCTAACCGGCTTGGAGGATTCGCAGCACATGACCGCCCGCAGCGCAATGGCCTCAACCGCTCCTGTGCAAGCAGAACAACAGACTGACCGCGCCGCACTGATTGCTTCCGCGCCAGCCAAGCAGACTTCGGCGGCTGCCGACCGGAAGCGGTCGAGCCGTCTGGCCGACGATCGCCGCTTCAAGATTTTCTCGGGATCGGCCAACCGGCCGTTGTGCGAAGAAGTCTGCGCGTTCCTTGGCGTGCCCATGGGTCAGACAAAGCTGATCGGCTTTTCCGACGGAGAGATTCACTTCCAGTTGCTGGAAAATGTGCGCGGCGCGGACGTTTTCCTGGTGCAGCCAACCTCGTATCCCGTGGAGACGCACATCATGGAACTGCTGATCATGATCGATGCGTTGAAGCGGGCCTCGGCGGGACGCATTACGGTGGTGATGCCGTACTACGGATATGCGCGACAGGACCGGAAGGACCGTCCGCGCGTAGCTATTACATCCAAGCTGGTAGCGGACCTCTTGGAAAAGGCGGGTGCGAACCGTGCTCTGCTGGTCGATCTCCACGCGGCACAAATTCAGGGATTCTTCAACATCCCTGTGGATCACTTATTCGCTTCACCAGTGTTGGTGGGATATTTCCGCGATTTGAACCTCCCCAATCTGACAGTCGTCTCGCCGGACGCGGGCGGTGTGGAACGCGCCCGCTTCTTTGCGCAAAAGCTGGGCGTGCCGCTGGCGATTGTTGATAAGCGCCGCACAGACATCAACGTTACCGAAGTGATGCATGTCATTGGCGATGTGCAGGGACGCACTTGCATCATCCTGGACGATATTGTGGACACGGCAGGAACCCTGACAAAGACGGTAGATGCGCTGCTGAAGAATGGCGCCACCGATGTTTACGCTTGTGCATCCCATGCCGTGCTTTCTGGGCCTGCGGTGGAGCGCATCGCTGCAAGCCAGCTTAAAGAACTGGTTGTGACGAATACAATTCCGCTGCGGCCTGAAGCTGCCGCGCTCGAAAAAATCAAGGTTCTTTCAGTGGCCGGCCTGCTCGGCCGCGCAATTGAAAGTATCCACATGGAGACGAGTGTGAGCTCGCTCTTCTCGTAAGGTATGTTTGGCTATCCATTTCGCCAAATCGACAAGGACGCACGATCAACCCAGCAAGCCTCCACAAGGCAGGCGAAGGGATTAACTAAGTGCTAGGAGTACTAGCAAGTTAGTCGAGCCCGAAAGGACAATCATGGCAACCACAGAAGCAGTACAGGCAACACTTCGCAGCGGTAAGTTCAATAAGAATGCGGCACGCAGAGTGCGGGTCTCCGGCCTGATTCCTGCCGTGGTTTATGGTGCGGGCAAGGAGTCGCAGGCCATCGCCGTCGATCCGAAATCGATCGCAAAAATTCTTCATTCGGAGAGCGGCCACAACAGCATCTTCGATCTGAATATCAACGGCGGTGCAGGCAGTAGTAAGGCGATGATCGTGGACTGGCAATATGAGCCGATGAAAGGCAAGCTGCTGCACATCGACCTGAAGCGTATTGCCATGGATAAGGCTATGCGAGTGTCGGTCCCCATCATGCTGAGCGGCGTGCCTGCTGCTGTCAGAATGCAGACTGGAGTGCTCGATCAGATTCTGCGCGAGATTGATGTTGAATGTTTGCCCTCCGATATTCCATCTCACATCGATGTGGATGTGTCCGGCCTGGAACTTTACGGTGCCGTGCACGTCTCTGACCTGCGGCACACCGGATCCGTCAAGTTCCTTGAGTCTGAAGAAACGTTGGTGGCCCACGTCACGGTTCCCAGAGAAGAGGCTGCGACGGCAGAGGTAACCCCTGCTGCGGCAGAACCTGAAGTAACCAAAGGAAAGGGCAAACCGGAGGCGCAGGCTGCGGCTCCCGCAGCAGCACCCGCTAAGACTCCGGCTAAGAAGTAAAAATCTAGGGATCAGTTCTGAGTATAGGTTCGTATCAACTCAGAACCGGTAACTCACAACAGTGGGGTAAGTGGCTGTGAAGTTAATCGTCGGACTCGGCAACCCCGGCCCGGAGTATACCTTTACACCGCACAACGCAGGTTTTCTTGCCATCGATCGCATCGCGCAAAGGCGCGGTGCGGTCCTGGCGAACCGGCGGCACCGGGCACTCACCGGCAAGGCAGTGATCGCAGGCAAGGACTGCTTGCTGGTGAAACCGGAAACCTTTATGAACCTGAGTGGGCTGGCAGTCGCCGCTCTGGTGCATGAGTACGAAGTGAATATCGCGGAAGACCTGATCGTGCTTTATGACGAACTGGCGTTCCGACTGGGCGAGCTTCGCTTGCGACCGGGAGGCAGCAGTAACGGGCACAACGGCGTGGAGTCGATCACGGCAGCGCTTGGAACGAAAACGTGGTGCCGGGTTCGCATCGGAGTCGGTAAGCCATCACTGCCGGATGGCCGCGAGATTAAGGCAGGTGGTAAGGATCACCTGCTCACACCCATGCGCAAGGCGGAACTCGCTTTGCTGGATGAGGTACTCGATCGCGTGGCAAAGGCGGTTGAGGTGGTTGCAGGTGAAGGATTCGCGGCGGGCATGAACCAGTTCAACCGGCGCGATATGAAGTAAGTGGCAGTTAGAAACGATGTTCCAGACCTTCCATCGCGGAGGTGCGAGTACGACGCTCGCAGAAAGTGTAGGAAATGAATCGGACCTATGAAGTGATGTATATCGTCCGGCCTGATGTAGAAGAGGCTGATCTGGATAAGTTGATCGAAGGCTTCACCGCCGTGGTCACTAACGGCGGAGGTGCCGTGAACAACGTTGAAAAGCTTGGGCGGCGCCGTTTGGCCTATGTCGTTCGCAAGTTTCAGGACGGGCAGTATGTTCTGCTGCACGTCTCCGCGGACGGGCCCGTGGTGGCAGAACTGGAGCGCCGTTTGCGCGTCACGGAACAGGTTATCAAGTTCATCACCGTGCGTACGGACGAGGAGAACAAACGCCTGGCAAAGGTCAAGGCACATCGCGATAGCCGCGTAAAGACCTCGGCCCAGCACCAGCCGGCAGTTGTTTCTGAGATCACCGCTGCTGCTGAACCAGAAGCGGCTGCGGCAACCGTGTAACTTCTCGCAACATTCGCCGACGAGACAAGTTGGCAAACGATAATCAGCGAGCGCTTCTCTGCATCATTGTTAAGCTCCGCAGCTGAAATCTGGAGCAGTCGCTCGCACTTTAACGAAAGGAATTTCAATGGCTGACGATAACATCTCATCCAGTTCCGCTCCTGCTTCCGGTGGCGGCCCACAGGGTTCCGGGGGACCGCGTCCTCCGCGTCCCGCAGGCGGCGCAGGTGGCCGCAAGTTTTTCCGTCGCAAGAAGGTTTGTAAGTTTTGCGTGGAGAAGATCGATAACATCTCCTACCGCGACGTGCGCCTGCTGCAGCAGTTTGTAGCAGAGCGCGGCAAGATTACGCCACGCCGCCTGACGGGTGTCTGCACCACGCACCAGCGTCAGTTATCGCAAGCGATCAAGCAGTCACGTAACATCGCGCTGCTCCCGTTTGCCGCCAAGTATTAGCGCCTTGCAGGGCGCGGGGGATACCGTCCTCGTTCACGCGAAGCCCACAAGGGATTTGCCAAGGAGATAAATCATGGAAGTTATTCTGAAGGAAGACGTTGATACCCTGGGTCACAGGGGTGACGTCGTGAAGGTAGCCAACGGCTATGGCCGCAATTACCTTCTGCCACAACGGCTTGCGATTGAGGCTACTGCGTCCAATAAGGCCGTCATCGTGCAGATGAAAGAGTCTGCGATCCGAAGGGCAGCGAAGGACAAGGCAGCCGCGCAGGAGCAGGCGGAGAAGCTTAATGCCGTCGAACTATTCTTCGAGCGCAAGGTCGGCGCGAACGATACGCTGTTTGGCTCTGTCACCGGGGTCGATATTGCCGCGGAAATGGCAAAGCAGGGTTATGACATTGATCGCCGCAAGATCGCACTAGATGAACCGCTGAAGCAGATGGGCGAGTTCCACGTGCCGGTCAAGCTGTTCCGCGAGGTTTCAGCTCACGTGAAAGTTACGATCAAAAGCGATGACCCTAACTATGTGCCCAGCCGAAACACAACCGAAGAAGTAACGGCAGCGGAGTAGGCCAGTGTTAGCTCTAGAGAGCGCCGTATGTGCGGCGCTCTCTACGTTGCACCCGTTGCAACTAAGGTTGGTGATTCATGATGCCTGTACGAAAACGCAAGCAGCATGGACCTGCACCCATACACCCGTTTGACCAGTTACATGGGACGGACACAGGGTCGCTGATTCCGGGTGAGAAGCTCGCGACAGGCCACCGGCATGACCGGCACATCACGGCCTATCATGGAGTAGCACCCTCTCTGTTCCGCAAGTTACTCGTTCATTGGCGGACCGTGTCACAACATGCGTTGGAGCGTACAGCGTTTGTGGACATCGGAGCAGGCAAGGGCAGGGCCATGTTGCTTGCCGCGGACTACCCTTTCCGCCGCATCGTTGGGGTGGAGTTGCATCCCGGACTTGCAGACCTGGCCCGGTCTAACATTAAGATCTGGCGGGCACGTCATGCCGGCCCGCCTATGCGGATGGAAGAGAATGATGCCATGCGGCTCCGTATGCCCGCAGGGCCGTGCCTTTTGTTTTTGTTCAACCCATTCGACATCGTGCTGATGGACCGCCTGCTTACCCGGCTTACGCATCAGTTCCGTGAAAGGCCTGGGCATTTGGATCTGCTGTATGTCAACGACGAGCAGCGCCGTCTGATGCAGGATGAGCACCGGTGTTTTCAGCAGACCTGGCGCGGCCGCATTTACTTGTCTCATGAAGATCGCTTAGCGGATAAGTCGATCATTGCGCACGACGCGAACGGCCTGTATGTCACGACAGGGTACGAAGATTGCAGTGTCTGGCGATTGACCCAGCAAAGTAGCGGCTCCAGCGGATGCTGAAGCCTTTACTTTCGCCGGAGACTCAACTCAGGCTGCGTGCAGCCGGTCGATGCCGGTTTCACGGAAGGGATCTATCACGATTTTGGTAACATGGTCCTTCTTGTCTCGCCAGATTTTGTACATGTCCGGGACATCCTGGATACCAATACGGTGGGAGATGAGGAAGCTGGGGTCGATCTTGCCTTGCTCAATGCTATCCAGTAGCGGCCGCAAATACTTCATCATGTTGGTCTGGCCCATCTTCATGGTGATGCCTTTGCCGAAGGCAGCGCCAAAATTCAACTTATTAAGTGCGCCACCATATACACCAGGGAGCGAGACCGTACCGCCTTTACGGACGGACTGTAGAATCTGGCGGAGGGCGGTAGGACGGTCAGTCTCCATCATGATGGCTTGTTCGATCTTGTCGTAGAGCGCGGCAACGTCTGTGCCATGCGCTTCCATACCTACCGAATCTATGCAACTGTCCGGGCCGATTCCGCCGGTCAGATCGCGTAGGGCTTCCACCACGCTCTTGCCATCGGAGTAGTCGATGACCGTGGCGCCGCAATAGTCGCGGGCGAGAGCCAGCCGCTCAGGGAAGCGGTCGATGACGAAGACCTTGCCAGCGCCGAACATGTATGCGCTGGCGGCGGCGAACAGACCGACCGGTCCCGCGCCCCAAATGGCTACGTTGTCCCCCGGCTGAATGTTTGCATTTTCTGCGCCCTGGTAGCCGGTGGGATAAATATCAGACAGGAACAATACCTTCTCGTCGTCAATGCCACTTTCGATCTTGATGGGTCCCACATCAGCGAACGGTACACGCACATACTGCGCCTGACCGCCGGCGTAGCCACCGTAGATATGCGAGTACCCGAACAGGGCCGACCCACTGTAACCATAGAACTTCTCGCATACATGCGCGTTCGGGTTAGAGTTGTCGCACAACGACCACAAGTCTTTCTTGCAGAAGAAGCAGTTACCGCACGCAATGGTGAAGGGAACAACCACTCGGTCGCCTACCTTCAGCTTCTTAACATCACTGCCTACTTCTTCTACCACGCCCATAAATTCGTGGCCAAGTATGTCGCCAGATTCCATGGTGGGAATGTACCCGTCATACAGATGAAGATCGCTGCCGCAGATCGCGGTCCGCGTCACGCGCAGGATAGCGTCACCAGGATTGATAATTTTGGGATCTTGAACCGTTTGTACTTCGACCTTGCCCGTACCCATCCAACAAACTGCCTTCATTTCCACTCCATTGCGCATCGCGCGTTGTTCAAGTTATGTGCCCGTATGTGCTAGCGAGACTTACGGAAGCCGTACCAGGTAGCCAGGCCGATCAACAGGGTAATCCCGCCCAGCAATGCTCCGTTCAGCGGCGTTGCCTGTTCAGGCACATCTCTAGGCCGAGGCCGGTCACTGGAACCGGGCGGTGTTGGAAGGTTTTCGCCCATCAGTATCTGTTTCCATCTACCCACGATGCCACGAGGCCCCGCTGGCTGCCCCTCCACGGATGGGATTTCGTTGCTCTCCATCATCTGCTTCAGGTGCCGCAAGTTTTCGATCGTCAGCTGTTGCGGACTGCGCGACGCGATTGCAGCAACGGCGTTGGCGATGATGCCACCAGGAAGCTTGTACTCGGCGATCCACGTCACCAGCGTGCCGCGATCTCCCGTAGCGGCTTCAAAGGTCACTGTGTCCGTGGTGCTTTCGAACGGACCATCGATAATGCGTGACACATGCCGCACGCCCGGCACTGCTTCCAGTATCTCCGCGTCAAACTCAATCTGTTTGCCACTTCCAGGATCCTGCATGACCCAGTGAAGCCGATTCTCTCCGGTGGAGGTGACAGATACAACGCCTTCCTGCCAGGCGGGCAGCAATTCCGCCCGGCTGTACACGTGGTAGACCTGCTCCGGAGTTGCGCGGATGGTCTGTACGGCGTGGCATACCACGCGGCCATCCTGTTTGCTGGTCGGCAGCGGTACATAGTTGGTGCCTTGGCGTGGAAACGTCACCGCGCCAGTTTCAGTTACTGCTTCACTCATCGTGCTCCTCATGGATCACCGATACCGGTGGGCAACCGGTAAGACGCCCGGTTATCTGTTCGCGTGGCTTGCGTGCCGTCGCCTATACCGGCCAAGGCTTGTAAATGGTGTTGCCGGATTCGGATATTCTCTCGGCATGGCCACTCCCGCGGTGCTGACGCGTGACTTGACTCGCCGTTTTGGCACGGTGGATGCGGTGCGTGGTGTGAACCTGTCCGTGGAGCCAGGGCGGTTCTTTGGGTTCCTGGGACCGAACGGCGCGGGTAAGTCAACCACCATCAAGATGCTGACTGGGCTGCTCGCACCCACGTCCGGCACGGTGGAGATTGCTGGGCTGGACATGGCCACACACTCGCTGCAAGCTAAGCGGCTGATCGGCGTGGTACCGGAAGGCATGGCGCTGCTGGGCAGGCTTACAGGCTTTGAATACCTGCGCTTCGTCGGCCGCATGTATGGTCTGAAGGCGGCCCTTGCAGAGCAGCGCGCGGATGAACTGCTTGCCTTTATGCAATTGGCGAACGAGCCGAAGAAGCTGATTACGGATTACTCGCATGGCATGCAGCGCAAGCTGGCGCTGGCAGCCGCCGTCATCCACACACCCCGCATCCTTTTTTTGGATGAGCCGTTTGAGGGCGTCGATGCCATCGCCGCTGGAACGCTGAAAGCCATGTTGCAGCGCATGACAGAGGGCGGCGTGACAATCTTCCTCACCACGCATGTGCTAGAGATTGTGGAATCACTCTGCTCGCACGTAGCCATTATTGACAAGGGGGTTCTGGTGGCCAGCGGATCGTTGGAAGAACTGCGTGCCGGTGTGTCGGCCGCGGACAGTCACGGCTTCAGCGGCGAGCGGCTGACGCTGGAGCAAATCTTCCTGCGCATCGTGGGTGGCAACCGTTCAACGGGTGAGGAACTGGCATGGTTGCGGTAGACGGCACAAGCCTGCAACGGCCGCGCGAGCGCGATCAGCTTGCCGCACTCATTGATCTGCGTTGGCGCCTGTTCACGCAGGCGCTGCGCAGCACGGAGAGCAAGGTTGTCTTTGCGTTTTTTCTTTCCGGGCGAGTACTTGTCGCCGGGTTTGCCGTGGGAGCAGGCGTGGCGAGCGCCTTTGCGGCGTACATTGGGTACCGGTATCACGGCCCGGCGCTAGTGACCGTCCTGAGCACCATCTTCCTGGGATGGCAATCACTTGGCCTCCTGCGTGGAACAACACCACGCGGAGTCGAGGCGGAGTTGCTGCGGTTTCCATTCCGCTTTCGCACGTATGTGTTGCTGTGGCTTGCGTCGGGCTTCTTTGAGGGTGGCACATTGCTGGGAACGTTTGCGTGCCTGGGTGTGCTGACGGGATTGCTTCTGGCCGGCGCAGGCGCGGGCCTCGGAGTGGGTGTTCCGCTGCTGTTCCTCTTGTGTAACTTTGTCCTGTCTCGCGCTCTCTATCTGCGGCTGAACCGGCTGCTGGCAAAGCGCCGCACACGGCAGCTGGTGCTGATTGCCAGTTCGTTACTGGGCCTGCTGCCACGTGTCCTGCAGACGAACCGCCATGCGTTGGACCCGCTCACCAGGCTGCATCTGCCGCACGCATTGCATACTGCCTTGCAGGTAACGCCGCCATTCCTCGCGCTGAACGCGCTGCGAGACGCGTCGCCGTGGCTGCCGCTACTGGGACTCGCGGTTTGGGACGCAGCGTTGATGGCTGATCTAGGATTCGGCTTGCGGCGGGCATTCCGCGGCGAGCTGCTGCAGGAGTTTGCCGCTGCGGGCGAACCAGCGCGCTTGCGCACGCAGACAAGATGGACCCGAAACAAAGCGGAGACCGCATATCCTGCTTTGATCGTGGCACAGATGGAATGGAACCGGCTGCGTCATAGCGGAACCGCTTTCTACGAAGTCTTCTCGCCGCTGCTGTTCCTGGTCATTTTTGGTGCGCGGCTGGCTAGCGTTCATAAGTATGGATCTTGGGTATTGGCCGGCGCTGCTATGTATATGGGCCTGCAACTGCCCAGCATCAATGCCTTTGGCAAGGACGGCACAGGCGTGCAGTGCTTTTTGCTGCTGCCCGTCCCTTTGCGCGAGGTGTTGCTGGGCAAGAACATCTTTGGCGTCGCGACCTATGCAGTGCAAATCGCGTCGGTGGCTCTATTGATTCTGCTGGTGGCGCACCGGTTGGATGTGGCGGCGGTGCTGTTCACCATGGCGTGGGCGGCCTGTTACAGCGCAGTGGCCTTTGCGCTGTGCAACCGGCGCTCGTTGCGCATGCCCTTCGCCATGCCCACGGAACGGGTCACCTTCAGCGTAACGCGTAGGCGCAGAAACACCGCCGGCGGGTCATGGGTGCTGTTGCTTATGATGTTTGGCACTGCGTTGTTGGGCGCTGTCATTGCTGGTGTTTCAGTGTGGATAAAACATCCGGCCCTGGCTCCTGCAATAATGCTGCCATTTACCTTGGCCGGTGCTCTATTTTATCGCCGCAGCCTGCAGGACCCGGCGTTAAACGGCGACATCACGGCAGCCGAGCCGCTGATGGAAACCATCGCCCGAGTCTGACGACGGCTACTTCGGCTCCACGCCGAGTTCGTGCAGGAAGAACGTGTAGATGTCCGCTTCAACATCCAGGCGTTTGGAGAGCGGCATGCCGCCGCCGTGGCCTGCACGCGTCTCAATGCGAATCAGTACGGGCGTGGAACCTGCCTGATCCTGCTGCATGGTTGCGGCGAACTTGAAGGAGTGCGCCGGGAAGACGCGGTCATCGTGGTCGGCGGTGAAGATCAGCGTGGGCGGATACTTTGTGCCGGGCTTCAGGTTGTGCAGTGGAGAATACTTGTAGATGGCGTGGAACTCCGCCTGGTTCTCTGATGGCGAACCGTAGTCGGCTTTCCATCCCCAACCGACGGTGAACTTGTCGAAGCGCAGCATATCCATCACGCCGACGCCTGCCGCGACCGCTCCGAAGAGGTCAGGACGCTGCGTGATCATGGCACCCATCAACAGGCCGCCATTTGATTCACCGCGGATGGCAAGCTTGGGCGTGGAGGTGTACTTGTTTGCGATCAACCACTCCGCGCATGCGATAAAGTCGTCAAAGACGTTCTGCTTGCGCAGCTTCATGCCGGCTTCGTGCCAGGCCTCGCCGTACTCGCCGCCGCCCCGCAGACTGGCCTGCGCGTAGATGCCTCCACGCTCCAGCCAGGCAATGCGGGTTGGAGAGAACGCGGGTGTTAGCGACACATCGAAGCCGCCATATGCGTAGAGCAGCGTTGGATTCGCGCCGTTAAGCTGCAGCCCTTTCTTGTAGGTTAGGAACAGCGGAACCTTTGTGCCGTCTTTGGAAGGAACGAAGACTTCCTTCGTTTCGAATGCCTCGCGGTCGAATGGCACCTTCGGTTCCCGGTAGACCTCGGAGCGCAGCGTCTTCATGTCCAGCCGGTAGATAACACCGGGCGTGGTGAAGTTGGTAAAGGTGTAAAAGGTCTCCGTCTCGTCACGTTTCCCGGCAAAACCAGCGGCGGTACCAATGGCTGGCATCGCTACGCTTTGCAGTGGGTTGCCCTCCTCCGTAAATAGTTCAACGCTTGTGTGCGCATCGGTCAGGTACTGCGCGATCAGTGTGCGGTGCACCAGCGAGACGTTGTCCAGCTTGCTCTTGCGCTCCGGGATGACGGTTTTCCAATGCTCGCGCGCGGGCTGCTTCAGCTCAAGCTCGACCACCTTGCCGTTGCTTGCGTCGAGTGTCGTGTAAAGCCATAGGCGCGACTCATCGTTGCCAACCGGCGAGTAGGTTGCATCGGCGGTCGTGATGACGGGCTGCACCTTCGCGCCCGGCTGGGTCAAGTCCAGCACGCTCAATTCGTTGTTCGGACTCGTACCCTGCTGCTGCGTAATCAGTAAATAACGCCCATCGTCGGTGACGCCGCCGAAAAGGAATAACTCCTTGTTGTCAGGCCGGGCGAAGACGACAGGGTCGTCCTTCTGCACGGTACCTAGCTTGTGGAAGAAGATCTTCATGCCGAAGTTCGCGGCCTTCAGGACGTTGCCTTCAGGCGGAGCGTCATAGCCGCTGTAGTAGAAGCCGCTCCCATCGTGCAGCCACGATGCGCCTCCAAACTTCGTCCACTGAATGACATCGGGCAGGTCCTTGCCGGTAGCAATATCGCGTACGATGATCTTCTGCCAATCGCTGCCAGCCTCCGCCAGCGCCAGCGCTGCCCGCTTGCCGTCGTGCGTGACAGCGACGGAATTCAGCGCGACCGTACCGTCAGCCGCATAGGTATTAGGGTCAAGCAGCACGTGCGGCTCGCCATGCAGGCCTTCTGTCCAGTACAGGACCGCCTGATTTTGCAGGCCGGTGTTGCGCGTGTAGAAGTATCGTCCGCCATGCTGTTCTGGCGCGGAGAAGCGCTCGTAATCGGCCAGCTTGACCAATCGTTCGTGCAGCGCGGCGCGGTAGGTAAGCGGCTTGAAGTAGTCCGCCGTGACCGCGTTCTCCGCCTCGACCCACGCCTTCGTCTCTGGAGCATCCAGGTCTTCCATCCAACGATAGGGGTCGGTAACAGCGGTTCCGAAGTAGTTGTCAGTCTGCGCGATGACGTGTGGCTTGGGATAGGACGGAATCGTGTTGCTCCTTGTGTCTTGTGCGGGTGAATTCATGATGAGCAACGAGAGAAGTGCAGCGGTGGCGAATCTGTTCACGGAAGCTCTCCCCGGTTGGCTGCTCGCCATTCGAGTGTACGACGGTCACACTAGGACGATGTCATATCGTTCGCAACGATGGTTGCTTGTTGTGGGGCTAACGGTATGTTGCTTCTGGGCTCATGGACAATCGCCCGCACCCGATGCTGGCCAGCAGCCATACACACTGCAGGCCGGTGCCAAGATCGTGCTAGTCCCGGCCACGGTGAGCGTCAAGGGGCAAATTCTGTACGGCTTGAAGGCGAAACAGTTTCAGATCGCGGATAACGGCGTGCCGCAACCCGTCACGCTGGACGAGAACGCGGATAACCTTGGCCTCTCGCTGGTCGTGGCCGTGCAGTGCTCGCGCATGGCAGTGATGGAGTACGAAAAGCTGCAAGGCTTGCCTGATCTGATCGAATCGCTGGTGGGTGGCGCGCCGCATGAGATTGCACTGATCCGCTACGGAGGCCATCCTGAGCTGGTGCAGCCGTTCACGCGCTCGCTGGACAAAGTCGCCGCCGCAATGGGGCGCATGGGGCCGTGTGACGACGACAGCGCCGCCACGCGTGATGCCGTGAGCTATGCAAGTTCCATCCTGGAGAACCGTGACAGCCACAATCGCCATGCGGTGCTGCTGATCGGGGAGGCGCGCGACCACGGCTCCTCCGTGAAGGAGAAAGATCTGATCGCGCAGTTGGGCCGGTCCAACACGGTCGTCGATACCGTCGCATACTTTCCAGGGGAAAACGAGACGATGAGTGACCTGAAGCACTTCTCCGGTGGGCGTGGCCCCATGGGGATGCTGATGATGGCGGTGCAGGGCATGCGCAAGAACACTGCTAAAGCGATCGCGGAGTTATCAGGTGGCGATTACTTCAGCTTCAATAATCGCGCAGGCTTTGATACCAGCCTGCAGAAGCTTACCAACCGCGTGCATAACTATTACCTGCTGAGCTTCCCCGTACCCCGCAATGCCGAACCAGGGCTGCACGAACTCTCCGTCTCAGTCCCGGAGTATCGGGAGGCCGAAGTGCGCGCGAGAAGAAACTATTACGCCGGAGACACGCCGTCGCCCGAACCTCATTAAACAAGAGCGTATGTTCAACGTTTTTCGCGTCGGCGCGGCACGCTAAACAGGCAGCGAAAGTAGCGGTGATGAGGTTTTTGGAAAGACAGGCTTTGGCCATGCCAAGTGTCGACGCAACGTTCAACAAACCTCACTTGTTGTGTTCGCTTTCGCGAGCACAACACGTGAAGGAAGGTTAATGGGACGACAACACGGCACAGCTAAAGCCGTGCCATTCCGAAAGGATGCGATGCTTTTCTCTGAAGAGCGCGTGCGGTGAATCTCTCAAGGCCACAGAATTGTCTGATCCTGCGAAGCTTGCTGATTTAGCTTTTGACCGGAACAATTATCTTCTCGCCGGCTTTCAGCGCGTTGGGGTTGCTCATGTTATTCGCCTGGGCGATGATCTCGTAGTCGTCCCCGTCACCGTAGAAGTGTTGCGCGATCTTGCTGAGCATATCGCCGCTCTTCACGGTGTACTCCTGCTCCTGGCCTCCAGTGTTGATCAACTCATGGTGCAGGTCGGCGTACGTGGGATCAACTTCCTTGATCCGGTCCCAGACAAAGTTTAGCGTCACCTGCGACGGCAGTGTTGCCTTCACGTAGAGTTTGTCGCCATCAAGTGCAACATTTTGCAGGGCAGCGCCCTCCGGTGCGAAGCGATCAATCCCCTTCAGGACGGGTTCGTACTTCTGTTGCAGTGTTGCCAGGTCTGCCATAGCGTTCTCCTCGAAGCATGAGATGCAACTGAGCGTCGTGTGCCCTCCACGTACCGGCCTAGTTCATCCACTTGCGGTCTTTGGGGTCACGGCGTTCGTCGTCCGGCGCGATGTAGCGGCCATCCTTATCGAACTTGACTACGCGGTCCTGCTTGCGCATGTAGACTTCGAACTTGCGCGCGGCGCGGCGGCGTTTCCAGCGGTAGTAGTTGTTGCGAGTGGCGAAGTAACGCTCGCTTGCAACGGCGGAGAGACCGCTGCGGCGTGCTACTCGCACGTACACAAGGCCCATCAGGCCGCAGCACAGCGTTAAAAGGGCAGAGAAGCTGTTTCGGTCACGCAGGAGCGTTGCAAGATACAGCAGCGCACCCAGAATGACCATGTACTTCGCCTTGATACGCAGGAGGAAGAAGAGGACGAACTCCACGTCGCCGAAGAGCAGGGCAAACGCCACCAGCACGCCGAACAGTGGTGGCGAGATGCCAAGCGCTGCCGAGATCGGGCTGATACCGAGGAAACTGACATGTCCGCGGGTGAGGAGGGGAAGGGCCGCCAGCAGGGTAGCAAGGAGCGCTCCGCCGATGGCTGACACATAGAAGAGTTCAAGAAACCAGCGTGATCCCCGGCTTTCCTCCAGCATGGCTCCGGTAAACCACAGTGTAAGCAGAGCAAAGGCCGTGTTCAGGATGCCGGAATTCAGAAAGGCATAGCTGAGCAGCTGCCACACAAAGCCGTGGCCGATAACCCGGGCCGGTTCCAGCAAAAGAATGGAGCGTAAAAACTGCCCAACTGGCTGCGAAACGTAGTCCACTAGGGCCAGCCCGAAAAACAGCCCTACCAGAACCAGAACCAGCTGGCGCACAGCTCCGCGGAAGGCCGGGAGGGAAAGCGTGACTGGTCCGCGTCCGGGCATCTTCTTCATTTCATCACATGCGCGGGCGGCGGACATGTCGCGCGTCGCCTCTTTTCGTTGGATTGCTGCACAGATACCGCTAAACCGAACAACCTGTTTGCCGTGGATGCGCGTCTTCACAACGAACGCTGGCACATTTCGCAGACAATCAAATCACTGAACCAGACAAGGAGAGAAAGGGATCATCCATGGCAACCACCTGCCCCGAATGCGACAACATGATTGACATTGACGAAGACGAGGTTGAAGAAGGCGAGACCGTTACGTGCGACGAGTGCGGCTCAGAGATGGAGATTGTCTCGACTGATCCCCTGCAGATCGCACCGGTAGATGCGGAGGGCTACGACGATGAGGAAGACAGCTACAGCAGCGTTCGCCGGGATGCTGACGAAGAGGATGAGTAGCGGAGAACCTGCGGCCACCGTCGCGCGACGCGACTTGCGTGGCGGTATCTGTAACAGTTAAGACCGCGCAGTGCAGGGTTCCTGGGATCTGGAGGCGAACATATGACGTACGCAGGACTTCTTAGGCGCGCCACTGTATACTCGGTGCTTCTCTCCGGATACCCTGTTTTGTTGCCTTCGACAGCGGCGATCCATGCCCAGGCACCCAGCTTCCGCAGCGTAACCGGAACGGTTGTAGACAAAGGCGGCGCCAAGGTGAAGGGGGCGGTGGTGCACCTGAAGGATACGCGATCGTTGGCGCAGCGTACATACATCACCGCAGACGACGGCACCTTCCGCTTTTCCCAGCTTTCCGCAGGGAGCGATTATGAGATTTGGGCTGATCTGGATGGCAAAAAGACACCAAGCAAAACCGTCAGTTCCTTCACTACGAAGGCATCCGTTGATTTCACATTAAAGTTGCCGGGTTAGTACCGGCTAATCTGCAAACGTCTGCCGGTCGAAGAATCTCGCAGGCACGGCCATGCGGGCTTAAACGAATCATCTCAGGCAACTGGCTCAATGGCCACAAAGCGGCCATGGTTACCCCTGTCCAGGAACTGGACGCGTCCGCCGACCTTTGCGAAAAGTGTATCGTCTTTTCCGCGGCCAACGTTCAGGCCAGCCTTTAAAGGTGTACCACGCTGACGCACAATGATCGATCCGCCCGTGACCACTTCGCCCGCAAATGCCTTCACGCCGAGCCGCTGCGCATTTGAGTCGCGGCCGTTTGTCGATGAACCGCCGCCTTTTTTATGTGCCATTGCCTTACCTCGCCGGTCCGGCCCAGCCGGAATGTCTGTGCGGCGCGCCGGAACGCTGCTCGCTAAAATCGTTGTAAACGTGCCTTACTTCGCTTCAACCTTGAAGCTTTTGCCGTTCACCTGAATCTCGTTGATCTTTACCTGAACAAAGCCCTGGCGATGTCCTTGCATCTTCTTGTACTGCTTTTTGCGCTTGAAGTGGAAGACCAGAATCTTCTCGCCGCGGCCTTCGCCAACGACTTCCGCCAGCACCTTTGCCCCGCCCAACTCCTGCTCAAACGTACCCTCTTTGCCGCTCACGGCCAGCACATCTGAGAACTCGATGGCACCATTTTCATGGGGAGCAGTCTCGATCTTCAGGATGTCGCCGGGTGCCACGCGGTACTGCTTGCCGCCGGTGCGGATGACTGCATACATCTGAAACCTCCACGCGCGGCGTTCAGCCTGCGTCGTAACCTGTAGAACGTATGTGAAAGGCGCGGCAGCGTACGCTGGGTGGACCGTAGCACCGGATGATGTTCACGGCGCGGCGGCAATCGCCAAACCTGTTAAGAATACCGGGAAATCGCAGCCCGGTCAATGCGAAAGCTAGATGGGCCGAGACCTTCACAGGCCCATGAGGTCTAGCGAAGCGCGTCAGCCTCGAAGCTCTTCATGGCGTCTTCGTCCCAGGAGTGGTCCGCGCTGCGCCAGCCGTTGCGGCCATCGTCCATAAAGTTGGGGAAGTTGCTGCGGCAGTGGCTGGCACGCTGCTCAAAGTCGATCAGCACCTGCGGGACACCATCGATGCGGAGCGCGGCCCGTTCCCCTTCGGCTGACCACTCAATCGTTAACAGCCGGTCGCGGCTTCCATCCGGCTCGCGCTGCATGGCATCCACGTTGTAGACCAGCACCGCATCCGTGACGGTGACATCAAAATCGTCGTCGATGGTTGCGCGGCGTCCGTCGCAGGCATAGCAGTAGCCGGCGGCACCCTCGTCCTCAAAGACAACCCGCCACGGCAGCCCACGGGCGGGCGAGTAGCTCACAAGCCGTGCTGCGCCCACGTGGAAGTTCAGCGAATCCATACAGGCAGCATAGCGGGTCTGTATGGCGCTGCGCCGTCCCGGTTCACGCCTAGACGCTGCAAGGCGAACGGTACACTCAAATCTGCACGCCTGATGAATCTTCGCTTCCACTTCGGCCGCCCACAAAAGATTGCCGCTCTACTCCTGCTCTTCTTTTTCGCGGAGGCGCTGTTCCTGATCGGCCGCGCGCCACTGAGCGAGAGCGACTATCGCTACGCCCTCTGCGGCCGCGAGATGTGGGAGAAGCCAGCGCCGGCGTACGGCTACTTCACCACCTGCGGCAACATGCAGGGCGACGGATCGCTGGCCTACCGCGCGGCTGGCCTGCCGCTGAGCATGTATGTCACGGGCCTGCGCGTTGGCGAATGGTGGCAGGCCCGGCATGATGGCCCAACGTTCGCTTCCAATCCAGTTGGAGGCTCTGTCTACGATCTCCGTCATCAACTAGTGGGCACGCGTTATCTGCTGCGGGTTCCGTTTGCACTGGCCGCCGTGCTGCTCGGCGCGGGACTGTGGTGGGTCACGCGCAGGCTCTTCGGCAACACCGGCGGCGCGCTGGCGCTGGGTCTGTATTGCGTGTCACCCGTGGTGCTGCGCGCAGCAACCACGCCCAACAATGAGATTCTCGCTGCATGGGGACTCTATGCCGTCATCTACACGGCGATCGGGATTGCACACGCGATGTACGGACCGGCACGCAAATGGCGGCCACGCATCGTGCTGTTCACCGTTGCGCTTGGGCTGACGGCGTGCGCACACGTCCTCGCGGCGGTTTTCGGTTTGGTCGCATCGGCGCTGTTTCTCTTATATGTGGCGGAGCGGCGGCGGACGGCAGTCCTGCCCATTGTTCTCATCGCGGGATTTGGCGCGTTGCTGATCGTCTTTGCGTCATATACCTTCCGGCTTGGAATCTTTCTCTACGTGTTCACTGCGGGTGCGGGACGGTTTACGCTGTCGCAGATTCCAGGGATGGAATTCCTCCGTAGTCCACTGCAATTAGCGGTGGTCGCGGCAGCGGCCGTTGCCCTTCTGCTCTATGCCGCCATCAGGCGTTCGCGCTACTTCGGCAACACCGCGCCCCTGCTGGTTACACTTGCGCTGCTGCCAGTTGAGACCACGCAGGTGCGCAGTTCGCCAGTGCTCTGGGCTTACCCGTTCCTGCTGACCTTTACCGCAGGTGTCTTTGCCGATGCAGTGGAGACGCAGCATCGCAAGCTATTTCTCGCGGTCATCATTACAACGTTGCTGGCACAAGCGGCGCTATGTGCCACATATCTGTTGGGGGCTGGAAGGTAAGGCAGAGAACCTAATACGGAACAACTGACCCGTAAGGCAACAGGGACATAGCTGTCCTCAGAAGCACAGTGCGCATCGTAACGTATATCCATGCCGACGCTCTCGCGAATCTTCCTCTTTGCTGCTCTTTCTGCAACTTCTTCCCTCGGGGGTTGTAAACGGGCGCACCAGATGGTGCACCACGTAGCCAGCAGCGAACCCGATTACACCTCCCAGATTCATGCCGACGTCGACACAGGACATCTGGACGCGCTCGGGTATCCCGACTTCACCGCCATTCAGCCGCAGGTTGCCAACTTCTATGACACCCGCGACTTTGATCTGGCTTGGGTAAAGAATGGCAAGCCAACAAAGCAGGCGAATGCTATGCTGGAGGAGTTCTCCAATGCGGCCAAGCGCGGCCTTCGGCCTGCCGACTACGACGCGGACCGCTGGAGCCAGCGAGTGAGCAATCTATCCTCTCCTGAGGGCGCTGCGCTTTTTGATACAGCACTAACCGTCAACGCCATGCGCTTTGCCAGTGATCTTTACGCCGGCCGTACAAACCCTGCATCCTTCACCTTTGGCGTCAAAGGGTATGACAGCAAGAAGCTGGAACTTGATTCGACGCTGCAGGATAAGCTTGTCAATGCCAGCGACATCGCCGGTGCGCTCGACGCACTGGAACCGCAGAGCGCCCAGTACAAAGCGCTGAAGGACGCTCTGGCCCACTACATGGAGCTTGCCTCACGCGATCATGTTGAAGCGTTACCCGACATCGCTAACACCAGCAAGCCCGTGGCACTCAGTGCAGGTTATCCGGGCTTGCGACCGCTAGAAGAGCGGCTTGCGCTTGTTGGGGATCTTGCCTCTGCGCCCGGTGACAACACGACGCCCAACCTTAACGAGGTGAGTGAAGCTCTGAAGAAGTTCCAGCACCGCCATGGCCTGAATGAAACAGGCAAGCTGTCCCACGACACGGTGGAGGCTCTCAACACACCGGTCTCCGCAAGTGTGACGCAGATTGAAGACAGCATGGAACGTTGGCGCTGGCTGAATGACGAATATCAGAACGCCGCCATTATCGTGAACCTGCCGGAGTTCATCTTGCGCGCATACGAAGGTACCGGGGGCGACCATCATGAAGTCTTCCGCATGGAAGTGGTGGATGGCAAGTCCGACGACGAGACCCACCACACTCCCGTCATCGCCGATCAGATGAAGTACCTTGTTTTTCGTCCCTTCTGGAACGTTCCGCCTTCGATTGCCAAGAAGGAGATCGTCCCTCACATAGAAAAAAACGCTGGGTATCTTTCGGCGAAGAACTACGAGACGGTCGATCTGCAGGGGCATCCGGCAGCGGCTGACATCGCTCGGATAGAGAAGGGCACGGTGATGGTGCGCCAGAAGTCTGGCACGTCGAATTCGCTCGGGCTGGTCAAGTTCATGTTTCCCAACCCGTTCAATGTTTACCTGCATGATACGAACGAAAAGGCATTGTTTGCCCGCACCCGCCGCGATGACTCGCATGGGTGCGTGCGCGTGCAGGATCCACCCAAGCTGGCCGACTGGGTCTTGCGCGACAATCCCAAATGGGACGAGCAAGCCATCGCGGACGCAATGAACAACGGCGAAGACAACAAGAGTGTTTCGTTGACCCATCCCATCCCCGTGGTGGTTTTCTACGGCACAGCGTGGTCAGACAACGGCGAGATGCACTTCTTCAAGGATATGTACGGCTACGATGCCGACCTGGAAAAGACGCTTGATGCGGGCCGTCCTTATCCGCAAAAGCCCGATAAGGCTGTGACAGAGAAGGACGTGTAAGCCGCCGCGTATACGGCATCTGCGCTCTGCGGCAGTCGTGGGATTGGACGGTGAGTGCACTGATATGCTCTTCTCACACTCATGATCCTGCTTTATAACCGGCAAACGCTGCTGCGCTGTGCCGCCGCAATCCTACTTGCGGCGGCTGCGCTTGCGGCGGATGGGCAAGCTTCGCCCACGCCCACGGGAGAACCCGAAGTCCTGCAATCACCCAACGGGACGACCGAGGTAGGAGTGCTGGGCCGCGCGGAGTACCGAATTGACGTACCCATCAACTGGAATCATGACCTGGTCGTCTTCTATCACGGATATTCGGAGACGCCGTTCCGTTTCCGCCTGGATGGAAGCATCGGCGCGCAGATCGACCCCATGTTCCGCCGCGGTTACGCCGTCATTCAGAGCGGGTACTCCGAGACGGGATGGGCGCTTCAGGCGGGCTATTCCGATACAGAGGCGCTACGCAGGTACTTCGTCAAGAAATATGGCAATCCACGCGAGACCTATGCGGCAGGCGGCTCCATGGGTGGAGCGCTCACCATGATTACCATGGAACTGAATAACAGGACCTACACCGCAGGCCTGGACCTATGCGGCGCGGTCGGACCCAGCTACGTCCATCTCGATCGCCGCTTCGCCATTCGCGCTGCATTTGATTATTACTTTCCTGGGTTGATGGGGCCACTCGACCCGGTTCCGGTTAACTTTGAGGAGAGCGAACCCTTGCGCCAGCGCGTCCTCGCGGCGCTAAGAGCAAAGCCGGATGCGGCACTGGCCATGCGCGAGTTAACGATGCTCCACTCTGACGTAGAGGTAGCGCGCGCGATTGGATATTTCACCTATGTGATTGGTGACATGCAGCGCAAAGCGGGCGGCAATCCATTTGATAACCGCAACTACCTATATACCGGCACAAGCGTAAACCCGCCTTCGGACTATGCCCTGAACGACGGCGTGCACCGCTATACGCCAGACCCGAAGGCGCGCGACTACCTGATGGCGCACTACTGGCCCAGCGGGCGTTTGACGCGTCCCATGCTGGCGCTGCATACGCTGTATGACCCGCTGATCCCTGCTACCTCACTTTCGCTGTACGCCAGCGAAGTCGCGCATGCTGGATTTGCTGACAACCTGGTGCAGCAATATGTCCATCGCGAAGGCCACTGCACCTTCACGCCCGATGAGGTAGGCCGCGCCTTTGACGAACTCGTGATCTGGGCACATACAGGTCACGCACCCCAGCCGGGCTTGCTGCGATAGCGAATAAGGAAGGCCGGATACTTTGGCAGACCAAAGCGATCTCATCACAGGGCTAAAAAGAACCAAAACGGGAAGAAGCAATGTTTGCCTACGTTGAAGCGGCGTGGGTATTCTATTTCATCAGCCATGAAGTCTCCGTCTTTCGGCCAACGATGCGTTGTTATCACTTTGTGTTTGCTCGTGTTTCTGTACTCAGGTGTCACCCCGCTGCAGGCCGAGACCTTTCGCAACGCGCGCCGGATTGTCACGGGCGGGGATCCCAGCAGCATCAACGTTGCCGACTTGAATGGCGATGGACACCCCGATCTTCTGTATGGCATTGCAACAAACAGCTCAGAGACCGGAACTGGTTCGATCCATACCCTGTTGTGGCAGGCCGGCAACGTTTACGTTGCGGGACCGGTACTCCATCTGCCGTCTGATACGAATACCCTGTGCCGCACGGGCGATCTGAACGGGGATGGCCTGCCGGATCTGCTTTGCCCGTCAGTGAAGGTCCCTGAGGGATACACGGGTGCGTACAGCACGTCCATGGTGTTTTTTGCAGGCAAGGGCGATGGGAGCTTTGGTACACCGGTGTACTCGCCGGTCATCCAGACGGGCGGCAACTATTCACTGGCGTACCCGCTGATCTCGACCTTCGCTGATACGAACCGCGACGGAAAGCAGGATGTCCTTGTGGTGGACCCGCAGGCAGGGAGCAGTTACATCCTGCTAGGGAATGGTGGGGGAGGGTTCTCCTTTTCCCAGCACGTCAGTACAGGCAACGGTGTATCGCAGCTTCTCGACGTGAACGGAGATGGTATCCCTGATCTGCTGTTGACCGACGGACCCACTGTTCAGTTGGGCAAGGGCGATGGCACTTTTGGGCCCATTGTGTCCAGTGGTGCACTAGCTATCGGCTGCGCCTACGGCGATGTTGATGGCGATGGCCGGCCGGATGCGGTGTGCGCGTATCTGCAGGGCACGGGCAGCGGCCTGTACGTTCTGCACGGTCGTGGCGATGGCACGTTCAACCCCGTGCCAGTGGTATCTGATTTGTTTCCAGACGGCAGTTCTGGAGCCGCGGGAATGGCGATCCTGTCGGCTGCACTTCAAGTTACGGACCTGAATGGGGACGGCGTCCCGGACATTCTGGGTGCCGGCGGTGATGGCTGGACGACCGTAGTCGGCCATGCCGGCCTGACTTTCGATTACCCGCGGAACTTTGCCGCCGGGTATGAACCAGGAGCGGCCGTCTTCTCCCGGTTCTACCCGCTTTACCAACTGGTTGATCTGGATGGCGATGGGAGACCAGACCTGGTAACCGCTGGGCCAAACGGCATCTACATCATGTCTCTGCAGAACCCTCTGTCGCAGCAGCCACCAGAGGCTGTCGCTGTCTCAGAGCCCGGATATACCGTTGGCTATGCGGCAGTGGCGGACTTTGATGGAGACGGCATCCCTGACGTGGCTGCGTCCGGCAGCAAAGACCTGACCTTCAGCAAAGGTGTGGGAGACGGCACCTTCCATCCGCCCAAGCCTGTGGCAAATGCAGGTTTGGACTTCAGTACGCCCATTACCGCGACGCGCGCGGCCCTGCTTGCAGGCGACTTTTTTGGCGATGGCAAGCAGAGCCTGCTCGCCATTGGGTCGCCTTCCATCTACAGCTACCAGCCGTATCTTCTGCGCGGGCATGGCGACGGCACGTTTTCTGTCCCAACGCTCGTGGCGTTGCCAGTTTCGTACTTTTACACTGGCGCGAACCGGCCTGTGCTTGACATTAATAAAGACGGCCGAGACGACGTGGTGTATTTTCCGAATTCAACCCCGGGTACCAGCGTGCCGACGCTCTCGATTGCTCTTTCAAATGGGGATGGAACGTTCCGAACGGTATCGACCATCATTCCGTCCGATACCTCCGGCGCTGACGACTTCTTCGCTTTCGCAGATTTTGACGGCGACGGAAAGCTGGATTCCGTTTATGCCGGTGCCAACCATGCTTATGTACTTGCAGGAAATGGGGATGGTACCTTTAACACAACCACACCGCGGCAGCTTGCCATCCCGAACCTTCCCGGACAAAACAACCTGTCCACGTCATCTGTTACGACGGGCGACTTTGACGGAGATGGGCGCGCAGACTTCGTTCTTCTGACCTCATATGGAAGTTCCGCAAGTACGGTAAGCATCGCGACCGGCTGTGCGCTCACTGTCTTCTACGGAAACGGGGATGGGACCTTTGCCCAAGCTGTGCAACAAACATATCCGCGCATCTATACAGACGTCCTGGGTGTCGATGTGGACAAAGACGGCCGCACAGACTTTGTCCTGAACAGTGGTGGCACCTTTGATCCAAGGGCCGTCGCGATTGTGCACGGAAGGCAGGACCGGACTTTTGGGCCAGAGACGGATTACTACGCAGGCGGCGCACTATCCACCATGGCGGCTTCTGACCTGAATGGGGATGGCTTTCCCGATTTGTTATCTGCCAACGGAGATCTCAATGTTCGAGCAAATTCCGTCACGGTGCTGATGAATCTGGGAAATGCAGAAGGCCTAAGCGGAACTCTGACCGCCACGCCTGAGCCTTCAACCGCAGGCCAGCCTTTTCAGATCGTCGCAATGCTGAATCCGGCAGCGGGCGAGGTTCTGTCCGGTCAGATCAGCTTTCAGGTGGACGGTACGGCGATTGGCTCGGCCACACTTTCCGGCAATACAGCCAGCGTATCTGGTCCAACCGGCTTGACAGCGGGAACCCATGCTCTCTCGGCTGCCTGGGCCGGCGATGCAGCGCACAGTGCTCTCACACTGAGTGGCAGCCACACCGTGACCGCATTGCCCTTGCGATCGTCAGCGGTCATCCTGTCTTCCAGTCCATCAACCATTTATGCGGGCCAGACAATCACCCTAACGGCAAGCGTGACAGATGTCCTCTCAGGCACAACGCCAGCTGGTACCGTGAGCTTCACGGACGGGGCGGTGGTCCTGGGCACGGCGGCGCTTGGCATAGACGGCCATGCAACGCTGGCTATGCCCTTGTCTGTTGCGGGCATACACACGATCACCGCAGCATACAACGGGGATTCAAGTCATCAAGGTGCAAAAGCGACGGCATCTGTGCAGGTGCTGAAGCTGCCCATGACCCTGGTGCTCAGCAGCGCTGTGAATCCTTCAACTGCGTTCATACCGGTCGTTTTCACGGTCCGGCTTGCATCAGCGCAACTGACAACGCTGACCTTTAATCAGCCGGTGATCCTGCATGATGGGGGCAACCTGTTATCCGCTTCGGGCACCCTTGCGGCGAGCGGCGATGGCAGCCTGACCGTCAGTGGACTGAGCGCAGGAAGTCATACGATTGTTGCCAGCTTCGCCGGTAACAGCAACATGGAAGCCGCTGTGTCGGCCCCGCTGGTTCAGGTGGAAGACCCCATTGCGACCGTGGTGCTCCTGTCAGCTGCTTCGAATCCGGCATACCAAGGACAAACCGTTACGATGACTGCCATCGTAGGGAACTACGGTGCTGCGGCGGGGCTCGCTCCATTGACGGGCGTGGTGCGCTTCCTGGATGGCGGCGTTGTACTGGGCGAGGTTAGCCTGAGCGGCGGCACTGCGGCATTCAGCACCGCGACGCTGGCTGTGGGCGCACATGCGCTGACCGCAATCTATCTGGGCGACTTGAACCATGCGGGTTCCACTTCGGCATCCGTGACAGAGAACATTGTCGCGTCGGATCTGGTACTGAGTGCCGATCCCACTTCACTGTCGTTGCAGACGCAACATCACATGACGTTCATGCTCAAGGCGGCCAGCGTGGGCTTCTTTGCCGACACGGTGGCGTTTGGCACATGGCAGCTTCCGCAGCATGCAACCGTTCAGTACAGTACGGCGGCAGCCAGCCTGTCAGCTGGCACCAGTGTGTCTGTGCCGGTGCATTTGGACACAAGTGATGTCCTCGGGTATCTAGCCCGGGAGAACAACAGTCACGGGCCAGTCCTGCGCTGCATATTGGCCAGCCTTGTCGCCTTTCCCTTAGGCTTGTTATTGGCGGCCCGTAAAGTTAGAGGCAAGAGCGCACTCCTCCTCCTGACGCTTGCGATCCTGTCGGGCTTCGCGTCGGGATGTTCCAGCAAGTACCCATCCTCCGTTGCGCCGGGGATGTACACACTGCACTTGACAGCGACCGGCAAGGATACAGGGATAATCCGAACACTGGACATTCCGCTGAACGTGACGCCGTAAGCTGTCTTGTTCAGCAACTTGCTCCTCAGATTGCAAGAGGAACAGCTTAAGTGCCACGCACGTTGCGCAGCAGTTTCCTTGTTAATTAATGATGCTCAAAGCAGCCTGCGCCAACGCAGTAGAGAGCGCCATCCAATACATGCACTCAGGACCTGATCAATAACCGCTTCTGTCGAGTTCCGCCTTGCTGCTCTATTGACATTTGCAGCCGGGTCCAGTTCTCCGGCAGTGCAAGGAGCGCCGAGTGCAGTCCGAGGATAGGTGCCTGGGTGCGGAGGGTGACCTCCTGCCCGGCATCCGTAGACCAGCGGATAGTACCTGGGGCATCGAGATCCATCCTGAGTTGCTTGCCGCGTGACACCCACCGCCTTGGCGCGTGCTCTGTCCAGATCTCAAACGGCGAGGTCTTGCCCCGATTGATGTACCTGTCTACGGTCTGAGGTGGCATGTCCCAGACTTTGCCCTCTTCCATGGAGCGCAGCAGCTTGACGTACTCCGCGTGGGCCCAGGCCAAGGGCATGCCGGAACCAGCCGGATGCCCATTGAAGAGCTGATGCTTCGGAATGTCCGCCGCGCTCCACACCTGTTCGGGCAGCATTCCACATTCGCTGGTTTGACGTGACAGGGTAAGCAGCATCTCCGTTGCGGTGTCACGGTCTCCAGCCGCAAGTGCATAGTGGCCACGCTCGCCGGCTAGAAGCGGCCAGCAGTGGCCGATTCCCTTGCCGTTGTACGGGCTGCCGTCGGTATGCTCTCCATAGCCGTCGTCTGTGGAGCGTATCCAGCCCAAGCCGGTCGTTGTCTCGCGCCGCAGATGCGCGTCGATCACCTTCACCGTGGCTTGCATCCGCGGATCATGGGGAGAGCGAAGCCCAAAGCGTACCAGGGTTAGCGCATCCGGACTGAGCACGTCCACCGCCCTGTGCCGTCCGCTCATGAAGCTATGGTTGGCCAGTTTCATCCAAAGCCGGTTAAGATGCGGCCGTTGGATGGCGTCCTTCGGCGTAAGCCGCACATAATAGCCTTCCACTCCTGCCGCCTTCGCCACGTCCGTGCCTTGCGCATAGGTGAGGGTATCCACCTCGTGGTTCCACGCATCCGCCGTCTCACGGAGGAAGTTTGCCTCAACTTGCGCCCCGGCCGCGTCCGCAAAGTCAGCAGCGGCAAGGATGCCCGCAATCTCGCAGGCCATTGTGAACGTGGCGTAACCTGGCAAAGCTTCCCATCGATCCTCTCCCGTGACCGGACCCATTTTCAGCAGGAACTTCGCGGCCTCGCGCACCATCGGCCATGCATCGTAGTCCTTCAGCTCGCCGGCCCGTTTCAACTGATCGGCGAGCAGGATCGGCATGGCGATGCCATCCATCTGCAGCGCGCCCCAGTGCTCCGTGCCATCGAGCCACATATTCTGGCTCCAGCTCCCGTTTGCCTTCTGGGTACATGCCAGGTAAAAAAGCGCACGGCGACCAGCTTCCATGTCACCGCACGCCATCAGTCCCATGGCGGTTTCGCACAGGTCGCGTGGCCATAAAACGTGGTAGCCGCCGATATCCTTGTCGCCCCGGGAAAAACCCCACGGCAGTGAGAGACTGGCGACGAATCCACCCGGGAACCGCTTCGATTCATGTGTCTGCAGAACGGCGGTGCTGATACGGTACATCTCCTTGGCAGAGCCTTCCGGGGCGGTCATCTCCCGCAGCTTGCGCTGGGACGTGTTCCAGCCAGCGATAAAGTTCGCCTTGACATCATCGAATTTCGAAAGCACACCGGCGCGTGCCTGCTGTCCAGCCTCCGCAGGATCTGACCCGAAAGCGATTGCAGTGACGAACTCGCCGTGTGAACGCTGCCAGTCGAGCTCGCCGCACAATCCCACATTGCCGTTCCTCGCTAGGTTGTAGGTGGTTGTGAGCTTGCAATGCTTCTTCAGGTCCGCGTACCCATCGTTCCTGTCCACAAAGCCACAGCTTGCCTGTGGCTTGAGAATGGAACTGTAGACCGCGAGAGCTGCCTGTTCCCGCCGCGCAAAGAGCATGGTCAGCCCGAGATACTGTCCTACCCAGCAGGTGTTCCCATCTCCCTTGTCAGCCAGGTGCGGTTGCACATAGAGATATAACTGCAACGGCTCGCCCGAAGGTGGCAACTGCTCAAAACGAACCCGGAGCAGCAGCGTATCGCGTACGTCTTCAGGCACGATCTCCTTCGTAATCCGGTAGCGCCCTGCCTTGCAGGTTGAGATCACGCGATACCCTGGAACGCCAGCGTCAAAGGAAGTCACCTCGTGGTTGGCGTCGTGCTCTTCGTCTGAAAAGAACTGCTTGCCGTCGGCCACAAGAAAGCGAATGGTACGTGTATTTGCTTTGTCGATGTCTGGAAAGTAAATTTCGTTCAAGACGCCTTGCCCGACGGTGTACCAGATCCTGCTCATCGCTGAAGGCGACGTGCCTACACCGGCTTTGGCGCTCGAAGTCCAGTGGGACTTGGATCCTGGGCCGCGAGGTGCGGCACTAGGCTTTGCGGGCTGAGTGCTATCGTGCTTCTCAACGTTTATACGCATTGCTTCCTCACAGTGCCGTTAATGTGAAAGCCTTGTACCGTTGTCCCGTTGCCAACAGTGATTCGTTAGCAACGTTAGATCTGCTATACAGGGCTTGGATGCACGATGTCAGGTGTACGCTCGGCGCTGGGAAATGAAACTCCGTGCGGACAGCAGACTGCGTTGATGTCAGCAGTCCCTGGGGACTTCCGCGCGGTAGAGGCTCAGCGGCGCTCTTTACAGTACTTCAGCTGCGCTGCAGAAGGTCCTTAAACTGTTGTGGAATGTCGACTTCCTGGGCAAGGTCCGCGAGCAGACGGCCACCCGCCACCAGTGGAGCGAACACGACATCGGCAGCGGCGAGTTCCAACGGCCGGATGCTTCCGCGAGAGCTCGCAATCGCAACGACCCTGATCTTGGGATTAATGTTCTTCACCAGCAGAGTGGAGAACGCATTCCGGCCGTCATCGTCATAGGCCGCAATCACCGTCTCAGCTCTTTCAACACCAGCTTTTCTCAGCGCACTTTCCTCGTCCGTTTCAATGCGTTCAACGGCCTTACCCGGGATTACCGGTTCCGCCGTCTGGTTCAGCACCTGGATGAACACGGCCTTGCGGCTGGCCAGTTCAAGTGCAGTCGCGCGGGCGAGGATTCCATCGCCTATTAAAATGATGTGACCGGAAAGGTTCACTTTGTCCTTTCTTGTGTCAAAGAGCCGGGAAAGCTCTCCAGAAACCATTGGGCCAAGGGTGGCTGCGAGCGCTGTCGCGAAAACGCCGATGCCCACCACAAGCAGCGTCATCACAAAAATGCGCGCTTCGTCGCTGACGGGGACGATGTCGCCATAACCCACGGTGGAAAGGCTGACCACGGTGAAATACCAGGCCGTCGTCAGGTTCAGGATATGAGGCTGAAACCCTTTGCCGAGGATATAGCTGCCCGTCATGCCATAGGCTAACGTTCCAAGCACGCATACCAGAGAGATGAGAGTGTTCGCGTATGGAACGGTCCGGCTGAAGGTTCTCCGCGTGAGGAAGAGGCCGGCAAGAGTTGACACCGGCAGAATCAACTGCGCACTCCAATGGTGCAGGATGCCGTTGGCGGCCAGCGTGAAGCTAAGGATCAGAAGCGCAAATACCCAGACGGCACGAAGCCGCCACCATAGGCCAATGCCAATCAACTCCAGCAGTACACCAAGAATTACTTCGCCGGTCGCCCCCAGAGCGCCAACAGGGTCGTCAAGCGTTGACAAGGAACCCAGATTGGGCAACGTGAGCCTTAAGCCCGCGAACAGGTTTACGGCGCCGCAAAGCATGATGGCAACGCTGATCAGCGCGACCAGCCAGCCGGACCATCCCCCCCGCTTGAGCCGGTGGGAGCTGCGTGCCGCGCGGTGGATAGGTGCGCTCATCTACAAAGTCTAATAGCATCGGCCCAGGCGAACCGCGATTGATGAAAACCGGTGGTGCTCCTTGAGACTTAGTGTGTGGGGATTTCAGGCAGGTATGCGGCTTTTCAATCCGGCGGACCCGTCAATGGTAGTTCATCTACAAGGCGACTTGAGGTTTATCTCAATGTCGCATTCAGGCGTCCCGCAAGGCCTTTCGTAGCTCATCTTCTGGCTCTCGGTCGAGAACTCGTCGGTCAGTGCAAACGGGCCGCCATTTGGCTTGAGAAATGGCCGATCGTCATTTAGAAGGAATGGCGCTACCCGTTGGCGAGTTCGGGCACCTACGCATTTCACAACGCGTGGTTTACTAAATAATTCATTTTATTGGTGCCGGGAGGGGGGTCGTACTTCAGCCGGTTATTGATGCCACGTAAGTTACTGATTCTGCGTTGGGCCAAACAGGCCAAAAGCGGCAGAAATGCGTTCCGTGGGCACAAAGTGGGCACAGGAGCGGAGAGATCCATCTCGCCTCAAATAGACTTTTATCCGTGGCTACATACTTCACCTCCGATACGCATTTCGGGCATAAGAACATCCTTCAGCTGGCGAAGCGGCCATACGCGGACTGCGAAGCGATGGACGAAGCGCTCATCGCGAACTGGAACAGCCGCGTCAAGCCCAACGACACGGTTTGGCACCTTGGCGACTTCGCCTGGAAGAAAAGCATAGGCGCTGAAAGCTATTTGAAACGCCTGAACGGGAAGATTAGCCTAGTGTGGGGCAATCACGATCCTGAGGCAGTGAGGAACTTGCCGCGCTGGGAGTCCAGTCAGTTTGGCACCGAAATCCATTTGGACGGCCATAGGATCGTTCTGTGTCATTACGCGATGCGCGTATGGAATAAAGCTCATAACGGATCGCTCATGCTCTACGGGCATTCCCACGACAGTCTGCCGGGGAACAGTCAAAGCCTGGACGTGGGTGTGGATTGCTGGGGTATGCAGCCGGTTGCGCTCAGCGAAATTCTGGCTCGAATGGACACGCTGCGAAAATACGGCTGCGAAGATCACCATTTCGTTGCACGGTAGGGCAAGCGCTCGTAAAGTCGCATCCCGGCGGGCATAGGGCCTCAAGTGCACCAGGATCGCTCTGGATGCGTTTTTCTGGTGGCCGCTAGGATAGCCGCAGGTGCCTCGTGAAATCGTTCAGGACCCTCAATTTTGCGGAGGAAACGGTATTCCAAACGGCCAAGGCAGGTCAGTGGTCCGTGGACTTCAACTTATGGCGCTTGAGCCGCCCGTCAGCTTCCGCCGCCTGGCGGCAAGCCTGAAGAAGCTCTTCGCCCGTCTTTGCCGTACGGAGCGCTGCCCGGATGACCATGCTATCGGTAAGCCGTAGTCCCTGCCCCGATAACCAAGCCGCCAGCTCCCGGAGGTTCGCCGGTCCTCATCATGTAGCCAGAACTGAGCCGGTGTGCCAAATCTACGTGTAGCAAGCTTTCCATCCGTTCGCGGCATTTCCTCAACGGCAACCAGCGCTTTTTCCATGGTGTCGGGTGGGCCAAGCGGCGTCTTACGTTGAAGAGCCGCTATGAGGCTGTCGTGAACTTTTTAGGTGCGAGGTTTCGTGTTCATTGATGAGACTCATGAGACTGCGTTGTCTGCGGGTACCGCATCATCTACTAGGTCATCGACAGCAAGGCAACCGCAAACTGTAGGGCTTCTTCGCGAGCCGCGCCACCCAAGGCTTTCCAGCCCTGAGCAATCGCGTGTTGATAGCATTCGCGAGCGCTTACATTGACCGGCAAGGCAGGGGCGCTGATCTGCTTTGCGCTTTCTTCAAGGAGACGGCCCAATACGGTGGTCCGCCGCACTTTGTTGAAGACGACGCGAATAGCGGCATTGTTATTCCTGGCGCGAACGAAGCGGACAGCCTCCTCCGCTTCCCACACGTCAGCGGGAGCCGGGGTCGCCACGATGAGGGCTATGTCCGCGTTCCGTACAGCTGTAGCCGTCGCCGTATGTTCGAGGTTCGGCGGCGTGTCATAAATGACAATCTCGGCATCCGTTCTCATATCCGGCCTGCTCCCATGTATGAATTCAAGCGACTTGGAGCTGGTTCCCTGCGCGTCCCAATCGTGAATTATGACCGTCTTCCCAGCGTGCCGGAGGGTTTCGTAGAGCAGGAGCGATACGGTGCTTTTCCCGACGCCCCCCCTTTTTGCGAGTAGGGTGATGTTCATGGAGGGCAACTTAGACATTCTCGTCAGAATGCGCAAGATCCGTAGTCTGGCCTCTATGTGCTTTCTCATCAGTGTCATGAGACTGCTGTCAAGAGCAGAAACAGCGAACACCCTTTCACCATGCCATGTCACTAGCTACAATCGGTGGTAAGAGTGCATCCACCATGATCGTTGATCTGCCCCAGAAGCTAGAAGCCGCTCTTAAGCTCCAGGCGAACGCGCGCGGCGTGTCTCCCGCTGGTTACGTCTGCGAGGTCCTCAGGCGCGATTTGGCTCCCACTCTTCAGGCTCAAACGCTTGGCGTTCCGTTCAAGACGGGACGCGGGTCGTTCGCCAAGTACGGGAAAGCTCCCTCGTCTGACGACATTGATGCTTGCCGAACCGAAATGCTCCGTCACTCTGCCGAGTGACCTCACGCCCTAGCGCTTGGGCGAGGCGCACACCTGTCCCGTTGCCCAGCTGCGGAGAAGTAAACGAACATCTTCTTTTCGCTACTGCCTAAAGTTTTGCAGCAAAAATGGGGCGGTAGGAAAAGAGAATGAACGGGCTTCGCGGGCGATTTCAGACAGGTTTCTATATGAGGTTGGTATTCCTCGGCTGCTATGGCGGTTAGAAGCCGCAATGGAGGCCACGATCCGGCGATCGTCAAAAACGCTGAAAAGCAGTACCGGTTGCTTGTCCGTAGAACGCGCCATCCGTCTCGCACTACGCCATGTGCCCACTGAATGAGGTTGTTTTCTCGTGCCCATTTCAACGCTCTTTGCACAGTTCTGACGCTGCATCGGCTTTTAGCTGCTATGGCTTTATGGGACGGAAAGCATTGGCGCAAGACAGCGTTGTACAAGTTCGTCGGGATATGGAGCGGTCTCGATGCCATTTGTAGGTTTTGGTCGTGCAGAAATAGACCAAACATCTTCTTCAACAAGCACATCCTTAAGCGCTTCGCGGTTGAAAAAATAATTTCGATCCTTAGAAAACATAAAGATGTTCTCGTAACTACGACGGGGGCGGTCCTTAACAGATTCGGTAAGGGCGTTCTTTCTGTGCCAAATAATTGCACTTCGAAGGGCCCATTTGCGTTGACACAACTCGACTGCTACACGCCAAGGAATGCCTATCACTGATTTGGGACGTAGCCCAATTCCGAGGCCGCCGCTCTTATCGACTGCGCGAAGACCAAATCGGCGCTTGGCGCTCTTCGGATCAACTCCATGTGATGCTCCCTTACCCGAGTAATAGGTATCTCCGATGTTTAGAAAGAGAACACCATCCTTTCGCAATACCCGATGAACCTCGTCCATTACGGCAGCTATTGCCCCTACATAGCCAGCAACAGATTCTTCGTGACCGATTTGTCCTCGGGTCCCGTAATCTCGAAGCCAGTAGTATGGAGGCGATGTGACAACACAGTGATAATGTGCTGCTGGCAACCCGCGCAAGACGCTTAGCGCGTCACCCTGATAGACATTCCAAGTTACGCCGGGACGAGTACCGGACCATTCAGTTTTAGGCTGAGCAGGAGAGGTTGCCGTCTTGAGTTGGGTTCGTTTAGCCATGTACCTTGAGCGCGCGATGCTTCGTTATTCAATGTGCAATAAGTTCTTCTGCCAAACGTGTCTCAGAACGATGCGCTCCGTGTGCCTTCCCTTACGTCATGCGAGTTCAAGCCGTTTCAGCTTTATGCGTTCCACATGAACGTGAGCAAGTTCATAATGAGCCTGCTGTGTGAGCCAACTCTCGGCATTTCCACCGAATACCTGCGAGAGGCGCACGGCCATCTCTGGCGAAATCCCGCGCTTCCCGTTTACCAATTCTGAAAGGGTCGTGCGTGTCACTCCAAGCGCGACGGCGGCATCGGTGATCGTCAAGCCCAGAGGCTCTATGCACTGGCGTAAGACAACGGCTCCCGGATGTGGCGGGTTCTTCATCGGCATTTGGTATCCTCCTTAGTGGTAGTCGATCAAATCAACCTCTGTGGCTTCGCCTTCGGCAAACCGGAAGATGACCCGCCAATTTGCCCTTACCGTCACTGCCCAGAATCCCTTTAGCTCTCCTTTGAGGGGGTGAAGCCGAAATCCGGGCAAGTCCATGTCCGTGATCGTTCCGGCGGCGTCCAGACGCGCAAGAATGTCACGCAATTTTTGCTCGTGCTCCCCGCTTACGCCCCCCGCATCATCATCCTCGTAAAGACGTTTCAGCCCTTTATGACGAAGCGAACGTACCATTCGAAACCGTATCGCGTTGCGTAACGGATGTCAATGACAGCGTGCGTCGTCGTTTACAAAGCTGAGGCTAAGGTGTTTTTGCAATTTCCCTGTAGAGCGTCGCCTTGCTGACATGGAGACTAATGGCAACGTCAGCCGCCCTATGCCCGGATTGCATGAGCGTGACAGCATGGGACACCTGTTGACGGGTCAGCTTCAGCTTGCGGCCAAACTTAACGCCACGCTTCTGTGCGTCTGTCACCCCAGCTCGTGTGCGTTCTCCGATTAGGCTACTTTCCAGTTCGGCTAGAACGCCGATCATTTGCCACATGGCACGGCCGGTTGGTGAAGCCGTGTCGATATGCTCGGTGAGGGACTCGAAGTGGACACCGCGCTTCCGTAGATCGTCAAGTATGTTTATGAGGTCGCGCAAACTACGCCC
>CAXTXE010000012.1:0-31108 GCA_964248165.1 uncultured Terriglobus sp.
CACCGGCACCGGGTCCGCCCTGGGCACCGGAGGCACCACGCCTTTCGCCGAAGCCGAAGACCTTGACCGCACGAAGATTGAAGCTGACCCCTGCCGGGCCGGTGCAATAGCCGGGCGGGACACGGCTCGCATCCGTGATCTTGGTGGCAGTCGCCGTGAAGTCCAGGGCGTTCTTGCAATTACCGGAGGTGCCATCGGCGAATCCTGCGCGGTCGTTGAAGCGAGTGTCCCCGTTCAAATCGGTGCCGGTCGTGATGTTATAAAAATTGCCGGAACTGGCGTTCAGAAATGGGCTGAAGTTAAAGCCAAACGGTGACTGCCAGTTCCCAAAGAGGAACACAGAATTGCGCCGGACAAAGAGTGCGCGTCCGTAGTCGGTGTGGGAGTTCAAGCTGTCGGTCGGAAAATTGTCGGCGCCGTTGGAGTTACCGTTAGCGCCGCTCAGAGCGTAGAAGCCAAACATGGAGAAACGGTTGGAGAGTTGTGTACGCACATTAATAAGGAGCTGATTTTCCCGGAAGATACCCCCGGACTGGTACTGATACACGAACTGGCCGTTGCTGCCGCTGACCGGGATGGAGCGCGAAAGGTATTGGTGAAGGCCCAGCGTATTGATGTAGTTGAACGAGATAGTGCTGCGGCGGCCAAGCTGCTGGTCCAGGCCGATGGCGGTCTGCATGTTGTAGGCACTGCGCAGACCAGGGCCAAGCTGATAGACCGTGTTTGAGACAGGAGCACCTGCACCGCACGGAGCGATGTTGCTTGGACTACAGCCAGCGCCGGGCGAGCGGTAGATGTTGATGGTCTGATTGATCCCGTTTTGCTGGTACGAGTTGAGGACATCACTTATACCAAATCGATCATAGAAGATACCGAAGCCGGCACGGACGACTGTAACGGGATTACCCGACTTCCTGGGAATTCCGTAAGACACGGACAGACGTGGCGCAAGGTCCGCATTGCTGTGGATGTCGCTCTGCGCCTCATAGCGAAGACCGTAGCTGATCGTCAGGTTTGATTTGGCCTTCCAGTCATCCTCGGCGTATAGGCCTATGTCGCCGATGTTGCCTTCAGCATGCGGGTTATTGATGCTGACAACACTGTACTGTGACGGCTTGTTCGCAAGGTACGCAGTTATGCCGTCAATCGGTACAAGAGTTCCCGTCAGAGCGCCGGAAGGGCAGGGCACGAGCGTACTGGTACCGCAAGCGTATGTAGTGGGGCCGTAGGTGAAGTTGCCGTTAAATCCGGAGTTGGAGAACAGCGCCCTGCGGTATAACCGGTAGCGCATACCGGCACGGATGAAGTTTCTCCTCAACGCGATGGAAGTATAGTTCTGAACCTCGTACCGGTCGTCGTTCGTGTTAAAGATGCCGCCGCCGTAGCCGCCGGCGGTGAAGTAGCCTGACAGCGTCAGCTCGGGAGCCGTCGACTGAGGCGTCTGCGCAGTGGTTCCGCGTTCAAACGCGAAGCGGGTTTCGTTGATGATTCGTGAACTTAGTATCTGTGTGTCGCTGATTTGAATCTGGTTCTCGCGGTAATTACTGTTGTACGCTGCGGTAGGGAGAGTGGTAGAGCCCAAACCAGCATTCTGTTGATCGTTATGCTCAAACTGATAGCGCACGGTCAGCGTGTTCTTTTCTCCCAGAGCCAGGTCGATGCGTGGCGTGAAGTCGTAGCGGTTTTGCGGGTGAAATGTCGCGGTGTTTGCGGCGGGGTAGCTGTTCAGTGAGCAGGTGGTGTCTCCGGGTGCGCAGAGTACGCTGGACCCTGGGCCGCTGCTGATGATCTTACCCGCGAAGATGCTGTTGTCCTGGATGATGCGTTCACTGCCCGCCAATGAGTAGGAACTTGTCTTCGTAAGCGGACCGGTGAGCGATCCGATGAAGAAGATACGATGGTAATCTGGCTGCACGTTGGTCGAACCCAGAAACGGATTGGACGTGTTCAGAAACTTGGCATTGCCCTGTACGCTGAGGTTGCCGTGGTACCTGTCGGTACCGGGCTTGGTGAAGACCTCCACCCGGCCAAAGCCCTGCTTGTCAAACTGCGCGGAAAACGGGTTCTGGTTGACGCGGATTTCGCGGATGGACGACTTTGGCGGCAGCGTATCCGTGGTAAATCCGTCCACGTAAATCTGGCCGCCATTCGGACCCGCAGAAGGGCCGGCGAGCGCTGTGAGTTCGCTGGAGAGCTCATCGGGATCGTCGGAGAGCGCCTCCAAATCCTTGTCCTTGATGACGACAGAGCTGCCGTTATTATCTGGGTCGACCGAGACGCTGGTGGTGTTCTGCGCGGTAACGTTGATCTCCTGCGACTGCGTCTGCACCACCATGGGTGTGTTCAGCCGCAGTGCGGTTGCGCCAATGCGCAGGCCTTGCCGCACATAGGAGGCAAACCCCTGCATCGTGACGGTGATCGAGTAGGTTCCGGCAGGCACGCCGCGGAAGTTGTACGCGCCGTCCGCTCCGGAGGTGGTGACCAGCGCGGTGCCAGACGCCGGGGTCAGGGTAACGGTGGCACCGGGAATCGCGGCCTGGTCCGGGTCAAGCACGTAGCCGGAAACGGTCGTTCCGGCTGCCGCCTGAGCCCTGGCCAGCGGCTGCAGGATGAGAGCAGGGGCGGCGCTGACGCACAACATCGCCAGTGAGAGGCTTTGCGCAGGCAAAACTCTTCGGAACTTCTTCGAGCAAAAAGGCATTCGGGTCCTCAAATCACAATCAGTTGCGCAAACGCGCAGGGAACAAGCTTATTCAGCCGCGCCGCCCTCGCCGCCGCCGCCACCAAGGCTCCAGGGTGAAAGGCTTGGCTCACTTCCGGCTGGGCCGGTCAGCAGTGGTTCAACGCCACTCAGTACGGTGATGGCAGTGTATGTGCCGCCGCTGTTTCCGGAGGCGACAATCATCAGGGCTTCACCGGGTTTCAGGTCGGCAAGGCTTGACTTAGGCAGCCGGGGGATCATCTGGGAGAGGTCTGCGCCAGCGCGGCCGCCACCCGCGCCACCAGAACCAGAAGTGCCGCTTCCAGCGCCTCCGGGACGGCCATAGCCGCCACCAGCGCCATAGCCGCCGTTGGCCCCTGCACGGCCACCTGCGCCGCCGTCAGCCTGCGCAGGAGCAGCGCCGTCTGCTGCCGGACGCGGAGCGCTCCCGCCTTGCGACGCGTCGCTCCCCGGAGTGCGGGCGCCGCCCGCTCCGGGACGTGAGCGTGCTGCAAAGCGTGCCGCCATCTCCGGCGGCAATGAGCGCAGGTCGGAGTCACTGCCGACCGAAATGGTTTCGTTCTTCTTGGTCGCGAGGTTTTTCACAACCAGTGTGTTCGCGGAAGCATTCACGGACACCACTGTTGCGGAAAGGCTCTTGAAGGCACCGGAGACGATCTCTTCCGCCGTGATTGTTGTGCCATCGGGAGCCCGGTCGCCGCGCACACGAAGTTGATCGCCGGGTTGTATCTCGGCCAGCGTGCTTGCCTTTGCGTCCTCAAACTTGACAGAGCCGGGGGCGTAGCGGCGGTAGATGGTGGATTTCGTGGTATCAATGGTGATCTTGCGGGCACCAGAGGTGATGGAGATCGTGTTTGCCGATGGATCCACTGCGGTGACAATGCCGCCGGAGCCGCGCCGCGCCCAGTCTGCTTGGGAAGCCTGGTTGCGCTGGGCAATCGCCTCCGACTTGATCACGATGAGCCGACTTGCGGCAAAGGTGCCCGCGTCGCCCGGCGCTCCAATTGCCAGCACGCGGTCGCCCACCGCAACCTGATCCAGGCTGCTTGCGGAGACAGTTTTGAGGTCGGCGCTCTGCTGAACACGAGCGTTTGGTGCGACAGTTACAGTCGTCTGACCTGCGTCAGAGGTGACCGTAAGGCTGTTTCCTGAGATCGTTTTGACGGTTCCCTGAACCCGGTTTGCCGCTGCTGGTGCGGTTGCCGGTGCCTGCGCCCGCAGGCCGCTATTCACAGTAAAGCAGCCCATGAGCGCTGTCAGCAAAACGGTGTCGCGGACTGCACCCGCACCCGCCCGAAAGGCCTTGTTTTCTATTGCACGCATAAGTCTTTGATGGCAGACGGAGTGTTTGTGACTCCTCTGCGCCCTGCAAAGAGTTACGATTGGCCGCCGCGAAAGTTTCTCGCTGCTAGAAGTTTTATCGTGGGGGCTCCGGTTCCAGGGGCTGCGGCGGCCAGTGATAGATGGCGACGCTGAGGGCCGGTACCCTGACACAGTCGCGTTCGCGAACGGGCGCATGACCGGTAGAGAGCAGCAACTCCGATCCTGCCTCGATGGCGAACTCGGTCTCGTGCTCCGCGAAGTTGATCATAGTACGCACGTTGCCGCGGTCGGTATAAATCCATTGGCCTTCCTCGCTAAACTGCACTTTCTGCCGGGAGAAGTCTCCCAGGTTGAGGGCGAGGGTCTTGCGACGAAGGTGGATCAGGTCCCGGTAGAGCTGGTACATGGCATGATGCTCCGGTTCCTGGAGCTCGGACCATTGCAGCTTGGAACGCCTGAAGGTTTCCGGGTCCATCGGATCGGGGATTTCATCCTCTTTCCAGCCAAAGTGCGCGAAGTCGCGCTTGCGGCCCTCGGAGACGTTCTTTCGAAGCTGAGTATCCTGAAAGTCGGCAAAGTACTGCCAAGGCGAGCTGGCGGCCCACTCCTCACCCATGAAGATCATGGGAATGAACGGAGCCGTCATCACAACAGCAGCGGCAAGGCGCGCTCGCTGCGCGCCGACCAGGTGCTCCAGGCGTTCGCCTTTGGCGCGGTTGCCGATCTGATCGTGATTCTGGATGTAGCCCAGAAAGCGGTGGTAGGACAGATTGTGCACTTTGCGCCCATGGTTGTGGTGGCGGTAGCGGGAGTAACGTCCGTCGTACAGAAACACCTGCTGCAGCGCGGTCGCGAGTTGCTCCACCGTGCCGAAATCCTCGTAGTACCCGAATTGCTCATGAATGAGCAGGGTATACAGCGAGTGGTGAAAGTCGTCACTCCACTGCGCATCCAGGCCGTAGCCGTTGGCTTCACGCGGTGTGACAAAACGCGGGTCGTTCAGGTCGGTTTCTCCGATAAGAAAAAGGCTGCGGCCAAGCGATGCGGAGAGATCCTCCACTTCGCGGGACAACTGCTCCAGGAAGTGCATGGCGGAGCGGTCAATGAGTTCGTGAACGGCATCAAGGCGGAGCCCGTCGAAGTGGTAGTCGCGCAGCCACATCAGCGCGTTATCAATCATGTAGCGCCGCACCTGGTCAGAGCCGCCCTCTTCCAGATTGATTGCGGCGCCCCACGGGGTATGGTGCCGGTCCGTATAGTACGGGCCGAAGTTCTGGGTGTAATTGCCAGCGGGACCGAAGTGGTTATAGACGACGTCAAGGATTACGCCGAGACCTTTCTCATGGCAGGCATTGACAAAGCGCTTGACTGCCTCGGGGCCCCCATAGGTTTCGTCCGGTGCATACAAAGCAACGCCGTCGTAACCCCACGAGACACTGCCCTCGAACGAGGCGATGGGCAGCAATTCAACGTGGGTGATGCCGAGATCGTACAGGTAATCCAACTTCTCAATGGCGCTGTCCAGCGTGCCGGCTTCGGTAAATGTGCCGGTGTGCATCTCGTAGATCACTGCGGACGGCAAGGGGACTGGACGAAAATGCTTGTCGGTCCAATGAAAGGTGTTGTGATCCAGCACGCAGGAGGCGGAGTGGACATCTTTGGGCTGCCAGAACGAGCGCGGATCAGGGTATGGCGTGGGGTCGTCGTCCAGCAAAAAGGCATACTCGGTGCCATGCGTTGCTTCTTCGATATCGGCCTTCCAGAACCCTTGATTCGAACACGCCATTGGATAATCTTTGTTTCCAATGCGCACGGAGACCTTGTTGCGCCGCGGCGCCCACAGTGAAAAACGATGCATGCTGCTCCTTAAAGTACTGCCATGTTCAAAGTTGGAACGTGCGTTCCGTCCCTTTGCGAATGTCTTTCCCGGCCGTACCCGCGCTGTTTTTGATAAGGAGCGCTACTGGAAAGCGATCCAGCAGCGCACCCATGCGCACGGTGCCGCCATCGTAGGTCTGTCCCGTCAGGCGGTCTGTCCAATGACCGTCCGGCAGGGCAAGCGAGGTTCCGGCCCAGATATCCGCAAGTCTGTGAGAAAGTCTTGGTGCGACGGCGATGACATCTCCTGATCGAACGTAAGCCACCACGTGGCCGGCTCTCTGCCCCTGCGCGAAGAGCGGTTCGTAGCTGCCGCTGCCGTCAAAGGACGAAGGGCGTTCCAGGCGCAACTGGAGTGCCTGTGTGATGAGCCAGAGTTTCGGCAGCCCTGTCTCGATGTTGTCCATTGCGTATGCCGCGGCCTCGGCCGGGGATCGGCGTTGCAACTCTGACAGCAGTCTGCGCCGGAGGCCGTAATCGACAGGACGCCGGTTATCCGGGTCGACCAGAGAGTGATCCCACAGCTCCGCACCCTGATAGAGATCAGGAATCCCGGGCGAAGTGCACTTGAGCAGCGTTTGTGTAAGTGAGTTGATGCGGCCATCGCGATTGATGCGCTCGACAAAGGCCTTCAGGTCCCCGCAGAAGTCAGTGTCCTCCAGCACGGCTTCAATAAAGTGGTTCAGATCGTCTTCGTACTCCTTGTTATTGGTGAGCCACGAAGTGATTCGCTTGGCTTCTCGCATGGCCTTTTGCATGTAGGCCTGCAGACGCTCTTGATCGATGGGCCACGCGCCCACCAGGGTTTGATAGAGAAAATATTCGGTGTTGGGATCAGGATACTGCCCGGAGCGGAACCTCGCGTTCATGCGCGACCAACGCTTGAGTTTCGCCGCCCACCGTGCCGGGATTTCACTAAGCACGGCCAGCCGGGCGCGCACATCGTCGGCCCGCTTGGTGTCATGGGTAGAGAGCGTCAGCAAGGTGGTGGGAAAGGTGGCCTGCATATGTGCGTTATAGGCATGAAAGGCTTCCAGTGAAACTCCGTCGTTTCCGGGGTCGCCGCCGACCTCGTTCATGGACACCAGGCGGTTGTAGCAGTAAAACGCTGTGTCCTCGACGCCCTTGGCCATGACCGGCGAGGTAAATTGCTGGAACCGGGCAACAAATTCGGCCTCGCGCTCTCCCCTGACTTTCAGCGTGAGAACGTCGTGCATGAAGTCAAAGAGGCCGCTGTCGATCTCCGGCCTGCGCTGCCTGGCCTGTTCCACGGCCCGGCAAATGTATTCGCGATCCTCATCGGTGATGGCGGCATGATTCCGGTCTGGAACAACGTACGTGCGGTAGATGTTAAAGCACGCTGCTACGTTGCGGATGGCGCGGCGAATCTCCGCGCGGGTGTAGTCACGGCTGTCGCGGTTTGCTTCGCAGATGGCGACAAAGATCGTCGCCAGCCGGTTCACATCGCTGGCGAGGGTTTCTTTTGCGATCTTGCTTTTCTTTTCAAAAGCGACTTCATGAAAGCTCTCCCGCTCACCGGTAAAGCCGCTGTAGATTTCACCCAGCTGCCTTAAGCCTTCCGGGTCCACCAGAAGGCCGTTGCATTGGTTCATGAAGTCGTAGCCGCTTGTGCCCTGCACCGGCCAGTCAGGCCGCAGCCATTCTCCCGGTTCCAGAATTTTTTCCGCTACAATCCATGCGTGTGGCGCGTGTGCGCGGAGCCGTTGCAGGTACTCCCTGGGATCGCGCAGCCCGTCCGGGTGATCGATGCGGATGCCGTCCAGGACGCCCTTGTCGAGCCAGTAAAGGATCAACTCATGGGTCTCCTCGAAGACGTATTCCCGCTCCATGCGAAGGCCGATGAGCGAGTTGACGTCGAAGAAGCGGCGATACCCAAGCTCTTGATCGGACGTGCGCCAGTAGGCCAGCCTGAAGTTTTGCGCATTCAGCAGATCGTCAAGGGCATCGATGTTGCCGTTGAGTTCTTCGACGGCCTGATCGATCGACCGGCAGACGTTTTCTTCTTCCGCGCACAGGCGGGAGAGCAGGCCGAGCAGCACGATCTTGTCACGGTGGCGTGACAGCTGGACGCCCCGTTCGGTGGACCCAGGGGCAGGCAGCCGCGCGAAAGACACGGCAAGAAAGTGCAGGGTGTCGGACGGCGTGAGCTCCGCCGCGCGGTTGAAGATCGTGGCCAGCGACTGGGGTGCAACGGGAAACGCCTGCTCGTGGTATCCGATGAAGAAATTAGTACCCTCGCGCCGGACTTTGATTTCGCCGCGAGAGAGTACGCGTCCGTACTGATCGCCGAGTACCGGCATCAACACCTTGTCACGCAGCTTCTCTTCGGCGGAGTTCCAGTCGATGTCGAAGAACGTGGCGAAACGGCTGGATGGGCCGTTTTCCAGGACATCCCACCACAGGCGGTTCTGCCGGTCCACGGACATGTGATTAGGAACGATGTCCAGCACCTGACCCAGACCGAGTTCGCCAAGGCGGTTGGAGAAGCGCTCATGCTCCTGCTCACCGCCCAGCTCGGTGTTAACGGAGTGGTGATCGACCACATCATAGCCGTGCATTGATCCTTTGCCCGCCTGCAGATAGGGCGAGCTATACACGTGCGAGATGCCGAGGTCACGGATGTACTCCGCAGCGGCACCTGCCTGCTCAAAAGTGAAGCCGGCGTGTAGTTGGAGGCGGTATGTGGAGAGCGGAGTTCGTGGCATGGCTTTGTTCGGGTCAGACTGGCACGTCTATGCGCCGCTGCCAATCGCGGCGGGCAAGAACGCAGGGTATGCTCTTTTTCTTGGCTTTAGGTGCCATGGAATTGCTGCAGGTTGTCCACATTTTGAATGCCTCGTGCTGACGCTGGCGCTGAGAGCCGCCACTCCGCGCCAGCGTCAGCAGCGCACATTGCTCTCTGCAGGAAACGACCAGGGACCTTCAACGCCGTCAAGTATCACCGCTGCATGCGTCATGGTCATGTGCGTGAGCGCCTGTGGATAGTTGCCTACCTGCCGTTTAGCTTCCGTGTCGTACTCTTCAGCCATAAGGCCCAATGGATTACGCAAATCGAGCAGACGTTGATACATGGCGTGAGCATCGTCTTTCCGGTCCATTAGATAGAGCGCGCTCACAAGCCAAAAGGAACAGGCCAGGAAAGCGCCCTCACCTGGTGGCAAACCGTCAGATTCGTCCGACGTGTCATAGCGCAGAAGGAGGCCATCACGCATGAGGCCCTTTTCAATGGCATTGACCGTGCCCCGTACTCGGGGATCGGTGGCTGGCAGAAAGCCGACTAACGGGATGCGAAGCACGGCAGAGTCCAGCTTTTTGGAGCCGTACGCCTGCACAAAGCTGTTTAATTCCTTATCAAAGCCCTTCTCGCACACGTCTGCGTGGATGGTAGCGCGCGTTTTGCGCCAGCCTTCGACGGTTTGCGCAAGTTCTTTATCTGAAGTGTCGTTTGTCTTTTCGTAGGACTTGATAGCGCGATCAAAGGCGACCCAGGCCATCATCTTGGAGTGTACAAAGTGCTGCTCCGGTCCGCGCGTCTCCCATATGCCCGAGTCAGGCCGCTGCCAGATCTTCGCAAGATGGTCCAACATGTTGTTCACCAACGCGCGAACGGCTGGAGCCCACATGTCATTGCCCTCCACGGGTGTGCGGGCAAGGGCCGAGACCACTTCACCGTATACGTCCGTCTGCACCTGGTCCGCAGCTTTATTGCCAATGTTGACTGGCCGGGAGTGTTCGTAGCCAGGGAGCCAGTCCGCCGTCCACTCATTCAGTTGCCGCTCGCCAGCAATGCCGTAGAGCGACTGAATCTGCGTCGCTGATCCGGCAATGGAGCGCAGCAGCCAACCGCGCCAGGAGAGCGCCTCTTCCACGTAACCGGCATGCAGAAGGGTGAGCAGCGTAAAGGCGGTATCGCGGAGCCAGCAAAAGCGGTAATCCCAGTTACGGGGACCGCCAATCTTCTCCGGCAGAGAGGCCGTCGGCGCCGCGACAACGCCGCCGGTTGGGCGGTAAGTCATCGCCTTTAGAGTGATGAGCGAGCGCTCAACGGACTCCGCATATTGGCCCTTGTAGGTGTTCTTTCCGGCCCAGTCCGTCCAGAACTGTGCCGTCGCTTCAAGTGCCTGATACGCATCGAAGCCGGCGGGATCTTCCTCCAGCGAGGATCCATAGGAGAGCACGAAGCAGACGTTTTCGCCTTCGTGGACCTCAAAGTCGCTTACGGTGGACATGTCTTCACCACGCAGAGGAGCCTCTGTGCGGAGGACCACAAGCTGGGGCCCGGCGACAGCCCGCATATGGTGATCGACACTCTTGACCCACGGAATAGTCCTGCCGTAATCGAAGCGAAGCGTTAAATCCATGCGCATGGCGACCGATCCGCAGACGCCATGCACAATGCGCACGACATCAGAGTGTTCTCCGCGCGGCGGCATGAAATCGGACACCAGGACTTCACCCCGCTCGGTTACCCATCTTTTTTCAACAATGAGAGTGTGCGGTTTGTAGCGCCAATCTTCGCCGGTGATCTTCTCCGAGGCAGATGGCCGCAGGCTGAAGAACCCGTTGTCCCGCGTCCCCAGCAGGCCCGCGAAGCACGCGCCCGATGAGAAATTGGGCCAGCACAGCCAGTCCATAGAGCCTTCTTTGGAGACCAAGGCGGCGGTTTCACAATCTCCGATCAACGCGTAATGCTCCAGAGGCGCGCCAATCAACTTCTGCTCTGCGGTGTTTTGGACAGGTGTGTTCACTGGGCAAACGCCTTTCCACAAGCGCGCATCTCCATAAGGAATACAAGGGTGCCTGAGTTCGTCATTCCCGCTTGGATGCATTGCTGGTTGACTTGGGTCGCAGGCATCTCTCTCAGTGGAGGACGTTTTGAAGCCCAATGAAGGCAGAAGCCGCGTTGTGATTGAGGCGGTGAAGCCGGAGATTGACTGCGGACGGTACGCTGCAAAGCGCATTGCCGGTGATCTTCTCAGGGTCACGGCAGCCATCTACTCCGACGGCCACGATCACGTCGCGGCACGGCTGCTCTACAAGCGGGCAGATGAAAAGGTGTGGCGTTACGCTCCGTTCCGTGAACTGGGTAACGATCTGTGGAGTGCCGTCTGCACCGTGGACGCCATCGGCCCATGGACTTACACGTTGCAAGCGTGGGTCGATCACTTTGGCACCTGGGTGCACGACCTCCACAAACGAATTGACGCCCAGGAGAACCTCACCGCGAGTATCGCTGTGGTGACTGCGGAACCTGGAGGACCGGCGCAAAATGAGGGCGTCAATGCGGTCGATGAGAATGTGATCGCTGTGCAGGACGCCCCGGCGGTGCCACAGCGCCGTGCCAATGAAGGCTACAGCACAACCTCAAAGCCGCAAAGTGACGTCGCTCTGGCGCTGCGCACCGGCGCAATCCTTTTGGACCAGGCATCAGCGCGCGCCCGTGACGAAGATGCGCGAACGCTGAAGGGTGCCGCGAGCACGCTCCGGTACCTTGCGGAGAAAAACTCACCGCACTACGATTTTCCGTTAAGCGATGACGTGATCGATCTGTGCCTGCAGTACCCGGACCTCAGCTTTGCGACGGTCTACAAACAGGAACTGCCGCTGTGGGTGGACCGCGAGCGCGCCCGCTTTTCGTCCTGGTACGAGTTCTTTCCCCGCTCGGCGGGCACAGTGCCGACAGAGCATGGAACCCTGCGCGATGTTGCGGCACGGCTCCCTGAAGTGGCCCGCATGGGCTTCGATATTGTGTACCTGCCGCCGATTCACCCGATTGGCACTGCTTTTCGCAAAGGCAAGAACAACTCCGTCACTCCTGAGCCGGGAGACGTGGGCAGTCCCTGGGCGATTGGCAACCATGATGGTGGTCACAAGGCTATTCTACAGGAACTTGGCAACTTCGCAGACTTTGCTGCGCTGATGGAAGCTGCGGCGGCGAACGGCGTTGAGATCGCCCTGGACATCGCCTTTCAGTGCGCGCCGGAACACCCGTGGGTGAGGGATCATCCAGACTGGTTCAAGATCCGGCCAGATGGCTCCATTCAGTACGCAGAAAACCCTCCCAAGAAGTACCAGGACATCTATCCGATTAATTTCGAGTCAGCGGACTGGCGCGCTCTTTGGCAGGAGTTGTACTCGGTGTTCGCCTTCTGGATTGATAAGGGAGTGCGTGTCTTCCGGGTCGATAACCCTCATACAAAGGCGCTGCCCTTCTGGGAGTGGTGCATCGCGGAGGTGCGCAAAACGAACCCGGAGGTGATCTTCCTGGCGGAGGCTTTTACCCGGCCGCATGTCATGTACGGTCTTGCCAAGATGGGCTATACGCAGAGCTACACCTATTTTTCCTGGCGCACGGAGAAGCAGGAATTGACTGCGTATATGACGGAGATAACGACAGAGCCCGTCTCAGACTTCTTCCGCGGGAATCTGTGGCCGAACACGCCAGACATCCTGCCGGGCTTTTTGCAGACGGAGAATCGCGCGGCCTTCGCGCAGCGCGTGATTCTGGCGGCAACGCTGGGTGCGAGTTACGGGGTGTATGGGCCAGCCTTTGAGTTGTGCGAGCACCTGCCTGCAAAGCCGGGCAGCGAAGAGTACCTGGACAGCGAGAAGTACCAGTTGCGGGTGTGGAACCGTGATGATCCTAGGAGTCTGGCTCCGTTGTTGACGTTGCTGAACCATACCCGGCGTGCGCATCCTGCGCTGCAACGAAACGATACCTTGCGGTTTCATTCCGTGAACAACGACTATCTCATCGCGTACAGCAAACGCGACCGCGAGGACGTGGTGCTGACGATCGTGAACCTTGATCCCGAGCACGTACAGACGGGATGGACCTATCTGAACCTTTCCGAACTCGATCTGCCGGTGGCCGGCACGTATGAGGCTGCCGATGTCCTCAGCGGTGAGGTATACACGTGGAAGGGTGAGGCGAATTACGTCTCGCTCGATCCGGCGAAGTCTCCCGCGCACATTCTGCTGTTGCGCGCACGGCACGTGTCGGAGAGCACGGCTGGGGAGAGCACAGAAGATTGAGCACGGTGATTACACGTCCGGTAACGAAGAAGCGCGGCAGCGCCAGCGACCCTGAATGGTATAAGGACGCAATCATCTACGAGTTGCATGTGAAGGCATTTGCCGACTCGAATGGAGATGGCATCGGCGACTTCCCTGGTTTGATGGGAAAGCTCGATTATTTGCAGACCCTGGGTGTCACCTGCATCTGGCTTCTGCCATTCTTTCCCTCGCCGCAGCGCGACGACGGCTATGACATCTCTGATTATCTGGATGTCAACCCTGCGTACGGCACGGTGGAAGACTTCAAGGCGTTCCTTGCGGCCTCTCATGAACGCAACATGCAGGTCATGATCGAGCTGGTGATTAATCACACCAGCGATCAGCATCCCTGGTTTCAGGCTGCGCGGTACGCTCCACCTGGATCGCCAGAGCGGAACATGTACGTCTGGAGCGACACGGACCGGCTCTATGAGGGTGTCCGCATCATCTTTACGGATACCGAAAAGAGTAACTGGACGTGGGATCCGGTGGCGCAGCAATACTACTGGCATCGCTTCTTCTCGCATCAGCCGGACTTGAACTTCGACAATCCGCGCGTCATGGAGGAGGTGCTGAACGCAATGCGCTTCTGGATGGACATGGGCGTGGATGGCCTGCGGCTTGACGCGATTCCGTACCTGATCGAGCGCGACGGCACCTCCTGCGAGAACGTGCCGGAGACGCACGACAGGATTCGCGCGATCCGCGCGGCCATTGATGCCGAGTACGAGAACCGCCTGGTGCTGGCGGAGGCCAATATGTGGCCAGCCGACGTGCGTCCGTACTTTGGTGATGGTGATGAGTGCCACATGGCCTTTCACTTCCCGCTGATGCCCCGCATCTACATGGCGCTGCGGCAGGAGGACCGCCTGCCGATTACGGAGATCATGGCGCAAACGCCACCTATCCCGGAGTCCTGTCAGTGGGGTCTGTTCCTGCGCAACCATGACGAGTTGACGCTGGAGATGGTGACGGACGAAGAGCGCGACTACATGTACCTGGCGTACTCGGCCGATCCTCGGATGCGCATCAACGTTGGCATTCGCCGCCGTCTGGCACCGCTGGTCGATAACAATCGCCGCCGCATTGAGTTGCTGAACTCTCTGCTGTTTTCGTTTCCGGGAACGCCAATCCTCTACTACGGTGACGAGATCGGCATGGGGGACAACATTTACCTGGGCGACCGCAACGGTGTACGCACGCCCATGCAATGGAACAGCGACCGCAACGCTGGCTTCAGCCGGGCCGTGCCCGCAAAGCTTTATTCGCCCGTGATTATGGACCCCATCTGGGGTTACCAGGCAATCAACGTAGAGGCCCAGGAGAGCGACACCTCATCGCTGCTGAACTGGACACGCAACATGATCGCTCTGCGCAAGCTCTTCCAGGTCTTCGGGCGTGGAACGCAGGAGTTCCTGAAGCCTGAGAACCGTAAGGTCCTGGCCTATCTTCGCGAGTATGAGACCGAACGCGTAGTCTGCGTGGCAAACCTGTCGCGGTTTGCGCAACCCGTGACCCTGGACCTGAGCCGGTTCGCCGGCATGGTCCCGGTGGAGATGCTGGGCTTCGTTCCATTCCCCAAAATCGACGAGACGCCGTATGCCATTACGCTGGGTCCGTACGCGTTTCTATGGCTGGAAATTCAACCGGCGGAGTTGGCTGCTGCTGCGCCGCAACCCTCCGACGACCGCGAGGCAGCGTTGGTATTACCGGCGAGCGACCTCCCCTCTGCGCTCGCGGGTGCCAGCGCGCAGTTGCTGCAGGAAAGCTTTCTTCCCAAGTACCTGCTGAACAAGCGCTGGTTCGGCGCGAAGTCACGCACGGTAAAAGATGTCTTCATCCAGGATGTCTTGCCCATCGGCGGCGTGGAGGCGGCAATCCTGCTTCTGCAAATCGAGTATGCCGAAGGTTCCGCGGACCTGTACACGCTGCCGGTTGCCTCGGTGGCCAGCACTGCGGCAGAGGAGCTGCGCCTGGAGTCGCCGGACAGCGTGATCGCGCCCATGCAGATGGGAGCGGGTGTTGGCGTGCTGGCCGATGGGTTCGTGATTCAGGAGGTCCGAGAGGCGATGCTGAAGATGATCGCCGACGGCGATCATGCACGGACGCGGCGAGACGGCTTGATTGCTGGCAAGCCGAGTTCGTCATACGAGAGCTTGCGGGGATCGGGTCCTGCCGAATCGCGCTGCGGATCTGCTGAGCAGAGCAATACGTCGGTGCTGTACGGCAACAAGCTGATCCTGAAGCTCTTCCGGAGGCTGCAGACCGGCGAAAATCCAGATGCGGAGATTGGCCGCTTCCTCACCGAAGTTGCCCTCTTTAAGCATATTGCGCCGTTTGCGGGAGAGTTGGTGTACACCGGCTCCAGTGGCACGGAAACCACCACGATTGGCTTGCTCCAGGGTCTGGTAAGTAACGAGGGCGACGGCTGGCAGTGGACGCTGGAGGCGATCAAGAATCTTCGCAGTGACCGCGCGGCAGTGAGCAACTATACGGACAGCGCGCGTCTGCTGGGGCAGCGCACTGCCGAAATGCACCGCGCACTGGCGACGGCGACCGATGATCCAGCGTTCCAGGCGGAACCCACCGATGCTGAAGCACTTCTTCGCGACGCGGACCGGATCGAGGCGCAGATTACGGCGGCATTGAACGCGGTAAAACACCGCTTCAGCACGCTACCCGACGATCTTCTAGGGCCCGCAGCAACCCTGTTGAGCCGCCGCAAGGAGATGCTTGCCGTCGCGGAAGCGGTTCGCCATGCCGACACAGCGGAAGCCGGTCTGCGAACGCGTATCCATGGCGATTATCATCTGGGCCAGGTGCTGCGCACCGAAGACGATTTTGTTCTGCTCGATTTTGAAGGCGAGCCGGCACGTTCACTCGCGGAGCGCCGGGCCAAGCAGTCGCCGCTGAAAGATGTCGCAGGCATGTTGCGGTCATTCTCGTACGCTGGGGCCGCAGGGTTTGGCACAGAGCCGGGTCTCGAACGCGCCTCATGGGAAAAGGCGGCAGCAGAAGCCTTTCTTGCCGGATACCGCGCTGCGGAGGTGGAGTCAACGCACCGTGAGGGTGGTGTCAGAGACCTGCTGCTGCGCGCGTATCTCCTGGAAAAAGCGCTCTATGAGATCGTTTATGAGGTAAACAACCGTCCCGGATGGATTTCCATTCCGCTGTCGGGCATTTTGGAGTTGCTGAACGGAGCCCAACCATGAGCGCAGCTACTAGCATGGCGCTGGAGATGGACACGACGCACCATCCGGGGGCGAACTCCGGCGGTCCTGCAGCGCAAGTCGTCGTGTGTCTTGGGCCGTGGTGTGAGGACGCAGCTCCAGACAGTCTTACCTTGCTTCTGCGGGTCCTCCGCCAGGCTTTGGGAGAGCGTTCCCGGCAGGCGCTGGTGGCCTACCCTGTTTCCGATCCACATGCCGGGTCCTGGGAACACGAAGGCATGCCGTTGCATCCTTATCTGCCTTCGTCCCGGATGCAGGAACTCTCCTTGCAGACCGCCGGAACCTACCTCTCGCTCTTTGAGGTAATGCGTGCGCATTCCGCGCCTTGCGGCATGTTGCTGGGGGCTGAGGCGCAGACGCTCCAGCCAGCCGCCGTGCGGGGCCTGCTGGATGCCGTGTTGGCGCGGGGTGCGGATGCCGTGCTGGCGCGCTATCAGACTGGCGCAAACCAGGGGCTGATCAATGCCTCGGTTCTGCATCCGCTGTCCCGCGCGGTCTTTGGCACAAGGGTCGGCTTCCCGCTTGCTATCGATGTGGCGCTTTCAGGCCGCATGGCCGAGCGCATGGCCTCCGCCGCGCAGCGGCACACGGCGGCGCAGCCGGAGGCGGTAGTCTGGCTGGCGGCAGAAGCTGCGGTCGCTGGATACGCGCTGGCCGAGGTGGATGTGGGTGTTCGCGATCTGCCGCGTCCCGCAGGCGACGACCTGTCGTCCATTCTGAACACAACAGCCGCGTCGCTTTTCAGTGAGGTCGAGGCGAAGGCCACGTTCTGGCAGCGAACGCGCCCTCCGCTGGCTGTGCAGTCCATCGCCGCCGTTCCGCGTACATCCGTCCCCTCTGATCCGGTTGACCCGGAAGAGATCGCGGATCTGGTGGAAACGTTCCGTATCGCGTACGGCAACTTGCAAGAAATATGGTCGCTTGTGCTGCCACCGCAGACGCTGCTGGGACTGAAGCGACTGTCAGCCATGCCACCGGCTCAGTTCGCCATGCCGGATGCGTTATGGGTCCGCGTGATCTATGACTTTGTGCTGGCGCACCGGCTGCGCACCATCAATCGCGGGCACTTGATGGGGGCGTTGACACCGCTTTATCTTGCCTGGGTGGCGTCGCACATCGTGCAGGAGCAGAGCGGCAGCAACGCCGGCTCAAACGACTCGCTTGCACGTGCCTTTGAGACCGATAAACCTTACCTTGTATCGCGCTGGCGATGGCCGGACCGCTTCAATCCGTAGTTGGCGTAACGCAGTTCCGGAAGTCTGGAGAAAGTCATGTTCTCTCAAGTCAAGTACGCCCTCTTTGATTCGTTCAGCCGCGTGCTGACCAAGCTGGCAGTGTTTCTTCCTGGTGTGCTGGCGCTGGTCCTCGCCGTGGCTATCCTGACGCTGATTGGGGCAGGACTGGCTTGGGCCGTGCGCGGTTTGCTGACGCGTCTGCGGTTCGATGAGCGCGTCGGCCAGCAGAACTCCGCCGGTGTGTCAGACTGGGCACCGTCGCACAGTCCCACCCTTTTGATCGGCCGAATCGTCTTCTGGGCGTGCGTTGTGCTGGGCATCATGATCGGCATCTCAGCCTATGACGCGGCAGGCACAAGCGATCTATCACTGTTCATGCTGCCCTATCTTGCGCACTCCGTCGGAGCTCTGCTGATCTTCATTGCAGGCACCGTTCTTGCCCGGTATCTGTCCCGCTCCGTGCTGATTACCGCAGTCAACGCGAAGCTGAACTATGCACGGGCGCTGTCGCTCGGAGTGAAGTGGCTGGTACTGCTGTTCACAGCGGCCATGGTGCTGGACCACCTTCAGGTAGGCGGCATTATTGTCGAGCTTGGGTTTGGGATACTCTTTGGCGGCATGGTGCTGGCGCTTGCATTGGCGTTTGGACTGGGTTCACGAGACCTGGTGGCCCGATCCATCGAGCGCACCGCAGACCGCGCCACGCCCATTGACCGCGCTGTGGAGCGCAGCGGCGGAGAAACGCCGCGCAGTCTGCGGCATTTCTAAATTCGGCGTCCATGCGGGCGCTTACTGCCGGGAGACATAGGAGCGAAGCCCGCACCTTTGCTATGCTTGGACCACTTTCCGTCCACGCGGTGCCATGGAAGCTTTGACAGACCATCCCGTCCACTTTGCTGAACCCATCGGCAAGAGTGTCGTGCGCAAAGAGGGCTTGGCGAAGGTGCTGGGCGGTGCGCAGTATGTTGATGACCTCGTCCTCCCGGGCATGCTGCACGGTGCAACCGTGCGGTCAAAGATCGCGCGCGGCCGCATCCTGAATGTCCACTTCACCGATGCTTTGGACTGGAGCGAGTATGTCATCGTTACCGCACGCGACATTCCGGGCCGGAATACGATTGTGCACCTGATCGAAGATCACGTCTGCCTGGCGGATCGCTTCGTCAATCACCCTGAAGAGCCGATTCTGCTGCTGGCGCATGCCGACAAGGCAAAGCTGCACGCCGCCGTTGCTGCCGTTGACATCGAGTACGAGCCATGGCCGGCGGTCTTCTCCATTGAAGAGAGTGAGATGCAGAACCCCGTTATCTGGGGGGAGGACAATACCTTCAAGACGTACCTGATGGAGAAGGGCGATGTGGACGCGGTTTGGGCAAACGCCGACTACATTGTGGAGGGGGAGTACCGCACCGGAGCACAGGAGCAGCTCTACATTGAGCCAAACGGCTGCATCGCAGAGTGGAGCGAGACAGAAGGCGTGACCGTGCGCGGATCGATGCAGTGCCCGTTTTATCTGCACCACGCGCTGATGGTTGCGTTCGATCTGCCCGCGGAGAAGTGCCGTGTCATTCAAATGGAAACTGGCGGCGCCTTCGGCGGAAAGGAGGACTTTCCGTCCGTCATCGGCACGCACGCGGCGCTTCTGGCGAAGAAGGCCGGACGTCCCGTGAAGATCGTCTATGACCGGGGCGAGGACATGGCAGCGACAACAAAGCGGCATCCTTCCCGCACGCGCCATCGCACGGCTGTCAGCCGGGATGGCAAACTGCTGGGATGCGAGATCGAGTTCGCGATTGATGGCGGAGCGTACAGCACGCTGTCACCGGTGGTGTTGTCGCGCGGCACCATCCACGCTGCCGGATGCTATCACTGGCCCACTCTGCGGATCCGCGCAAAGGCGATGGCAACCAATGTGCCTCCGCATGGGGCATTTCGCGGTTTTGGCGCGCCGCAATCCTTGTTTGCGCTGGAGCGCCACATGGATGCGATCGCCAAAGTGGCCGGCATCACGCCTGAGGAGTTGCGACGGCGCAATGTTTTACGTGAAGGCGAAGCGACCGCGACAGGACAGGTGATTAAGGAACCTATCGATCTGAACGCGATGATGACGCGGGTACTGGAGGCCAGCGATTTCCATGCCAAACAGGAACGCTTCGCACAGGAGAATGCCACGTCGCCCATCAAGCGTGGGCTGGGTATGGCCAGTTTCTTCCACGGGGCCGGCTTTACCGGGAGCGGTGAGCGGAGGTTGAACTCGTTGGTAAAGCTGGAGGTTGACGAGCAGGGGCAGGTGGTTCTGCTGGTCTCTTCGACAGAATTTGGCCAAGGCACGAACACGATTCTTTGCCAGGTTGCAGCGCAGGCGTTGCGCATTCCATACGAGTTGGTGCTGATCGCACAGCCCGATACGCACCACGTCCCGAACAGCGGTCCCACTGTCGCATCGCGCACGGCGATGATCGTCGGCAAGCTGGTCGAGAAAGCCTGCGAGAACCTCCTCGTCACGTTGCGCACATCTCCTAACGCCTTAGGAAGCACGTACACGCCGGAGGAGTTCTGTGCCGCCGCGCTCGCCTGCCGCCGTCAGCATGGCACACTGACAGCACAGGCGCGCTACGAAGCTCCAGGCGACATCTTCTGGGACGACGACAAGTATCGCGGCGAAGCCTATCCCGCGTTTGGATGGGCTGTGTATGTCGCGGAAGTCGCCGTGGACACGCGGACATACCAGGCCACGTGCACAAACTTCTGGGCTTTGCAGGAGGTGGGCAAGGTGTTGCATCCCGTGCTTGCGGCCGGTCAAATTGAGGGCGGCGTGGCGCAGGGCATCGGCTATGCGCTGTACGAGAAATGCGAGTGGCGCGAAGGCTCGCTGAAAAACAACCAGATGACGAACTACATCATGCCTACAAGCGTGGACGTGCCGCACATCCATGTTCTGTTTGAGGAGATTCCCTCCATGCACGGCGCATTTGGCGCGAAGGGAATCGGCGAACTTCCGATGGACGGCCCCGCACCCGCAATTCTGAACGCGATCGAGTTCGCCACTGGCGTTGCCTTTAACGAGTGCCCGCTGCTGCCGGAGGACATCTTCGAGCGGATGACGCGCCAAGACCATGGTGGCAGCGAGGATCTGGAACCGGCGGTCGCTGGGCCATATTTCAGTGAGGCGCTCGCATGAGCCTGATCTCCCTCCATGTGAATGGGGAAAGGCGCACCATTGATGTGCAGCCAATGCGCCGCCTCTTGGATGTCCTGCGGGACGACTTGCGGCTGACCGGCACAAAGGAGGGCTGCGGCGAAGGCGAGTGCGGATCGTGCTCCGTGCTGATGAATGGGATGGTGGTGAACAGCTGCCTGGTACCCGCTATGCAGGCGCATGATACGGTGCTATGCACAGTCGAAGGGATCGCCCGCGGCGGACGTCTGCATCAGGTGCAACGCTGCTTTCTGGAGCAGGGTGGCGCGCAATGCGGCATCTGCACGCCCGGCATGATGCTGGCAGCGCAACATCTGCTGAACAAGCATCCCCATCCCACCGAGGAGCAGATCCGCGAAGGTCTGGCCGGCAATCTGTGCCGCTGCACCGGGTACATGCGCATCTTTGAAGCGGTACGGGAAGCTGCAGAGTGCGGGTCCGGTGAGGCAGACTTCGCGTGAAGTCCGATGCAGGCGACTACGATCTGATTGCACCGGCAACCCTCCAGGACGTGCTCTCAGCGATGGCCAGCGAACCGTTGGTGCCGCTTGCGGGCGGAACGGAACTGATGGTTGCGTTCTGCGCCGGACGGCTCCCACACAAGAAGTTGGTTAGCCTTCATAACTGCTTCGATCTTCGCTTCATCGAGGTATCCGGGCCAGACATCGTGCGGATTGGCGCGGGCAGCACGTTTACTGATCTGCGCCAGAGCGACGTCACAACGCGCGAGTTTCCGCTGATCGCGAAAACGGCAAGCTGGACGGGCTCCATCGCCAACCAGAATCGCGGAACCATCGGCGGCAATATCGCGAACGCCTCACCGGCGGCTGATACGCCGCCCGCGCTGCTGGCCTACAGCGCAGAGCTGGAACTGATCTCCACGCGCGGCATGCGCATTGTCTCGTATGCCGGCTTTCATTCCGCCTACAAGCAGACCGCGCTTGCGCCGGACGAGTTGATCCTTGCGGTGCGGCTGCCACGGCGGTTCAGCGAGCACCGGCAGTTTGTGCGCAAGGTGGGCACACGCAACGCGCAGGCTATCTCAAAGGTGGCGCTCGCGGGTGTCGCGAAGCTGGAGAACGGCGTTTTCGCAGAGGTCGCACTGGGTGCGGCCAGCCTGATGGACCGGCCTGCACGGTTGCCGGGGACAGAGGCTGCCCTGCTTGGGCGTGATCCGCGCGAGTCCGAAACGCTTAGGAGTGCCTGTAACGCTCTTGCCGCCGAGGTGACGCCAATCGACGATATCCGCTCCACGGCGCGGTACCGCACCCGCGTCGCACAGAATCTTTTGGGCGAATTTGTTGAGATATGCAGCCGCTAGACGGAGCGATCTAAGAAGCGTTTGCCATCGCCATGATTTTCGCCTTGCGTATGCGTTCGCGCAGCCTGGCGGTGGCCGCGCGATGGCAGCGCAGGCACAGTGTCCGGATGTTGTCGAGGTCGCACTCACCGCCGCCCTCGATCACTGGCAAGATATGATCGGCATCCCACAGGCTCTTACGCAGGCGTGTGCGCAGACCCCAATGCTTCATCAACTCGTCACGGCGGGTTCCTCGTGAACGGCGCAGGCGGCGCACTTCAAATATTGTGTCCACGCCGCACGATGCACAGATGCCCCTATCCCGCTGGTACACTTGGCCGCGCAGGTACTGAGGCTGGGAGCGCAGCTTCCACTCGTGGACGCAGTACTCGCTGCAGAACGTGAAGCGGCGTTTCGGCACCTCCAGCGCGCACCACCGGCAAAGGCCACGTCCGCCGGGCCCGCGTGGGACGCTGTTGCGGTCCACCCATCCGCCCACGATGGTACGCGTCGTGCTCATACTCCTCTTGTAACGCGCATCGACAGGTATGAGGAAGTGCCATGGCGGCTACGCCGGCTTGAATGGTCTGGTGAATTCCGGACGTATCAGTGGTTTACCTCCTTCGTTCCTTGTGAGAGGCTGAAGCGGTGACTTCGAGACTGTTCGCGGGGACATCGGGATGGGCGTATCCCACATGGAAGCCGAGGTTCTATCCGGCGAAGCTACCTGCGCGGCGCTTTCTGGAGCACTATGCTTCGCGGTTGAACTCGGTCGAGGTGAACTATACATACCGTTCGCTGCCGACGGAGACGCAGCTTGCGGGATGGATGGCTGCGGTGACACCGGGCTTCCGGTTCTCCTTCAAGGCACCGGAGATGGTGACGCACCGGCGGCGTTTGCGTGAATGCGGCGACGCAGTGGAGCGCTTTCTGGCCGCGCTCGAGCCGATACGTGCGGCGGGTTTGCTGGGGTGCATCCTGTTTCAGTTGCCGCCGAACTTCAAGGCCGACATACCGCGACTGCAATCGTTTGTGGCGTTGCCCGAGATGGCGAGTGCGGGACGAGTGGCGTTTGAATTCCGGCATGAAAGCTGGTTTTGTGACGAGACGTGGGCTGCGTTGCGGGCACATGGCGCGGCGGTGTGCATTGCGGAGAATGATGATCTGCAGACGCCAGAGGTGCAGACCGCGCCGGACTTTGCCTGCTACCGGCTGCGCATGGCCGGCGGCTATGATGCCCTGACGATTGCGGATCACTCGGCGAAGTTTCGTGCATTGAGCGCTACACGAGAGGTCTTTGCGTATTACAAGCATGAGGACGAGCCCACCGGACCGTTAGCAGCGGAAGCAATGCTGCTGCAGGCTGAAGAAGGGTAGAATCCCATGTCTCGGAAGCGAGACATGGTGCACCCGCCAAGCTCATGGCCGAGCTCTAGAAGTTGCCGCGAAAGCCCAGGGCGCGTAGTTGGCTGCGTGAGAGCGTAGCCTGAATGCCGTCATGCGGAAAGCTGCTCCACTGACCTACGTCCGCAGTGGCCAACGCGCGGAGCGCTTCGCTTTCCGTGCGAAAGCGTACTGGGCGCAGATGGCGCATGGCATGATCGCTGCCCAGGGTGTCCGTTGCGGGTTCTGCGTTAAGCCACAGAGTCATGCCCAGCAAGCGAAGCTCCAGCCGGAAGAAGTGCGCATCCATCGGACCTCAGGCTAGCACTGTTTCTATATGGGACAAAGGCATGTAAGAAGACCCGAAGCTGGCATAGTATGCTCTTTGCATCTTTCTAGCTGCGGGTCTGTATGCGGTGCGTGTCTGTCTTGGCGTTTGTGGCTGTGCTTGGGGTGTGCCTTGCGATGCAGGGTTGCGGTTGGGGCGGCAATCCTCAGGATTTCGCGCTGCACGTAACACCCGGCAGCATGTCCGTGCAGGCTGGTACTAGCGGGCCGCCGCTCAGCTTTGCGGTCGAGCGCATTCTGTACTTCGATGGCGTTGTGACAGCGACAGTCACGCCTCCGCCGGGGATTGCATGCAGCCTGTCGCCATGCGTGGTGCAGACTGCCGCGGCGGCAGCGAACGCGATCACATTGTCAGCAGCAGCCACATTGCCTGTTGGCAACTACACCGTTCCAGTGCATGCCGTGTCTGGTGCCTTATCACATGACAGCAGCCTGACGTTGACGGTTCTCGCGCCTGCCGCGACCTCCGGTCCCGTGCCCAGTCCGCCGCTGCCACCGGTGCCTGCCCCAGACTTCACTTTAGGCATTACTCCGGTGAGCGCCGCGGTGTTGGCTGGTAATCCAACTCCGCCGTACAGCTTCACGGTCACGCGGAGCAACGGGCAGACCGCTCCGGTCACGGTGACGTCAAGCTTGCCGGCGGGATTCACTTGCTCTGCAAGTCCATGTGGAGCGCTGGTGAGCGGCGCCGCAAGTGGAAACGCGTTCACGCTGACACCGTCGTCAACCGTCGCGGCCGGCACGTATACCGCTACATTCACGGGGACGGATGGTGTAAACACGCACGTGGTCAGCGCATCCGTGACGGTAGCTGCGGCGCCAAACCAGGCACCGCCAGTCACTCCCGCGCCGGTGGCCGTGGCTCCTCCCGTGGTGCCCAGCGGCTGCCGCACCACGCCCTACGTGGGCGACGCACCGCACGCGCCGGACGGTATGCGGTTTGCCTATACGGGAGCGGCCAGCTTCACACCGGAAGGCTTCACGGAGCTGTCGCACCTGGTTTACGACAGCATGCATAACGTCGTCTTTCAGTCGAACGCATCGCTTAACGAAGTGGATGTGATCTCGCCCAACGACATGGCGCTGATCGCGCGTATTCCCGTGCCTGAGCCTGCGGGCATAGACTTGTCGCCCGATGGCAGGACGTTGTACGTTGCGTCGCTGTCGCCTTACTTTTACAGCATCGACACGAGCCTGTTTTGCGTGACGGGGCGTGCAGGAATAATGGCAGACCTCCGCGGCAACCTGACGATGAACACCAGTGAAGAGCTCCTTGTGCCATTGGAGGTTGCATCTCTCTCTGACGGCTCCGTCGCTGTGCGGTTGATCGTGCATGGTTCTGGTGCGGGAGCGGTTGCCCTTTGGACGCCTCAGGGAAGTCGCACCCTGGCAACGAACGTCTATGGCGGCATGGTGCGGAGCGGCGACCGCAAGCACCTGTTCATCTGGGGCAACGGCACCAGCGGCTCACTTGCACGTTATGACGTTTCCACCGGAACGGCAGCAGCCATCGCAGCAAACCCTTACTCTTTCCCGGAGGTCTATGCGGTCAACCAGGATGGTTCCCGCATTCTGGGCTTGAGTGACTGCTGTGCTTTGAGCCTGATGGATGGAAACTTGAACGTGCTTGCGTCCGCAAACGTCCGATTTCCATCCGTGCTTGCCGCGCCGGATTTCTCCCGCTTTTATGTGCAGCCTCAAGATGCGCCTGCTTCGCAGCTTGATGTCAGGGATGGAAGCACGCTGGCTTTGCTGGGGAGTATTCCCGCAGCCCCGCAAGATGGCCCTGGCAAGTGGTTGCCAAGCGGCTTCGACGGTAGTGGACGGATACTCATCACAGTGGATTACGGGATGGACTCTGTTCCTGTCGTCCCGCCGGTCCCGGGACTTGCAGCTCCCAACATCGACCAAGGATTGGTTCCAGCAACCCCCTTCCCGAGTCTGGCGACATCGCTGAACGGCGCAGGCTTAACTGCGTCACCCTTGGTGACGTTCAACGGAGCGCCAGCTACAGACGTGCAGTTTGTGAACGTAAACGTCATCAATCTGACCGCGCCCTCACTGAATACGGACTGCGTGGATGTGGAGGCGATGTTTCCCAACGGTTCGGCTGCGATGCAGCCCCTGGGATATTGCTACCGGCCACGGGTCTTGTACCTGTCAGGAGATGCGGGACCGTCGGCGGGTGGTGGCAAGCTGACACTGTATGGCGTAGGAGTAGGCGACACGCGCGTTGGTGCCGCGGCGACTCGCGTACGGATTGGCGGCGTGGATGCCACGGCGGCAAGCGTGCAAGGCGGCGGGTCATCCGCGTCTGCAGTGGAAACGACCCAACTCACGGTAACTGCGCCGCCGGGTCATGCAGGAACGGCGGATATCGAAGTCATCGCGCCGGGAGGCGGAAGTACGCTGCTGCCCCATGCGTACACGTATGTGGACACCACCACGACAGCGTTGAGCAGCAGCGTGTCCCCGGTGCAGATGATCTTCGACAGAGCGCGGCAGCGGATCCTGATCAGCGACAAGGCAAATAATCAGGTGCTGGTCTATGACGCGGCCGGAAAGCAGATGCGCAATGCTATACCGGTTGGAGCATCGCCCCGGGGCATAGGGCTGACGCCCGATGAATCGCATCTGCTGGTGCTGACGGCGAGCGACCAGAAGATCAGTGTGTACAACGCGGACAGCTACGCGCTGGTGCAGCAGGCAAGTGTTCCGGCAGTTGCGTATGCCAATACCACCTACCCGGATCCTCTGGGCGATCCGCAATGGGTGCTGCCGCTGGTGAGTGGAAAGGCGCTGCTGCTGGTGCAGTTCACCTTAGCGAACGGCTCCTACACGTCGAGCCAGGCGTTTCTCTATGACATGCAAACCAATCAGATCGCGGCGAACCCGGTGCTCTCCACGGGGCAGCAGCCGTTAAACGGAACAGTAACTCCAGACGGCACCTTCGCCGTGCTGGGGAATGATTCCTACGATGCTGTCACTGGAACGGCGAAGCCTATCGCGCTTGATGCATACACTTCTGTGGCCCTTACGCCGGATGGATCACGCTACCTTGCCGGGACGGGTCCGATTGTGGATCGCACCGGTGTGCAGCAGAACTATCTGTCGGCCTACGATCTGTTGACCGGCATCAATGCACCCATTTACCCGGTAGGTCCAGGGCAGGTGAGTGGCGGAGGTTCGCTGTACTACCAGCCCACCAACAATGGCATCCGCATCTGGGATGTGCAGCATGGCACTCTGGTGCAGAACGTGGCCTTGCCAGGATCAGAGGGACTGTACAACATGCCACTGCAAAAGCTGCTGGCGGTGGACCCGCAGGGTGGCCGCGCGTGGACGATCAATGCAAATGGCCTGATCGATGTCCAGTTCGCTCAGGACCTGCTCTCTATTGGAACCGCCACGGCCAACGGTGGCCAGGTTACCGTGCAAGGCAGCGGGTTTACGTCTACCATGCAGGTGACCATTGACGGGCATCCAGTGGCGGCGACTGCCGCTGGCACGACAAGCTTTACCGCAGCGCTGCCGCCGCTCGCGTCCGGCAATCATGCCATTCAAGTGACCGACGGTGCGGGCCGCGCCTGCACCCTGGACCTCGCCTTCAGCACGCCCTAAGAGAGCGTGAAAACGTTTGCGCCCACCACGAATCGCACCACCTTCGTGCCAACGTTTGCAAGTGCGTGTGAAAGGGTGGCGGCTACGCCGGTACCTGATGGGAACCGGCACCCATTTGGCGCGACCGGTATCTTGTGGATTTGCAGGGAATTTGCGAACTGGAGAATCCGTTCGGTGGCTTCCAGAGTCCCATGAGTATGTGGATTGCTTTGGAAGGCATGCGCAAGAAGGCTTTGCCCGCTGCCGGTTCGGGGTTGCACGTGCGCAACGCTTTGGCCGCACTTTCTCTGGTGGTTGTAGCAATGACCGGCTGGAGCGGGAGCGCTCAAGCCCAGCAGGTTTCTCAGGTGCCGGACCAAGTTTCCGTCTCGTCGTCGAGTTCTTTTGACGGGGGCGTTGGGGAGGACGGCGACGGTCTGCCGCAAGCACCGGCAGCGCAAGCACCAGTCGATCAGCGTGCGCCGCAGACGAAGCGAATCCTCGGAGTCATCCCCAACTTCCGCGCCGTCAGCACCGACGAGAAGTTGCCGCCGCAGAGCGTGAAGGACAAGTTTGTCACGGCGACCCAGGAATCATTTGACTATTCGTCACTTGCGATTCCGGCGGCTCTCGCCGGCTATTCGCTCGCTAGAGATACCTACCCGGAGTTTGGTTCGGGTGGGGTCGCATACGGGCGCTATTTATGGCACTCCGTCGTGGACCAGACGAGCGAGAACTACTGGGTGGAGTTCATTGTACCGGCACTGACGCACGAGGACACCCGCTACTACACGTTGTACCGCGGAAGCAGCTGGAAGCGGTTTGAATATGCAATTACCCGCATCGTAATTACGCGATCAGACTCTGGTAAAGAGGTATTTAATGCCAGCGAAGTGATCGGTTCCGGTGCTGCCGCAGGCTTATCCAACGCGTACTATCCAAGCCGTGAGCGCAGCGTGGGAAATACTGTAACCCAGTGGGGAACCAACCTGGGCGTGGATGCAGCATCCTTTCTCTTTAAGGAATTCTGGCCCGATGTGAATAAGAAGCTCTTCCACGGAACTAAGCCAGACGCGCCTCCCCTGAAGTAGCCGCATGTCAACAACGCCGCTCTTCGTTAAGCCAGATACTCTAAGTGGTGGCGGCGATCCCGTTCAGCCTTTCCATTGCATCCGGCGGCAGATGGAGCGATGCGGCAGCGATATTCTCACGCAGGTGCGCGATGGATGAAGTTCCCGGGATCATGAGGATGTTAGGCGAGCGATGCAGCAACCATGCCTGCGCGACAGCCAAAGGCGTGCTTCCCAGCGACGCTGCCACTTCGTTCAGCGTGGAGGACTGAAGTGGGCTGATCGTTCCACCGAGAGGAAAGTAAGAGACATATGCGATATCATCTGACGCAAGCTGATCGATTAAGACATCATCACCCCGCTGCACCAGGTTGTAATGGTTCTGCACGCAGACAACGGGTGCAATGGCACGGGCTGCCTTGATCTGGTTTGCTGTGACGGTACTTACGCCCAGGTGACGAATCAAGCCTTTCTCCTGCAGCTTTGCCAGCGTGGTGAATTGTTCTTCCAGCGGCTGCTCGATAGGACCGCCAAACCCCGTCCACGCACGGTAGTTGACCACTTCCAGCACATCGACGCCAAGATTGCGCAGGTTGTCATGGACAGCCGATTCCAGTTCAGCAGGGCTTTGTGCGGGCAACCACGCACACTTTTCGTCGCGCCTGGCACCCACTTTGGTCACGATGGTGAGGTTCTCCGGGTACGGGTGCAGCGCTTCTTTAATAATCTGGTTGACGAGGTGCGGCCCGTAGAAGTCGCTGGTATCGATGTGGTCGATGCCGCTCGCAACGGCCTCACGCAGAATCGCAATGGCGGCGTTCCGGTCCTTGGGCGGACCGAAGACATGCGGCCCCGCCAACTGCATGGCTCCATACCCCATGCGGTGTACGGTGATCGAGCTGTTCGGAAAAGTAAAGGTTCCAGCAAGTTTCTGTTCGGGCATGCGTTCCTCCTGTTAGCTCGTATTGAATAAAGCAGCGCACGTTTCACTGCGGTGATAATCCTGCGTGGATGGAGCGTCTGCCAGTTGGTGCTCTGACGCGGTCCAACGCAGACATGGCCACCATAGACGGAGTGACCCATGGTCTGCGAACATCTCGCAGCCTCTCACATCTGGATGGAAACGCTAGCTCATCAGCGAAGGGGATCGTTTAGGCTTGCTCCTGTAGATAGGCCGGTTAATCTGGCATAAAGACGTGCGACCTGTGTCTCAGTTAAGGATGCAATGAAGTCAACGGCCGTTCTTTTCTGTTCTAGCGTGTTCGCATGTTCTAGTCGCTCACGAAAGAAAGCCGGAAACAGCTTCCACTCTTTGGAACTTTGGGCAGCAGAGCAGTAAACGTCGAACAACTTTTCCACCATATGTTGCTGACCCAACTGCTGGGTGGCAAGTGAAGGGTCTTGAATCACATAAGTCCAAATGAGTTCTTTGAGCATCATTACTTGATCAAGATATTCTTCTTTTACCTGCCAAGGCTTTTCGGAACCAGGAGGATTAGGAGATATACCGTTGATGTAGTAACGAATGAGTGTGCCCGTGAATCGTTTGAGTCCGTCACGATGCTTTGTGGTTCCTTTATACTCCTCAGTCAAACTAAAGGTCGCATCCAACAGACTTATAAATCGTTTTTCTAGCTGCTCTCTCCTTGGTGCAGAGTAAATCTTCCCTTGGTCCTTATGTCGGCTAAACATGTCTTCGAAGAAGTATTCGCGTTCTCTCTCTGACCCTGGCCTATTCAGCAAATGCAAAGGAATTCGCCCTGCCATATAGAAGTCTTCTAGGTCGTGAACAGTATAGGTAATGTCGTCGGACCAATCCATCAGTTGAGCTTCAGGAGATTGCTTGTGAAACTCACCACCCTCAGTAGCAAAACAAAAATCTTCCTGCTCCGACTTGTACGCGCCCCACTTACCACGCTTTGCTGGGTTTTCGCCCTTTAACCACGGGTACTTTAGAACAGCGGACAAAGTAGCTCTTGTTAGGTCAAGTCCGTGGTAGGCTGAAGAATGGAAGCCGAGCTTCGTCAGAATCCGAAAGCTTTGGGCGTTCCCTTCGAATCCGTCTAAGCCTGACTCGTTTGCAAGCTGATTCAGCTTTTGCTCGACAACATGGCCGAAAGGTGGATGTCCCAAGTCGTGCGCGAGGCAAGCTGATTCTACGACGTCAGGATCAATAGTTGGATAAGGATTCTCTTCACTGTTTTCCGCTCTGAGCAACAGTTTGTCAGCTAATCGTCTGCCAATTCGAGCGACCTGTAGTGAATGGGTCAGCCTATTGTGAAAGACATAGCCGTTGCTAGCTGACACTACTTGTGTTACCTCCGCAAGACGCTGGAAAGCGGACGAGTACAGCAGCCGGTCCCGATCACGTTGGAAAGGGTTCCGGTCATCGCCGGAACCCTTTGAATAGTCACTATGTAATCGCTTTCGCCGAAACTCAGAACTCATGCACTAATTATGCAGCAGCTCCCTCAAGACGACGCAAGCTCGACGAAGAAGTTAACTCCACCTGTTCGTCGTGAATAAGGTATGAGAGGGTTTCCTTTGCGTCAGCTTGGTTTATGCCTTTGTTTTGCAGTTCTAGTAGGAGAGCCTGAGGGCTGTACGACTCGGATTTGTCGAGCAGTTCCAGAATGTAGTGAATTGCTTCCTGTTTCGGCGGCATGGGTCTCTCCTATGAATTGCCGTGGGGGGGGGGGGCGGGGGGGCGCCGGCCGGGGACGGGGGGGTGGGGCAAGGGGGG
>CAXTXE010000012.1:31118-96234 GCA_964248165.1 uncultured Terriglobus sp.
GTTGGTGTGGGGGGGGTTTGGGTTTACATTTTTTTGGGCGGCCGCGCGGCGGCCCGCCCCCCACGGCTTGTGAATGGTGATACGGCGCCTAGAGGCGATTCTACAGCCGTCGAAAAGGCTGTCAAGCTGATTCGACGGCACTCTTTTGGCCAAGGTTTCTCAGTTCGGTCTAATAGCCCGAACTGCACTGGACATCCTGCTCACTCGTCCCAGCGTTTGAAGACGAGGGAGCCGTTGGTGCCGCCGAAGCCGAAAGAGTTGGAAAGGGCGTAGCGGACTTCGTGCTGCACGGGTGTGTGCGGGACGTAGTTGAGGCGGCACTCCGGGTCTACGTTGTCCAGGTTAATGGTGGGCGGCACGATGCCTTTTTGCATGGCCATCAGGGTGATCCCGGCTTCAAGGCCACCCGCGCCGCCGAGGAGGTGGCCAGTCATGGACTTGGTGGAGGAGACCAGCAGCTTGTGGCTGAGGGCGTGTTCGCCAAAGATCGTCTCCATGCCCTTTGACTCCATCGCGTCGCCCAGCGGAGTGGAGGTGGCGTGGGCGTTCACGTAGTCGATCTGTTCCGGCTGCAGGCCGGCGGATTTAAGCGCATTGCGCATGGAGCGGGCGCAACCCTCGCCTTCGGGAGCCATGCCCGTCATGTGGAAGGCGTCGGAACTCATGCCGTAGCCGACTACTTCGCCAAGGATCTTCGCGCCGCGTGCCTGTGCGAACTCCAGCGCCTCAAGGATGAGGATGCCGGCACCCTCGCCGATAACGAAGCCGTCTCGATCCTTGTCCCACGGGCGGGAGGCGTGAGTGGGGTCATCGTTGCGGGTGGACAGCGCCTTCATGTTCGCAAAGCCGCTGACGCTCAACGGTGTAATGGCTGCTTCCGCGCCGCCTGCGATCATGGCGTCGGCATCTCCGCGTTGAATGATGCGGAAAGCATCTCCGATGGTGTGGGCCGAGGTGGTGCAGGCTGTCGCGGTGGCTTGGTTCGGGCCCTTGGCACCGTACTTGATCGAAACATGGCCTGCGGCAAGATTCACAATGGTTGCCGGGATGAAAAAAGGCGAGACCTTGCGTGGGCCGCCGTTCATCAAGTTGGTGTGCTCGCGCTCGATGATGTCGAAGCCGCCGATGCCCGAGCCGACGTCGACACCCACCATCTCAGCGTTATCCGGCGTGATCTCCAGGCCGGAGTGCCTCATCGCCTCTTCCGCAGCGGCAAGGGCGAAGTGGATGAAGCGGCCCATCTTGCGCGCTTCCTTCTTGTCGATGAACTGGTGCGGGTCGAAGTTTTTCACTTCGGCGGCAAAGCGAACGGTGTGGCCCTGAAGCCCATATGCTGCGATCTCCGCCATACCGCTGCGGCCCGCCATCAAGCTGTCCCATACGGCAGGCGCGGTGTTGCCGACGCCGCAGATCAGCCCAATGCCCGTAACGACAACGCGCCGCGCCGGGATGGTTTTTGCCTCGCTCACGGTTTACTTCGCCTTTGCGTGTGCTTCGATGTAGTCGGTCGCGTCCTTGACGGTCTTGATCTTTTCCGCGTCCTCATCGGGGATCTGGATGTCGAAGGCTTCCTCAAACTGCATCACCAGCTCGACCACATCGAGCGAGTCCGCGCCCAGGTCTTCCTGAAACGACGCGCTTGGGGTTACTTCGGCTTCGTCAACCTGAAGCTGCTCCACGATGATGCTTTTTACCTTCTCGTCAACTGCTGCCATCTTGCTTTCTCCTGAAACAGAACTGTTCGCGTCTTGCGAGGCTTTACCCGTCAGATGCGTTTATGCGGTGACCATGCGCATCGATGACCGCATTTGTTGCGGCATGTGCATCTGCGGAGCCGTAGTTCAGTGTACAGATGCCACGCGACATGTACCAGAGACGGCATGCGAACGGCGTTGAATGAATCATGCGTGCGCGTCATCCTCATCACTCATTGCAGCCAGCAAGGGAGCGACTGCGTTCGCTCCGTTGAACGCCAGCAGGCCGGACGGCACCGGCTCTTCCGGCGCATTCAGTTCACTGACGTTGTGCAGGCTACGGTTGATCACGCGCGTGCGCACGCCGATGTCATTGAGTGTGTTCTGCACCGTTTTCACGTTGTTCTCGACCTTGCTCATGAGCAGTTCGAACTTTCCGAATTCCTTCTTGACGTTGCCCAGCACCTTCCAGACCTCATTGCCTTTTTTCTGGATGGCGAGCGTCCGGAACCCCATCTGGAAGCTGGTGAGGATGGCCATGAAGCTCGAAGGTCCTGCGATGGTGACGTTGCAGGAAGATTGCAGGTCCGTGTGGAGGGCAGGTCGCCGCATCACTTCCGCGTAGAGCGCTTCCGTGGGCAGGAACATGATGGCAAAAGGCAGCGTGGTTGGCGGATCGATGTATTTCTCGCAGATGCGCTTGCCTTCCGTGCGGATGGCCCGCTCGAACGCTGTGCCAGCCTTTGTTTTCTCTTCCTCGGTCCCATGTTCGTAGGCGTTCTCCAGCCTTTCCCAGTCCTCACGAGGAAACTTTGCGTCGATCGGCAACAGCACGTGATTGCGATCACCATCCGGGATCTTTAGAGCGAATTCAACGCGTTCACCCGAATCCTTCTTGATGGCGACGTTTACCTCGTACTGCTCGCGGGAGAACATCTGCTCCAGCTGCATGCCTAGCTGGAATTCGCCCACGATGCCACGCGATTTCACGTTGGAGAAGACCTTCTTGAGATCGCTGACGCCGGTGGCGAGTTCTTTCATCTCGCCTAGGCCGGTGTGAACGCGCGTCAGCTGGTCGGAGACTTGGCCGAAGCTCTCGGTCAGGCGTGTTTGCAGAGTTGCATGCAGCTTTTCATCGACGGTCTGGCGCATCTCCTCCAGCTTGGCCGTGTTGTCGCGATTGATGGCTTGCAGGCCGGTGTGAACGCGATCGCGCAGATGCTCGGCGTCGGCGCGGTGGTCACGCCCCATGGTGTTCAGCCGAAGCTCCAGCGTTTCCCGCAGCTTGTCAGTGGCTGCCGCATGCTCACCCCGGAAGCTGTGCAGGCCATCGTGCAATGTCCTGGAGAGCGCTGCGATGGATTCGCTAACCTCTTTACGCAAAACGCTTCCACCACGGTCTGCCGCATCACGCGCAATAGTGGCTCCGTCAGCCTGCTCGCGGCGGAGTTCCGCCAGATGCGCACGAAGACCAGCATCAGAAGCACCCAGCTTAGCCTCCAATGCTATCAGTGCGTCCGGCAATCCAAGCAGCCGCGCATCAAGCGGTGCGGCTGCGGCCGGTTTGCGCAGCAGAAGCAGAAGCAGCAGCAAGATCACAAGCAGTTGCAGGACTAGCAGAACCACGAGCATGTTTCGCCTTCCCTTCTCCTATGAGCATACGACAAGAGGGCTGTGGAAGGCAGGTAAGAAAAGGCGACATCTGTGTGACTAGATACGTCTGGCAGTGCGCAGCGCGGCGATCTCTGCGTCTGTGAAGACACGTGAGCGGATGTGGAATCGGACGCCTTCGCTGTTGTCGAGCGAGAACATGCCGCCGCGGCCTTGCACGACATCCAGGGTCAACTCGGTGTGCTTCCAGTATTCGAACTGCGGGCCGCTGATGTAAAACGGTGTTCCGCCGTGCTGGCCGCCAGTATCGAGTTCACCTAAGAGCACGTCGGTGTCGCCGGTGAGGAGCTCACCACGCGGATAACACATGGGCGACGAGCCGTCGCAGCAGCCGCCGCTCTGGTGAAACATGAGTGCGCCGTGTTTTTCTTCCAGACGCTGCATCAATGCGACGGCTGCGAGAGTTTGCAACACCTGTGCTGGAGCTTGTACATCTGTTGACATTCAATGTCCTGAAGAACAGAACGCGAAGGACGCCAAGGGTGTACGCGAAGGCCGCCAAACGTTGTTTGCGCCCTCCGCGAGACCTTTGCGTACTTCGCGTTCTGTTTTGCTTTCAGAAAAACCCTAGTTTGTTGGGGCTGTAGCTTACCAGTACGTTCTTGGTCTGCTGGTAGTGGTGAATCATCATCTTGTGGTTTTCGCGCCCAATGCCGCTCTGCTTGTAACCGCCGAAGGCTGCGTGCGCGGGATAGAGGTGATAGCAGTTGGTCCAGACGCGGCCTGCCTCAATGCCGCGGCCAAAGTTGAAGGCGCGGTTCATATCGCGCGTCCACACGCCCGCGCCAAGGCCGTACAGCGTGTCATTGGCGATCTCCAGCGCCTCGTCCTCCGTCTTGAACGTGGTTACGCTGACGACCGGACCGAAGATTTCTTCCTGGAAGATGCGCATCTTGTTGTGGCCCTCAAACACGGTCGGCTCCACATAGTAGCCGCCTGCGAGATCGCCGGGCATGTCGGCTCGCTTGCCGCCCGTAAGCACCTTTGCGCCTTCCTGGCGGCCAATGTCGAGATAGCTCAGAATCTTCTCTAACTGCTCGCTCGATGCCTGCGCGCCGATCATCGTGTCCTTGTCCAACGGATTGCCCTGGCGGACGGCTTTTACCCGCTTCAGCGCCTTCTCCATGAAGCGGTCGTAGATGGAGTCCTGTACCAGCGCGCGGCTGGGGCAGGTGCAGACCTCGCCCTGGTTGAGCGCGAACATGGTGAAGCCTTCCAGAGCCTTATCGAAGAAGGCGTCATCCTCGCGCATAACGTCTTCGAAGAAGATGTTCGGGCTTTTGCCACCAAGTTCCAACGTGACCGGGATCAAGTTCTGCGAGGCGTATTGCATGATGAGCCGGCCGGTGGTCGTTTCGCCAGTAAAGGCAATCTTCTTGATACGGGGGCTGGATGCAAGCGGCTTGCCTGCCTCCAGGCCGAAGCCGTTGACGATGTTGAGAACGCCAGGGGGGAGAATATCCTCGATCAGACCCATGAGGACGAGGATGGAGAGCGGCGTTTGCTCCGCCGGCTTCAGCACGACAGTATTCCCCGCCGCCAGCGCCGGTGCCAGCTTCCACGCGGCCATCAGAATTGGGAAGTTCCAGGGAATGATGAGGCCGACGACGCCCAGCGGCTCGTTGTAGTGGTAGGCGACTGTGGTGGCGTCGATCTCTGAGATGGTGCCCTCTTCCGCGCGGATGACACCGGCGAAATAGCGGAAGTGGTCGATGGCCAGCGGCATGTCCGCAGCCATGGTTTCGCGGATCGGCTTGCCATTGTCCCAGGTCTCGACTGTGGCGAGAAGTTCTAGGTTGTCTTCCATTCGCTGGGCGATACGCTCCAGCAGGCGGCCGCGCTCCGTGGTGCTGGTGCGGCCCCATGCGGCACGCGCTGCATGCGCGGCGTCAAGCGCTTTGTTCACATCGGCAGCATTTGAGCGGGCGATGCTGCACAGCACTTCGCCGGTGACCGGCGTGATGTTGTCGAAATACTCGCCGCTGCTGGGTGGAACCCAGCGGCCTCCGATGTAGTTGTCGTACTGCTTGCGCAGATGAATGGGATGTTCTGCCGTAGCGGGGTTGAGCGACGCAGGTGTGGTGGCCATGATGTCTCCTTTGGGCAAGTGATTGATCGTCCGCAGAGTGCGCGATGGTCTCGCATATGCAGCGGGCCTTTGCGGAGGGGCGATACACTTCCGCAGCGATAGAATCCTACGCCGGTTTGTTCTTTGTTGTCGTGGCCGCGTGGCTTAGTGGCGATTAAGCATGGCAGCGGGAGCCGCTCCGGGCCGTCCCCCGAGCAGCCAGTCGACGCGGCTGAACACATCGTCCTCCTGCGCTTCGCCGCTGATGCGGGTGACCGCCTCTCCGTTCTCGTCAATGATGATCGTTCCGGGAACGATGTCGCCCAGTCCAAAATCAGCCATTGTGTCGGTCGTTGCGCCTGTCCAGGTTTCCAGGTGGACCCCCTGGGATGCAAGAAATGCGGCGATCTCCGCACGCGACTTCTTGTCGTCAATAGAGACCGCGACGAATCGCACCGGCTTTCCGGCGTAATTGTCACTCAGGTGCGACAGGCGTGGCAGTTCTTCCTGGCATGGGGCACACCAGGTTGCCCAAAAGCTGAGAACGACGACGTTGCCGCGCAAAGCTTTCAAATGTTGCTTATGGCCGTCAAGATCTTTCAACGCAAGATCTGGAACAGGATGTTCTGATGCACGTGCAACAGCTGGCAGCAACAAGGAGAAAGACAGGAGGAACGATGGCAAGAGTTTCACGGCATGGCCTCCCGGGGGTACATGTCCTGGAGCTTCATCGTCTCCTGGACACCGTTGTGTTTAGAAATGATGCGAGAGGCTTGCCACAACGGTGTAGTCCGCAAAGAAGGCGTCACCGTTTGTGATCCTGTTCTGGATCTCGGGCACGCTTGGCGGCCTGTTGCGGTACACGGCCCATGGCCCATTCACTGACAGGGTGTCACGCTTGTAGCTCACCATCAAGCCGGGGTCCAGCGAAACGATGGAACCGGGGCGGCGGAAACCGTTGCTGTCGCCCAGCAGATCGCGCACCGGCACACCTTCGCCGCGAACGCCAAGGCTGAGTGCGACCGATCGCAGCTTTGGAACGCTCTGGGCCACACCAGCGCGATAGAGATATTGATCCGTGACGGACATTACGCCCTGCCCCGGTTGGGAGCGGAAGGTGGCAACGCCGTTCGTGTCCTCCGGGTTGAAGAGGTAACTTCCCTGACCATACGCGGAAGCACCGCGCCAAAGCCGCTTGTAGCCTTGTGTTCCCAGGCTGAAGCCCCACGCCCCGTCACCGGGTTGCAGGGACTGGTCCGCCGTGGCCTTGATGGTCTTCCCATTCAGCACGCCTGAACCGGTGGCGTTGCTGATGCCGGTCGGGATCTTGAGTTCCGCACTGATGGCGATGTTACCGCCGTTCTCCGTTGGCGGCCTCAGTATCCATGCTTGTGCGCCCACCAGCATGTCGCCAAGGCCGCTCACCTGGAAGACACCCGATGGTGGATAGATCTGATTGCGCGTGCCGTTGTAGACGGGAACGTCCGCGATCAGGCTCCAGCGGGGTGATATCCGGTATTGAACGCCGACATCGAAGATATTCTGGTGATTACGAACAGCGGTGGGACGGGCAATCTCGGTGTCTCCCTGGAAATACTTATTCGAGTTGAAGACGCGGTAGCCGATATCCACGGTGAGATTGTGGATAGAGAATGGCGACGCGAAGCGGCCGTCTGATTGCACAAGCTCGCTCAGGGAGCGCTGGTTGGTATGGGCGGCAACGCAGCCTTGCGCGAACAATTTGCTGCCAGTCAGTGACGCTGCTGCAATGGCCGTGGCAAAAAGGAGCATCTTCGAAATGTCCACCAGGTTCCTCCACCTCAAAGCAGCGCCGGTCTAACATCAAGGGTGCGAACCGCTGTTGTTGAGTGACCTGATCCTACGCAAGCCGCTTTGGCTCTGTCTTCAATCATTCGATTGAGAAACGGCTCAACCTCCTGCTGACTATCTGCCCAAAGGGAGCTTGGCTCAAGGTGTGGGGTGCCGGAATCAACTCAGGCGTGCAGGTGACTCAGGGTTACAAGGGTGCTGAAGGGCCTGCCGTAAACTCGGCGTGCTGAATCGACGGCTGAGTGGCACCCAGGTGCTGTCGATGGTTCAGCATCTAGGTAATCCGCGATCACATGTACGGCTCCTCTCTAGCTAGTTCTGCCCTTTATAATCCACGAACAACTCTGGGTATTCGCGCTTGAGCGCTTCGATCTTAGGCCGGTCGCAGACCATGATGTATGGATTGTTGGGGTTGTGCAGGGCATAATCCTGATGGTAGTCCTCGCCGCGGTAGAAGCCTTTCAGTGGTGTCACCTCTGTCACGATCTTGCTCTTGAAGACATGCGCGGCATCCAGTTGCGAGATGTAAGCCTTCGCGATGCGCTCCTGCTCGGGTGAGGTGTAGAAGATGGCGGAGCGGTAGGATGTGCCCACGTCCGGTCCCTGACGATTCAGCTGAGTGGGATCGTGCGCCACCGAAAAGAAGATTCGAAGCAGGCCGCCGTAGGTGATCACGGACGGATCGTACGTAATTTCAACCGACTCGGCATGTCCGGTGGTTTCTGTCGTCACCTGATCGTAGGTTGCGCTCTTTGCGCTGCCGCCTGCATATCCCGCCACAGTCTTGTGGACGCCCTTGACGCGTTCGAAGACAGATTGCGTGCCCCAGAAGCAGCCTCCCGCGAAGACGGCTGTCTGCAGCTTGCCAGGCGCGAGCATCACGTCCTGCTGTGGCTTGGGAAACGCGCCGCGATCAAGCGCCATGGCAGAGAGCGGAAGCGCAAGCAAAGAGCAGAGCAGGGCAGAACGGAGTTGTTTGCTGAACATAGCAGCCTCCCATCGGTTGGACGCTGATGCGCTCAGAGCGTCATCGTCCAAGTCTCAGCGGTGCCTTCGTTAGCTATCATCATGTGAAAGAAGAACGCAAAGTACGCGAGGGTTTCGCGATGTACGCGGTTGACCTTAGTCGCGGGCGCTGATGAGGAATTGTTCGAGTTTGCCGTCCTTTTGCGTGTAGGTGTTCAGCGATAGGGTACGTGTGGCGAACTTGACGGAATAGACGCGGAAAATCATGCCGCCACGTGATTCCTCGGCAGTTTGCGTCACCGATTCGACCGGGCCCAGCGGTTGCAGGCTGGTTTGAAAGTCGTTCAACGTGACCGGGCTGAAGTAGTAGTTGGTGTCGGCGGTAAAGAGTGAGCGGTCGAGTGTACCGTTCTGCAATGCAGTGAGAATCGTCTTTGCCTGGATGGCTGCTGCGGGGTCATAGGCAAGCAGATGTGGCAGACTGGTATCCTCCGGCTTGGCTGGAGGCCGTTGGTCTTGGGCCGCCAGCGCCGGGATCAGAATGGGCCGCAGGGCAGAGGTGATAACGCTCGCGCCCGGACCTTCGAAGTTGGTGAGCGCGGCGTAGCAGACGTCATCATCGAGGTCGATCACGTTGTTTGACACAAATCCGCCCACCTCGCCCGAGTGGTACACCAGGTGCTTGCCACCAGCCTCGCGCACAAAGACGCCCAGTCCGTAGTGTGATGGGGTACCGTCCTTTAGCTTGAAGTCTGTCTCCAAGGCGTCGTAGCTGGCTGGCTTGAGCAGGGTGCGATGGACGATGCTCTCGTCCCACTGCAGCAGCGTGCTGACCGGCATGGCAAGGCCACCATCGCCGGTATACCATCCGGGCGATTCAAGGATCGCTGGGCGCATAGGGCCAAGCGCATGCTGCTCATACCCGCGGACCTGCAGTTTCTCGCGGTCGATGTCGAGGTCAAGGACACCTTGCAGCTTCAGCGGCGTGATCACGTTGGCCCAGAGAAAGTCGTGATACTTCTGCCCAGTGACTTTTTCGATAATCAGGGCGGCTATCTGGAAGTTGGTGTTGCTGTACTGCCACTTCGTTCCGGGGTCGAAGTCGAGCGGTTTGGCCGCCCACTCGCGGATGAGCGTGTAGCTGTCAATGGGCTTGGTCCATGCCGGGATCGTGTAATCCTGCGGCGCGTAGTCGCTGTAGCCGCTGGTATGCGTCAACAGGTTGCGCACGGTCACTTCGCGCGAGCGCGTGAAATCGGGAAACCACTTGCTGACAGGATCGTCCAGTGTCAGTTTGCCGCGTTCCTGCAGCAGAAGGATGCAGGCCGCCGTGAACTGCTTAGAGATGGAACCGATGGGGTAGGCCATGCTGGCCTCTGCGGGGACGGGTGCGCGCATCAGCATGGAGTGGATGCCGCCGCCCCGTTGCGACATCGGCTGCTCTGCCAGGACGGCCTCGCCGAACGCCTTCGCGTACACCACCGTTCCGCCTTCCGCGATGCCAACGGAGACGCTGGGAATGTGCGTACTTGCGATGGATTTTTCGATGGCTGCGTTGATCTCGATACGCTTTTCTGGCGACAGTTGGGCACCGGCGTGCATGGAAAGCAGGACGAGCATTGTTACCACAGCAGATCGCATAAATACTCCTCGCCTGTACGAGCCCGAACGCATGGACAAGGATACGCAAGGGGCGGGGCGCAGTTCAACCTCACCCCCTGTGGTTCTTGTCCATGAGCGAATGACACAATGGAATAGTGACTTCGTTTGACATCATCGTCGTCGGCGCGGGACCTGCTGGGGCGACTGCCGCATGCCAGTTGGGAAAGGCAGGTGCGCGCGTGCTGCTGCTGGATAAGGCTGCCGGGTTTCCGCGTGAAAAGCCGTGCGGCGGAGGCCTGTCGGCGCGTCTGCTCCAGCGCTTTCCATGCGTGCGCGAGTTCCTGGCGGATGGCGAAGTTCCGGTGAACGCAGTCAGCCGCGTCCATCTGGAGTCGCCCGACGGTACCCGCGTGACGTATCAGCAGCCGGAGCCGGTTCTGTATCTCATCCGGCGATGGGAGTTCGATGCGGCTCTCTTCCGCCGGGCAGCGGCTGTGTGCACGGCGCGGACGGGTGTGATGATTCGCCGGTGCCAGGTCAAGCCGGAATGCGTGGAGCTTGAAAGCACGGCAGGCGAAATCTTCACCGCGCCTATGGTGATCGGGGCGGATTCGGCGAATTCGGTCATCGCGCGGCACACTGGTCTGCGCAGTGAGGCGGCACGCAAGGAATACGCCGTGGACATGATGGAGGAGACACGCTACGACCGTCTGCAGGTAGCCGACCGTAAAGCCATCTACCTCTTCCTCACGCTGACTGAAACGTTCGGGTATGGCTACATCTTTCCAAAGACGGACCACCTGAATCTGGGCTTTGGCTGCAAGTTGGACTGGTACCTGAAAACTCTGCGCGGCAAGGGTGCGGAGCACCATGCAGCGTGGGTGGACACGCTGAAGGCCAAGGGCGATGTGAGCGGCGAAACAGACCGGAACGGCTACAAGGCATTTCCCATCCCTGTAAGCGGCCCGCTGGCCAGGACGTATACGGACCGCGTGCTGCTGGCGGGCGATGCCGGTGGGTTTGTGAATGCGTTTACGGCGGAGGGGATTTTCTATGCGATGACGAGCGGTTCGCTGGCGGCGGATACTGCGTTATCTGCCACACGCGCCGAGCGCTATGACGGGCGTTACCTCAGCATGTACGAAGGCGCGTGGCACGCCGAAATTGGCAGTGATCTCCAGCACTCGGTGGAGATTCAGCACCGCCTGTTCAATGGCTCCGGGCGCATGGACGCCCTTGTGCGAAAGGCGAAAGGCGATCCTGAATTGCTCCGGCTCATCATTGGCTACAGCATGGGCGCATCCACCTATGAGGCGCTGCGCAGTTACATGGTGCGCTCTACCGTGCCCACGTGGGTGTGGAGCAAGATGAAGTCGGCGGTTGGGCTTAGCCGCTGATTGAGTGCATGTAAGCAGCGGTTCCATTGCGCGGCATCAAACGCCATGCTCACTCACCGGCAAACCTGCATAGGAACACGGTATCTTTTTAATATGAGATTGACTGCGTTCATGACTGCCGCGACGGCGGCGGCCCTCTTGTCCCACGCCGCGTGCTCCCAGACAATGCCCATGCCAAACAAGGATAGCCACAGCGTAAGTGTGGTGCTGCCTGCACCGCTTCCGGCCACGCCGGAGAATATCGCCAGGCTGAAACTGCCTGCCGGCTTTCACATTGCAAAGTTTGCAGATGGCCTGGAGAGTCCGCGTGTGATCGTGATCTCCGATGCGGGCAACATCTACGTCAGCAGCCGCGATGCAGGCACCATTACGATGCTCTCTCCCGATGGCACGCATAAGGAGCAGGTGCTGGCGCTGGAGAACGTGCATGGCATGGTGATTCACAACAACGTGATGTACTACGTCACGATCAAGGAGGTGTACTCCGCGCCGATTAACCCGGACGGAACTTTTGGAACATCCAAACTGATCATCAACGACCTGCCTGACGCTGGCCAGCATGTGGACCGTACGCTGGCGGTCGGTCCGGACAACAAGCTGTACATGAGTGTGGGCAGCACGTGCAACACCTGCGAGGAGCGCAACCACATCAACAGCACCATGCAGCGCTCCAACCTGGATGGCAGCGACCGGGAGACCTTCGCCACTGGCCTGCGCAATACCATCGGCTTCAACTTCAAGCCTGGAACCAGCGACCTCTACGGCTGGGACGATGGCGTGGATTGGTTGGGCGACAAGGAGCAACGCGAAGAGGTCAACCTGATTCAGCAGGGCAAGGAATACGGCTGGCCATTCATCCTGGGTGACGGTTTGAAGAACTTGTACCTGACGCCTCCCCACGGTGTCACGCTGGACCAGTGGGCCGCGAAAACGACCCTGCCGGTTCTGACGTGGAACGCGCACGCGTCAGGGATGCAGTTGATCTTTCTCAATGGCGGCGGTGTGCCTGCGGACTACAACGGCGACGCATTGGCTACGATGCACGGGTCGTGGGGCGCAAACCCGCCCTCGGGCTACGAAGTCGTGCGGATTCACTTTCAGGACGGCAAGGCAAAGGATGTTCAGCCCTTTATCGAGGGCTTCCTGATGACGGCAAAAGGCGGCAGCGGATGGGCGCGTTTCGCGCGACCCTTTGGTCTGGCACAGATGCGGGATGGCGGCATTATCCTGGGTGACGAGCAGAACGGCGTTCTATACCGCATTACATACTCGCGCTAAGATCGCTCTGGCCGCGCTTACAGTAGGCGGCGCGAGGTAGAGGTCAGCGGTGGGATCCGACCGCTGACCTCACCTCTAGTTACCTGGACCGCATAAGCCTCAACTACGCCGTAGCTTGCGCCGAGCAGTTCCAGCAGCAACCAACAGGCCAGTCCCGGCAAGCATCAGGCTTGAGGGCTCCGGTGTCACGGCTGTACTGGCGATCCCGAAGGTTACCGGGCCGGTTGAGGTTGAGTTATCTTGATCGGTGCTCATGAAGTCATATCCGGTAGAGCTAGCTGGATCAGCGTAGATGCTAACACTAAACAGACCTGCCGGGTTGCTTGCACTGAAGGAGAAGCCCTGCGTGTCAAGCAGCGACGGTGCACCAGGGAACAGCAAGTTGTCGTTGCTGTGATAAGTGCCTGGTGAAAGAAGCCCAGTCACGTAGGTTCCTGTGATCCCCGTGATCGTATCGGAGCCGTTAGGATTCGTCGTGGTGGTGAGCGTGCCGGTTCCGGAGAAGCCGCTGGCACCTCCATTGGCACTGTAGTTGAACGTGGTTGCACCGGCTGCTCCTGCGACGAACAGCAGGCTGACGCAAACTCCCGCGATGTGACGTGCGATACGCATACAGAACCTCAGAACTTGGGGGATAGACTTCCACTGGAAGCATACCTCTACCCCAAAGCCTGGGACAACAATTTAAGAAAAGGTTAGGCAGTGTCGCGTTATGTCGCTACCAGCCCGGACGAAAGTTATTAGCGTCACCTGCAAGCAACTCCGTTCAAGTAGAACACCGCTGGACCCGTGTTTGCACCTGAGTAGTTGGCGTTCCAGCCGATGCCGTTCAATGTCGAGCCGGACGGGATGGTTGCATTCCAGCTCGCATTCGTCAGGGTCACGGCTTTGCCGCTCTGCGTGTAATTACTGTTCCACGATTGAGTGATCTGCTGGTTTCCGCTATAAGTCCAGGTCACCATCCAGGATGCGAGTGGGCTTGAGCCTGAGTTGGTGATGGATAGATTTCCAGTAAAGCCGGATCCCCAATCATTTTGGTCAAGGTAGGTGATATGGCAGACGACTGAAGTGCTCGCTGGCTGCGTTGCGGCACTAGCCTGATTGCTTGCCACAGAGACACCGCCGGCGGATGTTACAGCCTTGACCGTGAAATAGTAGGTCGTTGAGGCGCTGAGTCCTGTCACCGAGTAGGTGGTTGCGTTTACTCCGCTGGCGAGCAGCGTGCTGGTTGCGCCGGAGGTCGTAGCGGAGTAGACGTTGTAGGTGGCCCCTGAAGTTGAGCTCCCGTTCCATGACAGGTTGATCTGGGAACTCGATGCCGCCGCTGCCGTCAGGCTGGAAGGTGCTGCGGGTGCTGCTGCCGGCTGGGTTGTGGCAGTTGCTTGATTCGAAGCGGCTGAACTCCCCGCGCTTGACACTGCGCGTACCACAAAGTAATACGCTGTCGAGGGGTTTAAGCCGGTGACCGTGTAACTTACCGCGTTAACTCCGCTGCCAAGAACAGCATTCGTCATTCCTGATGCGGTACCGAAGTAGATCGTGTAAGTCACGCCCGGTGTTGAGGATGCCGTCCATCTTAGACTGATGCTGTTAGCCGAGGTTGCGGCTGCGGTCAGCGTAGAGGGCGCGGCAGGGGCCGGCGCATTTGTAGAACCCGGATTAAGTGGGAACTGGATGCCGGCCAGCAGACTCTGTTTCTGTGGACTTACAGGTGACGGATCGTAGTTGGAGTCAAGCAAGGCCAGGCTATCTTCTCCGTTCAGCGCCCAATAGGTCCAGTTTAGAGTGCTATCCGTGGATAGGTACTGAACCAGGCTCTGGAACCACTGCCCTTCGCTGCCGGCGGCGGAACTCTGCACGCTCGCCGCATCATTTGGTGTGCCAAATTCTCCGAGCCATAAGGGAGCAATCCCGCTTTTGGGGATGTAGCCCCAGTGACTTGTCCAGACGGTATTTAATGAGGATGATGTCGTTGAGGAATTAAACCAGGATTGTCCGTAGACACTGGGGCCGTAATCATGCGCTGAATACACCATCTGGTTTGGCACGGATAGAGTTACAGGTGAGTTCTTTACGCCTTCGAGATTGCCGCCCCACCAGTAGAAATCATTGTTATAGGCGTCCACTCCCTCGATAAAAATCAACAGCTTAGGGTTCAACGCCAGTACGGCGTTTCCGGCTCGCTCTGCGGCAAGATGCCAGTCATTTGCGCCGCCGCAATCCCAGCAGGCACCGCCGGAATTTGCATTGTGCGGCTCATTCCGAAGATCGAAGCCGATCACGGCCGGATTATTCGCATACCGGGACGCTAAGTTGGTCCAATCGTTGATCCACGCACTTTCGGAATAAGTGTTGGTGTACCAGAGACCGCTGCCCTCAGCACCGTCACCGGCTTCTGACCGGTGGTTATCCAGGACTATTTTGAGCCCGATTGTGCCGGCATAACTAACAATCTTGTCAAGGATCTGCAGCGAGTTAAGACCGTTCAGGTCGGAGTTGATGGCACCGCTGCCGTTGTTGTAACCAATACTGCCTGGGTAGGAGGGCGTCTCCACCATCTGGTTCGACATCGGCACGCGGATGGTGTTGTACCCGAGGTTCTTGATGGTTGAAAGAATGCTCTTGTAATCCTGCGCGGTCAGTCCGCCCGGTACTGCGCGGGCCGTTTCAAAGCCGTACCAGTTAATCCCAGCGATACGCACCTGTGCGCCGTTCGCATCGAGTATCTTGTTTCCGCTGGTATGCCAGTAACCGGTACCCTGGGCAGCCAAGCTACAGGGCAATACCGCTGCAGGTGCTAGCATGCAGGCCAGCACCAATCTCCGGATCATTCTTGCCTGTCCGAACATAAAATCCACCCGGCGGCACAAACGGAGCCAACCTTGGCGTGACTCGATTAAGGAGGGGCACAGGGTTCGCCGTGGTTCTCACCGCTACCGTCCCTTATGAGGAGAGACGGCGTTCTTGTGCGGTAGGATGCCGTACGTTAGTGGGAAGAGTAGTGGCTTGGAAGACGGAGGTCCTACGTCCGATTACTGGGTACCCGGGCAGCAGGCCGGCTTCCGTAGCTGGTAAGTTCAAAGCCAGACGGAGACCGCGCTATTGCCCGATAGCCGTATCAACGGCAGCAGGCATATTCACTTCGGCCACCTGCAGGTCAGGTTGCGCCAGGGCACGGCCTGGATTGGGGATGGGAGTGGGAGCGGCGAGCCGGCCGGGGACGTTTTTGAGCGCGGCCGCAAGTACCATGTCCGCCTCCGCTGGCTCGTTGGTGTCCATGCGGCTGCCCCGGACAAAGGTCCAATGCATCTGCGCATCGGTGCTGTAGGAAGCATTGACGGTGCGGGCATGTTCCTGCCCGGCGAAGCTGGCATAGTCCTGCCATCCGCTCTCATCGCAGACAATCACGAAGTGCCATCCGGCGGGCGCGCCATGCCGCTTCACAGCATCGCGGATTTGGACCATCTTCGTTCTGCACGCAGCCACGTCGGTGGCGCTCATCTCGTCCAGGCCGCCGCCAATGCAGAAGTGGGTTTCGGCAACCGCAGAGGCGGAAAGGCAGAATAGGAGAAGCTTGGCAGGGAGACCGAAGAGGCGCATAGTGGGTGAACTCCGAGAATTAGTTTTCACTTACCATTTCGGCCCCGGGCATGCCTTCGCTAGAGTGCTGTGATTTTTCCCTTGTACTGATTTACTGCAACACACATTGGCTGCCTGCCTCATACCATGGAGCAGAAATGCCGACGAGTGCAATAGTGTGACGGCAAAAGCGGGAACGACTCTGATGAAACACTTATGCGGTCACACGGAAAAGCGGTTGCGTGAAACGGGCAGGACCATTAAAGTCAAGATTGGTTCTCCGCCAGTAGAAGCTCCCCCAAGGTAGACCATGCGATTTCGCGCCGTAGCCACATCTTGTCTTCTGCTTGCCGTAAGCACTGGCGGCGTCACCACGCTTGCGGCCAGCCCGGACTGTTCCCGCTGGATCCGGGAATATCAGGACGCTCTGGCCAAACGGTCGGTGATCGCCAAGCGGCACGTAGTCCATGCTGCCCGCCACCTTATTGTTCCCAGGCCGAAGCTGCTGAACGCAAGCATACCCACGCATAAGAAGTACACGCCCAGGCTGACTCCGGCGGAGATGCTGAAGCGCTTCAAAATACTCTGCGGTGAAGATTTGCCCGACGACGCAATTCCGGCAGAATTCATTCCCACCGGTCTGGAAGCAGAGTTGGTCCAGCCGTCCTTCCCGGACGCGGCACCGCTGCCGGATGTGGGAGGTACTCCCGTGACGTTTGCTCCTGCTACTCCGGCTGCGGTACCGGTCCCGGCACCCACACCTGCGGGCACCACGATTCTGCCCACTTCGCCCTTCACCCCATTTATTCCGGGCACTCCCGTGGTTCCTAGTACTGGCACCACGACGGGAACGGGAACCGGCGGCACCGGGACCACCGGTACGGGGACAACAGGTACGGGAACGACGGGTACTGGGACCACGGGCACTGGGACGACGGGTACGGGGGCGACACCATCTCCCGTCCCGGAGCCGAGTACGCTGGTTCTGCTCCTGACGGGTGGCGGCTTGGGCATCATGCCGGCTGTCCTGCGGCGGCGCAGGCGTCTTCGCCAGACCTAAGCCGGGATGCTACAGCAGCTCTTCCGTCTGCGCGGGTGCAACTCCGCGGCTTAACCAGGAGAAGGTCAGACTTACGGGGGCGGCAAGGACTGCGGGGCAGGCCTCTGCCAGTGCGCGGAAGCGGGGAAGATCCTGCGCCTCAAAGACGTGGGTAGCCCCTGCCAGCAACAGGAACGTAAGCGCTGCGAGTGCTGCGCCGCTGGCTGTCAGGATGGAACCCATCACAATGCCGGTGTCCGTGGAGAGGTGTATCACCGGCATGTAGCCGAAGCAGGCCGCGACCGCGCTGATTCCCGTCACCTTTGCAAAGAATCGCCATGGCAGGCGCACCGCATAGCGCCGCACCGCCAGGAACCACAGCACGCCAACGCATAAGAACTGCGCCACGCCGCTGCCAATCGCAGCGCCTAACGCCCCATGGCGCGGAATCAGTGCCGTTGCCACCGCAATGTCGATGACTGACGCGGCCAGCGTGGTCCAGATAAAATACGACTGGCGCTCGAGTGTTTCGAAGAGGTTCTGCACCGGTGTCAGAAACGCCTTTGCAACGCACAGCAACGGTGCGGCAGTTGCTACTGCCAGTGCACCGGCATACTTGCCGCCGTACAGGGTCAGCAGGACCGCTCCTGCAAGTCCAGTGGCGATGATGTGCAGCGGGATCGACGTGAGCCCAAGGTACCGGGCGGAGGCTGCGGTAAGCAGCGGAACGCGTGAGCGGTCCCGGCCAAACTGCGCAAACATGCTGGCACCCGTCGCGGCAGCGAAGACTGTGGGAAAGACCAGAAGCCGCTCCGCCAGGCTGAAAGCGACGGAGTAGAAGGCAACCTGCCGGATATCCGGTGAAAAATACTTCAGCAGCATGACTTCAGAGCGGTCCCAGACGACCAGCGTCAGCAACATGCCGGTCAGGCTTTGCAGCGCGAAGCTGCGCATCCGACCCGGCAGGCCGGTGGGAATGGGCGCGGTATCCGTACTCCACGCGTTGATGCGCCGGAACGTGGGGATGAAACGGACAAGAAAATCGGTCACCCGCATCAGCAGCATGGAGGTGCAAACGCCCATCACACCCCAGTGGAGTGTGACAGTAAGCATGGTGACCGCGAAGAAGACCAGCGTAGAGGCGAGTGAGCCAGGCAGATTGGCGGAAAGATCTTCCGCAGCCACGTTGGCGTAGGCGGAGATGGAGTTGGCCATGGACGGCCACACGCTGAGCACCAGAAGCAGCGCCGGGATGCGGTACTCCGGCGTGGCGTCATGCAGCACCCAAAGGACACAAGCAGCGGCCGCAAGCGTGGCGGTGGCCAGCTGTGCCAGCAACGTTCGCATGTAGACGTACCGCGCCGCGCCGCGTTGATCCGCACCCAGGAACTCCGCCATGTACTTGCGGGTGGTTGCCGGGATACCGATGCCGCCCAGTGTGGAGGCGATGTTCACGATCCAGATGACGTAGATGATGTAGCCCATCTTGGATGGGCCAAGAGTGCGTGCGATAAGGATGGATGTAATCAGAGACGCGGCAAAGCTGACCACGTTCTCCAACGCGAACCATGCGGTGTTGCGGAGAATGGTTCTGGTATTCACCGTCTCCTTCGGATGCGGGTAGTCTCCGGGAGTGAGAAATTATCCAAGCCGGTCAAGTTCAGCCTGCGCCTTCTTGCCAACCTCTGAGCCGTTGCCCAGGGTTGCCGCCTTTTTCAGGCTGGTCTGCGCTGCCGGTTTGTTGTTGAGCTTCTCATAGGTCAGGCCCATGTGGTACTGGATGCTGGCGCTGGCCGGGCTGGTTTTAGCGGCAGTCTGCAGCAGGTCGAGTGCGGAACTGTAGACGCCCTTCTTGTAGTAGACCCAGGCCAGCGTGTCGTTCACATCAGGCGAGTTCGGCATTGCGCGCTGAGCGGACTGTGCCAGCGTAAGAGCCACGTCGGTGTTTTGTCCGTTTTCCGCCATCAGATACGCCAAGTTGTTCTCCACGGTGGGCTGCTCAGGCTGCAGTTGCAATGCCTTCTGGTAGTAGGCGATGGCCTTGTTCTGGTCACCCGCCGCCTCCGCCAGCATCCCCAGAAAGGATTGCGCCTGAGCGTCCTGAGGATGGCTGCCTGCCCACTTCAGCCACAGGTCGGTGGGGCCGTTGACGTCGTTTGAGGCAAGGCCCGCCTCCGTGTAGATACGCATCGCTCCCGTATCCGAGGGATTGATCTTCATAGCCTGCTGCGCGCTGGCCATTGCACTGTGCGCGTCTTTTGTGGCCAGTTGCACCTCCGCCAGCTGCACCAGCAGACCGCCATCGTTGGGATTGCGCGCGAGTTGCTGTTGAATCAGCGAAACGGCGGCGGCTGGCTGATTGGCCTGCAAATCCAGCCGGACCAGGAGCGGCAGTGCGCGGGAGTTGGGATCGATTGCAAGCGCCTGTTCCAGAAGGCTGCGGCCCTCCGGCAGACGGTTCTGTTTCAGGCGAATCTGGCCCATCTCCACAAGTGCCTGCACATTCCTGGGGTCAGCCTTCAACACCTTCTGGAAATCATCCTGAGCGGAATCGAAGTGGCCGTCATTCGCGTCCGCTGTTCCCAGCCAGAGATATGGCAGAGTCGCGTTCGGGTAGAGTTTGATGGTCTGCTCGGCAAGCTGGCGCAGCAGGCTTTGGTCGCCCTTGCGGCTGGCGATTTCGGCCAATCCGCTGGCAGCAGGAACGCTGCCGGGAGCACGCTGCACCGCGGCGCGGAAGTTAGTTTCAGCCGCGTTGAGGTCGCCGCGGTCGCGGGCCAGATAGCCCAAGGCAATCTTCAGGTCGATGTTGTCGGGATTGTTGCGGACGGCGTTGGTCAGCAGCGCATAGGCTTCGTCCGCCTTGCCTGCGTGCAGCAAGAGGCCCGTCTTGATCTGAACGTACTGCGGATCGTTGTCATGGCCTTCCTTTTGCTTATCGACGATCGCGCTTGCCTTGTCGAACTGGCCGTGCGCGGCAAGGGTCCGCGCATAGGCGATCTGGATGGGAAAGCTCTTCGGGTGCTTGGAGGCGAGCGCTGCATAGGCGGGTTCAGCCTTGTCAGCCTGCCCGGTGCGCTCGTAAAAGCGCTCCAGCATCCCAGCGCCCTCAGGGTCGTCGGCAAAGTCGTCGCTTGTCTGCTGGAGCACCTTTTCCGCGGCGGGCATGTTCTTTTCCCGAAGGTAGAGGTTAGCAAGAGCCACGCGCGGCTGCAGGGTTTTGGGTGACGCGGAGACGGCAGCGGTCAGTTGGGTTTCAGCAGCAGGCAGATCGTTTTGCGCTTCCAGCAATGCAGCCAACGCCATATGGGCATTGACGTTTTTGCCGTCCAGCTGAACCGCCTTCTCCAGTTCTCCCCTTGCAGCTGGCAGGTCTTTGCCTCCAGCGCCTTCGAGCACACCGAGCGAGGTATGCAGATCGGAACGGTTTGGGTCGATCGCAAGAGCTTTGTCAATGGTCGCGATGGCACCCTCGCGGTCCCCCTTTGCCGCCGCAATACCTGCCAGCAAGGCGAGGGCGTCCGGATCGTTGGGCTTCATCTTCAGGACGGCGTTTGCCTGCTCCGCAGCGCGGTCGGGGGCGCGTCCAGCGAGGAGGAGATTGCCCAGGTCGATCCGCGCTTTCGCGTTCGTGGGGGCAAGATTCACCGCAGTCATCAACTCGGGGTAGGCCTGGTTCGCCATGCCAAGCTTTAGAAAGGCTTTGCCTAGATCGTAGTGTGCCGGAGCGAAGTTCTTATCAGCCTTCAGCGCGTTGAAGTACTGCAGGGTTGCTTCGCGGTATTTGCCCTCCTGCGCATAGCGTTCACCGCTTTCAAGATATTTTTGCTTGCGGACGTTTGGGTCGCGGTTGCAGCCGGTGGTAAGCGCAACGGCACCAAGCAGGGCGGCAGCGGTGATCCGAACGGTGGGCGAGGTGGAGAGCGTGTGCATGCGTTCTGTGTCCTTGTGCTGGCTGCCAGGATTGTGATCAGGGCTGTGGCGTCTGAGATGAGGGTTAGTCCGGAACATAGGCGGGCAGCATGGTTGCGATATCACCTGCGAAGGCTGCTACGCGGGCATGGGCGGTGTCCGCTGCCTCACCGGGCACCACGGGTGTAATCACGCGAATCAGCGCACCGTCCGTGCGATTGTACCGGATGGCGTCAAGCAGCATATAGAGCTTCGCGCGGTAGTCGCTGGCGATACTGCGCCCGTGGGCACGATACCAGTACAGCACCTCCTGCCGGTTGGTGCCGTCCGTGATGATGTAGTCGCCCACGCGGTAGCTGCGGCCGCCGCCCCCGGCGATGGTGGTTGTCCCGGACGACTCAAAGGTCCAACCCGAGCCGGGAAGGCAATTTTGCGGAGAGTGGATGGCCTGCCCCGTCCTCTGCGTGGGAAAGTAGCCGATAAAAAGACTGATGGGTAACAGCGTCGATGCCGGGGGCTCAGTACCGTCACCTGAGCCGCCCGTATAGAGGCGGTTGAGAAAACGGCCTTTGCCCAGCACCTGGAGAGCTTCGTCCGGGATCGGTACATCGGTTCCGTGCCGGTCATCGACGACGTGCGGCAGCAGGTCCAGCGGGACACTGTCCGGCACCTGATCGACGGCGCTGCGCAGGAACAAGATGGAGGCCGTTCCCGCCATCATGGCGGCAGCCGCAAGGAAGCGTGGCCAGGTCATGCGTGACGCTCGGCGGACGGGGTATGCGCGGGTGCGAAGCGAAGCAGACGCTGCAGCAGGTAGACAAGCCCAAGCGAGAAGAGAAACATCAGCCACCCGGAAAACTCGTGAAAGAACCCCATGGCCTTGTCCGGATCCCAGAACTGCACACACAAGCCGGTGCCAACGATGCGAAGGGCATTGGCGGCGACGGCGATGGGGATGCTGGCCAGCGCAAGGAACGTGCGCTTCCAGGTGGAGGACTCCAGCAGATAACCATAGATCACGGCGACCGTGAAGAGGCTCATCAGCGAGCGGATGCCGCTGCACGCCTCTGCCACTTCCAGCTTCAATACAGGTAGCTGGATCACGTTGCCTTCGCGCAGCACGGGCACGTTGAAGAGGGGCAGGATGGAACTGGCCAGCCGCGATGCCAGCAACTGCAACGGAAAGGTAATCTGATTGAAGAGAACGGCGGGGAACGGAATAGCCAGGAGCAGCATCAGGAGCGGAAATTTGAGTACGCGCAGCATCGGCAGGCCAGCAAAGGTCCAGATCAGCCCGCCAAGCAGCATCAGACCGGAGATGCGCGCCAGGAACAGTTCCGCGCCGTAGATCCCGGTGATATATGTCAGCAAACCAAGCGCCACCAGGAGGAGGCCCGCCCAGGAGGGCTGCACCGGGGTCTGTGCCACGACGCGGCGCTTCTCCCACACAACGTACGCGCAGAAAAAGGGAATCAGGAAGCCATGCGCGAAGTCGGGGATGACGTACCAGTCTTGCACCAGCTTGATGCCGACGCGGAGGTACAGCACGGCAAAGAGCAGCAGAAGCACGCCCCACGCCCATGCGGGCAGGCCAGCCAGGTCTCTCTCCAGCCACTGGCGTTCGTCTGCCCGGAGCCGCGGCAGGGTCATGGTGCTATCGGACGGCATACACCTCTCTGGTCATGGCGGGAAAGTTCTTCTTTTCGGAACGCTGCCGATAGAAGGAGTATCACGCTTCCGGCACGATTGCCTTCCATTTTCGCACCTCTGATGAAACACTTGGAACTGCGATGGAAACCAGACGCAGCCGCGCGTCTCATAATAGGACGAAAGTCATGGCATGATCGGATGGAGCGATTGCACGCAGGTACGGATGAAAAATAACCGCAAGATCCCCCTCGTGGCCAGCATCCTCATGCTGCACGCCGCAGCCGCGCAGGTGGTAAGTAGACCTGTCGTTACACCGGCACCGCACAGTTCGCAGACCTCGCCCGCCGCTTCCGGTGGTTCCGTTGGAACTCCGGTGCGCACTGGCGGCTCGGCCGCCTTGTCCCCTGAATACAGGATCGGTCCATACGATGTGTTGCAGGTCACCGTCTGGAAAGAGCAGCAGCTTTCCGGTACGTTCCCCGTCCGTCCCGACGGTATGATTTCGCTTGTGCTTCTGGGTGACGTTCCCGCAGCCGGGAGGACGCCCGTGCAACTGTCGGAATTCGTTACCGAGGGATTGAGGAAGTACATCCAGGATCCTCTGGTCACCGTAGTAGTAACAGCGGTGAATAGTCAGAAGGTGTACGTTTTGGGAGAGGTCGCCCATGTGGGTCCGGTAGACCTGTCGCCCGGCATGACGCCGTTGGAGGCCATTGCTTCCGCAGGCGGTCTGAACACGTATGCCAACGCAAAACACGCTTATATTCTCCGCGGCGACCCCGGCAGGCAACGTAAAATTCCGTTTGATTACAAAAAGGCGCTCAAAGGGCAACCGGGCCAGAGCATTGTGCTGCAAACTGGCGACACGGTGGTGATTCCATGAGGTGCTCGCGTTTGCTGTGCGCCTGTTCGGGCGTGGCCTTTTCACTGGCCTGCCGCGGACAAGCCGCACCCACTGCCGGGACGACCGGCAGCGTTGCCGGCCCCCATACCACGGAGCCGGGGCTGCTCAAATACAGCGTCACGGCTTCCAACTCTGTCATCTTCGGCTACAACGGAGTCAATGGTGCGTCGGACAGCGTAAACATCGCAGGCACGGCGGACTATGTTTCCGGTAACGCGCGCGCTCCGTTCAGTGTCATCTATTCCGGCGGATATCTTTTCGGCAACAGCGGCCAGCCCTCGAGTTCGTTCCAGAATCTGGGTGTGTCGCAGGCGTTGAACGGCCGCAAATGGACCCTGATTGGCAGTGATGTGGTCAGCTATCTCCCGGTAACTCCGCGCTTTGGCGTTGGCGGTGTGCCGGGCGTGGGCGATGTAGGAACGCTGCCCATCTCCACGGGTTTGGTTCCTGGCGATGCCGTGCTGACCAACTACGGCCGGCGCATCACCAATGATGTCACCGGGGGAGCCGACTACCGCTTTACAGGGCGCACGGGCATCCGCACTTCCGGCAGTTATATCACCCAGCACTTTATCGATGGCAACGGAATCGAGAACGACGAGTTATACGCTGGGGCGGAACTGGATCACCAGGTCAGCCGGGCCACGATGGTCGGTGGTGGATATACCTTTACCCGTGCCACGTACCCGCAGAATGGCTTCACGTTCATCTCGCACGGCGTGTCCGCGATTGTGCAGCACACGTTTAACGCGAAGTTTTCCATGACGGCTTCTGGCGGACCGCAGTGGACCAGTGGAAGCAACAGCGCAATCATTCCCTCCAGGCTGGGTGCCGCCGCCAGTGTTGGTGCGTACTACCTGCTGCGCGAGAACACATTTTCAGCGACATACAGCCGCGGCACAAGCACCGGCTCCGGTGCTCTGTACGGTGCCACCTCGGACACCGTCAACGTGGCCGTGCAGCACACGTTTCACCGGGATTGGAGTGCGGGTCTGTTTGCGAGCTTCGGCCATGCGCAGAGTCTGTCCAATCTGCCCGGCCTGTATACCTCTGCCACCTCGTTCACTGCCGGAATCCAGGCAACGCGGCGCATCAGCGATCATTGGTCGGCGTTTGCGAGCTATGCCGCGCAAACTCAATCCATCAGCCAGGTTGTTGCGACGGACAACGCATTTAACGGGACGGCGCACGTCATTACGGCGGGCATTACGTATTCGCCGCGACCCATTCGTCTGGGACGGAGGTAGATCGATGCTTGGTCATCGTCCCCTGAAGCCCAGTGACTATGCCGCGATTGCAAAGCGGCGCGCCTTCTATATTGTTCTGCCGGTTATCGTTTGCGCCGCGATTGCGCTTGGGATCAGCTATTTCATTTCGCCGCGGTACGTCTCGCAGACGCTGGTTCTGATCGAACAGCCGAAGGTGCCGGACAACTACGTGAAGCCAGTCATCACGTCCGACCTGGATGACCGGCTGGCCTCCATGAAGGAGCAGATTCTCAGCCGCTCCCGCATCCAGCCGATTATAGAGAAGTTTAACCTGTTCCCCGGCCTGAAGATGGACGAAAAGCTCGATGCCGCCCGCAAGGACATCGACATCAAGCCGATCCGGTCGGAGATCAGCCGTTCAAACGGGCTTCCGGGCTTCTTTATCTCGTTTAAGGCATCCGACCCGCGTACGGCACAGCAGGTATGCGGTGAGATTACGTCGCTGTTTGTTGACGCGAATCTACGAGACCGCGCGCAGTCCGCGCAGGGCACCACGGACTTTCTGGAGTCGCAACTCGCGGAAGCCAAGAGCAACCTGGACACGCAGGATGCCAAGCTGGCCGACTTCCAGCGCAAGTACTCCGGGCGCCTGCCGGATGAGCAGAACGCCAACATGAACATGATGGGCAGTACCAACTCTCAGCTGGATGCAGTGACGCAGCAGATTGCCCGCATGGAGCAGGACAAGGCATACCAGGAATCTCTGCTGGCCCAGCAGCAGTCCAGTCTGCAGACCATGATGAGCCAATCGAGGACATCGGCTCCCACCATGGACGAGCGCAAGGCGCAGTTGACGCAAATGGAAGCCGAAGAGGCGGACCTGAGTACGCGCTACACCGATAGCTATCCGGATGTTGTGTCGATCCGTCGCAAGATTGCCGACCTGAAGCGCGAGATGGCAAAGCCTGCGCCAGCAGCGTCCGGTGCGTCCAGTTCCAGTACGCCGTCCGCTACGGCAGCCAAGGTGCCGGAGCCGTTGGGCATCCAGCAGCTGCGGGCTGCCATCCGTGCCACCGATTCCGGCATCAACCAGAAGCGCGCCGAGCAGATGCAACTGCAGGGAAGCATCCGCCAATATCAGGACCGCCTGCAGTCCTCGCCGCTTGTCGAAGAAGAGTACAAACAGCTAACGCGTGACTACCAGACTGCGCAGAGCTTTTATGACGACCTCCTGGCCAAGAAAAAACAGTCCGAGATGGCCATCAATCTGGAGCGCCGCCAGCAGGGTGAACAATTCCGCGTCATGGATGAGCCCAACCTGCCGGATTCGCCCTCATTCCCTAACCGTCCACTGTTTGGCGCGGGCGGGGCCTTCCTGGGCCTGTTGTTGGGACTCGCGTTGAGCGCATTTCTCGAGTACCGGAACACGGCAATCCGCACCGATGAGGATGTATACGCATTTCTTCACCTGCCCACTCTGGGCGAGGTGGAGCGTTTTGGCACCCGTCCGATGACGCAGAAACCGTCGCCCTCCCTCTCACGCGAGAAGCAGGGGAAGCCGAAGGGGCGTGCCCTGTTCCGAAAACGGGACGTCGCGGCTGCAACGGGACCGAACTAAGAGTTCGCACGGGCGTAAATGACTGGTTCACTTTGAACAGGTACGCGCCGCGTACCAGACGCGTCGCTGTAGAGACTTGGGTGCTGAAACCGTGTCTTTACCCAGCATGTGTCAGAATAGCCGCGCGGTGCGTCGTGGCGGCAAGGAATGTGGATGAATCAGACGTATCAGGAATTATTACGCGCGGAACTGACGCGCATCAATGCGGGAGAGACACCGGCATCGGACCTCCACACGCCGGCGGCTGTTGTCGCTGAGACGATGCGTGTGGAACCGTCACCGTCACCCTATAGCGCGGTCTCCGATCCAGCATCTACCATGCAGCCGGTGGACAGCTTTGCCGTGGCGACGCCAGATGACGCACAGGTGACGCGCTGGAAGCCATCCGCGGAGGACCTGCCATCCTTGCAGCAGCGCACTCCCGCGGCGGAACAGTTTCGCCGGCTGCGCTCCCGCCTGCTGGAGTTCCGTGGCACACAGCCACTGAAGAAGGTCTTGATCAGCAGCGCGGTTCCGCAAGAGGGCAAAAGCTTCGTTGCCGCGAACCTTGCCGTCAGTCTCGGCCAACATCGCGGTTCACGCGTCCTCCTGATTGATGGCGACATGCGCCGCTACAGCATGCAGAACTACTTCGGTATGCCGTTCCAGCCCGGTTTGCCGGACTTTCTGACCGGCAGGGCGACGCCCTGGGAGATCATTCAGCGAGCAGACGAAGACACTCTGGCTGCTTACCCGCGGCTCTTGAATCTATGTGTGATTGCCGGTGGCGGATCGACTGAACACGTGACCGATCTATCCGAGGACTCACGTTTCGGAAAGCTGCTGGAGTGTGTAGAGCCGTACTTCGACTGGATCGTGATCGATTCATCACCGGTGACGCTGGTTGCCGATGCTGTAAACCTGGCGCGCCGCTGCGACGGTGTGCTGCTGGTGGTGCGGGCCGGAATGACCAAATACCAGGTCGCCCAGAAGGCACAAGCCGAACTGCAGGCGGCTCCCCTGCTGGGGGTCGTGTTGAATGCAGTGGAAGACAAGCCCGCGCCGTCCTACTATGGCTACGGCCCCACTGGCCCGGCGGAGCCCGCTGCATGATCCGGCTGCTCAATGTGTACTACCCCACGCGCACGGTGTTCCTGCTGTTTTCAGAATTCGTGATTATCAGCGCGTGCCTGTATGCGGCGGTGTGGATGGTGCTGGGGGCGGACGCCTATCTGGCGCTCAATTATGAATACGGTTCGGCTAAGATTGCCGCTCTGACCGCCGGAACGATGGCCGTCTCCTATTACTTTGACCTGTACGAGCCGGACCTCCTGTTCGACCGGCGAGAAATCTACTTCCGCATTGTTCTTGCTCTTGGGTGCGTGTGCCTGCTTGTAGCCCTGGTCTTGTACTTCTACCCGGAGTTCAACATTACCCGTGAGGTGTTCCCGCTGGCGCTGGTGCTTCTGGGTCTGGTCTTGTGCTTGTGGCGGCGGTTTTACGCATGGGTGGCGGCGAGAAGCGTCTTTCGCGAACGCGTCTGCGTCCTCGGCCACGGTGCTCGCGCGCAGTTTATCGCGGACACGCTGCGCCGCCGCAAGGATCTGGGCATGGATGTCGTCGGTTGCCATTACGAACTGGACGGCAACCAGATGGGGAGCGCGGAGGAGGCTGTTAAGAGTCTCTTTGGGCTGAAGCAGCCGGTCAACCACATCGTGATTGCAATGGAAGACCGGCGCGGCGGCCTGCCCATGACAGACCTGCTCGCACTCAAGCTGCGCGGCACCATGGTGGAGGAGGATACGCAGCTGCTCGAGCGGCTAACCGGCAAAATCCAGCTCGACGGCCTGCGTCCCAGCAGCTTTTTGTATGCCGAAGGATTTCGCGTCAAGCCGTCGCAGCAGTTCACGCGCCGTGTGACGTCCATGTTCGCCGCCGCGCTGGGCTTGCTGCTGTTTGCGCCGTTTTCCCCCCTGGTCATGCTGCTGGTGCGGCTCTCGTCGCCTGGCCCCATCTTCTTCAAGCAGGTGCGCGTAGGCGAGGCTGGCAGGCATTTCACGGTGTACAAGTTCCGCACCATGCGCCAGGACGCGGAAGCTGCCGGTGCCAAATGGGCCTCAAAAAACGATCCGCGCGTTACGCGGTTTGGCCTGTTCATGCGCAAGACGCGCATCGACGAGGTGCCGCAGTTGTGGAATGTGCTGCGCGGCGACATGGGATTTGTGGGGCCGCGCCCGGAGCGGCCGGAGTTTGTGCCATGGCTGGCCGAGCAGTTGCCCTTCTATAACCTGCGCCACATCATTCGCCCCGGGCTCACCGGGTGGGCGCAGGTCCGCTACGGCTACGGCGCTACGCTGGAAGAGAGCCGCGAAAAGCTGGAATACGATCTCTACTACGTGAAGCACGCCTCGCTGGGCTTCGATCTTTTGATTATGTTCGAGACAGTCAAGATCATCCTGCGCCGCAAAGGCGCGCAGTAACGATGGTCGCCCGCGCCGTGCTGTCCCCCGCAGGTGCGGCAGTCTTCTTCGCGTCCCTGTTGCTGGTGCTCTACACCTATGCTGGATATCCGTTGCTTGCCGCCGCGATTGCCCGCTGGCGTCCACGGCGATGGCGGAGGAGCGGCGATCCGTTCAGCGTCTCCGTCGTGATGCCGGTGCATAACGGAGCGGCGATCCTTCGCGACAAGGTGGAACATCTCCTGCGCCTTGACTCTGCGCTGGTGCGGGAGATCATCGTTGTTTCGGATGGTTCGACCGACGGGACGATGAAGATACTCAGAGACTTCTCCGATCCCCGGCTGAGAGTGCTGCAATTGACCCAGCAGGTGGGCAAGGCGGAGGCGCTGAATCAGGCCATCTTGCATGCCACACAGGACTTGCTTGTCTTTACCGATATCCGGCCCAGCCTGGACGAGAACGCCCTGCGAACGCTCGTCAGCAACTTTGCCGATACGTCAGTGGGCTGCGCAGCAGGTGAGCTGGTGGTGCAGCGCAGTGACGCGCATGATGCCGCCGCATCCACCATGGGCGGAGCCTACTGGCGGTATGAGCAGTGGATACGCACCTCCGAGTCGGTTTGGGACTCCCCGGTTGGAGTCTATGGCGGTTTCTACGCCGTGCGGCAGTCGTTGGCCCGTCCATTCCCTGCCGGTCTCATCCTGGATGACATGTTTCAGCCGCTCTCCGTGGTGCGGCAGGGCTACCGCAATGTGCTGGACCGTTCCGCCGTGGTGGTGGACACGTGGCCCGCGACCACGCGGGGTGAGTTTCAACGCAAGGTGCGCACGCTGGCGGGGAATTTTCAACTCATGAAGCTGGCGCCGTGGGTGCTGACGCGCGAGAACCGTCTACGCTTCCAGTTCGTGTCGCATAAGCTGCTGCGGCTGCTGGTGCCGTATGCCTTTGCGCTGATGCTGTGCTCTGCCGTCTGTCTTGCTTTCAGCAGCAGCTTCTGGCTTGCCATAGCCGTCGTACAGGCGACCTTCTGGGGACTTGCGGCGTTGAGCCTGGCGGTGCGAATTCCGATGCTCGGCCGCGTTCTGGGAGCGGCGGGCGCGCTGCTCACGTTAAACGCTGCTGCTGTCGCGGGCCTGTACGCCTTTCTCTTCACGCCCGGTCCGCTGTGGCGCATCTGGAAGCCGACGCCCGCCCCGGCCACCAGCACGGCACAGTGGCAGGAACAGAAGGTCTCGTGATGTGCCCCCGCGCTAACACATTACAGTCTGCTGGTGTACAGGCGCAGGTAGGCCTCGTGCATCTGCCGCAACGTAAAGTGCTCCTGAAACGCCTCGCGGGCACGCCCTCCCAGGGCATTCCGCAGACCGCTGTCCTGGGCCATGCGCACCATCGCCTCAGCCATGGCAGAGGCATCACCCACGGGCACGCGCACTCCGCCGCCGGAGAGTTCTACCACCTCTTGCATACCGCCCACGTCCGTCACGATAGCAGGCAGCCCAACGGACATGGCCTGCAGCAACGACATGGGCAAGCCCTCCGACACGGACGACATCACGAAGGCACCCGCCGCCGCGAAGAATGCTGCCGGATCCAGCCGCTGTCCCCAGAAGCGCACGCTGTCTACCAGACCAAGTTCGCTTGCGAGCCGTTCCATTGCGGACCGGACAGGACCATCGCCCACAATCCACAGCCGCAGACGTGGCTCACGCTCTACTGCGATCGCGAAGGCGCGAAGCATGGTGGGCAGATCCTTGACCTCCGCCAGGCGGCCGACAAACAGCAAAACGAACGCATCGCCGTCCTTGATTACCGGTTCAACGGCCTGCAACGGAGCCACGCCGTTGTAGACACGGACAATCTGCTCCGCCTTTGTCAGCGGAGCGCCACGCAGGTTGCGGCAGGTGATCTCGCAGATGCCCGCGACGTAGTCCACAAAGAGCCGGGCGATCAGGCTGAATTTGATCTCTGCATTGCGGTCGTAGGGCGGCGAGACCAGGCTGTGCCGCGTGCTGACAACGCATCTTGCACCGGCCAGACGCGCCCCCATGGCCGCCTGCAACGTGGGCGCGGGATTATGGCAGTGCACCACGTCCGGGCGCAGCACGCGGAAGAGCCGCACGTAGCGCAGCATCGTCTTCCAGACGGGTGCTTCGCCCAGCACGTGCACGGTGAGTCCCTCCTCGCGCAACATCTGTCCCAGAGGTCCCAGCTTGCTGTAGGCGCACACGGTCACGTCGTGGCCTGCTTCACGTTGGGCGCGGCCCAACTGCGCCACCAGCATCTCCGCGCCGCCCATCTCCATGCTGTACACCACATGCACGATCTTCATGGCTCACACCACCATACCGGAGCGCACCATAGACAGCGCCATGAGGGTGAAGGTTCACGCGCATGAAGCTTCCCAGGCATGCTGAGTTATGGGTTCCCGGGTACCTCCGGTCGCGGCTGGAACGGCGCACAACGCCCAAGCGTATGTGGGTGGCAATCACCGACCACTTCGAACCCATGGGCGGCGGCGTTTCGCTTGAACAAGGGCACGCCCGCGTGGCGCACTGGCAGCGTCGCTGGCCAGAAATCGCCGCCGCCTCCCCACGTGATGCCGATGGTCAAGCGCCTAAGTTCACCTTCTTCTATCCGCAGGAAGAGTATGTCCGCTCCATCGTCGCCGCTCTGGAGCCGATGCACCGCGCCGCGATTGCCGATGTTGAAGTCCACATCCATCATGACCGCGAGACGAACGCTGGCTTTCGCCAGAAGATGACCGGGTTTATCCGCTGCCTGTATGGCGAGCATGGCTTCTTGCGGGAACGGGACGGGCAAATCATTTTCGGCTTTATTCATGGCAACTGGGCCCTGGATAACTCACGACCGGATGGCAAGTGGTGCGGGGTGGAAGGCGAATTGCAGGCCTTGCGCGACCTTGGCTGCTATGCGGATTTCACCATGCCGTCGCTCCCCTCCGCGACGCAGGGACGCATCGTCAATCGCATCTACTGGACGGCAGGTGATCCGGCGCGTACGCGCGGTTTCGATCTGGGCCATGACGCCGTGCCGGACGGCGGCAGGCGTGGTGATCTCCTGATGATTCCCGGACCGCTTGGCCTGCGATTTCGCGGGCGTCTAATGCCGCGCATCGAGGGCGGTGAACTGGCCAGCTACGACCAGCCCTCGGCGTACCGCGTCGAGCGTTGGCTGGATCTTGCGCCCCGCATTGGTGGCGACATCTTTCTGAAACTCTACGGTCACAGCGCGCGTGAAGATAATGCCGCGGCGTTGCTCGGCACGGCACCCGGCACAGGCGCGCTGGAGCGGATGTTTCGGGACATCCAACACGCTGCGGCGGAACGTGGTCTGGAACTGCATTGGGCCACCGCGTACGAGATGTTTTGCCAGGTGGAGCGGCTTACCGCCGCTCCCGGCGCCTCGCTTCTGTACGCAGGCGGTGCCGCACGGACACAGGCGCTGGAACCGGTGATGGACCCGGCAGCGTGAACGTTCTTCTCATCACATTTTTGTTTCCGCCAGCGGGAGGTGTGGGCGTAATGCGTGCGCTTAGTTTGGCGCGCTACTTGCCGGAAAACGGCATCCGCGTGGATGTTCTCACCGCGCGCAATGCACCGGCGGTGATCCGCGACGAAGGCCTGCTGGCCCAGCTTCCCCCGTCCGTGACCGTGCATCGCACCTGGACCCTTGACCTTCCGTTCGGTCTGCGCAAAGGCATCAAGAAACTGCTCAGCCGCGACCGAGCCAACTCAACGAAAGCAACGAAAGCAACGACAGCAACGACAGCAACGAAAGAGACGACACCAGCGGGCCGCCCCAATCCCATCCGCGCTCTTGTCGCGAATCTTCTGCTGCCGGACCCGCAGATTGGCTGGCTGCCCTTTGCGTCACGGGCTGCCGCGCGCATTGTGCGAGAGCGGCAGATTGACGCAGTGATTATCACGGTGCCGCCATTCTCCAGCGTGAAGCTTGCCGCCGGACTGCGCAGGAAGTTTCCTGAACAGACCATCCTTCTTGATTTTCGCGACGAGTGGCTGAACACCACGTTGCAACTCGTCAGCCTGAACGCCAACAGCCGTGCCCGCGCTGTTGCGGAACGGACGGAACGCGAAGCCGTAGCCGCCGCGACCGCCATCGTCGGTGTCACTGATGCCGCGCGTGACGCGATCCACGCGCGCTATCCCACGCAGTCTCCGGAAAAGTTCGTCAGCATCTCCAACGGCTTCGACGGCGCGCTGCCATCGCTCTCACTGCAGGCCGGTGCCAGTTCGCGCCCGCCCGGTGCCTCTGTCACGCTCACCTATCTCGGCAGCATCTACGGTTCCACGGAGCCAACCACCTTCGTCGAAGCCGTACTCGGCCTTCCAGACGATCTGCGCGGGCGGCTTCGCGTTCGCTTTATCGGCCACTTCGAAAAACCTGCCTACCGAGACACCGTCCTGCGCCTGGGCAGCACCGCCGAACTTACCGCCTTTCTGCCGCAGGCACAAGCGTTGCAGATTCTGAACGAGACCGATTACGTCCTGCTGATCTCGCACGATCCGGTCAATGTGTCCGCGAAGTTTTATGACTATCTCCGCTCCGGCAAACCCATCCTCGCCGCGGTACACCCCCAGGGCGATGTACGGTGCCGCATGGAGGAAACCCGCGCGGGCGAGTGGGCAGACGTGTCCGATGTTGCGGCCATCCGCGCAATGCTGGTCCACGCCCTTAAGCACGGTCCGGCGGACTTCAGCCCTGACTACGACGCGGTCGCCCGCTATCACCGCAAGCCGCTGGCCGCGCAGTACGCCACTCTGCTAAACACGCTGCACGCCGCCACGCCGGAGTTCCGCCCGTGAAAGTCGCCGTTGTTACGCAGTACTTTCCCACGTCGGCGGCACCGTGGGCCGGCCACTCGGCTTATCAGACACTTAAACGGCTGGCAAAGGTGTGTGATGTGCAGGTCTTCTACCCGCACGCGGTCTATCCCGCGCTGTTGAAGCCCAAGACCGGAGGCGTAGCCATTGACCGCGCGTGGCAACCAGAGGACGTTGCCGCCCAGTACATTCCCTATCCGGTGCTGCCCGTCGTCTCGCGTCCGCTGAATGGTGGCATGATCTTTCGCAGGCTGCTGCCGCATGTGCGCGCATGGAAACCGGATGCCATCCTGAACTACGTGGTCTACCCGGACGGCTACGCTGCGGTGCGGATTGGCGAGACACTCGGCGTCCCGGTGGTTCTAACGGCAATTGGCTCGGATCTCAACCGTATCCCGGACGTGCTCTGTGCGCGCCTGACGCGCGCTGCACTGGAGCGTGCCGCCTTTACCACGACCGTGAGTGCCGATCTACTGCGCACGGCGCGGTCCCTGGGAGCGGCGTTCGAGCGCAGTGCCGCCGTTGTGAACGGCTGCGATACGGCGGTATTCCATCCGGCCGATCGTGCCGCCGCACGCTCTGCGCTCGGCGTTCCGCAGAACGCGGAAGTGATTCTGTATGCAGGCCGGCTGGACGTGCGCAAAGGTTTACGGGAACTCGTCCATGCAGTCGGCGGGCTGCATATCCGCCGTCCTGCTCTGGCGTGCTACCTCCTGGGCGACGGCCCGGACAAGTCGTTGCTGCAGCAGTTAGTCACCCGCCATGGACTCGACGAAACCGTCCGCTTCGTTCCCCCCGCGCGCACCGCGACTGTGGCCCAGTGGATGGCGGCGTGCGATCTGTTCGCTCTGCCCAGCTATAAAGAAGGCTGCCCGAACGTTGTGCTGGAAGCGCTTGCGTCAGGTCGGCCCGTGGTCGCAACAAACGTAGGTGGCATTCCGGAGCTGATGGACGACCGCAGCGGCCAACTCGTTCCCGCACACGATGCCGCCGCGCTGGAACAGGCGCTGGACGCAACGCTTGCGCGTACCTGGCTTGCCAGCGAAATCGCGGGACTGCACCATCGCACATGGGACGACGTGAGCGCGGATCTCTTGGCGATCTTTCAGCGTGTCACGGGTTCAGCGGTGCGATGAACCATCCGGCTGGGCTATCGTGCTGCCGTGGTTGACCACTACTGTCCGCCCGCGCCGCTTGATGCTGGTTGTTGAAGTGTTCCCACGTTTGATTTGTCGATCAGCGACGTTCCGGTGTCGACAAAAACGGGGTAGGGTGAGGTAGCGCTCGTAGCATAGTGCGTGCTGAAGGATGCCGGCATGTTGTCGCGTACGGCGGCGAGTGCCAGCAGGCCCGCATAGCCCATCGTATAAGGCTTCTGCGAGACGGTCGCCTCAATCTTTCCAGCCTGGATCAGGTCCAGCGTGTCCTTGCTGGTGTCCATGGCGATCACGGTGCGGCCTGTGACGTTCTGGCGGTCCAGCGCGTCGCACACGTCCTTGGACGAAGAGGAATCCAGGGAAACAAAGGCGTCAACCTTGTCATTACCTGTTCGCGCCAGAAGCTGGCGAGTCTTGTCGAACGCTGTGCCCGTGCCGCTCTTCACGTCGAACACATCAATCACTTTCATCCCGGGATGTTCATTAAAGACATCGAGGTAGCCCTTCATGCGTTCTTCGACGTTTGGCTGACCCTTCAGCGAGAACACCGCGACGTTTCCTTTGCCATTCAGCTTCTGCACCAGACGGCGTGCGCCCAGGCGGCCCGCTTCGAGATTGTTCGTTCCAATGAAGTAGAGGCGCGAGCTGTCTGCCGCGTCCGAATCGACCGTGATGACCGGGATGCCGGAGCTGATGGCCTTGTTGATCTGCGGTGCCATCAGCGACGCGTCAATGACAGAGACGAGAATGCCCGCAGGCTTGGCCGCTACGGCTTTGTCAAACTCATCGACTTCCGCGCGGGCATCGTCCGTATCCGGACCACCGACCGTGGCGGTCACCCCCAGCTGCGCGCCCGACTTGTTGAAGCCGTCGGTCACCGTCTTCCAGTAGGGCAGCTTCAGGTTTCCGGCAATCAGATAGTACTTCTCTGATTTGCTGTGATGCGCGCAACCGCTCAGACCGAGCACAAGGGAGAGGAGTGAAAGAGAGACGCCTGCATGCCGCATAATGACCTCCGGAAGTCTTTTTAAATTCGGTGCTACCCCGTTTTGAGAACGCCTGAGGCATGTTGTGCCGAGAGGCGGGAAATCATACTCCGTCCTTGCGACGCACGCCAAATCCGCCATCTTATTGCGACATGGAGGGTGGTGCGGCGTCAGGTGCGCTGCCCCATTGCCTGTTGGGAGAAGGGCCCATCGTCACCACCAGTGTGCCGCCGTTTGCGATGTCGCCGTGGCTGAACCAGGGCTTGTTCCACGGCTTGCCATTCAGGGTTGCGGACTGAATGTACATGTTCGTGTCGGAATTACTGTTGGCAACGATCTCGAAGACCTTCCCATTGCCCATGTGCAGCCGGACGCGGCGAAACAGCGGACTGCCCATGGCGTAAACCGGCGACGAGGGATCGACGGTATAAAAGCCCATCGCGCTCAGGACATACCACGACGACGTGGAACCCTGGTCGTCCATGCCTGGAAAGGCATAGCCCGAGGCGTCGCTGCCGTACATCTCTCGCAGGATGCGGCGGCTCAGTTCCTGCGTCTTCCACGGCTGGCCCAGCCAGTCGTAGAGGTATGCCGCCTGTTGGTCGGGCTGGTTGCCTTGCACGTACTGGCCGATATGTCCGGTGCAGTCGCGGCAGACGCCGGTGGCGGTGTACGGCGTGCTGAAGAACTCGTCCAGCTTGGCGATCGTCTTCTCGCGCCCACCCAGCAACGTGGTTAGGCCTGCGATGTCATGGGGCACCAGCCATAGCGTGGACCAGCCGGAGGCTTCCTTCATCGTGAAGTTGTAGTACGGCTCGCCGGGATCAAATCTGCCCTTATCCGGACCGGCGGCTGGCAGCGCCCACGCACCATCCTCCGTGCGACCGCGCATGAAGCCGGTAGACGGGTCAAAGACGTTCTTGTAATTCGAGGCACGCTTCAGAAACATCGCCGCATCGTCTTCTTTACCCAGCTTTCGGGCAAATTGCCACATCGCGTAGTCGTCCCAGGCGTACTCCAGCGTGGTGGCCGCGCCCGCCTTGCCGCCTGCATACGGCGGGCTGGGATTGCCGGGCGGAACGACATCAGAGATCCAGCCATTCTTTATGTATTCGGCCAGGTAGTGCCGCGCACCGGCGGGATCGGTGGCGTTCTTGCGCAGATATTCGTAGACGGCCGCCCAATCAAAGGTCAAGCCGCGCTCCCAGTCACCCAGATACATGAAGACAGCATTATCACCATGGAACGACGTGCCCATGTAACCGGACTCGCGCGCCATGTCGAGTTGCGAGGCGAGAATATCCTCTTTCACCGCCGGTTCCATCAGCGTGAGGAGGACGATCTGGTTGCGTCCGGTATCCCAGAAGGGCACGGGGCCGTAGCGGTCGTGGTCAGCGACATGTTCCTTTCTGTCCAGGCCGACGTAGGTTTCGCCCTTGCGTGCCAGCAGGCGCGGGCTGTTGAAGCTGTGCAGCAGCGTGGAGTAGAAGAGCATCTTCTGCTTGTCCGTGCCGCCTTCCACCTCGACTTTGTTCAGCAGCGTGGACCAGGCTGTCTCGGCCCTGTGATGCACGGCTTCGAAGTCGAAGCCGGGCTGCTCCTGCCGCAGGCGTGCCTCTGCCTGCGCGTAACTTTGCCCATGCGCGACCTTCACCAGCACCTGCTCGCCTGCCGTGGTGGTGAAGCGGAGGTACGCTCCAGCAAACGAGCCGGAGATGGTGCGCTCGTTGTCCTGGACGTCGTCATTGCCGATGATTCGCCCCTTCGACAGAGTGGCAGCGGGGATGCGTTTGAAGGTGCCGAAGGCGCGGAAGGGCCTGGAGAACTCCGCCACAAAGAACGCCTGCGGGCCGTTGCCGTTCATGGGGTCGCCGTTGCGTGAGTCCACCACGCCGCGCACGATGCGGTCGCCGACGACCTCGATCTGCCCGCTCGCGCGATCGATGTTGACGACGACCGAGGCCTTTTGAGCAGCGGGAAAGGTGAAGCGGTACAGGCCGGTGTACATGGTTGAGGTGAGTTCCACGCGGGTGTGGAAGCTGTCCAGATCGACGGCGTAGTAGCCGGGCGTGGCCTTCTCCGTGCTCTTGTTGTACGCAGAGGGCGTGTAGTTGGGCGGCACGGTCCAGTCGCCTACCACTGGCATCAGCATGGGGCCGCCTGGGCCACCGGCGGAGAAGCCGAACATGGTTGGGTTCGGATAGTAGTAGGGGTAATTGATGCCGGTGTCGTACTGCAGGGCAATGTTGGAGTTGACCGGACCAAGCTCAAACGGCCCATGCGGCAGCAACGGCCCCGGCGGCACAAAACCGGAATAGAGCGGCTCGCCCTCTGGCGGCGCATTGCCAATGAGGGTCTGCTTATCCAGCGGCGCGGTGCCGACGAGCGGGTTGGCGTAGCTTACGCCGTCCTGCGCGTGCTTGCCTTGAGCGAATGCAGGCACGGAGCAAAAGAAGCTGGCAGCGAGTAGGAGTCGCGTGTTACGGAAGGCGAGCCAGGTGCGTGAGAGCATGGCTCACTGTATACGCCTCCCGCTGGGCTTTGGGCTAGTCTCTGTTGCCGCATCAGGGCGGATCGCGCGAAGCAGCTGCGAGTCGTTGGTGTCGCCGCTGAGTTCCCAGATCATCATGCCGCCCAGGCCGCGTTCGCGCGCAAAGGCTGCTTTGGCACGCAGCGAATCGGGGTCTTCGAACGTCAGGAAGTTATCGCCGTCGTAGATCCACGGTGCCTGTGAGGCGGGGTCGCGGTAGAGCCGGGCATCCGGGCTGCTGGCCAGCAGCGTCACGGCGGTGGACTGATTCAGGTTGCCTCGCACGGGGTCGCCGTGGCTGTACAGACCGTTGTGTTCCCCGCGGCTGACGTTGTGCCATTGATAGGCATAAAACGGCAGGCCCATCAGCAGCTGGCGCGGCGGCACACCTGCAGCGATGTAGGCGTCCATTACGGTCTCAACGGTTTCAGCATGTGGATTGTCGGAACGTAGCGGCGCGACGAATCCGGTATCGTGGCTCCACGGACCCTCGAAGTCATAGGTCATGACGCCGATCTGATCGACACATTCGGCGACCTGTTTCCAGTCGATGGGATCGATGTTCTGATGCCCTGCACCAGAGGCGATCGAGAGTATGTACTGATGGGGAGCGTTGATTCCGTGGCGCGCCTTCGATGGCTGATCGAGTGCGTCCATTTGGCGTCGAAACTCTTCCATCAGAGCGTAAAAGTCCCCCGCGTGAGCCGCGTCAGGATATTCCCAATCCACATCGATGCCGTCGAACAAGCGCGGAGCTTCAATGCCGGGAGCGATGTGTCCCTCAAGAAACCGCGCAATGCAGGAGTGCACGAAGGCGACGCGATTCTCCGGCCTGGCTGCATCCTCAAACAGCGAACGTCTGCCCTCAAGCGAGATAAGAATACGCAGCTTGGGATAGCGCTTGCGCAGAAGCTGCAGCTGATGGAAGTTTCCCTTCAGGGGCGCGTCCAGAGCATCCGCGATGCCGTCAATGGAGTCCTCGGCCTTGAAGGCGAAGTTGATGTCAGCCGCCGGGTCCGCCACGATGCAAGCGTTGTCCTTGATGTTTCCCTGCGCATAGTCGATCTGGGTCAACGATTTGATCGCGCCGCTCTTGATGAGATCAAGGGGAACGTAACGCCGTTCGTAGATGCCCCATTGCGGGAAGTAGCCGACAATGGCTTCCTTCTCCGGGGCGGATACTTCAGGGCGTGGTGGCGTGTGCTGGCCCTGCGCGGCGGAAGCGCTGGACGCAAGAAAGATCAGGGCAGAAAAGAGGGCAAGAAGCAAGGGCATCTGAATGGCTTAGACGCGTCACGTGGGCGGCGCGACTGAGAACGTGCGCGCCGCAAGCGGACATTTGGCCCGAATCTGACTTGTCACGTTGCAAACCGGGTTAAAGTGAAAGCACGATGAACAGGCGACTTCTTCTGCAAACCTGCGCCGCCGCTGGTGTGGCGCATACGTTGTTCCCTGGTGCGCTCGCGGCTCTTGCGATGCAGCAACGTGCCCCCGCCACGGAGTTGCCCGGCGTGGCAGCCGGGATCGACACCTTCCCTGCCATCACTCCGGAGATGCTGGACGCCGCTGCCGCCATCGCGGGCATTACCCTGACCGCCGAGCAGAAGACGATGATGCTTGAAGGCGTCGTCGCGCAGCGCAAAGGCTTGCAGGCGATTCGCGATCTGCACATGCCTAACGCTGTCGCGCCTGCAGTTGTGTTTAATCCGTTGCCGGTGGGCTATGTCTTTCCGGCACATACAGCCGCGATGTCCGGTCGACACGCGGGAATCACCTCCGTGGAGATGCAGAGGCTCACCGCGAATGAGGACGCGCTCGCCTTTGCAACCGTTACACAGCTTGGCGGTCTGCTGCGCGCTCGCAAGGTGACATCGTTGGATCTGACAAAGCTTTATCTCACGCGCACAAAACGGCTCGATCCAATGCTGCACCTGCTGATCACCGCACTGGACGATCGGGCGCTCGCGCAGGCGGCACAGGTGGACCGGGAGATTGCGGCCGGGAAGTACCGCGGGCCACTGCATGGCATTCCATGGGGTGCGAAGGACCTGCTGAACGTCAAAGGCTACCCAACGACGTGGGGTGCTGGAGGTTTCGAACATCAGCAGTTCGACGACGATGCAACGGTGGTGCAGCGCCTGGATGCAGCAGGCGCTGTCCTCATTGCCAAGCTCACGCTGGGCGCGCTGGCGCAGGGCGACGTGTGGTTTGGCGGGCGAACGCGCAATCCATGGAACCCGTCGCAGGGCTCCAGTGGATCGTCTGCGGGTCCGGCATCAGCGGTCAGTGCTGGATGCTGCGGATTTGCCATCGGCTCAGAGACGCTGGGGTCCATTTCGTCACCCAGCACGCGCTGCGGCGTGACTGGTCTTCGGCCCACGTTCGGCTTCGTCCCGCGCACCGGAGCCATGGCGCTGAGCTGGTCCATGGACAAGCTGGGACCGATCTGCCGCAGCGTGGAAGATGCCGCCCTGGTGATGCAGGCCATCCATGGACCCGACGGCAGGGACGCATCGGTACGCGACGCTGCCTTTGCCTGGCAACTGGGTATGGATGTCAAGACGCTCCGGGTCGGCTATCTCGAAGCCGCCTTTGCCGAGCCGGTGCTGCGCACGCCCGACGCCAGCGCGGAGAAGCCGGAAACTGAAGCCGCACGCCGCACCTCCGCCGAGCAACGCCAGCGCGCCTTTGAGCGTCAACGGTACGACAGCCGCTACGACCGTGCCACGCTGGATGTGCTGCGCGGCATGGGCGTCACCCTGATTCCAGTCAAGCTGCCGGATTTTCCGTATGGCTCCGTGACGCCGGTGCTGAGCGTGGAAGCCGCAGCCGCCTTTGACGAGATCACCCGTAACGGCCGCGTGGACCTGCTTACAGCGCAGGGGCCGGGCGACTGGCCGAACGTCTTCCGCACCGCACGGATGTATAGCGGCGTTGACTACGTCCAGGCGATGCGCGCGCGTTCGTTGCTGATCCAGAAGATGGCGGAACTGTTCCGCACCGTGGATGTGATTGTGACGCCCAGCGGCGGCCAGCAACTGCCTGCGACCAATCTGAGCGGCCATCCCGCAGTAATCCTGCCGAACGGCCTGCGCGGCAACGACGCTCCCGTGCCGCAGGATACCGCCGAAGGTGCCCGTTTCAATGTGGGAGGACCGGGAACGCCTGTCAGCATTACCTTTCTGGGTCAGTTGTATGACGATGCCCGGCTACTTGCCTTTGCCCAGATGTATCAGGATAAGACAGGATTTCACCGGCAGCATCCCGCGATTTAAGCGACGATGTTATCTCCGGGACGCGAGTTGCCTGTGAGCGGGCTACTTGCCAATGAAGAATCCCGTATCTCGCGACAAACAATATTTTGTAAATGGGATGACGTTTCTCTATAGAGAAGCGTATAACTCATTGCGCGACGATGTTTCAATTGCAGTGGGACTTCGCCAGCTACATCGCACCACGGAGAAGTCGTTATGAAACATCGTTATATCCCGGCAGCTGTTCTTGCTGCCTGTACCCTCGCACCTTTGGTGTCCTTTGCCGCCGCAACTGAAAACAATGCGAATATCGCACCGGCCAAGGGACCCATGGTCCACGTCACCCTGAAGAACCGCAGCACCGCCTCACAGACCTTGACCATTGACGGCAAGTCCGTAACTCTGGCGGCGGAGCAGGAGTACAAGCTGACGGCACCCGCGGGAACGCAGGTGTTCGGATCCGATAACACCGTCAAACTTACCATTGTCAAGGAGTATAACGGCGCAGTCTGCTCTTTCCGCTAGACCACGCTGGTTGTTTGAACCTCATGTAAAACTCTGGCCTCGCTAGCCAAAGCGCTAAGTTGCAGGCACAGACAGGCTGGACGAGGCAGGCGCTGCAATCGCCTGTCTCGTCCTTTTTGCAAACTTGGACTCCCACCCGTGTCCGCCTGAAGCTTATATCCTTGATGTATGGCTTTACGGACCTTGTGTGTCTTTTGCGCTTCAGCTGATGGGGCAAACCCCGCATACCGCACGGCAGCGGTCGAGTTAGGGCAGACTCTGGCTGCACGCGGCATCGACCTGGTGTACGGCGGAGCGAAATCAGGCCTGATGGGTGCCGTGGCGGACGCCGCGTTAGCTGGTGGCGGACGGGTCATCGGCGTGATCCCGCATGTGCTGGTAGACATGGAGGTCGCACACGCGGCATGCACGGAGCTGCACGTGGTGGATACCATGCACACCCGAAAGGCGCTTATGGGGGAACGGGCCGACGCGTTCCTGATCCTGCCCGGCGGGTATGGCACGCTGGAGGAGCTATTCGAAGTGTTGGCATGGCAGACGCTGCGGTTGCACAGCAAGCCAATCTGCCTGCTGAACACGGCCGGATTCTACGACGGCCTGATCCAGTTCCTGGACCATTGCCAGATACAGGGAGTTTTACGGCAGGGCACACGGCAGATGCTGCGAGTGGCAGGCACCGTGGACGAGGCGCTCTCGCTCCTGGCTGGAGAGGCCTGACAGATCGTGCTTCGGGAAGCACCATCGCAGACGGCGTACCGGGTGGCGCTGCGCCGCGCGGCTCACCAGGTATGGGATCAGCCGCTGGTATTTGACGACCCGCTCGCGTTGCGCATACTAGGACTCGCGGGCGCGGACCCGAAGACGTTGGCGGCGAGCGACCTGCGTGCACCGCTGCGGCCTTCGTCCGCCGGTCTCCGAGCCTTCCTGGTAGCTCGATCGCGCTTCGCTGAGGATGCGCTTCATGCTGCCGTGCAGCGTGGGGGCGCGACGCAGTACGTGTTGCTGGGTGCTGGACTGGATACCTTCGCGTATCGCAACCCGTATGAGCACCTGCGCGTTTTTGAGGTGGATCATCCTGCGACGCAAGCGTGGAAGCACGATTTGTTGCACAAGAACAACATCGTTGTACCCCAGTCTGTGCGGCATGTCCGTGTGGATTTTCATAGGGACTCATTGGGCGAGCAACTCGCTGCTGCCGGATTCGACCACACCCAGCCTGCGGTATTCGCGTGGCTCGGTGTGGTGCCGTATCTATCAGACGATGCGTTCATGGCAACACTGAAGTTCCTGTCAGGATGTGCCGGACGCAGCGAGTTGATTCTGGATTATGGTCTGCCGCGCGCTGCGCTGACCCAAGGGGAGCAGCTCGCATTCGATTCGCTTGCCGCTCGAGTGGCGAGGGCGGGCGAACCGTTCCAGATCTTCTTTATGCCTGAACAGTTGCATGAAACTCTAGCGAAGCAGGGCTGGTATGTCGTGGAGGACCTGGACCGCGATGCAACGAACGCGCGATACTTTGGCGGTAGCACCGGCCAGCTCCGCTGTATGGGCAGAGCCTCGCACCTGCTGCATGCTGTTTTACGGGGGTGCCAGCCCGCGGCTCCGTAAGCGAGTCACTTCATCGCTTTATGGTGAGTCATGGACGGTTCGCGCAACCTGCCGAGGTGCTACCGTAGGCTACTTGCACCCTGTGATTACCCTTTTTGCGCAAGCCGCGTAGCCGGTTACCTCTTCCGCTGTTGTTTACTTGCCGGTGCCACCTATAGTGAGTGGTATGTCACGTGTTCTGATTACAGGTGTTGCCGGGTTCATTGGGTCCAGCATTGCGCGCGCGGCTCTGGAGCAGGGTGCGGAAGTTGTCGGGCTGGACGACCTGAGCGCCGGCAAACTGGAAAATATCGATCCCGTTCGTAGCCGTATGGACTTTCGCCACACCAGCATCCTGGATGGTGGTGCACTTCGCGATGCCTGCCGGGGCGTCGAGTATGCCTTCCACGAGGCAGCGGTGGCGTCGGTACCTAAATCCGTCGAAGACCCCATCGGAACGAACGATATCAACCTGAACGGGACCCTGAACGTGCTGGAGGCGGCGCGCGCGGCATCCGTAAAGCGGGTCATGTTTGCGGCGTCGTCCGCAGCGTATGGCAACGCGCCGGAACTGCCCAAGCGCGAGTCCATGCGGCCGGAGCCGGTCTCCGCCTACGCGGTGCAGAAGGTTGCGGGCGAGAATTACATGGCCAGCTACACGCAGACGTACGGTCTGGAGACGGTCTCGCTGCGCTACTTCAACATCTTTGGCCCACGGCAGGATCCCTCGTCGCAGTATTCGGGTGTGCTGGCGCGATTTATCGCGATGATGCTCCGCGGCGAGACGCCGACCATCTTCGGTGACGGTTTGACCAGCCGCGACTTCGCCTATATTGACAACGTGGTCAGCGCGAACCTGCTGGCAGCGAAGGCTCCGTCAGCGGTGTGTGGTCGCGTCTTCAACGTTGCCACCGGTAAACGCACAACGTTACTGCAGGCCTACGAGTGCATCAAGCGCATCACTGGTTACGCGGGCGGCGTGAACTTCCAGCCGGAACGCGCGGGCGATGTGAAGCACTCGCTGGCAGACATCTCTCTTAGCCAGCAGGAACTTGGTTACCAAGTCGTGGCCGGCCTGGAATACGGCCTCGAGAAGACGATTGCGTGGTATCGCGAAGGTGTCTAAACGCGCTCAAGAGCCAGAACGGTAAGGCCGCGTCAGCAAGGGAATCGCTGACGCGGACTTCTAACGAAGTTCTGTGGAGCCGTTGCTGCGACCCGCGAGCAGCGGCATGTTTTTCGGCAGGCGTGCTGTTTCTGATTCGGATGAGGTCAAGCTCGGACCCGGCTGGGCCGCTGGCCACATCTTCTGGAAGGTCAGCAGCGCTTGTGCGACCACCTGGTCCATGTTGAAGTACCGGTAGTTGGCGAGCCGGCCGCAGAACGTCACGTGACTGTCACGGTCCGCCAGGGCGCGGTATTTGGCGTAGATTCCACTGTTTTCAGGGCGTGGAATGGGGTAGTAGGGATCGCCCGTTGCACGGGGATACTCGTAAACGATACTGGTGTTGGGGCTTTTTTGCCCGGTCAGGTATTTGAATTCGGTGATACGCGTGAACTCATGATCGTTGGGGTAGTTGACCACAGCTGCGGACTGGAACCATTCCTGCCGGTGAGTCTCATGCTTGAACTCAAGCGACCGGTATGGCAGCGGGCCGAAGCGGAAGCCATAGTACTCGTCAATGGGGCCGGTGAAGACCACCTGTGCGTCACGGTAGGTTTTCGCAATGTCCTGGTACTCGACTGCGGTGCGTACGGTCAGGCCCTTCTGGTCTACCATTCGCTCAAACATCCTGGTGTATCCGGCGGCGGGCATGGCCTGGAACGTATCGTCAAAATAACGGTCGTCGCGATCATAACGAAGCGGAATGCGCCCCGCGACCGACGCGTCGAGTTCGGAGGGATCCAGGTCCCATTGTTTGCGCGTGTAGTTCCGGTAGAACTTCTCATACAGGATGGGGCCAACGCGGCTAAGCAGCAGATCCTTTGAGGTGCGGATGTCCGTGGACGGAACGGCCATCTCCGCAAGGAAGGACCGCATTCCGGCACTGTCAAGATTCACGTTGAAGAAGCGGTTGATCGTGGTGAGATTGATGGGAATCGGCAGCAACTGACCGTCAATTGAGCTCAGCACGCGGTGTTCGTAGGGCCGCCAGTCTGTGAACCGCGATAGGTAGCGGACAACCCGCTCGGAGTTTGTGTGGAAGATGTGCGGCCCGTAGCGGTGTACCAGAACGCCAGCTGCGTCGTAGTAGTCGTACGCGTTCCCGGCGATATGGTCGCGGCGGTCGACCAGAAGGACGCGCTTGCCTGCCTCTGAGGCAAGCCGCTCCGCCAGGACGCTGCCAGCGAAACCCGCGCCCACAATCAGATAGTCGAACCGGTCGGGGCCGCGTACCGGCTTTGGCTTCTGTACAGGCGATGAGGGGCGCTGCCCGGAAGCGGCACTCCGCTCCTGCCGTGCAAGGGATTTCGCTGCAACTGCGGCATCAATCTGCGCCAGCATGGATCCCCACGTGCTGTCCCAAGACGAAAGCGCAAGTTTCTCTGCCACCGCGTGCTTCCAGTCATCTGAGTGTGGCTGCAGCGCCCGGTCAAGCGCAGCAGCGAACTCCTCCGCAGTGGACGCAACGCTGACAAGACCAGTGTCCCCGTAGTCAGCAACCACGTCATGGATAGGGGTCGATACGACCGCCTTGCCGGCGGCGAGATACTCCGGTGTCTTGGTTGGCGAGATAAAGCGCGTTGCGTCATTCCGGGCAAATGGCATCATCGCGGCATCCCAGTGCGCCAGGTACTGCGGCAGCTGGCCGTAGGTCTTGGGGCCAAGATAGTGGAGGTTTGCGGCCTGAGGAAGCCAGGCTGGGTTAATCTTAGCGACGGGGCCAAGGAGAACGAACTGTACTTCTGGCCGGAGCGCGGCCAGCCGGCCAAGCAGGTCAATGTCGAGCCGCTCGTCAATCACACCGTAAAAGCCCGCCCGCGGGTGCGGAATACCCACCTGATCCTCTGGATCGGGCACTCCCGCTGCTTGCGCTTTGACGAAATGTTCTCTGTCGATGGAGCTGGGGAACAGGTGCACATTGCCGTGGAGCGTCCGCTTGCTTTCAAACAGGCTGCGACCGCCGGTGAAGACCACGTCGGCCCGGCGCAGCAGATCCATCTCCCGCGCCACCAGCTCAGGAGGCGCACCCAGGAAATTGCGCAACTCATCCATGCAGTCGTAGACGGTTACCAAGGCGGGTACGTCTTCCGAGAACGCCAGCGCCATGGGTGTGTAATACCATGCAATACAACGCTTTACGGCTGAACGAATCAGGAAATCCTGGAGCAACGCGCGTTGCGCAGCAGCCGCGTCACAGCCGGTGACGAGGCGGGGCCGAAGCACCCAGAGGGACGCCTGAACCTGGTCGCTTTCCAGTGTGCTTTCGGCGAGGCTGCTGTCAAATACGGGCTCCTCCCAGTAAAAGACGCGGCGAAGCCTTGCGGCGCGGCTAAGAAGGTGCTGAGGACGCTGCGTGACAAAGTTCCAGCGGAGATGGCTGAAGCAAAGGAGATCTGGGAAGCCCGGGTCGAATTGTGAAGAAAGTGCGTCAGTGGGAGGCAAGGTATGTTCTTTCTCCGCCTGTGCGGGAGGACTCACAGCAATATATGTAGAACCTCCACGGCCCAAAACCGGGCGCAGGTATTAACCAATCTGCATGTGCCTGTAGAGGATTCTAGGAAACCAGTTTACACTGGACCGTCAGCTTTCCGCCATCCCGTCAAACTGGAGGAGTGGATGCGGATGCTGTGGCGGAGTTCATCGGATGGCAGCGGCGGTGTTGGTTCCACCCGGCAAGATACATACTCACCATAGATACATAGACCAGAAATCGCTTTGCCTTAGGCGCCGGACATGGCGCAACTCGGCGCGTGCAAGCAGCGGCATCACAGCAGGACAATTGCAGCCATTCGCAGCGTGCGTTTGATCGTTCTGGTCGGGGCGGAGGGATTCGAACCCCCGGCCCTCTGCTCCCAAAGCAGATGCGCTACCAGGCTGCGCTACGCCCCGACTGCTGTTAGTTTACGTCAGTGGCGGCCACCCATGGCGAAGAACTTGCCTGCGATATAGGCCAACAGCGCGAGCGGGATGGCGAGCAGCAGCATCATGACGACCGCCAGACCACCAAGGAAGAGCCAGTCAGAGAAGGCATGGCGTTTGCGTTGCTCTTGCGTCGGGCCTGTGCCAGGCAGTCTGCGTGCGTAGCCGCTTGCGTCGTAGTTCCCGGTGGCAACCTGTCCGAAGCCGCCGGGTGCGCCTGCTCCGTACGATGGAATGGCACCGATGGAGCGCTCCAGCAGCGCGAAGTTGCGGCGATTTGCCTTCCAGGCGATGTCAAAGGCGTCGCCCAGGATAGGCACGGTGCCAATAATTGTCTCAATGGCGACGTTGGCCATCATGCGCGCCAGCGTTACTTTGGGAACACCGCGGAGCCATGCCGCCAGGATGATGATCCACGAGGCCATCGCGCCCAAGATGTCGCCGACGCCAGGGATGAGGCCGATAATGCCGTCCAGGCCGAAGCGTATTTGCGTGCCGGGAATACGCAGGAAGTCGTCGAGCAGGTGCGAAAGTACATCGAGATTACGGTCGCTGAACAGACTCGCGCCGCGCGCCACGCGGGGCCGAAGGATTTCCGGATTTGACTTGGGCGGCGGCATGTCGTCTCAGATGCGAAGGAAGATGCCCTTGCGGTAAAGCGGGTGGACGATAAGCCACGTGATCACGACAAAGCTGAGGCCGAAAAGCATCGAGGGTATCCCATAGACAGGGATCACGCGATGCAGCCAGCCAGAGTAGGTGCGCAGCATGTTGCCTTGCTGCGTGCGGATCAGGATAAGAGCAGGCGGAAGCAATTCCGAGACCATGTATGCGGCGATGGCGTTCGTGCCGAAGACAAGAAGCGGCTTGTAGATGGAAGGGTGCTCCGGCGCATCCGCGCGCGATATGTCTGCCCGGCCAAGACGTTTGATGTCAACAAGATACATGGAAACGGCAAGCAACAAAAGGCTCCACCCACCAGCGAACAGGACGAAGGAGCTGGTCCAGAGCTTTTTGTTGATCGGAAAGGCGGGATCCCAGAGCATGCCCGCCGCTACGAAGGCCGCTCCGCACAGGGCCAGGCCGATGGCTTTCTGCCTTTCCGTACGGGTGCCACGCAGCCATTGGCCCGCAAGCAGACCGAAGAGTGCGGTAGCAATGGCGGGCAGCGTAGAGAGCAGGCCTTCAGGGTCGCGAGTGCGTTCGTACAGGTGCTGCGGCGCGAAGAGCAGGCGATCGATGTACGCGGTCAGGTTTCCGTCGTGGTCGTTGATGGGAACCGTGTGGGTGGGCACGCCGTAGCCGGGCACGGGCACGAAGCGCATCAGAGCCCAGTATCCGATGAGGCATCCGGCGGCCAGTGCGGCCTTGCCCTTCCATCCCGAAGGCTTCAGAAGATAGACGGTTCCAACGATGACGTAGCAGACGCCGATACGCTGCAGCACACCGTAGAAGCGGGCGTGATCCATGTGCAGGAACGGAAACGTATTGACGACGAAACCGAAAAGCAGTAGAACAGCCGTGCGCCGCAGCAAGTGGAGGAAGAGCGTCGCGCGTGTTGCTCCACAGGCCATGCGAGCCGCCGTGGAAAGGACCAGGGACAGGCCGACAAGAAAGAGAAAGGTTGGGAAGACCAGGTCCGTAGGCGTGAAGCCGTTCCAGGGAGCGTGTTCGAGCAGGCGGTAGGCGTTCGGCCCGGGCTCGTTATTGACCAGGATCATAAAGGCGATGGTGAGTCCACGCAGAACGTCAATGGAGAGCAGGCGCGCGGGCCTAGGCGCGGTCTGGACGATGTCGGAATCGACGGTGCTGGCGATCTCAGGGTCGGCGCTGCCTGCGTGAACAGCGGTGACGCTGGTGCCTGTGGCCATGAGACTCTCCCCGAAACGCATGTGTTCACGATGCTACAATCAGGGTTGGCACGGCGGCTATAGTTCAGGGGTTAGAACGCGGGTCTGTGGCACCCGATGTCGAGGGTTCAAATCCCTCTAGCCGCCCCAGATTTATTGAAACGGACGCTTCGCGGCGTCCGTTTCAGCGTTACAGGGCTGCCGTCCCGCGCTTGTGCGCCTCATCTGCATTGCAGACGGGCGCAGAGAATGTGTCTGGCCGGGCTGGATTACTGCACCTTTAGCGTGAACTGCGCGGTTGAAGTTACGGAGGTATCCGAAGCGCTCGTCGCACTCACTTGGATCACGTAGGTTCCCTCCGTAGAGGGTGCGGTTGGCGTTGCCGGAGTCGTTACAGTCGCAGCGGAGTTGGAGGAGATGCCGCTGCCACATCCTGAAAGGCTGAGCGCAGAGGCAGCGATCATTGCAAGCAGAAGCACTCGGCCCCGTATGCTCCGCCTGAGAAGGAAACATCCGAGCAGGCCAGCAGCCACAATCGTGGCTCCGCTACGCGACGGCGGCTGGAAGGGTTTGCCCGAACCGTCTGGGCCACCGTGCGTTGCACGCGAGAGTGTGGTTCCACCGTTGGCAGTGCAGCTGCTGCTGGCAGTGGACATGGTCAGCGTGGTGAATGCACTTCCACCAGCCAGCGGGGTTACTGTCGTGGGCGACAACGAGTAGCATCCCGCAAAGGTGGCACCGGTTGAACTCACCATTGAAAGTTTGAAGCCGACGGGTCCGGCAAAGCCATTCTGCGAAGCAACAGTGGCGGTCAGCGAGCCGTTGCCGCCAGATGCCATTGAAAGCGTAGACGTATTGAAGGAAAGCCCTATACCCGGTGCGGCGATCATGATCGTGGAGGAGGCACTTGCAGGGACGTAGGTGCCGTCGCCCGAGTACGTTGCAAGCACGGAGTGAGTGCCCGCAGCGGAGAAGCCTGGATAGGTAAGAGACGTTTTGGCGGAGATCAGCGTTCCGGTGGACGCTGGTACGCCATCAATGGTGTACGAGACGGTTCCGGTGGGCGTGCTCCCTGTGCCGGTCACGGTGACCGCGACCGCGATGGCGATGGGTGTTCCGATGAAAATGGCGTTTGGAGTAACGGTGAGCTGAACCGTGGGTGTCACGGAATGGGCCGGGGAGGCCACCGTCACAGAAGACGACGCGCTGCTGGATTGATAAGTGGCATCGCCGTTGTAGGTGGCTGTGATTGCATGCACGCCGGCGGTGTTGAAACCAGAATAAGAGAACGCAGCTATTCCATTGCTAAGCGTGACGATACCCGCAGCCGTGGAGTTCATATCCACAAAGAAGCTGACGGTGCCGGTGGGCGCTCCAGAAGGGCCGCTGACGCTTGCGGTAAGTACCACCGCTGACCCGGTGACCGGTGCTGCGGGTGTGGCAAGTACCGAGATCACAGGCGCGCTCAACAGGGCATTCACAGTGACGCTGGCGCTGCCGGCGGCGTAGGTGCTGTCACCGGAGTAAGCCGCCGTGACCGTATGTCTGCCGCTGGTGGTGAATCCGCTGTACGAGTAGGCGACCGTCCCGGAAGAGATCTCCACAGCCGGACTGGTGACAGTACCGTCCACAGAAAAGGTCACCGTTCCGCTGGGTGTGGAAGTACTGGCGGAGACCGCCGCCGTAAAGATCACCGGTGATCCCACGGCTGGCGTTACGGAAGAAACGGTCAGACCCACGCTGGCCGTACTGGCAGCGTATGCCGCCAGCGCCGGTTGCAGCGCCGCTGCGGAGACAGAGCCGAGTCCCGTGACCAGATCGTACCCCGGCGCAGCGTTGTAGCCTAGTGAGCCGTTCGCGCAATCTTGAGAGCCGGTGACGCACGGAACCATGTTGTTGCCCGTGGTGATGTCGTGAAAGATGTCTGCCCGGCTTGTACCCTCTGCCAAAGCGTAGAGGCTGGGATTGATATTGCCCAGCGCCGGGCCACCATTAGCCTGCTCGATGATCGCCAAGACCGCGGCAAAGTTGGGTGCGGACGCCGACGTACCGCCTACCGCGCCGCCATCACGTCCGATGACGAAGCCGCCGGACCCCGTCAGGCATGGGTCGTCCGCGTCGCAAATTAGATATGCGTGCTCTGACACGTTTGCGGCAAAGGCAATATCTGGAACATCGCGCTGTCCGTCGCCGGGAACGCCAGTGCCAAACTGCCATGGTGGCTTGCTGAAGATCTTGCTGACGCCGCCACCGCTTGCGGCCAGCGAGCCATAGCTCGCCGTGTCATTCCATGCGGTCTCTGGCATATACCCTGATGCCGAGCCAAGACTGCCGGTGTTGTTGCTGCTGTTCCAGTAGGCTGGGCTGTCCGTGTTCAATTGCGTGCCGCCCACGGCCGTGACGTACGGCGACGACGCCGGATAGGAGACGGACAGGCCCGCGGAGGCGCGGGTTGCGGTCACGCTTTGCTCGCAGCTGGCAGCGCCGCTGTCGCCAGAGGACACCACGATTGTCTGGCCCTGGGCGTTGGCCTGCTTCAACAAGGGTTCAAGCGTGCTCAGGGCATAACTGGCGTCATCCGTCTCGCAGCCTCCATAGCTGACAGAGAGGATGGGTGCCAGATTGTTTGTGATGGCGTAGCCCAGCGCGTCGAAGACGCCGTTATTGTTGCAGTTACCGGTACTGGCATCCGCGCATCCGGTGTAGATGAACTGGACCGGCGCGCCGGGGGCAGTCCCCCCTGTGTACTCAAGATCCAGTTCTGATTCCGCCTCGTCCCCGGCGACCTTCGCCGGTGCGCTGGTGTAGGGAACCAGCACCATCGTGGGCAGCTTTACCGGCTGGCCGGTCTTTTCCTGGAAATAGGTGACCTGTGCTGTATCCACCGCCGACTGGCCGATGACGCCAATCTTGATTCCCGTTCCGTCGTAGCCCGAGTTGATGAGCGTGTTTGCGGCATAAATCTGCCGGAAGTCCCACGGGACAAGGTAGTGCGTGCCGGTTGACGTGGTGTATTGCGGCCTCGCAAGGGCGTCCGCGCGCGCAGCCTCGCGCTTGATCCGGGGAGCAGGCAGCCGGTAACTGCTCAGTCCGCTTACGCCTCCTACAACCGCGGCCAGCGGCGCAGGGAGATGAATGCTGCCGCTGTTTTCGAAGAACTCACGTCCGTCGCGACGGTAGCGTTGCAGGGTCACGCCAAACGCCTGCTCTGCCGCGTATGCTGTGCCGGCAAAAATAATACTGTTGCGGCTCCCCGCGACGGACGCCACCGTGAAGCCCTGCGTCTGGAGCCAGGTCTGGAGGATACTAAGGTCGGTGGAGGACGCACCAAAGCGCGCGCCAAACTGCTCTGGCGTGAGCCAGCGATGATAGCTCTGCGATGCTGGATTCTGCTGGTCCGCGAGAAGCTGCGTCAGCGCCGCATCCTGCTCTGCTGAAGGCTGCAGCACCAGCGACATACGCGTCAGTTCCGTTTCACCGGAGAGATGGCCGAGGTATTCAGCCTGAGCGGTCCGGGGGCTGGTGCTCCGGGGCAGCGCTACACGTTGTTCGGCGGAGCTGGGGAGGCCGGCGAGCCGTGGCACAGGTGCCTGTGCTTGGACAGACTCCGTTGCCATCAGGACGGCAGCGATGCCACAGAAAAGCCAAAGTGCACGAGAGACACGAGGGTAAGCCGGCATTCATTAAACCTTTGCAAGAAACCGCGTCGCAGCGGCTTTCATCGGGAACCGCACAGTGGTCCATGCACGCGGCGTGCCTGTTTTCCTAAGAGACGCCCGTGCGTAACACAGGAGGCTGCTCTGAGCGCGGTAAGGGTTTAGGCCGCTCTAAGCGGATGTTCAGTAACCCGGCGATGCTGACCAGGTCACGACGGGCACTTCCGTTGCTAGCCGCAGCCATGCGGTTAGGAAAGAAACGTAAAAGTTACCGGTCAGGGTTGCAATGTGAACGGATTGCTAATACTGTTAAATGCATCTCGACAATTTAGCTGTTTGACCGCTGCGGAACAGCCTGCAAGTGTGCCTTGGCACACCTCAGGTGAGGTGCAGGACCTAGTGTCTTTACCTCTTACTGCTCCGGGGCGGCGAACCAGGAGAGCACCATGAGTTTCCTCACGAAGCCCTCGCGTTTGGCGCTACTTGCTCCAGCAGTCCTCATCTCGGGAATAACGGCAGGCGCACAAACTTTCCGCGGATCGCTAACCGGAACCGTTACAGATGCCTCAGGCGCGGCGATTGCCAATGCGTCGGTACAACTGACCAATCCGGCGACGAACGAGGTGTTGAAGAGCAAATCGAATAACGCAGGCGATTTTAGCTTTCCTGAGCTGCCTGTCGGAACGTACAAGCTTCTGGTCAGTTCTGCGGGCTTCTCCGCTAAGAGCATCGACGACCTTGCGATCGAAGTGTCAAAGATCAATCATCAGCAGATTCTTCTGACTGTCGGCTCGGAAGATACGGTGGTGAACGTGCAGGCTGCCGGTGTGGTTCTCGACACGACAAACAGCCAGCTAGTTGCCGTCGTGGATCAAAAGTCAGTGCAGGAGATTCCGCTGAACGGACGTAACTTCACGCAGATGGTCAAGCTGGCCCCGGGCGTGAGTCCCTACAGCAACACCGTGAACGGCTCGCGTACCGCAGGGGTCAACTTCCAGATTGACGGAGCGGACAACAACGATCCGTGGTCGAATGCGGTTGCTTCCAACCAGGGCGGCATCGCCGGCATCGCTGGTGGTCTTATCCCCGTGGAGGCAATCGACCAATTCTCGCTGCAGGCGGCGGGTGAGGCGGACCAGGGCCGCAACGGTGGCGCTAACAGCAACATGGTGCTGCGCACCGGCACGAATTCGCTTCATGGCGACGTCTTCTATTTCGACCGCAACGAACTCTTCGCGTGGCTCAGCCCGTCGGTCGCCGTCGGCAGCCGCATTCCCGAGATTCGCAACCATCAGGGCGGATTCACGCTTGGCGGACCGATTTTTAAAGATAAAACGTTCTTCTTCATCGCGGGCGAAGTGCAAATTGCACAGGCAAATAACAGCCTCTCCGATACCGTTCTGAACGACACCTGGATTGCCGCCGGCAAGAGTCTGCTGGCAAGCCGTGGCATTGCGCAGAATCAGGTCGCGCTGAACATGTACACCCTGCTGTTTCCGGCGGTGTCCCGCACCTCAGCGGGTTACTCGAACCAGTACCAATCCAACGGAGTCAACACTTATAACAGCTACAACGGCATCATCAAGCTGGACCACAGCTTTAACGACCGGGAACAGCTCTCGGTTCACTATCTCGGAACCACCGGCACTCAGTCGGCCGACGTGGGTTCGCATTTCGCGGACTATTTTGAGACCGCGCCAATGCACATTCACAATGGATCCATCATCCTGAACAGCACACTCTCCAGCAAGCTCGTCAACCAATTGAGCTTTGCGGCACAATCGTTCCTGCAGGTCTTCAATGACCGCAACCAGAGCTTCAACGTTCAGGCTGACGGACTCCCGCTGGGCCTGACAGGCCAGCTCGCGACCGGCGCGCCGCAGTTCTATGTGGGGTCGTTTGACTACACCGGCGCGACACCTCCGCTGGGCCGCCAAGACGTAACGGGCCACGTGGACGATACACTGCACTACACACTGGGCCGCCACGAGCTTAAAGTCGGCGGTGAGTACCGCCATGCAAACCTGAACGTAGCTTACTTTGTCAATGGCCGTGGAACGTTCAACTTCGACGGAACGCGCTATACCAACAATGGTGCCAAACCCGCCACCCAGGCCGAATGCGCGGCCGCCGGTCTGGACTACACCAATACCGGCACCAACAAGTGCTCCACGGGCACGCAGGTTGCTGACTTTGTTGCTGGTTTGACCCGAAACAATGCTTCGGGAGCCACGATCCTGCGCAACAATCCCCAACGTGTGTACATTGTGAACACATTTGACCTCTTCGCCGCTGACGACTTCAAGGTGAACAACCAGTTCACGCTGAACTACGGTGTGCGCTGGAGCTATCCGGGTGTGATCGCAGACGATCGCAACTCGATCTATAACTTCACGCCGCAGCAGGGCTACTTCAAGTCTCCCCTGTATGCGCGCAACATGGGCAATGTTGCACCCCGGTTTGGCTTTGCATTCACGCCGTTCAAGGACAACCCTTCGACAGTTCTTCGCGGCGCATATGGCTGGTTCTTCGATCAGCCGACCGTGGGCCAGTTCGTGTACAACAGTGTTGGTAATGGTGCCAGTGCTGGTATCTTCGGCAGCCCAGGGGATGCCAACGCCGCCGTTACGGTGAACGGTGGTGCCGGCTTTGTTCTCGGCCAGACGCAGTTTCCCGCCGGCGTTGTCTTTGGTGCAAACGGACAGCCTGTTACTTCGCTGGGCATTCTCGCCATCAATCCCAACTACCGGGCCGCGTACCTGCAGAACTACAACCTGAACGTAGAACAGCAACTGGCGAAGAACACCTTGCTAACGGTGGCGTACGTGGGCAGTTCCGGCCGCCGCCTGGCCTACGTGGATGACCTTAACCAGATCGCCGTCACGACGGTTGCGGCTAACCGCGTTCGCCCTTTGGCTGCTCAGTTTCCTTACCTGACAGCGATCAACCAGGTGAACAGCGGTGCCACGTCTAACTACAACTCGCTGCAGTTCTCTCTACAGCAGAGCGCGTGGCACGGTCTCTCGGCAAAGATGTACTACACCTGGGCCAAGTCGGAGGACGACGCGTCGAGTACGACCACGCCCCAGGACAGCCGCAATCTTCGGGGCGACTGGGGTCTTTCGACCTTCGATGTGCGAAACAATTTCACGGGAAGTGCGCACTACGAACTGCCGAAATGGACCAGCTTTGCCCCGCGCCTGACGCAGGGCTATCAGATCAATGGGTTATTCACCTTCGCAGGCGGAACGCCCATCAACATTCTCGCGGGGACCAACACCAGCGGATCGGGTGAGGCGAGCAGAGACCGTCCGAACCGGATCGCTGGTGTGAACCCCTACTTAACCCGCGTGACGAACGCCAGCAGCACGTCGCGGACGTACACCTACCTGACGAAGAGCGCATGGGCGGCCCCGGTCACCGGCACCTTCGGCAACGAACGGCGCAACAGCGTGCAGGGTCCCGGGTTCGGCGATGTCGACCTCTCGTTTGTGAAGATGACACCCATCACGGAACACGTGAACACGGAGCTTCGCGCGGAAGTCTTCAATATTTGGAACCAAGCGAACTTTGCCAACCCTAGCGGCACGCTGACAAGCTCCAGCTTCGGTCTACTGTCCGCGACGCGCAACTCGTCGTCAGCCCCTGGCCTCGGACCAGGTGAACCGCGCAACATCCAGTTTGCCTTTAAGCTTAGTTTCTAACCTGCAGCAGCTAGCCCGCTGTGTTCTCAACGAGAATGCGGCGGGCTTTACCATTGATGTTCTCGCATCTGAAGTCCAGAAAGTGAGTACGCTCGTGAAGCACTTCTTTGCAAAGCTCTCCGCAACGGTCTGCGCCACCATCCTAACCGGAAGCGTTGTTCCTGCACAGCAGGCTGGAGACACCGTCGATCTTGCGGCGCTTACGGCGATCAAGCATGAAGCGTTCGACCGCTCGCAGGTGATGGAAAATCTGTACTACCTGTCTGAGGTGTACGGTCCGCGCGTGAACAACAGCCGCAATCATCGCGCTGCGGCGGAGTGGGCCATGCAGCAGATGAAGTCCTGGGGCCTGCAGAACGTGCACCTGGAAACATGGGGTCCATTCGGCTATGGCTGGCAGATCAAGAAGTACTATGGTGCGCTTGAGTCGCCAGCATATGCCGCGCTCATCGGCTTCCCGCTGGCATGGACGCCGGGGACGAACGGCCCTGTGACGGCCGACGCGATCCTTGCGCCGCTGCATACCGAGGCAGACTTCGCGAAGTACAAAGGCAAGCTGAAAGGCAAGATCGTCCTTATCTTTGACCCGCGTGTGCTGGAGATGCGCACGGAGCCCGAGGGCCGCCGCTTGACGGACGCCGAAATCGAAGCACGCACCATCGCACCCGATCCATCGCGCCTGAACGGCTTTCCCGGTGGCCGTCCGGGTCAACTGCAGCCGGCTGCACCCCGGCCAGGCGACATGACGCCATCCACGCTTTCTACAGCAGCGCCAAGCGGACGTGTTCTGCGCAACAAAGTGAACGCCTTCCTGAAGCAAGAGGGTGCTCTGGTGGCGCTTACGCCGGGGTACAACGGTGATGGAGGAACGGTATTTGCTTCGTACGGCGGATCGCAGGATCCCAAGGACCCGGTCGGCCCGCCCATGGCTGCCATCACGCCGGAGCAGTACAACCGCATCTGCCGGCTCTTGCAGCACGGCACCACACCGAAGCTCACCTTCGATATACAGACGGAGTACCAGAAGGACGACCTGATGGGCTTCAACGTGATCGGTGAAATTCCGGGGTCCACCAAGCCTGACGAAATCGTCATGCTGGGCGGCCACTTCGACAGTTGGCAGGGCGGCACGGGCGCAACGGACAACGGCACGGGATCAGCGGTCGCCATGGAAGCCATGCGTATTCTTGCGACCATGCACAAGCCGATGGCACGCACGGTGCGCGTTGCGCTGTGGGGCGGTGAGGAAGAAGGTCTCTACGGATCGCTCGCCTATGTGCAGAAGCACTTTGCTCCCCGCGACACAATGGTGAAGACCCCCGAGTACGACAAGCTGGACGTCTACTTCAACGATGACGGCGGCAGCGGGCGTTTTCGCGGTGTGCAGGCGCTTGGCAGCAGCGAGCTTGCGTCCATCTTCCGGTCCTGGATCGCGCCGATTCGCGATCTGGAGATACAAGCCGTCGTTGGTACCACGTCTGGCGCCACGGCGCAGCCAGGCGGAACGGATTCCACCAGCTTCTCGTGGATCGGTCTGAATGGTGTTGGATTCATGCAGGACCCACTGGAGTACGGCACGCGCACGCACCACAGCAACATGGACCTGTACGACCGTGTGCAAAAGGGCGATGTGATGCAGGGCGCAGCGATCGAGGCCTGGTTTGCGTACAACTCCGCCACGCGAGCAGAGATGCTGCCGCGCATGGAAACACCCAAACCGCTCCCCGCCGGTCACGAAAGCGCGGGAGCGCATTAACATCGATAGCGTGCTTTCTCTGAGTTGCAGGCGATGGGTTACAAAGTACAGGACCTGGTGCGTCCCGCCTATGAGTTCGCTGAGGACCAGTGGTTCGACCGGTTACGGCATATCCGCACTGCAGGCAACATGACGTTATTGCGTGCTGGCGTTGCTCCCGGCCAGCAGCGCGACAGCGAACTTTACCAGCCTGCCCGGCCGCGCAACATCCGCGAGGCGCTCCGTGCTTTACCCGTGCATGACGTCTCGGACTTCACCTACATCGATCTGGGATCGGGTAAGGGGCGCACGCTGTTTGTTGCGTCGATTGGCCGTTCCGCCGCATCATCGGAGTTGAATTCTCGCGCATCATGCACGATCTGGCGAGCAAAAACATTTGGACGTACCGGTGGTGGCGGCAACGCTGCGTGCGCATCGAATCGATCCGTGGCGACGCGGCAGAGTCCCAGTTCCCGGACGGCAAGCTGGTCATCTATATGTTTAATCCTTTCGGCGCGGAGACGATGCAGAAGGTGCTAAACAACCTGCAGTATTCGCTCTGCCTCAAACCAAGGCACACGATCATTGTGTTGCTGTGGCCGCAACGTCAGGACCAGGTCGCACGTTTGCCAGACATGCGACTGGTTTGCGCATCGCACCGGTACCAGATTTTCCAGGCGCACGCACCCGCAGCGAGCTAACACCAGCCAGTGCGCTCCCTGTTTGTAGCCAGTGCGTTCCTATTGCCAATGCGAAATACGGACGGCCTTGTCCACAGTATCGTGCGCGGCATCCACCTCGCGCAGTGCGCGGTCACGCAGGCCTCTCGATTGCGGTACGTCTTCAGCGCGCGCCAGATCCTGATGCCCCGCGTAGAGCAGTTCGTTCGCCTTGGCGAAGCGGTTTTGCGGTGTGAGCGAGCCATCAATGGGGAAGCGATCATTGATGTTCTTACCATCGTCAATGGACGCCATCTTGATCTCGTTGATGGCTGCGTCAATGTGGTGGATGGCTACCTCATCTTCATGCTTTACAGGGGCCCAGGCCCAGTTATCGGCAAGGTAGTGCCGTGCGGCGCGAAGATTGCTTAACGCATGAAGATAGGCGGGATGAGGTCCGGGAACCTGCCCATAAGGTGAAGCTCCATAGTTCTGTGCTTTCAAGGAAATGGAACCGCAAGTAGCAGCCAAAGTAAGAGCCAAGATATACGCTTCGCGCTTCATGATCTTTCTCCAACGGCAGCATCCGAGCTTGCCGTACGTTGGAAGAAGAGCGTCATTTAGACCCAAAAGTTGCGAACTTTCAAGACTTTTAGGGGGCAAACGTACCAAGGCCGGACTTAGTGCCGGCTTTAGTGCGTTTGATGAGTCACGTGACAACAGCCTTAGTGGACTGGAAGAGCCACAGCGTGTTCCATTGCGTGCGATACCGCAGCCGACTCCTTCGCATTTTTGCTGGACTTCATCTCGAGCGACTTCTTTGTCTCCTCGCGCACGCGCCGTCCGTATTCGGCATCTGCCTGGTCAAAGTAGGTGAAGAGCTTCTCGCGATTTCCTTCCGTGCAGTCGGCCAGCGCACCACCCAGGTTCTTGACCAGTTCCGCGCGGTACTCTTCTGTCAGGATGTTGCGGTAGGCGTCGCCAGCCTGCGCAAAGTCGTTGGTACGGTCGATCTTCTGGCGGATGAGCTTGCCGCTGAACTCCGGTGTGTATGGAACACCGCTGCGCTTAGCTTCAACCAGGCCACCAAGCGAGCTGGGTTCGTAGTTCACGTGCGGATTCTGGCCTGGAGCCAGGTTTTGCTCGTACGCCATTTGTCCGTCACGCTGACCGGTGAAGACAGGGCAACCGACCGGCTTATTGATGGGCAGCTGCAGGTAGTTGGTGCCAACGCGGTAGCGCTGCGTGTCAGAGTAACTGAAGGTGCGGCCCACCAGCAGCTTATCCTCGGAGAACTCAAGCCCGTCGACCAGAACGCCAGTACCGAAGGCGACCTGCTCTGTCTCAGCGAAAAAGTTTGATGGATTGCGGTTCAGGACGATCTTGCCAACGGGCAGAAAGGGGAACTGCTCGCGCGGCCAGATCTTGGTTGCATCCAGCGGATCAAAGTCCAGCTCAGGGTGTTCGTCATCACTCATCATCTGCACGAACATCTCCCACTCCGGATACTGCCCGCGCTCGATGGAGTCGTACAGGTCCTGCGTGGCGTGGTTGAAGTTGGTCGCCTGGATCTGATTCGCCTCGTCCTGGGTCAGGCCCTTCACGCCTTGCTTAGGCTCGAAGTGATACTTCACCAGGACCGCACGGCCATCAGCGTTGACCCACTTATAGGTGTTGACGCCGCTGCCTTCCATAAAGCGGTAGCTTGCCGGGATGCCCCACTGGCTGAACAGGTATGTCACCATGTTGGTCGCCTCTGGCGTGTTGGCGATGAAGTCGAAAAAGCGGCCGTTATCCTGGCGGTTGGTCAGCGGGTCCGGCTTAAAGGCATGCACCATGTCAGGGAACTTGGTGGCGTCGCGAATAAAGAAGACCTTCAGGTTGTTGCCGACGAGATCCCAGTTACCGTCTTCCGTGTAGAACTTGATGGCGAAGCCGCGGGGATCGCGCAGCGTCTCCGGCGAATGACCGCCATGGATCACGGTAGAGAAGCGGACAAAGATCGGTGTCTGCTTGCCAGGCGTCTGGAAGAGCTTGGCACGGGTAAACTCGCTCACCGGCTCGTCGCCGCACTTGCCGTATGCCTCAAAGTAGCCGTGCGCCGCCGCACCGCGGGCATGCACAACACGCTCCGGAACGCGTTCGCGATCAAAGTGGGTGATCTTTTCCAGGAAGTGGTAGTTTTCCAGCACCGCCGGTCCGCGCGGGCCTACCGTGCGCAGATTCTGGTTATCCGGGACGGGATGGCCTTGCCGCGTCGTCAACACCCCGGGTGCGTTGTTGCCGTTACCACTTGTTCCGTTTGTGCCGTTTGCAGCCCCGTTGGCGCTGCCTTGTGCCACATTGGAACCGTTCTGATCCTCTGCCATAGCGAAGTTCCTCCTTGCGAGCTGCTGGCGGCGAATGTGCCTGGTCGAACACGCGCATGAAGTCGTTCGCAGCTACCCAGCGATTGTCTCCCAAAGAAGAATGATTATCAAACGGCGTGTGTGAGAAACAAGCGACGCAGCCATTGCCGCTGAGCACATGCTGACTCGCTTTTCATGCTCCACCAGCTAGGGCAAGTACGGAGCCACGTTGCCGTCGATCACTCGGAACTCTTCGAGCGTGAGCGGCAGCTGCCGGTAGGCGGCGAGGCATGTTGCCGGTTTGAAAGTGGTCCATGCTCCATCGCAGGCGAACAAGATGTGCTGCATACCAATTTGCCTCAGGCGTAATGCCATCAGTTCCTTGTTGTTCTGCCAGTTACTTACAGCGATGTCGAAGTACACATGAGACATGCGCCCGTCGTGCGCCGCAATTGCTTTGACAAAGGCTGAGAGCGCTTCATCTGCTCCAAGATCGTCGAAGTCTCCACTGCCCGCGAGGTGAGCAACCTGCACCGTAACATGTGGTGCGTACGGCAAGACTTGCGTTAGGAAGACTTGCGCCTCTGGTGCGCCATAAGGGCGATGGTGGTCGATGTTGGCGTGCAGGTGAACCGTGATGGCCATCCCATGTTTGTCGGCCGACGCAAAGACTTTCTGCAAGGCAAGGACATGGCTGGGTTCATCCAGATCGACATCGGAGTTGCCAAAGTGCAGCTTCAGACCAGCTTTCAGGTAAGGGTCACGGGCACAACGGTCGATTTCCGCGAGCGCGTACTCGCGCAACGGATCAACACCGCAGAAGGCCAGCAAGCGCGCTGGGTACCGCGCAACCTGCGCTGCGGTCCAATCATTCTCAGCTTTGACCTTGCTGTACTCCTCAGCCACGGCCGGCCTGTTCGGATTTCCGGACGGATTGTGCCATCGCCTGGCTGACGCAAAAACAAGCAAGCACCAACACGGCGGCACTGGTCACCCGCCTCATCGCCCAGCCACCTTATCCGCGTGCGGGTTAGGTGCTGCCTCATTTGCTCGTCTCAGCGTCAATTCGATTGCTCTCGCTAGGTCTGGTTTACTCATGAGCGTTCGCAGGTGAGTGGGCAAGAGCAGTTCTTCGTGGCTCGGAGCGGGACTAAATCTGGAAATTCAGTGGCAAGATCCTCCATGAGAAGGCCATGGGCAAGATGTTTCAGGAGAACAGTTTCGGTGAGAGTCTCCTCCTGCTCCCGCTGTAGCGCCGTCAAGTGGGTCGGATCGGAGTCATGGAGTGTGTAGCGCAAGGCTTCCAGGAGTGCGGCAGCCTCTGCCTCATGGGCTGCTTCAATCCGTTCCAGGAAATCGTATAGCTCAGCATCCCGCCGAATCTCCTCGGGCGGCATAAACGAGAACACACCCGTCTGTTGAGCCGTCTTCCACACGGACTCCGTCATATGCGCGTTTGCGCTCGTCCAGTTTAAGAAGCCCGGCAGATCAGCCAGCTTGACGCCTGAATGTGTTTGAGAAAATCGAGCACCATCAAGTTATTCTCTAGTGTCGCGGCCTGCCGGCGAAGGTATGCCGTGTTCGCGCCAAAGCGGCGGCGGTTCTCGTCCCGCTCGCGCTGCAACGCCTCACGCGTTTCACGCACTTCGTGGCGGTGGTGAAATGTTCTCGGCAACAGCCTCCAATCCAAGCGCGATGAGTAGACCTACGGTGATGGTGCTTAAGTGCATCAGAAAGTCTCGCCAACCATGGATTGGTTCATGTGGCGGATGAACATCCAGCATGCTTTCGCCCTTTCAAGCGTGACGAGATGCTATCAGACGCGCTACCCTGCTTCCTGACGGTCTGAGCGGACTTTGCTCGCCGGGAAACGATATCGACATATGGCTATAACTTCTGCACCCGCTGCCCAGAGCTACTCGACGCGCACGCACACTGACTATCGTGCCATGGCCATTGCCACCACACTGTTCTTTATGTGGGGCTTTCTGACCAGCCTGAACGACATCCTGGTTCCGCATTTGAAGTCGATTTTCGCGCTCAGCAACGCGCAGGCGGCACTTATCCAGTTTGCATTCTTCGGCTCGTACTTCTTGTTTGCCATTCCCGGGGGCAAGCTGGTCGAGTATCGCGGATACAAGCAGACCATGGTCATTGGCCTGCTGGTTGCCGCAGTCGGAGCCATTCTGTTCATCCCCGCCGCGCATATGGCGTCCTATGCGCTCTTCCTGGGAGCGCTGGTCATCCTGGCTGCGGGCATCACGTTCCTGCAAGTATCGGCAAACCCTTTCGTCACGGGCATCGGCCCCGGCGAGACGGCTTCCAGCCGCTTGAACCTGTCGCAGGCGTTCAACTCGCTGGGAACCACCATCGCACCCAAGCTGGGCGGACTCTTCATCCTGAGCGCAGCGGCTCCCCTTGCCATCAATAAGCTCAAAGCGCTTACCGCGCCGGAACTGCAAGCGTATCGTGCCGAGCAGGCCGGCACAGTACAAACGCCGTACCTCATCATTACTGGCATCCTCTTCCTGCTGGCCGCGTTGCTGGCCATGGTCAAGCTGGACAACCGCGAACACCTCACTGTGGATATGCGTCCCATCGCTGGATTTGGCGGCAGCATCTGGAACCAGAAATGGCTTCTGCTGGGCGCGCTGGGCATCTTTCTCTACGTCGGTGCGGAGGTCTCCATCGGCAGCTTCCTCATCGGCTACTTTGGCCGGCCGGAGATTGGTAATCTAACGGCCGCCGCCGCCGCCACCTACGTCAGCTACTACTGGGGCGGAGCCATGGTGGGCCGCTTCATTGGTTCCGCGATCCTGACAAAGGTTCGCACGGGGACGCTGCTGGGCATCTGCGCCTTGGTCGCCTGCCTGCTAGTTCTGGCCAGCATGTTCAGCACCGGCGGTGTCGCCATGTGGACCATCCTCGCAGTAGGCCTATTCAACAGCATCATGTTCCCCAGCATCTTCACGCTGGGCCTGGCGGGACTGGGAGAACTCACCAGCAAAGGCTCTAGCCTGATGGTGCAGGCTATCGTTGGCGGTGCGCTCCTGCCGCTGCTCTACGGCAAGCTGGCGGACGGCATAGGCTACCAGCACGCCTTCATCGTCCCGGCGCTGTGCTATGTGTTCATCGCCGTGTACGGATTTGCATCCGTGCGCAGGCGGCTGCTGACCGATCCGCTCGCAGGGCCCACGACAGACCTGGCGTAGTACCAACGGGCCGGAAGACGAGTGCGCCGTAACGCGATAGGTGCGTTGAAAGCCCCTCAAGGCAATTATATAGTTGACAAATCAAGCAGGTTTTCCTATTCTTAGGACATGGA
>CAXTXE010000013.1:0-59553 GCA_964248165.1 uncultured Terriglobus sp.
AAACCATCTAGCGAAGGCCTTGCCGCCGCCCTGCAGCGTGTCACGGCTGAAATCCGCGTCCAGCTTCATCCGTTCCACACCGCCGGGGGATAGGGCCGGCTGCGTCAGGGGGCTGCTCTGGGGGGCGTTGTGATTGAACGGATCAAGCTGCGCCTGTGCCGTGACGCAGAGGAATGCGAGTGCCAGAGCGATGGGGAGCAGACGCATGATCTTCCACTTTACGCGCGATGGTCTGGAACGGGTAGAGTGAGGGAATGCCTGCACGGAACCGCACGCGTTCTGAACTCGCACTGTGGTCCGCGGCCGCGCTACTGCTGGTAGCGGGCAGTATGGCAGGTGCCGGAGGGCATCATCGTGCGGGCGTCATCCTGCGCGTCGCGGCAGTCGCACTGCTGGTGTTCTGGGCGGGATTCTTGCGCCGCAGGCTGACGCCGTGGATCGTGGTGGCGATGGTCGCCGGCGTGGAAATCGGCCTTGACGCTCCGGCGCTGGCTGTCGGCAGCCAGTTTCTAAGCGACATCTTTCTGCGCCTAGTAAAGACAGTTGTCGCACCCCTAATTCTGGCGACGCTGGTCAGCGGCATTGCGGGACACGGCGACTTGAAGAGCGTAGGCCGCATGGGATGGAAGAGCCTGCTGTACTTCGAAGTGCTGACGACGATGGCGCTGGTGGTCGGTCTGGTGGCGGCCAACATCTCGCACGCGGGCGTGGGCATGACGCTGCCTGCTGACCTAGCCGGCTCAACGCCGTCCGCCGCGCCGATGCATTGGCAGGACTTTCTGGCGCATGTCTTTCCCGAGAACCTGGCGAAATCTATCGCCGAGGGGCAGGTGCTGCAGGTGGCCGTGTTTGCCGCGATCTTTGGTATGGCGCTGGCGATGACGCCCGGTGAGAAGGCCGCGCCGGTGCTGCGGCTGACGGAAAGTCTGAGCGAGGTGATGTTCCGGTTTACCAACATTGTCATGTATGCCGCGCCTCTGGGGGTCGCGTCTGCAATGGCGTACACGGTTGCCCGAATGGGTTCGGGCGTGCTGGTGCATTTGGGCAAGCTCTTGCTGGTGTTTTATGCAGCCGCGGCATTCTTCGTGCTGTGCGTGCTTCTGCCAGTGGCCATGCTGGCACGCTTGCCGCTGCGACGCCTGGTGCGGCATGTCTCCGGCCCTGCGGCGATTGCGTTTGCCACGGCGGCAAGCGAGGCCGCGCTGCCCCGCGCCATGGAGGAGATGGAGGCCTTTGGCGTGCCGCGCCGCATTCTGGCCTTTGTAATACCGGCAGGGTACTCGTTCAACCTGGACGGATCGACGCTGTACCTGGCCATGGCGATGGTGTTTGTGGCGCAGGTGGCCAACATCCCATTGGGCATTGGCCAGCAGGTGTTCATGATGGGAACGCTGATGCTGGCGTCGAAAGGCGTAGCCGGCGTGCCGCGCGCGGTGCTGGTGGTTCTGCTGGCGACGGCGGGCACACTGCGGCTGCCTAGCGAGCCCATCCTTGTGCTGCTGGGCATTGACGCCCTCATGGATATGGGCCGGACGGCGATGAACGTTGCGGGAAACTGCCTGGCAAGCGCGGTGATCGCCCGGTGGGAAGGCGTGTTCGAAAGGGAACCGGAGACGATCGCGATTGCGGCGGCGATGGCGGAGTAGTTCACCGAAACGGCCTACACTTTGATAGGAACAAAACACGCCGGATGCGGCCTGAGTCCTCCTTCAGGTTAGCCGGAGCGTCTTACGCCTGTGACGTTATGACTGATTTCCTGCCTAGCATCGCCTCGCCCGCCGACGTGAAAAAGCTGTCGGTGCCGCAACTTGGGGAGTTGGCGGAAGAAATTCGCGAGCGCCTTATCCGCAGCGTGGCACGAACCGGCGGGCACATCGGGCCGAATCTTGGGGTGGTGGAAATGACCATCGCGATGCATTACGTGTTCGATACGCCGCGCGATTCGTTTGTATTTGACGTAAGTCATCAGGCGTATGTACACAAGCTGCTGACCGGGCGCGAGGCGCGCTTCGACACGATTCGTCAGCCCGGTGGCTTGAATGGATTCATGCTCCGTACGGAGAGCGAGCATGACAGCTTTGGTGCGGGCCATGCCGGAACGGCGCTCTCAGCCGCGCTGGGCATGGCGGTGGCGCGCGACATGAGCGGAGGCGACGAGCACATCGTCGCTCTGGCGGGTGATGCCGCGTTTACCTGCGGCATCTCGTATGAGGCGCTGAACAACGTTGCCGCGCAGACAAAGCGGCTGATCATCGTGCTGAACGATAACGAGTGGTCGATCGACAAAAATGTCGGCGCGATCGCGTCGTACTTCCATAAGATCGTCACGCACCCAAGCTTCACCTACCTTCATGATCGCGCCTCCGGCCTGATTGAGCGCGTTGGCGGCAAGGCAGCCAAGCACGTGCAGCGCAAAGCCGAGGAGAGCGTGAAGGGTCTGCTGGGGCCGTCCATGCTGTTTGAGGAATTTGGTCTGGATTACTACGGACCCATCGACGGGCATGACCTGCCGCTGCTGGTGAAGACCTTTCAGTTCCTGAAGGGCCAGAACAAGCCAGTCGTCCTGCATGCCATTACGCAGAAGGGCCGCGGCTTCCAGCCCGCGTTGGATAAGCAGAAGAAGTTTCACGGGCTGGGGCCATATGACCCCAAGACAGGAGAAACGGGCGTTGCGGGGCAGAAAACATACTCCGAAGTTTTCGCGGAGACGCTGGTGAAGCTGGCCCACAACGATCCAAAGGTGGTCGCAATTACGGCCGCGATGCCCAACGGCACCGCACTGGATCTCTTCCGGCCCGTGCATCCCACCCGATTTTTCGACGTAGGCATTGCGGAAGAGCACGCTGTCATCTTCGCGGCCGGGCTGGCGACGAAAGGATATAAGCCGTTTGTCGCGATTTATTCCACATTTCTGCAACGCGCCTTTGATCCCATCGTGCATGATGTGGCCTTACAGAACCTTCCCGTCGTCTTCTGCATGGATCGCGGCGGTCTGAGCGGGGACGATGGGCCGACGCACCACGGCCTCTTCGACATCAGCTACATGCGCGGCGTCCCCAACCTAGTGCACATGGTGCCCAAAGACGAGAACGAACTCGCCGACATGATGCAAACAGCTCTGGAGCATCCTGGGCCGTGTGCCATCCGTTATCCACGCGGCACCGGTCCGGGCAGCGTTCCGAAAGCGCAGCCGGTTGCGCTGAAGATCGGCCGGGCGGAGATCATTGACGACGGCACAGACGTTGCAATCTTTGGGCTGGGCGCTCTTCTGCCCATGGCTCGGGAGACGGCACAGTGGCTCCGCCGGAAGGGACTTTCGGTGGCTGTCATCAATCCGCGCTTTGTCAAGCCAATCGACCGCGCCACGGTGGAGCACTATGGAAGGCTATGCGGCCTCATCCTGACCTTTGAAGATCACGTACTCGCCGGCGGGTTTGGCTCGGCGGTGCTGGAAGTGCTGAACGAAGCCGAAATCACAACGCCCGTTGTCCGCATTGGTTGGCCCGATCAGTTCATCGAGCATGGCAAAGTGGACGCCTTGCGCGAGAAGTATGGTGTGACGGTAGATGCCGCGCTTCGTGCGGCACAGCCTTATCTTGAGGTGCTGATGCAGGAACGCTTCGCCACGCACTAGGATTGGGTGCGTTGCATGGTTTCCGCATATTGCCTGATCAGTTTCGCAGTGTGCCGGTGGCGTACACCGAAGATGTACCGCATCTGCGCACGTCCTGCCATGGCATTAGCCAAATCGCCGAGTTTGCCGCCCGGGAACTCGTACTCCACGTGGTCGTGCACCAGAGTGCCGGAGATCTGCCCACGCAGATTTTCGCGAACGGAGTGGCAGTGCCTCCAGTAACGGAACGGCCCAGAGGTCTGTGTGTCGCAGAAGTGGTCATTCCACTCAAACTCAGGAATCAGTGCAAGCCAGGACAGGCGCAGTGCCAACAGAGGAACTGGGCGAAAACTCAGCCGCATGGTGGTTCCCACACCCGTTCCCAGACGCGAGGGTGAACCCGGCGGAGGTGGCGGCGGAGCAATCAGGTTCAGCTCGTCAATCCGTGCCTTCTGCCACGCAGGCATGAGTGGAGGCAGGTTTCGCGGATTTGCAAAAAAGGCAAAGACAAGCGGCACCGGGAACGGCAGCCACTGACCGGCCTCAAAGACGTGGCGCATACGGTGTAGGAAGTACTCCGCTGGGCACGGTTTGCCTATGTGCCGAACATCTGTCCGGTTATCGCGCTACGACCGATGTGTTCAGTAGCAAAAGGCGCTCCGTTGTGGAGCGCCTATCGCAAGCGAGGAAACCAGGCAAAGAGGTACAGGTTTAACATCATCAAGACGGCATCGTCACGTGTATGACACCATCCTTTTGGTACACATCGGCTCAAGTGAGAGTTACCATCACCCGCCACATAGAGCCGCCTACTATCTCGCCACTGCGTTCAGTGTTCTGACCGGGAGCGGTCAGCGCCGCTGGGCCAGATCTCATACTGTTCTGCTGCGTGTTTTCCACTGCGATCAAGGAGCCCGCAGCCTGTACAGGAAGAACGAGAGCCAACGCCGGGCGGATTGTTGCGCGCTTGACTTTTTGTTGAACGCGATCGAGCGCGTTGGCTTCTCATCTCGCCTGAGGGGTGGAAACGAAGCGCCCTGCGGAAGTGCCGCAAGCGCGTCAGTTCGGCATCAGCACTGCATCGATTACGTCGAACACACCGTTCTTGCATACCACGTTGGCTGTGACCACCGTTGCAGTCCCGCCTTTCACATCGCTAAGGACCAGGATGCTTCCGTAGCGTTTCAACGTGAGTGGCTGGCCAGCAAGCGTCTGGAGCGTGATGGTGTTGTGCCCCTTTTTAAGAAGCTTGCCAAGCCGTTTCGAAGTCAGCCTTCCCTGCACAATGTGGTATTTCACCAACGCCGGCAGCGCGTCGTCAGGTGTGGAGGACCGCAGCGAAGCAGCGAGCGCCGGCAGTTTGCCGAATGCATCATCGGTTGGCGCAAAGACCGTGTATGGCCCTGAACTGCTCAACATTTGGCCGATCCCGGTGACGTGCAGCGCCTCCATCCAATCCTTGTGTATGGGCGAGGTTGCTAGATTTTCCAGAAGGGTCTTCTTCGGCGACATCGCAACATCGCCCACATGCGGATCACCCTGCGCGGCAGCGGACAGAGCCGCGCATACGACGGAAATCATCAACACCAAACGGAACATCTTAAAGGTCATGCAGGGCCCTCAGCATCGCAGTCGCGAACGCCACTCCCTAGATGGTACGCATCACACGTCAAATCTGGGCGGGAGGATCATCGCGGCGTCCCTTCCAGCAGACCTGCGCGCCGCTTGCGATTGACAAGCGGCGGTACCGCCGCAAGACTACTGAATGTACGCGCGAACTCATGAAGGGATGCGGAACAACGTGAGCCAGGCCGTGGCAAGCAGCGTGAGAGACCGGGAAGCTCCCCAGCCCCGGGACTCGGGGCTTTATCTCATCGGCCTGTTCAAACTCGTCAAGGCAGTCTTTTTTCTTAGCATGAGTCTCGGTGCGCTGCACTATGTGCATCACGACTTGTCTACCACTGTGAACCGTGCCATCCGCCTGCTCCATTTCGATCCAGAGAGTCACCTGGTTGACCTGCTTACGGAGAAGGTCGCGCTGATTACCCACCACAAGCTGCGGCTGATCAGCATGGGTACGTTCCTCTATTCAGCTCTCTGCACCACTGAGGCGTACGGCCTGCTGCGGCGCAAAGTGTGGGCCGAGTTCGTTACGCTCTGGCTGAGCGTCTCCTTTGTGCCCTGGGAACTCTTTGAACTGTCGCGGCGTCCCACACCGCTGCGGTTTGCTGTTCTCGCGACAAACATCGCCGTGGTCGCATATCTGCTTTGGATGCTGAAGCGCAAGCGCGTCCGGGGAGAGCAGCCGCAACTTCTCCGCGCGTGAACGTGCGCCTCTAATCGACTGCTCTACAGGCAGCCAAGCTCGGCCCCCGAGCAGATCAGCATCGGGCGGTTACTTTTTAGTACAAAAGTGAGAATGGGTAACCACTATATCTGGTGGATTCTTAGCGTGCGTGCCCATAAGACGCCTTTTCCACATATAGAACGACAGACAAAGGTAGCTGCAAATTTTTCGCTTTACGGATGAGCGCAGAACGACGAAGATGTGGAGCGTGGTGGTACAAAATGGAGTGCAGCGGGCCCAAGTGCTTTGTGCATCACGTTTTTACGCCAAAAGTCTGAGGCTGAACAAACCAGACAGCTTCGTCAGGCAGCAGAAGCGGTATGTTTCGAGGCAATCATCCAGCACGCGTTGACGACAAAGGGCGGCTCAAGCTGCCTGCGGAGTTCAAGCGCCGCGTGGATGAGGCGTATGGACCGCAGTTCTACATCACCAGCCGGGATGGGAAGCGGGCGGAAATTTACCCGCTGCGGGAATGGGAAAAAGTGGAGGAGCAGTTGGCCAGGATTCCCAACATGAATCCCGCAAAGAAGAAGTTTCTGGACGTGACCAACTACTACGGGCAGATGGCGGAGTTGGATGCACAGGGACGGTTGACGTTGCCGCAGATCCTTCGGGAGAGTGCGGCGGTGACGGCAGAGGTGGTGGTCCTGGGAGCGCAGACCTTTTTGGAAGTCGTCAATCACGACAGCTTCCGTGGGCAACTGGAGGCCGAACCGCTGAACGCGGCAGACATGGCTTCCTTAGCAGAGTTTGGGCTGTAACGAATCGCCTGTCGTTTGGGCAAAGTAAGTGGCGGCCCCAGTGGCCGCGCGTGGGGGCGGAAGGTTGGGCAATCCGCAACATGTGCCGGTTCTTTTGGAAAAGGTGTTGGACCTTCTTCAGGTGCGGCGGGGTGGGACGTATGTGGATGCCACCCTGGGGCTTGCGGGCCACTCCATGGAACTCGCGCGCAGGCTTGGCCCCGCCGGACAACTGATCGCGTTCGACCGCGACCCGGAGGCGATGGCCATGGCGCAGGAGAAGCTGGAGGCACTCCGGGCAGAGTTGGGCGGCGAGATGCCGGCGTTGCGGCTTGTTTCGCGCGCGTTCTCGATGGCCGCTGAAGAGGTGGAACCGCGATCCGTCGATGGCATGCTGGCCGACGTTGGCGTCAGCAGTCTGCAATTGGACGGGACGCATCGCGGATTTAGTTTTCGGCACGATGCACCGCTGGATATGCGCATGGATACGCGCAGCGGTGAAACGGCCGGGCAAGTGGTAAATCAGGCAGACGAGGAAGAACTCGCCAACCTGATTTACGAATTCGGAGAGGAAAGGAGGTCGCGGAGAATCGCCAGAGCCATTGTGAGGGCGCGGCCGGTAACTACCACGGTGGAATTAGCCAGGGTAGTTTCGGCCGCGGCCCCCTCAATGAAATCAGACAAGATTCATCCCGCGACACGAACCTTTCAGGCGCTTCGGATTCGCGTAAATAACGAGTTAGGTGAGATACAGGCGTTACTCGCATTCGTTCCCGCCCTGTTAAAGCCGGGCGGCAGAATGGCGATGATCAGCTTTCATTCGCTAGAAGACCGGCTGGTAAAAGATGCCTTCAGGAAAGGCGCGAAGGAGGGCATTTGGGAGATGGTTACACGTAAGCCTGTCATTGCAGATGAGGACGAGGTGAGGTCTAACCCAAGATCGCGAAGCGCGAAGCTGCGGGTTGCGCAACGATTGTAAGTAGCCTTCCACTGAAGTTACCCGCGAAGCATGAAATCTGTGGATAAACCTGTGGGAAGTTAGGATAACCTCCCGGGGCCGGTAAATAAAACTAAGGAACTGCAGGAGTAGGTAATGGAACAAGTCATGCCAGCATTCGGAATCGCCGGACGCGCTCCACGGGAACGCGCAAATTCCTTTCGTGAACATAACCGGGGTGTCTTCGAGGTACAGCGGCGTGCCCGGCGCGGACCGACGCCAGAAGTATTCTTTACCAAGCACATCGATAACAGCCGCATCGTGAAGGCGGATGATCCGGAGCGCCGCCGTGAGATTCGCTCATTCACGATCGCGATGAGCGTTCTGTTTTTACTTGTGATGACATATGTCTGGCAGCATTTCTCGGCGATCGAGATGGGGTACTCCATTGAGGCGCAGAAGCTGCGCGTCGAGCATCTGCGGGAGGATAACCGGCAGTTGCTGCTGACAGAAGCGCAACTTTCAGATCCCGACCGTATCGACCGGATCGCCAAGCAATTGGGCATGGATGCGCCCCAGCCTGGACAGGTGGTTCGCCCGGATGGCTCGTTTGTTGCCGGCGACCCTGTGCTGGCAGAAGCGAAAATACCCGCGGCAGTCTTGCCGTAACTCATTTAACGATTGGCGCGCCAGCAGCATGATTTTATCCAGGTTCAAATAGCCATGATGACCTCGCGCCAACCACTCACCGCACCCATCCGGCGCGTTCGCTTTGTATGGGTTGCGATATTTTTCATGTTCTGGTCCTCGATCATAGGAGGCCGCCTTTTCTGGTTACAGGTATTTCGTCACCGTGATTGGGTGGATCGCGCGTCGAAGCAGCAGCAACGTACATTCGAGGTAGCGCCGCGGCGCGGCGTTCTCTATGACCGCAATCTGCGTGAACTGGCAGTTACCGTCCTGGCGGAGTCGGTGTACGCGGTGCCGAGTGAACTGGGTGCGAACCGTACCAATGTCGCGGAGCTTATTGCCGGCATTGTTCATTCCGATCCAACAGACAGCTTTACCTCGCAGGCAAGTATTCTGGCGCGTCTGAACGCATCCAGAAATTTTGCATGGATCGCGCGGAAGTTGACGCCGGAGCAGGCGCAGCGCGTACGCGAACTTAACCTGAAAGGGGTCTATCTCCAAAAGGAGTTTAAGCGCTTTTATCCAAATACGGACTTAGCCGCGCAGGTACTTGGATATGTTGGTTTGGATGATACGGGCCTGGGTGGCGTAGAGCGTTATTTCGAAGATGATCTGCATGGGACACCTGGCCATGTGCTGACTGCGGTGGATGCGAAGCGCCATGCACTGGGAAGCGAGGAGCGCGAGCCGCTGCCGGGTGAGAACCTGGTCCTGAGTATTGATACCAACATCCAGCATATTGCGGAGCGCGCGCTGGACGCGCAAATGGAAAAGATGAAGGCCGCGCACGGAACCGTTGTGGTACAGGATCCGCATACCGGTCAGATTCTTGCGCTGGCGATTGCACCACGGTATAACCCGAACGATCTGAAGCACCAGGATCCGGCGATCTTGAAGAATCTCGCTGTAAGTGATGTGTATGAACCCGGATCCACGTTTAAGTTAGTGACGTACTCCGCGGCGCTGGATGGCGCGGGAGTACAGCCGACGGACATCGTGGACTGCCAGGGCGGTGCCATGACGATGTACGGTCGCACGCTGCACGACGATAAGTCCGACCACTTTGGGCGAGTAACTGTACAGTACGCGTTGGAGCACTCCAGCGATGTGGGCGCGGCCAAGATGGCGTTGAAGTTAGGGCCCACAAGGTTTTACAACTATATTCGCGGATTTGGGTTTGGAGATCGCTCGGGGGTGGAGCTGCCGAGCGAAACGCGAGGTCTTTTGCGCGCTCCTCGTAAGTGGGATGCAACCAGTATTCTTTCGATAGCCATTGGACAGGAGGTGGGTGTCACTCCCGTACAACTGGTCACGATGGTATCGACGATTGCAAACGGGGGCACCTATCTTCCGCCGCACGTCCTTCTAAGTGAGACAGAAAAGGTGAAGGGAGATGGCCACCTGCAGCCAGCTGTATTCCACCCTGAAACGCATGTGCCGGCGGTGCTGCCGGACGGAGCGCACCGTGTCATCAGTGAAGCGACGGCGGCAAAGATGCGCGGCATGATGGCCGGGACGGTCACTGAAGGGACCGGGCGCGCCGCACAGCTGAACGGGTACAGCGCGGGAGGTAAGACGGGCACCGCGAACAAGGTGGATCCCGTCACGCACACGTATTCGCATACCAAGCTTGTGGCGAGCTTTGCGGGAATTGCGCCCGTAAATAATCCAGCGGTATCGGTTGCTGTGGTGATTGACACCCCGACCGTGGGAACCGGCTATGGTGCCGCCACCAGTGCGCCTGTATTTGCGGTGGTCACTCAGCAGGTGCTGGAGTATCTGGGTGTGCCGCACGATCAAGCGCTGAAGCAGGGTCTGCCGGCCGAAGCGCAACGGCAGCAGATTGCAGAGGATGAAGGGCCGAGTGAGGGCATTGGTGACCTGAAATCTCTCTATGCCGAGGTAAACTCCCTGCCTCCCGATGATCCGCTGCGGGACGATGCGGGTGCAAGCATTTCGATTGCTCGCCAGAAACCGGTAAGCAAGGGAAGTGGAATCTTTGCGGCTCTTCCGGAAAGATTGCTGGCTGCGTTTCGGCAGCACGGCGGATCGTCATGGATGAGCGAGGAAACGGCCTCGGTGGTGATGCCTGCGGGACCTCCCGCCGATCATTACAGCCGGTCTGACGGCGCGGTGGTTGTGGATGCCGGCAAGAAGGTAGCCGTGCCCGTGCTCAGTGGCGGATTGAGAACAGTCATCCAGCAGGCGGCGGTCGCCGGTCTGCGTGTGCAGCCGGTCGGCAGCGGCCTGGCGCGGGAGCAGGTGCCAGCGGCGGGAACGCCCGTGCCAATTGGCACGGAGGTCGTCGTGCGGTTTACCCGGTGATCCGTTCGTGCCTGCACCCTAGGGCTCACCGCACCTGTGTGCGACAGTAGAATCACGCCTGATGCAGTGGACTGAACTGATCTCCGGTGTGCCTGTGCTTGCGGTGGGTGACGCAACCAGGGCTGAGATCGTCTCGGTTGAATACGATTCTCGTGCCGTCACGCGGGGCGCTCTGTTTGTTGCGATGCGCGGTGGAACGACCGACGGCAACCGTTATGTGCGGTCTGCGCTGGATGCCGGCGCCGTTGCAATCATCACGGACTCGCGCGAGAGCTTTGCACTCGCAGATGCGGGCGGCGTGCCAGTGGCGCTGGTGGAGGACGGGCGGCGTGCGATGGCCGCTGCCAGCGCGAACTTCTTTGGGCACCCCGAACGTGTACTTGCTGTGAGCGGCATCACGGGGACGAACGGCAAGACGACGACGGCGTTTCTCCTGGAGCAAATGCTTGCCGCCGCAGGCAGGAGCACGGTGCTGCTTGGGACCATAGAAACCCATGTGGCGGGGAAGGTGCGGCCCAGCGTGCACACCACGCCGGAGAGCCCTGATGTGCTGCAGGTCTTCGCGGACGGTGTTGCGGCGGGCGCGACGGAGGCCGTGATGGAGGTGAGTTCGCATGCACTGGCGCAGGAACGTGTGTGGGGCTTGCCCGTGGATGTGGCCGTGTTCACGAATCTGACGCAAGACCACCTGGACTTCCATGGGTCGATGGAAGCGTATGCCGCGGCGAAGGCAAGATTATTTATGGGTGTAGGTGCACCTCCACCGCGTCTTGCCATCATCAACGCGGATGATGAGTATGTCGCCACCATGATGACTGCGGCAAGAGCATGCAAGGTACGCTGGACGTACAGTCTGCATGATCGCAAGGCGGACTTCTTCGCGTGGGATATCAGGTATGAGGCCGGTGAGACCGCCTTCATGCTTGGATGTCCTGCGGGCATCACACGTGTGAGTACGCAGCTGACAGGGCGCGTGAACGTGTACAACTTCATGGCGGCGTTTGCGGCAGCACTTGGGCGTGGTGTTCCATTTCATCAGTTGCTTCAGGCTGCGCCAACGTTGCGGCCGGTGCCCGGACGTTTCGAGACGGTGCCGAATGCGCTCGGCATCACAGTGGTTGTCGACTATGCGCATACCGATGATGCGCTGCGCAATCTGATTGCACTGGCACGAGAGTTGGCGCTGCACGGCCGCGTGATTACCCTCTTTGGATGCGGTGGAGATCGCGACCGTACGAAGCGGCCAAAGATGGGCCGTGCCGCGTGTGAGGGCAGCGACATCGTCATCGTGACCAGCGATAATCCACGCGGCGAAGATCCAGCGATCATTGCGGACGAGGCGCTTGCCGGTATGGGGGCATCGGGGAACACGCAGGTGCATGTGGAGCTCGACCGTGCGCTGGCGATCGCGCTTGCCCTTGATGAGGCACAAGCTGGTGACATCGTATTGCTGGCGGGCAAGGGGCATGAAAAGACGCAGACGGCCCATGGAGTGGCTACGCCCTTCGATGACGTGGCGGTGGCAACGGCGGCGCTCAGCGCCAGGGAGGCAGTGGCGTGACGTTGACATTGGGCCAGATCGCGGATTGGATCCACGCCGAAGGCGACTTCGATCTGTGCGCGGAGGTGCAGGGTTATTCCATTGACTCGCGCACGGTTGCGTCTGGTGAGCTATTTTTCGCGGTACGGGGAGAACATTTCGATGGTCATCAATTTGTCGAAACGGCGCTGCGGGCTGGAGCCACCGCAGCCGTCGTCAGCACGCGGTGGCTTGCGCCGGCGGCTGTGGATCAAGCACGACTGCTGCGTGTTCCTGAGAGCGACGATTGCGTTCTGAAAGCACTCCAAGGGCTGGCGCGAGCAGTGCGCCAGCAGTGGGGTAAGCGGGTTATCGGCATCACCGGTTCGGCGGGCAAGACGACGACAAAGGAATGTGTTGCCGCGATACTGTCGGCCAAGTTCAATGTGCTGAAGTCCGCCGGCAACTTGAATAACGGTTTTGGTGTGCCATTGCAGTTGCTCAAGCTGCAGCCGGAACACGATGTGGCCGTGATCGAGATGGGGATGAATCATGCGGGCGAGATCGCCGCCCTGGCGAAGATCGCGGAACCGGACTGGGGGGTTGTCAGCAACGTGGGGCCGGTACACCTCGAGTTTTTTCCCGACGGCCTCAGTGGTATTGCCGCGGCAAAGTACGAACTAGTCGCATCGTTGCCGCGCGCGGGTATTGCATTTCTGAATGCGGATGATACGCATGTGTCGCGCTTCGGCATCAACCGCGAACAGCATACGCGGTACTTCGGCATCCACACCGGCGGCGTCGACGTGCGCGCCGTTGATCTGGAGAATGCCGGAACAGAGGGCATGCGGTTCACGGTGAAGACGCGGCGCGAGCGCGCCGGCGCGCACATCAGCTTACTCGGCGAGCACAACGTCTATAACGCGCTTGCAGGGATCGCCGCCGGCCTGGAGAGCGGCATACCGCTGCAGACCTGCATCGACGCGCTCGCGGCATTGCGGCCCAGCGATAAGCGCGGCGAGCGGCTTGAATGGCGCGGAGCGACGATCATTAACGATTGCTATAACAGCAATCCGCGCGCGCTGGATGCAATGGTGGACGCGTTGATGGCGGTTCCGGCAATGCGTCACATCGTCATCGCGGGTGAGATGCTGGAACTTGGACCGGAGGCGGAACATCTGCACGCCTGTTGTGGCGAACACATGCTGGCGCGCGGTGTGGACTGCGTCGTCGGCGTGCGGGGTCACGCAGCAGCGTTGGTGGCTGGCGCTGGTGAGAACGCGACGTTTGTCGAAACACCAGAAGCGGCGGGTGCCTGGATGCTGGCGCACGTACGGCCTGGTGACGCAGTGCTGGTGAAGGCGTCGCGCGGTGTGCGGCTGGAGCGTGCCTTCGATGCATTGGCTGACGGCGCACCCGCTGCAACCGCTCCGGGCGTAGGCCGTACCTGAGACGGAACACGCGCCTATCCGCCAGCATCGCGCCGCACGTAAGCTGAAGCCATACCCCTTGTCCAGGGCGGAGGTCCGTTGCTTTACTGGCTGCTCTATCAAAAGCTGTATCCGGTCTTCCGGGTCTTCCGCATCTTCCGCTATCTCACGTTTCGCTGCGTCTTTGCCAGCCTGACGGCGCTTCTCATCGGTATGCTGATTGGGCCGTTCGTGATCCGTCGTCTGCGGGAGTTTCAGATAGGCCAGTACATTCGCGAAGAAGGTCCGCAGAGCCACAAGAGCAAAACCGGTACGCCCACCATGGGTGGTGTGCTGATCTGCATCGCCATCCTTGTGCCAACGTTGTTGTGGAGCGATCTTGCGAACCCGTTTGTATGGATCGCGGTCTGTTCGACAGTTGCGTTCGGCGCGATTGGCTTCGCGGACGACTACATCAAGGTCGTGCACAAGCGCAACCAGGGCCTGAGCGCGCGCCAAAAGCTCCTTTTCCAGACCGTTGCCAGCTTTGGTGTGGCGGCGGTGCTGGTGTGGATGCAGTCGCGGGGCATGTACTCAACGCGGCTGGTTGTGCCGTTTCTGAAGCGCTTTCGGCCAGACCTCATTCTCGGTGCCATGCATCATGTGCATGGGCTGTACTGGATTTCGTTTCTGCCGTTTGTAATTTTTGTCATGCTGGTCATTACCTTCAGCTCGAACGCGGTGAACCTAACCGATGGTTTGGACGGGCTGGCCATCGGCTGCACCATCATTGCCGCAGGTGCACTCACAGTGCTGACCTACGTCAGTGGGCACGTTGTCTTCAGCGACTACCTTGAGCTGCAGCGTATGCCGCTGGCGGGTGAACTGACCATCTTCTGCGGCGCTATGGTTGGCGCGGCCATCGGATTCCTTTGGTACAACGCGCACCCGGCCGAGGTCTTCATGGGCGACGTGGGATCGCTGGCGCTGGGCGGTGCCATCTCGACCGTGGCGGTGCTCATCAAGCAGGAATTGCTGCTGCCGTTCATTGGCGGCGTGTTCATCCTGGAGGCCGTCAGCGTGATGCTGCAGGTGGGCAGCTACAAGCTGCGCGGCGGCAAACGCATCTTCAAGATGGCCCCGCTGCACCACCACTTCGAACTCATCGGATGGAGCGAAAGCAAAGTCATCGCCCGCTTCTGGATCATGGCATTAGTCTTTGCTTTATTCGCACTGACGACGCTGAAACTGCGATGAAGAATGGAAACAAAGCGGGTCTGATTGCCGTGGTGAATGTGATCGCTTCGGCTGTCTCAGCTTACCTCTTCAATCGAGCTTTTATTACTTTTTCGTTCTTGGTACTTGCGTTCGGGCTTTCCATTGCTGCTGGAGTACTCCGTCCAAGAGCATGGTTTGTTCTTACGGGGCTTATCACGTTACTCTTTGTAACCTTCTCAGTCTTCGTGGGTGTTATGTGGAGCATCGGCAAGAGCGGAATCTAATGATTGAACCTCGGAAGAAACGACCATCGTGGTGGCCATCGCCCTTGGAGGCGATGCCTGGATGTAGATCAAAGCCTTGTGTGACTGGCTACGAAGCTGCGCCTCGTGCCAGATACGCAGGATTTCGACGGCAGTGTCGGTGACGCGGTAAACGGCAATAGAAGGCGAGGCGGCAAACACCAGTTCGCGCGTTGCTGGCTCGGCTCCTGGACGGCCCCGATTAGGAGCTGTGCCAAGGCTTTCGCAACCGTCGTAAATAATCTTTGCCACGTTGCGAGCGGCTTCTGGCTTGTCGCGCCGGACGTAGCGAACGATGCGGGTAAGGTCTTGGGCGGCGATCGTCGTCCAGCGTAGGAGAAGAGGCAGCTAGGAGCGCGGCGCTTCTTCCCCGCCGGACCAGACCTCCTCATGGCTTACAAAATCGCCCCGGTTAGCGGCTGCCGCACCTTCACGAACGGCTGCGCGGTACTGCTGGTTTTCAGATAGCAGGCGCAAGGCTGCGTCCTTCACCAGCTGCATGGTGTCAGTGCCTTGGTGGAGAGCGATTTGCGACAGCTGCGCTTCCTGCTCGGCTGAAAACGGTACTTCCATTCCCCAAGGTTAGGAAGCGACGGCCACGATGTCAATACGAATACTGCCTTTCTCTCGCTTGCGGTTGAAGCTCCGGTAAGCTCAAGGCATTATCTATGGAGGCCTATGCCACATTTCTTCTTCAAGATCATTCCACCACGTCCGACATTCGCGCAGGACATGACGGCTGAGGAGCGTGGGCTGATGATGCAGCATGCCGCATATGCGAAAGATCTGTTCGACAAGGGGCAATTGCTAGCCTATGGCCCGGTGCTCGATCCCGGCGGGTCGTTCGGCATCGGCCTCTTGGAGATGAACAGCCTGGAAGAGGCCGAGCGTATGGCGAAGGACGATCCTTCGGTCAAGGCCGGACTGAATACCTACACACTTGCCCCGATGCACATCGCAGCGTCGCAGCCGTCACGCGTCACCAAGTAGACTGGCGGGGATGGACCTGAAGAACAAGCGTGTGCTGGTCGTTGGGCTAGGCAAGAGCGGTGTTTCCGCCGCGAAGTACCTGCGCGGGCTGGGAGCGCGCGTCACGGTAAGCGATACGCGTCCCAGCAGCGCGCTCGCGAATGAAATCCCCGCGCTGCTGGATGCTGGCGTCATGGTGGAAACGGGCGGCCACGGTGTGCTGACCTTTCGCCGCCAGGACTTGATCGTCATCTCGCCGGGGGTGCCGCTGTCCACGCCGGAGGTGCAGCAGGTGATGCGCTACGGCGTCCCGGTGATTGGCGAACTGGAGCTCGCCGCGCAGGCGCTAAAGGGCAAGGTCATCGCAATCACCGGCTCCAACGGCAAAACGACGACGACAGCGCTGACCGGACATATTCTGCAACGTGCTGGATATGACGCCAAGGTGGGCGGAAATATTGGTTTGCCTGTGGTCGAGTTAGTGGCCGAAGGGACCGAGAACACGTGGAATTTGCTGGAGGTTTCCAGCTTTCAACTGGAAACCATCGATACCTTTCGCCCAAACATTGCGGCGGTGCTGAACATCACGCCCGACCACCTGGACCGGCACGGCTCATTTGAGAACTATGCGGCGGCAAAGGCGCGGATCACGGAAAATCAGACGGCAGAGGACTGCCTGGTATTGAACGCGGAAGACAAGCCGTCGCAGATGGTGGCGGCGAAGACGAAGGCGCGGATATTCTGGTTCAGTGGCATACGGCGGATCAAGCAGGGCGCGTTTGTGCATGGAGATGGTGTGTACTTCCTCGCCGAGGAGGGTGGCACGCCGGAGCCGGTGATGCCAACTGGCGAGATTCCGCTGCGTGGCGCGCACAACGTGGAGAACGTGCTGGCGGCAATCACGATGGCGCGGCTTGCGGGTGTCTCCCCGGAGAAGGTGCGTGAGGCCGTCAGCAGCTTCAAGGCGGTCGAACATCGTCTGCAGTTTGTCGCACAGTCGCGCGGGGTGGATTACTACAACGATTCGAAGGCCACCAACGTGGACGCGACGGCGAAGGCGTTGGCGTCGTTTGCTGGCGGCGTGCACCTGATCCTGGGCGGCAAGGACAAGGGGTCAGACTACACCGAACTGCTTTCACTGCTGCGGGAACGGTGTGTTGCGGTATATACGATTGGTGAGGCGGCGGAGATCATCGAGCGGCAGCTTGGGAGCGAGGTCAAGCTGACCCCCGCAAGCACGCTGGAGAGGGCCGTTGCGCTCGCGTCTGCGGCTGCAAAGCGGGGTGAGACGGTGCTTCTGGCACCGGCGTGTTCCAGCTTCGACCAGTTTGAGAACTTCGAGCATCGCGGGCGTGTGTTCGCGGACCTTGTGCGGGCGCTGCCGCAGTAAAGAGGCGCGGACTGGCTGCACCCGCAAGCCCACCTTCGCCTTCGGCGAAGGTGGGGCACCCAGCGGTCGCCCGCAATAGCATCGGCGAAGGTGGGGCACCTCGCGGCTTACCGCAACAGGCATCGTGCGTACCTATACAGATACCTTGCCGTAATCGCTGTGCAACGCGACCGCGCGCAGGCGATACTCTGCGGCAGTATGGCGAAACGTGTTGGTGCTGATAAGTGGCTGTTTGGAACGGTCCTGGCCCTGGTGCTGTTCGGGTTGGTGATGATTTTTTCCACTTCCGCCGTCATGGCAAAGGAACAGTTCGGCTCGCCATACCGCTTTGTGCTGCAGCAGGCGTTCTTTGTCTTGCTGGGGATCGTCGCGTTGTTTCTGCTGATGCGGGTGGATTACCGCCGCTACAACAACCCCAAGATCGTGTTTCCGCTCATCGCGATCACGGCTCTGCTGCTGATCAGCGTGTTTTTTATGGGCGGCATGAATGGAGCACACCGGTGGGTGCGGGTAGGCCCTGCGACGCTGCAACCGTCTGAGCTGGCAAAGCCGCTGATTGTGCTGTTTCTGGCGTATTTCCTGCAAAACCGCATCCACCAGATCGATGACATTGCGGGCACGCTCGTGCGTGCGGTCGCTGTTCCGCTCCTGTTCATTCTGCTGATCTTAAAGGAACCGGATCTGGGCACGGCGCTTGTATGCGCGGGTGTCACGGTGTTCATGCTGATGCTGGCCGGCATCCGGATGCGGTATATCGGTATCGCGTTTGCCGCCGCCGCGCCCGTGCTGTATTACATGCTGTTTCACGTGGCGTTCCGGCGTGCGCGCATGTTGGCGTTTATCAATCCTGATGCGGACCCGCGAGGGAGTGGATTTCACATTCTGCAGTCACTGATTGCTGTTGGTACCGGTGGCTTCCTGGGTCGAGGACTAACCGAGGGTATGCAGAAGCTCTTCTACCTGCCAGAGCCGCATACCGATTTTATCTACTCGACGGTATGTGAGGAGCTCGGGTTTGTTGGTGCTGTTCTTCTGCTGGCCGGGTTTGTCTTGCTAGGATATCGCGGGCTGCGCACGGCGTACCTTTCCACGGATCCTTTCGCGCGATTTCTTGCCTTTGGCATGACGTGCGCCATTCTGATTCAGGCATTCTTCAACATGAGCGTGGTGCTGGCGCTGCTCCCGACAAAGGGGATTCCGCTGCCGTTCATTTCGTCGGGAGGCACAAGTGTCTTTATCACGCTGGCCAGCATGGGTGTCTTGCTGAATATCACGCGCGAGATTGACTGATGCACCAGGGTGTCATCGAGCCAGCACGTGGTCACTTTCGCGTGTTGATCGCGGGTGGAGGGACCGGCGGGCATGTTGTTCCAGCGCTGGCCATCGCGCGTGAGTTGCGGGATGCGCACGGGGCGGCGGTTCACTTTGTGGGCACAGCGCGGGGATTGGAGGCGCGGCTGGTGCCGGAGGCGGGATTTCCTCTCACGCTGATGAAGGTGGGGCAGTTGAACCGTGTTTCCATCGGGACGCGCGTCAAAACCCTGACCGCTTTGCCGGCTGCTATCGTGCGCTGCGTCTGGCTGCTTCGGGCGTTGAGGCCGCATGTGGTGCTTGGCGTCGGCGGGTACGCCAGCGGACCGGCGATGCTGGCTGCGCTGGCTCTCCGCGTGCCAATCCTCGCTTATGAGCCAAATGCGGTGCCTGGCCTGGTGAATCGCAGGATCGCGCGTTATGTGGCGGATGCGGCCGTGGCGTACCCGGAGACGGCGAGATACTTCCGGCACGCTGAGGTGACGGGTGTTCCCGTCCGTGCGGAGGTCTTTGCCACCGGCCCCTTGCCGTTGGAACCGCCTTGCCTGCTGGTGACGGCAGGCAGCAACGGGGCAAAGGTCTTCAATGAGACGCTTCCGGGGATTGCTGCTGATCTCTTGCAAGCGGTTCCGGGTTTGCGAGTGGTGCACCAGACCGGCGACCGCGGCTTTGCCGCAACGGCTGCGGCGTACTCGGCAAATGGCATTTCGAAGGAGCAGGTCGAGGTGTGCGCCTTTGTGGCGGATATGCCACGCTACCTCAACGGGGCGACGCTGGTGCTGGCTCGCGCCGGGAGTACCGTGGCGGAGCTTGCGGCGGCTGGCAGGCCATCGCTGCTGGTGCCGTTCCCGCTGGCTGCAGATGATCACCAAACGAAAAATGCACGGGCAATGCGGGAGTTGGGCGCGGCGGAGTTGCTGCCGCAGGCGGAGCTTACGCCGGAGTCGCTGCTGAATCGCTTGCGGTCCTTGCTGCTGGATAAAGCCCGGCTGCAAAGCATGGCGGAGGCCGCGCGGGCAGCGGCCAGGCCGGACGCCCTCTGGAAGATTGGGCGAATGCTGGTGGCATTCCGTCCGTCAATGCAGCAATAGGAAGAGGCCCGGCAGCTATGCCGAGCCTCTTGACCCTCAAGGGGGAGGGTGCTTTTTAGCGGTGTCCGCCGCCACTGTGGGACCCGCCACCTCCGCCACTGGGAGCGGAGTAGCCGTGGCTTCCACCACCAAAGCTTCCGCCGCCAGGAGCGGAGTAGCTGCGGCTGCCACCACCAAAGCTCCCACCGGACGGCGCTGAGTAGCTGCGACCACCTCCGTAGTTGCCAGCAGGAGCGGAGAAGCTGCGTGCCTGGCCTCCGCTGAAGCTTCCTGCTGCGCCACGGTTCGCGTACCCGCTGGAGGCACCGTTGTATCCGCCGCGATTTGCAAACCCGTTGGCAGCACCGTTGTACCCACCACGGTTCGCTAAGTTTGAACCGCTAAATCCACCACGGTTTCCAAAGCTGGAGCCGCTGTTGTAGCTCGCCCGCGAGAAGCTCGGAGACCGGTTGAAGGCTACTCCGCCGCCCCGTATCCCGCCGTGGTAACTACCGAAGCCACCGTTGTAGAAGTGACCTCCGAAGCCGGGTCCAAAGTGATTCAGGCCGCGGTTGTACCAGAACTCCCGGCCATGCCAGAATCCACCGTAGTAGCCGACCCCGAAGTACCCGAAGCCATAGTTGATGCCGCCATAGTAGCCGACATACGGTCCCCAGTATCCGGTGTTCCAAAAGTAGCCGCCGCCGTATCCAGGACCCCACCATCCAGGCGTCCAGAGCGCACCCACATAGGGTGGTGCCACCCAGGCACCATCAATCCAGTAATAATCATTTGCCCTGTTGTCCCAGGCCCAGTAACCGGGTGTCCAAATATAGCCATCGCCAGGAGCCGGTGGTTGATCGTACTCAGGAATCGGTGGTGGTGCGCCATATTGCTCGGAAACCTGAACCTCCTGGGCAGAAGCAGAAGGCATCGCGAGAGTTGCGGCTTGCACGATCGCCATCGCCGCCATCGCCAGCAGATTTGCGGATGTTGCGATTCTTGCTGAGTTCCTCATGTTTGTACCTCACCCGTCCTCTTCGCCAACCGTCGCCGTTCGGCGGGGTCAAATCGGGAGCGGAACGCCTCTTTGGTATGTGCGCGACATAGAAGCGGCATTTGTTAGAACCCGGTGAATGCCAAGAGGTTGCGGCGCTGTGGAAAGCACCTGCTGCTGGAGCTCTGGGCAGCCGGGCATTAACCTCGGCCGCCCCGCTGCTTCGCCGTCGCCTGTCTTCTAGCGGCGGCCACGCTCCTCTCCGCGCGACTCCTCACGCGGTTGTGGAGCCGGGCGTGTCTCTGGTGCAGGCCGGTTCTGGTAGTTGGGCTGCGGTGCCGTCCGATTCGGCGTGGGCGGGGCTGCTTGCCGCTGCTGCAGTTCTGGGCGGGAACCATTTTGCACCGTTGCCTGACCGTTGCTGGAGAAGCCGCGCTGGGCACCGTTGTTGTAGTTAGCTCCACCCCGGTTGAACTGTCCGCCCGCTGTACTGGCGGGAACCGCGTTCGAGCGAAACGCATTGGGCGACTGTGCGGGCCGCGCCAGAGCTGCTGCTGGCGGCATCCCATGATTGGTGCTGGCGAACTGACTACGATCCTGCCGAGCTGCTTGGGCGTGGGTCATCTGTTCCGATGTAGGGGCAACATGGTTCTCCCGAAAGGCCGCCTGTTCACCCACTGACGGCCGCGCAGCGACGCCTCCAGGACCGCCGTTGTAGGACACATGAACGTTGTTCACCACCGTGACGTTGTGCACGTAGGTGTTGTGAATGACGTTTACATTCACATGGCTGATAGCGGTGTTGTAGAAGAAGTGCGGTCCATTCCAGTAGCCGCCAGAGAAGCCGCTGCCGAAATATCCGAAGCCGTAGTTGACGCCACCATAGAAGCCAATGTGCGGCCCCCAGTATCCGGCGTGCCACAGGTACACTCCGTTACCAAAGCCCCAGTAGCCGGGCGTCCAGAGGTATCCGGGCTGCGGTGCCATGATCCACGTGCCCGGCACCCAGTAATAGTCCGTAACGGCGGGATCCCACTGCCAGAAGCCAGGAGTCCAGATGTAGTCCGGACCGGGGCAGATGGGCTGCGCATACACCGGCAGCGCTGGTGGTGCAATGTTGACGCTGATAAAGACTCCTGCGTCGGAGCGAACAGGCGTGAGTCCTGCCCCTGAGGCCAGGGCCAGGGCAGCAAGTGTGTATTTCGTTATCATAGGGGTGCTCCTTTGCCGCCGTTCTTAGGAGTGCGGCGGCTTCTTCACGCTTCGTTCAGACGCGACGTGAAGAAATATGTTGCTGCGGGTGTACGCCGGCGGGCAACGAACGGTCCCGCGCTGCTAGATTGATCTCTGGTCCGGGCCCATCAAAAATTCGGAGATCGTTAGACTTGTTTGCAGCGGCACAGCGAGTGCATTTTATCGGGATCGGCGGCATTGGAATGAGCGGCATCGCCGAGGTTCTGCTCTCGCTAGGATTCCCGGTGACCGGGTCGGACATCCGCTCCACGCCGGTAACGGATCGCCTGAAGAAACTAGGCGCGACAATTTTCATCGGGCATGCGCCTGAGCAGGTGAGGCCGGCCGACGTGGTGGTCACCAGCTCGGCTGTCGATCAAACCAACCCTGAAGTTCTCGAGGCACGCGCGCGCCGTATCCCCCTGGTGCAGCGCGCGGAAATGCTGGCTGAATTGATGCGCCTGAAGTTTGGCATCGCCGTGGCGGGCATGCACGGAAAGACCACGACCACCAGCATGATTGCGGCGGTGCTGGATGCGGGCGGATTGGACCCGACAGTTGTTGTGGGCGGACGCGTCGATCTCTTCGGGTCCAATGCGCGCGCAGGCCGGTCGCGCTACCTGGTGGCGGAGGCCGATGAGAGCGACCGCAGCTTCTTGAAGCTGTCGCCCATTCTTGCCGTGGTAACCAATCTTGACCGCGAGCACATGGAAAATTACGCCGGCATGAGCGATGTAGAACAGTGTTTTGTGGATTTCATGAACAAGGTTCCGTTTTATGGAGCTGTTACGGCGTGCATGGACGACCCGCTGTTACGCGCCATTCTTCCGCGCGTGCGCCGCCGGGTGATGACCTACGGCGAGAGTGCGGAGGCTGACTTCCAACTGGTGTCCTTGCCAAAGGAACAGGGCTTCCAAACGGTGTTTGAGGTCAATGCTCGCGGGCTTATCCTTGGCCCCTTCCGCCTGCACGTTCCGGGAAGGCACAACGTACTGAACGCAACTGCGGCTGTGGCCGTCGCGGTTGAACTCGGGGTACCACCGGAGCAGATTGCCCGAGGGCTGGCACGCTTCCGGGGGGTGGACCGGCGCTTCCAGGTGCGCGGCACGGAGCGCGGCGTGACTGTGGTGGATGATTATGGCCACCATCCCACGGAAATACGTGCAACGCTGCAAGCTGCTCGCGAATCTGGAATGCGGCGTGTGCATGTACTCTTTCAGCCGCATCGCTACACTCGCACGCGCGATCTGCTGGAGGAGTTTGCCACGGCCTTTAAGGACGCCGCGCGCGTTGAGGTAGTGGACATCTATCCCGCGAGCGAGGCACCGATTGAGGGTGTCACGGCGCAGGCGCTGGTTCGTGCTCTTCGCTCCGCCGGAACGGATGCGCACTACGCGTTGAGCTTCTCGGAGGCGGCGCAAGGGCTGGCTGACTTCGCCGTTGCTGGTGAAGGCATTCTTACGCTGGGCGCGGGCAGCGTCTCGCAAGCCGCAGCCTTGGCTCTCGAGGCCCTGCGTAACTAACGTACATGACTGGAGAAAATAGTGCCTGCCTCGTGAGAAAGGCAGGCACCCCAGGTTAGCTTAAGTTTGCAGAAGTGGCCGGGCCGGTGCTGGTGTTGATGGCACCATTGACGCCCGTCGGGAAGAATCCACCCGAGGACACGCCTGCCTGGTTGCCAAACGCGAGGTAGAGCACCTGGCCGGGTGTACGGATCGCTGGCAGCCCATTCGATACATTGATCGAAAGATACTGCACTTGTGAGCCGGTCGGCGGCGGCACGATATCTGCGCCGTCCAGCATAGGGCTTGGGATATTTAGGCGGGCAATCTGAGTCCGCACCGTGGCCACATGCTCGGCCTCTGCTGCCAGAATGCGTGCGGCGTAGGTGATGACGGCCGGTGTGGTCAGGCTACCAGCAGCACCGGCGTATGCCGACACGCCAATATCCTCAAAAATCCGCGATAGGGTTAGAAACTCGTTCTGGCTCCCAAACCCGATGCCAAGAGCGTTCAAAGTGATATTGGGTTTGGCAATCGCGGCGCTGCCCAGCAAACTCCGCAGCAGAACAACGTGCGCCCGCTCGTCTGAGCCAATCTGCTGTGTAATTGCCTGTGAGAAGACCAGGCTGTTGGTGAACGTCACCTTCTTGCCGCCAGTTGTAGTGCCACCAGTGGATGGGTTTGATCCGTTCGCAACACCGGATGTGCCGATGCCAAATTGCTCGATACCGTATCCAAACTGCCCGTAGGTGTAAAACTCCGCTTCCAGGTACTCCAGGTTCAGGGCGAAGTTGAGGATACTCATCTCCGTCATGGTTTGTGCGTCCGCGGCGGGTTCGGCGACGGTCATCGCGCCAACTGCTGCAGTTGCAACACCCAGGGTCTTGATGAATTTGCGGCGATTAGGAGAGGCCGCGACGGCCTCAGCGATGATGCTCTTCGACATGGGAAAAACTCCTCATAACAAGTACGTGTGCCAGGTAAAACTGGAGAGCCGCCCTATGCCAACCGGCGGCGTGTAAACGCGACAAGCGCAGCCACAGGTGGAAATACCAGCAGCAGCGTGGATGGTTCAGGCACAGGGCTGGCGTCTACGTTGACGGAAAAATTCGCGGTACGCTGCACGCATGGCGCTGTATTACTAGCCAAAAACATGCCGCCCGGCGCGTTGCACGAATCGCCCGTTGCCGTAGGGTCACCCGCGAAGATAAAGCTGCCGGTCGTCAGGTTCATCCCGCTAAATTCGTTGGGGAACTCAGTGAGATATAGCAAATACGATCCAGCTCCTAAGGTGTCGGACAGGCTGACATCGCCCAGCCCACTGTTTTGCGAGAAGTCAACGAAGTTCCCGTTGGACTGAAAGAGCGTAAGGTCCGGCAAAAATCCACCCGCCGCGTAGGAGGTCGTAGTGAAGGTATACGTGGTCGCAATGGGTGCGCTGAAAGAGTAAACGTAGGCCGAGTTGTCTGCGGCGAAAGTTCCGGTCTTGGTGGAGAAGGTGTCTGCGTGCGCTGCCGAACCGGCAAGCAGACCGAGCAAAAGCGCGCCAACTGGCGCAAAACGACGTAAGTGCATAGAAGCTCCAGATAACGAGAAAGGGAGTAGGGCAATCCTGCGAGCCGGCAAAGAACCGCGACCGGCAATCGAAAAGAGATCATGGTGGAAGTGGACCGCCGCGGTATGGAATCGTCGCGACGCGTCCTGCGATGCCTCAACGTCCAGGCAAGAGAATTAGATACCTTCTCTGTAACGGCATGTGTTCACTTTTGGGAATAACTTAAGTGACACGCACGCACCTTTAACAGGTTCCACAGCATCACGGGCAAGTTCCCTTTATTGCAGGTACGTCATAAGGATGCTCGTTACGTGTTATCGCAGCGGCTTCTGAGGTACTCTTTGTAATCCCCGTTGCATTGTGCAGGTTGCCTCGCTCGTACAAGGTCACGCGCCCGGAGGTGAGAGTAGCGTCCGGGCGGCGTTACCGCCGGAGGTACGCTCCCGGACCAGCCGGTGAAGTGGCCCCTGTCAGCTTGTTAAGATCACGGCAGGGTCTGCCTGGGTCGATGCGCAAACAGCCGGTCAAAAACGGAACCGCACCCCTCTTGCCCCAAGAGGATGCTGCCGGACAGCGTGTTCCCCTTCGACTGCCGATTCGCCGGCCGGTGACCGATCTGGTCCGGCCACCCCGCGCGTTGGTAGACGACTTCGCCGAAGACGCGGATACGGAAGCATTTCTGCACGCGAGCGGGCGTAACCGCCGCATCCGGCGCGGGCTTATTCCACAGACCAGGACTGGCCGGATCGCAGCCGGAGTGACTGCGGTGGCGGCCCTTCTGACTGCCTGCGCGGGTACGGTTTTTGGCGCGAGATTCATCTCCACCGATCCCAGGTTCAGCATCCCATCCTCCAGGTCCATTGAGATTGACGGGAACAACCACCTGACCCGCTCGCAGATGCTCAGCGTCTTTGGCGAGGATATTGACCGCAACATCTTTAGCGTATCCATGGAGCAGCGCCGCACCCAACTGGAGCAGATGCCATGGGTGGAACACGCCACCGTGATGCGGTTGCTGCCCAACAGGCTGCGTGTCCATGTGACCGAAAGGGTGCCCGTGGCGTTTGTGCGCGAAGGCAGCAAGATTGGCCTAGTGGATGCCAATGGCGTTCTGCTTGATATTCCGCCAGACTCGCCCGGGACAACCGGCTACACGTTCCCGGTAGTAACAGGTATGCGGGCCAGCGAAACCGCCGAAGAGCGCGCCGAACAGATGAAGCTGTACGCCGCCTTTCTGAAGGATCTAGATTCGGACGGCAAAGGCACGTCCGCTCTGCTGAGTGAGATCGATTTGTCTGACCCGGAGGACGCAAGGGCGCTGATCCCTGACCACAACAGCGAGATCATGGTGCATTTTGGCCACGAAAACTTTCTTGCCCGCTACAAGCGGTTTCAGGAGCACATCGCGGAATGGCGCTCGCAGTATCCGCGGCTGAGCAATGTGGACATGCGGTATGAACGCCAGGTGGTGCTGCAGATGCCGCCCAGGGATGCCGTCTCGGCCGTTCCCTCTGCGGTAGAGAAGGCACCTGAACAGCCGGTCCAGGCCCATGTGCAGACCGCATTCGCCGGCCACGTGCCCGTACTCGCGGGTCCACACGCCCCTGCGCAGAAGCCCTTCGCGGGTGACAGTTCCGCTCCGGGAACTCGTCCGGCCACCGTGCTGCATTTGCCTCCGGCACGATCCGCGAAGCCGCCGTCCACCACTGCGGAGAAGGATGCCGCTATGCGCAGGCGTGTGGAAGCCATCAGGGCGTGGATGGCACAGCGGGAGAAAGCGCGCGCCGCAGCGCGGTCAAGGTCCTCCGGTGCCTCTTCGGGAGCGCTCGACGCGCAGTGATGCCGGCCGGGCTTGCACCTCCTCAGCTTTCACGCATCAAGTTGCATACACACCGCCGCCGGAACCGCCTTGGGCACACCAATCGGCAGTATCATGCAACGCAGGAGAGGCTGCTGCCGTGACGGAAAAGAACGACACGCTGATCACCGTTCTGGATGCGGGCAGCAGCAAAAGCTGTGTGCTGGTGGCAGAGGTGCACGATGGTGTCCTGCGCTATCGCGGTCATGGCATTGAGAAATCCAAAGGCATGCGCAAGGGCCTGGTCGCGGATCTTGGCCCGGCAGCAGATGCCATCAACAAAGCCGCTCTGACCGCCGAGCGCTTGACCAACTTTCCGATCGAAACCGTCGTTGTTGGCGTGGGCGGGACGCATGTGCGGGGCATCAATTCACGCGGCGGAATCTCCATGGGCACCCGCATGCGCGAGATCACACGAGAAGAGATTCGCGCGGCCGTCGATCGCGCACGTTCCGTCGCCTTGCCCGCGGACCGCGAAATCCTGCATCTGCTGCCACAGGAGTTCATCCTGGATGACCAGGCGGGAATTCACGATCCCATTGGCATGGTCGGCACAAAGCTTGAAGTCAACCTGCATCTCTCCACCTGCAGCGGCGGCGTGGCGCAGAGTGTCATCACCTGCGCCAACCGCGCGGGCCTGGAGGTGGTGGATACGGTATATGAGGGCATCGCCTCCGCGGAATCCGTGTTGAGCGCGGACGAACGCGAGCTTGGTGTCTGTATTGCGGACATGGGTGCCAGCACCACCGAGCTTGCCGTCTTCTTTGAGGGATCGGTGGCGCACACAGCGGTGCTTCCCATTGGCGGCGACCACTTCACCAACGATCTGGCCGTCGGCCTCCACGTCAGTACAGAGGAAGCGGAGCAACTGAAGCTGCAGTACGGTAACTGCGTCGTGACCAGCGTGCCGTCGCTGAACGAGGTTGAGGTAGGCAGAAGCCTGCCCACGGGCGGCGACGGAACGCCACGCCTGGTTCGTCAGCGGTATCTGGCGGAAATTCTGGAGCCGCGTGCGCGTGAGCTGTTTACCATGGTGCGCGACAACCTGCGGCAGGGAGGCGTGCTGGAGGCGCTGGGTACAGGATGCGTTCTGACCGGTGGCGCATCGAAGCTGCCCGGCCTGCTGGATGTTGCGGAAAGCCTGTTGCGCACACCCGCCCGCGTGGGTTCACCCGTGCCGCTTTCACGGATGCCGCCGGAACTGGCTGCGCCGGAGTTCAGCACCGCTATCGGAATGCTGCTCTATACGCATCGCACACAGGTGCGCCGGGCGAACGAGGAACTCGGCTTGAAACAGAAGCTGAAATCACTCTTCGTGGGTAGTATCTAAGGCAATCTGACCCATTGACCTGGACCTTTGATACAGCCATTCCGCTGTCGCCACAGTGCGCATCATGAGCACGGTCCTTGTACTTCGACACCGGTGTAAGATACTCCGCAAGGAGAGTCGTCCATGCCTACGGTCAGCGCGCTAATACCCGTGGTTGAGTACCTGGCGAGCAGCTACCGGCCCGACTGCGATTACCTCGAAGGTGAGGTACGGGAGAGGAACTTGGGAGATCAGCTGCACAGTATTGTGCAAGCCTTTTTTACCGGTGTTTTCCGCGTCAATAGCCGTACCTGGGGGGTACGCGCCTTGCCTGAAATGCGCGTGCAGGTCCGGCTGGAACGCTACCGAGTTCCGGATGTGTGCGTTATCGGGCGGCAGACGGCTTTTGAAAGAATCCTGACGCGTCCGCCGCTGCTTTGCATCGAGGTGCTTTCCCCCGGCGATTCGTTGAGCGAGTTGCAGGAACGTGTGGACGACTATGCCGCAATGGGCGTCCAGCATATCTGGGCCGTGGATCCGATGCGTCGGCGCGCCTACATCGCCTCAGCCGCAGGCTTTGTGCAGCCACAGGGCCGGGAACTGATCATCGAAGGTACACCCATCCGGGTGTCGCTCGATGAACTCTTCGCCGAACTGGACGAGGCTGAAGAGGCTTGCTAGGCAGCGCGAACGAGGATCTCGGTTTGAAGCTGAAACTGGAGCCGTTGTTCGTTGGGAGCTTCTAGCGGCAAGCAGTCTGTCAGGCACCTCAGCACATTGCGGAACCTGGCAGCACCGCTCTTGACTTCATCAGGAGAGTCTGTGAGCAAGCTGGGACGTCTGTCGTCGAAACCCAACCACTACTCTGCGCAACTGCGTTTGAGAGTAGGCGTCATGACAACGGCCTTGTTGTGACGCAAGGTGGTGAAAGTTCCCGGAACCCGTTTCAAGAAGCACTTAATCATGCGACCGGTGATGGGTCAGCCTTGGAACGCACCGTGTGCCATCGGTGTCTAAGCCGTTATGACCTTGCAAAGGTGGGCTATACGTCTCGTCTGCTCGGCAGGTGGGATAGTTCTACTTCTAACCACGCTTGCGTTCGTGGCGGTCCAGATTCAGCAGTGGGTGCTCCGCTTACACGCTGAGCGGCTGTTAGCAGATATGCACAAGATCCGCCTCCACCAGAGCACCTGGGCAGATGCGCAGCGGCTGATGCACCGTTGGGGAGCGTGGGGCCACTATGACGGAGGCTGCACGGCAGCTAGTTGCAAGTACGAAATCGAGATGGACAGCAGCGCCTTTTACAATCCCCGTATCCCACGGCACGCCTGGTTGAATTGGCTGTTCATGCATGACAGGCTCAATGTCTACAGTTGGTTGGGCGGACATGGATCAGCCGTTAGAGCCTCTTTCACAGTCCACGACGGCAAAATCTGGAGGGAAGGCAGCGCGCTTGGCCTTGTTGTCTCCCGCCGCGAAATGAAGAAGGATAATGATTTTGACAGGACCCTCTCCATGGGTGCCGAGAGTTACCAGCGACTTCAGTCGACACTGGCAGCCCCGTCCCCTTTCCTGGGCGGCGCGGACGGACTCGTTGGACATCCGTACTACAAAGTGTGGCGGCCGAGTGGCTGCATGATCAACTGTCAGAGCGGGGTCGTCTATTTCTCGGCGCGTACCCCACCTGCTGAAATCGAGCGCCTGACTTCTTACAACCTCTCCTGCATAACACGCTTCAATCCATGCGCAAGGCTTGAAGATCTATTGCCTGCGGCTAAAGAATGGCAGCTTTACCCTGACCACGAACTCTCGGAAGACGAACTCCGGCTTCGTGAAAAGAAGGACGAAGAACGGCAGGAGGAGCCCTGCTCTGTTCCAGTGTGGGCCTTGGCTCGAGACGCTCGCTACGTTCTGGCCGTTGAAGCGCTCTCGACCAAGACAGAGAAGATCGAGCAGGAGCAAAACCAGTTTCAGGAGGCTTCACAAGTCCGGGTTGTCGCATCGCTCAAAGAGCCTGTTCCCTGGCATCGTAAGGCGGTAGTAACGGCTTATTCCAATGAGTATCGTACTCAATCGTCTAGTAACGCCGAACATCTACTTCCAGGAAGGCGCTACATCGTGTTTCCTCTTGGAGATGACCGAAGGGATCAGATACTGACAAACAACTCGCCCATCATGCTGGAGCGATGCGGGGTGCAGGAAGACACTCCTGCAACACGACACGAGCTTGAGATTGGCTTTGCTCAGAACGACACGCTGACTCCTTAGAACGCGGCCAAGCCAAGCAGGGTGTTTTTAACTGTCGAATATACTACGTGGTCCCAACATTCACTAGCATCTTAGGTGACGCTACGCCCAGGCTGATGGCGTGTGCTCTCTGAACGGCTGGAAATGACGAGCCGCATTGCGGGGAAGTAATTCAATCATTCAGTTCGCAGTTGAGGCTCCGCGGCGGGGATGGCGCGGAGCGCGGCTTCGATGTGACGGCTAACATCAGCTTGGGAAAACTGGCTGGCAACGCGGATCGCGTTCAAGATGGCATTCTCGTTGGATGAGCCATGGCCGATGATGCAGGCACCGCGCACGCCTAGCAGCGGGGCGCCGCCGTACTCTGAATAGTCCAGCCGTTTTTTGAAGTTCTTGAAAGCCTTGCGGCTGAGCAGCGCACCCACCTGCGAAGTAATGGTCGCTTTCAGCGTCTGCCGCAGCGAGTCGCTGACCAGACGGGCGACACCCTCGCTGGTTTTGAGCGCAACGTTGCCCACGAATCCATCGCACACAGCAACATCGCAGTGGCCGTTGAACAGGTCGCGGCCTTCCACGTTTCCAAGGAAGTGGTAGAGCAGATCGCATCCAAGTCCGCGAAGAAGAGGCAAGGTCTCGCGCGTGAGCGTGTTGCCTTTGCTGTCTTCCTCCCCGATGGAGAGCAGGCCAACGCGCGGTTTGGCGATGCCTAGAACGTTGCGCGCGTAGATCTGCCCCATCAGGGCAAACTGCACAAGGTTCTGCGGTGTGCTGTCCACATTGGCGCCTGCATCCAGCAGGACGCACGGCGACCCGGTGATTGTGGGCATAATCGTGGCGAGTGCCGGCCGGTCCACGCCCTCCAGTGTTCCCAGAACCATCTTCGCGGTGGCCATGGCGGCGCCGGTATTACCAGCTGTGACAAAGCCGCGCGCTTTGCCTTCGCGAACCAACTTCAGGCCAACGCGCATACTGCTGTCCCGCTTGGAACGGACGGCCAGCGCGGCCTTGTCCGTCATGCTGATCCACTCGCCGGCATGCACAACGGAGATGGGCAGACTTTCCCCCAGCAGATGCGACTGGAGCGCGGACGCGATCCGGTCTTGCGGACCCACCAGGTGGATACGGACAGGATACTGGCGGCAAGCGGCGGTGGCACCGCGAATCTCCGGCTCCGGACTCTTGTCAGAGCCCATCGCATCCAGAACGATATCCGTCAGCATCCTGCTCGACAGGGCGCTTTACGCTGCGTCTTTGGTGGCTGTAAGCACCGCGCGTCCACGGTATTCCCCGCACTTGGGGCAGGCGTGATGCGGCAGCTTCCGCTCACCACAGTTGGGGCAGTTTGCCGAATTGGGAGCGGTGATAAAGTCGTGCGAACGGCGCTTGGCCGTACGCTGTTTGGAGTGGCGACGCTTTGGATTCGGCATCGGAGAACCTTTCAGAAACGTAAATCAATGCTATCCGGCACGGGTTGCGTCGCGTTGACACATGAGCCGGACTAATTACTGGGTATACGCGTGGAGGGCCGAGAGGGCCTACTGCCTCGCGGGTGAGCCGAGGGTCTGTAACGCCCCCCAGCGGCTATCGACATCCGCCTGCCCGCAATTACACGTTGTGTCGTTCAAGTTCACTCCACATCGCGAACACAACCCCTTGCAATCCTCACGACAGAGAGACCGGTCAGGGAGTGACAGCAGAACCTGCTCCCGTACGACATCCTCCAGCAACAGACCGCTCGATTCATAATACCCGATTTCCGTTTCCGCCTCACTGATGGAGCGCTCACCCTGTTCGGCGTCCACGCCCCAGGGCCGGAAAATCAAATCAAAGTCCAGATGGGAACGGTATGGGATGGTCTGGAGGCAGCGCGCGCAGAGCAATTGAAAGTCCGCCGTACAGCGTGCGCGCAAGCGGATATCGACAACGATGTCACGTGGGCCCCGATGCTCCTCAATGCGGTCTGCCATGCCCTGCAGGTGCAGCGGGCTGCATTGAAGCACGTCCGGAGCGTAGTCGATTGTGCCTGGAGGGATATGGAGATCGAGTTGGAGTGGGTCGGGCTGGAGATCTGCCGGTGTGATACGCATCTCACCTCCTATTATCTCAGGAAGCTGACGCGATGAGCAGTCGTCATACAGGAAACAGTAGGGACTGTTCTCCAGTTTCCTGTATGGAAGGCGATCTCCGGGTTGATTAGAGTCCATTAATCAAGCAAAATGAGGAATTTACCATTTGGCACGCCACCTGCACTACATCGCCCCGGGAAGAGCGTGCGGATAGGTGCTGCTGCACTTGCGGATAGCTCCAATGCACGAAGACAAAAGTAAAAAGGGTCGCACGCGGGCTGTTGAGTCAAACTCAGCGCAGACAGTTGACGATTCAGGCGGAAACATTCAGGAGGCCAGTGGCTGGCCATCGCAAAAAGGATCAGGGCCGGTGACGGCCTGATCCTTTTTGCACACTACCCGCAGCGGGCGGCGTAACAGGACCACTTGCCAAAGCGTACAGCCGTGCGTACTATTAGGTTGCCTGATGTAAGGGTGCGGATCGCACGGTCCGCTCTGGATTTGAGACCGCCTGCCGGTTGATCCTCAAATAGCGATGTGCCGAGTCAACATCAGTCTGGCAGTTGTGGCGCGCAGGGTTGTTTACGAATTAGCCGCGATGCCACCGAGGGTGCTTCAAGATTCTCTAACCGATCGGAAGCCGGTGTGGAAATGCTTGAACAGGGCTTCTGCACGTAAACAAGTCGTAGGGTGTTGTACCGTGGTAGCCGGATACATGCAGCTGCCTGTAAGAACGTTCGAGTTGAAGCTTGCGACGTAGGTCTCCGTTACCGCCATCTCTGCTGCCCGGACGTATTGGCACTCTCCCTGACGGCTTTCCGTCACCGCTAACCTACGGGCTTGATCAGGCTTTTCCAGCATAGAAAGAAGAAGCATGAACGCAGAACAGAACATCCCTGAGTCGCACATTGTAATTGCGACTCCTCCGCCTTCACCCAATGATGTGGATGGCGTCAGCGCTGCCGGTCCGTCACCGGCGAATGCGTCAAACTCCAGTAAGAACCGCCGTCGCAGGCGCAAGCGGAAGCATCGTCCCGCAGGCGAGGCGGGTACGCTTCCCGAGGTTTCCGTGAACTCTGCGAACGCTCCCACTGAGCCTGCCTTGGTGCCAGCAGCAGCCGATGGCCAGTCAAGTGCCGCGCCGCAACCCCGGCCCCCGCAGCAGGCAAATGGACAGGGTCAGCCGGCGCATGGCAAGCGCTGGAAGAAGAAGAAGTTTGGCCGGGCGGGCGGCGATGGTCAGCCCCGTCCCGAGCCAGGCAATAGCCTGCAGGGAAGCCAGGCCGGTCAGGGTCGCAGCCGCAAACAGCAGCGCGGTCCCAGGTCATTCGTGGGACCCATGGATCATAGTTATCGCGAGGTTAATGGTAACTATGCGGAGTCGCCGGCCAGCACTATTGAAATGCACGGCAGCCATCGCCGCCAGGGAAGTCACCGCAATCATCAGCACCATGAAGACCGGATGCCGCCCGAGTTGATGTCAAATCACCGTACAGTCACCATTCCGGAGGATGCGCCGACACACATCTATTTCTTCATTGAGGACCTGTTTTTCACTGCAAAAATTCAGGAAGCTGCGCGTCAGCAGGGCGTCAAGGTCGCGTTCATGAAGCCCGACAAGGACATCGTCGCGCACTTCGCGGAGCTTCACGATCATGAACATCCATCACTTATTGTGTTTGATCTGAATAACGCCGCCGCCAAGCCGTTGACGCTGATTCCGAAGCTGAAAAATAAGCTGAAGAAAGGCACCTCCATTGTGGGCTTCTTGTCGCATCTGCAGGGCGACCTGAAAGCGAAGGCTGTGGAGGCGGGATGTCACAGTGTGATGCCCCGCGCGGCATTCTCCCAAAATCTGCCGAACTTACTGCGCCGCTACGGCGTGGAAGACGAGCACGAGCCTAACTTCAACCAGTAAGTGGCTGATACGCCGGCAAATCTTTCGCGTCCCTTCCTTCCTGTGCGCATTGCGGTCTTGACGGTGAGCGACACACGCACGCTGGAGACTGATCGCTCCGGGGACCTTCTTGTGGAACGGATTACAACAGCGGGGCACGGAATGGCTGTCCGCGTGCTTGTACCGGACGATGTTGAGAAAATCGTAAGTGCATTGCGCCTGTGGATCAACGATCCTTCCGTGGACGTTATCATCAGCACGGGCGGAACCGGCATCACCGGCCGCGACGTGACGCCAGAAGCTTTCCAACGGGTTCTCCAGAAGGAGATTCCAGGCTTCGGCGAACTCTTCCGCATGTTGTCGTTTGGCAAGATTGGCACCAGCGCCATGCAGTCCCGCGCAATCGCGGGCGTAAGTGGAGGGACCTATCTCTTTGCCCTGCCAGGCTCGCCGGGTGCCGTTGCTGATGCGTGGGACGGCATCCTTGTCCACCAGCTTGATAACCGTAACACTCCATGCAGTCTGGTGGAACTTATGCCAAGGTTGCAGGAATCCTAAATCTGAAGTAAGCGGCCTCTTGTAAGAACACTGCACGCTTTGCATAACTCCCGGTCTGAGTTGCGACTTTTTGCGGCGTTCACGCCAGGAGTTCTCATGCGCACTTTCTGCTTCGTCTTTCTCGTTTCGTGTGCCTCCGGTTCATTTCTCCTCACAAGTGGTTGCGGAGCGGGCACTCCGGCAACCATTGCCGCAAGCCCGGCTCTTGCCGGTAACTGGAACATTGCAGAAGCGGCAGCCCCTGTTTCCTCCTCGCAGATTGCATCGTTTGGCGGAGCGCTCTCTGTGTCCTCTTCCGGCAGCATCGTGGGCGTGCTCCATACCATTCCGGTTAGTGGGAAGACGGCAGCAGGGCTATGCGTTCCGCCTTCCGCGGCGATCCCCGTCTCTGGTACGTTGAGCGCCGACAATACCCTTTCGCTGCAATCTTCTCCGGTTAGCGGCAATACGCTTCTGGTGCGTGGAACGTATACCGCCGCGACGGCGACCACGCAGGCCTCGCTTACCGGCGGGACGTACAGCATCACCGGTACGTGCGCTGTAGCTGCACAGCCCGCGCGCGCTGTGCGCATGAACGCCATCAGCGGAACGTACACCGGCACCTTTGTCTCAAGCAGCGGTTCATCTGTGCCTGTCAGCGCTACGCTGACGCAAACCACGCAGCCGGACAGTAACGGAACGTACCACCTGCAAGGCAATGCCACATTTCCCCCGGACAGCTGTGTGGTCTCTCCCGTTGTGACGGACTCCACCGTGACTGGAAACGCGTTCAGCGCCACCTACACGGATCAGACGACGCACGCAACCGTGACCGCCAGCGGCACGCTCAGCACGGACGCCAGCGTTCTCACCATCAGCAGCTACACGTTAACAGGACCAAACGGCTGTTCCGATACCGGAACCGGCTCTTTGCACCTGTAGCTCGTACACTGGGTGACTGAGGACCGGCACCGGGAGCAATTCGAAGTCGTGACAGAAGTTGCAAGCCACTGACAGTTGAGGTGGGGACAAAGAGGGATTGGGGCGGATGGAGGGCTTTCAGTGGGACAGCGATAACGTACTTCACATCGCGCGGCACGATGTCAGCAAAGAGGAAGTCGAGGAAGTTATCTGTGGTGACGCATTGGAACTCGACATGCAGTCTCAGGACGGCGAAGAGCGTTTTCCTTTGATCGGCGAAACGGCTCGTGGAAGAGTACTATTTTGTGGTCTACGCAATCCGCGACGGTTTGTTGCGACCAGTTACCGCATATCAGCCTGGTGCGTATCTAACGCGCCGCTTTCTTGAAGAAAAGGGAGCGCAACGGTGAGCGACCTGTTAAGACTTCCGAAGTTCGAAACGGAAGCGGAAGAAGCTCAATGGTGGTTCGACAATCAGGGCCTTATTGAAGAGGCATTTGATGCGGCGGCTAAGAGCGGAAGGCTGCGACGCAACATGCTCGCGAACCGGCTCGCGCGGTCAAAGGCATCACAAGTTCCAATTGTGCTGAATGCGACGGACGCGGCACTTGCGGGCAAACTTGTGGCTAAACGCGGTGAAAGCTACGGAGACTTCGTACGTGGGGTAGTGCACCGCGCGCTTGAACTGGAGAAGAAAGCCTGATGCGCGTCGGTGCGTGCCGGATCAGCGTAAGAACATTAGTATCAGCTATCTGCCTGATGTATTCAGGAACGAAGTGCGTCCCACAAGATGTGAGTGTCACCTTGTTAGCGCTTGACGGTAGGAGTGGCATGCCCATGCCACATCAGCGGCTATTAGTTTTCATGGGTGAAACGCAACGCGAGGTGACGCTCCATAAGTACTCTCGCAATGTAACGACGGATGAAAACGGATCTGCTTTACTACAGCTTCCCCGCGAACCCATTCAGTGGGTACAGGTATTCGCCGACTTTCGCACCTTGTGTCAGACTGAGCCGAGTAGGCGGGCTTTTAGCTTATCGGAGGTCGTCTCAAATGGCGAGGCTACTCCGAACGACTGTGGCTCGCTTCGGAAGGCGCCTAAACCGAATCAGGTCATCATCTTCGCTCGCCCAGCGATCTTCAAGGAGAGGCTGGCCTGGTAGCACTTACTGGACCTAGGACTACACTCCTGGGGCTCGGCTTCTTACGGTTGAAAACACACACAAGTACCCGGTTTTGCACTCTGCGCTGAGCGGCTACCCTTAGGTAGTTCGTGGCTGAGAATTTTGCGCAGACCGTGAAGCAAGAAACCGACATCGTCAAGGTGATCGGCGAGTATGTGCGTCTGCGCAAGAGTGGCGCGCAGAACTTTACTGGGTTGTGTCCGTTTCACCAGGAGAAGTCGCCGTCGTTCAGCGTCAATGCGCAGCACAGCTATTTCTACTGCTTCGGCTGCCATGCCAAAGGCGATGTCTTCACTTTCGTCCAGCGGATTGAAAACATCAGCTTTCCTGAGGCGGTGCGCTCGGTTGCGCAAAAGGCGGGCATTCCGCTGCCCAAGCGCGAGTGGAGCTCGCCGGAAGAGGCGGCGCAGGCCGGATTGCGGCGGCAACTGATCGACATCCAGGAGGCTGCGACCCAGTATTTTCAGCAGGCGCTGCAGTCGCCCGAGGCGGCGCGTGCGCGGGAGTACATTTCGTCCCGGGCAATGGCTGCGGAGACCGTGGCCCTGTTCCGCATCGGCTATGCGCCGGACGACTTCAACCACATGCGTGAGGCGTTGGGACGGCACTTCAACGACGAGACGATGCGTGCCAGCGGTCTGTTCTCCTCAAAAGATCAGAGCGAGGGGCGTCCCACCGGAACGCTGTATGCACGGTTTCGCAAGCGGATTACGTTTCCCATTGGGAACGAGCAAGGAAAGACGATTGCCTTTACGGCGCGCGCGCTGGACAGCGACGAAAAGAGCGGGCCGAAGTATCTGAACTCGCCGGAGACGCCGCTCTATACGAAGGGGCAGGTGCTCTTCAATCTTGATAAGGCGAAGGCCGCGATCCGGCAGCAGGATTACGCCCTGCTGGTGGAAGGGCAAATGGATTGCATCCGCGTCTTCACCGCTGGCATTCAGCCGGTGATCGCGACGAGCGGGACTGCGTTTACTGAGCACCAGGTGCGGCTGCTGTCGCGCTTTACCAAGCGTGTGGTGCTGAACTTCGATCCTGATACAGCCGGTGCCAATGCTGCGGAGAAGTCGTTAGCCTTGTTAACTGAAGCGGAGTTTGAGGTGCGCATCGTGACGCTGGAGGGGGGCCTGGACCCGGATCGCTTTGTGCGGGAGCACGGCGTCGCCGCCTACGCGGAGGCGCTGCGCACGGCGAAGCCGCTGGCGGACTATCTGATCGACCGCGCGCGCACCCTGTTTCCGCAGCGCACGGCTGAGGCGAAGGTCAAGGCGGTCAACTTCCTGCTGCCGCACATGCGGCGTTTGCCGTCTCAAATTCAGCGCTCACACTTTGTCGAGGATGCCGCACAGAAGCTGGGCATTGAGTCCTCGCTGGTGCGGCAGGAGCTTCAGCACGCTGCGACGCACCGCCTGGAGAGCGTCCGGCAAAGCGCCGGGCAGACGATGAATGAGACGGAGCGCATCCTGCTGCGGGCACTGGTGCTGCCAGAAACGGATCGCGCTCGCCAGCGTGCCGCAAGCGAGATTGCCGCGCATCCGGAGTGGCTAGAGGGCATGGCGGCGGCAGAATTGATTGAGGCACTGGCGCTTGCGCCTGCGGGAGAAAGTCCGCTGGATGCCGCGCCGGACGACCGCAGCCGGGAAATGTTGGCCCGCGTGCTTTATGAGGAGTCTCCGGCCGATCCCGCGCTTGTCGCGGTCGAGGTCGGCAATGTGCTGCATACGCTGGAGCGGCGGCGGCTGGAGCGGCGGCAGCGTGAGTTGCGATCCATGACTACGGAAGCAGAGCGGCGCGGAGACGACGGCATGCTCTCGCAGTTGGCCGCCGAATCCGTGCAGGTGAGCCGCGCTCTGCGCACGATGTAAGCTGCACATTGGTGCTGTTACGCCAACCGCTTACGTTAAGAAGGTGGAGACTGCCGTGTTGGCAGTATCGTGTTTCGGGGCGCGGGAGCGCTGTGGTGCTGTTTACCATGCGTCTGATCTTAGATACGATGCCCAACGTGAACAGTGACGGTCTCCGCAAGTACACTGCAAAGCATGGATATGAACAAGGCCGCGCCGGCTGAACTCTGGCTTTTCCGCCACGGCGAAACCGAATGGTCGCTGAACGGCAAGCACACCAGCTACACCGATCTGCCCCTGACAGAGCATGGCCGTGAGCAGGCAAGAGCGCTCGCTCCGGTGCTGGCAAAGGTCCACTTTGATCTGGTTCTATGCAGCCCCCGGCAGCGTGCTCGTGATACTGCCACGCTGGCGGCCGCACCGGATGCGCAGATTGAGCCGAACCTGCAGGAGTGGAACTACGGCGCGTTCGAGGGACTGAGTACGCCGGAGATCCAGGCAACGCATCCAGGATGGAATGTCTGGAAGAGCGAGATCACCGGCGGCGAGAGCCTGGAGGAGGTCGCCGCGCGTGCGCAGAAGGTGATTGACCGTTGTATCGCGCATGGTGGCAAGTGCGCTCTTTTCGCGCATGCGCATATCTTTCGCATCCTGGCGGGGGTATGGGTCGGGCAGGGCGGCGGCTTTGGCGAACATCTGTCGCTCTCCACCGCGACCGTGAGCGTGCTTGGGTGGGAGCGGCAGACGCGCGTCATCACTCGGTGGAACCAAGCTCCGGCCTAGCCACCTTGGCCGCCGGGCGACTCAAGACGAACAAGAGCAACAACATCAGCAGAAGCACGGCAAGTGGTGCCTGGCGGTAGAGCAGGAAGTTTGCCATTCCGTGCCACGCAGGCTTTGCGGCCCACTTGCGATACGTGTCGAAGCTCGGTCCGTCCGACATGAGTTCACCAAGCAGGAGCAGCGTCCACGCCGCCGCGCCCTTCCATGAATTGCGAAGACGGTGCAGGATCCATGGCAGCAGAAGGATCAAGATGCAGCCATCATGCGCGCGATGGTACGTTGCAATCAGGCCAAAGGCACACCACGCCCCGATGAGCGCCAGGCGGTCCCACGCGCCATGCTCCGTCCGTCGCGTCAGCCAGACAAGGATGGCAAGCACGGCAGCCAGGACGGTATATTCCAACACGTGAAGCACCATTCCCTGGCTTATCCAATACCCGATGAGCGAACCGAACGACGTGATCTGTGCGTTCACCAGGATTAGTTCGTGGTTCCTCTTGGACATCGATCCGGTTCCAGTTTCCGCTGCAAGCATCCGCAGGTAGCTGGCAAACTGCATACGCGACCCCGGAATCAGGACGACCACGAGCAGGCTGAGCGCTGTCAGCAGGCATGCTCGCCATGCCAGCATGCGCCCTGCCGGGCAGCGCATGACCAGCAACGCAAGCACAATCCAGAACGCGATGTGCGGCTTCAAGAGCATCGCCAACGTCAGCGCAGCGGCTCGCATCCACAGCCCGCGGCGTCCTGCGGGCGCAACGGACAGAATGCACAGCGCCGCAACGGCAATGGAGACGTTGCCCACCTCCAGGCCGAAGCTGATCAGCGGGTCTGCCGCCGCCAGACCCACCAGGGCCAGCCGCCATGGCCAACTGAGGTTGTAGTCCTTTGCGGCGCGATCTGTCAGCGCCCACACCGCACACATCATCAGGAGTGCGCACAGCGCAATCCAGACGCAGATAGCGGGAACCATCGGCAATGCGGTCAGCGGTGCCAACGCAAACAGTGTGAATGGCGGATAGACGGGCGCGTGCGCGTACCAGCTTACAGGCCGGACAATGCCGTTGGCCGTGAAGACATCGGATATGGTGTCAAGCCGGTAGCCATCAATCCCGTGGCTGTAACACCATGCCGAAGCATAAAGCGTCTTGATGTCCGACGCCGCGTTCTGCCGTACACGAACGTGAAAGTCCATGAAGACGGACACAAGCAGACCCGCAAACGCTCCGAATGCCGCGATCAGATCGATCCATCGTGCCCGCTGATATGTGGAAGATGTTTCGTGAGGAGGCCATGCTCCGGTCACCATGTTCTCAATCTAACGTGATTACTCTGGGGCTGCTATCGGCCAGGTAAGCAGCAGGTATGCTCATGCAATGAGCCCTGCCCCGCAAATTGCCGCAAAGCGGCTCTCTCCCGGAGCGAAACTGCCGCGCTACGCGCACACGGGACCGTTCGGCGATTTGGCCGCGGACCTTTACAGTGTGCATGATGTCACCGTCGAGCCGCACCGCCCCACGCTGGTCAGCACCGGCTTGGCTCTCGCCTTTCCGGCCAGATATGGTGCGCTTATCGAAGACCGCAGCGGCCTGGCGGTCAAGGGGATTACAACGCTGGCCGGCGTCATCGATCCCGGGTACTGCGGCGAGATCAAAGTAGTGCTTCTCAACGTGACGGATACGCCTGTCGAACTCGCGGCGGGCGCCCGGGTTGCGCAGATGCGCATTGTGCAGAAGATCGAGGCGGAGTTCGTGGAGGTGGACAGCCTGGATCAATCGCCGCCGGAGGGCAAGCATCGCGGTGCAGGCGGCTTTGGATCCACCGGACACAACTGAATACCGATCGAGCTTGAAGCTTCCTCAATGGCAAAGTGAATGAACTCTTGCAGGCAAAACTAGCATTACGTGCACCGCATCATGCACAATACTCTGTCGAGCTATCGCGGTCAGTACGCGCTCTAGCTGACCGCAAAGGTGCCATCTCATGCTCAAGATTGCCGGTTTTTTCCTCGCTTTGCCGTTCATAGCGCTCGCTGCTGACAAAACTCCGGGAACGCTGATCACCGCGAATCAGGGCGATAACGATCTGTCGGTCATCGACCTTGCCAGCGGCAAGGAAGTAGCGACGATCGCGGAAGAGGGCCGCATCAAGGTCCACGAACTCGTTATTCTGCCAGACGGCAAGACCCTGTTTGCGCCGATCTACGGCAACTCCGGAGTGGGCAAGCCCGGAACAGATGGCTCTGAGCTGCTGGTGTTTGACATCCCCACGCGCAAGCTGATCCATGTGGTCGATTTTGGCAAGGGCGTTCGCGCGCATGATCCAGTGTACGACCCAAAGCGCAACGTTGTGTACGTTACCACGGAGCTGCAGCAGGCGATCACCGCGGTTGATGCAAAGACATTCAAGGTGCTCTACACGATCCCAACCGGCCAGGACGAGTCGCACATGTTTGTGCTCTCGCACGATGGACGCTTTGGCTACACCGCCAACGTGGGGCCGGGAACCGTATCTGTGCTGGACATGGAGACGCACAAGCTGCTGGGCACCATTCCGGTGGCCACGCATATTCAGCGCATTGCGATCTCAAATGATGACAAAACTGTCTTTGTCTCCGATACCGGTTCGCCTCGCCTGATGGCGATCGATACCGCATCGCGCACGGTGCGCGGGTCGGTGGAGATGCCCGCAACAGGCTACGGTGGCGCGGCCATGCGCGACGGCAAACACTTCCTGATCTGCATGCCGAACGCGAACGCCGTAGGCGTGATCGATCTGCAGACGATGAAGCTGGTGAAGTCGGTCCCGGTCGCTGGCAAGCCGCAGGAGTTGCTGCTGAGCTCTGACGGCACTCGTGCGTGGGCTTCGGCCTTCGGCGTGCCGCAGGTGGCAGAGATTGACACGGGAACGTTTACGGTGACGCGCGAACTGCCCGCAGGCAAGCAGAACGACGGCCTCGCCTGGACGCCCCTGCACTGAACCCGGTTCCTCCATCGCGGCACAGCATCACATCAAGCATGAAGCTGACTGACTTGCGCGCGCTTGGCCGCTCGGGCCTGATCGTCTCTCCCATGTGCCTGGGTGCCATGACGATGGGCACGCCGCGATGGGGTTCGCCGGATGACGTCTCCGAAGCCATCTTTAACGCGTATGTGGATGCGGGCGGCAACTTCATCGACACGGCCGATGTGTACGGCAAGGGCCGCAGCGAAGAGCTTGTAGGCGAGTTCATACAGGAGCGCGGCTTGCGCGAGAAGCTGGTGCTGGCGACCAAGTGGAGCTTCAACGCCTTGGGCCAGCCGCATGGCGGTGGCAACAGCCGCAAGAACCTCTACCGCGCGCTGGAAGGTTCGCTGAGGCGGTTGAAGACGGATTACGTCGACCTGCTCTGGATGCATGTATGGGACGGCATCACACCGCTGGACGAGGTCATGCAGTCGCTCAGCGACCTGGTACGCGCGGGCAAGATTCGGTACTTCGGCCTTTCTGACGTTCCAGCGTGGTACGCCGCCAGCGCCGGAACCATGGCGCGGACGCTCAACACCCCGGGGCCGATCGCGCTGCAGCTGCCATATTCGTTGATCGAGCGAGGCATTGAGCGTGAGCATGTTCCGGCAGCCCTGGAATTTGGCATGGGCGTGATGCCGTGGTCGCCGCTTGCCGCTGGCTTTCTGGCGGGCAAGTACAGCCGCGACGCGGAAGGCAAGGTGCAGCAGGGCGGTGGCCGCTTGGACTTTAATCTGCCGTCCTTTCAGCTGTTCACCGAGCGCAACTGGAAGGTGCTTGACCGTTTGCGGCCCATCGCGGCACACGCCGGACTGCCGCTGGACCACATCGCCTTGGCGTGGGCCTCGGCCCAGCGTGGAGTCGCGTCGCTCATCATCGGCGCAAAGACGCTTGAGCAACTGCAGCGGAACCTCGGTTCGCTGGACGTGACGCTCCCTCCAGACCTGCTGACCAAACTGGATGAAGCAACCAGCGACGCAGAGGGCATGCTGGACCGCTTCTTCTCGCCCGGTTTGCGTAAAGGCATCTTCGGCGGCGTGGAGGTAAAGGGCTGGAGTGAATAGTTGCTTCTTTGGCGAAACAGCGTTGTGTGAAACTGGACCGCGCCGCACCGTGCGAAACTATCAGGTGTGAGCCTGCCCGCAGCCATCCCGACCGAGGCGGAGGTCGCGTCCTCATCGGATGATGTGCCGGTGCGGTGTACCGTCACCCCGGAACTGCTGAAGCTGCACAACATCACGGACGAGGAGTATGCGAAGATCCTCGCCACGATCGGCCGCACGCCATCCTTGACCGAACTGGGTATCTACAGCGTCATGTGGAGCGAGCACTGCAGTTACAAGAGCAGCCGCGTGCACCTGAAGCGCTTGCCGACCAAAGGATTTCGCGAGAGCGGTCCCGGCTCCGTGATGCAGGGTCCAGGCGAAAACGCGGGCATCATTGACGTGGGCGATGGCTGGGCTTGCGCGTTCAAGATCGAGTCACACAATCATCCCAGCTACATCGAGCCGTACCAGGGCGCGGCAACAGGCGTCGGGGGCATCCTGCGCGACATCTTCACCATGGGTGCGCGTCCCATGGCCGTGATGGATTCGCTGCGCTTCGGCCCGTTGTCGCCGGATATACAGAGTCCGTCATCCCGACCGGAGCGCAGCGGAGTGGAGGGACCTGCTTTTTCCAAAGAGCAAGAATCCGTCCCCACCGTCGACTACGCGAAAAACCGCAGCATCATGGAAGGCGTGGTCCACGGCGTGGCCGGGTACGGCAACTGCTTCGGCGTGCCGAACCTGGGCGGTGAGACGCGCTTTGAGCCGTGTTACAGCGGCAATCCACTGCTGAATGCGTTTGCGCTCGGGCTTGTACGGCATGACGAGATCTTCTATGCCAAGGCCACTGGCGTCGGCAATCCGGTGATCTACGTGGGCGCAAAGACAGGGCGTGACGGCATCCACGGGGCCACGATGGCATCCGAGGAATTCAAGGAAGGCAGCGAGCAGAAGCGCCCCAACGTCCAGATGGGCGATCCTTTCATGGAAAAGCTGCTGCTGGAGGCCTGCCTGGAGGCGATGAAGACCGGCGCGGTTGCGGGTATCCAGGACATGGGCGCGGCGGGCCTCACCTGCTCGACGTGCGAGATGGGCGCGCGCGGTGGCGTTGGCCTGGAGATCGAACTGGACCTGGTCCCGCAGCGCGACAGCGGCATGTCCAGCTACGAAATCATGCTCTCCGAATCACAGGAACGCATGTTGCTCGTTGCGCACGCAGGCCGCGAGCAGGAGGTGCTGGACATTTTCGCCAAGTGGGGCTTGGATGCCGCCGTCGTCGGCACCGTCATCCCGGAAAACCGCATGAAGGTGCGCCACGGCGGCGTGCTGGTGGCGGATCTATCGAATGAATCGCTGACCGATGACGCTCCCGTCTACCACCGCCCCGTGGGCGAGTGGAAGCCACCCGTGCCGCTCGACCCGCCCGCGTGGGTGTTGGAAGAACTCAATAAGCCGCGCGACTACACCGCCGACCTGAAGAAGCTGCTTGCCAGCCCCAACATCTGCAGCAAGGCCCACATTTACGAGCAGTACGACAGTATGGTGCAGACCAATACCGTCTTCGGTCCGGGGCAAGCGGAGGCAGGCGTCATCCGCATCAAGGGCACCGGCTCGCAGGGAACAGGGCACAGGGAACAGGAAACAGTCAGTAGAAAAGCGGGTACCCCGTACATCGATTCTGAGGTGCGGGACGGAAGTGCGGGTGCCCCACCTTCGCCGGAGGCTAAGGTGGGGTTGGACGGCACAAAGCCGGAGCGCGGCCTCGCCATGGCGCTCGCGGGCAACGGACGCTGGTGCTATCTCGACCCGAAGTTAGGAGCGATGCACGCCGTCGCGGAAGCCGCGCGCAAGGTCGCCTGCACCGGCGCAACGCCCGTCGCTGCCACCAACTGCCTGAACTTCGGCAATCCCATGAAGCCGGAGATCATGGCGCAACTCTCCCAAGCCATCGACGGCATCAGCGAAGCCTGCGCCGCCCTCGGCACACCAATTACCGGCGGCAACGTCTCCCTCTACAACGAAACCAAAGGCGAAGGCATTTATCCTACCCCTGTCATCGGCGTCGTCGGCATCCTGGACGATGTAACAAAGGCTGTGCCAAGTGGATTCCAAGCTGCTGGAGATGCGATCATCCACATCACGCCCACTGTAGCTGGCGACGCTGAGATCATCTCCGAATCGAATGCGGAACGGGAAGGACTGCAAATGTTTGGATCAAGTGCATTTGCGTCCATGTTCTCGTCAGCGTGGGGTAGGCCACCTATGCAAAGCCTGGAGGTTCCGGACAGATTGAACCGTCTACTTAAATCATTGGCGGACGGGGGCTTGCTTACGTCTGCCCAAGACATCTCAGACGGCGGCTTGGCCGTGACCCTTGCAAGAGCTTGCCTTGCAAGAGGTTTTGGCAGCGACATAGATGTTCACGCCTGGACGGATGATAACCCGGCGATAAAGCTTTTCTATGAGTCGGCGAATCAAGTGGTCATTACCTGCCGACTGTCAAACCTTGCGGAAGTAGAAGCCATTTGTGACAACTACCGATTCGATTCGGAATATATCGGTAGCGTAGGCGGCACTGTTCTCTCGATGACCGTCGGCGACAATGAGTTGATCTCCGGTGAAGTGGAGCAGTTTAGGACCGCTTATGATGGCTCCTTGGATGAACAACTCGGAGCTGAGGCGGTGCTCGCATGAGTCAAGGGCCTGAGATCGACCTGACCAGCCTTGAGAGCGTTACAAATCGCTTGGAAGAAGCTCTTCGGGATTACGAGAAAGAGCCGGGAAATCTATACATTCTCGATTCTGTTATCAAGCGATTTGAATTGAGCTACATCGTTTCGGTTCGCTTGATTCAGCGGTACCTAGAGGACTACGCTGCCATTCCGCCTGAGAGCGATGCCAGCTTTCGACAAATCATAGAGATGGCTACCGAGTATGGGCTAACACATGCAACGGGCGCGGACTGGGTGGAGTATCGCAGGGCGCGTAATCTGACGGCCCACACATACAGGGAAGAAATCGCACGAGGTCTGGTCGACGAGGCAAAGTCATTCCTGCCTGTTGCACAATTTCTATTAGAGAGACTGAGACGGAAGGTGCAGGATGGATCTGAATCCGAAAACGATTGACCTGCGGCGGAAAGATCTCGAGATTATTCAGCGGATTCTTGCTGAGCATCTTCCTGGAAGGCCGGTGTACGTCTTCGGTTCCAGAACGACCGGACGGGCTGGACGGGCGTCAGATCTTGATTTGGCGGTGGGAGGTTCTGACCTCACTATTCGTGAACACGCCCTTCTGGACGAGGCCTTTGAAGAATCGGATCTGCCAATGTGCGTAGACGTTGTGCCGCTCGCTCAAGCAAAAGGCGTGTTTCGCAGACGTATCGAGAGAGAATGGATTCCACTACCGGGCTTTGAAGCAATGACTCACGAGGCGACGGCAGCTTGAAGACTTACAACGAAGCTGAAAGCCCCTTCGACAAGCTGCGCGAAGAGTGCGGCGTCATGGCCATCTACAACCATCCGGATGCCGCGCGCATGACCTACTGGGGCCTGTACTCGCTGCAGCATCGCGGGCAGGAGAGCGGCGGCATCGCCACCGCCGACGGCGAGGACATCCACGACCTGAAAGGCATGGGCCTGGTAAGCGAAATCTTTACCGACCCAGTACTGGCCAAGCTGCCTGGCGCGCTCGCCATCGGCCACACGCGCTACTCCACCACGGGCGACTCCGCCCTGCTGAATGCGCAGCCCATCAAGGTGGAATCGACCAAGGGCCTGATCGCCATCGCGCACAACGGCAACCTGGTGAATCTGGGTACGGCGCGCGAGCGGCTGGAGCGTGACGGTGCCATCTTCCAGACAACAAGCGACTCTGAGATCATCGTGCAGCTCATCGCGCATTCCCGGCACAGTACGCTTGTGGACTGCATCGCCGACTCTCTCGGGCAGGTGGACGGTGCCTTCTCCATCGTCATGATGACGCGCAACCGCATCTTTGCCGCGCGCGATCCCCATGGCTTTCGTCCGCTCTCGATGGGCCGCATCCTGGGCGAGAACGGCGCGCCCGACACCTTCGTCTTTGCCAGCGAGACCTGTGCTTTCGATCTGCTGCACGCCAAATACGAGCGCGATGTCGAACCCGGCGAACTGGTCATGGTGAGCGAAGACGGTGTGACCTCGCGCTACTTCAACCGCGATACCAAGCAAGCCAGCTGCATCTTCGAGCATGTGTACTTTGCCCGGCCCGACTCGAAAATTTTTGGCCGCTGGGTGCAGAAGAGCCGCGATGAGATGGGCCGTCAACTCGCCCGCGAATCCGCCGTGCCCGCCGACGTCATCGTGCCGGTGCCGGACAGCGGCGTGACCGCTGCTATAGGCTACGCGGCGGAGAGCGGCATCCCGTTCAACTTCGGCCTGATTCGCAATCACTACGTGGGCCGTACGTTCATCCAGCCGGAGCAGCGGGTGCGCGACTTCGGCGTCCGCATGAAGCTGAACCCGGTGCGTGCGCTGTTGGAAGGCAAGCGAGTCATCCTGGTTGACGACTCGATCATTCGCGGAACGACCTCGCGCAAGATCGTCCGCATGGTGCGCGCGGCGGGCGCGGCAGAGGTGCACATGCGCATCTCCTGCCCGCCAACCATCTCGCCCTGCTTTTACGGTGTGGACACGCCCAGCACGCGCGACCTCATCGCGGCGAATAAATCTATCGAAGAAATCTGCGAATTTATCGAGGCCGATACCTTGTGCTACTTATCGCTTGATGGGGTAGTGCACAGCTGTACCACGGGCGACACTAAGCCGAACAGCTACTGCACTGCCTGTTACACAGGCAACTATCCCACCCAGTGGGTGGACGTAGAAGACATCCTGCCTGCAACAGTAAGTGCGTAGTTAAATTCAATGCCTGTATGGCCTGAGCCATTGTGATCATGCGCATACTTAACCGTAGCGTGCTGGCTCTGCTGCTTGCCGCGATGCTGTTCTACGCAGCTGACTACATAATCTGGCGCATCCGCATGACGCGCGGAATGGGTACAGAAAGCTTTAGCGTCAATCGCATGAGCGTAGCTCCCCTGAAGGGCGGCAAGGAAGAATACTACTTCGACGGCACCGACACAGCGACCTGCACGATGAGTCTGCTGCCGCCGTTCTCCGCCGACGGTTGGGGAACACCGTGCTGGTGGCTGCGACGGCACCGGCAGATTGTCACCCAGTACTGACCAGACTAAACCGATTTACGCTGAAAGCCGGTCTTCTTGGTTCCGGCAAAGGTGTTGTTCATCTTGAGCGCCTTTTGATTGCCGCTCATCGGCTTGGCACCGCTCTTCACGTGCTCAGCCTTCTCGCGCGCGGCCTGCAGCTTCTGCGCGGCGCGGCTGAGCCCGCCAATCTTCACTTTGGGTGTGTCTGATTTTGCATCACTCATGTAGAAATCTTCTCATGCGGCGAACCCATCCGCGTGGCACACTACATTTTGATGCGTGGCGTGCCAACACTGAAGGCCAAGTGCAGAACTTGTGTGCCGCGACGGCTGCTGGCGCTGCTCTGTCTGTGCGCTTTGGCGTTCGTGGCGAGACCCGCCGAGGCATACTCGGTCCTGACGCACGAACAGCTGATTGACCTGACATGGGACCAGTCGATTGTGCCGCTGCTGCGGAGCCGCTACCCAAACCTTACGCCGAAACAGATTGAAGAGGCCCGGGCTTACGCCTACGGTGGATGTGTCATCCAGGACATCGGCTACTACCCGTTTGGCGACGAGTTCTTCTCCAACCTGACGCACTACGTCCGCACCGGCGACTTCGTGGTGAACCTGTTCCGCAATGCAAACGATGCGAATGAACTAGCCTTTGCCGTGGGCTCACTCTCGCACTACATCGGCGACACCGTTGGGCATTCCACCGCAACCAACCTTGCCGTGCCGGTTGAGTTCCCAAAGCTGCGCAAGCGCTACGGCGACGTGGTGAACTACGGACAGGGCGAGCACCAGCATGTGCAGACCGAGTTCGCGTTTGATATCAATGAAATCGCCTTTCACCGCTTCGCTCCCGTGCACTATCTCAGGCACGTTGGGCTGGAGGTGCCGGTGCGGCAATTATCAGTAGCCTTCTATCAGACCTACGGCTTGAGTGAGGATTTCTCTGAACACCGCATCAAGCGCATCAACGTCGGCGGCTACCGCTTTGCCGTGCGCCGCTTTATTCCACGCATCGCGTACGCCGTAACGGTGCTGCACCGGAAGCACGAGCCCGTCGAAGTGAAAGACGCGGAACTGCAAAGGCTGGAGACAGAGATTGCCGCGGTTGCCGCGAAGAACGATTGGGATACATATCGCAAGCAGCCGGGTATCGGAACATACAGCCTAGCAGCGCTCCTGTTTGTCATTCCCAAGATCGGCCCGCTCAAACTGGTTGCGGTAAAAGGTCCAACCCAGGCCACCGAATCTGAATACGTGCATTCCGTGGTCCGGTCCAGCGACGCGCTGAATGCTGTGCTGCGGCGGTTTACGCCTCCGCCGGCCACCGGAGCTGACGTGAGCTCCGGAGGCGCCGTACAGTCTCCGCATCTAGAATCTACGGACAGACCGTTGCCGCAACCCGCCGGTTCCACCCAGGCCTCGCAGACCGGGACGGCAGACCCGCGGCATCCGCTGAAGAACCGCGATCTGGATACCGGCAATGTGGTCAAACCCTCGGGATATCCCTTGACTGACAACACATATGCCGACCTGCTGCACCGGCTGGCTGCGGCTCCCACGCAGCCGGTTCCGCCAGGGGTGAAAGAGGATATCCTGGCTTACTACGCCGATCTCAGCCTGCCCTTCGCGACGAAGCAGAAACCGGAGGAGTGGGCGGCAGTGCAGCGCGATCTGGCAACGCTGCAGACTATGCCCACCAGCACCGAACCCGCGCCCTTTGCCACCTATGGCGCGGACAAGGATCAGTGATGTTCTGCTTTATTCGTGGTCGTCGTGAGAGACGCTAGGGATGCGCTCCAAGCCAGCGGCGGGCGGTGAAGTCCGTGGCGACGCTGGCGGCCAGCAGAGCCACACTAATGACGAGCGCGCCTGCCACCCATCCCAGTTCCATGTGTCCGCGCTGCAGGAAGAAATCCAACAGTCCAAAGACGAGGACCAGCACCGCCGCTTCCGCAAAGAAGGATGAGCAGCGGCGCGAGGCGATGGAGACCAGATCCGGCAACGCGTTGTTGTTACGGGTTTGGGTCTGGCCAGGGGAGACCAGACGCGGGCCGTTCGCGTTGATCGTTGCTCTGCTGTGTCCGGCTGCTTCTGTCACAGTGTTGCTGACAGAAGGGGATGTGAAACTGCTCCGAAGTGAGTGTGCTGCATTCTTGTGAAACATAAAACTAAGCCTTTGCCGTACCTGTTACAAGCCTGACCTAAACCGCATGCAAAGTCCAGTTAATTTCCTGTAAACGCAACAAACGACTGCGTTTACGCATATCTATGCACCGCTCTGCATATTTATGCGTGCATTTCGACGAAGCACTCACTTCTAAGTCCGCTCATGTTATCGCTTGATCAGAGCCAGCAGCGCACATACAAACGCAACCACACCGGCGGCTGTGCGCGCGACGTGAAATGTCATCCAGCGGTCGCGCAGGGCGGCCCAGTTGGCCGGCACCGCCGCGGGATTCCATGACCAGATCTGCTTGTTGACCGGCACCTCAAACACCAGGGTAAAGACGATGCCGAGCAGCAGCATGACAGCGGCTGCGATCAAGAGCCAGCGCGCGGCGCCGTGGTTGTAGTATGCCGCCACGAACAGGAGAACCAGTGTCGTGTTCCATAGCCACGGCATTAACCGGCTGAACACCGCGTCAATACTCTGCCGCGCAATGACCCACGCCGAAGCCTCCAGCGCCTTTAATTGCTGCTGCTCCAACGCGGTTCCGAACAGCAACCCCGCGATCAGTCCAGCACACAGCACCGCCGCAAACGAAACCCATACCGGCAAACCATGCACCATCACAGCACACCTCCAAGTGAGATTTGCTTGCCATGGTATTGTGCCGCCGTCATAAGCGCCATGGTTTTCTACCTGCCGCGAAAAGCCTGGCCGGATCGCGGGCTGGGCTCGGTTTGAGAATCAGAAACGGTTTCGTGGATGTTGCTTCCAAAAAGCACTTGCGTCAGAGCCTCACCATCCCATAGGCTGAGCGCACTCTAAACAGAAGGTTCTCCGTGAAGACTGTTGTTGTGCTGCCTCTCGCATGCATCCTTGCGCTTGGTCCCTGGAGTGGATATCGAGATCGACGAAGCTTTGCCGGCAACACGCCGTCCATGCTCTCCGTCACGCCCGGCCAGCGCACCATCACGGTCAAGAAGAAGGACTACGCCGATTGGACCCGCACCATGAACGTCAGCGGCACCGCCGTCCACCTGACCGCTGACCTTAGCGCAGCCCAGTAGCGTCCTGCTGAAGTCATGTGGAAATCTTTATTGTGACAGCGCACCTGGCTCATGTGTACGCTCAAGTATTGGAGGTCGTAATGCCTACTGTTCTATCCGAACTTGACGACCAAATCCTCCATCGGCTGGAGAATGGCACAGCGGTTAAAACGCTAGATTTAATGAACGAACTAGATCCGAACTACTCCGAGTCAGACGTTCAGCGAGCGGTAGCGTCGCTGATGTCAGCTCGACGCGTAAGCTTAACGGCGGATCGCAAGCTGACTGCTAGGGATGTGCTGAGAGCAGATGAACAGCAGAGCGGATCGTAGCGATCGCTTTTATGAAAATCAACCCGACGTAGGTCAGGAGTTCCGGTCGCGGTTTCAGCGAGACCGCGACCGTGTCTTGTACTCATCCGCGTTGCGCAGATTAGCTGAGGTGACGCAAGTCGTGTCGCCTGAAAGTGGCTATGTCTTCCATAATCGGCTCACACATACGCTCCAAGTAGCCCAAGTAGGAAGGCGGCTTGCCGAAAGACTGCTTCGCCTATATCCGAAGGAAATCCAACTTTGTAGCGGTATTGATCCTGATGTAGTCGAAGCAGCTTGTCTAGCGCACGATTTGGGTCATCCGGCATTCGGTCATTTGGCAGAGAAAATACTAAACAAAGAAGCTGAAGATGCAGGCGGCTTCGAAGGTAACGCACAAAGTTTTAGAATCGTTACTGAACTTGCGTTCAGATCGAAGAGTTACGGCGGCTTAGACCTTACTCGCGCTACTCTCAACGCAATACTCAAATACCCATGGCCAAAAGGTGGGAATGAACAAGTCCCAAAAAATGGGGCGTCTATAAATCTGAAGAAGAATATTTTGCGTTCGCGCGGGAAATGGATGGTGAGCCAAAGACTCCGTCAGTAGAAGCGGAGTTGATGAACATAGCAGACGATATCACGTACTCAGTTCATGATCTCGAGGATTTCTTTCGCGCAGGCCGCATTCCATTGCAGACTCTTGCGCAAAGGGATGGAAGAGAGCGTCGCGCCTTTTTCGAAGACGTGTTCCGGAGAAATGGAAGCGATTCTTCGTTTACTATGAACCGAACGAACTTAGAAATGGCTTTCACCGACATAGTAACCACGAGTTTTTGGCTTCGCGAGCCATATGCAGGGACTAAAGAGCATCGAGCAGCTCTACGCGGCTTCACTGGAGAGCTGATTGACCGGTTCATCCGTTCAGTTCAGCTACGTCAAAAAGGAAGTAGGATTGCCCTCTATGTTGATCAAGATATTCGCAATGAAATAGAGATGTTCAAGCAGCTCGTCTGGACATACGTGATTAACGCTCCTGCTTTGGCCACACAGCAGATAGGGCAAGGAAAGATAATAAAAACCCTCTTTGTAACGTTTAAGGATTCAGCTCAAAGCGCTATGCCAAAGCTCTTTCCACCTTTTTATCGAGAACGGCTCGACTTTGCCAGCAGTCCTCAAGAGAAGACTCGTATCACTGTTGACTTTGTGGCAAGTCTTACAGAAGCTCAGTGCGTAAGCCTGTTCCAACGAGTAACCGGATCTGTTCGAGACTATAGCGCAGACATGCCCAGTCTGATGTGAGTAGCCTGCAAACTGATGGTGCTCCATTTATACTTAGTTATACATGGCAGACGACCAGAACCAGCTTCCGCTTGGCCCTGACGGGGCCTTCCCAAACGAAGAGAACGCGAAGATCAGCGATGCAGCCGCCGTCTCCGGTGCCGATGGTGGCGCGACGCCTCCTGGGTCCAGCGGGCCGGGTGCGCTGTTTATGCTGCCCATCAATATCGAGGAGGAGATGCGCCGGTCGTATCTCGACTACTCCATGTCCGTCATCATTGGGCGGGCGCTGCCGGATGTGCGTGACGGTCTGAAGCCGGTGCACCGCCGCATCCTGTACGCCATGCAGGAGATGGGCCTGCAGGCCAACAAAAAGTACACCAAGTGCGCCAAGGTGGTGGGACACGCCATGGGCAACTACCACCCCCATGGCGACTCCGCTATTTATGACGCCATGGTGCGGCTGGCGCAGCCGTTTTCCATGCGCTACCCGCTGATTGACGGGCAGGGCAACTTCGGCAGTGTGGACGGCGATCCGCCCGCCGCCATGCGCTACACGGAAAGCCGCCTGCAAAAGATTGCCGGCGAGATGCTGGCGGACATCGACATGGACACCGTCGATTTCACCCCTAATTACGATGAGTCCACGCTGGAGCCGACCGTGCTTCCGGCGCGCTTCCCCAACCTGATCGTCAATGGATCGTCCGGCATCGCCGTGGGCATGGCAACCAACATTCCGCCGCACAACCTGACTGAGATCGTCAACGCCTGCATTCTTCTGGTGAACGAACCGCACGCCGACCTGGACCAGGTCCTGGAGCACGTGCAGGGGCCGGACTTCCCCACGGGCGGCTTCATCTTTGGCAAGCGCAACATCCGCGAGACGTACCGCACTGGACGCGGACGCTTCCTCATGCGTGCCAAGTGTTCCACGGAAGACCTGAAGGGTGGCCGTGAGTCCATCATCGTCAGCGAGATTCCGTACCAGGTGAACAAGAATAACCTGATCAAGCGGATCGCCGAACTCGTGACGGAAAAGATCGTGGATGACATCAGCGATGTCCGCGACGAGAGCGACCGCGACGGCATGCGCATCGTCATCGAACTGAAACGCGGCGCGCAGCCAGAAATTGTGCTGAACCAGCTCTACAAAAACACGCAGATGCAGGAAAGCTTCAGCATGATCTTCCTGGCCGTGCACAACGGCCAGCCGCGCGAGCTGCCGCTGCCGGACGCCATCCGTGCCTTTATCGATCACCGCATCGATGTCGTGCGCCGCCGCACCGCTTTTCTGCTGGGCAAGGCACGTGAGCGCGAGCACATCCTGCTGGGCTACCAGATCGCGCTGGATCACCTGGACCAGGTGATCCGCATCATCCGCAACAGCAACAGCCGGGCGGACGCGCGCGAAAATCTGTTTACCTTCTTCAGCGGACGCCGCGTGAACCTGCGCGGTACGGAGCTGGAAGGCGTGACGCTGGACCCCGCCAAGTACGGCATGGACTCCGCATTGCTGCCCATCGCGCCCGGCGGCAACGTCAACGGCACGCTGGTCCTCAGCTACCGCCAAATCGACGCCATCCTTGAACTGCAGCTCTACCGCCTGACCCAGCTTTCCATCGACGAGCTGCTCAACGAGCTCGGCAAGGTACGCGACAGCATCGCCGAGTACGAATCGATCCTGGCTAGCGAAAAGAAGCTGCGCAAGGTCATCATCAAGGAGCTCGAGGAGATTCGCGACAAGTACGGCGACGTGCGCCGCACGCAGATCGTGGACGAAACCGCCGAACTGCAGCTCGAAGACCTGATCGCCGACGAGCAGGTTGCGGTCACGGTGTCGCACTCCGGCTATCTGAAGCGCACGCCCATCTCCACCTACCGGCAGCAGCGCCGCGGCGGCACCGGCCGCCTGGGCATGAAGACGCGCGAGGAGGACTTCGTCGCGTCGCTGATCATCGATTCGACGCATAGTTATCTGCTGTTCTTCACCAACACGGGCCGCGTCTTCTGGATGAAGATCTACGAGATCCCGGACGTCGCCTCCGCCGGCAAGGGCAAGCACATGGCCAGCATGTTGGCGCTGCAGCCTGGGGAAAAAATCGTCAATTATCTCGCCGTCCGCGACCTGAAGGAAGAGGGCAGATTTGTCTTCTTCGCCACGCGCGAAGGCATCGTGAAGAAGACGCCGCTCGTCGACTTCAGCAACGTCATGGCACGCGGCATCATCGCCATCAATATTGATAAGGACGATGAACTCATCGCAGTCCGTGTCACGTCTGGTGACGATGTTGTCTTTCTTGCTACGCGCGAGGGCATGGCGATCCGCTTTGAAGAGGCGTACGACTCCGAGCGGTCAGGCGGCCTGCGCCCCATGGGCCGGAACGCTGGCGGCAACAAGGGCATCACGCTGCGCAAGTCTGACTACGTTATTGGAGCAGCCATCACTCCCAGCGAAGCCGCGCGCAATCGCAAGCGCCTGGAATTTGCAGCGAAGATTGATGCCGCGAACGCGGGTGCCCCACCTTCGCCGAAGGCTAAGGTGGGTTCCGGCCTCACCATGGTCCAGCAGGTCAAGCAAGCCATCGACGACCTGGCCCGCGTCAAGTCGAACACCCCGCTCGAACTCGAAGGTGATCCCAACGAAACCGTCGTCGAAGCTGCCACGCCCATCAACCACTCCGACCGGCTGGACGCCCTGGACAAGCAACTCGGCGTCACCCCTTGCCTCATTCTCACCGTCAGCGAAAACGGCTTTGGTAAGCGCACCGACGTGGACGCCTACCGTCTCCAGTCACGCGGCGGCAAGGGCGTCATCAACATGCGCACCACGCCCAAAATCGGTAAAGTGTCGGCCATCCAACTGGTCGACGAGGCGACGGAATTGATGGTAATCAGCCAGTTTGGCAAGATCATCCGCATTGACACCAAGACCATCCGCGCCGCTGGCCGCGCCACCATGGGCGTGAAACTGCTCGACCTGGACAGCGACGACAAGGTAGCCGCCGCCGTCACCATTCCCAACGAAGAGAAGCCCGAGGAGGACAAACCGCTTGTGTAATAGCAGCCAACAAACAGTCACGATCGAACGGCGCTTTCGTCCGCAATCGATAAGTGTGTGAAGAAGGTACTCCCGTACCCGCGGCGATGTGGCTGCCATGACGAAGTCGAGCGCCTTAACAGGCCAGCTTACGTTAAGCTCAGGGAGCCGCTTTGCCGAACGATCCGTTTCACCTGCAACGCTTTCTCGAAACGCAGGTTTCCGCCTACGCTCAAGCCCGGTCAGAGCTTGCCAGCGGAGAGAAGCGCAGCCATTGGATGTGGTTTATCTTCCCGCAGATACGAGGGCTCGGCTCAAGCCCGATGGCGCAGCGTTATGCCATCAGCGGACTTGAGGAAGCGCAGGCGTATCTTGCGCATCCGCTGCTTGGCCCGCGTCTGCGCGAGTGCACCGCGCTGGTGTCTGCGGTGAACGGCCGCACCCTTCAGCAAATCTTCGGATATCCTGACGACCTGAAGTTCCACTCGTCGATGACCCTGTTCGCCGCAGCGGATCCGGACGATCAGAACGTCTTCCGCGCCGCGCTCGGTAAATACTGTGGCGGAAAGCCGGACGGCCGCACGCTGGCAGCTTTGAACTGAGCAATGACGCTACAGCACCGGCTCAGTAGGCGCAGCAGGAGGCAGTGGCCGCAACGGTACGGCCAGCAGAAAGGCGCACGCGGCAAACGCAGCAGTCAGCAACGCCCATCCGGTATACAGATCGTGCTTAAGCAGCACGCCCGTGATCAGCGGGGCCACGATACCAGTAACCGCCATGACGGACTGATTGACGCCCATTACCGAACCCTGGCGGTCCCGCGGCACGCGTTGCGAAATCTGGGACGTAATCACGGGACGCAGTACACCCATTCCGATGCCGTTCATCGTGAGCCAAAGCACCGCCGCAAGGATGTGCCCGCTGAACGCCAGCCCGGCTGTGCCTGCGGTCATCAGGCCGAACGCCAAGAGAATGACGCGATTCTCAGGTATCGACGCCACGATACGTTTGAGCAGGATCGTCTGCACAATGATGCCGATCAGACCCGCGTAGGTGAAGTAGAGACCAATCTGTTGCGGCCCAAACGGCTGCCCATGCCATCGCAGGCGTCCCGCCAGAAACAGGGCCAGTCCCGAAATAAAGGTCGAGAAGGCGAGATAAAACAGCGCCAGCAGCCAGAACAGCCGTGATGTGACCGGTGTGCCAAATGCCTCGCGCACAGCCTTCCACGGCAGGATTTCGCGCTTCGATTCCCGAGAAGCGGCGGAGGTGCCCTTTGGCAGCAGAACCGTGGTGGTCAGCAGGCTGCAGAGCGACAGCCCTGCGGCTGCCCAGATGGGCGCGTGAATACTGCGCCGGGCCAGCAAGCCGCTGACTGCCGGACCGATCAGCATGCCGACCCCGAACGCGGCACCGATCATGCCGAAGGCCTGTGTCCGCCGCTCCGGGGGTGTGTTGTCTGAGATGTAGGCTTGCGCCACGGAAATATTGCCCGAGGTCAGACCATCAATGATCCGGGCAAGGAAGATCAGGGGCAGGGTGTTTGCCAACGCCAGCAGGATAAAACCGGCGAGCGTTCCCGCCTGGCTGACCAGAAGTATGGGTTTCCGTCCGTAGCGGTCAGAAAGTTGGCCCAGCGCTGGTCCCGCAATCAGCTGGCAAAGGGCGAACACTGAGAGCAGCAGGCCCACCACGAACGCTGACGCACCTGTCCGCTCCACGTAAAACGGCAACAACGGGATCATGACCGCGTAGCCCATCACGTCCACGGTAACGACGAGAAAGATGGGCAAGAGCGCACGGCGTTCCACCGCCCGGTCCCCGGTGGCCCTTCCAGGAGCCATTGCTCGATTCAAAGTAGCTCCCACGGTAACGGGTTTACCGTTAAACTTTAGCCACAGACGGACTGAAACGCGATGAGTAGGCCCATTTTGGGTCCAGTGTGATCAAATTTCTGCAAGTCTTTGTTGTGAAGCGTTCTGGCACATGATACCTTCACAGCGGAAGTGAAAGTGTACTTCAATTCTCCCGTTCCACTGGATACGATCATGAAACTTGCCATCATCGCTACATCTCTCCTCCTTGCCGGCAGCACTGCGGCATATGCAGCCACTGTGACGTATTCCGTGAACGAGACAGCTGGAAACCTCTCCGCAAAAGGGACGGTTACAACGGATGGCATGTTTGGCTATCTCAGCTCCCCTGACATCAAGGGTTTCAACTTCACCGTGTCGAACGGCAGCACATCTACCGTCATCTCCTCCGCTAACGGAGCTTCATTCAACTTGCAGGGCACTGACCTCTCCAGCAACGCGAATGCGCTGTTCTTCAATTTCGGCGGAACGGATGGCGGCGGCGTTGCCTTCTTTGACTCCACAGCGTCAAATGCTGTCTGCTTTGTCTCTGGCAGCAATGTTTGCTTCCCCGGCCTCACGGGAGAGATTGAGATCGGCGTAAATGCCCAATATGCTGGCATCACCGTGGCTCCTACCAATCAGGTGATTGGTTTGACTGTGCCCAACACTGCCGTGACACCGGAACCGAGCAGCCTGATCTTGCTGGGAACGGGTGCTCTGGGTGCCTTTGCCACCCTACGCCGCCGCGTATTCGCAAGCTAAGCGCATCACGTCAGAAGAGCGGGGGCGCCCCCCCAGGGGGGGGGGCGGAGGGAGGAGAGGCGAAT
>CAXTXE010000013.1:59563-94548 GCA_964248165.1 uncultured Terriglobus sp.
CCAACCCCCCCCGCTTATGCCAAAGAAACGCCCACCCCGCCCCACGCGCGCACCCCACCCTGTGTGGCTGCCGCTCTTGCTTGCTCCTGATTAGGGCCGTGCCATCTTCACCGAAGGCACTATCTCCGCACCTGGTTCCCTAGTTTAACGTTGCGCGCGTCTGCTGCGGCAGCTTCAGGAAGTTGATCGCTACGAACCGGCAAGCGTGCTTCTGACAGGGCTCATGGCGCGTGCCGCATGCCTGTAGTACCGTACACCCGCACGCTTCACTCAGTTCTAGCTGAACTTTCTCCATGGCTTGGTATTTGCTCCGAAATAATCCATGCGCCTCTACGTCGCTCCACTCCGCATTGTGACGTCGAGTCAAACAAGCTTTCCTGCGCAACCAAGCTACAGGGGAACTTAGCGGTAAAGCTCCGCAGAGGATGCTGCTGCGTTGCTTGGACACGTGCTTCTCCCTCGTGCAAGGTTCGATAATCGACAGAGCCTGCGGGTAAACACCTCGTTACCCTGCGGCAGGTCTGTTTCAACCTGCACAGCGCTGCTATATTTGCAGTGTCAATCCCATACAGACTCCTCTCCCGTGAACATGTTAGGGCAAAACGAGGAGCGCAAAGAGCATCGCTCATCTGTTGTTTGGTACGCTGTATCACTTCCGGGGCAAACGGCTTCCGCCGGTGATCCGGACGGACAAGAGGAAGCAGGACCCACACATGGCGCAAGTATTTGACCGCAGTTCGAACGCCCTGGCCCGCGCCGCGCTGGTCTTGACGGGCCTGATCGTGGTCGCACTGGGCGTGGCGTTGAATGAGTTGCAGCGCTCCCCATGGGTGACCCGCCAAGGGCAGCGCGCCGATCAACCGGTGCCATTCTCGCATCGCCACCACGTCGAGGGCCTTGGTATCCAGTGCCAGTACTGCCACGTGTCAGTGGAAAAGTCGTTCTACGCTGGCATTCCACCCACCAAGACGTGTATGAATTGCCACTCGCAAATATGGACCAACGCGGCCATGCTGGAGCCGGTGCGCCGCTCGTGGGCAACAGGTGAGTCGATCCCCTGGATACGCATTCATGATCTGCCTGACTACGTCTACTTCAATCACGAAATCCACGTGAACAAGGGTCTCGGCTGTGCCAGCTGTCATGGCCGCGTGGATGAGATGCCCATCATGTACATGGAAAACTCGCTACAGATGGAGTGGTGCCTGAACTGTCATCGCAATCCCGTCAAGAACCTGCGCCCAACGTCGGAGATTTACAACATGGCGTGGGCTGGACCCTCCGGCCTGAAGCCCGTCTGGTGCGCTGAAACGGGCAAGGTTGTCCCGACCGCTCAGGTGGTGACCTGCACGACCACGGACCCGAAGAGTGCCAATCCTGAACTGGCCATGCTGCAGACCGGCAACCCCGCAGCGCCCCAGGGTTCGGCCGTGCCGCGGACCGACGGACCTGCGAGCCTCACCAATCGCGGTGTCAGCGGAGCTTCCGACGCGAAGGCCAACGGCGGCAGCGGCGTTCAGCTTGAGCCAAATGCTCTGCACGGTGCGGGGAGAACCTACACCGACGTGCCACCGGTCGCGCTTCTGCCTGCCAGTTATCACAAGTTCACCTCGCAGGACGCGCTTGGAACATATCTGGCCGACAAATATCGCATCCGGACGCCACACGAGCTGCAAAGCTGCGAGGTATGCCACCGATGAGCAAGCCGAGCAACCTGCAGGACGGAAAGAGCGAGATGCAAGAACGCACGAACAGCACGGCCGCGACCGTAGTGACCTCGATTCAGCCGGCAAAGCTCACGCTGGAAGAGGTGCGCGCACGGCTGGATGGCAAGCGCGGCAAGCGCTTCTGGCAAAGTCTGGATGACCTTGCAGATACGCCCGGGTTCGCCGAGATGCTGCGGGAGGAGTTTCCCCGGCAGGCGTCGGAATTAACGGACGGTATCAGCCGCCGCGGATTCATGAAGGTGATGGGAGCGTCGCTTGCCCTGGCGGGCTTGACGGGTTGCACCAAGCAGCCTGACGAGCCGATCCTGCCTTATGTCAAACAGCCAGAGGACCTTGTCCTTGGTCGTCCCAACTACTTCGCTACCGCGCAACCCTTTCCCACGGGCGCCAGTCCGGTGTTGGTAAAGAGCGAGGCGTACCGTCCCGTAAAGGTGGACGGTAACCCCGAACATCCCGTCGCAAAGGGCCGTTCGGACCTTTTCGCGCAGGCCAGCCTGCTTGATCTATACGACCCAGACCGCTCCCAGCACGTTGTACAGCTGTCCGCCGGGGAGGCAATCACCAGCGACTTTGGTGCCTTCAGTGACGCATTTCGCGCTGCCATGCAAAACAGCGCTGCAGGCCAGGGCGTGGCGATCCTGTCTGAAACAATTATCTCGCCCTCCCTTGGAGCACAGTGGAAGCAAATCCAGGGCAAGTATCCGCAGGCCAGGCTGGTGCAGTGGGAGCCGGTAAACCGCGACTCCGCGCGGATCGCGTCCAAAGCGGCGCTGGGTGACTTTTACGACGCGCAATACAAGCTTGAAAACGCGGATGTCATCCTCTCGCTTGACGCGGATTTCCTGACATCGAATGCCTTCCCCGGCTTTCTTCCCATGTCTGCGGCGTATGCCGAGCGGCATCGCTATCAGGGGGGCAAGCCGATGAACCGCCTGTACGTGGTCGAAAGCATGCCCACTGTAACAGGAGCCAAGGCCGAACATCGCCTTCCGCTGAAGCCGAGTGACATCGAGAAGTTTGCGGCGGCATTGATGAGCGGCGGGAGCTATTCCGCTTCCGAGACCGCTCAGAAGTTCTTCACCGCGGTTCTGGCAGACCTCAAGAAGTCCGGCGGCAGGGCGGTCGTAATCGCTGGCGAGCAGAGTTCGCCCATCGTGCAGGCTGCGGCTCATGCTCTAAACGCACAGCTTGGCGCAGTGGGGTCAACTGTGGTCTATACAGAGACCGTCGCCGCTGTCCCCACCATCCAGAATGAAGACTTTAAAGCGCTGGTGGGTGCCATGAACGCCGGGCAGGTCAAGGCTCTATTAATTCTGGGCACGAACGCTGTCTACTCAGCACCTGGCGACCTGCGCTTTGGCGAGGCGCTCGGAAAGATGTTGTTTACCGCGCATTTCGGGCCGTACTACGACGAAACGGCGCAGCGCTGCCAATGGCACGTCAATGCGGCGCACTATCTGGAGAGCTGGTCCGATACGCGTGCCTGTGACGGCACGATCTCCATCGTGCAGCCCATGATCGATCCGCTCTACGGCGGAAGAACCGCGCACGATGTGCTGCAAACCGTGCTGGACAACCCCCAGCTCACTTCGTATGAGGTTGTTCAGGCGAATTTTGATAAATACAGCAAGGGAGGCGGAAACGCGGCGGCCAACAGCACTGCGGCGCCCACCGCAAACACGAAGAGCGTTGACTCAACCGCCTGGCAGAAGGCGCTGCATGATGGCTGGGTGCAAGGAACGGCGTTTGCGCCAAAGGCAGGTGTCAAGCCTGCTGACCAGTACCACATGGTTCTTGAGGGTCAGAAACAGGGTTCGGGCCAGTACGAGATTGCTTTCAAGTCTGACCCATCACTTTACGACGGACGCTACTCCAACAACGGCTGGCTGCAGGAGTTGCCCAAGCAGATCACGCACTTAAGCTGGGACAATGCGGCCCTTGTCAGCATGAACACAATGGTCGCGCTCAAGGTGGAAGAGAACAACTTCCTGGAACTCGAGATCAACAACCAGAAGGTTCGATTTCCTGTACTGATGCAGCCGGGTCTGCCGGATGGCGTGGTCACGGTGCATCTGGGCTTTGGCCGCTGGTTTGGACGTGTAGGCCAGTTCGTTGGATCAGACGCAAACATCCTCCGGTCTATCGACGCACCATGGTTCCAGTCCGGTCTGAATGTGTCGCGTACGCCGGGCGAGTACGACCTCTGCGTAACCACCGTGCACTCCATGGAGAACCGAGGTGCCATGGCGCAGAGCGATTTGCAGCATCCGGAACTCTCTGGAGCGCACTCCCTGCCGGGCCATGAGGCAATGGACCGGGGCATCATCCGCACCGCCACGATCACGGAAGCGCAGAAAACCCCTGGTTACGCGCACGAGGGCAACCTGCTGTACGAGACGCCCGAACGCGACATGAGCATGTTCCCGGACCAGTGGCGCTACGACCACGCGGATAAATCGAGCGGTCAGATTCAAAATGCCTGGGCAATGTCGGTCGATCTGAACAGCTGCATCGGGTGCAATGCTTGCGTGATTAGCTGCTACGCGGAAAACAATATACCGGTGGTGGGCCGCGAGCAGGTGAAGCGTGGTCGCAAGATGGATTGGTTGCGCATCGATACGTACTTTGAAGGCGATCTCCATGCTCCCAAGGCGCATTTTCAACCAATGATGTGCCAGCACTGCGAAAACGCCGGATGCGAGCAGGTGTGTCCCGTTGGCGCGACCGTGCATACGCCGGAGGGCCTGAACACCATGGTCTACAACCGTTGCGTGGGTACCCGGTACTGCTCAAACAACTGCCCATACAAGGTGCGCCGGTTCAACTTCCTGCTGTACGCGGATTACGACACCGAGAGCCTGAAATTCATGCGCAATCCTGACGTAAGCGTTCGTTCCCGCGGTGTGATGGAAAAGTGCACGTACTGCGTGCAGCGCATCCAGGCCGCGAAGATTGAGGCGGACAAGGAAGGCCGCGCGATCCGTGATGGAGAGATTGTCACCGCGTGCCAGCAGGCGTGCCCGACCGATGCAATTATCTTTGGCAACCAGAATGACAAGGGAAGCCGGGTGGCCCGTCTCAAGGCGGAGGAGCGCAGCTACCAGGTGCTTGCCGATCTTAACTACCGTCCCCGCACAAGCTACATCGCGGGCGTGAGTAATCCGAACCCAGAGCTGGAGACGGCGTAATGGCGACCAAACCTCAAATCGATCCGTACCGCCGCCCGGTCAACGACCCCATGATCGATCCGGTCACGGGAGAGTACGCGGTCATCGCACCGGGCCACAACTTCACCAGCGTCACGCGCAAGATAGCAAACGTGGTGCTGACGTCGCACACGCCGCTGGGCTGGTTTTTTGGCCTGATCGTCGCAAGCGGCATCGCAATCATGGGCATGATCGCAATTACCTGGCTGCTGCTGAGGGGTGTCGGCATCTGGGGTGTAACCATCCCCGGCGCATGGGGCTTTGCCATCGTCAACTTCGTTTGGTGGATCGGTATTGGTCACGCCGGAACGCTGATTTCGGCAATTCTGCTGCTCTTCAAGCAGAGTTGGCGCAACTCGATCAACCGCTTTGCCGAAGCCATGACGATCTTTGCCGTCGTTTGCGCCGGCCTGTTCCCAGTCCTTCATATCGGCCGCCCATGGCTGGGCTACTGGCTCTTGCCGTTGCCAAATACGATGAACGTCTGGCCGCAGTTCCGTTCGCCGCTCTGCTGGGACGTCTTCGCGGTTTCGACTTACGCGACCATCTCCGTCGTCTTCTGGTACATGGGCATGATCCCGGACCTGGGCACGTTGCGCGACAAGGCGCATCTACCCTTTGCCAAGTGGTTCTATGGTCTGCTCGCGCTGGGCTGGCGCGGTTCCACCCGCCACTGGATGCGGTACGAGACGGCCACCCTGCTGCTGGCTGGCCTGTCCACCCCGCTGGTGCTTTCCGTGCATACCGTCATCAGCTTCGACTTTGCCGTGGCGGCGCTGCCGGGATGGCACACCACCATCTTCCCACCCTACTTTGTCGCCGGTGCTATCTACTCCGGCTTTGCCATGGTGCTCACGCTCGCCATTCCGATCCGCAAGTTCTACCACATGGAAGATCTTGTCACGCTCCGCCACCTGGACAACATGGGCAAGGTGATGCTGGGCACCGGCTTGATCGTGGCGTACGGCTACGGCCTTGAGGTCTTTATGGCATGGTTCTCCGCTTCCCACTGGGAGTGGTTCATGATGTGGAACCGCATGTTCGGACCCATGGGGTGGGGCTACTGGCTCCTGATCCTGTTCAACATCGCCCTTCCTCTCGGGACGTTGTGGTGGCGGCGGCTTCGGACCAATGTCGCGTACCTGTTCACGATATCCATCATCATCAACATTGGCATGTGGTTTGAGCGGTTTGTCATTGTGGTGACGTCGCTCTACCGCGACTACCTGCCTAGTTCGTGGGGCACGTACCGCGCAACTAAGTGGGACTACATGCTGTATGTCGGCACCATGGGAATTTTCACAACGCTGTTCTTCCTGTTTGTGCGTTTCGCTCCCATGATCCCGATGAACGAAATCAAGATGATGCTTCCACAGAGCAAGATCGACCACATCGACGCGGAAGAAACCATGCAGGAGACCATGTAAATGCCAGTGCAAGAGGGAGTGTACGGCCTCTTGGCCGAGTTCAACACGCCGGCAGCCATGGTGAAGGCAACCGTGGCAGCACGGGAGGCGGGGTACCGCCGCATGGAATGCTATACGCCCTATCCCGTTGAAGAAGCGGCAACCGCGCTAGACGTACACCGCACACGCGTGCCACTGCTTACGCTGCTGGGAGGCTGCCTGGGTCTGACCACGGCGTTTCTTATGCAGACATGGATGTCCGCCATCTCCTACCCAATCAACGTCGCGGGGCGTCCGCTGTTCTCCTGGCCGGCATTCATCATTCCCGCATACGAGTGGACGATTTTGTTTGCCGGCCTCTCAGCCGCATTCTCCATGATTATGCTGAATGGTTTGCCGCAGCCGTACCACCCGCTGTTTAACGCCCCCAACTTTCGTGTGGGCGCGACGGACGACAAGTTTTTCCTGTGCCTGGAGGCTACCGATCCGCGGTTCAGCCTGACAGATACCCGCAGCTTGCTCGAGCAGTCCCAGCCGGTCAGTGTGGTGGAGGTGGACCTCTAATGCACGACACAGGGAACAGGCAACAAGGAGCAGCGATCCGGTGCCGTACGTTGGCTGCCGCCGTTTGCTTGGGCGTGCTTGGCCTGGCAGGATGCCGCCAGGACATGCAGAACCAACCCAAGTTTTATCCGCAGCGCGGCACGAAGTTTTACACGGATGGCCGTTCCGTCCGCCCGCAGGTGACAGGAACCGTGGCACGCGGGCAGGAGGATGCGGGATCCTACTTCCGTACCGGCATGGTCAACGGTCAGGAAGGTGACGGCCTGCCTGTTCCACTCAACGCGGAACTGCTGCAGCGCGGGCAGGAGGAGTACAACGTCTACTGCACTGCCTGCCACTCTCGCGTGGGCAACGGCAAAGGCATGATCGTGATGCGCGGATACTTTCCCGCAGGTAATCTGCACACAGACCGGCTCCGCCAGGTTCCGCTGGGCCACTTCTTTAACGTCATCACCAACGGCTACGGTGCCATGCCGGAGTACAAAGGGCAGATCGAGACCGGTGACCGCTGGGCCATCGCCGCCTACATCCGCGCACTGCAACTAAGCCAGCATGCAACCGCGGCGGACGCCGGCGGCGCACATATCGAGCAGATGAGCGAGGTTGAGCAACGCGAGGGTTTCGCGCCACAGTTCGTGAACGATTGGCCTCTGCCCGCCACCGCCGGTCAAATCAAACAGTCGGCTCCTGCTGCCGCACGCTTACCGGAACCCATGCCTGCCGCGGCGGCTGCCATGACCACCTCCAGCACAGCCGCCACACCGGCTTCCACGATCAACGCAAACCCTAAGTCGCCCGCCCTGGTCACTGCCGCTCCCGCTCCCGGGGTGAAGGCAACCAGCGCGGGCGCTGAAACGGCAACGGCAACAACCACGGAAGGCGAGGCGACTGTTCCTGCCAAGACGGCACCTGCGGCTTCAACGGGGGATGTAGCTTCGGGTGAAAAGCTTTACCTGGGAAATTGCAGCCCATGTCACCAGGCTAATCGGCAAGGTCTACCGCCCATGATCCCATCTCTAGTGGGCATTGTCGGCCGCGTCGGTGCCGCGCACATTCATAGCGTGACCACTACCGGCATCAACACCGGCAAGGTCAACATGCCATCGTTCACCGGCAAACTGACCGCCGGTGACGTGGACAAAATCATCGCGTTCCTTGCCGCAAGCAAGTAGCGGAAACAAAACGGTTACACAGGAACAGGAAAGCCCGGAACGCATGGCACACGGACACGAACAGTACGCAAACCAGGGATTCGGCGATCCCGGGGCATCGTCACACGCGCTCCACGCCGACCATGGGCCACGGGTGCTGCCCGCCAATCTCGGCGCGCCGCCGGTCGTCGCTCTCTGGGAGACACGCACGCTCATCACTGCGGGCGTTGGCCTGGTGCTCTCGCTGATTGTTGGTCTGATTGGAGGCTTCGACCACATCATGCGCGGTTACCTGCTCGGCTTCATGCTCTGCTTCGGCTTTGCGGGCGGCGGTTTATGCATGTTGATGTTGCAATACGTGTCTGGCGGCAAGTGGGGGTTGATCCTGCGCCGGCCGCTGGAGGCAATGAGCCGCACCACGCCGTTGCTTGTTCTGCTGTTCATTCCCCTCATGCTCTTCAGCAAGCGGCTGTATCTGTGGGCCATCTTCCCAACCCGCGACGCAGTGGAGAATGGCGCGCAGCGCGGACTGCTCAACGAGGCAGACGCGCACGCGCTTACGTGGAAACACCCCATGCTGAGTCCACTGAGCGTGATACTGCAGTTCGTGGTCATCTTCGGCTTCATGCTTCTGTGGAGCTATTTTCTGAACCGGTGGTCCTTGGAGCGCGATGCTGACCCTGCCGCAGGCACGCAGCAGTCGTTCGAATTCTGGCGTATCCGCTCGGAAAACCTGTCCGGCATTGGCATTCTGATCTACGTCATTCTCCTTACAGCGTGCGTGTTTGATCTGGTTATGTCCCTTGACATCACGTGGTATTCCACGATGTACGGCCTGATCTACTTGGTCGGACAAGGGTACGGGGTGCTCGCGCTGGGCGTGCACAGCATCATCCGCCTGTCGCGTTATCAACCGCTCGCAACCGCATTGCGCAAAACAGAGCAGTACGATCTGGGCAAGTTCATGTTGGGCTTTGTCATGCTCAACATCTACCTCAGCTTTTCGCAGTTCCTTATCATCTGGTCGGCCAACCAGCCGGAAGAGATCCCCTGGTATTTGCACCGCATTCGCGGCGGCTGGTGGGTCATCACTTCGCTGGACTTTATCTTCCACTGGGTCATCCCGTTCGTGCTGCTTCTTAGCCGCCAGTTCAAGTACGACAATCGCAAGATGCTGGCGCTGACCGCGTGGATGATCTTTGCGCGCTGCTTCGACCTATTCTGGCTGATCGAGCCGAATTTCAAAGACGCTGCTGAGAATCTGCATATGAGCGTCGGCATCCTGGCCTACATTACGGTTCCGCTGTTTGTGGTGGGTGTCTGGATGTGGTTGTACCTTCGGAATCTGACCTCGCGCCCACTGATTGTCCGCAACGATCCGCATACGGCGGAGATACTGGAGCCGGAACATGCCCACTGAGTGGAATGAACCCGATCACACCATGAGTCAAAAGACAGCCTCGACCGGGGCCGACGAACACGGCTTTGAAAAGCCAGCGCCCAACCCATCACGGAAATTTGACGCAGAGCATCCCGGATATGAAGTTTCCGATGTCAACACCAAGGGCGTTGTCGTCTTCATCGGCGGCCTGGTGGGTTTCTTGGTTGTCTTCTTTATTCTTTGTTACGCGATGGGTGCGGCGATCAACTATGGTCTGCTGAAGCAGGATCAGGAGCAGGCATCGAAGAACCCTCTGTCGGCAGCGAGCGAGCGTGGCATCCAGAAGCGTGGAGAAAGCTTGCAAACCAATCCTGAGCAGGCACAGCGCGAGGCAGCGGCCATCGCACAGAGCTTTCCGACGCCGCGCGTTCCCACGGATGACGATAACCAGGAAACTGCCGACATGCACGCGCGGGAGGATCTCCTGCTGGAGCATTACACCGCCGTCGGCGCGGACGAAGCACCGGCTGGGACTGTGCGCATTCCAATCGAACGCGCCATGCAGCTGGTCGCGCAGCGGGGCCTGGCGTCCGCGCCATCGCAGGTCAGCCAGGTGCAGACAAACCTGACGGGCGATAAACAGTACGTCGCCACCGCGCCCCTGACCAACGGCTTCGCGAGAACGTCCTATGAGCTGGACCAGATAGCAAGCCGTGAGCAGCGTATGGGCGGCGGGGAGAATCCCGTTCCCCAGCAAACAACGCACGCGCAGTTGGAAAAGCAGAGGAAGTAGAAAGCTGATGACGATGCAGGAGACTTTCCGGACCATGCGCAAGACGGCTGTTGCAGGCGCGCTCGCGCTTCTGCTCGGTCTGTTTCCGGCAGCACACGCGCAGGTGTCTGGTTACGGAGACAAGCAGACCGGAGAGTCCTACGGCAACGAACTGCCTGCCGTGCTGAAAGGTGCCTCTGTCGATCAGCATCTCAACAGGCAATTACCGGACGTTCCTTTTGTTGATGAGACCGGTAAGCCAGTTATGACCGGTGACTACTTTGGCGCTGCAGGCAACGGCAAACCCGCAGTGCTGGCGCTGGTGTACTTCAACTGCCCCATGCTCTGCTCTGAGGAGCTGGATGGCCTGACGCAGGCGCTTGCGATGGTGCATCTCGATCCGGCGAAGGACTTCAACGTTCTTGTCATCAGCATCGATCCGGCAGATACACCTGCCGAAGCCGCGCGCAAAAAGGAACTTTATACGAGACGGTACGCCCGTCCAGGTACCGAAGCTGGTTGGCATTTTCTTACCGGCCAGCAGGGATCGATCGACGCGGTCACAAAGGCGGTTGGGTTTGGTTATGTGCGCATCGCTTCCCCGGACGGCAAAACCACGCAGTTTGCCCACGCCAGTGCTATTCAGGTTCTCACGCCGGAGGGACGCATCGCGCAGTATTACCTGGGCGTCGAGTATTCATCAAAGGACCTTCTGCTTGGTTTGGTTGAGGCATCCGGGCACAAAATCGGATCGCCGGTGGCGAACATTCTGACGTACTGCTATCACTATGATCCTCACCGCAACAAGCACAGTCTGGTGATCGCGCGTGTTGTGCAGTTTGGTGGCATGGTTACCGTCGCGGGCTTGGGCGGATTTATGCTTCTGATGTTTCGGCGCGACCTGAAGTTAGGCCGTGATCATGCATTGACCCGGCGGGATTGACCCGCAGGACTACCGCCCCAATCACATATGGCGACTGAGAGAACGGACAGGAAGAGATAAAGGCACACGATGGGAATCAGTCCAGTACTTTGGGAATTTTTAACAAAATGGCTCACGGAGTCGCCTGTATGGCCGCAGGAAGCCTCTACCATCGCGCCCTGGGCCGACGCGTTGTACATGTTTCTGTGGTTGATGACGTTGGTTGGCCTCTTCCTTGTTGGCGCTTTGGTGGTCACCTTCTCTGTGCGCTACCGCCAGGAGCGTCACCCCGTGGCCGTTCAGATTGAAGGGTCCACGCTGCTGGAAGCCACATGGACGATCATCCCGCTCGGTATTTTTCTGTTTGTTTTCGTTTGGGGCGCGTGGCTGTACTTCCGTATCTATAACCCGCCCGCGGACGCCATGCAGGTCTACGTAGTGGGTAAGCAGTGGATGTGGAAGGCGGAGCACCCCGGCGGACAGCACGAAATCAACGCCCTGCACATACCCACAGGCCGTCCAATCCAACTAACGATGATTTCGCAGGATGTGTTCCACTCGTATTCGATCCCCGCGTTTCGTGTCAAGCGCGAGGTTATTCCTGGAAGGTACAGCACGGTGTGGTTCAATGCCACACGGGCAGGAACGTACCACCTGTTCTGCACGCAATACTGCGGTACGCTGCACTCTGGCATGATCGGCGAAATCGTCGCGATGGATCCTGCGGACTATCAGAGGTGGACACAGGACTCCACCAGCGGCATGAGCCTGGCGCAGAATGGTGAACGGTTGTTTGCCTCCATGGGATGCAATAGCTGTCACTCCGGCAACTCCGTGGCAGCAGGCCCGAACCTGGCGGGCATCTACGGGTCCAAGATCAAGATGGATGACGGTTCGGAACAGATAGCTTCGGATGGCTGGCTTCGCGATACGATTCTGAATCCGTCACAGCACGTGCCTCTTGGATACAAACCGATTATGCCAACCTACCAGGGACAGGTTAGTGAAGAAGGTCTGATCGACCTGGTGGAATATATCAAGCAACTCAAAACCAATTACCGTATTCAGCAGACGCTGGATACCTCAAAGTCAGACGACGTGGCGCCAACCTCGCCAGCGCTCGTTCAGAAGGTGACGCCATGAGTACCATCGTGTCCTTGCCAGACCAGAGCACGGCAACTCTGCCGAAGCGTAACTACATCAACGCAGAGCAGGGCATCTTGTCGTGGCTGCTTACAGGCGATCACAAGCGCATCGCGATGATGTATCTCATCAGCATCACGATGTTTTTCTTTATTGGCGGTTTCTTTGCTGGAATGGTACGGCTGGAACTCCTTACCCCCGCCGGTGACTTGATGGCGGCCGACACCTACAACAAGATGTTCACCATGCATGGCATCGTGATGATCTTCCTGTTTCTGGTGCCATCTGTTCCAGCCACGATTGGCAACTTCTTGATTCCGATCATGATCGGCGCGAAGGATCTTGCCTTCCCGAAGATCAATCTGTTGAGCTGGTACCTGTACATGGCGGGCGGCATCTTTGTGCTTACAACGCTTGTCCTGGGTGGTGTTGATACGGGTTGGACCTTTACGACGCCACTGTCCACGCACTACCTGAATACTCACGTGGTCACTACCGCAACAGCGGTCTTCATCGCGGGCTTCTCATCCATCTTTACCGGACTGAATTTCATTGTGACGATCCATCGTATGCGAGCGCCGGGCATGACATGGTTTCGGCTGCCACTGTTTGTCTGGTCCAACTACGCCGCCTCAGTACTTATGGTGCTCGGCACGCCGGTTCTGGCGATTGCGATCGTCCTTGTTGCTCTGGAGCGGACCGTTGGCATCGGCGTCTTCGATCCAAGCAAGGGCGGTGATCCGCTGCTGTTTCAGCACCTCTTCTGGTTTTACTCGCACCCTGCCGTTTACATCATGATTCTGCCGGGCTTTGGTGTTATCTCAGAGGTGATTTCCACCTTTAGCCGCAAACGTGTGTTTGGCTACACAGCGGTCGCCTTCTCCTCTGTTGCAATCGCTGTGTTTGGCTTCTTTGTGTGGGCGCACCATATGTTCATCATGGGCGTTTCTAACTACTCAGCGCTAGTATTTTCGCTGCTCACCATGCTTGTAGCGGTGCCCTCGGCAATTAAGATATTCAACTGGTCGTTCACCATGCAGAAGGGTTCCATCACGTTTGAAACCCCAATGCTGTACGCGTTCGGCTTTATTGGCCTGTTCACCATCGGCGGACTTACCGGTGTCTTCCTTGGTTCGCTTGGCATGGACGTCATGCTGACGGAAACCTACTTCGTCGTGGCGCACTTCCACTTCGTCATGGTTGGTGGTATGCTGATGGCGTTCCTTGCGGGAATCCACTTCTGGTGGCCCAAGATGACCGGTCGCATGTATCCGGAGGCCATCTCAAAACTGGCTGCGGTTATCACGTTTGTCGGCTTTATCCTGACCTTCTTCCCGCAATTCATCGTGGGGTACCTCGGCATGCCCCGCCGGTATGCAGCTTACCCGCCTGAGTTTCAGGTGCTGAATGTCCTTTCGACAGCGGGAGCTACGGTTCTAGGCGTGGGCTACGTGCTGCCGCTCTTCTACCTGGCTTGGTCGCTCAAGTACGGTGCCATCGCAGGCAGCAATCCATGGCAAGCAACCGGCCTCGAGTGGCAGATTCAATCGCCGCCACTGACAGAAAACTTCATCGAGACACCGGTGGTGGATCACGAAGCGTACGACTATGAGTGGCTTGCACATAAGCAGCAGCAGGAGCTACAACACGTCGGCTGAATCCTTCGCTCATGTAGTCTGTGGGTGAATATCAGAAACAGCGAAGCAGGCCGGATATCTGACCGCATCGCGCAACAGAAGTACACAGCGGCTTCCAGTACGAAAGGGTTTGCATGTCCATCGCTTCGACTATCGCGCATCCGCCGGAGCCGGAAATTCATGCGTCGCACGACGTGCACGACCATCCGTTTTATCAGAAGCATCACTTCGAGACGGCGGAACAGCAGCGGGAAGCCGCATCGTTTGGCATGTGGCTCTTTCTTCTGACTGAGATCATGTTCTTCGGTGGGCTGTTCTTTTCCTATCTGCTCTACCGCAACTGGTACTACCCAGCATTCGTGGCGGCTTCCAACTCTGTCAATATGTGGCTGGGTTTGACAAACACCATCGTGCTGATCGGATCATCGTTGACGATGGCCATGGCAGTATGGTCGGCGGAAGTGCGCAACTCGAAGTTGCTCCGTCTCTTCCTTCTGGCCACTATCTTCCTCGGATTTGTCTTCCTCGGCATCAAGAGCATTGAGTACACCCAGAAGTTTGAAGAACACCATGTGCCAGGCGCGTACTTTGACATCGCCGATTTTGTGCATCCTCCGGCGGGGAGCAAGGAACAGCCGCTGACAGTTGACATGGCGGAGCACACCCAGATTTACTTTTCGCTTTATTTCGCCATGACAGGTGTCCACGCGCTGCACATGATCATCGGCATCGCCATTCTTTTCGTGCTTGTCTATAAGGCTGGCAAAGGGCATTACACCACCGGATATGTGCAACCCATCGAAAACTTCGGCCTGTACTGGCACTTTGTTGACATCGTATGGATCTTTTTATTCCCTCTCCTGTATCTGATCAACCGGCACTGAGGAGCGGGATTTACCCCGATGTTCTGAGGAATTTAGTATGAGTGAACACACCGCGCACAGCCTGAAACCCGTCGATGCAGAGCAGCGCAATCTGGACAGCGATGATCCTGAAGGCATTGTAAATCCCGAGCATGTTGCCCATCACATCGTCAGCCCGGTGGTGTACCTCATAATCTTTGGTGCCCTGATGGTTGGCACGTTGTTGACGGCGGGTTCGGCATACATCCCGCTCGGTCCACTGAATGCTCCTGTCGCACTTGCTATTGCATGCACAAAGGCTGTACTCGTCGTACTCTTCTTTATGCATGTCAAGTACAGCTCGCGGCTGGTGAAGCTCACAGTGGCTGCCGGCTTCTTCACATTCCTTGTTCTTGTTATGATGACCATGCTCGACTATGTTTCGCGCGCATGGGGACTGTGGTAAATCGTCAGCGTGACAGAACGAACCGGGATGTCTTTTGTTCAGAGCGGTCCTGTTAAACAGATCGCGCCATCACCGCGTCGTGGTGTGTCGTAGAGCCGACGATGAAGTAGCGTTCACCAATTTGGCGGAATCCAGCCGCTTCATAAAACCGGATTGCGTCATGATTCTTGCCGTACACCCCGAGCAGCAGACGTGTGCGAGAGAGCGTCCGCGCACGCTCAATGGCGTCATCCATTAGGGCACGGCCAATCCCCAGTTTCTGGAAGCGGTGCAGCAGGTAGATCCGCCGAAGTTCGTAGTCCCCAGCCGTGGTCTCAACGGGCAGATCTGGTTCGCAGCACACGTGGTATCCCACCGGAGCATCGCCTGGCTCCGCTTCCGCCAGCACACACCGCGCCGTTGGTTGCGCCAGATACTTGGCGAACGCATCTGGTGAATTGTTCCGCTGGCAGTGCGCCAGCAGGTCGGCACCTGAGAGTTCGCCGGCGAACGCCTCCAGCACGCTTGCGCCAGCCACAAGCGACAGCATGGCCGCGTCTTCCGCCGTGCAAAGACGCAGATGGTAGGAATGCTTCACCATCGTTCCAGCATATCGTCTGGATTATGGTTCAAACGATGCCTTCGTTTAAAGCGGGCTTCACACTCAGCGCCATGTTTCTCACTGTATGGACAGGCATCCGTTCTGCGCCCGGCGGCACGTCCGCGTGGCGCATCCCACGGCACGAGGGTTGAGGCACAACGGCCTATGACGAAGCGAGCAACAAGAAAGCGAACCCCCGTTGACGAGAGCATCGCCACAGCACCGGGAGAACCTGGTACAGACCCAGCAGCAAAGGGCATGAGCGAGGGCGATCCGCAGGCGCTCTCAGAGCACCCTGCACGCGAAAAGGCCATCCGTGCCGCTTCGAAGGCGATCCAGCAGCAAGCCTCAGCGGGCCCTTCGAAAGACAAAGGGGCGCGCAAACCGAAGGCCTCCAAAACACCCAGTAGTGGTGTTGAGCATCGCCGCGCGGAAGCTGCCGCAACGCTTTCGCCTGATCTGCCTGAGTCGCTGCGCATGCTTGCCAGCGACGATCGCGTCACCGTTCGCCGCGATGGCGCGCCCGATCCGAACGGCAAGACGGTCGTGTACTGGATGCAGCGTGCCGAGCGCGCGTTCGACAATCCGGCGCTGGACTGCGCCGTGAATGTGGCCAACATCCTTAGCTTGCCCGTGGTCGTGTACTTTGCCGGCATCTCGAACTTCCCGCACGCAAACCTGCGGCACTATGTCTTCCTGAACGAAGGCCTGCGGGATGTCGAAGCCGACCTGAAGCGGCGGAACATTAGCTTCGTGTTGCGCAATGCACCGCGTGAAGATCACCTTCAACTATTCGCGGATGCACAAGCGGCCATCGTCATGGGCGATGAAAACCCGATGCGTGAGCCGGAGCGCTGGCGGCGCGAGATCGCTGCGAAGATCACGGTCCCATTCTGGACTATCGACGCCGACGTGATCGTTCCTAGCAAGCGCTTCGAGAAAGCGCAATTCGCCGCGTATACCATTCGTGCCAAGCTGTGGAAGATGGTGCCGGACTACCTGACTCCAAGCGAAAATCCCGTTGCCAATCACGCCTGGTCAAGGCCGCCCGGCTTCTTCGCAGATGATGTGCAGAAGGATATGACCGCAGGGTGGACGAACCTGGATCGCAGCGTCGCTCCAGTGGAGACGCTGCATGGCGGCGCGCACGCAGCCCACGCGCGCCTGCAGCATTTCGTCACGCAGCTGCTGCCCGCCTACGCGCATCTCCGCAACCACCCGGATCAGGATGGCACGTCCGTCCTCTCGCCATACCTGCACTATGGCCACATCAGCCCGCTCACGATTTATCTCACCATAGAAGCAGCGGTTCAGAAGGACGGCAGCCTCCGCGAAAGCGCGGATAGTTTTCTCGATGAGATGGTCACATGGCGTGAACTCTGTGTGAACTGGGTCAAGTACGACCCCAACTACGACAACCCGGAGTGCGCGGAAGAGTGGGCGCGGCGAACGATCGCGGCGCACGCGGCAGACCCGCGCGATTTGGTCTACACCCCCGGGCAGATGGAGCGTGCCGAAACCTACGATGAGATCTGGAACGCGGCACAACGGCAGATGGTGCGCCGCGGCTGGATGCATAACTTCATGCGGATGTACTGGGCCAAGAAAGTCTTGGAGTGGTCGCCCGACAACGCCACCGCCATGCGCACGCTCATCTACCTGAACGACAAATATTTCATTGACGGACGCGACCCGGGCGGCTACGCCGGCATCGCATGGGCCATCTACGGCAAGTTCGACCGGCCCTGGGGCGAGCGCAAGATCTTCGGCAAGATCCGCTACATGAGCGCCGCCAGCACCGGCCGGAAGTTCAACAGCAATGCCTACATCGCGCAAAATCCGCCGCTGGATCAGCCCGCGCCTGCAGCCGCACCTACCGTGGCCACATCGCGTCCGCGCATACCCCGCGCCAACGGACAATACGGCGGGTAGCAACAAACGCAAGCGCGCGGTACACTCCGGCCATGCGTTTTCTTGCTCTTCTTCTCCTCGGCGGTCTCGCGCTGCCTGTTCCTTCGCAGTCCGCACCCACAGTCGCCGATGCGAAGGCGTTCCTGGATCGTGCAAATGCCGCGCTACTTAAGTCGGCCATTGACGGCTCGCATGCGGAGTGGCTCGCGGAAACCGATATCAACGAAGACAGCGAGGCCACGTCAGCGTTGCTGAATGAGCAGGGTGCCACGCTGCTACTCCAATTGATTGAAGAGAGCCACCGGTTCGACAAGCTGGACCTGCCCGCGCCCATGCGCCGGCAACTCATGCTGCTGCAGGTCAATGCGCCAGCCGCACCGCACGATCCCAAGCTGTTGGCGGAGGAGACGCAACTCGCCGCGCAGCTGACCGGCATGTATGGCAAGGGAAAGTTCTGTCCCAAGGAGGCCATTGCTGGCGTGCCTTCAGGCAGTTGCATGAGCGTTGATGACGTGGATACCTTCATGGCGAAGTCGCGCGACCCGCAGGCGCTGGCGAAGGTTTGGACCGGTTGGCATGCCGTCGGCGCGCCCATGCGCGACAAGTACGCACGCTTTATCGCGCTGCAGAACGTTGGCGCGAAGGAGCAGGGCTACAAGGACACCGGCGAGCTCTGGCGCGCGGGCTACGACATGACGCCCACGCAGTTTTCCGCCGAACTGAACCGCACATGGACGCAACTGGAGCCGCTCTACCGTGAACTGCACACCTATGTGCGAGCCAGGCTGATTGCGAAGTACGGCGCGGCGGCCGAGCGCAAGGACGGCCTGATCCCCGCGCAACTGCTGGGCAATACCTGGGCGCAGGAGTGGGGCAACATCTATGACATCGTCGCGCCCACTGATCCCAAGCTGGCGCAGTTCAAGCCGGTTGATCTGGAGGCCGCGCTGATCCGGCAGATCGGCGATAAGGAAGGCGCAGCCACGCAGCCATACTTCCAATGCCTGATCCAGGGCAGCGGCGGCGCAGCCTCGGCATCAGGCTGCGGCAGCAACTCTGACACGCTCTATAACGCACACGTAGTCGCCGCGAAAGACATGGTGCATTACGGAGAGAACTTCTTCACCTCGCTCGGCTTCGCGCCGCTGCCGCAGACCTTCTGGGAGCGTTCGCAGTTCGTGCACCCACGCGACCGCGAGGTGGTCTGCCACGCCTCCGCATGGGACATCGATCAGGTGGATGATCTGCGCGTGAAGATGTGCATCGCGGTGAATGCGGACTACTTCACGACCGTGCATCACGAACTAGGCCACAACTTCTACCAGCGCGCCTATGACAAGCAGCCCATGATCTTTCGCAACGGCGCGAACGACGGCTTTCACGAGGCCATCGGCGACAGTATCGCGCTCAGCATCACGCCCGCATATCTCAAGAAGCTTGGCCTGACCGATGCCGAGCCGCCCGCCGACGCCGACATTCCGCTGCAGTTGCGCACCGCGCTCGACAAGATCGCGTTTCTGCCGTTTGCACTTGCTCTGGATACGTGGCGCTGGCAGGTCTTCAGCGGGGAGATCAAGCCCGCCGACTACAACAAGGCGTGGTGGAATTTGCGTGCGAAGTACCAGGGCATTGCGCCGCCGGTGGATCGCACCGAGGCCGATTTTGACCCCGGTGCGAAGAATCACATCCCCACCAACGTTCCGTACGCGCGCTACTTCCTGGCCCGCATCTATCAGTTCCAGTTCTATAAAGCCATGTGCGATGCCAGCGGTTACACCGGCCCGCTAAACCGGTGCAGTTTCTACGGCTCGAAAGCTGCTGGAGACAAGCTGAATGCGATGCTGGAGAAGGGCCAATCGCAACCGTGGCAGCAGACCCTCCAGGAGATGACCGGCACGGATCATCTGGACGCGCAGCCCATGCTTGACTACTTTGCCCCACTTTACACGTGGCTCAAGCAGCAAAACGGTGCCGCGAAGTAGGCCTCCGCTCCTCCCAGCCCGCAGTCCTTCATCTGACCACGTCAGAGAGCGTGCCAGCTTTCTGCGGACGAACGAGCGCGATGATGACACCAGAAAGGAGCAGTGCAGCGGACATCAGCAGAAATCCGGCGCGGGGGTTGCCAGTACGTGCCTGCAGCAGCCCCACTCCGTAGCTGCCCGCGAACGCTCCAAACGCGCCAAAGCCATTCACCAGCGCCGTGACTTCACCCGCGACGTTGCGGGGAAAGCTCTCCGCGATGAATGCAAAGAATGGACCATACGGCGCATACATCAGGCCGCCTGCCAGCACCAGGAAGACGAACGCCGCGGGAAAGTTCTTTGCGGACGTGAGATAGGAACCAAAGAGCGCCGCGCCGGAGACCATGAGCAGCGGCCATACAAACCCCGCTCGCCGCACCGTGCGATCTGAGAGATACGACACCAAAAGCATCAGCAGGCTGGCCACCAGGTAAGGAATGCCGCTCAATAATCCTGTGATGGCGATGCCGCGTGCGGCCCCCTGCTGCACAATGGTGGGAAGCCACAGCACAAATCCATAGACCCCGACAGACCACAGAAAAAATTGCACACACAACAGAAGTGCCGCCGGAGAGCGCAGTGCCTCCTTGACTGACGCCATCTGCGGAATCAGCAGCTGTTCATCGGCGAGGGCGGACTCCAGTTCCACGCGGCTCTCTGTGTCCAGCCAAGTGGCCTGCTCGGGCCGGTCGCGGATCAGCCAGAACCACGCGAACCCCCAGAGAACCGACGGCAGGCCTTCCAGAATAAACGTCATCTGCCATCCCACGGCGCGGATCAAATAGCCCGTCGCGGCGGACATCCACAATACCGTGATGGGATTACCAAGCAGCAGGACCGTGTTGGCCCGTGACCGCTCCGCGCGTGTGAACCATTGCGACAGAAGCAGGAGCAGCGCCGGCAGGATGAAGCTTTCCGACGCGCCCAGCAGAAGGCGCACCGCCGCCAGACCCCAGAAGTTGCGCACAACGCCCGTCAACGCGGCGAGCACGCCCCAACTGATCAGCGCATACAGAATCAGGCGGCGGGCGCTTCGTCTGCGGGCATATGCTGCACCCGGAACCTGAAAGAGAAAGTAGCCCAGGAAGAACAACGCACCCAGAAGCGCCGACTCTGATTCCGTAATGTGGAGTGTCTTCGCCAGGCCGGCGGCCGCGCCAAAGCCATAGTTGGTCCGGTCCACATACGCCAGGCTGTACGTGACAAAGACCACGGGCAGAATGCGCGCCCACCGCTGCCGCAAGGCTGGTGTCTGCATCAGCCGGACTGGTGGAGCGTCAATCACTGCCTTCCTCCTCCGCCATCTTCAATACCGGCTGCACCCTGGTAAGGCAGCGGAACAGCGCCTCACGAATATGGAGCCGCCTGTGGCCGGGCGAATGTCAGCGGTGCTGCAAACGTATCACTTTGGGGCATGCCTGCACGCGAACATCGTCCGCCGTGTCCAGATCATGCGCATCGCTGTATTTTCCACGCAACTGGCTGCAGAGGTGCCGCAAGGAGTATTGACAGGTTTTTATCCGTACGCTTATAAATCATCCGTTCTCCAGAAAGTCCGCATATGCACGGCAACTTGGACCCGCAGGCGCGTGTACCGTCCGGCGTACTTACTTACATTTGGCGAGGCTTCATGATTCGTTTCACGATTTCGAAGTGCATTCTCTTCTGCATCTGCCTGCTTACCCTGTCACTCACTGCGGCAGCACAGGTTACGACAGGCTCGATTGAAGGCACCATCCGCGATCAGAGTGGAGCCGTCGTGCCCAATGCAACGGTCAACGTGACGGACACGGGCAAGGGAATCACCACCACGGTGAAGACCGGCGGCAACGGCGACTACACGGTGCCCTTTCTTATTCCTGGCACGTACACCGTCGCGGTGGAGAGTGAAGGCTTCAAGAAGACGATCTCCAACAACATCGTTCTTGACATTGACCAGAAGGCCCGTGTCGACCTGGCGCTGACGCCGGGCGGCACATCGGAGACGGTTGAGGTCAACACCGCTCCGCCGCTCATCAAGTCTGACAGCTCAGAGCTTGGTGATGTGGTGGGTGAGCGCGAGGTGCAGAACCTGCCGCTGAATGGCCGTAACTTCGTGCAGCTGACGTATCTGGTTCCAGGTGTCACGCCGGGTCAGCAGGGAGAGAACCTTTCCGGCTCCAGTTCCTTTAATCCGCGCGCAGCCTCCAACTTCAACGCGCTAGGCAGCCAGGCCAACACGAATGCGTATCTGGTCGACGGTATTGACGACAACGAGTACACCTTCAACACGGTCATGGTGCAGCCATCGGTGGAGTCAATCGCCGAATTCAAAGTACTCACGGGCACATACTCAGCGGAGTACGGCGGTGGCGCGGGTGTGCTCTCGGTGTCGACGCGCTCTGGATCAAACGACCTTCACGGTGAACTGTTTCTGTACCTGCGCAACAGCGCGCTTGACGCCCGGAACTTCTTTGCACGCACCGGCCCCAAGCCGCCTTATCGCCGCGGTCAATTCGGCGGTGCCATCTCCGCGCCCATCCTTAAAGACAAGCTTTTCGTCTTTGCGGATTACTACGGCCAGCGTTCGCTGCAGGGCATTACCAACCTGAACAGCGTCCCCACCGCGAACCAGCGGATCGGTGACTTCCGCGACTATCGGGACGCCAACGGCAACGTGATCCCAATCTACGATCCACTGACCACGATGATCGTGAATGGACGGTCGGTCCGCCAGCAGTTCATGGGTTGCGACGGTGTAACGGCCAACGTGATCTGCCCCAACCGGCTGAACCAGGTGGGTCTGAACGTTGCCAGCATCTACCCCATGCCGCAGTTCACAACGGTAAACAGCCTGAACAACTACACCTCGACGGCGAACCGCATCATCGGCGACAACGGCGGCAATGTGCGTGTCGATTATCATCCCAGCGCGAAAGATTCCGGCTTTGTCCGTTACAGCTATGAGGATTTCGAGCAGACAGCGCCTAATCCGCTGGTGGGCGGCTCCGGAACGTGCTGCCTGGCCACTCCAGCCGCGGCTGCCGCAAAGTTTGATCTTGGTCCGTATGTGGCCGGCCTTCAGGTGACGTCACTGTTTGCGCAGGGCGCATCAGTGAATGAAACGCATCTCTTTACGCCCAATCTATTTAACGAAGTCCGGGTGGGATATAACCGCACCAACCCCTTCACGCGCCAGAGTGATTTCGGCCATAATGCGGCTACGTCACTAGGCATTAACGGCCTGAACATCAGCCAGTACACAACCGGCATACCTAATATTCAGATTGGCAGTGGCTGCGGCAACGAGTTCACCTGCCTGCAAGGCGGAACCGCATTTCTGCCGGCAAATCCGCGGCAGACCAACATCCAGTTTGAAGACACCATCTCCTACTCGCATGGGAGCAACCAGATCAAGTTCGGCTTCCGCTACGTGCGCATTCTGGCCTCACCCTTCACGAACACCACCACGCGCGGCCAGATTACCTTCAACGACAACTTGACCGATACTCAATCCGCAACCAGCAGCTCCAGCAGTGCTAGCGGCGGTAACGGCCTGGCAAGTCTCTTGCTTGGGTACCCGGCCAGCGACTCCCGCAACTTCCTGCAGGTGCCGTACTACATTACAAAGGTCAACTACGCGGGCTTCATTCAGGATGACTGGAAGGTATCACCACGGATGACGCTGAACCTGGGCGCGCGCTATGACGTCTTTACGCCCGACGTAGAGAAGAATAATAAGCTGGCCAACTTCGACCTGACGGCACTTCACTTTATCTACGCGGGCGTGAATGGCGTCTCGCGTACCGCCGGTGTGCAGACCCGATATAACAATGTGGCCCCACGCGTCGGCTTTGCCTACGATGTGACGGGCCGGGGTGACACCTTCCTGCGTGGCGGTTTCGGCATTTCATACTTCGAGGATCCGTTCTCTGCGTCGGACGAACTTGGACAGAACCCGCCGTTCACCATCTCGCAAACCTCCTCGCAGAACACGGTGTACCCATCGGCGGCGACCCTGGCAAATGTCTGCACACAGACAAATATTTCCAACTGCCAGCCGGTCATCAACAACATCTTCCCGCAGGGTGCAGTGTCACTGGACCCGAATGCGCTGCAGACGACGGCTGGCGTCAATGCGCTTACCCCGGCCATCGTCTCGCACTCCCTGACGAATAAAACGCCGAGCATGCAGACCTACACGCTGGGCCTGGAGCGCCAGGCGCTTGGCGGTGTCTTTGAAGTGGCTTACGCGGGCAGCCACAGCCTGCACCTTACCTTCCTCTACAACCCCAACGAAACGGAGCCGGGCCCAGGCAGCGCTGCATCTCGCCGCCTGCTTCAGCCTATCGCCAACGTTGGAACGTTTGTCCAGGAAGATCCCATCAACTACGGCAATTACAACTCTCTGCAGGTGAAGTACACCAAGCGCTTCACCCACGGCCTGACCGCGCTGATGAACTATACGTTCTCCAAGTCGCTTGATGACGGCGGGTCCGCGGCATCGGGCGGCGGCTCGGCCGGCAATCCGCAGACCATCACCAACCTTCGTGCGGGGTATGGCGCGTCTGGCTACGACCAGAAACACCGGTTTGTCAGCAGCGTGACGTATCAGTTGCCTTTTGGTGGCGGCCGTGCTTACTTCCGCGACGGTCTGCTCTCGCACGTACTTGGCGGATTTGAGTTTGACGCCATCACCACCTACGCCAGTGGTCCTCCGTTCACGGTCACTCTGAACAGTGGCGTCACCAATGCCTCAGCCAGTTGGCCCAACCGCTTCCCGGGCCGCGGAAAGATCAACCATGGCACCTTCCAGCATTTCTTTAACACCAGTCTGTGCGCGGCGGGTGTCGATGACGGGCAATGCGCGTGGCAAGTACCGGCGCAATACACCTACGGCACCTCCGGACGCTCAGTTCTCTACGGACCTGGCACCAAGAACTGGGACGTTGCCCTCCAGCGCCGCTTCCAGCTTTTTCGCGAAAAGAATCTGGCGTTCAAACTCGACGCCTTTAACGTCTTCAACACCAAGAATCTCCTCACGCCAAACACCTCCATCGGCTCTTCAAACGCGGGTGTCATCACGGGTACAAACGGCGACAACCGCGACTTCCAAGGCTCCATTACGCTCAACTTCTAGGCGCCGCACCTAACCGGTAAACCGTCCCGCAGAATGCAAGTGTCCTCAATACGGGGCATCTGCAATTCTGTTTGGATACAAGTGATCGCTGAACTCTGGCATCCGTGTGTCGTTGCAGTATGTTTGCGAGGAACCGCAGGGATATGTTCCCAAGCTCTTCTGCGAAGCACTGATCCGCTTAGCTGAAGGCGGCAGCAATCCCGGCGCGGGCCAGCACGAACAGAAGCCACGCGGTGAAAACCATAACGACACCGCTGCGAATCTTGACCCGCGCGAGGATCGCACCGCCGATTGCCATCAGAGCCAGTGTCCAGATGGTGAAGATGTCGATGGAACTAAGAAACGTCTTGAGAAACGGCGAACTGTCCGCAGCCATGTAAAAGCCCGGATTGGTGCCGACCGGATCGTTGATATTGAACCCCTCGGGGTCACCCAGAAAGAGCATGAGCGTGGAAAGGACGGACCGGATGATGGCGGGCAGCCACGCAAACATCATCACCGTGAACATACCCTGGAAGGTTGCTGTACCACCCAGGATGAAGTTAAATCCGACCCACAGCAGAAGCGCGCCGATCGCTGTAAGCAGAAGCAGCAGCACCGGCCACGCGTAAAACGATCCCTGCATGAACGTCGCGGTGATGCGTAGCGTCTGCGCGCGTTGCTCCGGCGCGGCCTGCTGGAGCCGCTCGTTCTGCGCGGGATTGTTGCGGATGGCGCTTTCCGCCAGCCTTGGCGCACCTACGCGGGCCAGCGCTGTCAGCGTGAAGAGATACGCGAAGATGGCCAGGATTGCGAACGGCAACCACCATGAGCGGTTGCGCCGCACGTCAGCAAACGTCTTTGCTGGGCTGGTAAAGGTGTTCAGAACACGGCTCGCCTGCGAGAGTGGCGGCTGGGCATCGTACGCGTCGCGCGGTCCGCTGGCGTAAGGATCGGGGTATACGGGGACGTCGGACATCGTGCATGGCCTCGGGTAGGTGTGTGCGCCATTTTAACGTGCGGTGTGGGGGCAGCGGCTAATTCTTTCCGGGGACATGTCAAGAAACTGCACCGCGCCATGTAGAGTGGAGCCGTGGGGCTACAAGGCAAACTGTGTGTGGAGCGGGTGCGGCGCGCCATTGCGGCGGTGTTGCTCCTGCTGTTCTGCGCGTCGTTCGCTGCTCCTTTTGCTGCCGGGCAGGCTCGTGCTGATGTTCCCGCGTGCTGCCGCTCCCTGCATAGCTGCAGTCAACGGATGCATCGCCACGCCATGGGGGACACGCTCCCGGACCGTCGCATCGCTGCGGTGCAGGAGCGCTGCCCATGCACGCCGCTTCCACCATCGGGCGTGGCGGAAGACTCCGCATTGCAACTCGTCACGACGCGCTCGCCGCTCCCGGTTCCATCAGAGTGCGCGGCCCTTGCCCCAGTAAACCAGCGCAATTCACCGCCCCGCAGTGGCGGCGAAACACGTGGTCCACCAAACGGCCCAGACCTCGCCTGACCTGCTGGCTCGCGCTTTGCCGGCACGTATGTCCGCCTTACCTGGTCTGGAGCACCCCTATGTCTCTTGCACGCCCGCGCTTCAGCGCTTCCGCGTTCGCCCTAGCACTTACCGCATCCACGCTCTGCCAGGCCCAACAGAGCATCACCTCGGGCAGCATCGCCGGCTTTGTGTTTGATCCGCAACACGCGGCAGTGCCCCGCGCCACCGTGCATGCCCTGAATACGGGTACGAACGCCACCGCGGACATCCAGGCAGACGACCGCGGGCGTTTCCGTTTTCCGCTGCTTTCACCGGGCGATTACTTGCTGCGCGCAGACGCGAATGGTTTTAGTCCCGCGGAATACCGGATCCACGTGGAGCCGGGCGGCGCTTATCAGCTGGATTGCGACCTCCATCTCGGCCGCCTGAATACCACGGCGGATGTAACCAGCGAGCCACCAACGGTGGAATCCGCGCGGTCGGAGATCGCGGAGACGGTGCAGACCGCCGAGGCAGAGCAACTGCCCTACAACGGGCGCAACTATCTTGACCTGGCGCTGCTGCTGCCAGGTGTCTCGCAAACCAACACGGCCAGCGCGCAGGTGTTCGCGGAGACAAGTGAAGTCATCGGCCAGGGCTACTCCGTTAACAGCCAGCGCAACTTCAGCAACAGCTTCGTCGTGGATGGCTTGTCTGCGAACGACGATGCCGCGGGCCTGGCCGGAAACGTCTTCGGTCTGGATACCGTGGCGGAGTTTCAGGTCGTAACCTCCGGCGGTCAGGCGGAGTTTGGACGTGCCCTTGGTGGATACTTCAGCGTCGTCACTCGTGCGGGCACATCCGCGCTCCACGGCAGCGCCTACGGTTTCCTGCGCAATCAGCGGTTGAACGCAGCCAACCCGCTGAGCCACTCTACATTGCCGCTGACACAAGGGCAATTCGGCGGCAGCATTGGCGGTCCGGTCGTGCGAGACCGCACCTTCTTCTTCAGCAACTACGAGGGCCGGCGGTTGACGACGGACGGCATCATCACAATTGCTCCAACATCCGCGGCCGTGGTAAACGCTCGGCTTGCCGCGATTGAATACCAGGGGCCACTTCTGGCGGTAGGCACCGGCGCGACAACCCTGTACCCGACCACAACGCACACTGACACCGTCTTTGGCCGCGTCGACCACCGTGCCAGCACACGTGACATGGTCACGCTGCGCTACAGCCTGTACCGGCTGAACGCGGTCAACGCGCGCGGCGTGGGTGGGCTGTCCACCGTCAGCAATGGCACTGCGGTGAGCGACACGAATAACACCGTCGCTGTCAGCAATGTGCTGACGATCACGCCTCACCTCTTGAGTGAGAGCCGCGCCCAAGTCACCTACGACGACCTGAACGCGCCGCCAAACGACAGCGTAGGTCCAACGGTGAGCATTGCTGGTGTGGCGACATTTGGCCGCTTCTCGTCCTCGCCCACGGCCAGACGCAACATCGTTGGAGAGGCTGTGGAGAACCTGGTGCTGCAGCGCGGTCCGCACGCGTTGAAGGCGGGGGCGGATTTTCTGTTCAACGCCACTACGATAACCTTTCCGATGCAGTCGCGTGGGTCATACAGCTTCGCCTCGCTCGCGGCCTTTCTGGCGGGGACGTACAACACGCAGGGATACACGCAGACCTTTGGAGCAAGCACCGCTGCCATTCATAATCCGAACCTGGGCGTCTACCTGCAGGATGAGTGGCGAGCGACGCAGCGGCTAACGGTGAACCTGGGAGCGCGCTATGACGTGGAGAGCGTCCCCACGGTTGCGGCAGATACAAACAACGTCGCGCCCCGCATCGGGATTGCGTTTGCACCTGCGCGGAGCGGCGGCACGGTGCTGCGGGCCAGCTTTGGCCTGTTTTATGACCGGGTGGCGCTCCGGCCGCTCGCCAATGCCCTGCTCTCGGCAAACAACACGGCGAACTATGGGCAGGCGGTATTAGCCAGTTATACGTTCTCACCCGGGCAGGCGGGTTCGCCGGTGTTTCCGGCCATTGCCGCTGCACCGCCTGCGGGTGCACTGCTCAACTTCACGCTTTTCGACCCGCATCTGCCCAGCGCTGCGGCCGTGCAGGCCGGGGCAGAGGTGGAGCAGGCTCTCGGCGCACGCGCATCGCTGGGCGTCAGCTACCAGCATGTGCACGGCTCGCATCTGGTGGCGTCGATCAATCGCAACATCAACCCCGATGGCACGCGCCCCAACCCTGCTTACGGCAACGCCAAGCAGTACATGGGCGTGGCGGATTCGCAGTATGACGGTCTGGCGGTCTCGCTGGTGCAGCGGCCGGTGGCATGGGGTAACCTGCGCGTCTCGTACACGTGGTCGAAGGCTCTGGACGACGTGGGTGAGTTCTTTTTCTCCGGGCCTGTGAACAACTTCCGCATCGCGGATGACCGGGCGCGGTCAGATGACGATCAGCGGCATCGTGTCAGCTTCGATGCGACGGTGCACACGCCCTCGCCGTCTGGACACGACCTAAGCAGCGCATTGCTGCACGGATGGCAGCTGGGAGGCATCTTGCAGTACACGTCGCGTCTACCCTTCAACGTGACCAGCGGCGTCACCAGCCTGCAGGGCACATCGTTGCGCCCATGCCTTGCGGGAACGCTGACGGCAGCGTGCCGGGAGGCGCAGAGCGGGTCGCTGCTGCCGCGCAACACCGGCGTTGGCTTTGACTTCTTCACTCTAAATGCGCGGCTAAGCCGGACCTTTGTGTTGCATGAACGGCTGAGCCTGGAGGCGATGGGCGAAAGCTTTAACGCGCTAAACCACCGCAACGACATGGTGCCCAACGGAACGTTCGGCAGCGGCGTCTACCCAACGGCACCGTCGGCAACCTTCGGGCAGGCAACTGCGGTAGGTGATCCGCGCACGGAGCAACTCGCGCTGCGGCTTCGTTTCTAGGGCCGGATAGCGTGTTAAGGCAGAACGCTTAGGACGCAAAGGCCGCCAAGAATCTTTGCGTTCTTCGCGTAGACCTTCGCGCCCTTCGCGTTCCCGAAGGAATTCAACGCAGCCGCATTGCCAGCAACGCCGTGGGAATGTGGCGGTGCTTGGCCGGCGCGGTTTTGGCCTGCTGCAACGTGTGCACGGGCGGCAGCTCCTGCACGGGCGCGGGCTGTTGGCCGGATGCACCGAGATAGCTGCGGTAGATGCTGATGTGGAAGCAGGCCTGCTGAAACTCCTCTTCCACATCGATTTTGCCATCAGTCTCGACGGGGGTCAGATAAGCACGCATCCATGCCAATTCAGTGAGGGTCATGCCGTGCTTGGCGATGTCCACAGCCTGGCCGTAGAGGTGCGGCGAGGCGATGTCACCCGTCGGCGGCGCGGCGTTGCCGTTCACCAGCACCAGATGCCGCTGGAACGCGACCGTGCGCACGGCGGAGGTGACGATCAGGGGCGTGTGGAAGCGGGCATAGTGGGCGCGCGCCAGGTCATTCAGGAAACGAACCGACCAGGGCCGTGCGTACCGCCGGTTGAGCGGCAGGCGCTCATCGACACCGATTCCAGCGGTCTCCGGCAGTGCCACGAGCAGGTGGGCACGGCGCATTTCGCTGAGCTGGGCATCGTTGGCGATGCGCTTCAGGCCGTCCGCAGCCGCCATCGTGTTCTGGTGCACGAGGATGTCGTGCGTGCCCTTCATGGGCGGGATCAGGATCAGCTTGCCCGCGCTGTCATAGAGGTTCACTTTCACCAGCGAGGCAGCGTTGGCTGCGTCCTCATCAGCGGGCGAGAACATAGCGTCTGCCTTCGTTCTTACCGTGGGTACACCCTGGCTATGTGCGGGAGGGATTCCTGCGGTAAGGCTCTGTTGAGCGGCGCTTGGGACAGGCACTGGAGTGGTACTGTTCGAGGCAAGCAAAGCACTGGCCGCAGGTGACGAGGCCCGCAGCACCGGCGCTGCCTGACCGGGAGCCGTGGAAAGATTGAAGTCGCCGTGCGTGAACGGGATGGCCGTCCGCTCGGTTGGTGCCGTGCTGGGAATGTGGCTTTCTTCGCTGATGGCCGCGTTATCGTCTGTTGACGTGGGTGAGGGCCGCGCGGCTGCGGAGGCGTGCAGGGTCTCGTCAGTTTGCAACGCGGCAGGGCTCATGCGAATGATGGGTGCTGCCGTTGCCTGCGCGGCTGGAGACGTGATTGACGCCTCCGTGGCTTTGGAGATGACCGGCTTTGCCGCTGGTGCGCCGCCATCTGCGACAGGAGCTTCGTTGCGGGAGGCAGACTCAGGATGCTGCGTTCTGTACCAGGCGTGGACGCGGTCTTCTGTGGCCTGCTGCGTGGCGGTCTGGCGCTGCGGAACCTGCGGACGGTTCTGAAGCGCTTTTGTGAGAGCCGCTTCGTGAGGATCAAACTTGGCGGCGTGAGTGATTACGATCGTTGTAGCGTACCGGCCTCGCTGCCTGTGCAGGGGAATGCCGGCCTGCCGCGTGGTGGTTCTAGGCTGGTGCGTGACGGGCGTTCGAGCGCGTGCACGCGCTGCGGGACGGCCATGAACTCGCGGCTCTGCGCTGATATGCGCCGCAGCGTGCGTATGCGCAGCGTCGCCGTGTGCTGGGGTGGCGTGCCGCGCGGTGGCAGCCCCGCTTGAGACTGAAAGCACAGCAGCACCGGCCAGGGCCAAAGCACCGCACAGAACAGACGATTGCATGTGTGCGGCCATGGGGTTCGCTGGCCGCGGAGAATCAGACATCAGAGCTCCTTCAGCATACGGCGTACGCGGCTCCCGGTGGAGTGACCACCCTGATGCGTGCCGTTAAGAGTACGCTCGCCGTGTTTGCCTCACGCAAGTCGCTCGCCAGGAGCGAGGGTCAGCGGCTTAGAAGCCACTCATGCACCCCGTCCACACGGTAATGTGAGACGAGGAACGTCACCCATCGCACCTCCACGAAAGTTCGGACCCGGCTGGCTGCACGTTGTTGCGTGCATTGTTTTGTCAGGCGGGGTATTGGCGCTGACCGGGTGCGGTCCAGCGCCGGAGCCTCCTGCGACCTTTCACCCTTCCACACGGGAGGAGGCGGCCGCGCTTACCTACTTTCAGGGTGCAGTCAAGCCGGTGCTGCGGGAGAACTGCTACCGCTGCCACGCTGGCATGAATCACAAGGGCGGCTTCAACCTGAGTACGCGGGCGCTGCTGCTGCAGGGCGGCAAGCATGGCGCGGCGGTCGTGCCAGGGCAGCCGGACAGCAGCCTTCTGCTGCGGCTTGTGCGGCCTCAAGGACCATCGGACCACCCCATGAACATGCCTCCAAAAGGTCAGTTGTCAGCGGACGAGATCGCGGCCATTGCAAAGTGGATCGCAGCCGGCGCGGTCATGGACCGGTAGTTTCAGGGAACAGGGAACAGGGAACAGAAAACAGGAACGGGTGCTTTCGGAAGGGCACGGCTTCAGCCGTGCCGTCGCGGCCCTGTGTTAAGAGCGGCTTCAGCCGCCGAGGTGAGTTTCTCCACGTCATCATCTGCGGCAACAGGAAGCGCTCTCACGCTACGCCAGTTCGCCGCCCGATTCCTCTCCAAGTGCGTCCAGGAACGCCCGTAACGCGACGATGCGCGCTTCGGCCAGTGCCTTCGCGGCGGGCAGGCGAATCTGACCGGGGACGGTCTCCAGCGCGCGGTAAAGCGAGGCTGCGGCATCAGCAAAGGTGACAAAGCGGGTGTCCTGCGCGATCTTTGCGGCGGTGCGCATAACGGCGACAGCACCCAGTTGCTCCAGGAGGTCGGCATCACGAAGGATGGTGCCTTCGAGTGTCGTGGGCGAGCCATGGGCTTCGTGCGTGCGGATGCATTCAATCACCGCTGCGATCTTCTCTCGCGGAGAGCCACACTCCGCCAGCAGCTGACCGGCATGGGCAACGGTGTACGCCGTGGAGTTCCACCGCTTGAGCGCCTCGGGATCGCTGGGGCGATGGCCCAGGAAGACGCCCAGGTCATGTGACCACGCCGCGGCGAACAGCACATCGTCATCCACCGGCTGCGCTTCCACGGCGGCAAGTTGACGGCACAACGCATAGAGCCGCGCCTGGTGCGAGAACTTCTCCGGCGGCTGCGCCTCAACGCGGATGCGGGCGACAAGCGCAGAGCGCCATTCTGCTGGTGCGGCGGACATGCGATCCTCTCCGTTTAGAGTAGCGGAAGCTCGCGCGGGCGCGGTGATTGCGCGCAAGCGGCTCGCCTGCTAGGCTTCGCGCATACCGTTAGTTCAGAGCACTGCGTTTCCCCGGCCTACGTACCAGGGGCCATGAGAAATGCAGATCCCTTCGCTTCGTTACGAGATGACAAGGTGCAGAGGAGCTACGGTGATGACTTCCATGAGAGAAACAGGAATGCCGATGCAAAGAATTGTTTGCTGTACCGTTGCTGCGTTGGCGGTGTCAATGCCTTCCGAGAAGGCAAGGCCGCAGGCCGCTCCCATGTACCCGAACTATCCCAGCGAAACGCCTGCCGCCTTTCAGCAGCCCACCGCCGGCATGGACTTTGCGCGCCGTGATGTCATGATCCCCATGCGTGACGGCGTCAAGCTGCACACGATCATCCTGGTGCCCAACGGCGCGAAGCAGGCGGGAATGCTGATGACGCGCACGCCTTACAACGCCGTGGTGCTGACAACGAACACGCCCAGCGTGCACCTGGCCACCAGCCTCTACGGTTACGACAATGCCGTGGACGCGATCATTCCGGGCGGGTACATCCGCGTAGTGCAGGACATTCGCGGCAAGTACGGCAGCGAGGGCGATTACGTGATGAACCGTCCCTTCCACGGAGCGCTGAACCCGACGCCGGTGGATGAATCGACCGATACCTACGACACCATCGACTGGCTGGTGAAGAACGTGCCGGAGTCGAATGGCAAGGTTGGCATCCTGGGCATTAGCTACGACGGGTTCCTATCGCTGACGCCGCTGGTGCATCCACATCCCGCGCTGAAGTGCGTGGTACCCATGAACCCCATGGTGGATGGATGGCGCGGCGATGACTGGTTCCACAACGGCGCCTTCCGCCAGCAGAACATGCCCTACATCTACGAGCAGACGGCGACACGCAGCAACGAGGCGCGATGGCTCTCCAGTACCTACGACGACTACGACATGTACATGCGCGCAGTCTCTGCGGGTGAGCTGGGCAAAGAGCGCAACATGGATCAGATCGGCTTCTGGAATAAGGTCACGCAGCATCCGGCGTATGACAGCTTCTGGAGCGGACAGGCCATGGACCAGTTGCTGGCTGCGCAGCCGCTCACCGTGCCCACGATGCTGGTGCACAGCCTGTGGGACCAGGAGGATATCTACGGTGCCATCGCGGTCTACAAGGCGCTCGCACCCAAGGACACGCAGCATAATCTCTTCCTGGTCATCGGCCCATGGCACCACGGACAGGAGATCGAGGATGCCGATTCGCTGGGGCCGGTCAAGTTCCGCAGCGCCACGGGACTCACGTTTCAGCGCGAGGTCCTCGCACCGTTCCTCGCGCACTACCTGCAAAGCGCCGCGCCAGCCATGACGATCACGCCCGTGACGGCGTTTCAGACAGGGTCGAATACGTGGGAGCACCTGCAGACGTGGCCGTCAGGCTGCGCAGGCGGATGCACGCCGGTAGCCATGCCGCTGTATCTGCAGGCTGCGGGAAGATTGAGCTTCTCCGCGCCAGTGGGTAAGCAGGCGGCGGATGAGTACGTGTCAGACCCGGCGAAGCCGGTGCCCTTCCGCAAGCGTCCCAGCGAGCCGATTGGCTACACGGCGAACCTGTCGTGGGTGCGATGGCTGGTGGACGATCAGCGCGAGTTCTCAGGACGCCCTGATGTCCTGACCTATACCGGCGATGTATTGACGGCCTCGCTCACCATCAGCGGAGAGGCTGCCGTGAATCTGGTCGCATCCACCAGCGGAACGGACGGCGACTGGGTGGTCAAGCTGATTGATGTCTACCCCGACGAGGTCGCCGGGCAGCCGGAGCTTGGCGGGTATCAGCTCCCGGTGGCGATGGATATCTTCCGTGGCCGCTACCGCGAGAGCCTTGCCCAGGCAAAGCCAATTGCCGCGGGCAAGCCGCTGCTGTACCGCTTCGCCTTGCCTACAGCCAACCACGTCTTTCTGCCCGGGCACCGCATCATGGTGCAGGTACAGTCCAGCTGGTTTCCTCTGTACGACCGCAATCCGCAGACCTTTGTGCCCAACATCTTTTTTGCCGCTCCCGGTGACTATCGCAAAGCCACGCAGGCAGTCTTCCATCAACCAGGAAATGCAAGCTATGTCAGCCTTCCAGTCATCAACAATCAGCCATGACCTCGCTGTTAGAAGGTGCACGTTTGCCAGACGTTCCGCTGGCGCGGTACTATTTGCCTCTCGCTTGAAAAGGGCAACGTTGCAGTGCGAACGAGCACATTCAGGGGCGTGGAGATTTCCTCAGCGCCCGGGAACAAACCGCCACACGGCGGTGTCTATAGTCGCAGTATCACCGCAAGGGAAGGTACCCTCTCGCAGAACCCGAGGTTGTTCATATGTTTGAAGACTCGTTGGTGGAATCGTCCGGCAAGCTCAAGTCGAAGTCCAGCCGTTGGATGTGGGCGACGGCAGCCTTCAATCTTGCCATCGTTGCGGTGATGATTCTTATCCCGCTGCTCTATCCTGAGGCGCTGCCCAAGAC
>CAXTXE010000014.1:0-92812 GCA_964248165.1 uncultured Terriglobus sp.
CCTCAGGACGAGCCGCAAAACCGTAACAACTACCTGTGGTCCTACAGCAAGCCCGCCACCCTGCTGGATGGCTACGACAAGAATCGGGCCTTTTACGGCTGTCAGGACTGGCAGTCTGCGGCGGGCTCTACGTGGATGCTGGTGTCATTGTTGAAGGGTAATCCCAAGCTCGGTGTCGCCTCGGACATCAAGGACATCACCACCACACACTTCAAGAAAGCCAATCTAGACGGCGAGTACAACTTCTTTAATAGCCTGAAAGGCCAGGCTGCTAACTACCAGAAGCCCTACGGTTATTCGTGGTATTTAAAGCTCTTCGGAGAGGCAAAAACTTGGCCCACGGCAGACGGTAAGCGGTTGGTAGAGTCCATGCAGCCCCTCGCTAAGTGGATGTCAGAGAAGTATGTCTTTTATCTTTACGACCTGAAGTTTCCCTATCGCATAGGCACAGAGGCAAACACAGCTTTCGCGATGTCGCTCGCGCTCGATTACGCGCTTCTAGCGGAGGACAACACTCTCAAGACAGCCATACAGGCCAATGCGTTGCGCCTGTTCGGCAAGGACAAGAACTGCCCCACGGGTCTGGAGCCTGCCAGCGGCGATCTGGTTTCTTCCTGCCTGGCGGAGGCTGCGCTGATGAGCCGCGTCAAAGCCGGACCTGAGTTCGTCGCCTGGCTCAACGGCTTTCTGCCACCGTTAAAGGACGAAGGCTTCCAGGTGTATGCGAAACCCGTCGATATCAGTCACGCGAGCCAAACTAGGCCGGACGCCGAAGTGCAGATGACGGTGGAGGCCCATGAAATTGGCTTGAACTTTCAGCGCGCGGCAGATCTCCTGACGATTGCTTACGCCTTGCCCAAGGATGATAGCAGGGTAGCCGCGTACCGCATTCTTGCCGGCAACAGTGCACGCGTAGGCTATGCGCACTTCAACGACGCTGGGTATATAGGTCAGCACTGGCTTGGTACTTTCGCCGTCCTCTACGAAAACGAAAAAGCCGGCCCTGCCCCGCTCGGTCCACCCCAGGCCAAGACACCTGATCCGAAGGCAGCACCAGCCAACACGCCGGAGTAACATCAATGGCCCGCCTCACACCACAGCATAGACTCGTTACGACAGCGGCGTGGATACTTGCCGCGTTTCTAATGACCGCAACCTCTGCCTGCGCGCAGACAGATGACGCCAAGGTAGCCGCATATCTCAAGACCTTGCCCAAAGCAACGCCGCCGGCTTACAACGAAATTCAGCGCATCACGCTGGCGGCGAACCCGCTCGGCTGTGAGGATCACCCGCACGCAGCACCGATGAACCGGGTTGACTATCTATGGCAACATGACGAGAAGCCGCGGCTTCTGGATAATTATGCCGAGCACCGCGCGTTCTTCGGCTGCTTCGATTGGCACTCCGCCGTCAATTCCACATGGATGATGGTTTCCCTCGTCAAGTCAGATCCGAATATCCCGATTGCCGCACAGATTCGTAACGAGCTTGACGACCACTTCCAAAAAGAAAAGATAGACGGCGAACTTAACTACTTCACTCATCTTGAAGGCATGAGCGCTAACTTTGAGAAGCCTTACGGATATACGTGGCTGCTGAAGCTCTATGGCGAATCAAAAAGCTGGAATGATCCTGAAGGCCAGAAGATCAGCGCTGTAATGGAGCCGCTGGCGAGGTATATGGCAGCGCAGTATGCGCGGTACCTGCAAACGTTGGATTACCCGGTCCGTGTTGGCCTGCACCCGAACACCGGCCTCACCATGGGCTTCGCGCTTGACTACACCACGCAAACCAACGATACCGCCACCGCCCAAGTGATTCACGACACGGCGCTGCGCCTGTTTGGCAACGACAAGAATTGTGCCACCGCCGCCGAGCCGGTCTTCGGCGACTTCGCCTCGCCCTGCCTGACCGAGGCAGCCTTAATGGGACGAGTCATGGATCCCGCTGCTTACAGCAAGTGGCTGGACTGCTTTCTGCCGCCTGTCTATGCGGAAGACTTCCAGGGTTACGCCAAGGAGATCGACGCCGTTCACGGCAACAATCGTGATACCACGGGTACTGATGAAGAAGGGTTGCCGAATGCTCATCTGATAGGTCTGAATTATCAGCGCGCTGCGGACTTCCTTACCATCGCGGCGCAACTGCCGCAGACGGAGCCGCGGGTTCAGGCATATCGCCGGTTAGCAGCGATTAACGCAAGCGAAGGATATAAGAAGATAGGTCAAGCCGGATACTTAGGAACACATTGGCTGGCTACATACGCGTTGCTGTATGAGAACCTTGCCGCAAAGATCCATGGGGACGCACCCGCAAACCAGGCGCGCGCAGACTTACATAAGTAACCGTAACAATGCTGCGGACCTCACGAGTTACACGCCGGCAGGGAAAGTCTTACTCATGCGTATTGCAATCGACACTGGCGGCACCTTTACGGATATCGTCTACTTCGATAAGGGTCAGCTTGCCGTACTGAAGGTCTTTTCCACGCCAGAGGACCCAGGCCGCGCTGTCCTGGAAGGAATTCAGCAGGCAGGCGCGGCAGATGGAGTCGTGGTCGGTCACGGCACTACCGTAGCCACGAACGCCATGCTGGAGCGCAAGGGTGCCCGCGTAGCCTTCATCACCACTGAAGGTTTTGAGGACGTGATTGCCATAGGACGCCAGGCACGCCCCAAGCTGTATGACTGGTTTCAGCCCGCGCCGGAATGCCTCGTTCCACCTGAACTGCGCTTCGGCATCTCCGAGCGCATCAGCCCAACAGGCGAGGTGCTACGGTCCATCAACCCAGCCCAACTGGACGATCTGATCGACAGCATCGCCGCATTCAAGCCGGACGCTCTCGCGATCTCGCTCTTGTTCTCCTTCGTCAACCCGGTCCACGAGGTGGCAGTAGCGGCGGCCTGTCAGCGCTTGGCCCTGCCGCTTTCTGTCTCGCACCGCATCCTGCCAGAGTTCCGTGAATACGAGCGCGCCTCTACCATCTGCGCCAACGCGTATGTTGCTCCCAAGGTAGGCACCTACATCGCGCATCTCTCTAACTCTGTCAGGCAGCGCTACAGCGGTGGCCGGCTCGAGGTCATGCAGTCCTCCGGCGGCATCATCTCCGCCCGGCTTGCCGCCGCGCAGCCGGTGCGGACCATGCTCTCCGGGCCGGCGGGCGGTGTTACCGGCGCATGGAAGCTGGCTCAACTCGCCGGGTTTCAGCGCATCATCGGATTTGACATGGGAGGGACTTCCACCGATGTCTGCCTGGTGGACGGCAGCGCGGGCGGACCGCACATCAGCAATGAATCCATTATCACCGGCGTGCCGGTCGGCGTTCCCATGCTGGACATCCACACCGCCGGAGCGGGCGGTGGCTCCATCGCCCGGTTTGACAGTGGAGGCATGCTCCACGTCGGCCCTGAATCCGCCGGTTCCATGCCCGGCCCTATCTGCTTTGGCCGGGGCACATTGCCGACCGTCACTGACGCCAATCTCGCGCTCGGACGCCTGGATACCGGCACGTTCCTGGGTGGCTCCGTCCAGCTCTACCCTGACCGGATGCGGAACCTGATGGACGCTGCGAAAGGCTCACTCGCCTCCGTGGAAGACTTCGCGGGAGGCATCTTGCAACTGGTCGAGACGTCCATGGAAAAAGCCATTCGCGTCATTTCCGTCGAGCGCGGCTATGATCCACGCGACTTCACCCTGGTTGCCTTCGGTGGCGGCGGGCCTCTCCACGCCTGCGCCCTCGCACGGGCACTGTCCGTTCCGCGCGTCATGGTTCCCGCGCTGCCCGGCGCGCTCTCTGCCGTGGGCATTCTTCTGGCAGACACGACCCGCGAATACTCCCGCACCGTTATGCTCGCGCTCGGCGACGACCCGGAACAGCACTTCCAGGAACTTGAACAGACCGGTGCGAACGAGTTCATGGAGGAGGGTCTTAGCGGCGAGGTCTTTCGCTCCGCCGACCTTCGCTACCGCGGTCAGGGCTACGAACTCAACATACCCTATGGGCCTGGCATGGCGGAGCAGTTCCACACGCTTCACCAGCGCCGCTATGGCTTTTCCAGCGAATCTCGGCCCATCGAAGTTGTCAATGTACGTGTCCGCTATGCCGTTCCCGCTGAACCGTACGAACCATCCAGCCAACCTCTGCATGATAGCGATGGCGCGCAGGCACTCACCGGCACGCGCCCCGTTCACTTCGGCGGAGGCGCGCTTGAAACGCGGCTCTACCAGCGCGATGCTCTCCGGCCTGGCGACACCTTCGGCGGTCCCGCCATCATTTCGGAGTACAGTTCCGCCACCGTCCTCCCACCCGGCGACGTGCTCCACGTGGACGCGCTCGGCAACCTGATTATCGAGGTGCATGCATGAGCACCATTTCACCCATCGATCTCGCCATCTTTCAGAGCAGCGTGCATTCCATCGCCGAGGAGATGGGCGCGGCCCTCCGCCGCACTGCCATCTCACCAAACATCAAGGAGCGCCGCGACTACTCCTGCGCCCTCTTTGACCGGCAACACCGGGTCATTGCGCTTGGCGATCACATGCCGGTACACCTCGGCTCCATGCCGCTCTCCGTCAAGGCTGTCGTCGAATCCATGACCCTCGAAGACGGCGACGTGGCAATCCTGAACGATCCATACGCTGGTGGCACGCACCTGCCGGACATCACGCTTGTTGTGCCTATCTTTGCGGACGGCGAAAGTACTCCGGCCTTCTACGCCGCTACCCGCGCGCACCACGCCGACGTGGGTGGCACCTACGCGGGATCCATGGGACCGGCGCGTGAGATTTATCAGGAAGGTATCCGCATTCCGCCCATCCGTCTGGTGAAAGGCGGCGTCATGAACGGCAATATTCTGTCGCTGCTGCTTCACAACGTGCGCACGCCGGAGGAGCGCGAAGGCGACCTCACCGCGCAGATTGGTGCCTGCCAGGTCGGCGTGCGGCGTCTGGGAGACATGATCGCCAAGTACGGCATCACACGGCTGGACATGCTGTGCGGCGCTCTGATCGCTTACAGTGACCGCCTCATGCGTGCCGAACTGCGCACGATGCCCGCCGGCAGCTACGAAGCCGAAGACTTTCTGGACAGCGACGGCGTCACTGATGGTCCCATTCGCATTGCCGTCCGCATCACACTCGACCCGGAGGCAGGACACGCCACCGTGGATTTCACCGGCTCTGCGCCGCAGGCCGGCGGCAGTATCAATGCCGTCTATGCGATCACCTACTCGGCCGCCTTCTATGTCTTCCGCTGCCTGCTCACTGACGACGCACCCGCCACCGCCGGTCTGATGAATGCCATCACCGTCATCGCTCCAGAGGGCAGCATCGTCAACGCGCGTCCGCCCGCCGCGGTCGCTGGGGGAAACGTCGAATGCAGTCAGCGCATCACCGATGTTCTGCTGCGCGCCCTTGCTCACGCCATTCCGCAACGCATCCCTGCCGCCAGTTACGGCACCATGAGCAATCTCACCATTGGCGGGCATGACCTCCGTTTCAATGCGCCATTTACCTACTACGAAACCACAGCCGGAGGCATGGGCGCGCGCCCCGGCATGGACGGCATCTCCGGCATTCACTGCCACATGACCAACTCGCTCAACACGCCGGTTGAAGCGCTGGAGTATGCCTATCCCTTCCGCGTGCGCTCCTACAGCTACCGCCCTGGCTCCGGCGGAGGCGGCGAGTTTCGCGGCGGCGACGGCATCATCCGCGAGATCGAATTACTTGAAGACGCACAGGTCACCCTCCTTGGGGACCGCCGGCGCTTTCAGCCTTATGGCCTGTCCGGCGGCGAAGGCGGTGCGCTCGGACGTACGCTCCTCGTTCAGCAGGACGGCACCACCAGCACCCTTCCAGCCAAGAGCAGCCTGCACGCCAAACGCGGCGATCTCATCCGGATTGAAACACCCGGCGGAGGCGGCTGGGGACCCAAGGCTAATAAATAGATACTTGTGCGAACGAATCATTCTTATCCAAATAGCCGTTACACCATGTTGCCGGAGGTTCCATGCACGGTACTGAGGGCAAGCTTGACGTGAAACACACGCAGCGCGATCTGCCGGACGGCGTGCAGTGGAAGGTTGAACGCAAGCGTCCGGTGATGCCAGTGCCGCAGCCGGGTGCAAACCTGCCGCAACTGGAAGGCGACAAGCCGTGACCGCGCGCGTGAAGGAACCCTTCTGGTTCACGCAACTCGATGGAGGCGAGCGATCCGCCCTGCTCGCCACCTTCGCCGGATGGATGCTGGACGGCCTTGACGTCATGGTCTACAGCTTCGTCCTTCCCAGTCTCATCCTGCTTTGGCATATCAGCAGGGGTCAGGCGGGCCTGCTCGGCACATCGGCGCTGCTGCTCTCTGCCGCTGGCGGCTGGCTTGCCGGACTTGCCGCCGACCGCTTTGGACGCGTGCGTGTGCTCCAGGTCACCATCGTCTGGTTTGCCGTGTTCACGTTTCTCAGCGGCTTCTGCTCCACTTACGTGCAGTTGCTCGTCACGCGGGGCCTGCAGGGCATCGGCTTTGGAGGCGAGTGGGCCGTCGGTTCCGTGCTGATTGGCGAAACGGTTCGCAGCCGGTTTCGCGGCCGCGCCGTTGGCACCGTCCAGGGCGGATGGGCCATCGGATGGGCCATGGCTGCGGGCTTCTACGCCCTGTTTCAAACCTTTCTCCGTCCCGGCATCGCATGGCGTGCCCTCTTCTGGATCGGCCTCTTGCCTGCTCTGCTGGCCTTCTACATCCGCGGCCATGTGCGGGAATCCGAGGTCTATACCCACCACGTCGCCGCGTCTGGATCGCGCTCACAGTTCCTGCGCATCTTTTCGCGGGGGATGCTGCCCACCACGGTGCTCGCCTCTGCCATCGCGCTCGGAGCACAGGGTGGCTACTATGCCGTGACAACGTTTCTTCCGCTCTACTTAAGTTCGCGCGGACTTACCGTCCTTCACAGCAGCGGGTATCTGCTGGTCATCATCACTGGCTCGTTCTGCGGATATCTGACTGCCGCCCAACTCGCGGACATCTACGGTCGCCGCCCGGCGCTCATCCTGTTTGCTGCTGGTTCGCTGGTCGTGGTCGTGCTCTACAGCGCATTGCCCATCAGCAATCACGCCATGCTCATCCTGGGATTTCCGCTTGGATTCTTTCCATCGGGTTCGTTCTCCCCAATGGGAGCCTTCTTCACCGAACTTTTTCCGACGCACCTGCGCGGCTCCGGCCAGGGCTTCTCCTACAATCTTGGGCGTGGCACCGGAGCTCTATTCCCAACGCTGGTAGGCTTCGCCGCCGCACACGTCGGGCTTGGCCGCGCCATCGCCATCTTTGCCGGGATAGCGTATCTCCTGATGATTGTCAGCGTGCTGCTCTCACGCGAGACGCGCGCCAAAGCGCTAGACTGACAGCTGGTACCTGACTTGTGATGGATTGGCTCCGCAGGTAGGACTCGAACCTACAACCCTTCGGTTAACAGCCGAATGCTCTGCCATTGAGCTACTGCGGATCAGAAAACGAGGCGCCGGCAGGCGGGTGCCGGCTCAACTCGCTCTTTTGTTATAACAAAGTGCCGGGAGGGGGTCAAAAACCGCCGCCCCATGCGCAGCGGTCCTTTCGGGAACATGCAACCGCTACGCATCACTTCAGCTAGACTGGTTGCACTCTTCGCACCAGGAGCCACCGTGAGCACACCTCGCATCTCTCGCCTGAACCGCAACGAAGTGGACCCATCGATCACAGCCGTATTCGACGACAGCCTGCGTGAGCGCGGCAATGTGCCCTATTTCTTCCGTACGCTGGCACACAGGCCCAACATCATGACAACGGCGTGGGCGCATATGCAGGCTGTTCTTGCTGAAGGCACCTTGCCGCGGGCGTTGAAGGAGCTCGCCGTGGTGCGCACGTCGCAACTGAACCAGACGCCATACTGCCTGGCGTCACACACCATGATGGCAAAAAAGCTGGGCACCAGCGACGAGAAGCTTGACGCATTGGCGAATGCTGCTAACAGTGACCAGTTCGATGAGCGGGAGCGGCTTGCCATCCATCTGGCTGAAGTCATGACAATCAACCCGCATGCCTACACGGACGCCGAGTTTGCACGGTTGCGGGAACTTTTCACAGAAGGTGAGGTTGTTGAACTTGTCGCCGCCATCGGTCTGTTCAATTACTTCAACCGTGCCAATGATCTTCTGCAGATGGAGATCACAAAGCCAGCCACGGACGAAGAACTGGAAAAGGCGGGGCTGCTAACTACCCGGTAACATGGCGGCCACATCCGGCTCAGGCTCACGTAGAATCGAGATCGACCTTCCGCGCCAGGAGAACCCTTTCTGTTCAGTACCGTCCAGACGCTTGCCATCACGCTGCTGTTGACGCAGCCAGGCGCACTCAGCCGCTGGGTAAACAATCAGACAGGAGACCGCGCCAGGCGTTTTCGCGGCCTGTACCACTGGAATGCGTTTGACCTCGGCCTGCTTATTCCCTACTTCATCGTGATGGTGATTCTTGCCTTCTATGGCATTCATCGCTACCAGTTGGTGTGGCTGTACTACCGCAACAAGAAAAAGGAAGCCACGAGCACCAACGCTCCCCGGCAGTTTGTTGAAACCGAATTGCCCTTTGTCACCGTGCAGTTGCCTATCTTCAACGAGCAGTACGTCGTTGACCGACTTGTCGATGCCTGCTGCCGTATCGAGTACCCTCGGGACCGCTTCGAAATTCAAGTACTCGATGATTCAACGGACGAAACGCATCAGGTAGCCGCGGAGATCGTGCGCCGCTATGCCGAGGGCGCGGCGGGCTTGCCGCCGCAACCGATTTATTACCTGCACCGCGAAGACCGCTACGGCTACAAGGCAGGTGCGCTGGATGCCGGATTGCACTCCGCAAAAGGGCAGCTGATCGCGATCTTCGACGCCGACTTTGTGCCTCCGCCAGACTGGCTGTACAAAGTGGTCAACCACTTTGCGGAGCCGGAAGTCGGCATGGTTCAGACCCGGTGGACACACCTGAACCGCAACTACAGCTTCCTGACGCAGGTTGAGGCCATTCTGCTGGACGGCCACTTTGTCCTGGAGCATGGGGGCCGTTCGCGCGCAGGCGTCTTCTTCAACTTCAATGGCACCGCGGGTATGTGGCGGCGTGATGCCATTGAGGAGGCAGGCGGATGGCAGCATGACACACTGACCGAAGACACCGACCTGAGCTACCGCGCGCAGCTTAAAGGCTGGCGGTTTAAGTACCTGCAAGACGTGGAATGCCCGGCCGAGCTCCCCATCGAGATGACGGCATTCAAGACACAGCAGGCACGTTGGGCGAAAGGACTGATCCAAACCGGCAAGAAGATTCTGCCGCGCGTTCTGAAGAGCAACGCGCCGTGGCACACAAAGCTCGAAGCGTGGTATCACCTGACCGCGAACATCAGTTATCCGCTGATGATCGTGCTGAGCACACTTTTGATGCCGGCGATGATTATCCGCAGCTGGCAGGGCTGGCTGCAGATGCTGCTGATCGATTTCCCGCTGTTTATGGCCAGCACCATGTCGATCTCCAGCTTCTATCTTGTGTCGCAGAAGGAGTTGTTCCCCCGCCACTGGTACCGTACCGTGCTCTATCTTCCTTTTCTGATGGCACTCGGCGTGGGGTTGACCATCACCAACACAAAGGCGGTACTGGAAGCCTTGTTCGGCATCAAGAGCGCCTTTGCCCGCACGCCAAAGTACCGCGTGGAGAAGCGTGGCGAAAAGGCTGCGGCCGCAAGGAAGTATCGCAAACGGCTCGGCATCATTCCCTGGATTGAGCTTGCGATTGGATGTTACTTCGCATTTACGGTGTGGTACGCCGTCAGCAGCGAAAATTACTTCACCGTACCCTTTCTTCTGCTGTTTGTGCTCGGCTACTGGTATACCGGATTGCTAAGTCTATTGCAGGGGCGGTTTGAACGTGGCGCCAACGCGCAAGGCGAACTGCACGAAAAACCTTACCCGGTGGGCGTCTAAACATTTATGCAGGCAACACCCACTGCAATTCCCGACGTTGTCATGCTTGAGCCGAAGGTCTTCGCTGATGAGCGCGGCTTCTTTCTTGAGTCGTACTCCGAGCGAACCTTTCAGCAACTTGGCTTGCCCACACGCTTTGTGCAGGACAATCACTCCAAATCACTCCGCAGCGTCTTGCGTGGATTGCACTACCAGATGGGCACGCCGCAGGGCAAACTGGTCCGGGTCTTGCAGGGCCAAATCTATGATGTTGCGGTCGATCTTCGCAGGTCATCGCGCACGTTTGGCCGCTGGGTGGGTGAGATCCTCAACGACGAGAATCGCCGGATGCTCTGGATTCCGCCTGCGTTCGCGCATGGCTTCCTTGTTCTCAGTGACTCGGCGGAAGTCGCCTATAAAGCTTCGGAGTTCTACGCGCCGCAGGACGAACGCTCTCTGCTGTGGAGTGATCCGGCGATCGGCATCGAATGGCCGCTGCACCTGATTGAGCATGCAGGTCCAATCCTGTCCGCGAAGGATGCCGCTGGACAGCGTCTGGCGCAAGCAGACACCTACGCTTAGTCGCGTCGCGCCTGCTCGCATCCAACTGCCACGGGGGCTCCATGAGCAACGTTCCGTCTGACGCGCTGGTCTTCTTTGGCGCAACCGGCGATCTGGCCTACAAGAAGATCTTTCCCGCGCTGCAGTCCATGGTGAAGCACGGCAGGCTGTCCGTTCCTGTCATCGGCGTGGCAAAGGCTGGATGGACGCTGGACCAGTTCAAGGCGCGCGCCACGGACAGTCTGCAACAGCACGGAGGCCTGGATGACGCGGCGTGGCCCATACTGAGCGGTTTGCTGCGCTATGTGGATGGCGATTACTCGGATCTGGAAACGTTCCAGGAGCTTCGCACGCAACTCGGCCAGGCCGCGCATCAAGCGCACTATCTCGCCATCCCGCCCATGCTCTTCGCCAAGGTGGTAGAGCAACTTGTCACTTCCGGGTGCGCGCATGGCTCGCGCATCATTGTGGAGAAGCCCTTCGGTCACGATCTCGCCTCGGCTCAGGCGCTCAACCGCATTCTTCACTCTGCCTTCGATGAGTCTGCCATCTTCCGTATCGACCACTACCTGGCAAAGAACTCCGTGCACAACCTGGTGTCGTTTCGCTTCTCGAACTCCATCATTGAAGGGCTATGGAATCGCGACCACATCGAAAGTGTGCAGATCACCATGGCCGAGGATTTCGGCATACAGGGCCGGGGCTCGTTCTACGACGCCACCGGAACCATCCGCGACGTGATTCAGAACCATATCTTTCAGGTGCTCTCAAACCTGACCATGGAGGCACCCGCGCGTAACGACAGCGAGTGTTTGCGTGATGAGAAGGCCAAGGTGCTGAAATCGATTTCGGCGATCAAGCCCGAGCATCTGATCCGCGGTCAGTTCGACGGCTACCTGGACGAGACCGGGGTTGCACCCGGTTCCACCACGGAAACCTTTGCCGCCTTGCGCGTGGACATCTGCTCATGGCGGTGGCAGGGTGTGCCCTTCTACATCCGGGCTGGCAAGAATCTGCCGGTGACGTGTCTTGAGATTCTGGCGCGTGTTCGCCGTCCTCCTGTCACGGATGTAAGCCCGAAGGAAACACCGCAGAACTACATCCGCTTCCGCCTCAGCCCAGAGATCGCGGTGGCTGTGGCGCTCTCCGCCACGCCCACCGTCAACGGCTCACCGCGCGTTTTGGTCGAGCTGGTCATGGCGCGGCACTCCAGGCCCGGCGAGATGGAGGCATACGAGCGTGTGCTGAGCGATGCCATGGCGGGAGACGCCACGCTGTTTGCCCGCCAAGACTATGTGGAAGAGGCATGGCGCATCGTGGACCCCGTGCTGGAGGCGAACACGCGGGTCTATCCCTACGCGCCGCACGCGTGGGGTCCGACGAATGTGGACGCAACGGTGATGCCGGAGGGCGGGTGGCACAACCCGCTTCCCACCGAGGAGGACGACTTCCGTATCGTGCAGCACGGATAACTGGCGCTTAGGTGATGACGGCTGCTTGCTCAGCCTCTAATCGCTGAATGAACTCGATCACGTCGTCACGTAAGACCGCAGGTTCCACCTCATATTCCTGTGCAAGCCTGTTGCACAGATCATCGACGGATGACGGCTGTTCCAGCAGTTCCCAGATGCGTCCTCCCGTGTCTGACAGGCTGATACAGGTGCCCGTGTCCGCGCTCATCATCACGTGCTCCTGGCCTACCCACGCGCTCAGCCAGCCATCGCCGCGCGTAATCGTTGACGCGCCGGAAATTGTTGAACTCATCCGCTAAGCATACTCAAAGGAGCTGCTGTCGCGCCGCTGCCATGACTCCAATGCTGTTCCAGAAGGGTAACTGCTTCGCCCGCGCGCGCAAAATCCATCGTGCGGCTCAGACGGTACACACCGGCGTTCCGCTGAACGGCTACCAAGGCCTGAAAATACGCCGGGATCATATTCATCGCGCGTACCAGCGCCGGCCGGTAGGCGTTGCTCGTCAACTCAGCAAGCGACTCTGCACTATTCAGCCGTGACAGGGACGCGTCCGCGCCATCGTCTCGCGCATGGAGGATGTACACGCCCCCAACAGGGCGCGGGGTCAAGTCCACATGCTCTGGCGCGGTATAAAATTTCTCCAGATCGCGGCGGACGCGTGCTCCCGCTTCACCGTCCCGCTCCAGATGCTTCATGGACTCTGCCCAAAGCTTCAACATGCGGCCATCGGGATACACCACGTACTCGGCCCCCTGCAGGCTGATGTTGCAGACGTCATCGTTCAGCAGAGGGTAGCCACGCCGCTCCAGTAATGCCGCCAGTGTAGATTTCCCCGCCCCTGACTGCCCGCAGAACAGCATAGCCCGGCCATCTACAGCGACCGCGCTGGCATGGAGAACCACCCGGCCACGCTGTTGCAGAATCACCGCAAAGCACGTGCCCAAGAGGTACAGCACCAGGTCTGCAGGGTCGTGTCCAGGTTCTATCTGAACCGTCATCGACGTTCCTCCGCGCATAAGGGCGCGAAGCACTCCTGGCAGATGCAGAAGGAATATCTCACCCGCCATAGACCAGTCTGAACCACTGCGCTCCGGCTCAGGCAGAGTTTCCGGCACATCTCCGAAGCAGATGACGACATCGGGCTGCGCATGTCGATCCGCTGAACTGACCACCCGGATCGCCGACGGCAGTTCAATGGCCGAACGAACAGCAAGTCCGGAGATGATGTAGTCAAAGCCCGGCGTCTCATCCGGTGAGGGCGCACACTTCGAGTCTGTGTTCTCTTGTGTCATGCGGTGTTGCGCATGGCACGGTCAACGGGATTCAACAGGAACTCCTCCACGATCTGCCGCGACGGGATCCACGCGAGAAAAGAAGCCTAGTTCAACACACCCATGTGCGACCGGGTATCCAGTCACTTCGACGCCGCAACTGCTGAGCCATGCGTGCGTTTGAACGCCGCGACGGCTTGGGTCCGGCTGAAGCGGTACTCCAAAATGCAACCGAGACGGTACCTTGCGCCGCTGCAGCATGCGCCACGCCGCAAGCGCACGCGGCAGGCAGACCATCTCCAGTGGAGAGCGGTTGGCGACGGCATTCACTGCCCAGCGCACATCCTTTGCAATCCCTACGTCCGACACCTCGGCCGAGGCGGGCAGCCGCGCCGCGGGTTGCATCGCCCCAAGGTGGCGGCCTATACGCGTGAAGGGAACAAAGAGGACGGCAGCTCGGGCAGCAATGAGGAAGACGAACGCTTCCAGTAACATCAGCCATTTGCGCAAAGGCAAACGCAAGAGGCGAACCACGGGATGTCGAGGCTTTGTCACGTCAAGAACAGGAAGACGCCGCAACGCGGCACCTGTTCATTTTCCCACAGGACGGGTCTGCTCACCGCTTGCCAGATCCTCCGCAAAAAGGGGATGCTTCGAAGTTCCGGGCAATATCGGCTACATCCGCGTACACTGCGATCGCGCCGGCCTCCGCCAGCTCTTCCTTGCGCCAGCCACCGGATTGCACTGCAACCGTCGAAACGCCGGCCTTCTTCGCGGCTTCCACGTCCCACGGTGTGTCGCCCAGCGCCAGAGCTTCATCTGGTTTGACATGGAGCTGTTTCAGCGCCGCTTGAAAGATGTCAGGCTCGGGCTTCGGCTTCTCCGCGTCGTCCGCAGTAGCATCTTCTTCCACCAAATCATGAATCTTCAGGATCGTCTTGAACGCTTCCAGATCGTCCTTTTCGCTGGAGGTGGCCACGGCAACGCGCAATCCCTGGTGCCGCATGCGCTCCAGCAGCCTGCGCGCATCGGCAAAGGGGACGATCCGGTCGATGTACTCGCGGTGGAACAGACGCTTGCGAAACACGCCCATCTCCTTCTCGATCGCGGGCAGCTTATCTGGAGGAACCAGGCACGGCAGCATGTACTTGCTGCCCTTACCAATCTGCTTCACTATCGTCTCGAAGTCTGTTGGGTACCCGAACTCAGCCAGCGTCCTCTGCCAGGATTCGGCATGAAACGCGTTGCTGTCCAGCAGAGTCCCATCCAGGTCACACAATACCGCTTTCAGCATCCACTGCACCTCAAACGGGTAGGATGCAGGCAACGAGCGGACATCCGCTCAGGAGCGCTCCGGCACCGGAATGTGCACAACGAACTCCGTCTCTCCTGGTTTCGACTCCAGGGTCAGGCGTCCATCATAGCTCTCCAGGATTCTGCGGACGATGCCAAGGCCCAGCCCGCTGCCTACGCCCGCCGCCTTTGTCGTGAAGAAAGGATCGAAGATCTGCTCCTGGTCTGCGGGGGAGATCCCGGGCCCGCTGTCGTGAATTGCGACATGAATCTCACCGGATGCAAACATGGTCTGCACCCTGATGCTGCCCCCGTGGGCCACGGCATCGATGGCGTTGTCCAGCAGATTGGTCCAGACCTGATTCAGGCCGGAGCAGACGCAGTGCAGCCTGGGCAAACCGGGGCCAAATGCCTTCTCCACCTTGATGTTCTTCTCGCGGAACTTGTGTTTCAGCATGACCAGTGTGGCGTGAATGCTCTCGTTTACGTCCACGTCCTGCACGCCACCCTGCCCCTCGTGCGCGTAGCTCTTTACAGCCTGTGCCAGTTCGGTGACCCTTGCGACGCTGTTCTCCACAAGCGCGACCATCTGCATGGATGAGGCAGTTGCCTCCAACCACTCGACGGGTTCGGCGACCTCGCTTCCCGCGAAGACCCGGGAGAGGCACTCCAGATCGCCGGTGCCGATGCCGCTGCTGACCAGCGCCGGTGCAAGCTCCCACACGTTGCTCACGCCGTGCGCATGGAGCCACCCGCCTAACGCCTCCTCCGCGTCTGCCTGCTGGAGCGAATTCAGGCACACATCATTCTGCACTTCCAGCACACGCTCCTGCAAAGCCGTCAGGCAGCTGCGCTGCTCGGAGGTATGACCTCGCTCGGAGAAGCCGCGCGCCAAAAGGTGCATCCGTTTCAGATTGCCCCGCAACTGGGACGCCGCGCGGCGTGCAGCGGCTCCGGGGTTGTTCAATTCATGCATCAAGCCGGCTGTCATGGTACCCAGCATGGCGAGCTTTTCCTGTTGAGACTGCTGTGCCTGAGCACCGCGAACGCGCAAAGACATCTCCGTGACAATGACGGTGCGCAACTCCGGGCAGCGCGCCAACACGTTCCAAAACGCCTGCGCATCCAGCTTGATGCCATGAATGGCGGTCTCCGTCGCGACCAGCATCTGCGATGGCAGACCGGTCAGCAGCGGCACCTCACCCATGAAGACGGGAGCCTCCATTGCCTTGTTGAAATAGAACTGCCCCTGCGAGTTCTTCTTGGAGACGCGCACGCGGCCGCGCAACAGGACGACGAAAACGTTGTACTCTTCATCTTCCGCCACCATCACGGTTCCGGCGGGTACGTTTTCTTCCGTGGCCTCCGCCACCAGACAGCAAAGCTCACGCTCCGGTACGTTGCCGAAGACACGCAGGCGCTGCAGTTCCTCCAGAACATTCGCCTGCCATCGGAACCCGCTGATGTCGCACTGTGCCACTGCTGCCACTGCTTAAAACCCCGCCAGGTACTGATGCACGAACTGAATCGCGATGGAGCCCTCGCCAACCGCCGATGCAGCCCGCTTGACCGATCCATGCCGCACATCCCCCGCGACAAAGACACCCGGAACACTGGTTTCCAGCAGATACGGGTCCCGCGCCGGTCCGCCCAGGGGACTGTTCACGCGTTCAATCCCGGCACGTTTCAGGTCAGGGCCTGCAAGAACATATCCCCGGTCGTCGCGCGAGATCTCCGCCGGCAGCCAGTCCGTCAAGGGAGCGGCCCCAATAAAGATAAACACTGAAGTTGCCGGACGAGTTTCGGCGCCATTGGGCGTGCTCAGTTCAATGCCTTGCAGATGCTCCATCCCGCAGAAGCGCGTGATCTGTGTTTCCGTCTCCACGGTGATATTTGGTGTCGCCCTAATCTGATCGATCAGGTACTTGGACATGCTTGCCTCAAGCCCCTTGCCCCGCACCAGCATGGTGACCCTGCAGGCATACTTCGCGAAGTTCATGGCAGCCTGTCCCGCTGAGTTCGCGCCACCCACAATGAAAACTTCTTCATCGCGGCAGGCCGTTGCTTCGGATTGTCCGGCACCGTAGTACACGCCCGCGCCGATCAAGTCCTCCGCACCTGGCACGTTCAGCCTGCACCAGCTGACGCCGGTAGCTACCAGAACAACGGTGCAGCTGACCTCGCTCCCATCCTCCAGCTTGACCGTGCGGTACTGGTTGTCGATCCCGATGGACCTGACGCGCTGCGTCAGGAACTCCGCACCCAGCCGCTGTGCCTGAATAAAGCCGCGTTTTGAGAGTTCGTCGCCGCTGATGCCCTGCGGGAATCCGAGATAGTTTTCAATGCGCGAACTCGATCCTGCCTGCCCGCCCACCGCATCCGGTTCGATAACCAAAGTACGCAGCCCCTCTGACGCTCCGTAGACTCCCGCCGCAAGTCCCGCCGGCCCTGCGCCAACCACGACCACATCGTAGAACTCCTTATCGGCCTGAACCTTTAATCCAACTTTCTCAGCCAGCTCCATTTGCGTTGGCTGCACGGCGGCTGTTCCATCGCTGAACAGCACCACCGGCAGATGGCTGTCGTCCACGCCGCGCGCCTTCAACAGCTGCAACGCTTCGGTCTGTGTCTCAGGATTCACCCAGCGGTAGCTGATGCGGTTCCGCGAGAGGAAGTCTCGGACAGCATGATCCTGCGCACCCCATCGCGTTCCAATAACCTGGATACCCTCATAGGGCGGACGGTACCCTTGATGCCAGCTCTCCAGCAGGTCATCCAGTACCGGATAAAGCCTCTCCTCGGGCGGATCCCAGGGCTTGTTCAGGTAGTAGTGGATCTTTGCCGTGTTAATCGCGCGGATGGCAGCTTCCGTGTCAGCATATGCCGTCAAAAGCACGCGCTTGGCTTCCGGATACAGAGGGATGGCCCGGCTCAGAAACTCCACCCCGGTCATGCCCGGCATCCGCTGGTCTGACAGGAAGAGTGCTACGGCATCGCCGCGGGTCTTCAGTTGCTCGCACGTGTCAAGCGCCGCCTGGCCGGATGCGGCACGCACCAGGCGGTACTCCTGCGCGTACCTGCGGCGCAGGTCCTGGACGATAGCCTCCAGAACGCTGACATCGTCATCCACGGTGAACAGAATGGGTCGTGCCATGCTCCCTTTGCAGCGCCCGCGCCGTTAATACGGGACTTTGATGCCTGTTTTAGCGGCATTGATTCAGTTTTCCTTCGCAATGCCGCGGAGGTTGGTGCATACTCAGAACGATCCTGCTGAGTGCCCCAACCCGTGCAGAAGATCTCTCCAAGACGTGCCTCTGCCACCTGCCGCGTGATTCTGGCGGACGATCAGGTGATCTTCCGTTCGGGTGTCGCGCGCGTGCTGGGCATGCAGCAAGACATAAGCCTGTTGAGCCAATGCGATGATCCCAAGAGTCTGTTGGAGATGGTAGCTGCTTCGCGCTCATGCATCATTGTCGTCTCGCAGTCGTTGAACCCGGAGATGGAACCCCTGTTCGCTGCTGCAAGTGGCGCGGGTTCCCGCGTGATTCTTGTCACGGAAACCGGCACCAGTCTCCACAACACCATCCTGCGACGGCTGGACGGCCGGTTGACCCGTCAAACGTCCGCCGATGAACTGCTGGCCTGCGTGCGGTGCGTCCACAAGGGCGAGCGCGTGCTGACCGGGTCCAACATCGGCGATTCCGTGGGAGACCGCATCCGCGATCAACTGTCCGTTCGCGAATTGCAGATCATCGGCCTTGTCGTACAGGGCTGCAAGAACCGCCGTATCGCCGAAGAGATTGGCACCAGCGAACAGGTCGTGAAGAACTACCTGCGCGGCATCTACGACAAGACGGGATCCAGTGACCGCCTGGAACTTGCATTATTCACACTGCACCACCGTTCCCTGGCGGAGGCCGCCGCACGTGCCGTGGAGCAGATCGCAGACCGCACCGCGTGCGTCTAAACACCGTCCGGATGCCGCATTTCGTCACCGACATCCAGCACGCCAATCTTTTCCGCGACAGACTTCGCCTGCGTAAACAGCAGGAGGTAGTCGGCCCCGCCCGCCTTTGAATCCGTGCCGCTCAGATTGAATCCACCAAATGGATGCGCGCCCACCATCGCACCCGTGCACTTGCGATTCAAATACAAATTGCCAACGTGAAAGTCCTGGGCCGCTCGGTTCAGATGCTCCCGCGAGTTGGAATAAATCGCACCGGTCAGACCGTATTCGGTCCCATTTGCAATCGCCAGCGCCTCGTCAAGATTCCGTGATTTGATGATTGCAAGCACGGGACCAAAGATCTCCTCCTGCGCGATGCGTGCCTTTGGCCGCACATCGGCGAAGATGGTTGGCTGGATGTAGTATCCACCGGTGCCGCTCTGCACCGTCTCACCACCGGTCAGGAGCCGACCCTCGGTTCGCCCGGCCGCGATGTAATCCTGAACGCGGTTATAAGCGGTCTCGTTGATGACCGGCCCAGCGGCAAAGTTCCCAGCAGGATCGCCGGTCTTGATCCGCTCCACGCGGTCCACCAGACGGTCGCAAAAGACATCGTAGATGCGCGCATCGACAATGACACGCGAGCAAGCCGAACACTTCTGCCCGTTGAACCCAAATGCCGACGCTGCCACACCTTCCACCGCCGCATCGATGTCTGTGTCCGCGTCTACAATGATCGCGTCCTTGCCGCCAAGCTCCAGGATGGTGCGCTTGATGAAGTTCTGCCCGGGAACGGTCTTGGCCGCGCGCTCATGCACTGCCAGCCCGACGCGCTTTGAACCCGTAAACGCGATGAACCGCACCTTCGGATGCGCCACCAGCGCGGCTCCGGCCAGATCACCCGATCCCTGGCACAGGTTCACCACGCCTTCTGGCATGCCGCACTCTTCCAGAAGCATGACAAAGCGCGCGGCAATGGTTGGCGCATCGACGGACGGCTTCAACACGACGGTGTTTCCGGTGACGACGGCCGCCGCTGTCATGCCCGCCATGATGGCCAGCGGAAAATTCCATGGTGGTATCACCGCGCCCACGCCCAACGGAATGTAGCGCAGCGTGTCGCGCTCGCCAGGCAGTTGAATCGGAGTCGTCGCCTCATCCAGCCGCAGCGCCTCTCGCGCGTAAAACTCAAGAAAGTCGATCGTCTCCGCGACGTCCGCGTCAGCCTCTTGCCAGTTCTTGCCTACTTCGTAGATCAGCCACGCGCAAAACTCCAGCTTGCGCGCGCGGATCGCGGCGGCTGTGTCCAGCAGCAGTTGCACGCGCGTCTGCGCCGGAACGCGGCTCCACACGGCAAACGCCCGCTCCGCCGCGTCAACCGCATGTTCCACATGAACCAGCTCCGCTTCCTGGTGCACGCCAACCGTCTGCGCGGGCCGCGCTGGATTGATTGAGACGATCTTTTCCCGCACCGTAACCCTCTCACCACCGAGAATCAACGGGTACTCGCGACCCAGCTCCCGTTCCACGCCACGCAGCGCCTCCTGCATTCCAGACCTCACATCAGAGGTGGAGAAGTCAAGGAAAGGTTCGTTGCGGAAGGTTCCGGGTTTCGTGGCTGTGTCGTGCAGGGTAGGAATCGCGTTCGTTGCCATGAGAGGAAGTCTACCGTCTTACGACAGCAGCTTGTCTCGTAACTCCGCTCGGTCAACCCAGCCGGAATCCTGACCGGTCAGCTTCACCTGCGATTTCAAGGCTCGTCAGCGAATCTCTCACAGTCGCGAGGGAGATACCCGGACGGCCTAGAAGATCTGGAAGTTTACCGCGACGTTTAACTCCACGGGCACAGGCTGCCCACCCTTGCGTGCGGGCTTGAACTTGTACTGAAGCACAGCTTCACGGGCCTTTTCGTCCAGGCCCATCCCTACCGGACGAAGCACACGCACCTGTGTCGGACGGCCCGTTGCGTCAACGATCAGGTGCACAACGACTTCGCCCTGGAACTTCGCTTTGCGTGCTTCCTCGCTGAACTCAGCGTCCGGCTGATAAATGATCTGCGGTGCGGACACATCGCCGCCAATCTGGTAAGCACCACCGCCCGTGTTGCCGCCAGAGCCAGGCCCTAGACCGTTGCCACGTCCTCCACCCAGACCACCACCACTGCCGTTACCCAGGGAATTAACCCCAACGTTCGGCGCATTCGGCATGCCCAGGTTCGGCATGTTGTTGTTGGTCATATGCAGGTTGGTTTGCACGTTGATGGCCGGGTCCACCGTCAGCTTTGGTTCAATCTTTGGCGGATTGGACGGTGGAACGATTGGTGTAGGCGAGAACTTGGGAAGACGTCCCTGCGTGACTGGCGCAATGTCATGCGCGCCGCCGCCGCCGCCCATCGGCTTTGGCAAAGCGACCTTCATTGGAGGCGGTGGCGGAGGTGGCGTGTCAAAGGAGATCGTCTTGACCTCAGGTTTGGCGGCGATCACCTTCTTGATGACCCGCGTGCTTGCCCAGAAGATCAGCAGGAACACAAGCGCGTGCACGCCAACCGCAGTCGCCACTGTCTTGGGATCGCGCTTGACCGCCATGGGATCGGCCACCGCGATGGGCTGGGACTCCAGCACGAGGGGCGGCAGCTTCTCCGGGAAAAAGACATCGCGAAAGCTCTGCACCAGCGAGGAGAAGGGATTGGTGCCCTGCAACTCCTCAGGTTGACCCAGCTGCGGACCTTCAGTGTGTACAGCTCGCTCTAACGTCGTGTTCGCCATTTCCTCGGATCTCGTCCGCCGCTTTTAGCGCGGCGTGTGGTTCTGATTTGCCTCTTGCCGCTGCAATCTCAAGATGACCGCCCGGCTGTATGGCTGGGCGGAAATCGGAAGCGGCATATCTGCTGCTTGAAGTACTGGCGCCCAACGTCCATTCTAGCGAAATCCAAGGCACACGGCTGCGCCATCCGCGAACCTGATGGTTGGACGCAGCAGCAGGCTGGGAAGTAACACGGGGCTTTGCGCCGCTACAATGGATATTTGGGAGAGTTCGACTGCGTTTCAGGATGAACGCGCGTCTCCCTGACGAGGAACGTGGATGGACAGCGCCCCGCAGAGCGGAACGAACAACGGATCCAACAAGGCGCGCCAGCTGAAGGACACGCTGAACCTGCCTAAGACCGCCTTCCCCATGAAGGCCAACCTGCCGGGGAATGAGCCGGCACGCCTGCAGCAATGGCAGGAGATGGACCTCTACGGCCAGATCCGCGCCGCACGCGCGGGCGCGCCGAAGTACATCCTTCACGACGGCCCGCCGTACGCCAACGGGGCCATCCACCTGGGCCACGCGCTGAACAAGTGCATCAAGGACTTCATCGTCAAGTCCAAAACCATGGCCGGTTTTGACGCACCCTACGTTCCCGGTTGGGACTGCCACGGCTTGCCTATCGAAGTCAAGGTAGACGAGCAGCTTGGCCGCAAAAAGCTGGAGATGGACGCGCTGACCGTCCGGCAGCAGTGCCGCGACTACGCCAGTAAGTATGTCGACCTGCAGCGCTCGCAATTTGTGCGCATGGGCGTGCTTGGACGTTGGAACGAACCGTACCTGACCATGAGCAACGAGTACGAGGCGCGCATCCTGGAGACGTTCTACGCGTTCTACGAGAAGGGCTTCGTCTACAAGGGACTGCGGCCGGTGTACTGGTGTATGCACGACAAGACCGCGCTGGCCGAGGCCGAGGTGGAGTACGAGATGCACACCTCGCCGTCCGTCTATGTGCGCTATGCGCTAACTTCTGACCCGTCTTTTATTGATGAGAGACTGGCGGGTCTGCCGGTCTACGGCCTGATCTGGACGACGACGCCGTGGACGCTTCCCGCGTCGCTGGCCATTGCCTTTCATCCTGAGTTTGAATACGTCGCCGTGCGCGTAACCGAAGACACCGATACGTGGGGACGAGGAAACGTCTACATCGTCGCCGCGGATCTTCTTGCATCGTTAAAAGCCGCAGCAGGTCTGCCCGTCGTGGAAGAAGTCGCGCGGTTTACCGGCGCGAAGCTGGAGCGCTCGACCTACCAGCACCCCTTTCTGCCGCGCGAGATTTTAGGCGTCATCGCCGACTACGTCACCGCCGAGCAGGGCACCGGCGGCGTCCACACAGCACCCGCGCACGGCCCAGACGACTTCGCAACGGGCCGCAAGTACGCGCTGAGCCAGGTGTGCGATGTGGACGAGGCCGGGCGCCTGCGCAACGGTCTGCCGGAGTACGACAACCTGAACGTGCACAAGGCCAACGCGCCCATCATCGATCTGCTGAAGCAACGCGGCGCGCTGATGGCGCAGGGCGAGATCCATCACAGCTATCCGCACTGCTGGCGCTGCCACCGCCCCGTCATCTATCGTGCCACGGAGCAGTGGTTCATCGGCATGGAAACGCCCATGCCGAACGGCCAAACCTTCCGCGAACGCGCCCTGGACGAGATCACCAAGGTGACGTGGGACCCGGCGTGGGGGCGGGAACGCATCAGCAACATGATCGCCACGCGTCCCGACTGGTGCATCAGCCGCCAGCGTATCTGGGGCGTGCCCATCGCGGTCTTCCTTTGCCAGCGCTGCCATACACCCCTGGACAATCCCGCGGTGAACCGCAGCATCGTGGAACTGTTCCGGCAGGAGAACGCCGATGCCTGGTATCGCTACTCCGCCGAGAAATTGCTGCCTGCGGGGACGACCTGCGCGCAGTGCGGCGGCACCGAGTTCCGCAAGGAGATGGACATCCTCGACGTATGGTTTGAGAGCGGCGCAAGCTGGCACGCGGTGCTGGAGGCCGAGCCGGAACTGCGCCGTCCCATCGGCGAGACACCCGCCGACATGTACACGGAGGGCGGCGACCAGCATCGCGGATGGTTTCACTCGTCCCTGCTTAGTTGCGTTGGTGTGCGCGACTATGCGCCGTATAAGTACGTCGCCACCTCCGGCTGGACGCTCGATGAGCACCGCCGGGCCTTTTCCAAGTCGCTGGGCAACGGCGTCGATCCGGTGAAGGTGATGGATGAACTCGGCGGCGACATCGTTCGCCTGTGGGTTGCGTCAGTCGATTTCCGCGAGGACGTGATCGCCTCCGTGCCGCTGATGAAGCGCCTGGCCGAAGAAATCTACCGCAAGCTGCGCAACACCTTCCGCTTCCTCCTGGCCAATCTCGACGGCTTCATCCCCGCTGAGGACGAACAGCCATGGGAGCAGATGGAGCCGCTGGACCAGTACATGCTGGCCCGCACCGCCGAACTAGTCGATAAGGTTCGGAAGGCTTACGAAGAGTTCGAGTTCCACCGCGTCTTCCACGCGCTCAACGAGTTCTGCAACTCCGAGCTGAGCGCCTTCTACCTCGACGTGCTAAAGGACCGCCTCTACACGCTGGCACCCAAGGACACACGCCGCCTCAGCGCCCAAACCGCACTCTGGAAGATCACCGAAGCACTCGTCCGCCTAGTCGCCCCCATCCTTTCCTTCACAGCGGATGAAGTCTGGAGCTACATGCCGTACGTCCAAGGGCGCGAGAGCAGCGTACACATCGCACAGTTCCCAGCACCTGCACTCTTACCGCAGTTTTCGGCGGCGGAACGGGGCTCAGGGCCGAAGGCCCGCGACATAACAGCCTGGGCCGAAGGCCCAGGTAAGCAGCAAGAAGCGTTCCTAAGCGCTGAAGGCGCGACACATGGCGGTAGCCCAACCGCAACGGAAATCATTTTAGTTCCCCACAATGCAGATGCCACTCTGTTAGTAGACTTCAACTCTCTGATGTCACTTCGCTCGGATGTTCTAGGTGTATTGGAAAAGGCGCGTTCATCCAAAGAAATCGGAAAGGCCACTGAAGCTGAAGTCTACTTGTCATTGCCGGCAGACTTGGCTGGCAACCTAGTAGCAGCGGCGGCAGATCGCTACCAATCCAGCTTGGCAGAACTCTTCGGCGTTTCCGATGTAACTCCCATCTACTCCGAAGAGAACGCTTCTCTGCGTATTCACCTTTCAAAAGCGCCAAACAAGAAGTGTGAGCGCTGCTGGCGTCAGCTTGAAGATGTTGGTGTAGACGACCGCTGGCCAACAGTTTGCGGTAGGTGTGCGGACGCTCTCTTGAGGATTGGCTTTCCTTCCTTTAACGAGGAAGAGGAGAAAGCAGCGTGAGCGCTGTTCTTCGAACCGAGAGCAAGCCGCAGCGCGATGCGCGCCCATGGCTGCTCGTCATCGCCCTGCTCGTCATCGTGCTGGACCGCGTCACCAAGATCGTCGTCGCAAAGAAGATTGCCATGGGATCGGCCATCACGGTCGTTCCGCACATCTTCCGCATCACGCATGTGCTGAACACCGGTGCGGCGTTCTCCATGTTTGCAGAGTCCGCCTCGCCCATGGCGGTGCGCGTCGGCCTCATTACCTTTTCCGTCATCGCGGTCTGCGTGGTGCTGGCGATGCTGTGGCGTTACGGCCGCACGTGGTCGCTGGCGGGCATCGGCTTCGCGCTGGTACTGGGCGGAGCCATCGGCAACCTCTATGATCGCGCGGTCCTGCACTATGTTGTCGACTTCCTTGAAGTCCACATCGCCGGCTATCACTGGCCAGACTTCAACGTCGCCGACAGCGCGATCTCAGTAGGCGCGGTGTTGCTGCTGATCGAGATGCTTCTTCCACGCCGTGCCACGCAGGTTGATGCAGCTTCTGATTCTGCCTCTCTTCGAGATATGGGGCACCCGCCCGAAGAGGTTCGCGGTGCTTGAAGTCGAGATGCTCCATTCAAACGCTTCTGCTGCACAGAGGACAGCAGGTCCTTCGACTCCGCTGCGCTCCGCTCAGGATGACGGCGAAGCTGTGCTGGCGGGCACAGATGCAGATCCCTCCGCTTCGCTGCGGGATGACAACTTAAGTGGGCTACGGGATGACAAGCACAGTGGCACGGGTGACAAAGTGGACGGTGTGTCGCCGAACGAGAACATCATCATCCGTGGCGCGCGCACCCACAACCTCAAGAACATCGACGTCGACATCCCGCACAACAAGCTGACGGTCGTCAGCGGTGTGTCGGGGTCAGGCAAAAGTTCGCTGGCCTTTGACACGGTGTACGCCGAGGGCCAGCGGCGCTATGTGGAGTCTCTCTCGGCCTACGCGCGGCAGTTTCTGGAGCGCATCGAAAAGCCCGACGTGGACCACATGGACGGTCTGGCCCCGGCCATCGCCATCAAGCAGAAAAACCAGACGCGCAATCCGCGCTCCACCGTGGCCACCGCGACGGAAATCTACGATTACATGCGTCTGCTGTACGCGCGCTGCGGAACAGTGACGTGTCTGCACTGCGGCGGCATCGTCAAGCGGGACACCGTCGATGAGATTGCGGCGAGCGTGCTGGCGCTGAGAGAGGACACGCGCCTGTACGCGCTCTTCCCCATTGAGCGGCGCGCCATCACCTTCGAGCCGATGCAGGAGTTCGCGCCGCCGCCGGACGACGCAGCAAGACCTGCGGCGGTAAAGGCGGCAAAAGCGAAGAAACTCAGCAATAAGAAACTCCCGCAAGCCGAAGAGCCGAAGATCACGGACCCCTCGGAGCCGATGCGCGAGCGGCTCATCGAACTGCGGCGGCGCGGCTTCAACCGGCTCTTTCAGAACGACAGCATCGTGGAGTTCTCCACGCCAGAGTCGCTGCTCCAACTAAACTTTTCGGAGCGGATCTACGTGCTGGCCGACCGGCTCAGCGTCAGCGCGGACGTGCGCTCGCGCATCGTGGACGCGATCGAAACCGGCTACGGCGAGAGCGGCGAGATTGTCTTCCTCACCGCGCCACGCGATGGGAGCGAGCCGCAGCGGCTGCGCTTCTCCGCCGCGTTTGAATGCACCACCTGCCATCGCGCCTATCGCGATCCTGAGCCGCGCCTGTTCAGTTTTAATAACCCCTATGGTGCCTGCCCGCGCTGCCAGGGCTTTGGCAACACCATCGACTTCGACCCGGATCTCATCATCCCAGACAAAGCGAAGTCGCTGGATGACGGTGCCATCGACCCGTGGACGAAACCCAAGTACCGCGCGCACCACGGCGAGATGAAGCGCTTTGCGCAGGCACACGGCATTCCGCTGAAGACGCCGTGGTACGACCTGACACCCGCGCAGCAGAACCTCTTGTGGGACGGTGACAGCAGCTTCATGGGCATCCGGCGCTTCTTTCGCTCCTTGGATGACAAGAAGTACAAGCTGCATGTCCGCGTCTTCCTGGCCAAGTATCGCGGTTATGCGCCGTGCCCGGACTGCCGTGGCCAGCGCCTGCGGGCCGAGGCGCGCGCGGTGCTGCTGAACGGCCGCAACATCTGCGAAGCCGCAGGCATGACCATCACTGCGGCGCGGCAGTTCTTCGACGCCCTAAACCTGTCACCCGCGCAGATGGAGATCGCAGGCAAGATTCTTGAAGAGGTGCGGCAACGCATCGGATTCCTCGAACAGGTTGGGCTGGAATACCTGACGCTGGACCGGCTCTCGTCCACGCTGAGCGGCGGCGAATCGCAACGCATACAGCTGGCCACATCGCTCGGCTCACGTCTCGTCGGTGCGCTTTACGTCCTTGACGAACCGTCCATCGGATTGCACTCGCGCGACACGGCCAAGCTGGTGCGCATCATGCATGAGCTGCGCGACCTGGGCAACACGATTCTGGTCGTGGAGCATGATCCAGATGTGATCCTGGCAGCAGACCGGTTGATCGATCTTGGACCTGGTGCGGGCGAACTTGGCGGAAAGCTGCTGGCCAGCGGCACGGTAGAAGAGGTGAAGGAAGATGTTAACTCCATTACCGGGCGCTACCTCTCCGGCCGCACGCGCATTCCGGTGCCGGTGGACCGCCGCGAGCCTACACGGGAAGCACTGAAACTCATCGGCGCGCGCATCCACAATCTGCGCGGCGTCGATCTGGAGATTCCGTTAGGCATGTTAACCGTTGTCACGGGTGTCAGCGGGTCTGGCAAATCAACGGTGGTGCACCAGGTGCTGTACCGGGCGCTGCAGCACGCGCTGGGCGTGGAGGGTGCCAGTGGCGACGTCACCCAGCTGTACCGCGAACTGCATGGCACGCACTTTCTGCGGGAGGTCGTGCTGGTGGATCAGTCACCGATTGGGCGCACGCCGCGCTCCAACCCCGTCACGTACATCAAGGCGTTCGACGCGATCCGGGAACTCTTTGCTGCGCAGCCGGACGCCAAGCGCAAGAGCTATACCGCTGGTTCGTTCAGCTTCAACGTGCCGGGCGGCCGTTGCGACGTGTGCGAGGGCGACGGCACCGTGACGGTAGAGATGCAGTTCCTTGCGGACATTGAGCTGCCCTGCGAGGAGTGCAACGCAACGCGCTACAAACCCGGCATCCTTGACGTGAAGTACAAGAATCGCAACATTCACGACGTCTTGAATATGACAGTGAAGGATGCGGTGCACTACTTTGCCGGCAATGCCAAGATCGTGGAACGCTTGCAAGTGCTGGACGAAGTCGGCCTCGGGTACGTCCGTCTCGGACAGTCGGCAACCACGCTGAGCGGCGGCGAGGCGCAGCGCGTGAAGCTGGCATCGCATCTGGCCAACATCCGCGGCAGCGGCGCGCGTGGGCCGGTTACCAAAGCCGCGAGCCGCGTGCTCTACATTCTGGACGAACCCACGACCGGTCTTCACTTTGCAGATGTGGCCACGCTGCTGCAGGCGTTTCACAAACTGATTGAGGGCGGTGGATCGCTGCTGGTCATCGAGCACAATATGGATGTGATCAAGTGCGCCGATTGGGTGATCGACATGGGACCGGAAGGCGGCGCTGGTGGCGGTCAGGTGGTCGCGGCGGGCACGCCGGAGGAGATTGCGCGCGTGCCGGGATCGTACACCGGGCAGTGGCTCGGTCCCGTTCTGCAGGCGGCGCTCGCATGACGCTGCAATCCTGGGGGCATCCCTCATCTCTTCGCGCTGGAGGGCACCCGCTCTGGCCGTTCGTTTTTTTTACTATCTTCTGTGCGGTGGCTTCCGCGCAGGTGCAGTTGCCGCCCGGCACAAGTTCCTCCGTACCAGGTACGGAACGGCAAGCCATGCCGTCAGCGGAGGAAGCCGCGACGCAGCGAGCTGAGGAGGCGATCAGTGCGGGCAAGTATGCGGTTGCAGTATCGATGCTGCAGCCGCTTGCCTCCCCCTCGCAGAAGAACGAACGGGTCTTCTACGATCTTGGATTTGCGCAGGACGCGTTGGGCCACGATGCGGAGGCGCAGACTGCCTACCGCGCCGCGCTGGACCGGGATGCGAACGACGCCGAGGCGCGGGTGTCGCTTGGCTTACTGTTGGCGCGCGGAACAGATCGCTCCGCTGCGGAGGAGCAGCTCGCCGCGGCGGTCAAAGTTCCTGGCGCAAAGCCGGAGTTGCTGGCGCGTGCGTACCGTGCCCTGGCCCAGATTGATCTGGAGACGAAGCCGGAGCAGGCGCGTGATGACTTGCTGGAAGGCTTGAAGCGTTCGCCGGAAACCCCGGAAGACGCCGCGCTGGCTGCTGAGATTGCCTACGCACTGCATGACGATGCCGCTTCGGAAAAAGCCTATGCGCACGCCCAGCAGCTTGCACCGGAAGACGCGGAGGTCGCGCTGGGATATGCGCGGCTGCTGTCTCGGGAGAAGAAATACACCGAGGCGGAGACCGCCCTGGAGCCGGCGCGCCAGGCCCACCCTGAAAATCGCGAGTTACTGGCGGAGTTTGCCTCGCAGGAACTGCTGCTGGGCAAGACTGCAGAGGCCATGCCGTTGCTGGAGCAGCTGCATGCGGCGCACCCCAGCGATGCTCCGCTGACGCGACTGTTGGCAACCGCGTATGTGACGGGCGGCACGCCAGAGAAGGCTGATCCGCTGTATGCGGCTCTGCTGGCCCAGGAGCCGGACGATACCCGGCTGCAGGTGGACTGGGCGGACTGCCTGATCCGGCAGAAGCGGTCTCCTGAAGCCGAGCCGATCCTGCAGCGCGTGCTGGCCGAACCTGCAGGCGCAGTCAGCAGTGATGTGCGGGCGAATGCGGCCGGAATGCTGGCCTTTGCCGCATCAAAAAACGGCGAACCAGCGGTGGTGCTGCAGGCACTGTCCAAAAGAGAACAGTTCTCGCCACCCACCGCACCCTATACTTTCCTTGCAGCCACTGCGCATGATACGCTTCACCACACTACGCAAGCTGCGGAGCAGTACCGATTGTTCTTGCAACAGGCGGGCGGCAAATTCCCCGATCAGGAGTGGCAGGCGCAGCAACGCTTGCAGATTCTTGAGCGAAACAAGTAGAACGGTACATTCCCGAAGATTCGGGAGGTGCATGATGCAGTTGACCGCCGTATCGCAAGTGCCGTACTCCATCAGAAGCGCTGTCATTTGCAGCGCTCTTACGTTCAGCCTCTGTTCAGTTCCCGCCCGTGCCGCTGAGCCTGTATTGATGATTGATCCGGCGGCCATTGCCTCGTTGCAGTTGCGCGCCCAGCAGGCCGCTCCGCGCGAGCAGGTGCAGATGTATGCCGACCTCCTGGACAAAATAAGCCTGCTCGCCAGCAAACAGATTGCGGAAGGCGAGTTGGAAAAGGCTGAAACGACGCTCCACCAGCTGGAAACCTGTACCACCCAGATTGAGGCAGGCCTGCAGCGTGACAGCAAGAATCTGAAAAAGAGCGAGCTGATGCTGCACACGACGCACCGGCGGCTCAACGACCTGGTGCGCACCGCATCCGGCGACATGAAGCCGGTGGTGCAGAGCGCTGTCGCGCGGCTGGACCACGTGCAGACAGCGCTCCTGGGCGCAGTGTTTGAGCACTAGGCATGTTTCGCATTGCAGCTTGTGCTCTTTTGCTGCTGCCGGCTGCCGGTCATGGGCAGCGGCACTCTACCGCCCTCTCTGAGGCGGAGGAAGAGCAGGTGCGCGATGCCGCAGCCGATCCAGCCGACCGCATCACCGTCTACCAGACGATCATTGACAAGCGCGTGCGGCGCATTCAGGAAATCCTCGCGAACACGCGCGCTCAGGGCCGCCGCGAGGACATCCGCGACAGCATGGACCAGATTGCCGGGTTGACCGACGAACTCCAGGACAACCTGGAAGAATATGACCACGCGCACCGCGACCTCCGCAAGCCTCTGCCTAAGCTGCAGGATGCTCTGCTTCGCTGGGAATCGGTCCTGAAGCAGCCGCCGGAAGACGAGAGTTACTCCCTGACGCGCAAGCTGGCGCTGGAAGCCGTGCTCGACGTGAAGGCCGAAGTGGGAGAGATGATCCCGGCGGAACAGGCGTACTTCAAGGCTCACCCGCCAGATAGGACTGCAAATCCCGGCGGTGTCGGAGAACTTCGGCATCACTAGCTCTGCCGCCCGTTGCAGACGCGCGAAACGTTGTTGTACCTTCGCGGACGCTCGGCTTCAGTGCAGCTTTCGCTAAACTTGAATCGTGAGCACCCCGGAGTTGGAGCGTATCTTTCAGGTTGCGTACCGCGACTTGCGGCCCCGCGCGCCCATGCCACCGTTCGACATCCGCTTCCGGCGCTTTGTCTCTCTGAACACGACCATCCGGCTGCGCGAGGGCAAGCTGCTGGTGCGCCTCTCCGACCTGCTGGAGTCTGCTCCGGCACCCGTGCTTGAGGCCATCGCGCATATCCTGACGGCGAAGCTATACCGCAAGCCAGTTGCGCCGTCACATGCCGACCGCTACCGCCGCTACACTACGTCTGAGGTCGTCAGCCGGCAAGCTGCGCATACGCGGCAGACACGGGGACGCAAGCAGATTCTCACCGCTGCCGGACGCTTTTACGATCTGGATGAGGTGTTTGAGGCGGTGAACGTTCGCTTCTTCCATGGACTCTTGGGCCGGCCCGTGCTGACATGGAGCGCGCATAATGCTCGCCGCCTGCTCGGCCATTACGATGCCGCGCACAACACCATCATGGTCAGCCGCATCTTCGACGGCCCACACGTTCCGCGCTACGCCATCGAGTACCTGATGTATCACGAAATGTTGCACCTGAAGTACCCGGTCCGCGTGCACGGCGGCCGGCGGTGCATCCATTCGCGGGAGTTTCAGGCCGAAGAGCGGCTGTTTCCCGAGCTGCACGCGGCTAAGGCGTTCCTGAAGCGGCTGTGAGAGTTAATGTGGGGGGAGTGCGACATTCTCTGGTTCTTGAGTCGCTAGATGCAGCTGAGGGCCGACGGCCCTCAACATAACAGCCTGGGCCAAAGGCCCAGGTAGACGGTTGCAAAAGGTGCCGAACGCTGAAGGCGCGACACATACTTAGCGTGTGTACCTTTAGCTAAGTCGCTTCGCGTTTCCAATCCGACTCATTAGCTCTGTTATGAATTGCGTCACGTGCTCGGCTTGTTAGCTGAGGGTCAGGCGGAAAACTAACCAACTCTACTCGAATGAAACTTTCAACTTCAGACCGCAACCGTTTCCTGCACCGGCGATCCGCGCCGCGCAAATAAAATGATAACTGCCCCAACGATGACCGTAGCCAACGCCGCAACCTGCGCGTTGGACATGCCAAAGTACAGCCGCTCGTTACGGCGCACAAACTCAACTAGGAAGCGGCCGACGCCGCTTAAAACGAGATACTCGCCGGTGAGTTGGCCGACCGGCAGGCTGCGGCGTCCTCGTATCCAAAGATACGCGCCAAGCGCAAGCGCGAAGAGAAGTTCATAGACAGGCGTGGGCTGCACCAAGAGGCCGGGTGGATTTGGCTGCGGCGGGTCCAGCGCGTCGTCGTGGATGTGCACACCCCAGGGCAGTGTCGTATTGATGCCGTAGTCGCCGTCGCCGGAGGTGAGGCAGCCGATGCGTCCCACGCCATACCCTACAGCCGCAGCCGGTGCGGCCAGGTCCAGCATCCTAAGCCCGCGCAGGCCAAGCTGCCTGCCCTGCCACAGCAGCGCGGCGATCCCGAAAAGCAGCCCGCCGAACCACGCGAACCCCGCCTGAAACCAGTGGAAGAAGCGAAGCAGCATCTCCATCGGATGCTTCCATCCGGGCGTGGTGATCTCCTGCATGGCAAGGCGGAGCTGCGCGGGATTCTGCAGCTCGTGCCATATCTTTGCGCCCAGCACCCCAGCCAGCATCACCACGGAGACAACCACAATGGCATCGGCTGAGACTCCCGCCCGTACAAACGACTGGTGCAGGATGTACGCGGAGCTGACCGCTGCCAGCCACATCAAGATGCCAAACGTGCCCAGCGTGAAGGAGCCAAAGTGCAGGTAGGGGAACATACGTCTCCGTGAGTATACCGGGCGGGTATGCTGGCGCATGATGCAATGAACTGGGGCCTGGTCCAGATGGACCCTTTTGCAGTGGCACGGTTGCGGGTTAGGCTAGGAAACATGTCCACGCCCACGCTGCCATTTGTGCCCGCCTCGTCCTGCGAAGTCCTCTTCTCTGTGCAGGAGATACGCGAGCGCGTCGCCGCCGTCGGGCAGCAGATTTCACAGGACTACAAGGGTGAAAGCATCGTGCTGGTCGGCGTGCTGAAGGGTGCGGCCATCTTTCTTTCGGACCTGGCCCGCGCCATCGAAGTGGATAACACCTTCGACTTTGTGGCAGTGTCAAGCTACGGCAAGGGCCAGACGACAACCGGTGCCGTCAAGCTGATCAAGGACCTGGACACGCCTATCGAGGGCAAGCACGTCATCGTGGTCGAAGACATCCTGGACACCGGCCTCACCCTGAGCTACCTGCGCAAGCTGATGCTGCAGCACAAACCCGCATCGCTCAAAATTGCCACCTGCCTTGACAAGCCGGAGCGCCGTCTGGTGCCCATTGAAGCCGATTATGTCTGCTTCAAGATTCCCAACCGCTTCGTCATCGGTTACGGCATGGACTATGCGGAGAAGTACCGGAATGTGGCTGATATCCGGCTGTTTCCCGAGGGCAAGGCGTAGGTTTTGTGTGACGGCTTCGATGCCGCCAGCTGAGTCCCAAGATGAACGCCTCTATAGGCCTGCCGGCCCTAAGAGCAGATCGATTCATTTTCAGCACGAGCTGTCCACAACTACTTTTTGAGCACGCTTGGCGTTCTCGGGCGAGGTACTCATGGAATTCTGATCCCACGTATACATAGGCGACGGTTCGCCGTGCATACCTGGGCTGCTTATACTCCCCCAGTCGAAGAGGAGATTGCCAGCCGTATCCTGAATATGGAACGTAATGTGCCACACATCGATGCCCGGGGCGTGATTGCTCATCACCCGCGCCCACCACTCAACATGGCCGCTCGGAAAGATACGAAGGTAGCCCTTTTGCAGTACACAATCGCCTGCATGGAGATCCGTGAATTCCCACTCGTCCGGATCAACAACCTGAGCTTGCATGCCGAGATACCTAGACCAATAAGGGGTAGTAAACACCACAAGTAACGCTTCAAGATAGTTCCTTCGTATTCGTAATTAAACCTGTAAGGCGTTCTGCCAAGCAACGAAGGGGTAGCTACCAGCAACCTTTCGCTTCTCCGGAGCACACTGAAACATCATCCTGGCAGATGCTTCCGCAAGGCTTGCCTTTTGCTGTCTTCTTCTTCCAACAATAGCCTGTCCTGTAGTCAATAGTGTGCCCACCATCGTGCGAGCAGGCCACCTGACGTGTGGTCTGCTCCGCACCACTGCAAGTACACGCTTCTCCCTGAGGCGCATAGAGTATGTCGAACGGGAGAGCAATCCTGTGTTCAAGCGTAAGAATCCGAAGCACCGTTCCAATGTCACGCGTGACAGGAAGTACCTGCAACTCAGACGATGCTCGACAAGCAAGGGATAAAGTCGACAATAGAGTCACCGTGGCTACGAGAGTTGACGGTTTCATGGACTTTCCTCAAGTAGGCTGAAGCAGCCTGAAGGTGTGCATTCTGCTGAACGGCATGAGATTAGCACTCGTAGTCCGCATGTCAAGAACAATCTTTAAAGCAAATTACGTGGGTCTACTTGCATGGCAAGTATTCGCCTCGTATTCGCTATACTGAATGTGCCGATGACTTCCCTTACCGTCCAGCAAAAACTCGAAATTCTTGCCGATGCGGCGAAGTACGACGCCTCGTGCGCGAGTTCCGGCGCAAAGCGGAGCGGCAATGGCAAGGGGATCGGCCACTCGGATGGCAACGGCATCTGCCACTCCTATACGCCGGACGGCCGCTGTGTTTCGCTGCTGAAGCTGCTGCTGACGAACTATTGCACGTACGACTGCGTCTTCTGCGTGAACCGCGTCTCCAGCGACATCCGCCGGGCCCGCTTCACGCCGGAAGAAATCGTCACGCTGACGCTGGACTTCTACAAGCGCAACTACATCGAAGGCCTGTTCTTGTCGTCGGGCATCATCCAGTCGCCGGACTACACCATGGAGCAGCTGGTTCAGGTGGCAAAGACGCTGCGGACGGTGCACCACTTTGGCGGCTACATCCACATTAAGGCGATTCCTGGATGCGCGCAGCGGCTGATTGACGAGGCTGGTTTGTACGCCGACCGGCTCTCGGCCAACATTGAACTGCCGACGCAGAGCGATCTGGTACAGCTTGCGCCGGAGAAGAAGTCCGCCGTCATTGAAACCACGATGACACAAATCCACGACCGCAAGGCGGAGGCAGATGAGGATCGCGCGCGCCTGCACTCCGCTCCAAAGTTTGCGCCGGCCGGGCAAAGCACACAGATGGTGATTGGCGCGACCCCTTCAAACGACCGGCAGATTATTGCGCGCGCCAGCGGACTCTACACCAGCTACAAGCTGAAGCGTGTCTACTACACCGGCTTTTCTCCGTATCCGGAGGCAGACACGCGGTTGCCTCTGAAAGCGTCGCCGCTGATGCGCGAGCACCGCCTATACCAGGCCGACTGGCTGATGCGCTTCTACGGCTTCGGAGCCGAAGAGATTACCACGGACGAGCAGCCTGACCTCGACCTCGCTGTCGATCCCAAGATGGGATGGGCGCGGCGGCATCCTGAGTTTTTTCCAGTGGATGTGAACACCGCGCCACGCGAGTCGCTGCTGCGCGTGCCGGGGCTGGGCTACAAGAATGTGGACTGCATCCTGAGTATTCGCGCCTATCACCGGTTGGGGCTGGATGATCTCCGTAAGCTGCACGTGCGGCTGAAGGACGCGTCGGAGTACGTGATTGCGGCCGATCACCTTCCCGCCTCATCTGCTCCTAAGCTTTTCGGTGATGCTGTGGATGTCCAGACAGGCAGCGCGCTGGCGTCTGTCACGCGTGATGAGACGGCGATTGTGCCTCCGCAACAGCTTGGCCTGTTTGAGGATGCCGCGCGATCGGCATTGTGGGGTGCGTTGTGAGCGTGCAAACCGTGCTGCGTGTGCGCGTGGAGCCGAACTTTGCCGCGTGGCGTGAGCTTGCGCGCGCGGCACTGGAGCAGCAACTGGAACCGGATGCGATCACATTTGAGGATGCCTGCGTTCCCGCCGCGCCGGATCTGTTCGGCGAAGACCAAGACAGCACCGCAGTCCTGCTTTCGCAGCATGCCGGTGCTGCTGCGCAACCGCATGTGCCAAAGGCGTTTCTGCAGAAGGCGATGCTTGCCGGGTGCCATCGTTATCCGGGTCGCTGGAACCTGCTGTACCGGCTGTTGTGGCGGCTGCAGAGCAATCGCGACCTCTTGAAAATTGAAGTGGACAGCGATGTGCGTGAACTTGGCATTCTGGTCCAGCAGGTGCGGCGCGATGAGCACAAGATGCATGCCTTTGTCCGATTTCGCCGGGTGGAGACCGCCGAAGGTGAGGAGCACTTCATTGCGTGGTATGAACCGCAGCATCGCATTTTGGAGCTGTCCGCGCCATTTTTCGCGGAGCGCTTTGCCGTGATGCGCTGGTCCATCCTGACCCCGGATGGTTCTGTCGCCTGGGATCCAGCGGATAAGCAACTGCGCTACGGCCCGGCGGTGCCGCGTGACTCCGCGCCTGCGGGCGACGAATTGGAAGAACTTTGGAAGAGCTATTACAGCAGCATCTTCAACCCGGCGCGGCTGAACCCAACCACCATGCGCGGCCACATGCCCGTGCGCTATTGGAGCAACCTGCCGGAGGTCGAGCTGCTTCCCAAACTCATGCAAAGCGCGGAAGCAAGGGTAAAAGGCATGGTGGCAACACAAGGCAGCAAGCCCAGCGCGGCTCCGTTTGTGCCGGCGCTGCATACCATTGAGCAGATTACCGCCAACCTGCCCGCGTGCAAGGGATGCGACCTGTACTGCCATGCCACGCAGGTGGTGCCGGGACGCGGATCGTTGACCGCTCCGCTGGTGCTGGTCGGCGAGCAGCCCGGCGATCAGGAAGACCGGCAAGGCTTGCCCTTCGTCGGCCCTGCCGGAGGCGTTCTGCGCCGCGCACTCGCGGAGGTGGGCGTGCACGACAGCGACATCTACATGACCAACGCCGTCAAGCACTTCAAGTTTGTGCAGCGCGGCAAGCTGCGCCTGCACCAGAATCCGCGCATGAGCGAGATCACCGCGTGCAAACCGTGGCTGCTGGCGGAACTGGACGCGCTGAAGCCGAAGCTGGTGCTGTGCCTGGGTGCGTCCGCTTCAAAATCGCTGCTGGGCGGCACATTCGCGCTGATGCGCGACCGCGGCAAGCTGCTCTCCACGCCATATGCGGAGCATGTGATGGCGACGATCCATCCCTCCGCCGTTCTGCGCGGAGTCGATGAACCGGCACGCGACACGCTCTACAAGCATTTGCGGGATGACCTGCTGGCGGCTTACCGTTTTGCCGTCCACGCCGCATAATTCCACGCGATGGATTGAACGGGTGCCCATCTTCGCAAAGCTAAGGTGGGCCTAGACCCGGCATGAAACCTGAATACATGCACAACACAAGGGTGCCCCACCTTCGCGAAGCTAAGGTGGGTTTAGACCCCGCATCAAACTAAGGAATACATGCAGAATGAGAACTTCATAGCTGGAGAGCAGTTTTACGAGCAGGCAATCAGCAGTCCGCGCAATCTTGCGGCCACGCTGGATCACACGCTGCTGAAGCCCGACGCGACCCGCTCGCAGGTGCTGCAGCTGTGCGCGGAGGCGGCAGAGTTTCATTTCGCCTGCGCCATGGTGAATCCCTTCTGGGTCTCAACAGCCGCTGCCGCACTGGCTGGCACCGGCGTGCCCGTTGGTGTTGTCATCGGCTTTCCCCTGGGTGCATCGCTCACGGACTCAAAGGTGGATGAGGCCAAGCGCGTGATCGCCCACGGTGCACATGACGTGGACATGGTGCTGAACATTGGCGCGCTGAAGGGCGGCGAGTACAACACCGTATCAGCGGACATTCGCGCTGTGGTGGAGGCGGCACATGCGCAGGGCGCCATCGTCAAGGTCATTCTCGAGACCGCGCTTTTGTCTGATGAGGAGAAGCTGCGAGCCAGCGAACTGGCCGTGGAGGGGGGCGCGGACTTCATCAAGACCAGCACCGGCTTCTCAACGGGCGGTGCCACCGTAGATGACGTTGCCTTGATGCGCGGCGTGGCGGGTTCAGAGTGCGGCGTAAAAGCGTCTGGCGGCATCCGCTCGCTGGCAGATGCACAGGCCATGTTGCAGGCGGGCGCAACGCGCATCGGTGCAAGCGCCAGTGTGCGCATTGTTCAGGAACTTACAGGCATCTCCACGGGCAAAGCTGCCGCTGCCGGGTATTGACACGTTCTATCCCCTCTCTGTCGCAGGACGCACCGGTAACGGCGTATTGTGCTGTGATGAGCGGCAAGTGAGACCACGCACGCCATGAACACAGAGGAACAGCAGCGCCTCCACCCGGAGCCAGTGGAAGTGGCAACGCGGGCGCGCGCCTCAGAGGCGTCAGAAGTTCGCCTCAATTTTGAGGATGACGCCGCTCAACTCTCTGAGGAGTTTGAGGGCGACTACAGGCCCAGCGACGACTCACAGGGAAGCGCGTTGCAGGTTGATGTTCCGGCACAATCGGCGCTCGCGCAGGCGCTGCCGGAGAGCGGCATTCGCGTTTCGTCGGAGCATGTTGACTTTCTTCTGCGTTTAGCCGAGGCGCTGAACAATACGCTGGACCTGCAAACCCTCATACTGCGGGTCGCTGAGCTGGTCCGCGCCGTGGTGGACTACCGCATCTTCGCCATCCTGCTAATTAATGAACGCACGCATGACCTGTGGATGCGATTTCAGGTGGGCCACACGCCAGAGATCGAGCGCATGCGCATCCATCAGGGCTGCGGCATCGTGGGGCAGGCAGCCGCTTTGCGCCGCTCCGTTCTTGTCGATGATGTGCGCCACACGCCGCCGTACATCAATGCCAACCCGGCGGTGCAAAGCGAACTTGCCGTTCCGCTGATCGTGAAGAACCGCGTCATTGGTGTCATCGATCTTGAGAGCGAACAGCGGGCGGCGTTTACGCACGATCAGCAGCGCTTGCTGGAGCTTGTCGCGTCGCGCATGGCGGTGGCCATTGACAATGCCGGGCTGTACACGCGTCTGGCGCGCCAGGCGCAGACACTGACGGTACTGGCTGAGATCAGCCGCGAACTGACCAGCATTCTTGATCTCGACAGCCTCTTGCAGCGCATCGGCACGCTGCTGCGGCGCGTGGTGGACTTTCAGATGTTCACGATTCTCCTCTGGAGCGAAAGCCGGCAGGAGTTTGTACACCGCTTCTCAACGCGCTTTGGCGAGCGCATTCAGCGGGAACGCGCGGCTGTCCTGGGCAAGGGCATCATCGGACACGCCGCCCTAGAGCGCCATCCGGTTCTGGCGCCGGATGTGCGCAAGGACCCGCGCTACATTCCGTACAACAGCGATGTCCGGTCGGAACTCGCGGTGCCGCTGATCTACAAGGCGCGCGTGATTGGCGTCATGGACCTGGAGCACACCCGTGTCAATTACTACAACGAGGATCATCAGCGCACGCTGACCACGCTGGCCGGGCAAGTCGCTATCGCCATCACCAATGCGCGCCTGTATGAGCGCATCTTTGAAGAGGAGCAGCGGCTGGAGCGTGACCTGCAGATGGCACGCGAGGTGCAGATGCGCCTCCTGCCGCCCATCCCCGCACCGCTTCCCCATGCGGAGTTTGCCGCGCGATTCCTCCCGGCGCGATCCATCGGCGGTGACATCTACGACTTCATCCCGTATGGCGATGGACGCGTCGCCATCGCGCTGGGCGATGTCAGCGGCAAGGCGGCCCCAGCGGCGCTGTATGCCGCGTTGGTCAGCGGCATTTTGCGGTCGCTGGCGGCGCAGCATCTCGCGCCGGCAGCGATGCTTGCGTCGCTGAACGATCAGCTGCAACAGCGCAAGCTGGACTCTCAATACGTCACCATGCTGTTTGCCATCTGGAACGACAGCGCACGAACCCTCAGCGTGGCCAACGCGGGTTCGGTGCAGCCCATGCTGGTCTCCCGCGTGGCGGGCAGCATGCAGGCGCGTGCGATCAAGGCAGAAGGGTTTCCGCTGGGCCTCTTTCCAAATGCCACCTACGAGGAATTCACCATCTCAACGCAGCCGGGCGACCTGCTCGTCTTCCTGTCCGACGGCATCGTAGATGCTGACAACGCCGCCGGCGACATGTTCGGCAACGACCGGCTCTGCTCCATCCTGGAACATCTTGAGACACCGGAGGCAGACTCTGCGGTTAACGCGGTGCTGAACGCCGTTGCGGCTTTCCAGGGAGGCCAGGAACACTTCGACGACGAAACGCTCGTCGTTCTGCGGGTGCGATAAGTCAACACGACCGCGTTTGTAGGGACTAACCGGTCAGGCCTGAAGCTGTGACGGCAGAGGATCTCCGCGTAAACGCCGGTTGAGAGGCTCGGAAAAGTACGCAGAAACAAGATGCCCTCCGATGCCACTCAATACGATAGCGGCAACAATCCACAACGCAACTGGACCATGGTGGAACTTTGCATAGAGGGCGAGGAGCGCGCTGATGACAAGTACGTGGCTCAGATAGATCTCGTAGCTGTAACGTCCGATCCAACGGATCGGTAGCGTGATCCGAGATCCGCGGCTGTCTCGGAGGACGCTGCCCAGCATCACCAGGCAAACTCCTAAACCGAGAATGGTCACATCTGCCCCGCTTCTTCCCAGAGCACGCTTCACGTGCCACCCAAAAATTACCTTCGGCCACATCCAGTCAACGATGAACAGGATCAAGATGCTTCCGAGCAGCTGCGAAATCAATGGCCAGCGTGACCTGAGGAAATAAGAGGATCGCGAGAGTCGGTCGGTGAGGACGGCGGACAGACAGCCAAGAGCGACATTGTCCAAATTGCCCAGATAGGATTGGTACGCCCAGATGTCGTTATGCGTGTACCAGGGCGTCCTTGCGAAAGGGCCAAAGCCGATCAAGAAAACAAGGAACGTGCCGAAAGCAAATCTGCCCCAGCGGTGAGGTACGCACATCGCACAGAGCAGCGGGAAGAACACGTAGAACATCTCTTCCACCGAGAGCGACCACAGCACGGTCCAAGGAGCGGGCAACCAACCGTGTACTGCTTCGAACCAGTTTGTCTGGAAGGTCAACGCTGCAAATAACGCGCGAGGCAAGGTCCCGACACCTGGTCTGATGTGGAATTCTGCAGGTCCGTAGAGGTGAAGGACGCTCAACACGGCAAGCAGGAGGAGAAGTGAGGGCGCAATTCGTGCGAAACGGATACGGTAGAACGTCTTCAACGAGACATTCGCGAGTCCGCCGAAGCGCCTGATTGAGACGAACGTAATAAGGAAACCTGAGACTGCGAAAAACGCGGAAACGCCGTTACCGCCTTGGCTGAACACAAGGTACCGCAGCCAGCTCGGGAGTGAGCCGCCTACTGCCTGGCCCGAATAAGACAGCAGGTTGCTGACATGAAGAAGAACGACGCCGAGGATGGCGTAACCGCGAAGCAGATCAATCGTGTCAAACCGTGGGCTGGCGGCCGCTGTTGAAACCGATGTCTTTGCTCGTTCCTCGGTCACTACAAAGGCATCATTACCAACCCCGATAGCTAGTAGGCCTGTGCCCACGATCACCTCCGCAATGCCTCAACAGAGTAAACAAGGAGATAGGCTTATGGTCACGTTCTGAGACGTTGTCAGAAATGGTACCCAGAAGTCGCATTGTCGGATGTATTGCTGGGGGTGATTGCTCTGATACGGCATTGTGCGTGTCAGGATGCGTTGCCATGCGCTATAGAGTATCTTCATGCCGCTCGCTGAAAACATCGTCTTAGTTCTGCAGGCTTTTCAGGTTGCGTTTCTGCTGCTGCATGACTGGACGCCCTTTGGCCGCCTGAATGACGTGAGAGCTTTGCGCCGGACGGATTCGCTGCGGAAGATTGCCGTCGCAACCGCGATCAACACCGTTCCATTTGCAGTTGGGCTCATCTTCAGCGTGCAGCACGCCCACGACCGGCGCTGGCCGCACTGGGTGCGGACATATCTCTGGATCAGCTATGGTCTTCTGTTCATCGGTGAATTGCAGGCGTGGTGGATACCGTACCTAGGCAAGCCGCAGCCGACGCGTGCTGCGCACTACCGGGAACTCTTCGGCAACACGCATGCGTTTCTGCCAGCCCGCAACGGCATCACTCCGAACACGCTTCACACCGTACTGCACGCAACCACGCTGCTGACGCTCATCGCGCTCTCTGGGTGTAACCGGCGTGCGACAAACATCCTCCGGAAAGACACAGTCAACGGCGACGCTACAAGACGCTCTTTCGGAAGGGCACAGCTTTAGCTGTGCCGTATGAGCCACCTCCCGTATCGAGGCTTTGGCCCCCGAGGTCAGCTTTAAGCTTCTGAACGATCATCCAGCGCTCTAACGAATATCATGCAACTATGTCTCACAGCAACTCCACACAGATTGTGCGTCCGGCACGCACCGTACGCGGCAGCGTTCGTCTGCCGGGCGATAAGAGCATCTCGCACCGCTATGCCATGCTTGCCGGCCTGGCGGAGGGAACCTCCCGCTTCAGCAATTTCTCCACCGGCGCGGACCCGCACAGTTCCCTTGCCTGCATGCAAGCGCTCGGCGCGAAGGTGGTTAGGAATCCTAACGGTACCGTGGAAGTCACCGGCGTTAGCGGCGCATTCCAGCAGCCTTCAGGCGATCTGGATTGCGGCAACTCCGGGTCCACCATGCGTATGCTTGCCGGCCTGGTTGCGCCGCACCCCGGCACATACAGGTTTACCGGCGATGCGTCGCTGACGAAGCGGCCCATGCAGCGCATCAAGGGTCCGCTGGAGCAGATGGGCGCACGCATCGACCTGACAGATGGCCACGCGCCGATGACGGTACATGGCGGCCCGCTCACCGCCATTGAGTTCGCCACGCCTATTGCCAGCGCCCAGGTCAAGACAGCTGTTCTCTTTGCCGGCCTAGGTGCAAGTGGCACGACCACGTTGCAGGAGGCGGTGCGCACGCGCGATCACTCCGAACATGCGCTGCGTGCCTTCGGTGCGGATCTTGAGCGCGGACGGGACAGCATCTCCATTACGGGCGGTCAGAAGCTGCACGCGATTGAGGCGACGGTGCCCGGCGACTTGTCCTCGGCAGCATTTTTTCTATGCGCGGCGTTGCTCTTCCCTGACTCGCAGATCGTGCTGGACGATCTGGGCATGAATCCGTCCCGCGCTGCCTTGCTTGATGTGCTGGCGATGATGGGCCTGAAGGTGCAGGTGCTGAACCTGGAAGAGACACACGGCGAGATGACCGGCACGCTGCAGGTCAACGGTCCCGCCCAACCCACCGGCGCGGAGATCACGGGCAGCCTGCCCGCGCTCATCATCGATGAGCTGCCAGTGCTTGCGGCCATCGCGCCGTACACCCGTGACGGCGTTCTGATCCGCAATGCGAAAGAATTGCGCGTCAAGGAGTCCGACCGCATCGCGCTTGTAGTGGAGAACCTGCGCGCGATGGGTGCAGAGGTTGAGGAATTCGACGACGGGATGCGAATCGCGGGCGGGCAGACGCTGTATGGCGGCGTGATCGACTCCGGAGACGATCATCGCATTGCCATGGCCTTCTCCATCGCCGCGCTGCGTGCCACCAGCGATACGCAAATCGACGGCGCCGCCGCGGCGGCGATTTCTTTTCCCGAGTTCTTTGATCTCCTGCAGCAGGTTAGCGAGACTTAGATTGCAGGGAGATGATCGACGGTGCTGGTCATCGGCCGGACTCGCGCCTCACGGCTCTCGGCCTCCGGTGGAAACTCCCGCATCAGACCGTCAAACGCCGCGATCACATCGGGCGGTTCAATTTCGTCCAGTCGGTAGTCAGGCCCGACAGGAGCCGTTCCTGGGCCACGAATCACCCGCGCCGTTGGCAAGCCCAACGGCAGCCACTCCACAGGGCTTTGATAGGTTGGAGCGAGCGCCACGACCGGCACCGCAGCCGCACGCGCCACATGCAGCGTTCCGGTGTCGATGGAGATGCAGGCATCGGCCAGCCCCAGAACAGCAGCCAGGGTTGGTACATCCGTTTGTCCTGCCAGCGAAGCGGTGGGGACACCGGATGCGTCGCGAAGCCTGTCGATTGCAGTTGACTGGGCCACTGTCCCCGCAAACACCGGCAGGAATCCCAGGGCGGACACATGCCGCAGGGTCTCTCCCCAGCATGCGTCGCGCCATTCCGTTGGTTGCCCCCCACTCGGCTGCGTCGCAAACACTACGACCGGCTTCTGCTGCAGATTGACTTCCGCAAGCAACGCCCGCGCTGCCTCGATGTCCTCTGCGGAAACAAAGACGCATGGTTCGCGTGGTTCAGCGGACGCACCCAGCGCTCCGGCAATCGCCAGATTGTTGGCAAGCATGCTTTTCGCGGAATCGGGCTCCAGAGCAATGCGCTGCAGAGCCGTCGCAAGGCTGAAACCGGCCAGCGGTCCGCGCCCGTACAGAACACCCAGAAGGGCGATTTTGGATCGCCGGTTGCTCGCATCCGTGATGATCCATGCCGGCCGCAGTCCCTGTGCATCCATTTGCTCACGGAGAGCACGGCCAGTTGCAAGGAAGTCTGTAAAGACATCTCCCGTGATCAGCAGACCGGCGACATACGGATTGTGGCGCAGAACCTCCGCCCCAAGTCCACGGGTCGCCACATAAACGGGCAACTGCGGAAAGCCTTTGTGCAACGCCTCAAACAGTGGCGTGGCATGAACGCAGACACCCAGCGGCAGCATGTATTGCAGCACAAGAATGCAGTTTGGGGCCGGATGCGCGCCGCGAGACTCTTCAGTCCACCGCCGCAAAAGGCTGTACGATACTGCTTCCAACGTGGACTTCAGAGACATGTGTGGGGGGACGGAAGGAGTTACATCTTGTAGCGGCCCATATCGTCGTCGCCCAGGTTCTCCAGCCAGCGGCGCAGCTCATCAGAAGACGCTTCGCGCCCGTTCTTCTGCCCCGTCTTGGCGTTCTCCATGACAGCGCGGCTCACATAGATGGGGCAGTCCGCGCGCATGGCAAGCGCCAGAGCGTCAGACGGGCGGGCATCCAACGTCATCACCTCGCCATTGCGCTCCATCCAGATAACGGCAAAGAAGGTGTCGTCCCGCAGATCCGAGACAACAACGCGTGTAACCCGCGCGTCCAGGGCGCGCAGCGTGTTCCGCAACAGATCATGCGTCATGGGCCGGGGTGTGGATGACTTCTCAATCTCAAGCGCGATGGCGTTCGCCTCAAAGATGCCCACCCAGATGGGCAGAACGCCTTCGCCGCTCATGTCCTTCAGCACGATCATCGGCATGTTCGTGACAGGGTCCATCATCAGGCCCCGGATGCGAACCTCCACGTCGTCGCTGGTTGCGCCGGGAGCTGCGCTTGGCCGTGTACGCTGGGTTGAGCCGCTCATGCTGCTTCGCCCACCAGGCTGTTGGGAAACGTCTTTGTGATCCGCACATTGACGTAGCTGCCTAAGGCTGGCAGAATCGGCTGCGCGGTCGTGAAATTCACGGTCTTGTTCTGCGACGACCGGCCCGTCACCTGCCCACGCTGCCGGTTGTAACCCTCGACCATGACGTCCATCACCTGATTGAGATGGCGTTCGTAGCTGACGCGTTGACGCTCGCGTTGCGCGTCCATGAGACGTTGCAGGCGGGCGGATTTCACATCGTCCGGAACAGTATCCGGCATGCCCACGGCAGGCGTGTTCGGACGCGGAGAGTACTGGAAGGCGTAGACCGCATCGTAGCCGACCTCATCGAGAAGGGTCATGGTTTGTTCGAAATCGGTGTCCGTTTCTCCGGGAAAGCCGACGATGATGTCCGTCGTCATGCTGATGTCGCGCCTGGCGGCCTTGATCCATGCGATGCGCTGGAGATACCACTCACGGGTGTACTCGCGCTGCATCGCCTTCAGCACCGCGGATGAGCCAGACTGCACCGGGAGGTGTACGTGGTCGCACACGGTCGCCATGTTGTCGATCACATCGATGATGTCTTGGGTGAAGTCGCGCGGGTGCGATGTGGTGAAGCGCACGCGCCGGACACCGGGCAGTCGAGCAATGGCGGCAAGCACCTCCGCGAAGCTGCGGCGGCCCAAGGGGTCCCGGTAGCTGTTCACGTTCTGCCCCAGAAGCTGAATGTCCGTGAATCCCTGATCCGCCATGCGCCGTGCCTCGGCCATGATGCTGTCTGACGAGCGTGAGCGCTCCTTGCCACGTGTGTACGGCACAACGCAGTAGCTGCAGAACTTGTCGCAGCCTTCAATGATGGTGATGTACCCGCGATGCGGATTGCTGCGCGCGGTGAACTCCGTGTCGAACGTTTCCTCGGTCTGGCGGTCGTCGAGGCCGGTGATGCGCTTCTCGCCAGCTTCCAAACGGACGAGCATCTCCGGCAAATTGCGGTACGAGGCGGAGCCAGACACGAGCGACACGTACGGCGCACGCTCGAAGATCTTCTGCCCCTCCTGCTGCGCAACGCACCCCAGAACGGCAAACTGCTTGCCCTCGCCCTGCATGCGTTTGTACTCGTTCAGGCGGTGAAAGACCTTCTGCTCCGCCTTGTCGCGAATGGAGCAGGTGTTGTACAGGATCAGCCCGGCCGCTTCCTCGTCCTCCACGCGCGTGTAGCCTTCATGCTCCAGCGTGCCGATGACCTTTTCGGAATCGTGCGCGTTCATCTGACACCCGAAGGTCTCGATGTAAAACGTCTTGGCGGGGGCACTCACACACAGAGTATACGCGTGAGGACTTTGGCAATCGTATGCGGCTCAGCCCAGCCGCGCAGGCTTCAACTGGCGGAAGTCCTCACCCGTCATCTCTACCTCAATGCACATCTCTGCTAGGCGCGAACGAAGGCGTTCCGTGATGCGGTCTCCCAGAGTCTCCTGGCGGACTGCCTTCCGCGCGTCAGACATCTGTCCTGACTGAACGCCAAGGGGCGGGCGGTTCGGGTAATTGGTGGTGATGATGGTCGTTCGCTTATCGTTGTAACGCGTATTCAGCAGGTACGCGACGGTGTCCCACGCCCACTCTGACGGGCGCAGTCCGCCCAGCTCATCCAGCACCAGAACTTCCGTCTCGAAGATAGGCCGAAGAACTTCCAACTCGCTGGCAGCAACGCCTGAACTATACGTGTTCTGTACCGTTCTGAGCAGATCGCCGTACTCATAAAACAAACCTGTCGCTCCCCGTTCGAGAATCAGGCCCTGCAACAGTGCGACGGCGAGGTGTGTCTTTCCCAGTCCCGCTGAACCCACCAGCAGCAGGCCGGCACCTTCGGTGTCGAGCAGCGGGTAATTCTCCACGAACTTCTGCGCGGTCTTGTACGCGCGGCGCAGCGACGGGTGAGCGCCGCTGAACGAGTGCTCATACGATTCCAGCGTGCAATGCTCATACCGGCGTGGAATGCGTGCCCGGCTCAAAATGCGGCGCGCCCGTTGCTGCACCCTGCACGTGCACGGAACGGCGGAACGGCGTCCTGAAGCGTCCTGCACGATGCGCATGCCCTGCCCATCACAGAGCGGGCAGGCAGCATCAAGCTCCTGGCTGATCGGCATCTGCTCCATCGTATTCAAGGCGTCCTCGCAGTGTCCTGCTGCAGCATCACGACGGTGCACTCTGGCGAACTGCCCGATGCCTTGCACTCCTGATATGCGATCACATCCCCTTTGTGGTCCAGGCAAGTAGTGGATGTCCCGGCACCCGACCGCGCACTCCACCGTTTGCCCGCCGCAAGACATGCAGGCAGAGCCTCACGGCGCGTCTTCACCAATGTGGCGCTGCCCACCACGTTGAAGCTGTCTCCTTGCGGCATGGCCACCGGTGGCTTGGGAACGGCCGCGTCCACACGAATGATGCTGGTCACAGAAAAGGGACGGGTTCCGCCCAGCACACCCGCAGACGGCGTCGCGAAGTTTGGCCCCAACTCCTGGCACCCAGCTTCCGCTGTATTCGGCGCCGTCGCACCTGGTTCCTGAGCGGCGCAGGCGGTCCCATTTCGGTTCTGTGCTCCCGGTGACTGCGTCTGACCACTTGCGGCTGTGTGCGCAAACGCCAGAGCCGCGCCGCAGAACGCTACTCGCAGCGCGCATCCCACCCTCTTCGCGCCACCGTCCGTGATATCCAATGCAATCCGCATGGTCTGCCTCCGTCGAGTATCCTACGCCGCCTCAAGGATTGCAGGGTACACCCTACTCGGCTCGCGGGGTGCGTTCTCGTACGGTGAGCAAGCGGCCAGACGCGCCAACCGGCCGGACAAGGCCGTTGCCCGGCGCTCGAACGCCATTTACACTGGAGCATATCTGGGTTGCCGGCATCCAATGTGATAGCTGCAAAACCCAGTTGAACGCCGCACCTGGCAGAGCGACGGGAACATCGATGTGGCGTGACCTTAACCGCTGCAAGCGAACCGTGAGCCCGGCGGCCACTTTACAGGAATCGAGATCGCCACATGCCGAAGCAAGGAATTCACCCCAACTACGCCGCAACCAACGTCAAGTGCGCCTGCGGCAACACCTTTGCAACCCGCTCCACGCACAAAGGCGACATCCTTCTGGAAATCTGCTCCGCCTGCCACCCGTTCTTTACCGGCAAGCAGAAGATGATCGACACCGCCGGCCGCATCGAGCGCTTCAAGCGCAAGTTCGCCAAGAGCGACGCATCCGTTGCCGCCGCAAAGTAAACGCACCAACACCCAGAACAAGAGCCTCCACTTGCCGGAGGCTCTTTGTTCTCACCATCAACACTGAGGAAGAAGTCCCATGCCTATCACTCACTTGAAGGAAGTCGACGGTGTTCTCATGGTTCCACTCTCTCCTGAGACTCAAGCACAGTTGTTACTGACAGTGGACTCCTCGGTGCAAGTCGAAGTCGACGGCAGCGACTTGATCGTGCGTACCGCGGGTGCTCCCAGCCAGCGTCGCTCAAGGTATAAGCTGTCGGATTTGCTAGCAGAATATGACCAAATGCCCCGCGACGAGGCGGAAGACCGCGAGTGGCTAAACTTTCCTCCTGTTGGCCGCGAACTGTTGTGAGGTCCGGCGATATTTACTTCGTTAACTATGAACCAGCGGTTGGCCGTGAGCAGAAGGGGAGACGGCCTGCACTAATCATCTCCCCGGAGACGTTCAATCGCATGACGAACGCGCCGATTATGCTTCCTGTCACGAGCGGTGGCGCTTTCGCCGTCCGGATTGGCTTCGCCGTATCATTGCCGGCCGGCTTGAAGACAACCGGCATCGTTCGTTGCGATCAGCCCCGTGTACTCGACCTGAACGGACGCGGAGCTCGCTTCGTCGAGCCGGTTCCAAAAGAAACCCTGGACGAGGTTCTCCAGCGTTTCTTCTCAGTGTTCGACCCAGAAGAAGTATGAAAAAAGGCTGGGGAAATTACGTCGCCGCTGTACTTGATTGCCCTGGCGTCGCGGCGGCAGCCGTACCTGCGCACTTCCACATTGGCAACGTGCGCGTCGCACCTGCAACGGTCCTCGCGCCCATGGCTGGCGTCACCGACACGGTCTTCCGCCGTTTTATCAAGAACGCCTCCCTCTTCACCACCGCGACCGCCCCAGACACGAAAGCAACGAACAACGAGGCGACGAGCACAAACGTCCACACCGAGCAGAGCAACCAGCAATCCGGCTGCGGCCTCATCATGACGGAGTTCACCTCCGCCGACGGCCTCTCCCGCATGCGCGAGACCAAGCGCAAGCGCTACCTGACCTACTACGACGACGAACATCCCATCTCCGCGCAGATCTTCGGTTCCAACCCGGAGACACTCGCCGACAGCGCACGCATCTGCCAGGATGCCGGCTTTGACATTGTCGATCTCAACCTTGGCTGCCCGGCGAAGCGCGTGGTCAGTTGCAACGGCGGCAGCGGCCTCCTGCGCGACCTGCCGCACATCCAGACCATCTTCGAGCGGGTGCGCGCCGCCATCACCATTCCCTTCACTGTGAAGTTCCGCCTGGGATGGAACGACAACTCCCTGGTCTGCGTCCCGCTAGCGAAGATGGCCGAGGACTGCGGCCTGGACGCCGCCGCCCTCCACGCCCGCACGCGCGAGCAGGGCTACACCGGCAACGCCCGCTGGGAGTGGATCGCCGCCGTCAAGGACGCCGTCAGCATACCGGTCATCGGCAACGGCGACATCCGCACGCCGGAAGATGCCAGCCGCATGGTTGCGGAGACCGGCTGCGACGCCGTTATGATCGGCCGGGCCGCACCCGCGAACCCATGGATCTTCCGGCAGATCGCCCAATACACCGCGTCACAAGCTGCGACCGGCAAAGGCACATACGATATCGCCACCGAGCAGGATCGCTACCGCATGATCCGCACCTACTTCACCATGCTGTTCGCGGAGATGGAGCAGGAGCACCCGGAGATCGAAGTCCCCGCGAACATAGACCTCGAAGCGCTCACCCCTGCCGAACTCGCCGCGCACAACCACCTGCGCCACCTTGCCCGCGACCGCGAATCCGCTCGCCGCGACGTCATCGGCAAGATGAAGCAGTTCGCCAGCTGGTTCACCCACGGCATCCCTGGAGGAGCGACGCTGCGCCGCAGCATCTTTGAAGCCAGACAGGGGGAACAGGTGATGGATGCCGTTGACCGCTTCTTCAGTACCGACGCAGCCCACCGCACCATCAGCACCAACGACCTGCAACCAGCCGCTTTTGCGGACTGCCACGACAGCTAGAAGCGCCCTTCCCCCACTGCCAGGACAGCTAGAAAGCGCTTTTGCCGGGCCACCAACATACCTGGAAACCACTTCTCCGGCTACCCCGACAGCTAAAAGCGCTTTTGCGGCCCACCAAGATACCTAGAACCGCTATATCGGCTACCAGGACAGCTAGAAAACGCTTTCGCGCTGCCGTCGCTCCAGGGTCGAAGACCCGAGACATAACAGCCTGGGCCGAAGGCCCAGGTGAATGGAGGCGGAGGAGCGCAGGGCTGAAAGCCCGGCACAAGCACGACAGCTACATTAGGAGGCAAACTGCACTAGCTGCGGAGTATCGTTCTGGAAGGATACGAAAGGTGACCTTATGAACAGACGCGAAATCATTGCCGCACTTTCCGCTTCGGCATTACTGCCCATGGACAGCGCAGCCCAGAAAAGCGTCGCTGCTGACGGAGACCCGCGATTGACCAAGTCAAAGGTCTACCAATTCGCAGACCTGCCCACCATCGAACGGCTGCACGGGCAAGTTGACCAGACGGTGCTGCAAGGCACACTCGCAACAGGCGAGGGCCTGGAAGTGCACGAGACCACGCTTCCTCCCGGGCAGATGCCGCACCCGGCGCACCGGCATCGCCATTCCGAGCTGATGCTTGTGCGAAGCGGTCTGCTGGAATTTGACAACGACGGCCAGAAAACTACCGCAGGTCCAGGCGGCGTCTTCTTCGTAGCCTCCAACATCCCGCACGCAGTCAAGTGCGTAGGTGACATCCCCGCCAACTACTACGTCATCGCCATCGGAAGAGGTTGAAGTTTCAGAGTTGGCCGCGCGCAATCACTCGCTCACCTCGCCCGCGCCCGCACTGATGCCTACGTGGGGTTCTCCAGATGTAGGTTGTCGGCAGTCCCGATTGTGAACAGGCCACGTCTTCTACTCTCGGAGGTTGCTCCTTCTACTGGACTCGCCTGTAGCATAGGAGAGGGCAGAGGACGAGTCGTTGAGATACTCAGTACCGCATCCGGTTCCATACCAGGGCAGTAAACGCCGGCTTGCGACCGCCATCCTCAGCCACATGCCTCGCCTTGGAAGTAGCCGTTTAGTCGAGCCATTCGCAGGCTCCGCAGCCGTAACTCTCGCAGCAGCTTCGCAGCACAGATTCGAGCGTTTCCTCATAGCAGACCGCCTGCAACCCCTTGCCGATCTCTGGCAGGCGATCATCACAGAACCATCCAAGCTGGCTGCTGACTACAAAGCGCTGTGGCTTCGCGAACGTGAAAAGCCCATCGAGGCATATTATGAGATCCGCGCTGAGTTCAACATCGCATATGACTCCGCAAGCCTGCTTTACCTTTTAGCGCGCTGCGTCAAAAATGCTGTTCGATTCAACCCTGCTGGCGAATTTAACCAGTCACCAGACAAGCGTAGGACGGGAACGCTTCCACGTACGATGGAAACGGAACTGTTTGCTGCGCACCACCTGCTGGCAAACCGGTCACAAGTAATTTGCGCCGATTTCATGGATTTGTTCCACAACGCGCAGCGTGGCGATCTGTTCTATCTTGACCCGCCGTACCAAGGAACAAGCGAGGGCCGTGATGCACGCTACATTGCCGGAGTAAGCCGGGAACGCATCATTGAAAGTCTAACATTCCTAAACCAAAAGGGCGTTCCTTTCATCCTCAGCTACGATGGTGCGTGCGGAGATCGTACGTACGGCGACCGGCTCCCTCCGGAACTAGCGTGCCGAGTTCTTCTCGATGTAGGCCGGTCGAGTCAGGCAACGCTCAATGGGCACAATCACACAACGGTCGAATCGCTCTATGTGTCGCGCCAGCTCATGTCTGTAGAAACCGATGAAGTCTGCCTGACGCTGAACCACTTCGACCAACAGCAGGCTATGGTTTTCGCCTGATGCGAAGCATTCTCTTCATCTGTTCAGGCACTGTTCGGCCCTCACGTTCTGCCCGTTCTCGAATCTCATCAAAGCGTCGTGTCTCGCTCCCTCTCCAGACAATGTCGGCGCGCCGTTCCTCCGTCATAGCCACATGCTTGTAGCTGTCAGGATTTGCCCAGTAGCACGATCCGCAAATCTCCGCATCCTTGATCTCTATCCAGTTGCGGCAGTGCTCACAGGCCCACGACTTCTTCCGATTGCAGGTCCCGTCAAGAACCTGATACGCGCCCTCGCTGGCACTAAGCGGTTCACCGCCAATCTCATATGGAACACGATGATCAATCTGGAGGTTGGTAGTCGCGCCACATATCTTGCATTGCCCTCCTGCATCACGGAACAGCGCATCACGTTCCTGCTTCGGAAGATCAACTCGGCCACTCTTAACACCCGGCGAAGCTTCAAGGTCGAAGACGTATGCTGCAATGGATCGGCCATCGCTGTGCTTCACCTTAATTGTCTTCAAGCGAATACCAAGCTCGCGAACATCCCGCGCAGCTCGTGGCGGATGGTTGTATCCGAGCACGCTGAGTTCCTCGGTGCTAATGCTGCCGTTCTGCAGAATCCTGTCGAGAACAACACGCGCACGTTTGTTCGTGACGGACCTAATCCGCTGCAAGAGTTCTTCCGGAACGTCTTCGGGCATCCTACAGTTCTATGGCTCTAAGGAGTGCATGTCCAGCGGGTGCCGCAATTCTGGAGACTAGGGGCTGATCTTCACGTCTAGCAGGCTTGCTGCAACTTCGCGTCTAAGGCTCTGCTACGTCGAGCGCGTTGGAGCGCGCGAGTGCATGAATATGTCGAATGGTTCTCTCTTCATGGGCATTCTTATAGGCATCTGGCTGAACCGCCGCAACTTCGCTGACCTGAAGGCCGCCATGAACCGGCTGTTCAGCGAGGTCAACCGCCCCGCCTCGACCGCGTCGATGACGACCTCAAGATGTTCCACAACGTCACCGGCAGGCTGGACGGCCGGATCGACAAGATCAAAGCTCGCCTTTAGGCGTACTCATGCAGAGAGCGTTCGCACATCCAATCAGGCATGACCACTTCTGCTGCCGTTCGCATCCCCTTTGACAACACCTACGCCCGGCTGCCCGGAACCTTCTTTGCCCGGGTAAATCCGAGTCCCGTCCGTGTGCCGCGCTTGATCAAGGGCAACGAGGAACTTGCCCGCTTCCTGAACATCGATCCGGTGGATCTGACCAGCCAGGAAGGTGTCGAGGTGCTCGGCGGCAATCGCGTGGCGGATGGCTCGGAGCCGCTGGCGATGGCGTATGCGGGCCACCAGTTCGGCCACTTTGTGCCGCAATTGGGTGACGGCCGCGCCAACCTGCTGGGCGAGGTGGTCGCGCAAGACGGAAAGCGCTATGATATCCAGCTGAAAGGCTCCGGGCAGACACCCTTCTCGCGCCGGGGTGATGGCCGCGCGGCGCTTGGTCCCGTCCTGCGTGAGTACATCGTCAGCGAAGCGATGCATGCGTTGGGTGTGCCCACTACACGCGCGCTGGCCGCTGTGCTGACCGGCGAGCAGGTTGTCCGCGAAGAGATGCTGCCAGGAGCGATCCTGACCCGCGTTGCCAGTAGCCATCTGCGCGTGGGCACGTTTGAATACTTCGCCGCGCGGAAAGATACGCAGTCCATCCGCACGCTTGCGGATTACGCGATCAGCCGCCATTACCCTGAAGCCGCCCAGCAAAAGAAACCGTATCGGGCGCTTTTGCAAGGTGTGGTTACGCGGCAGGCGCGGTTGGTGGCGCAGTGGATGCTGCTGGGCTTCATCCACGGCGTCATGAACACGGACAACACCTCCATCTCCGGCGAGACGATTGACTACGGACCCTGCGCCTTTATGGAGGCGTACGATCCGGCCGCAGTCTTCTCCGCCATCGACATGAACGGGCGTTATGCGTACGCGAACCAGCCCGCCATCATGGTCTGGAACCTGTCCCGGCTGGCGGAGACGCTGCTGCCGCTGATGGAGCAGGAGGAAGGCAGCCCGGAAGCTGCGCTGACCGCAGCGTATGGGGTGCTGAACGGCTTTGCTCCCACGTTTGAGGCAGCGCACCTGGCCGGTCTACGGCGTAAGCTGGGCCTGTTCACGGAGCAGGAAGGCGATCTCCAGCTGGCGACCGGTCTGCTGGAGCGGATGGCTGCGAATCATGCCGACTTCACCTTGACCTTTCGCCGCCTTTCGGATGCCGTCGAGCACGAGAGCAACGAGCCGCTGCATCGCCTCTTTGACACTCCTGCTGCCTTTGACGAGTGGGCTGAACGGTGGCGCAACCGCCTGGCAGCAGAAACAGTGTCATCGCAGGAGCGTGCTGCCTCCATGCGCGCCGCCAGTCCGGTCTACATCCCCCGCAACCACCTGGTGCAGGAGGTCATCGACGCAGCGGTTCTCCGCGATGACTACCAGCCCTTTGAGGCTCTGTTGCAGGCCACCGCAGACCCTTACGCTGAACGGCCGGAACTGGAACACTATGAAACAGCTGCTCTACTGGAACAACGCGTGACGCAAACCTTCTGCGGAACGTGAGGTTGCTAAACGCATCAATATCGCTCTATGTGGGCGAGAAACCGTGTTTACGTTAGCGCTAACGTAAATGTTCATAGCATCCACTTTGATCTTGTTAAAGATCCCTCTTCTGATACGAAAACGATGTTCGGCGCATTTGTCGTGTTTCTAAAAATGTTTCACGTGAAACATTCCTGACGTGCCATGAGCGCTTCCAGTGGTTGCCCGCAGGTTACCGTTCGCCCCATTTGAGCTTGGAGCGGAGGACTTTGAAGAGGCCGTGTTCCACCAGCCGCACGAGACGCACGCGGAAGTCTGAGCGGTGGCAACGGAGCTGGTCGTTCAGGCGCAGTTCCACGGCTTCCTGGCCATCAACGGTCAGGTAGGTCTGGTCGGCGATGCCCGCGACGCGGACGCGAATTTCCGTTTCACCGGGCGTAACGATCGGCCGGATGGTGAGCAGGTGCGGGCAGATGGGCGTCAGGATCATGGCGTTGACGCTGCCCATCACGATGGGGCCATTCGCCGCGAGATTGTAGGCGGTGGATCCGGTGGGCGTGGAGACGATGATGCCATCCGCGCGGAAGCTGGCGACGAACTGGCCATCGAAATCAATGACGTAATCGCCCATGCGCGCGATGGCACCCTTCGAGATGACCACGTCGTTCAGCGCGTCCCACGCCCGGTACACCTTGTCTTCGCGGATCAGTTCGGCATGCATCATGCAGCGCTCGTCGATCAGGCAGGAGCCTTCGCGCCAGGCCTTCAGCGTGCGGTAGAGTTCGCTGAGCGGAACTTCGGTCAAGAAGCCCAGCGAACCGAGGTTGACGCTGAGAATGGGCGTGTTTGTCCGGGCAAAGGAGCGTGAGGCCGAGAGCAGTGTGCCATCACCGCCAAGGACGATGACCAGATCGGGGCAACAGAGCTCGGGCATCTGTTCGCGCGAAACACCCTGTCCGCCTGTGTAGGCCGCGCTGGTTTCGTCCAGGGCCGGCGTGTAGCCGCGCTCCTCCAGCCAGCGGATCAGCTCAGGCAGCAGGGTGGCAAGCTCCGGCTTCTGCGGCTTGGAGATGATGGCGATGGAAGGCATGGCTCCAGTGTACCTAGAGCATGCTGCGCGGCGCCGGTGTTGCGGGAAAGACGGCGTGGAGCAGGAATTCACGATTGCCCTCCGCGCCGGTGATAGGTGAATCGATCACACCCGAGGCGGTTCCGCCTGCGGCCTCAACGGCTGTACGAACGCGGTCCACGGCGAGGGCGTGGGCTGCAGGATCGCGGACGATGCCGCCTTTGCCGACCCACTCACGGCCTGCTTCGAATTGAGGTTTGACCAGTATCACCGCTTCACCGTGCCATGGCATGCCCGGTGCCGCCAGCGCGTGCAGCACCGCTGGCAGAACAAGCGTGGCGGAGATGAAGGAGACGTCCATGGCCATGAAATCCGGCCTGAGCGTGGGCGCGAGTGCCGTGGCGTGCGGCAGCAGTTCGCGCGGAGCAAGCAGACGGGCGTTAGTGCGCTCCAGCAGGTGCACGCGCGGGTCGTTGCGGAGGGACATGGCGAGCTGACCATAGCCGGTGTCCACGCAGAGCACGGCGGCTGCACCGGCCTGCAACATGCAATCCGTAAAGCCGCCGGTGGACGCACCAATATCAACGCACATGCGGGCGGTGAGATCGATCCCCCAGTGGTCGAGCGCGCCGCGCAGCTTACGTCCGCCGCGGCTGACGTAAGGCATCTCATCGCCCAGAATGCGGAGGTTGCATTCGGCCAGGACAGGTGTTCCGGCCTTCGTGATCTTTTGTTCATCGACCAGAACGCGGCCCGCCAGGATGAGCGATGCGGCGCGTTCCCGTGAGGAGACAAGCCCGCGTTCGACCATCAGTTTGTCCAGACGCAGCTTTGCCATCGATTCCCAACTTGGTGATCTTCATCATCCCATGGTGCTCACTGCGCAGGTCAAAGGGAGCGCCAGCTTGCTACCATGTGCAGATTCAACGTCTGCACGTGCGTTGTGAACATCGACATGCCACTGCTTACGATCAAACCGGATGCGCAGACTTCGCGGACGGAGCCGCACGAGACGTTCTCGGAATCCTTCGGGAAAGTACGTCTTCCAGCGGTACACAGTGACGATGATCTGCTTCGCGGCATAGCCGGAAAGAATGAGAAGTTTCTCGCGGAACTGTTTGACCGGCACGCTGGCATTGTGGGCGGTGTGGCTATGCGTGTGTTGCGGGACCGCGAGGCGGCGGAATCTGTTGCCGAGGCGGTGTTCTTGCAAGTCTGGCGCGACGCAGAGGGGTTGCTTGCCGCAGGGATTCCAGTCGCTGGATGGCTCGTCCTGAACGCTCGGCGTCGCGCGATTGCTGCCCTGCACCGGAGAACGCCCGCTGCGCTTGCATTTCCGGTGATCCGCTACGAGTTGATCGGGGTTCCTGCGGCGAGCACCCTGCCGGATTGTACACGGCAGGTTCTGAAGACGATCCCAGCGGAGTTGCGGGCTCCGTTGGAGATGGCCTTTTTTGACGGCCTCCCGCCAAACGAGATCGCCGAATTTACGAGGAAATCCACTGCTGAAGTGCGGGAAGGCATCCGGTCGGCCCTTCTGATGCTGCGGAAGGGCCTGGAGGCATGAGCGGCAACGCGGTCACCGCGGAAGATCTGTGCGTATATGGCTTAGATCTGATGGATGCGGCGGAGTCGAAGAAGCTGGAAGATTTCCTGCATCAGTCCACCGCGGCGCGCGCTGAACTGGAGCGGGTCCAGGGTGATCTGGCGCTGCTGGCCCTTACCGCAGATCCTTTGCAACCCTCGCCACAGCTGCTGCAGCGCGTGCTGCGAGAGATTGCACGCGAGCCCAAAGCGGCTGCATCCGCACCCACGCACCGTGGGACTACCGCCACTGTCCGCCAGCCGCTTACTCCGGAACTCGGGCAGGATCTGCTGCCGCAGGATAGCTACACGCCCTCAACGCCAACCTCTGCTCCTTTAGCCGATGAGGCTGGTCGCAGATCGAAGCGTCCGTTTTATCCTCTGTTGCGATGGGCGGGGTGGGTGCTTGCCGCAGGTCTTGCCGTCAGCACGGGCGTGCTGTATCAGCGTACGCGTGGTCTGCAGGCACGTGCGATCACGGCTGAAAGGGCAGCGGCGGGCATGGCGGAGAGTTGGCGGAAATCTTCGCCACAGGCGCTGGAGTCAAGGGCGGTCGTGGACGCGCTGCGCTCCGAAGGCTCACAGCACGTTCTGCTCGCCTCGCACGACGGACCGGCATCAGCGGCTGCTCAGGTTGCCTATTTGCCGGAGCAGGGAGCGCTGGTTCTGCAGGGGTCCAATCTCCAGCCGGTACCCGCCGGTAAAGTCTACGCGCTGTGGCTGCGCTCAGCGCAGGAGGACAGCCTGCCGGTAAGAGTGGCAACCTTCCAGCCGGATGCGCACGGCTCCGCAAGCGTTGCCGTGACGTCCATGCCGCCTGGCGTGAGTGCCGTCAGCTTTGGCATTTCACTTGAAGACGAAAACGGATCCGGAACATCACCGTCAACGGTGGTTTTGGCTGGGCCGGAGTAATCGCGCCCGCTACTGACCAGCCTGCGCGGTTCGAACGGCGACGCCATAGCCTTGCAGTGACAACGTCGCGGAGATCGTATCGTTGTCCGTGCGGATGATGGTGAGCGTCTGCGTGTCCGATGCCGTGACCAGGACCTTTCCAGTGGGTGAGCCCGCGATTGCCGTGATCCAGTTGAGGTGCCCGCCGACCTTGATGGTGGTGGTTGCCACCATGGTATTCATGTCCACCACGGTGACGGTGCCGTCGCTCGCATTTGCAACGTAGGCCTTGCTCAAATCGCTCAGAACGGCCACCTGTACCGGGCCGACGCCCACCGGAACCGTCGCCAGCGTCTTCCCGAAGTTGATGGAATCAGTCGGATTGTTCGGATCGCAGGCGGCATTGCCGGGCAGCGCGATCTGTGAGCAAAGCGCGATGTTGATGACGCTCAGCGAGCCGGGTGCCGTTCCCGAGCCCGCGTTCAAGACAGCCAGTTCGTTTACCGCCGAAGCAATGCCTGCCCAAACCGGATTGGGTCCCACGTTGAAGGTGGTGTCGAGTTTGTTGCCCTGTACGTCCAGAACGCTGACCGTGCCGTTTGGGCCACCAGTACCGTTGCTGTTGACGACGAAGGCGCGGCGGCTGTCGGCGGTCATGACGCCGTATACCGGGCTGATGCCGACGGGGATGCTGGCGGAAATCGCGTTGTCCGTGCCGTTCTCGACGGCTGTGGCGGTGCCGAACGAGGTGCCCGGCGTTGTTCCCTGGCTGAGAGTGAAGACGCGTGCTGAACCCGAAATGCCCACGGTGTAGACAGGATTTGGCGGAACGGGCAGGTCCTGCCGCTCCGTGGGTGGAGCTCCACCGGCCAACACGGAAACCGCGCTAAGATCTGGCCGCGTAATGAAGAGTGGTGCCGTTCCGTTTCCCGGCGTGATGGAGCAAGTCAGACCATTTATGAGGTTTCCAGCAGGTTGGGATTTGCAGGTGCCCGCCGCAAGCGATGACTGCCGGACCGTGGTGGTCAGGAGGCCCGGTCCCGCAGTGAACGAATCCAGCAACACGCTGTTGTTGTGCAGCACATACGTCGTACCTCCGGGATCAACGGCCACGTACGCGGGTGCCGGGGCAATGGAGGCGTTCGCAATAACAGTGTCGCCAAAGACATCAACGACGGTAATAAGACCGTTGCCGCCATTATGCGGATCGGAGATGGCAACGGCATAGACTGTGGGCTGGGTAGCGGGTCCGACGGGGTTAATGGCGCTTACAACGGGGCGATAGTTGTTGCCGCATCCCGCACTGCAAAGTGCCGCGAGCGCGGCCGTGACACATACACCCGCCCGGACTGCCTGACGTGGAACTAAGAACAAACGCTGCTCCCTGACTGCGGAGCACTGCGGCCCCACCATGCAAGATTGTAACGGAACACGCCTGGCCGCGTGGCGGACCAGAATCCGCGGCGCTACAGGTCCTCCCTGCCCTCCATCCATCGCTTCGCCCAGCCAGCCTCAATGTGAAGGGTAAGAATGGTGTAGCTCAGCATTTCGTGGGCGACCCGGGTGAAGTGTCCCCGACGGGAGAGCGTCCCGAAGGGTGCTCGCGGCGAAGTCAGAACGTTCAAGCCCGCGCGTTCACACAGTGCACGGATGCGAAAGAGGTGCGTCCCGTCACTAACAACGACGATGCGTTTCAGTCCGCGTTCGCGGGCGATGTCCGCCAGTGCCTCCACCTGCTCCTCTGTATCCACTGAGTCAGTTTCCGCAAGAATCTGGTCGTTGGGAATGCCCTGCGCAAGCAGGTAATCGCGTCCGACTTCCCCTTCGCTTTGGCCGTTGCTCATATCGGCCACACCGCCCAGGGTGATCACCAGCGGCGCGATCCCCCGGCGGTACAGCGAAACAGCCTTATCCAAGCGCGCATGATAAACGGGTGAGGGATGTCCCACATACTGCGCGGCACCAAAGACGGCAATGGCATTGCTGGGGGCGGCCTGATCCTCCCGCGCAACATGGTCGATGCGGACGTAGACGCTGGCAAACCAGACGGCTGCGGTGACGATGAGGACTGTCAGGAGTACACGAAGCGGGTAGCCTCGCGTGCTGTGCCTGCGCCGGTTGCGTGCCCTTGCCGTCATCTCACAGGATCAGGATTGCAGGGCAAGGGCGATCTCGTGGGTGGGGATCGCACCTTCGCGCACGATCATCCATGAACTGCCGCCACCGCTGAGGTCGACAATGGTGGTGGGAATGGAGCGCGCCGTTGGTCCGCCATCGACGATGAGTGGGAGTTCGTCACCAAGCTGCTCCAGCACACAGCGCGCGTGGGTACATTCAGGGCGGCCCGCGCGGTTGGCGGAGGTGGCAGTGATCGGCAGGCCCAGCTGTTCGATGACAGCGCATGCAATGGGTGCGTCCGGAACGCGCAGAGCGACGTTGCCCGTATGGGCGGTGACGCGCAGCGGCAGGCGTGATCCCGCCTTCACAATGATGGTGAGCGGTCCCGGCCAGAACTTTTCCGCAAGCCGGTCAAATGCGGAATCGACTTCGCGCGCAAGCTCATATCCCTGCGCTTCGCTGGCAATCAGCAGGGAGAGCGGCTTGTGCTTGGCACGCGTCTTCAGTTCGTAAATCTGTTCCACGGCGTGAAGGTTCACCGGATCGACCGCAAGCCCGTAAAACGTATCCGTCGGCAATGCGACCACCATGCCGGTATCCAGGCAGCGTGCAACGTGCCGGACCAGGTCAGGTTCTGGTTCGTCGGGGTGAATCCGCAACATCTCCGCAGTCATGCACACTCCAGCAAGAACGCTAAAACAGCACGGTAGCACATCCGTTCGCAGCCGTTGAAATTGTGCCCGCACCAGCGCTTTTGCGTCCGGCGGATAGAATGCGCCTTATGCCGGAACAAATCACGAGCCGAGGTAATCCGCGCGTGCGTGCACTGCGTGCAGCGCTCCACGGCCGCCTGGACGGCGTGGCCGGCATTGAGGGATTTCACCTGGTGGAGGAAGCAATCCGTAGCGGTCTGACGCTGACGACGCTCTTTGTCCGCAACGACCGCTCCGCTGTGCTGGATAGGATGCCTGCGGGCGCGGCAGGCGAAGTTGTCCTGCTTTCGCCGGAAGCGTTCGCAAGGGCCTCAGCCACAGAGCATGCGCAGGGCGTGGCGGCGGTGCTGCAACGGCCCACGGCAGCGTACACGCCTAAGAAAAAAGATCTGGTATTGGTCGCGGATGGATTGCAGGACCCGGGTAATCTGGGCACGTTGATCCGCTCGGCTGAAGCATTTGGCGCGGCGGCGGTAGCTCTGGGAGCGAAGACGGTGGACCCGTGGAACGGAAAGTGTTTGCGAGCGGCAGCGGGTGCGGCGTTCAGGCTGCCGTTGTTGCGATGGGATGCCGCCCTGCTGGATGCGCTGCGCGCCGTGGATGCGCGTGTGTTTGCCGCGGTGGTGCGTGATGGGGAGATGGCGCATGACGTGGACCTGCGCGGTACCTCTGTGCTGGTCATCGGGAATGAGGGAGCCGGAGTCTCACCTGAGGTGCTGGCAATAGCGGACGCGCATATCACCATCGCAACCCCAGGGCCAACGGAGAGCCTGAACGCAGCCGTCGCCGGTTCCCTTCTGCTGTATGAGGCGGCGCGGCAGCGCATGATGGAGCCATGAGTCTTTTCGAGGAGACCGGGAGTACGGAACGCGAGCAGGTCGGACGGAACGCGCCCTTGCCTGAACGCATGCGGCCGCGATCGCTCGACGAGTTCGCCGGGCAGCATCACCTGGTGGGCCCGGGCAAGCCGTTGCGTGTTGCCATCGAGAGCGGCGAGACCGGATCGATGATCTTCTGGGGACCTCCGGGGACCGGTAAGACAACCCTCGCCAAGCTGATCGCGAAGACGACAGATGCCCATTTCATCGAGTTCTCCGCCGTTACCAGCGGGATTAAAGAGATCAAGCAGGTGATGACGGACGCGGAACGCGGGACCTCCCACGGCCTGCGGACGATCCTGTTCATCGATGAGATACATCGCTTCAACAAGGCCCAGCAAGATGCCTTTCTGCCTTACGTGGAGCGAGGCGCGCTGCGGCTGATCGGCGCAACGACGGAGAATCCGTCCTTTGAAGTGAATGCGGCACTGTTATCGCGATGCCGCGTGTATGTCTTGCAGTCACTGGCGGAGGAAGAGATTGCCGAACTTCTGCAGCGCGCGCTGCGGGAGGAGGAGCGCGGACTGGGTGGATTGCGCCTGCTCGCGGATGATGATGCGCTATCCATGATTGCCAGCTTCAGCAACGGGGATGCGCGATATGCGCTGAATGCTCTTGAAACCACGGCGCATCTGCTGCGTGGCAGTGGCCAAACGCGCGTGACGAAAGAGGCCGTAGCCAGTGCATTGCAACAACGTACGCTGCTCTATGACAAGGGCGGCGAGCAGCACTACGACCTGATCTCAGCGCTGCACAAGAGCGTGCGAAACTCCGACGCGGACGCCGCTGTTTACTGGCTGCGGCGAATGCTGGCTGCGGGAGAAGACCCCATGTACATCGCTCGCAGGGTGGTGCGCATGGCGGTCGAGGACATCGGGCTAGCCGCGCCTGAGGCGTTAAACCTCTCGCTCTCCGCACAGCAGGCCATGCATCTTCTTGGGTCGCCCGAGGGCGAACTCGCGCTGGCCCAGGCAGTGGTGTACCTGGCGCTGGCACCCAAGTCAAACGCGGTGTACGTCGCGTTCAACGAGGCGATGTCGGATGTGAATGCAACCGGCGCGCAGCGGGTCCCGCTGCATCTGCGCAACGCGCCCACGCGGCTGATGAAGGATCTTGGCTACGCGAAAGACTATCAGTACGCGCATGACGTGCCCGGGCGTGTGGCGGACATGGAGTGCATGCCGCCGGGCCTCGAGGGGCACCGCTATTATCAGCCAACCGATCAGGGACGGGAGCGGCAGCTGGCACAGCGTATGGAGGAGATTGCACGTGCAAAAAACTCCGAGCGCGATCCATATCCCAGCTGAATACCTATGATTTTTACAATTCGTGCCTTAGAAGCCGCATTCCATCCTTCTCACAGACATCCAGCGTGTCGTGTAAGCGCACGATGTCATCAACGAGAGGCTGTAAACTCACTCGCTGTCCCAGAACCTCGAACGTACCGCTATCTATAAAGAAGGCTCGGAAGAAATGAGTTGGAACCGAATTCTTGTCTTCAAATCCAACATGCTGCATCAGAAAATGGCCAACTGGGTCGGTTCGAAGGAAGTTGTCGAGCCTTTCGTCGAAATGTTCAACAGCATTCCGCATGTCGCGATTCAGAAGTGCGCCATCTTCAGCAATATTTAGCAACCTTCGTAATAGCTCACCACGCCTCTTGTGCAGTTCATGCTTCCCAGATCGTGCAGGACAAAAGTAGCGCGCTAAAGCAGCGCCTTGAAGAATGATGTTCTGCACGTGATCGAGAAGCACCTGCGGCTTTATACCCTCGATAGACCGTAGGGATTTAGATGTCTTGATGATGCTATCTACAGCAGACACTGAGGTAAGAGCAGATCTACAACTGAACAGCATTGCTTGTATGTAGAAAGCCTCATGGATTGACGCTATAACGTCGTGCTTGTCTCGGTGGTAGATCATGGCTTCAAATCGCGCTGCATGGCATCTAGTACCACGCTTTTGCTCAAAACTTCAGGCAGGACATCCGGTGGAGCGGACGGGTTTGCGGGATAAATAATGTAGGTGGGCACGCCGCTGCGTCCCGCGGCCTGGAGCGCGGCGGTGATCTTCTCGTCGTACTGCGTCCAGTCTGCGCGCATCGGAACGACATTTGCGGCGTGCAGTTGCTTCTGCACATCGCTGGAATTCAGCACCACGCGCTCATTTACCTGGCAGCTAAGGCACCAGGCGGCGGTGAAGTCCACAAAGACGGCCTTGCCTTGCGTGCGGGCCTGCTTGACTGCGTCCGCGGAGAAGGGCTGCCAGACGGTGGCTGCGGATACTTCCCGTGGACGTGAGATCAGCACAGCCGCACCCAGCGTAATCAAGGCCGCTACTGTGCTGATACCCCTGCGCCCCGGCCAGCGGCCCAGCACCCATGCGGCAATCGCAATGAGCATAAGGCAGCTGAGCAACAGCGCGATGCGCTGAATGCCTTCAGAGGGATCGCTGCCCCCGCTGAAAAGTCTTCCGTAGAGATAGACCAACCAGATCACGGTGGCGAACAGCGGGACAGACGTAATCTGCTTCAGCAATTCCATCCATGCGCCTGGCCTGGGCAGGAAACGTACCCAGGCCGGTTGCAGACTAAGGGCCAGGTACGGCGCGGCGAGCCCCAGCGCCAACGACGTGAAGACCAGGAGCGTGACAAACGCTGGCTGTGCCAAAGCAAAGCCAATGGCCGCGCCCATGAAGGGTCCCACGCACGGCGTTGCAACCACCGTGGCGAGCACGCCGGTGAAGAAGCTGCCGGAGTAGCCTCCCTTTTGCGCAAATGAACCACCCGTGCTGGTCAGCGACAGACCAAAATCAAAGACACCGGCCAGCGACAAGGCAAAGAAGAAGAGGAATCCAGCGAGCACGGCGACGAAGCTGGGCGATTGCAGTTGGAAGCCCCATCCAAACTGCTTCCCGCCTGCTCGCAACGCCAGCAGCACGGCAACGACCAGCCAGAACGATGCAACGATGCCAAGCGTGTAGGCAATGCCGTGCGAGCGGAGACGGTGCCGTTCTTCCGTGGAGGACTGCAGCAGGCTCAGAGCCTTCAGAAAAAGAACGGGAAAGACGCACGGCATCAGGTTGAGCAGCATGCCGCCCACAAATGCCAGGCCAATCGCGCTGATGGCCGTTACTCCAGACGCCGATGGACCAGATGCAGCAAGGGCCGGCGGCGGACCTTCAACCACCGGTACCGCAATCTCGTAGTTTTCTTCGTCGGTGAGTTTGAACAGACCGTGCAGCGTCTTAGGTGTGGTCTTCGCGGATGGCGAACGCTCCATCTGGATGCGCGCGCCGTCCGGAAGCGCGTCTTCGTTCTGGTCGCCATCCTTGATGATGTCGGCATCGAGAGGATAGAACTCCGCATCATCTGGCTTGGTGCCGAGTGTTGCGGTCAGGATGATGTCCTTGCCGCTGCTGTTTGCCTTGAACTGGTAGTTCGGAGGCAAGGGTTTAGGCATGGACTTGAGCGCCACACCCAACGCACCGACCTGCTCGCCTTCGTGGCTGACGGGTGTGCCTGCGGGCATCAGCTTCAAATCCAGGCCCAGGTCCGCCTTGCCCGGTATGCAGACCTCTTTGCAGACAAGCCAGTCGAGCTTTGCGGCCACGTGTACGTTGCCAGCATTGTCCGCCTTCGCAGTCCTGGCAGCTTCAATGCTGACCGGATACGCGACCGAATCTTCGTACCCGTAATCGACCGTATCGTTCAGCGAGAGGCGCTCCGGCGCGGGGAACTGCAGCGGACCGGCCGTGACACCGTCCGGCAGGCTCCAGTGCACACGTGGTGGATAGCCAGCATAGCCGGCGTTGCGCCAGTAGACATGCCATCCCTGCTCCATGGAAAAGACGAAGCCCACGGTCTGCTTGCCGCCCTTCGCGATGGCGGGACCGGCGCTGATCATCTCCACCGTGAGGTGTTGCGCCTTCACCGGACCGGGGCCACCGTTGCCAACGGTCATGCCAATCTGCCCGGACATGAACGCGGGAAGGAGGAGCGCAAGAGCGAGCAGGAGCCGCAGTGGCCTGAGAAAAGTCATCGTCTGCATTGTAGGACGCGCGGCAGGGAGCACGGGCGGCAATGCAGCGGCGGAGTCACCGGTTTGCCATGCGATGCTCCACCATGATGCACCGGTCCATGACCACCCGGACGCCGTGCGCTTCGGCCTTTGCTGCAGCCTCGGCGTTGCGTATGCCAAGCTGCACCCAAAGCGCATCGTATCCAAGCTCGATCATCTCGTCCACAATCGCCGGGATCGCACGGGGCAGGCGAAAGACGTTCACCACGTCCGGCTTCTCCGGTAAGTCGCGCAAGGATGCGTACGCCTTCGTACCCAGAACGCTGTGTATGGAAGGGTTGACAGGAAGGATGCGCTTGCCGGCCGCTTGCATGTATGCGGACACGTAGTGACTTGGCTTCCCGGAGTCATCGGAGAGGCCGATGACGGCGATGGTTCTCGCAGCCAGCATCTGTGCGATGGTGCCCGGATCGTTCATGCGTGCCCCGGCTTCGGCTTCCACGCGCCGAGCAAGCGCCGTAGCATGATGAGTTCTCCCGTGTGATACGACTCGTGATCGGCAACGAGCAGCGCTTCACGTAAGAGGTTCTGTCCGTCACCCCACGGGAACGGTTCGGCCAGGTCGCGCGTTTCCAGCAGCTTTTCGAAGGCAGCGCGGTCCGCTTGTATCGCCGCCACGCTTTTCTCCCACGCGCCGTGATCTGGTGGCATGGCGTGCTTCAGCCAGTAATCGTCCGGCCACTTCATCGGCTTGTAAGTGCCGTTCGCGTTATCGCTGAAGCCAAGAATGTCTCGTTGCGCAATCCGGATGTGCTCCAGCAGCTGCCGCGCGGAGTATGGCAAGCCGTGAGGCACACGGCCTTGTAGATCGAATGGCATGTCCGCGACAGCATCGTCAAATTTGGCATGTGCCTGGCCCCCATCCAGCAGAGCTTTCAGTTGCGCCTTTATTTCGGAGGCAAGTGTGTTGTCAGGCATAGTTCATCAGATGCCTTTCACAGTGCCGTCGCAACATTAATCGATGTCCTCCGCAACTGCAGCAGGTTGGCCGCCTTCGCGCCGCAGCTTGAGATAGCCGCGAATAAATGGCTGCAGGTCGCCGTCCAGCACGCGATCCACATCTCCGACTTCGACACGTGTGCGCATGTCCTTGGCCATCCGGTATGGCTGCAGTACGTAGGACCGTATCTGTGATCCAAAATTGATGTCCAGCTTGGAATCTTCAAGCTTCTTACTCGCGGCCTTCTTCTTATCGAGTTCATGCTCGTACAGGCGAGAACGCAGCAGCTTCATCGCTCGTTCCTTGTTCTTGTGTTGCGAACGCTCGTTCTGGCAGCCGGCCACGATGCCTGTCGGCAAGTGTGTGATGCGAACGGCGGAATCGGTCGTGTTGACGTGCTGTCCGCCTTTGCCGCCGGAACGGTAGGTATCAATGCGAAGCTCATCCGGCTTGATGTCGATCACGATAGAGTCATCGATCTCCGGCGAAACGAACACGGATGAGAACGAGGTATGGCGGCGCTTGGCCGAGTCAAACGGAGAGATGCGCACCAGCCGGTGCACGCCCGTCTCACCACTGAGAAGCCCGAACGCGAAGTCTCCAGCAACGGTGAACGTAGCCGACTTGATCCCCGCCTCGTCGCCATCCTGTATTTCATTGATCTCTGTTTTGAAGCCCTCACGCTCTGCCCAGCGCAGGTACATGCGCATTAACATCTCCGCCCAGTCCTGGCTCTCCGTGCCGCCTGCGCCCGGATGCACCGTGACAATGGCGTTCAGAGAATCGCTCTCCTGCGAAAGCATCGTCTTGGAATCAAGCTGCTCCACGAACTTGTCCACGCCCGTGATAGCGGCTGACAGATCAGCTTCAACGTTCTCGCCTTCGCGGGCAAGCTCGAAATAGGCCTCCACGTCACCCGCCAACCGCGCCAGTTCGGCGTCGTCTGCCAGCAGGGTTTCCAGGCGCTTGCGTTCCCGCATCAGCGGCTGCGAACGCGTGGCGTCAGCCCAGACAGCCGGGTCGGAGATTTGCTCCTCCACGGCGGCAAGTTGTTGCTTTAGCTTGGGGGCGTCAAAGATACTCCCGCAGATCGCGCACACGGCCGCGAACCGGGGAGTAGGCGTATTCCAGATCACTCAACATGACTTCTAGTGTACTTCGGCGGGCTTGGGCGCAAGCAGTGCGTAGGCGATGCAGCCGAAGCTGAGAACGGTACAAAGATAGGCGAAGAGATCACCGTGTTCCGTGTAGAACGTGGTTCCATGCAGATAGTCGAAGTGGACGACGACCGCACCTCGTTTGTGCCGCGGCATGGTTTCCACAATCCTCCCATCAGGGTTTATGGACGCTGTAATGCCATTGTTGGTGTCGCGCAAGAGCCAGCGGCGGTTCTCAATCGCCCGCATCCGGGCCATGTTCAGGTGCTGAAAGGGAGCGCTGCTGTCGCCATACCATCCGTCGTCTGAGAGGTTGACCAGAACCTCTGCCCCCTGCCGCACAAACTGCCGCACCTCTTCGCCAAAGATGGATTCGTAACAGAGAAAAACACCGTAACGATGCCCCTCCGCCACAACCGGTGCCCGGCTGGAGCCGCGGTCGAACAAACCTACAGCTTGCGTCAATCCGCTGGCAAACTGAAACAGGTTCGCATACGGCACATACTCCCCAAATGGCACCAGGTGAATTTTGTCGTACCGGCCGGCATAGCCCCGCTCCGGCGTGAATAGTACAGCCGAATTATAGATACGATATCCGCGCCGCTGTGCCGGGTCCGGCTCTATACCAACCGCACCGGCGATCACAGGGCTGTTCGATGCACGCGCGAGTCCGCTCACCACATCCATGAACTCCCGCCGGTCTGTCTGGTATGGTGACGGCGACTCCGGCCACAAAATCAACTTCGTTGGCTGGGTGTCCAGTTCTGACGCCTCCAAAGTAAATCTGGCGGATGACGATGCAAGCGGGCCTAAGTCCGTTGACTCTCCGGGGCCTACGGTGAGGTTGGGCTGAAGTAACACTGCCTTCTCCTTACCTAGGCGTATTGCCGGTCTGATCCATGTGCCGTAGTTTTGGAGCGCCGTGGCAAGCACTGCGGCGGTGAGCGCGACGCCTGCGTTCACGCGGCGCTTTGGCAGGATAAGCGCACCCGCGATGCACGCATTGACCACCATGAGAAGGAAGCTGAGACCATACACGCCGGGATAAGGTGCAAGCAGCGTCAGGATGGAGTTATCCACCTGCGCATACCCCAACAGATTCCAGGGAAAACTGGTGATCCGGGCGCGGGCTAACTCCACCGCTATCCAGAGAAAAGGCGCGGCAGCAAGTGCAACAACGGACCCGCGCCGGTGCACCAACGCGAGCAGCGCTGCGAACACCGCATGATAGAGCGCGAGATAAAGACACATCAGAACCAGCGCCAGGAGGGACATGGTAACCGTGAGCCCGCCATAGATGTGCATGGTGGCATATACCCAGTAACACGTCCCAAGATAGAAGAGGACACCGCTGCAATATCCAATCATCGCCGCCTGCCGGATGTTCCAGGTCGTGCCATGGGGTAGCAGCGCCCAGAGCAACGGCACCAGGGCAAACCAGGCAAGCGCTGCGCGCCACGCCGGCAGGGGACCCGCCACGGGAAAAATCACGCACTGCCGCGCGCTGGACAAGATGATGAGGAAGGTTATGCGTGATATGGCGTGGCGCATCGGTGTGCGTGGAGTCTAGCATTTTCCGGGCGGCGGCTTTCAGGGGAGTATCATCGAGTCATGATCGATCTGATCGTTCGAGGACTCTCTTACCTGCTGGTGCCAATGTTTATGGTTGGCATGCTGGGGTCTGCAGTTGTCGTCATCATCACCGTGGTACACGACCTGAACGATTTCTTCGCTGATTCGGGAGATGGAGCGGCGTCCCACGATGGACTCAGCTAGCCGGATTTGACTCGCTTTCGACAGAGAAGTAGACTCACCGCTGGGCGTCCTGTCTGAGCAGCACATCGTAAGTCCGCGGTACGGGAAACTCACACAAGAATGGCGTCAAGACGCACAATAGCACCGCCGAAGTCCAGCCGTGTCCGCCTGGTAGTCGCATCGTCCGTGATGCTGACGTTTATTTCCTTCTGGCGAGCCGCCGCCATAGTTCTCAACGATCTTGGATCCTCCGCATTTTATGCCGGGGGCATTGCTGAAGAAGCTGTCGGCAAGGCTGCTCCGTGGTTTGTGCTGGGCGTCATGCTGTTCTCCTACGCGGTGCGCGCCGTGTATGTCGAGAGCTGTTCCATGTTCACCCGTGGCGGCGTCTATCGCATTGTGAAGGAGGCGCTGGGCGGAACCTTTGCCAAGCTGAGTGTCTCCGCGCTGATGTTTGATTACGTGCTGACCGGACCGATCTCAGGCGTCTCGGCCGGACAATACATTGCCGGTCTGCTGAACGGCCTGCTGGCGCAAGCGGCGGCCATGCCGAAGTCTCACGCGCTTGCCGTGAACGCAGCAGGAGGTTTGCGGCAGCTGGATGTGAACTACACGTCGGCGTTTATCGCGGTGCTGATCACCCTCTACTTCTGGTGGCAGAATATCAAGGGCATTGAGGAGTCCAGCGATAAGGCCTTAACGATCATGAAGGTTACCACCATCATGGTGGTGATCCTCATTGGTTGGGGGCTGTTCAGTGTTGGTCATGTAGGGGCGCATCTGCCGCCGCTGCCTACACCGGGCAACTTGAAGTTTTCGAACAATTCCCTTGGGTTTCTGCGCGGGACGCACTTTGCAAGAGACCTTGGCTTCTTCGGTATCTTGATGGCCTTCGGCCACTCGGTCCTTGCCATGAGCGGTGAGGAGTCACTGGCCCAGGTGAACCGGGAAATTGAACACCCCAAACTGAAGAACCTTAAGCGTGCCGCGCTAATTATCGCCATTTACAGCACGATTTTCACGGGACTCGGTTCCCTGCTTGCCGTCATGCTGATTCCGGACAGTGTACGGATCAGTGTGTATCGCGACAACCTGATCGCTGGCATGGCGATGTACATGGTGGGACCGCTTGCCGTCCGCGTCGCATTCCGGGTCTTCGTAGTAATTGTTGGCTTCTTGATCCTGGGCGGGGCGGTCAACACCGCGATTGTTGGATCAACCGGCGTGCTGATGCGCGTTGCGGAAGATGGCGTTCTGACCGACTGGTTCCGCAAGCCGCAAAAGCGTTTTGGCACGAGCTACCGGATCATCAATCTGGTTGCGCTTATTCAACTGTTCGTCATCCTGATTACCCGTGGCGACGTCATTCTGATTGGTGAGGCCTATGCCTTTGGCGTCATCTGGAGCTTTACTTTCAACGCGCTTGCCATGCTTGTGCTGCGCTGGAAGTACAAGGGTGAGCGCGGCGCAAAGGTTCCGCTAAATGTCCGCATTGGAAAAACCGAGTATCCTGTCGGCCTGTTTTGTGTCTTCCTGGTGCTGCTGACGACGGCAACCGTCAACCTGTTTACAAAATCGGTGGCAACCGTCAGTGGCATCGTCTTTGCGATCGCGTTCTTTATCATCTTTTCCCTTTCGGAGCGGGATAACAAGCGCCGTCACAAAGCAACTGAACGCCAGATGAAAGAACATTTTCAACTGGAGCATTCAGAACAGGTGGGACGCGATGATCTGGCGATCCGGCCCAATGGCGTTCTGGTCACCATGCGGGACGCAAGTACACCACATGCGCTGAAATGGGCCCTGGCGCGGATCGATACCGACGATCAGGATCTGGTGGTTTTAGCCGCGCGCATGATGGGCGCGGGCGGCCCGGAGTACGTCGACGCGTCGGAGCAGCTCTTCAGCGAGCATGAACAGATGCTGTTTACGAAAGCGGTTTCCGTTGCGGAGAGCTTCGGCAAGCACATTGGGCTGGTGGTGGTGCCCGCAGGCGATATCTTTGCTGCGATTGTGCGTACGGCTAATTCGTTGGATGTAGCGGCAGTGGTTTCTGGCTTATCGACAAAGTTGACGGCGGCGGAGCAGGCCTATCATGTCGGCCAGGCGTGGGAGTCACTCCCGGAACCGAAACGCCAGTTTACGTTCTACGTTGTACCGCCCGCCGGCGAAGCAGAGAGCTTCCACATCGGCCCACATGCGCCTGCGATTCCCGCGATTGATGTGCAGTTGGTACACCGGCTCTGGCTTAATTTGCGGCGTGATCCGGATATGGAGAACCTGCACCACTCCGATATTGTGAGCTATGCTCTTAACCGGCTTGCGGACGAGTATTCAGCGGACCGCAGTACAACCGCTCAGGAGCTGCATACCAGCATGATGGGGCGGACACAACGCGTGGGGCTTGGCGCAGTCGCTCGCTTTGACGACACGGATCCCGACGGCGTGCTGAAAGAAGATGCTGTTAGTGAAGATGCAACCCTGTCGCGCTGAGTGCGCGCACTTGAAACCGGCGGGAAGCAAAATAGTTATCATTTTACGAATTGTATAAGTGGACTTTTGCTCTACACTATGCACTGAGGATTATCTCTCAGGAGGCTCTACCTTGGAAGTAACTCGCATTTTAGCCGAGATTGATGCGCAGATTGGCAAGTTGCAGCAAGCCCGTGAACTGCTCTCCGGGTCCGGCTCGCAACCAGCTCCCGCAAAGAAGTCCGTGGGGCGTCCACGCAAAGGAACTACACCTGTGGCGGCAAAACAGGTGGCTGTCACTGGGAAGAGGCGCAATCTTAGTCCCGAAGCCCGTAAGCGAATCGCTGACGCACAGAAGCGCCGTTGGGCCGAGCGCAAGAAGCAAGGATAGTTACCGGGTTTCCGCCTCCGGCGGCACAGATGAGGTCGTGACCCATGTTCAACGGGTCACGACGATCTCTCGCAAATTGTCTTTTGCAAGAAAGAACTTGTGCGCGCTATAAGCAGCGAACAGTTTCTCAATCTGCCGGTTATTCAGGACGTCGCCTGTCGGCTGATCGCTAACATACTGCACGTCGACCTGACCATCCTCGCGCAAATGGTAGCGATGAAAGTTCGAGCTGGGTTTTACGTGGAAAAGCGCCAGCAGTTCCCCTCCTGGGACCAGCACGTCGTGCAGGCGGCTCATCACGGCGTCGCGCAGAATCGCTGGAAGGTAGTCACCAGCATCCCAGAACAACACAGAGTCAAAATGCCTGGTTCCAAAATCAAGGTTTTCCTGTAGAAACTGATCCACCGGAAATGGCGCGTCCGGTTCCACTTTGCGCCATTTGGGCTTGCCGGCCTCGCTTGCCAGATCAGCCATATAAATGCTGTGACCAAGCCCGGTGAGAAAGTTGATATTGGTTGACGATGTCGGACCGATGTCGAGAATCCGTTGACCCTCGCTGTCTTTCAACGACTTCAATAGCGCGGCCCAGCCGCTGGACACACGTGCCACGCGCGCACTGGACTTAGCGGCAGCATTGCGGGATTCGCTTCCACCAAACAGACGCACAGGGACTCCGGGATGCGGCCAGGCTACGCGCCGCGGTTATTCCTTGCCGCCGGTCAACGATACTTTGCCGCGGATCGTCGACATGTCTTCGATAGAGAGACGTGCGGCAGTAACATCACCCAGCAGCGTGCCTCCTTTGCGCAGTTCCACGCGGCCCGTTGCAATGGTGTTGCCTTCACAATGGCCGAGAATAATCACGTCATGGACTTTGAGATCGCCTTTGACGTCAGCGTTGGCACCCACCGTAAGCCGGCTTTCGGTGAGTGTGATGGTGCCATCCACAAGCCCGTCGATCGTCAGGTCCTCGGAGCCGGTGATCTCGCCGCGTACCGTAATCGATTTCCCCAAAACAGTCGAACCCTCAGCTGCCATCGTCACCTGCTCCTCTATTGAATCTTTGGTGAGTCTAACCAACGCGATACAAGAGGGCAATGCGGGAGCGCTGTTCCTGTTCCCTGATGTACAACCCTCCATCGGGAATTGCTGTGACCGCATCTATGATTCACGTGTCAAAGCTGCTTGCAGAATTCGTTCCGCACCGTCTGGTTCTGTCGGCGTGGACCGTTTATGCTTCCTTCGCTGCAGCGCAACAAGTTCCTGCTCCTGCGCAGTCCGGTCTGGGACCATTAATACAGCAGGCTGTCGCCTACCAGCTTGAGGATTACCATCACAGTACGTGGGCGCTTCGGTACCGTGTGCACCGGGTCGATGGAAAGGAAGATACGGTTCGCGACCTGGTTGAGAGCGCGAACGGCAATGTAGGGCGTACTATCGCCCGCCAGGGTCAGCCTCTGACACCGGAACAGGATGCGTTGGAGCAGCAACGTCTGCGCTCTCTGACGCCCGCCGAGATGAAGCACCATTCGCATGGATCTGAAAACTCGGACAAATATGGCTTAGACCTGATGCGGGCCATGCCGTCAGCCATGACTTACACGCTCGCTCCCGGCCAGCCGCAGCTGCCGCAGTTCCCAACGCAGCAGATCGTTCTGGATTACACACCGAATCCGCAGTTTCATCCGGCGAATACGGCGGAATCGCTGCTCACCGGCGTTGCCGGGCGGCTCTGGTTGGACGCGAGGACACATCATCTCCTGCGGCTTGAACTCAACATCACCAGAAACCTGAACCTTGCGCTCGGCTTAATCGCGCGTGTGTACCAGGGTGGCACCATGGTCTATGAGCAGCGCCCCGTGGGCGGCGGGCATGATGCCTATAGCCACATCGAGATCAACGTAACATTGCGGGAGTTGATGGTAAAGACGGTTCCGTATCACTCCACGCTGGACACGTCGGAGATGACGCTGCTGCCATCGCCGCCATCGCTGCAGGACGCAGTAACCATGCTGTTGAGCGGGCAAGCCGGGCATCACGAGTAGGATGGCCGCATGAGGCTTTCTGACATTGCGGGCCGGCTTGGCGCTGAGTTACATGGCGACGGCACGATTGAGATCACCGGCGTTGCTGGGATTGAGCACGCCCACCCTCACCAGATCACCTTTCTCGCCAATCCTAAGTATGCTTCGCTTGCGAAATCGACCCGCGCGGGTGCAATTCTTGTGGAACCGGATGTTGCACCTCTACAGAACATTGCAACGTTAAGGATTCGTAATTCCTATCGGGCCTTCGCTGAAGCCATCAAGTTTTTCTATAGCGAGCCGCGGTACACTCCCGGCATCCACGCCACCGCGATCATTGATGCCACAGCGGAGATTGGTGAGAACGCGCATGTTGCGGCGTATGTTGTGATCGGAGCGGGTGTTTCCATTGGCAGCGATGCGGTGCTGCTGCCGCATACGGTGATTTATCAGGGTGCGCGGATTGGTGACCGCTTCCTGGCCCATGCGCATGCCGTGGTTCGCGAGTTCTGCAGGCTTGGCGATGATGTGGTGTTGCAGAACGGAGCGGTGATCGGCGGAGACGGCTTCGGCTTTGCCCATGAGCCCGATGGAGGATGGTTGAAGATTACGCAATCCGGTGTCGCGGTCCTGGGGGATGGTGTGGAGGTGCAGGCAAATGCATGCGTGGACCGGGCCAGCATTGGTGAGACGCGTGTTGGGGACGGGACCAAGGTAGATAACCTGGTGCAGGTTGGCCACGGCTCCGTTGTGGGGAAGAACACGCTGCTGTGTGCGCAGGTGGGACTCGCGGGATCCACTACGGTCGGCGACCGGGTGATCCTTGCGGGGCAGGTTGGTGTCGCCGGGCATTGCACCATCGGTGATGGCGCTGTGGCGACGGCGCAAAGCGGCATTCCGGGTGACGTTCCCGCTGGCGCAACGGTCTCTGGATATCCTGCAATGGACAACCGGCAGTGGCTGCGCGCGGTGGCTGCGTTTTCGCGCTTGCCGGAGATGGTGCGCGAGCTTCGTGCGCTGCGCAGGAGCCAAGACACTTGGGTAAGTTCAGCGGATAAGCATGAACGCTAAGGGCGCAAAGATTTCGCGAAGGACGCGGCTTTCACGCAAAGCCTCCCTGGCTGAGAACCATACCGGAGTGGCCTACCTGCTACGCTTCAGGTATGCGTCGTCTTGGATGGATCGCGGCAGGAACAGCGTGGCTCACGCTTACCGGCTGTCACTCGCACTACATTCAGGCGACGATCACAAACCGCGGCGGCGCGATGGTGAACGTCGTGCAGGTGGACTATCCGCACGCCAGCTTCGGAACGCAGCAGCTGACACCGGGTTCGTCCTTCCACTACCGTTTTAAGCTGTTGGGCAGCGGCCCCATCAAGATCAGCTACATTGACGCGCACAATGGCGAGCACGCACAGACGGGACCCTCGTTGAATGAGGGAGAGGAGGGGCAGCTTGATATTGTGCTCAGCGCGCAGGATCATGTTGATTTCAAAACGAGTCTGAAGCCGTGAGCAGTAAGAGGAACGGACGAGAAGACGCTGGGTTTTTCATCACCTTCGAGGGGCCGGACGGCTCCGGCAAGACGACGCAAATTCATCTGCTTGACGCCTGGCTGCGAAGCAACGGACATGCGCCGGTGTTGCTTCGGCAGCCGGGCGGAACAGCCCTCGGTGAGCGTATCCGCACAATTCTGTTGGACTCCCGCAGCGAGGCCGGCCTGGGGCAGATTGCGCCGCTGACTGAACTGGCGCTGATGTTTGCCGACCGCGCTCAATCCATCCATGAGGTTATCTTGCCTGCGCTAAACGCTGGCAAGGTCGTACTCTGCGACCGCTACACGGATTCCAGCGAGGCGTACCAGGGTGGTGGGCGCGGGCTTGGCTCCGGCCGGGTGCTTGCCGTTCATGCCGCGATCTGTGACGCGCTGCAACCGGACCTGACGATTCTGCTGCTGCCACACGCAGACACGGCGCTGCAGCGCGCACGGCTCCGCAATCAGCAATACCGGAAGGAGCATGGCGGAGCGGACGAAAACAAGTTTGAAGCGGAAGGCGAGGCGTTTTACCTGCGTGTGCACGCCGCCTACGACGAGATTGCAGCGCGCGAGCCGCAGAGGGTAGTCCGTATTGCAGGTGATGACAGCATCGAAGCCGTGGCGCAACGTGTTCGCGACATCGTTGCAGAGCGTTTCCCCGGACTGCGGCCCGGGTAAGCGAAAGCGTCTAAACCAGCAATGGCTGACCTTGATCTTGATGCCGCGTACACCTTTCGCCCTGCGTACACGTTGACCACAAAGACGGGTCAGTGGCGCATTCCTCCGGGCCTGAAGAAGGCGCTTCCCTTCTATCTCCACAAGCCATGGGCACGGCTTGGAAAACCCATCCGGCTGTTTGAGTACATTGCGCGAAACTGCGGACCGATAGCGCACTACAAGCTGTTCAATGTGCATGTGATTTTTCTAAATGACCCGGACTACATCCGCGAGGTCTTGATTAATCAGGCCAACAGCTTTGTGCGGGAGCGCACGATCCGCCGGTTGAAGATTCTGCTTGGCGAGGGTTTGCTGACCAGCGATGATCCAACGCACAAACGTTCGCGCCGTATTGCTGCGCCTGCCTTCCACCGGCAGCGTATCAACGCGTATGCGGACGACATGGTGCGGATTACCACGCATGGGCGCGAGCAGTGGCATGACGGCGAAACTGTGGACATGAACGCCGCCATGATGAACCTGTCGCTGGAGATCGTGGCAAGCACGTTGTTTGCAACGGATGTGGATGACGACGTTCGTGAGATCAATAAGCAGACCAATGACATCATGGCCATTTACAACTACCTGGTAGCGTTTCCGAACGCCGAGCGTTTTCTGCACTGGCCAATTCCGGGCTTGATGCGGTTCGTCCGCTCGCGCAAGAAGCTGGACCGCGTGGTGAACCGAATCATCGCGGAGCGAAAGGCTGCCGGAGACGATCGCCGCGATCTGCTGAGTATGCTGCTGCTGGCGCGTGACGAGGATGGCTCCGCTCTAAGCGACGAGCAACTGCGTGACGAGGTTTTAACGATCTTCCTGGCCGGCTACGAAACGACGGCGAATGCACTCTCGTGGAGTTGGTATCTATTGGCAACCAACCCAGAGGCGCAGGAGCGCATGTATCAGGAAATCGCGGAGGTCCTTGGGGGACGCGCTCCGATGCTGGAGGATTATCTGCAGTTAAAGTACACGCAGATGGTCTTTGCCGAGGCGATGCGGCTGTACCCGCCCGCATGGGCAATGGGCCGTCAATCCACGGAGCCTGTCGAGATGGGTGGGTACCGCCTGCCGCCAGGGACATACTTCTTCTTTTCGCAATACATCATGCATCGCGATGCACGCTACTTCCCTGATCCGCTACGCTTTGATCCGCTGCGCCATACCGAGGAGGAAAAGGCCCGGCGGGACAAGTTTGTGTATTTTCCGTTTGGTGGTGGCCAGCGGCAGTGCATCGGCGAGGGCTTCGCGTGGCTGGAAGGCGTAATGCTGCTGGCAACCATTGCGCAGCGCTGGCGCTTTGAGTGGGTTGCAGGGCAGCCGGTGGATGTGGAAGAGAAGATCACACTGCGACCCAAATATCCGCTACGGATGACACTGCACGCGAGATAGCCAGCCGCACGGATATCCTGAAGCAGTGAGCGCTCCGTTCGGCTTTCAGCAATTCGTTGGCAATGGTGCCACAGTGGTGCATCTGCGCCGCGCCATCGCGGGCGGGCGCTTTCCGCACTCGATCCTGATGAGCGGTCCGGCAGGTGCTGGCAAGTACACACTCTCCTTGCTGCTGACGATGGCGCTGTTGTGTGAGCGTCAGCCCCGCGAGCACCACGCCAGTGGGGATCTTGCCAGCTTCTGCGGAGAATGCCGTCACTGCACGCGCATTGCGGAGGCGCTGGATCTTCCAGCGCTGGTGGAGCAGGCGGTTGCCGCGCGCGAGGAGATGCGCGACGCCGACAAGAAAGACACGCGCGTCCTGATCCAGACCCATCCGGATGTGCTGATCCTGCCGCCCGATCCGCCGCAACTGCTGGTAAAGCTGGGCCAGGTGCGCACGCTGATCCAGAGTATCTATTCGCTGCCTGGTGAAGCGAAGCGCCGCGTGTACCTGTTCCCCTCCGCCGCCTTCATGAAGGAAGCCGCGAACAGCCTGCTGAAGGTGCTGGAGGAGCCGCCGGAGTATGCACACATCTTCCTGATGGCCGAGCACCCTGGCGAACTGCTGCCGACGATCCGCTCACGCTGCGCTCTGGTACGATTGGGCGCACTTGGCATGGCGGAGCTGGAGGCTCTGCTTACGGAACTAAAACCGGAGTGGAAGCCTGCTCAGCGCGCGCTGGTGGCCAGGCTGGCACAGGGTGCCGCAGGACGTGCGTTGAGCTTCGACCTTGATATATATCTCGCCGCACGGGCGGATGCGATAGTGCTGCTGCGTTCCGCCATCACAGACAGCGAGCACAGCGATCTGTTTCGCATGACGGAGACCTACCGTGCAGGCGCGGAGGGACAGCAGAAAACGCAAGCCATGCTGGCCGCTCTAGCGGGTATGCTGGAGGACTTGCTGCTGCTGCGCTCCGGAGCGGCGGAACGGCTGCGCAATATCGATCTCTCCCGCGAACTGGAGGCGCTTGCGGACTCGGTCAGCTTCGCCTGGCTGGAGAACGCCGTGCGGGGCTTGGACGCGATACACAGCGGCATGCGCCGCAACCTGCTGCGTTCGCTTTCGCTGGACGCATTTGCAGAGAGCCTGACGAGGGTCGGCGTATAAGTGCCATACCGTTGCCGCCGCCAAATGACGACCCTGATTTTGCTCCAACATTCTGGTGTGAATGCGAAGATGGTTGCAGCACTTTAGTCGCAGGCGGCCTTACGCAGGCGTTCACGCAGAGCCTGCGAGAGCGCATCATCGCCACTTGGCAGGGGGCAGATAATGGTGGCTACGCCCGCGGCGTCCAGGGTACGCAGACCGGCGTATAGGGTTTGGGCAAGACCGGCTGGATCGTTCCAGGCAGACCAACGGTAAAACGCGCCCGAAAAGCCGGGAACACTCCAGTCACTGGGCAGCATGATTGCGATGCGCCGATGCGGTGAGTGCTTAGCGACGAAGCGTAGATCGTCTTCGGTTTCCACCAGCAGAACGCGGGCGCGAGGTGCGTAGTGGCGGATGCCGACACCTGGTGAAGGCAGACTGGCGAGCTGAGATGTCTGCTGACCGGCTATGGGCGGTGGATTGTAGCTGCGCACCGGCGCGCCTGTGATCGATTGCAGTTCCTCAGCGCTGACACTGCCATGCCGGTAGATGATCCCCTCCGCCGGATCAAAGACGGTCGATTCCACGCCAACGCTGCACGGACCTCCGTCAAGCACTGCATCAATGCGGCCTTCGAGATCCGCCAGAACATGCTGCGCGGTCGTAGGGCTGATGTGGCCGAAGCGGTTGGCGCTGGGCGCGGCGAGCGGCAAGGCGGCGGCACGAATGAGAGCCCGCGCGGCAGGATGCGCAGGCATCCGCACACCCACAAGATCGCGGCCCGCAGTGACAGCATCCGGCAACTTCGGATGGCGCGGTAGAAGCAGCGTCAGCGGTCCCGGCCAGATCTGTTCCATCAGCTTCTGTGCCGTGACGGACACTTCGCGCACCACACGAAGGAGCATGGTACCGTCACAGATGTGAACGATCAGCGGGTCCCAGTGCGGCCGCTCCTTGGCCGCGAAGATACGCTCGACGGCATCGTTGTCCAGAGCGTTTGCAGCCAAGCCGTAGACAGTCTCCGTAGGCATGGCGACCAGGCCGCCGTTACGCAAGATGTCCGCCGCAAGCGCGACATCTCTTTCTCCGTCCGCAGTCAGGTGCTGCGCAGGAATGGGAACAGTCTCGTCCATCGCATTATCGTACCGGTTTCCCTCAGACCAGCATCATGAACAGGCCTATACTGCTGCCATGCAGCACGCCGAAATTGAGTTGAAGTTCTGCATTCCACACATACGCGAGTTTCACGCGCGTGCCATCCGCGCCGGATTCACCCTGCACACCCCACGCACGCTGGAGCGCAACGCGCTGTTTGACACGCCGGAGCGCCACCTTCTGAGCAAGCGTCAAGTGCTTCGCCTGCGGGAGTATGGCGGCATGTGGGTGCTGACGCATAAGCGCCCGCCGGCAAGCAACGACGACAGCTCGTTTTACAAAGAACGTCTTGAAACGGAGACCCATGTCGAGGACGGCGAGGCGATGGGCGCGGTCTTTGTCGAACTGGGCTATGCGCCGGTTTTCCGGTACGAAAAGTTCCGGACTGAGTTCTACGATGGTGAAGGATCACTGATGCTGGATGAAACGCCCATCGGCGACTTTGGCGAACTAGAGGGTGCGCCGGAGTGGATTGACCGCGCCCTGGAGCGGCTTCGCGTGCCACGCGACTGGTGCTTCACCGACAGCTATGGACGCATGTTCCGGGATTGGAAAGAACGCTCCGGCAACCCCGCAGAGAACATGACGTTTGAAGAGATTGCACCAGTGGGCGCAAGTAGAGGCTGAAGGGAGTTCGAAGACATACGTCTACAGCACGGAACGTACGCATCTTTGTAAGGCATAGTGACGGCGTTCGCAGCGGCCACCATCGATTGACCCTGCATCGACATCCGGCTATATTGGAAGTGCGGGGTGGAGCAGCCCGGTAGCTCGTTGGGCTCATAACCCAAAGGTCGTAGGTTCAAATCCTACCCCCGCAACCAATCAAATCAACAAGTTAGAAAAGTCTGAAACTACCGGCAGACTCCCATAAACTCCCAATAGCAAAGAGCGGAGTTTAGGCGCTCGCTTTCAACGGCTTGAGCACCATCTCTACCACCTTCCCATTCGCTTCCCGTTTCGATGACGACATTGCGTGTCCATAGACGTTCATCGTCGTCTGGATCGAGGCATGTCGCATCAGTTCCTGCTGCACCTTCATCGGAGCCCCGGTCTCGTCCAGCCACGAACGATACGTATGGCGGAACGTGTGCCAGCGATGCCCCCATACTTGCCGGAGTTCTTCACGCGCGTCTCGTGCAGAAGCATACGAACGCCGTTCCCGGTTTTCTGATCCTGGTTACACCAGACACCAGGTGCTGCCCCGCAGGTCGGACATTCCACCACACAGCATCCCGAGGGGCGAAGATGCCGCTTCTGGATCTCGGTGGGATAGTAGGGCCGATTCGTTCGCGGATTAGCAAAGACCCAGCCTTCTTCCGTAGGCACCGCTTTCGTGCTCCACTTCAGAACAATCTCGGTCAAGGACGGATGCAGAGGAACATAGTCCTGGGAGTATTCGGTCTTGACGTCGTCCACCCTGCCGTTCACAAAACTACGTTGAACGAGAAGCTGGTTTTTGTCGAAATCGAAGTCATCCCATTGAAGCGCCGCGATCTCGCTTACGCGAAGACCGAGGCATTGCGCTATCTGTACCATCGTGCGCCACGGTTCTTGCAGTGTCGCAACGATGAGTTCGAACTCCTCCACAGTGAGCGAAGTTGGGCGTTGCCGGCGCTTGCTGCCACCTTTCACGCGAACCAACGCAATCGGGTTTCGGCGCTCGTTGAAGAGTTCCCACCGCGTGGCGCACTCGAACATCAGGTGCATCACGCTACGGATGTGGGCCTTCGACTTCGGAGCCATAGAAAGGTTCTTCAACCAATCCTCGACCGCCATTGGCCGGATCTTTTCGAGCAAATAGTCGCCCCATCTAGGCCTGAGGTAGTTCTTAATATTCGAGCGGTAAGACTTCGCCGTCGAATACCGTTCTGGCAGTTCTTCCTCAAGGTAGCGGTCGCATATCGCGCCGAATGTCACCACGGCCATGGACTGCTGTGGAGTTTCAGAGTTGAGTTTTAGGAGAAGAGCTTCGACCGCCCTTTGTGCGAGAGCCTCCCTCGACTCACGGCACGAATGGCTACTCAAAGAATAGCCGATAAAGTGCCGGAAAACCCCAGAATGCGCGGCTTTTCGATGGTTTCTTACCCGACTTGAAGGGCTTGTTTCCGGTCGATCCAATCGTTGATTGTGGAGGCGCGAAAGCGCCACAACTTCCCAACTTGAACTCCCGAAATCTCACCGCGAAGCACCATGCGCTGGAGGGTTCGGGGATGCACGTCAAGCAAAGCAGCTGCCTTGTGGCTGTCGAGTAAAGGCTCGACTCCAGGGCGACCCAAGATTGGCAAGTTTCGTTCAGATGCTGGTGGCTTTTTCTGGTCGTACATCGATGACCTCCTGCGCTATTCGAAGGTCACGCGAAGAGCTGGCGGATGTCCAATAACCGGCGCGTCATGCCTTATGTCCGCTAGTCATAAGAGGAAGGACAGCGCGCGCCTGTTCTTCTCTCCTTTGTGAACGAACCAGAGAATCAAGATTGACAACAGGTTCATGGCCTGTGGATAATCCGTACACTTGGCAGCCATTCGCGCGTCCAGGCTGCTATCGCTTACCCACTATCGAAGAGAACGAGGGGAGCCGGGCCATGCGCAAGCACTCATTAGAACTACGCCACCTAAAAGCAATCGTCATGCTGGCTGAGGAGTTGAGCTACACGAAGGCTGCTTTCAGGTTAGGTATCCGCCAACCTGCTGTAACGCGGACGATCCAAGATGCCGAGCGAAAACTTGGTCGCCAACTCTTTGAACGCAACAAAACTAAGGTCCGTTTGACCGATGCGGGACGCACCTATGTCGCAGAGGCAAGGCTTGCGCTCGAACATGAAGAGCGGGCTATGTACTCCGCAAAAGCAGTGGCCCAAAACGTCGAAGCGAGCCTGAATATTGGCCGTTCGCAATACACTGATCCCCTCTTGACTGACGCGCTTCTTGCGGTTCATTTGCCACTGTACCCTCAACTCGACATTCAGTTGCATAGCGCCTTCGCCCCAGAACTTGTCCACGATGTCCTGGTGGGCCGACTTGATCTGGCCTTGATCGTCCATCCCGATCTCAGTCCGCGCTTGTCGACCACCAAAATCACGGAAGCGCCACTCCATGTCCTCCTAGCGGAGGACGATCCTCTGGCAACTCAAAGACGTTTGCGCCTCCGAGACCTTTCTGGCAAACGCTGGATCATGTTCGATCGACGGGCACACCCGTCACTTTACGAAACTCTGTTCGAGCATGCCCACGCATGCAACGCTGAGCCGCGTGGTTTGCACCACGTGATGAGTGCGGATGAGGCAGGCCAACTTATTACACGGGGCGGTGGGGTCGCCTTTTTGACGAGAACAGGGGCGCTTCGCGTCGCGCCTAGTGGCCTCGTAGCACGAGAACTTGACGAAGAAGATCTGTGCCTTGACGTTCATCTGGCAGCACGGGCGGACGACGGCTCGAAGTTAGTGAGCGAGTTCTTTCGGGCCTACGTGAAGCTGCTCAAGCCCGTTCTTAAACCTCCGCAGATGTCCTTGCCGATTGAGCTAGGAACACAACGTCGCGCATGACCGACATAGCGCGGAATTTCAACCGCGTTTCGCCTCGCCTGTTTTATAGTGTGTCGGGAGCGAAAAAGCTCATGGGCTTGCCGTAGAGTCTCGAGAGAGCCCAGAGTTCTGCAATGTCAATGGCACGCTCGCCTGATTCGCACTTGTTCATGTAGGAGTGCGCCATACCAAGCGCAACCGAGGCCTCGCGTTGAGTCATCCCGTTCTGAGTTCTTGCTTCTCTGAGCCTTTCGAGCAAGCCGTCATAATAAGCCTGCATATCGGCACTCCGTCCTTTACGGGAGCGGCGCACGTCAGATTTTGCTCTTGAGGGCACATCCTGAAGTTTGAGTACAATTTGAGGAATCCCCTAATAAGGGACGGGCTCGCTGGGCGTCCGAAAGAAGGATGGAGGGGCAATGGAATCTACAACAATCGCGTTCCCTGAGGTTGTCGGCAAATCCATCAGGGATTTGTCTGTGTACGACGATCCAGCCTACGGTCGCGAGGGCTTGGTACAGTTTGACGATGGCACCCAACTGTCCATCTGCATCGGTGTGAGGCAAACCGTCGATGCGCGTTACAGCAAAGACGACACTCCGGATCTACCAATTTTCACCCGCCAAGAAGCCTAAGGTCCGGTGTTCTGTACCGCTGAAGGAACAATGAAGTGAGGTGCAGCGAGAAAAGAGCGATACCGCCCGAATATTTGAGTCATCAGGTTTTCACTTCGGACTGTCTTCGTCAGACCCCGCCTCGCAGATGGGCTCTACTCTCTGTGGAAACATGCTCGCGTGTCGCCGGAGAAGTTCATGCATGACTCGGACCGAACAGTTTTCTTAGATCGCCCGAACTCGTGGAGATTTCTGCTTCACCGACCGTAATTCGTCAACGCGAGTTGTTCCTGTTCTTGCTGCGCATTACGGTGCATTGGCTGGCCGGTCTTACCAAGCTTCGACATTACAGGAGGCAAATAAGCCTCCGTAATCAACACAATCTGGGAAAGAAACAGGCGATACATGGGATAACTGTTGAAGTCCTGTGAAAAACTGTTATGCGAAAGCAATTCAACTTTTACGGTCATCTGTTCGCTTTATGCCTACCAGACGTAGAAAGCCGAAGGATGTACTCGCTCGCAAGAGTGCCCAAGTTCCCGGGCAGCTTTTCGGCTACTCTCTGCAACCTATCCGGCTCCTGAGTCTCGCGCTGGACGCAGCCGAAGGAACTACGCTGAGCTTAGAGGTTTTTGAAGACGTGGGCACCGTTGCCAAAGCCGGGGATGCGCTCGCCTCGCAAACGAAATCCGCGTTGGAGACTAATCCCGTTAGCGACAAGGCGATCGACCTCTGGAAGACCTTCAGCAACTGGAAAACAGCAATCACTTCCGGTCAGATCAGCCTCGCGTCCACGAAGTTTGAGATCTACCTTGCCAAGCGCCGCACGGGAAAATTGGTGCAGCTTTTCCATGACGCGCAGACCGCGGATGCCGCCAAATCCGCTTTCGGTCAAGCCCGTGACCTATTATGGGGCGCTGCCCCGGAGTTTGAAAAAAAGAAAAAACTTGCTGAGGGACTAGCACCGTACGTGAACCATATCCTCGAAGCTCCGACCGACATTGCTGTGGGGATCATCGAGCGGTTCTCTCTTTCGGTAGCGGCCACAGACCCACTGCGCGACCTCCGGCCGAAAGTCGACAACAAGTGGGTGCGACCGGAAAGCGTCGATGCTGTTATTCAGCACGCGCACGGATGGATCAAGGAGAAGATGGACGGGCTTATTCTCGCGGGAAAGCCCGCTGCTCTAAACGTGGACGAGTTTAACGATGAAATGCGCTCGTTCTTGCCGAGGATCGACTTCCAGCACATTTTGGCCGCCATCGCTGGAAGACTTGAACTCACCGAGGACACCCTGGCCGCTGAACAACTGCGCACCTACGTCCAACAACTGCAACTCATCGACGGCTCTGACGAAGACGTATTCGAGGCCATCAATCACTTTTTACGTGCTGCGGCCGAGCGTTCCGCATGGAGCAAACAAGGACTCGTTCACGAAAAGAGTTTCGACGAGTACGAGGAAGCACTTATCTCCGCGTGGAAGAACAAGCGGTCGCTTCACAACATTACGCACAAAGACCATTCGGCTGTAGACCGTGGCAAGCTTCTTCTCGCCGACTGTGGTCTTCACCAGCAGAGGCTTCAGGGGCTAGAACCTCCGCCCTTCTTCACGCCGGGCAGCTTCCACGCGCTGGCTGAGGACCAGACCGTCGGCTGGCACCCCGAATACAAGAAACTTCTCAGCCCCGGAGCGGACAATGGCGATTCTAAATAGAGAGGTTCGTGCCATCCAGAACTCAGCCCTGGGTTCAGTATTGATTTGGCGCGCCGCGTCCAGCTACCAGAAGAGCCATTCCACAAGCGACTTCATGCCTCTTCCACTTGCGTTTTTGGTTCTACCGATCCTCTATCACGAGGAAACCGCGTCGTTAGTCACTACGACGCGAGCCGCTTCCGGGCTGCGCAAACTGACTGAAAAGTTCCGCAGCGCGGAGGAGTCAAAAACTGATCTGCTGCTCGCCGTGGGCGGCCGCGCCACTGCCATGAGGGAGCTTTCTTGGGAGTCGCTGCGCCTCGCCTTTACTTCCAGCATCCTCGCCCTCGACACGACCAAGGGGGCGCTTCTGTCGTTATCCGAGACGCCGCTCGTAAGCGGGGTGCCTCTCCAAATTCGACCTATGCTCGGCAACGCGGAAAAGCTAGGCGTTTGGTTTTCCAGTCTAACGATGTATGAGATCGGCTTACAGATGCAGGTGACCTTCTAGTGGACTTCCAGATCAGCAAAATCATCCTGTGGCCCAAGAACCCGAAGCATTCCATTCGCACAGTGGTCTTCGAGCACGGTCAAATTAATGTGATATCGGGCCTCTCGCGGACGGGCAAGTCGGCCATCATTCCAATCATCGACTACTGCCTCGGGTCAGGCCGATGCACGATCCCTACGGGTGTCATCCGTGAGAAGACGAGCTGGTTCGGTGTAGTCATCAGTACCGCCGAGGGAGAAAAACTCTTTGCCCGCCGGGAGCCCGAGCAGCAGCAAGCAACGATGACATGTATGTGCAGGAGTCCGCCCAGGTCGACATTCCGAATGTAATCACCAAGAACGCCACGCGCGACTCCGTGAAGCAGCGACTCGACAACATGTCGATGCTAACGACCCTGAGTTTCACAGCGAATGACGCCGGCAGTGACGGACTCGGCCGGCCCAGTTTTCGGGACTTAGCCGCCTTCAATTTCCAGCCTCAGAACATTGTTGCTAATTGCAATGTGCTGTTCTACAAGGCTGACAGCGTGAAGAATCGCGCTAAACTGCAAAGCATTTTTCCCTACGTTCTTGGAGCCGTCAGCGGTGAAACGTTAGCGCAGCGGCATGAGTTGCAACGGCTGCAACGTGAGTTGCGGAAGAAGGAGGCCGATCTACGCAACATCCAGAACCTTTCGGAACGTTGGCGCGCCACGATCGACGCTCGCATCTCCGAGGCAAAGGATCTGGGACTCATCGCCACTGAAACGCCCGCACCCTCAAGTCAGGCATTTGCCATGGACCAATTGCGTGCTCTCGCCTCCTCCACCACGACCGATCCGCTGGTCACTGCGGCTGCGGTGAACGAGGGCGTCACCGAATTGAACAGATTGAGTTCCGAAGAACAAATAGTTGCCCAGGAGCTTTCTCGGCTCCGGCGACGCAGCGCGGAGATGGAACAACTGCGCCAGAGCTCAACTTCCTATCAGGGATCAATCGTGCTCCAACGAGATCGTCTTCAGCTCAGTCGTTGGCTTAGCGACCAGGATTGCCCGTTGTGCAACGCCCATCTCGTCGCTCCTCCCGCGAAGCTCGGAGAACTGCTTACCAGCCTCTCGACGTTGGAGGAAGCCGCGTCGGCTAGCGCTCTGCCTCCCAGCTTTGACCGCGAAATCGAGAGAGTGAGTACCGCCATTTCAGAACAAGTCGAGCGGCTGAAAGGCATCCGTATACGTCAATCGGCACTCACCAAACAATCTCAGGCGGCGCGAGACCGCCAGTATGCACAGATGCGAGCATCGCGCTTTCTCGGGCACTTAGAAGCAGATTTGAACGTCTTCGATAGTATCGGTCAGGACGGCGAACTTTCTGCCGAGGTCGCCTCTCTGCGCGAGCGGGTCCGGGAAATCGAGCGTGTAATTTCCGAAGCGGAAATCGGTAAGAGAATGCGGCGTGCTCTTGACTCAGTGAACCTGTTCACCGGTCGTCTCATGCCCCTTCTGGATGCGGAAACTCCTAACGATCCCGTCAGCCTCTCCGAGACGGAGTTGACGCTCAAAGTAAAGCGCATTGGCCGCGAAGACTTCCTCTGGGAAATTGGCAGCGGATCGAATTGGCTGTCGTACCACGTTGCACTCACCCTCGGCCTTCACCAATTCTTTCTCAACCTGGCTTCGTGCCCCGTGCCCAACTTCATCGTGTACGACCAACCCAGCCAGGTTTACTTTCCGCAACGCCTCGTTGACAGAAAAAATGATGAGGCCACTTCAGAGCCTGAGTGGCACGATGAAGACGAAGAAGCCGTTCGTAAGGTGTTCACCGCCATGTCTGAAGCAGTCAAAGCCGCGTCGGGAAAGTTCCAGGTTATCGTGCTGGACCATGCACCCAAAACCGTCTGGGGTGGTATCGCTCGTGTGCACGAAGTTGATGAGTGGCGCAATGGACGGGCGTTGATTCCTGCCGAATGGCTAAACTAGCCGTGTTGCTCCGAAAACCTTTCGAAAGTCATGCTTAGCGGGACTTGGCTTGACTATGCCGATTTCAATAAGAAGAGCCCTGATAGGCGCGCTTTCGTCAGCTAAGGCCGGAGGCAGTCAAGGGGAAGGTGCAGGAGGGGGAACGTCTCCTGCGAATTTGGCGGGGAGGGGTGCAGGGGAAGGAACGGCCCCGCTCGCCGTAAAACAAAACGGGAGCCTCCGGTGGAGGCTCCCGCTCTCGCGTCATGCAGCAATCTTCTCTTTTGACGGTTTCGGTTTCTTTTCTGAAGTCTTCGGAATGGGCTTGGGAGCAGGCTTGATTCTGGTCGGCTTCTTCGCCTTCTTTGGCCTTTGCTCCTCGGCTGGCGGCGATGGTGTAAACAGCATTTCCGCTTCTGCAAGGAAGTCGAATTCGCCTTCGCGGGGTATGCCTCGATGTCCAGCAAGCGCAAGCCGGATGGCAAATTGCGTCAGTTTCTCGTCCTTGAGGCTGTCGATGGTTGAAAGCAAAACCTCCTCGGCGCTGCGCTGTTTATTCTCGTTTTCCCCAGCGAGATCGTCAGCAAGGTCGTCGGCGAAAGTGTAGGGGTCTAGGTTGATGATGGCTCGAAGCAAGACGCGCAACTGTGCTGGGCTGAATGCTGCGGGGGCGTTTGCGACGATGCGCTCGAAGGCGGTCTCACGGCTCTTCCGTAGTTCTTCGCGGCGTGACTGCTCGGCCTCGTACTCTTGTTGTTCCCGCTCGAACTGCCGCTTGCGATCCTCCTCCCGGCGTCGCCGTTCTTCCTCATGCTCCGCTCGACGCTGCTTGAACGCGGCCTGACGTTCGGCGGCCTCCTCCTGCGTCTCGATCGCTGGCGCGGGCGCCATGATCGGGGCCGGGTTGGCTGCTGCTTCGGCTGCAGCTTGCGGGTTATGCACCGGGCAATGCTTGTCCGTGCAAACGGTCAATTTGCGGCCAAGCTGCTTGCCGTAGACGATGATGGCAGGTTTGGCGGCTTCGCATGGCATGACTGGCTCCGCGTCCGGGTTGTCGATCACGGTTTCAAGCTCCCGAACGTGACCGCGCTGGACGGCTCCCGGTCGTTGCTCCTTGGGATTGCGCCAGCCGTTCTCGATTTGAACGAGGCCGGGACGGGCTGCAATCTCCCGGTCAAGGAATGCCTCAACCTTGCCGTGGTAGCAAGCGGAGTCGAGGCACTGGTCGCCCTGCACGTCGCAGAATAAGGACGTATTATGTCCGCTGCGACGGGGGCAGGTGACGCAAGCTCCGGCAGTGGGGTTTAGGGTGGGGTCTTCGCGGTCGAACGGCGCATCCGCGAGAGACAAATAGAGGTTGGCCTGAATCCACGCTGCAACGTGCTTGGCGGGTAACAGATGCGGTTCTTTGTCCTGCCAGTCCTTGCGCCAGCACTGCTCGAAGGCTTCGGCCTGGCTCTCCTGCGGAAGACGTGCGATGAGGTTGGCATGGCTGGCGGTGATGCGCTCCTGCGTGAATGCGTCGGCCACAGTGGGGATGAGTTGGAGAAGAGACAGACGGGCGTAGACGTGGCTTGCGCTCTTGCCTGACTTCTCGACCAAGGCGGCAACGTCGTAGCCCGGGATGTCGAGCAACCGTTGGAAGCCTTGCGCCTCCTCATAAGGGTGAACGTCCACTCGCTGGCTGTTCTCCACCAGCTGCCATTCGAGCGCCTTGGCGTCGTCGATTTCGACGATACGGGCGGGAACGGAAAACAACTCGGCAAGCTGGGCGGCGCGGTAGCGTCTGGCTCCCGCGACAATTTCAAAGCCTTGATTGTTGGGTCGCACTGTAATGGGCTGAATCAAGCCGTTGTGCTTGATGGACTCGGAAAGCTCGTACAGCTTGGCCTCATCGAAGGTGCGGCGGGGGTTGGTGGTGGACTCGTGAATGGTATCGATTGCTAAAAACTGGAAGGCCGAAGAATCCTGCATGGCTGCTCTCCTTGAGCGGTTGCACTGCAATTAAGGTTGTGGAGCGGACGCACGTTCCCATCCGTTCCGGGGCGGGAAAGGGGTTTAGGCGCGTGGGGTTTGCTGTTGCTCGAAGGCTTCGGCGAAGCCCTGCAAACGCAGGTTGTTGTCCCACACCTTGGCGAATCGCTCATGCTGCTTGTGCAAGCTGACGAGGTAAACGTAGTTGTCGCGGACGATGGTGCGGCTCCACTGCTCGACGCCTACGTAGTCGTTGCGGTAATAGAAGGCGTTCAGGTGTGGCCCGTCCGCGAATCCAAGCTCGAAACACATCTCCGGGTCGCGCATGAGGTCGCCATTCTGTTCGCCGTAGTGCGCGACAGAAATTGCGGGAAGACCGCATGGGCCTGACTCGTCGGTCGCCTCAATGACAACGCCATATGAGGTGGGTTTTCGATCTTGAGGTACAGGCCGTGGTGCCAACCTCCGGCCTGTTTGAGGATGCGAAGAATGGTCTGCATCAGGCCACCTTTGCCAGTTCTGCATCCGGCATCTCTGCCTGTGCTGCGGTGGGCGGCTGCAAAGCGGCAAGAATGACACCGGAGGTCTGCTGGATGACCTCCAAGCTCTCCGCCAACAGTGAAGCGTTGCCGTGGTAAAGCTGGATATAGTCGGCGGATGCCGAACCCGTCTCCAGTCCTACGGCTTTGCCGATCACAAAGGCGATTGCTTCAGCCTCTGTCTCGCGTACTACCTTTGTGGTCGTCGTCCGGCGCTCGGCCTTGTGCAACATCTCGTGCGCGAGTTCATGGACAAGGGTGCTGAACTCCTCGGCTTCGGACTGTCCGGGAAGAATCGCAATCTTGCCACCGTAGCTCATGCCCAACGCGGGGGCGATCTTCTCGGTAAAGGCAAGCTCGATGCCCTGGGCCTCAATGAAGGAAACAAGCCGTGCGCGGTTCTCGCCTACCGTTCCGGTCATCTCCCGCAAGGTTGGAAGCTCTGCGCCTTCGGTCTGCTCCACGTCGAAGACGTAGGCATTGCGGAATCCGACTAGAACGCGGGTGTTCTGCTTGGTAACGTCCTTGTTGGCTTCCTCGTCCTTCTTGCGCTTGATGCCGACGATGGGGGCAAGTATCCGAATGCCTTTCTGCCCTTTCATCACCTTCCGGCCAAGCTGGTTCCATGCGTACAGTCCAGCAACGCGGGTTGCGGTCGGTCGCTGTCGTGCGATCTCCAGAATGTTTCCGAAGCTGTAATTGTGGAAACGGCTCATTGCGTCGAGGTAGGCGGTGAGCGCGTCGGAGTGTCCGGCCTCTAGCTGCTCAATGAGGCTCTTGACGTTGGCGGCGATGATGTCTTTGGCGGTCTGCCGTTGCTGCGGCTGTTTGGGGTTTTCGCTGATGGGGGTAACGGTGCTGGTGGTGTTCATGGGTGCTTCCTCCTTGGGTTTGGCTGCTGCACTTCCGCGTTGAAACGCGGCATGTACATGCCGAACGCCACCTGGCGAAGGCGG
>CAXTXE010000015.1:0-9337 GCA_964248165.1 uncultured Terriglobus sp.
TCGCGCTCACCCGGAGGGATAAGGCCGAGGCTCTCGTAATAGCGGACAGTACGCGGAGTGACCGTTCCAAGCTTGGCCAGCTCCCCGATGCGCAGCGTTTTGCTCATAGCCTGATCATAATCAGCCTGAAGTACAGACACCACGGAGTGAATCTGGTTCAGATCCGCCCATGTCGCAATCAAACATGCAAGTCGATGCTGATCGATGGACTTTGACTGCCGAAGCCTAGCAAAGCTCACTTGGCGAGAACAGGCCCAGTCGATCGTTGTGGCGAGTCGTGCGGCACTTAGCCGATTTACAAGACGCCTCTTGGCCGCCAAATAGTGCTGAAGAAAACCCGCCACTGAACGCTGAAGGTCACACCGTGTGCTGATGACAGGCGTATGTTCTGTCCATGGGCGAAGATAAGGCGAATTCCTGCGGAGACACTCTGTTCACGATCCTCCCGCAGAGGCGGTATACCGCATTGGCACGCGCTGCCGAGGAGAGCCAGCAGGCGGACGCCGGGCACGACGTGGAGTTTCATTCGCTGAAGAGCCGGTCAATCCTGAACAAGTCCGTGTCAAAGCGGCTGCACTGGATGGCGTGGTCCATCAATCCGTACCGCGGATGCGAGTTTGGCTGCCGGTATTGCTATGCCCGGTATACGCATGAGTTCCTGGCACCTGCGGCGGAGGCGAGAAGAGAAGCAGGTCCTTCGACTCCGCTGCGCTCCGCTCAGGATGACGAAGGTAGAGGGCTCCGCTCGGTTCAGGATAACGAGAAAAGGGGTTCAGCTCTCAACCTGCGTGACCCGGATGCGTTTGAGCGGCGCATCTTTGTCAAGGAAAACGCAGCGTGGCTGCTGGAGCAGGATATCCGGCGGTTGGCCAAGCAGGGCCGTCTGCATGAGGAGATGGCGCTGGGAACAGCAACGGATCCGTGGCAACCCATCGAGCGGCGGACACGGCTCACGCGCACTCTGTTGGAAGTAATGGCTCGCCATGATGGGTTGCGTATCGGTATGGTCACGAAGTCCACGTTGATCGCGCGCGACATTGACCTCTTGCAGGAGATACATCGCCGGTCAACGCTGGTGGTGCACATCACCATCACCACGCCGGATGCGGACCTGACGCGCAAGCTGGAGCCGCGTGCACCACGGCCTGATCTCCGCTTTGAAACTGTGCGAAGGTTGCGTGCGGCGGGGTTGCAGGTTGGCATTCTGAACTCGCCGCTGCTGCCCGGCATTACCGATTCAGCGGAGGCCATCGACAACATGGCGCTGCTCGCAAGGCAGGCAGATGCCAGCTTCTTCGCGGCCATGCCGCTGTTTCTGAAGCCATGCTCGAGGCCGACTTACTTCGAGTTCGTGCGCGAACACTTTCCCCATCTGCAAGTGCTCTACGCTGAGAAGTTTCGCGACATGGACTTTGCCGCGCGGCCATACCGCGAACGCCTGTCGGCGCTGGTCCGTGCAAGTTGCCAGCGGCATGGCCTGCGGGAGCGGATTGGAGACAATCTGCTGACGCGTGATGCAGGTGAGGAAAGGAAGGGACCTGGAGTGACCATGCGCATCCCTGCGCAAGGACAATTGTTCGGTTAAGGGTGCTTTGGCGGAGACAATAGAAATCCCACCTTAGCTTCGCGAAGGTGGGGCACCCGCACGACCTTCGCTTCGCAACGGTAGGCACCCGCACGACCTTCGCTTCGCAACGGTGGGCACCCGCACGACCTTGGCTTCGCGAAGGTGGGAGCACCCGAAGTTTGGCAGTGGATCGAAAATTTGACTTGCGTTTTTGCCTGCAACGGGTAGGCTTGCGTGTGCGTTTGAAGGAGCACGTATGCCAATCACCAACTACAGCCTGCTGAAAGGCACTCCCATGGCAGGGAAGGTCGTCAGCGGATCCAGCGCGCATTACCAGATCACGATGCAGGCCACCGGCGGCCCGTTCACCGCGGCAGTCAACATCCAGAGCGTGGACGGAAGTGAGGTGCTGTACGCCATCAAGCAGAACTTCACGCCACCTGTGCCGCTGACGAATGTTGCAAGCGGCATGACCAAGCTGCCCAGCAAGCCGGGCGGCCTCTCGCTGGATTTCGTACGCGAAACGATCGCGGGCAAGCCGATGATTCAGCGTTCCGAGATGGCGCTGCTGCCCATTGCCAGCAACACCGCGCAGTTCGTCGCGGAAGTGGAACATAAGGACCGCCTGCATCAACGCAAGCAGCACACGTTGAGCAACGCCGTCGTCACACTGCTCGATCAGGCGGTGAAGCAGCATGGTTCGCTGGTCTACGCCTTCGGCAGCTCGTTTGCCGACAACGGTGTGACCGACGGCATACACGACATCCACTTGAATCAAGGCAATGCCTTGAACGATCACGGCGCGGACAACGGCATCTGGCAGGATGGAGCGCTGTTTGTCTACCTTCCGCAGCAGAAGGCGTACACTGCGGTCTTCCTTGCCTTTCAGAATGAGAGCTGGAACACGGATGCGCATGGCAATCCCATCGCTTCATCTTAGGTAGCATGGAGGGTATGCCTGACCATCAGAAGCGCGCCCTTGTTACAGGAGGTGCTGGCCTCATCGGCTCCCACATCGTCGATCTGCTCCTTCGGGAGGGCTGGACGGTGCGCATCCTCGACAACCTGGAACCGCAAACACACAAGCAGGGCAAGCCGGAATGGGTGAACCCGCAGGCGGAGTTCCGGCAGGGCGAAGTGCAGGATTACGGGACGATGCGCGCGGCGCTGGAGGACATCGATGTTGTCTTCCACGAGGCCGCGTACGGCGGCTACATGCCGGAGATGGCAAAGTATGTGCTGGTCAATAGCTTTGGCACGGCGCAGATGCTGGAGATCATCCGCGACCACAAACTGCCCGTGAAGAAGGTTGTGGTCGCCAGTTCGCAGGCGGTGTACAGCGAGGGCGCGGCGGAGTGCCCGGAGCACGGCCACGTCGTCCCGCTGCTGCGCCCGGCGGAGCAGCTGCGCGCGGGCGACTTTGCCGTGCATTGTCCCATCTGCGGAGCGGAGACGAAATCGATTCCGACGCCGGAGAACACGCCCGGCGGCGGTGAGACGGTTTACGCGCTGACCAAGGTCGATCAGGAGAAGCTGGTTCTGCTGTGGGGCAAGCAGACCGGCATCCCTACGGTGGCGCTGCGTTACTCGTGCACGTATGGGCCGCGGCAGTCGCTCTTCAATCCATATACCGGGGTGATTGCCATCTTCTGCACGCGGCTGCTGAACGGTCAGCCTCCGGTGCTGTATGAGGATGGCGGGCAGACGCGCGATCTCTGCTTTGTGGAAGACATTGCGCGCGCGAATCTCCTTGTGGCTACGACAGACAAGCTCGACGGCCTGCCGGTGAACGTTGGCAGCGGACGCGCCACCAGCGTTCGGGATCTTGCGGGTGTCATCGCCGGGCAACTTGGCATCGACATCGCTCCGCTGGCACGTGGCGAGTTCCGCCCCGGCGAAATCCGCTCGCTCATCTCCGACACATCTCGTATCCAGACTATCGGCTACCAGCCGCAGGTCACGCTGGAAGAGGGCATCGGCCGCTACATCGCATGGATCAAAACGCAGGGCGGTGCGGTCGAAGACTACTTCGCCAAAGCCGAAGCCGGCCTCCGTGCCAAGGGCATCGTCCAAAGCGTAGGTAGTCGCTAATACGTGCTTCTATGGATGGGTGCCAAGCAGGGCTCCGTGCGCCTCAACCCGCTTACTTTCTATAATGCGACTTCGCGAGATCATGCAACCCGGATTCGAAATACACATTTAGACTTCCGGTGTGCGATATAACGCCCTGGTCTCCACGCTCGCCTATCTGGCCGGTCTCTGCGTCGCTCAACAGCCCGCGCCTTCTGCTGCTTCTATAAGGCAAACAGCTTCAGCTAACGACGGCATTTTTGCTGCCTTCGAACGCAATCCTTTGGTGGGCCTGAGTGATGATCATGCCCTGGCTCAAGAAGAGGACTACTACGTCTCCTTGATCAGCGACCCAAGGTTCGCGAAAGAGGTGGGGAACGTAGTAGTTGAGTTTGGGAACGCTTCCCAGCAACAGACGATTGATCGCTACGTCAATGGAGAGGACATGCCCTATGCCGAACTGCGCAAAGTCTGGGGCGACACGTCCTATGTTGGCTGGTTTCCGACGGTCACTGCTTTGGGCTACGTCAATTTCTACGCAGCAGTCCGAGCGGTGAACGCAAAGCTGCCGGTCGAAGAGCGCATTCACGTGTGGCTTGGTGGCAAACCAGTCGATTGGTCGAAGATCAAGACCAGAGAAGATCTATCGAAGATCGTAGGCGGGCAGGCGGATCGCTTCACCACCGATCTGATTGACCAGCAAATCCTTAACAAGAAGAAGAGGGCGCTTCTCATCTATGGAACGTTTCACTTCTACGATAAAGGCACCCTAGCGGAGCTCGTTCGCCAGCAACATCCCGGGTCGCTGTTTGTAATCACACCGTATACCGGTTTCGCGGATCGATCATGCTCTGAGCACTTCGAATCGGAAACGGCTAGCTGGCCGAGCCCAGCGCTAGTGGATGCGGGAAACCTACCTGTGAATCAGCGAGCGCCTAACTGCAGCGTCATAGACGCCTCAGGCTTTGCTGAAATGACAGAGGCGCAGCGAGCAAAGATTCGTTCAGATATGGAGAGCCAATCTTCCGTGCTTGTCGGGAACGCTCTGCTGTACCTTGCTCCTGCTGGAACTCTGACGAAATCTCCACTTTCGCCGGATCTGTATGTCGATCCCGTGTTCCGCAAGGAGAATGACCGAAGAGCCGCCCTGTTTGGAGGTCATGCCGACCCATGGCCGACAGTGAAGGACAATCCGATGGTTGCACCGTATTTGAGGGATTACGGGCAAAAGCCGAGATAGACCACTACATTCGGCTTAAGACAACAAAATAGGTAACGATAAACGCCGTTGTAGGAAGTTGGCCAAAGAGACGTCACAGAGTAGAAGCGTCAGCTTCCCCTTCGCTTCTGGACTAGCTAAGCACCATGTCGCTAGCGCCGCAAGAGCGGTGCGACTTCTTCGCCGATGAGTTGCGTGGCGCGGAGGATGGCCGCGTGAGGCAACGCGGCGACGGACATCTGGAAGCCGATCTGGTCGATGCCGCCGAGGTCACGGCTCATCTCCAGCACCTTCTCCGCGACGACTTCGGGGGTGCCGACCATCAGCGCGCCCTTGGGTCCGCGCAGCGCTTCGAAGTGGGCGCGGCGCACGGGCGGCCAGCCACGCTCGCGGCCAATCTTTGTGAACTCCTGCGCATATCCGGGAAAGAAGTCGTCCGCTGCTTGCTTGTCCGTCTCCGCGACATAGCCCAGCGCGTGAACGCCCACCTTCAGGTCTTCTGGTTTGTGGCCGGCGCGGCGGCCTGCCTCGCGATAGAGGTCGACCAGCGGACGGAAGCGATGCGGCTCCCCGCCGATGATGGCGACCATCAACGGCAGTCCGAGCGCACCCGCGCGGGCGAACGACGCAGGTGTCCCGCCGACGCCTAGCCAGATGGGAATCTTTTCTTGCAGCGGGCGGGGGTAAACGCCCTGGCCTGTAAGTGGGGCGCGGTGCTTGCCGCTCCAGTTCACATGCGTGCTCTCGCGCAATGTCAGCAGCAGGTCCAGCTTCTCCGCGAAAAGCGAATCATAATCTTCCAGCGCCAGGCCGAACAGCGGGAACGATTCGATAAATGATCCGCGCCCGACGATCATTTCGGCGCGCCCACCGCTGATCAGGTCCAGCGTGCTGAACTCCTGAAAGACGCGCACCGGGTCCGCCGCGCTGAGGACGGTGACGGCGCTGGACAGGCGAATCTGCTTGGTGCGGGAAGCTGCCGCCGCCAGGATAACCGCAGGCGCCGAGTCCAGGAACTCCTCGCGATGATGCTCACCCAGGCCGTACACGTCAAGCCCTGCCTGGTCGGCGCATTCGATCTCTTCCAACAGATCGCGCATCCGTTTGGCGGGCGTGCGCATTTGCCCCGTTTCAGGATGTGCTACCAGCGAGGCAAAGCTGTCGATCCCAACCTTCATGGCCGTTGGATGAGGCACGCCGGGGAAAGGTTCATGCCGGAGAATCGCTGCGGGGCTAGTCCGCAGCCAGTGCCAGCGTATGTGCTCCATGGGGCTGCCGCATGCGGCGAAGGCGCAGCCGCCATGCCAGATACAGCGTGACTGACGACCCAGTGGCAGCAACGAAGCGCCCAATCCAGAGGCCACGCAGACCCATGCCTGTGCCGAACGCGGTCCAGTACGCCAGCGGCATACCGATGATCCAGTTAAAGAAGACATTGACGAACAGCGGTGTGCGTGTGTCGCTGATGCCGGTGAACGCGCCGGAAAGGATTGCGTTGAAGCCGTCAAACAGCAGGCTGGCACCGCCCAGCAGCACAATGGGAGCGGCGATGGCTACGACGTTGGGATCGTTCGTATAGAGACCGGCCCAGGTGTAGCGAAACGTGGTGTACAGCAGCACTAGCGAGCTGACCGCGCCACCCGTAAGCAGGATCGCGGCGTTGGCCGACCGCCCAACTTCACTGAGGTTATTGCGGCCTCTCCCCTGGCCGACGCGCACAACCGTTGCATAGCTTAGGCCGACAGGAATCATGAAGATGACGGCGTCAAGGTCAAGCACGACCTGGTGAGCAGCAAGAGCCATGGTGCCAAGGCGCGCGCACAAGATGGAGAGGCACGTCGAGGTTCCCAGGTCAGACAGCTCGTACAGCGAGGCGGGCCAACCAATGCGGAAAAGCGAACCCAGGCGGCGGAAGTCTGGCAGAACACGCAACAGCGCTCCCTGTTGCTGTTTGCGAACGGCGTGCCATACTACGGGCAACAGCAGGGCCAGCATCCACCAGCGCACCAGGCATGTTGCAACCGCGGAGCCGGTAATGCCCATGGGCCTGGCACCGAGGTGCCCGAAGATGAAAATCCAGTCAGTGCCCCAGTTCACCAGACCCGCTGTAAGCAATGAAACGGTGATCATGGCAACCCGCTCAATACCCTGGAGATAGCGGCGCAGCGCCATATAGACAAGCAACGGCGGTGCCGACCAGACGAGCACCTTAAGGTAGCGCAGCGTGTCGGCGGCAAGATCAGGCGGGGTGCCGAAGTGTGGCAGCAGCATGGTCACGCCCAGGGTGACCAGCATGACAGCGGGCACGCCAATCAGCACAAACCACATACCCTGCAGCAGGGTGCTGCCGCACTCTTCGTTGTCGCCGCGGCCAAATTGCTGCGCGACCAGCGTGTCAATGCCGCTGAGCATGTAGATGGCGCAGAAGGCTGCGGCGTAGAAGATTGTGTTTCCCAGCGACGAGGCCGCAATGGCTGGAGCAGAATGCGGAATGCGCCCGATCATGAGCGCGTCCACGATGTAGGTTGACATCCAGCCCAGTTCGCCCAGGGCAAGCGGCGCACCGATGCGTGCGACGAATCCGAGCTCCTGAGGCAGCGTGCGCCCTACGCGGATTGCGGAAAGAGCCGGAGATCGATAGGTACTCGTGGGCCAGCCTCAGTCGAAGAGCTTACCGTAAGAAGCACGCCGCACGCACCGGTTTGCTTGCGCGGAGCAACAACGAGCAGCATTCCAGCGTATTCCGTCAAAATCCGGCGCGGATAGGCACCAGTTTCTCCATTACGCAGCGATGGTGACAGAACGCACCCAGAGATGAGGTGTGGTGCCTCTGCCTACTCAGTGGATGACAATGTGCCGCGCGGGGCGAAGCTGCCGTCGTCCTGGATCTGCGGCGCGTGTGGACCAAAGTCCGCTTCAGAGAGAGTGCGAAGAAGGCGTACCGCCTGCCCGCTCTCGTCCTCCACAGGACCTCCAACAGGCGACTGCGTACCGGCGGTGAGCACGCCATTAAGGAAGCGGCCATCCGGTTGCAACGTAATGCTGAACACCGCCGTAAGCGCTGTCTCCGCCTGGAGGTGGAACCAGCCGTAGGTGCAGAAATTGCCCATCGAGTAGACGATCAAGCGATCCTTATACACCTCCATACCGCGCAGCACGTGGGGCCCGTGGCCCAGCACCAGGGCGGCACCCGCGTCAATCACGGCGTGCGTAAATTCACGAAGGTCGCCGCGCGGCTCACCAAAGAAGAGTTCCATGCCCGGCTTGACGTGCTGGAAACCGGTGCCTTCCCCACCGCCATGGAAGGAGACGATGACGATGTCCGTGGAGCGCCTCAACTGCTCGACCAGCTTGCGCGCTGCGGGAATCTCGTTGATGCTGGGCGAAATTTCGTTGAAGGCAAATCCGATCACACCAATCTTGCGTCCGCGCACCTCCAGCACGGTGGAGGCGAACCGGCCGCGATCGCTTCCCACGTGGCGAATGCCCGCCGAATCAAGTGTCTCGCGGGTAGACTGCCTGCCCTCCGCTCCAAAGTCACCGGCATGGTTGTTGGCCACGCTCATCACGGTGAAGCCCGCGTCCTTCAACACCTGTCCAAAGCGCACCGGCATGCGAAAGGCATAGCAGTTGGACCTGGTGGTGCCATGCGGCCCAGCGCACTTGGCGGAAGTGCCGCCCTCCAGCATGGGACCTTCGAGATTGCCGAAGACGATGTCAGCGCCATGGAGTTGGGAACTAAAGGGAGATAACAGACCCGCTGCATCATCTGGCGGCATGCGTGAGCTGTCGGGGAAGGTTGAGCCAAGCATGACATCGCCGACTGCGGTGATCGTAATGGGCTGCATGTCCGGCGAGACCGGCGAAGCAACTGGCACTTGCGCGGGCGGCGATTGCCCACGGCAAGGCGCACCGGAGAGCGGAAGCAGCAGCAGACCGAGGCAGGAAACCTCTAACCGGTGAACCAGAGAACGCACAAGCATGCCGCAACCCCTCTTTAGAGAACATCCAGCATATCCGGTCTCAGCCTGGTTGCGCTTTTCTCCTCATAGAAGTGTACGGGCCGGGGTTGCGCGTCTCAGAGGGACAGCCTTGCGGAGTTCCGTTGCATCCACCTGTCAGGAGAAGATATGAGCGCGAATGTAGAGCATGGACCAAGCGACCTGAACGAGATCAACCCAAAGGTCGCGTCAGACATTCATTACTGGAGCAAGGAGTTCGGCGTCACCGGAGAGGTGCTGCACGAAACCATCCGCGTGCATGGCCACCACGTCAGCAAGGTGCGTGCAGCACTGGCCGCAAAACACCAGGTCACCAGCCCCCAGCATGATAAGAAGGGTGCCTGAGCATGGGTGCCCGGTACATGAAAAAGTCATGTGCGGGATGGAGAGTAGTGAGGTGTACGACGGGTGCCCGGTACATGACGAAGTCATGTGCGGGATGGAGAGTAGTGAGGTGTACGACGGGTGCCCGGTACATGA